>CAWAGZ010000009.1:0-131037 GCA_963781755.1 uncultured Acidobacteriota bacterium
CCGTCGGGCGTCGAGTACCTGCGCGCCGGCGACTGGAGCGTACCGCTCGACCGACTGCCGCGATTCTGGGTTGGCTGGTTGCGCCGACCGGCTCGAGCTGTTGTGGCGCCGCGATTCCAAAATCCGAGTGGCGATGTAGTGGAGCGGGCTCGACGCTATCTCGCGCAGATCCCGCGGCCAGAGATCGGCGCAGGATCGGATGCCGCCACCCTGTACGCCGCGTGTCGGATTGTTCGCGGCTTTGGAGTCTCCGAGTCCGAGGCGACGGCGCTGCTGTGGGAGTGGGCCGGCGGGCGTCCCGGCTGGACGCATGAGTGGATCGCCGAGAAGGTTCGAAATGCGCTCCGTTTCGGCTCGGAGCCTATGGGAGCGCTCCGGTGAAGGCGGCCGACGCCTGGGAGGGTGCGGAGCGCGTGCTCGACGAATCCGACTGTCCTGTGTGTGCGGGCGCGACAGTTGCGAAGATCCCGCCCACCTCGCGGGCGTCGAAACCCTCACTCCGCCGACACCGCCGGCTCTGACCTTCGAGAGCGGCGGAGGCTGGATGATCGGGGCTCCGGTTGAGGTGATCGAGGGCATCGTCGCTGCTAATTCCGTCTCCGTCCTGGTGGGCGAGTCAGGCGCTTCCAAGACGTTTTTGTTGCTCTCCTGGGCGGCCTCCGTCGCCGACGGAAAGCCTTGGCTCGGCCGGCGAGTGCGTGGCGGCTCCGTGGGCTACCTGTCCTTCGAGGGCGACGCCCTGGGGCTCCGGCTCCGTGCCTTGCGCGAGGTTGCCGGCGCCCAGCTTCGAGAACCTCTACGTCCTGCGAGCAGCCGATCCGCTCTCGCCGATCGCCGACCGCCAGCGGGGAGAGAGCCCGTCGCCCGGCGGAATCGCGGTGGAAGACCGCGGTCAAGGCCCTGGTCGAAGAGACCACCGCGGACGGGCGCCCACCGATTCGGCTGCTCGTAGTGGATACCGTGCGGGCGTCACTCTCCGGCTCCGAAGATTCCAGCGAAACCGTCTCCGCCTACCTGCGGGCGATTCGGCGCCAGCTTCGACACCTGCCGGGCGCTGGGGCGATCCTGGCCCATCACTCCGGCTGGCAGGACGGCGACCAGAAACGACGACGAGAGCGGGGATCGAGCAGTTTCCGAGGGAACGTGGACGGGACCCTCTACCTCGAAGTCTCGGACGAGCGCGGGAGCGAGGACGTGGCGCTAAGTCTCAGGACCCTGAAGCGCAGGGACGGCGAGCGACCGAGGCCGTCCACCTTCGCCGGCGGCGCGTCTCGCTGACGGTGCGGGACGAGTTGGGCTTCCCGCTGACTTCCTGCGTCGTCGAACCCGACACCCGCACCCGCGGATCTCGAGGCCGAGCGCGTCGAGGCCGCTGAGGCCACCTGGCGGGCCGACGACCTGCGGCTCCTCCGGGCGCTCCGGGAGCACCCCGAGGCGACCAGTCAGAAGCAGCTCGCCGTCTACGCCGGAATCCGGGCAGCCTCGGCGAGCGATGCCCTAGCCCGAGTGGCACGGGCGGGTTGGGTGGAGGTTCCGGCGAAACAGCGGCAGCCATACCACCTCACGACGGCCGGGCTCGAGGCCCTGGGTTTTGCTCAATGAGTGACCTCCCAGTGATTCCGACTAACTCCCGAGAGCGACTCCGAGTAGTCACTCCCACTCCCCTCTCTTCGGAGCGGAGTTACTCGACTCGTGAGATGGCAGTGAGTGACTCCCGCGGAGTCAGTCGTCCGCCGAGCGCTCTGGGAGGAGCCGTGAGGGGGATATGCCGGGTCAGTAGCCAGCGAGGGGACCAAGAAGCGTCTGCGCACTGCCGAACAGATGTCCACCAATGAGGACTCCCGGCCGTGGCTAGGCTGAGGCGATCTTCGCGCGAGTTGGAGCGGGCGGGGGCGTTCCAAAAGAACCCGGCTCGTCTGCGGTACGACCTCTCCGGCGTCGGTGAACTGCCGCTCGAGGCGCCGTCCGACCTCGGGCTGTCCGATGCCGAACGGGCGCTCTGGCCCCGGGTGGTCGAGCTGCTCCCGGCTTCCTGCCGATCTGGTCGAGCGTGTTCGAGGTTGCACTCCTGGCGAGGCTCTTGGCGCCTGGAGATCGCCGAGCACGGCCTACCCGCCGGCAGGTCGCGCGTCCTGCTCAGGGTCGAGGCAGGTCTCGGCCTGACGCCCGCCGGCCGGCTCCGGCTTGCGGGAAGGACATGAAAGGGTCTCCCGGGGATCTCCGTCGTCGGGCGCCCTGGGCCGGGGGGCGGCTGGTTGGTCCATCCCTCGGCCCGTTGTTGATTTCTGTCCCGGGTATGACAAAATGTGTCACGTAGGAAGGACGCGGAAGGGCGCGGGTGCAGAACCCGCGGCCGGACGCGATCCCCAAGCGACAGCGCATCGCCAGATGGCGGCGCGGGAATCGCTCGCGACGACGAGTTGCAATTCAACCGTCGGCGGAGCGTCCGCGCCTTTCGTGTCTCTAGGCCCGGTGATCCCGCCGACCACCTGGAGATACGCACATGAGCCCACATCGAGAAGATCACAGAACGGAAGCAGCGGCGCGCTCGGCTGCTCGACGAGGCCCGCACGGCCTTCGACGCAGCCGAGAGGGCCGGAAAGCCCCTGGCGGGCGAAGCACGCGACAAGTGGATCCGGCAGTGCTCCGAGGCCGAGGCCCTGACCGGCGAAGATCGACGCGCTCGAAACGCTCGATCGCCTCGAGCGGGCCAAGCTCGCCGCTCAGGATCCGATCCGCGAGGACGCGCGGCGTCCAGCCAGCAGCGCGGCAGTTCTCGATCCTGGGTTCGCGCGTGCGCTCGCGCCGACTGAGAGTTTCGCCGATCACCTGCGCGCGCATGGCCGGATTACTGAGGAGCACGACGGGCTGACCCTCGGCGGTTTCCTGCGGGCCATCGTTACGGGTCCGCGCTCGGACCTGGAGCGCCGCGCGCTCTCGGAGGGCACGGACTCCGCGGGCGGTTTCACGGTTCCGACTCGCCTGTTCGGCGAACTGATCGACGCACTGCGCGAGAAGTCGCTGCTCTTGCGGCTCGGCGTTCGCACCGTCGCACTCGATACGGATCGAAGCTCGTTCGCGCGACTGGCGAGCGATCCAACGGCCGTGTGGCACACCGAGGGCGGCGCTGACGTTGCAGACTCGGCATCCGACTTTCGAATCCGTTGCGCTCGTGCCGCGCACGCTGACTGCGCTCGTGAAGTGCTCGCGCGAGCTGGTCCAAGATTCGATCAATCTCGAGACCGCGCTCGCCGCTGCGTTCACTGGAAGTCTCGGCACGGCGCTCGACTCCGCGATGTTGTACGGCGTCGCGCCCGCGCCCACTGGTCTCGATTCGACGGTCGGCGTCAATTCGGTCGAGATGGACACCGACGGCGCCGCGCTCAGTGGGTACGACAAGATCATCGAGGGAATCGAGGCGAACTTGACGGACAAGGCCCCGATGCCGAGCGCGGCCGTCATGGCGCCCCGCACCTGGGGGACGATTCAGCGGCTGAAAGACGGCGACGGTTTGCCCTGCGTCGTCCCGATGCGCTCGCCGCGTTGCCGTTTCACGTGTCGAGCGTGATCCCGATCGACCAGGAGCAGGGAGCGAGCGGCGCAGTCTGCTCCTCGATCTGGCTCGGCGATTGGACGCAGCTCTTGTGGGGCGTTCGTCAGGGGCTGCAGATCCAAGTCCTGCGCGAGCTCTACACCGGAACGTTCGAACTGGGGTACGTGGCGAACCTGCGCGCCGACTTCGCTGCGGCGCATGAGGCCGCGTTCTGCAAGGTGATGGGAATCAAGGCGAGCTGACAGATACCCTGCGCGCCCGGGGCTCCCGACTGCGGCGGTGGCGCACACTTGAGCGGTGATCTGGCCGCCGCAGTCTTTTTCCGGTGGGGGTGATTCGATGATCGACAGACACAAGGTTGCTGCTAACGACGAATGGCTCCGGGGCTGCTACCGGCTACACCGGGGCATTCTCGGGCGTGGTCTCCGCGATCCGATACGTGAAAACAGACTTCGCGGATGGCGTCACGTTCGCGGTGACGGTCGAGGACACCGGGGAGACGATCTGGTCCGAGGCCGCGGTCAATGCCAGCGCGACGAGAGCACCCCGTCAGGCGACGCATTCGACGGCGGGCGCTGCGGCTCTCTACGCTGCCGGCGGGGCTGCTGTCCTGGCGCCGATCGTCGTGGCGAATCAGTCGCGTCAAGGTGGTCATTTCGTCTGGTGGTTCGACCAAGAGCGGCACGGTCTACGTCGTGGTGACGTGATGCCGCCGGTCTCCGGTGAAGTGCTCCACCGCGCCGATCAACTGCTGCGCGAGCGGGCGCGGACAATGCTCGAGCTGCGCGAGTCCCTAGGCGTCGATGGCGAATCGCTGCTCGAGGTGCTCGGCCGGCTTCGCCGCGAGGGGCGTGCAGAGGTCCACGGGCTCGACGGCGAGCTGTGGGAGCTTGTGGTCCAGGCGGTGCGGCGGTGACGGCCGCCCAAGAGCTGGTGCGGATCCTGGCTTCAGCTTCCGCCGGCTGCCCTGGTAGCGCTCGCGGAGTGGGATCGCGAGACTGAGGCCGCCGCAACCGATGCCGCTCAGGAACCGGCAGAATCGGTGCCGAGCGAGCGCAATGACCCAAGAGGCCGCACGACGTCTATTGTCGGTCGAGCGCCGCCGGCCGCTGATCGTGGGACTGCGGCCTGGTCGTGGGACTTGCCTCAGGTCGGCTTCACGCCGGGGAATCGTGTCTCGACTAACGCCGCGGCGCCTGGGCGCGGGCCTGTCCTTCGCGGGGCAGCTACGCCGGTCGCTTGCTTCGCCACCACCGCGGCCACCTGGTCGCGGGAACGCTGCAACGCATGTGGGACATTTGCCACAAGCGTTTTCCCTGGCGCAGTCAGGCCATCAGCCTGTCGCTTCTTCGCCTCCGCCGCGAAGTGCGGCTCAAGATGCAGAAGGCCGGGGGCGGACTCAACCCTGGTGGGCGGCTGTCGAAAACCCCTGCTAGGTCGGAAGGGGTTTCTCCCGAAAACCTGTCGTAGCTCGCGACAGGTTTCTGGCGCCCCCACACTCCCGGAGATAGGTTCCGCACGGGGACCTAGTTCGAGGCCTCCGAAAACCTGTACCGGCGCGGAACGGGTTTCTGGCGGCCGACCTTCGATGAAAATCGGGTCCAAGACGGACCCGGTTTCCTCTAGTTGGGCTTCGACCGCCGCGCCACCTTCTTGTGCCCGCGGAGCTCGTTCAAGAGCCCGTCGAGTGTCTTGCGCGTGATCCCGAGGGTTCGGCAGCAGGAAGCGAGTAGGTCGTCGCCGAGGTCGTTATCCATCTTGATGATGACGGGTCGGAGGGCGCCGGCTCTGACCATCGCAAGGTGGTCGCCCTTCGTCCGGCCCTCGGCCCAGCCGAGCCGTTTGCAAACGTCCCGCAGCTCCTTCCAGGTGCAGCGAAGGCTCACCGGGCGGGGGCAGCCGCGTTGGAATCGACGAGCTGCGCGGCGATGAAGGCCGGCACTTCCCTGTGGATCTCGAAGTAGTGGCCCGGCGAGGTGGAACCCCTGTCGGTCGGTTCCACTGCCCGCGCGGGGCCTCGGCGAAGGGTTACCCGACTTGCCTCGTCGAGAACCGGTTCGCCGCGGCGCCGGAGGTGGAATCCGACATCGCGCAGAGCGGCCTCGAGCGTCTCCCGCTCGAGGCAGGACTCGAACCAGAGCTCGATGGCCTCCTGAAGCGCCGCCCGGGATTCCTTCTCGGATTCGCCCTGGCTGGCCAAGTCCAGTGAGGGGCAGACTGCAACCCACCGGGAACGGTCGTGGCGCGAGAAGCACCGGAGCCGGATCGAGAGCGAGACGGAGGACTCAACGGAGTCGGCTGTCGTGGGCACGACCTCAGGATAGCGGAGGTTTCGGGAAAATCGACCACCCCGGCGGCTCAAAGGTCCGTCCCGAGTTACCCGTAGACCTACCCGTATAGAGGAATCGACCGGATGTTTCTACGTAACGTACTGATTCTATTGGTACCCCCGACGGGATTCGAACCCGTGTTACCGCCTTGAAAGGGCGATGTCCTGACCTGGCTAGACGACGGGGGCGTCGTGCGGTCGGTGGTGGGCCCTGAGGGGATCGAACCCCCGACCGTCTGGTTAAAAGCCAGCTGCTCTACCGACTGAGCTAAGGGCCCGACAGCCGAGCGCGGATTCTACCCCGAGGGCTGGCTTCGCATCGCGGGCTCGGGCTCGGCCGGGCCGTCGCCCGGGTTCGGCCGCGGGGATCAGCCCGGGGCGCCGCGCTGGGCGAGGACCGCTTCGCGGCGGTCGGCGAGCCAGGAGGTCAGGGGGGTGCCCTCGCGCAGGATCGTCTCCTCGCGACGCGGGCCGGTCGAGATCAGCGCCACGCGCGAGCCGATCTGCTCCTCCAGGAACGTCACGTAGTCGCGCGCCGCCGCGGGCAGATTCTCGTAGTCCAGGATCCCCACCGTCTCCTGCTGCCAGCCCTTGCACACCTCGTAGACCGGCTCCGCCTTCTCCAGCGTCTCCAGGCACGACGGGAAGTCCGTCACCACCGAGCCGCCCACCCGGTAGCCCACGCAGACCGGGATCTCGGCCAGCGAGTCCAGCACGTCCAGCTTCGTCAGCGCCACTGCGGCGGAGCCGTTCAGGCGCACCGAATAGCGCGCGGCCACCGCGTCGAACCAGCCGCAGCGACGCGGCCGGCCCGTCACCGTGCCGAACTCGTTGCCGCGCCGGCGCAGCCGCTCGCCGGCGTCGTCCTCGAGCTCGCCCGGGAACGGACCGCCGCCCACCCGCGTCGTGTAGGCCTTGACGATCCCGAGCACGCCGTCGATCGCGCCGGGGGGGATCCCCGTGCCGGTCGAGGCGCCGCCGGCCGTCGGGTTCGAGCTGGTCACGTAGGGATACGTGCCGTGGTCCACGTCGAGCAGCGAGCCCTGCGCGCCCTCCAGCAGCAGCGACCGCCCGGCGGCGATCCAGCCGTGGAGCAGGTGCTCCGTGTCCGTCAGATAGGGCGCCAGCCGCTCGTGCCAACCGCGGCACAGGTCCGCCACCTGCTGCGGCGAAGCCACCGGCTCGCCGCCGAGCGCGCGCAACTCCGCGTCCACCCGCACCAGCTGCGCGCGCAGGCGCTGGTCGAGATTCGGCGCCGCGAGCTCGCCGAGGCGGATCCCGAAGCGCGCCGCCTTCATCTCGTAAGCCGGTCCGATGCCGCGCCCGGTCGTGCCCACCTTGTCCGAGCCGAGCGATCTCTCGCGCGCCTGGTCCAGCGCGACGTGCACCGGCAGCAGCGCCTGGGCGCGCCGCGAGACGAAGAGCCGGTCCGCGGTCTCCACCCCGGCGTCGTGGAGTTGGTCCAGCTCCTCGAACATCGCCTCCGGGGAGACCACCATCCCGTTGCCCATGACGCAGGGCAGACCGGGGTGGAGGATGCCGGAGGGGATCAGGCGCAGCGCGAAGTGGCGGTCGTCGAAGCGCACCGTGTGGCCCGCGTTGTGGCCGCCGGCGTAACGCACCACGCCGTCGAAGGCGGGGCAGAGCAGATCCACGATCTTGCCCTTGCCCTCGTCCCCCCACTGCAAGCCGACGACGACGAGATTCGCCATGACGTACGCTCCTGCTCCTCTACGCTTTCCGACCCGAAGCCCGAAGCCGAGGAATGCTAGCATTTTCGCAACTGCAGCAGACAAAGACACTTCGGTTCAGGGATACGGAACCCGAAGAAGCGACGAAAGGCTTCCAATGATCGAAAGGACATCGCGCCGGAGGACATCGCTGGCGCCGACGCGCCGGTTTGCGCTCCGACACTTCCCTCTCTGGAAGTCTCTGTCCGGCCCCGTGCAGAGCTTCGTTCCCCGCCCCCCCGCCGAGAGGCGGAAGCGGCTCCGGACCGAGACTCTCGCGGCGCTGTGCCTGTCGGCGACGCTCGGTTGCAGCGGCCTCGCGGCCGCCGACCCGCCTGCGGCGAAGGCCGACCTGGTCGTCCTCCACGCCCGGATCTGGACCGGCGATCGCGAGCATCCCGAGGCCGAGGCCTTGGCCGCGGCCGGCGAGCGGCTGCTCGCGGTCGGCTCCGACGCCGACGTGCGCGCGCTCGTGGGCCCGGACACCCGCGTCCTCGACGCCGGCGGCAAGCGGCTGGTCCCCGGCTTCATCGACGCCCATACGCACTTCGTCAAGGGCGGCTTCGCGCTGCTCGCGCCCGACCTCAGGAGCGCCCGGTCGCGCGAGGAATTCGTCTCCCGGCTGGCCGCGTACGCCGACCGTCTCCCGGCCGGGCGCTGGATCGTCGACGGACGCTGGGACCACGAGAACTGGCCCGGCTCGCCGCTGCCCACCCGGCAGTGGATCGACGCCGCGAGCGCGGGCCACCCGGTGCTGATCCAGCGCATCGACGGCCACATGGCGCTGGCCAACACGCTCGCCCTCGAACGCGCCGGGATCACCCGCGACACCCCCGACCCCGACGGCGGGCTGATCGTGCACGACGCCGCCGGCGAGCCGACCGGGATCGTCAAGGACGCCGCCGTCGGCCTCGTCGCGCGAGTCGTCCCGCCGCGCACCGACGACGAGATCCGCGAGGCGCTCGACGCCGCCATGACACACGCCGCGTCGCTCGGCGTCACCTCGATCCAGGACATCACCCTGTGGGACGAGTGGCCGGTGATGGTCGAGGCACACCGCGCGGGCCGGTTGACCGTGCGCATCGCCTCGCGCACCCCGCTCGCGACCTGGGAGCAGCAGCGCGACCTCGTCGCCTGGGGCGGCCGCGGCGACGATTGGCTCCGGCTGGAGGGCGTCAAGGCCTACGCCGACGGCTCGCTGGGCTCGCATACCGCCCTGTTCTTCGAGCCCTACGCCGACCAGCCGGACACCTCCGGCTTACAGGCCGACGACTTCTTCCCGCCGGGGACCTACGAGCGCCGCATCCTCGCCGCCGACCGCGCCGGGCTCCAGGTCTCGACCCACGCCATCGGCGAGAAGGCCAACGCTCTCGTGCTCGACGCCTACGAGGCCGTCGAGCGCGAGGACGGACCGCGCGACCGCCGCTTCCGCGTCGAGCACGCGCAGCACCTGCGGCCGCAGGACGTGCCGCGCTTCGCGCGCCTCGGAGTCGTCGCCTCGATGCAGCCCGTCCACCTCGCCGACGACGGCCGCTGGGCGGAGAAGCGGCTGGGACCGGAGCGGGTGCGCCACAGCTACGTCTTCCGCTCGCTGCTCGATTCCGGCGCCCACGTCGCCTTCGGCACCGACTGGCCGGTCGCGCCGCTCGACCCCATGCTCGGCGTCGCCGCCGCGGTCACCCGCAGCACGCTCGACGGCCGCCACCCGGACGGCTGGCTGCCCGAGCAGAAGATCACCGTCGTCGAGGCGATGCGCGCCTACACCGCCGGCGCCGCCTGGGCCGGTTTCGCCGAGCACGACAAGGGGATCCTGGCTCCCGGCTACCTGGCGGATTTCGTCCTTCTGTCCGAGGATCCGTTCGCCGTCGCGCCGCAACGCCTGGCCGGGATCCGCACCGAGCTGACCGTGGTCGGCGGCCGCGTCGTCTTCGACCGCTCCGGGGCCGCCCCCGCCGCGGGCGGCGCCGGAAGCCCCTCCCCGGCCCCCATGCAGTAAGCTCGCGGCGGGAAGCCCGCGAGCCGGCCGGGGTCCCCCGAGACGACCTTCGGAGGAAGCGGATGCTGCTCAAGATCCCCTCGCTGCTGCTCAAGCAGCTCTACACGTTCGGCAGCCTGGAGAACACCGCCACCGGCGTTCGCCTGGCGCTGAAGAACCGGCTCGGCGACGCCACCGTCGTCGCCATCGGCGGCGTCACGATCGACGGCCGCCGGGCCGGACCGCCGGCGATCCGGCTGGACCTGGGCAACGGCCCCAGGGTCGAGGCGAGCGCGGTCTCCACGGCCGCGCCGCTGCAGTTCCCGCTCCGCAAGATCGTCACCCTCGAGATCGACGGCTTCGACACCCTCGCCGACGGCAACCACGAGATCGTGGTCGAGTTCGAGGCGCGCCCCTTCGGCGAGCTGGCCCTCAAGGTCAACGACGCGATCTCCGTCAACGAGCCGCAGCGCACGCAGATCCCGTACGACAAGGAGAACGACCACACCCCCGAGTGGGCCCACCGTCGCCGGCGCTTCGCCGAGAGCTTCTCGGGGCAGAAGTTCGAGCACCTCGGCCGTCACTCCTTCGACCCGAGCGCGACCCGCGGCAACATCGAGAACTTCATCGGCGTGGCCCAGATCCCGATCGGACTGGCCGGCCCGCTGACCGTCAACGGCGAGTACGCCAAGGGCGACTTCCTGATTCCCCTGGCCACCACCGAGGGGACCCTGGTCGCCTCCTACAGCCGCGGCATGAAGGTCCTGAACCTCTCGGGCGGGGTCACCGCGACGGTGGTCGGCGACGCCATGCAACGGGCGCCGGTCTTCGTCTTCGACTCGGCGCGCGAGGCGCGCGAGTTCTCGCTCTGGATCGAGCGCAACCTCGCGGCCGTCCGGGAGCAGGCGGAGACGACCTCCTCGATCGCCAAGCTCCTCTACATCGACACCTTCCTGGCCGCCAAGTTCGCCTACCTGAGATTCAACTTCTCGACCGGCGACGCCGCGGGCCAGAACATGGTCGGCCGCGCGACGTTCGCCGCCTGCTCCTGGCTGCTCGAGCAGGAGTGGCCCAAGCAGCACGTGCGCAAGTTCTACCTGGAGTCGAACCTCGCCACCGACAAGAAGGCCTCCCAGGTCAACATCATGAAGACCCGCGGCAAGCGGGTGGTGGCGGAAGCGACGATCCCGCGCGAGGTGCTGATCCAGAACATGAGGGTCGAGCCCGAGCAGGTCCACTACCACTCCCAGGTGGCCAACGTCGGGGCGTTCCTCTCCGGCGCCAACAACAACGGCGCCCACTCCCCCAACGGCATCACCGCGATGTTCATCGCCACGGGGCAGGACGTCGCCAACGTCGCCGAGTCCTCGGCCGGCATCGCCTACACCGAGGTCACGCCGGAGGGCGACCTCTACATCTCGATCACGATCCCGTCGCTGATCGTCGCCACCCACGGCGGCGGCACCGGGCTGCCGACCCAGAGCGAGTGCCTCGAGCTGCTCGGCTGCCAGGGGCGCGGCACCGTGCGCAAGCTGGCCGAGATCGTCGCCGGGGTGGTGCTCGCGGGCGAGATCTCCCTGGCCGCGGCGATCTCCTCGCTCGACTGGGTCTCGAGCCACGAGAAGTACGGCAGAAACCGCTGACGATCCCACCCCCGCACCAGAAGCAAAGACCTTTCTGTTCAAGACAAGGACGAAAGACAAGAAGCACAAGCTTCCATAGAAGGGGATGGGGGCAGGACGGTCGTTCCGCCTGCCGTTCGCCGCCGCGCTGCCTCGACCGTCCCTCCCGTAGACAGACCTCGAGTCCGCGGACCGGCGAGGCGGCAGATTCCCCTAGGGGACATGCAACGAAGTTGCTTGTCCCCTCGAGACGCCTTCGGTTCGCAGAATCACCCGCTGGCCGAGGCTCGACCTCCGCCGGGGACATGCAACGAAGTTGCTTGTCCCCTCGAGACGCCTTCGGTGCGCAGAATCACCCGCTGGCCGAGGCTCGGCCTCCGCCGGGGACATGCCTGGCTTGCTGCGTGTCCCCTGGAGACGCCTTCGGTTTGCGGTGACGCCCGTTCGCCGAGCCTCGGCCTTCGTGATCCAGGTCACATTCCCCCGCGAGTCGGGCGACTAGAGTCGGGGGAAACCGATTCCGCCCGGAGCTCCGTCATGTCGCGATCCGACTCCCGTCGCTCGTTCCGCACCGCCTCCGTCTGCTGGCTGGCGCTGCTCGGCCTGCTGGCTGGCGCGCCCGGGCTGCGGGCGCAGACGCTGCTCTTCTCCGACTCCTTCGAGAGCGGGACGCCGTGGCGCTGGTCGCTGCTGCCGGGCGGGATCGACCCGCGCGCGATCTGCACGCCGCCCATCGCGCCGGTCGACATGACCGGCGCCACCACCGTCGGCGACGGTACTCCGGGAAGCTGCACCGAGGCCGCCCTCGACGCCGCCCTGGCCTCGAACAACGGGCGCATCCGCTTCTCGTGCGGCAGCGCGCCGCGCACCCTCGTCGTCACCTCGGAGAAGACGATCGAGTCCGACCTGGTGATCGACGGCGGCCGGCGGATCACGCTCTCCGGCGGCGGGACGACCCGGATCCTCGGCATCCGGCCGCCCTGGGGGACGACCCCCTTCCCGGTCGTCACTCTGCAGTACCTGACGCTCGCCGACGGCTCCACGGCGCAGCTCCCCGGCAACACGATCGACAACGGCGGCGCGGCGGTGTTCAAGGAGACCGGCGCGCACCTGCGGGTGATCGACGACACCTTCCTCGACAACGTCGGCCCGGCGACCGGCCAGGACGTCGCGGGGGGCGCGATCTACTCCTTCGGCGAAGGCTCGACCGTGATCGTGCGCAGCCGCTTCCAGGGCAACCGCTGCTCCTCGGGGGGCGCGATCGGCGCGCTGGGGCAGTCGAACCACTCGCTCGCGATCTACAACAGCCTGCTCGACCTCAACGCCGCGACCGGCAACGGCGGCAATCCGGGCAACGGCGGCAACGGCGGCGCCGTCTACATGGACGGCAACAACCAGACGGTCACGCTGTGCGGGACCATGATCTCGCGCAACGCCGCCAACGCCCGCGGCGCCGGGATGTTCCGCGTCTCGAACAACGGCGTCGGCGCGATGACCGTCGACCGCACCAGCGTGCTCTGGAACTCCAGCCCGGCGGGGCCCGACTCCCAGGCCGGCGGCCTCTACCTCCAGGGCCTGCAGCTGACGATCACCGCCTCGACCGTCGCCGGCAACGTCGCCAGCAGCGAGGGCGGCCTGTTCGTCGCGACCAATCCCGGCAGCCAGACGCTGACGATGATCAACTCGACGGTCGCGGAGAACTCGGCGCACACCGGGCTCGGCGCCGGGATGTCGATCGCCAGCGGCGTCACCGGGTCGCTGCGCAACGTCACCATCGCGCGCAACCACAACGACGGCGATGCGTCCTTCGCCAGCGCCGTTGCCGGCGGCGACGGCGTCTCGCTCGCCAACAGCCTGGTCGCCGACAACTCCAAGGTCTTCATCTGGGAGAACACGAGCTGCAACCGGACCCACTCCGGCGGGTTCACCTTCCAGTGGCCGCAGCAGAACGCCGGCGGCCAGGGTGAGCTCCCCTGCTCCGCCTCGACGACCTTCCTCGACCCGGGGATCGGCGCGCTGGGCTGGTCCGGCGGACCGACGCCGGTGATCACCCCCACGAACCCGGCGCTCGACGGCGCCGCGACCTCGAACTGCCCGCCCACCGACCAGAACGGCTCCCCGCGCGGCGCCACCTGCACTCCCGGCGCGATCGAGATGCCCTGAGCCCGTCATCCCGCCGGGCCGCGGGACTGTTGCTAAGCTCCCGGGACCGGCGGCGACATGGAAACCGAGACCTCCGCCCCCGAAACCCCCGCAACAGAACCCCGGCGCTCCGGGGAGTTCGTCGGTGAGTACCCCCTGCTGGTCGAGACCAAGCCGCCGAGCCTGGTCGGCCGTTACTTCGTCACCCAGAAGCACGTCCTCGGCCTGATCTTCGGCGGCATCCGCTCCTGGGTCCGCGGCCACCGCAGCCCGCCCCTCCCGCGCTTCTTCCGCCTGGCGAGGAGCGTGGCCTGGGCCACCGGACCGTTCCTCGACCGCGAGCTGCGCGACCTGGCGTTCCCGGTCCAGCTCCGGCGCCGGCTCGAGATCCTCGGCCCGACCTACATCAAGCTGGGGCAGGTGCTCTCGTTGCGCGAGGACATCCTGCCCGACGAGATCACCGACGAGCTCAAGAACCTGCTCGACCGGCTGCCGGCCGTGCCGCTGGAGCGGGTCCAGGAGATCATCGAGCGCGACCTCGACCGGCCGGTCGTCGCGCTGTTCTCGTGGATCGATCCCAACCCGCTCGGATCGGCCTCGATCGGCCAGGTGCACCGCGCCCGCACGACCGACGGCGACGACGTGGTGCTCAAGATCGTCAAGCCCGGGAACCGGGAGATCCTGCGTCGCGACACCTTCCTGCTCAATCTCCTCGGACGCTTCCTGCAGACCTTCCTGACCCGGTTCCAGCCGAAGCGGGTGCTCAAGGAGTTCACCGACTACACGCAACGCGAGCTCGACCTCCGGCGCGAGGCCGACAACGCCGAGACCTTCGCCGCCAACTTCCGCGACATGCCCGACGTCGTCTTCCCGCGCATCGACCGCGAGCGCTCCGGCCGCGACGTCCTGACGATGGAGTTCCTGCCCGGCTTCAAGCCCTCCTCTCCCGAGGCCGACCGGCTGACCGACGACGAGCGCGACAAGCTGCTCGACCTCGGCGCCGCCTCGATCATCCGCATGCTCTACCGCGACGGCTTCTTCCACGCCGACCTGCACCCGGGCAACCTGCTCGTCCTGCCCGGCGCGAGGCTCGGGTTCATCGACCTGGGAATGGTCGGCCGCTTCACCGAGGAGCTCAAGCGGACCCTGATGTACTACTACTTCTGCCTGGTCACCGGGGATTCCGAGAACGCCGCCCGCTACCTCGCCATGGTCGCCCAGCCCGGGCCCAAGGGCAACGCCGCGGGCTTCCGGCGCGAGGTCGAGGAGACCAGCCGCCGCTGGGCCAAGACCACCAACTTCCGCGAGTTCCCGCTCGCCCGGCTGATCCTCCAATCGGTGGCCCAGGGCGCGCGCTTCGACATGTACTTCCCGGTCGAGACCGTCTTGATGGTCAAGGCGCTGGTGACGTTCGAGGGCGTCGGCCACATGCTCAAGCCCGGCTTCGACGTCAAGGCGGTGTCGCAGAAGCACGTCAACGAGATCTTCCTGGCGCAGTTCTCGCCCTTCCGGCTGGCCAAGGAGAGCTTCCGCAACGCGCCGGAGCTGGTCGAGGCCCTGGCCAAGGCGCCGATGCTGATCACCGAGGGCCTGCGGCTGATCGAGAACGCGACGCAGAAGCCCAAGGAGAACCCCTTCGGGGGCTTGAGGACCACTCTGCTCGCGGGCTCTTGCATCATCGGGGCCGCGATCCTGATCTCGTTCGGCCGTCCTTGGTACTACCAGGTCCCGCTGCTCGTCGTCGGCCTCGTGCTCGCCCTCTGGCGCCGCCGCTAGCGCACGTGCCACCCCCCGGGCCCTCGCGCCCGGAGCTCGATCCGAAGCCCGCCGCGGCCGCACCCGGTTGTATGATCGGCGGGCTTTCGCCCATCGTCGGCCGACAACGGAGGCCGGCGCGACCAGATGGTTCCTTTCGGGGGAGGGGTGCCGGAACTTGGCAGACTCGAGACGAGGAACGACGCGGGCGCTCGCTGCGCTCGCTTTGGCCGGATGTGCCCTGACCGCCACCGTGCGGGCACGTCAGCTTCCGGCCCCTCCGCCCGTTCCGGCCGCCTCCGGTCCCGCCGACGTGCTCTTCGACCTCGCGCGTTTCGTCGAGTGGCCCCGGGAGCGGTTCCCGTCCTCCGGTGCCCCGCTGGTCGTGGGAATCCTCGGTGAGGATCCCTTCGGACCCACGCTCGACCGCGAGCTCGCCCACCGACGGGCCCACGGGCACCCGATCGTCGTCCGGCGGTTCCGCAACCTGGACGAGTACCGGCCCTGTCACGTCCTCTTCGTCGGCAGGTCGAAGGCGCGCCTGATGAAGGAAGTCCTCGACTTCCTCGGCTTCCTCGGCGAGCGCAGCGTCCTGACCGTCAGCGAGCGCGAAGACTTCGTGCGCCTCGGCGGAGTCGTCCGTCTGGTCGAACGCCCGGGCGGCAGCGGCTTCGACTTCGAGATCAACCGCGCAGCCGCCGATCGTGCCCACCTCGAGATCAGCTCCGAGCTCCTGGAGCTGGCGAAGGTCACGCCGCCCGTGTCCGCGGAGCCGGCGGGGCCATGATGGGGTCGGCCTTCCGGCACCCGTCGCTGCGCTCGAAGATCGTCCTGGTGACGGTGCTGACCAGCGCCAGCGCCTTGGCGATGGCCACCTTCGCCTTCGTCGTCTACGACCTCTCGACCTTCCGCGACCGCGTCCTCGACCACCTCTCCGCCCAGGGCGACGTGCTGGCCGAGAGCTCGAAGGCGGCGCTGGTCTTCGGCGACCGCGACGCGGCCCGCGACAAGCTCGCCGCTCTCTCGGCCGACCCGGAGATCGTGGAGGCAGGCCTGTTCGGGCGCGACGGCCGGCTGTTCGCCCGTTACGCCGAGGCCGGGTCGAACTTCGACCCGCCGACGATGGTGCCGGGCGTGGACCACGTGATCGAGAACGGGCACATCGACGTCTTTTGCCCCGTCACCTTCGACAAGAAGCGCATCGGGACGATCTACCTGCGCTCCGACCTCCACACGCTCGAGCAGCACCGGCGCGGCTTCCGGATCGTGGTGGCCTCGGTCTTCGCCCTCGCCATGCTCGCCGCCCTGGCTCTCGCCTACCGGTTCCAGAAGGTCGTTTCCCGGCCCGTGGCCCGCCTGGCCGACGCCGCGCGGAGGGTCGCCGAGAGCCGCGACCTGAAGATCCAGGTGCCGGTCACCAGCGAGGACGAGCTCGGGGTATTGAGCGGCGCCTTCAACCGCATGCTGGGCAAGCTCGAGGAGCGCGACGAGGCGCTGCGCGGCTCGCTCGCCCGGCTGCGGGAGAGCGAGGAGCGTTACGCGCTGGCCGCCAGCGGCTCGAACGACGGCATCTGGGACTGGGACCTGGCCGCCGACCAGGTCTTCTACTCGCAGCGCTGGAAGGAGATGCTGGGCTGGCGCGACGACGAGATCTCGAACCGGCCGTCCGAGTGGCTCGACCGCATCCACCCCGACGACGCCCAGCACGTCCGCAGCCAGCTCGACGCCCACCTGGCCGGGTTCAGCGACCACTTCGAGTGCGAGTACCGGATCGCGCACCGCTCCGGCAGCTATCTCTGGGTCTTCTCGCGCGGCCTCGCGGTGCGCGACGCGTTCGGCCACCCCTACCGGATCGCCGGCTCGCAGTCCGACGTCACCGATCGCAAGGGCCGCGACGCCCTGACCGGCCTGCCCAATCGGCTGCTCTTCGTCGACCGGCTGGAGGCCGTCCTCGGACGCGAGAAGGCCCCGGAAGGCCGCCGCTTTGCGATCCTGGGCATCGACCTCGAACGGATGTCACTGGTCAACGAGACCCTGGGACGCACCGCCGGGCGCGAGCTCCTGCTCGAGGCGGCCGACCGGATCCGCGCCGTCCTGCGGCCGCGTGACACCCTGGCGCGGCTCGACTTCGGCCAGTTCGCCATCCTGCTCGAGAAGGTCGACGACATCGCCCACGCCTCGCGCGTCGCCGAGCGGATCCACACCGCGCTCGCGCCTCCCTTCCAGGTCGGCGGCCAGGAGGTCCTGACCTCGGCCGCCATCGGCATCGCCCTCGGGGCGTCCGGCTACACCGAGGCCGAGGACGCCATCCGCGACGCCGAGTCCGCGATGATCCGGGCGCGCAACCTGGGCTGGAAGCGGACGGAGGTCTTCGACGCCGCCATGCGCGACCAGGCGTTCGCGCGGCTGGAGCTCGAGAACGACCTGAGGCGGGCCCTCGAGCGCGACGAGCTCGAGCTCCACTACCAGCCGATCGTCGCGGTCGCGGGCGGCGGCCTGCTCGGATTCGAGGCGCTCGTCCGCTGGCGCCGGGCGCCCGGCCGCCTGGCGACGCCGGCGGAGTTCATCGCGCTGGCCGAGCAGACCGGGCTGGTCGTTCCGCTCGGGTCCTGGGTGCTGCGCCGGGCGTGCTTCCAGCTGCGCGAGTGGCGTTCGACGCTGCCCGGCGCCGAGAGACTGGCGGTGAGCGTCAACGTCGCGGGTAGCCAGCTCGTGCGCACCGAGCTCCTCGACGAGGTCGCGGCAGCGCTGTCGGACTCCGGCCTCGACGCAGCCAGCCTCAAGCTGGAGATCACCGAGAGCTCGGTCGTCGATCACCTCGGACCGGCGAGCGCGGTACTGCGCGAGATCGAGCGGATGGGGGTCGGTCTCTGGCTGGACGACTTCGGGACCGGCTACTCCTCGCTCTCCTACCTGCACCGGCTGCCGATCCAGGCGATGAAGATCGACCGCAGCTTCGTCTCCGGGCTGGGTGACGGCAACGGCGCGGGGGCGCTCATCCGCACCATCGTCCTGCTCGCCCGGCACCTCGGCCTGCGGACGATCGCCGAGGGGGTCGAGGAGCCCGGGCAGAGCCAGCGCCTGCGGGCTCTCGGCTGCGAGTTCGTCCAGGGGCACCTGATCTCCTACCCCCTCGACGCCGCCAGCGCCGGCCAGATGATCGCGGCGGCCGCTGCCCCCACGACCTCCGAGAGCTGAAGGCGGCGGCTCAGGAACGTGCGGCGGCGGTGGCGAGCTCGTCGAGCTCGGCGTGGAAGCCGTCGACGATGCGCTGCGGGTCGGGCACCAGCCCGGCGTCGGTGCCGACGCCCATGCGCACCCTTCCGTCGTAGCTGAAGATCGACACGCCGAGGCCGAGGTGGCCGGCCTGCGGCACCCAGAAGTAGATGTCGCGCAGCACCCGGCCGGCGAACCAGAGCGTGGATCGCGGCCCGGGGACGTTGGTGAACACCGCCGTCGCCTTGGAGCCGAAGATCCGCACCAGGAGGCGCTGGACCGCCTCCGGTGCGCGCCCGGCGACCCCGAGCAGGCCGAGCACGACGAGCGGCTCGGCCGAGCGGCGCAGGGCGCTCGCACGCCGCTGCATCTCGTCGAAGCGACGCACCGGGTCGGCGATGCCGACCGGCAGGGAGAGGAAGATCAATCCGAAGCGGTTGCCCAGAGCCGCCATCTCGTCGAGCGGACGCAGGTTCACCGGCATCACCGCCCGGAACGCCAGGTCGGGCGGTGGCTCGCCGTCGCGCCGCAAGTAGCGCCGGAGGCCGCCGGCCATGGCCGAGTTGAGCAGGTCGTTGAGCGTCCCGCCGAGGGCCTTCGACACGCTCTTGATCTCGTCGAGCGGGATCGACTCGGTCCAAGCCACCCGCTTGGCGACACCGAGCGGGCCCTTGAACACCGTCTTGGGATCACTCCAGCGCCCCACCAACCGCCCGAGCGCCGCCGTGGCCCCGATGCTCCTGAGCACTACGTTGGCGCGCTCGTAGGCCTCCACCGGCGCCTGCATCAGGCGCAGCGTCTCGGGCATCCAGCTCTCCGCGGCCGCCCGCGCGGTCTCGAAGGCCAGGCCGGGCCCCGCCCCGAGCAGCTCGAGGAAGGGGTTGAGGGGCGGCCCGTCGAGGTCGGTTCCCGCTTCCACCGTGGCCGGACCGTGGCGGGTCAGGTCGGTCAGCGCGAGCAGGACGACCATCAGAGCGACGCCGTCGCCGATCGAGTGGTGGAGGCGGCAGAAGACGACGGTGTCGGAGCCGGCGTAGCCGCGCAGGAGACGGAACTCCCAGAGCGGATGACGACGGTCGAAGGGCCGGCTCAGGTGGGCCGCGATGGCGAGCGCGAGCTCCCGGTCGCCGCCCGGCTCGGGCAAACGCTCCTCGACCACGTGCCGGGAGATCTCGAACTCGGGATCGTCCACCCACACGAAGCGGCCGTCGTCCACGGCGACGTGTTGGGCGAACCGGGGAATGCGCAACATCCGTTCGCCGAGCAACCGCTGGACGTCGTCGCGGTCGGCCTCCCCCTCGAGCACCAGGACGCCGTGGATGTGCATCAGGTTGGACGGGACGTCCATGCGCAGCCACGCGACGTCCACCGGAGACAGCGGAGTCCCGCGCTCACCCGGCCGGATCGGAGGCGGTGGCGGGATCGGTCCGGCGCCGGCCGGAGGCGATGCGGGCGGATCGGTGACCCTGGGGCTCACGACACCCCGAAGATAGAACAGAGCGGGGGAAGCCCGCCGGGTCAGGCGATCGGGCCGCAGTACAGGTCGACGTCGTACTCGAGCCGCACGGTCCCGCGGCGCCGGTGCGCCGTGAAGATCCGCTCCAGCTCGGCGAGCATCTCGTCGTGGCGCGGACGGCCCGCGGCTGGAACGTAGCTCGACGACAACAGGCGGGAGCGGAGCCCGACGGGCTCGAGGTCCTGGTGGTTGTCGAAGCGGCGGCGCTCGAACGGACCACCGAAGAAGGCGGCCAGGCGCTCGGGGGCGACGCCGCGGTGGCCGACCTCGCGGTAGTCGGTGCCGAACTCCAGCAGCAGCGCCTCGTAGGCTTCGAGGAACGGGGTCCCCGCGGCCCGCCGGGCGTTCCACACCACGGCTGCGACGCCGCCCGGCTTCAGGATCCGCCGCAGCTCGAGCCGCGCCAGCCGGGGGTCGAACCAGTGGAACGCCTGGGCGGCCAGCACGAGGTCGACGCTCGAATCGGCGAGGCCGGTCGCCTCCGCGCTCCCCGGCCGCGCGCCGAATCCCGGGCGCGGGCCCAGCCGGCGCTCGGCCGCCGCCCGCATCTCGTCGTTGGGCTCGACCGCGACGACCGCGTACCCCCGGTCGAGCAGGGGCTCCGAGGAGATCCCGGTACCCGCGCCGAGGTCCGCGACCACGCTCCCCGGCGCCAGGGCGCCGATCTCCGCGATCGCGTCGTAGAGCGCGGCCGGATATCCGGGCCGCCCGCGCTCGTAGTCTTCCACCCGCCCCGCGAACCGCCCCGCCGTCGCCACCCCGCCCGCGCCCGATCCAGCTCCCGATCCCGTCATGCCCCGAATCTACCCGACCCGGCACCACGCAGTCCAGAAAAACCAAAGACTCTTCTGTCAGGACAAAGACAAAGACAAAAAGCAAAGAGCTTCCATAGAAGGGGAAGGTGGCGGAACGGTCGTTGCGCCTGCCGTTCGCCGCCGCGCTACCTCGACCGTCCCTCCCGTCGACAGACCTCGAGTCCGCGGACCGGCGAGGCGGCAGATTCCCCGAGGGGACACCCTGGCTTGCTGGGTGTCCCCTGGAGACGCCTTCGGTGCGCACCGGCACCCGCTCGCCGAGGCACGGCCTCCGCCGGGGACACCCTGGCTTGCTGGGTGTCCCCTGGAGACGCCTTCGGTGCGCACCGGCAGCCGCCGGTACGGCCGCGGCTCCCTCCCGATGACAGACCTCGATCCGCGGACTGGCGAGGCGGAGATTCCCCGAGGGGACACCCTGGCCTGCTGGGTGTCCCCTGGACACGCCTTCGCTGCGCACCGGCACCGGCTCGCCGGAGCTAGGGGTCGCGGGTGAGGCGCTCGAGGCGGTCGAGCGCGCGGTCGAGGCGGGCGAGCGTGCGCTCGGTCGGCGCGGCGCCGTCCTCGCGCGGCAGGCCGACGCCCTCCCACAGGTCGCGGGTGTCGTCCTCCAGGATCTCGCGCCGGAGCCGGGCGCCGTGGCGCGCGAACAGCGGCGCCAGCTCGTCGTAGCGGTCGAGCAGGTCGCGGCGGGTCGCGACGTAGGCGTGGGCCGCGACCTTGCGCCGCGCCGAGAAGCTGAAGATGTTGGTGAAGAACATCCGGTAGTCGTCACTGCCGGGCTCGACCAGCACGACGTCCGCGTCCGGGTACTTCGTGTCGTAGGCCTTCATTCCGACGCGCAGCCGGGAGTGGATCAGGGTGCGGAAGGTCTGCGAGAGCACGGTCGGCAGGCCGCGCCGCTCGAGGTCGAAGCTCTCGCCGGCGCCGCGGCCGTCCGGGCCGTCCCAGCCGCCCGAGCCACCCGAGCCGCGCGTGGCCTCGAGCGAGACGTCCACGGGCACGATCGGGTTGACGCAGAGCAACAGCCGCACGCCCGTGTCCAGGGCCACCGAGGCGTGGAGCGTCTTCAGCAGCACGCCGTCGACGATCCGGCGATCGTCGATCTCGACCGGCGGGTAGATCCCGGGCAGGGCCGACGACGCCTGGATGGCGCGCGAGATGGGCACGTGGTCCCAGCCGGGCGAGCCGAAGATGACCGGCTTGCCGCGGTCCAGGTCCGAGGCGATGACGTAGAGGGGATGCCGGAGCTTGCGGAAGTCGTCGGTGCGCCCCTTCATCGTGTAGATCTTCCGCAGATAGTGGCGGATCGGCTCGTTGTTGAAGACGCCGACCGGAAGCGCCCGCGCCAGGCGGGTCAGCGAGTCGAGCAGCGTCCGGTCATGCGAATTGGCGGCGAAATCGGCGATCGCCTCGCCGATCAGGAGCGGCACCGAGAGCCCTCGTCGCAGGAGCTCGCCGACCGCCGGCGTGAAGAAGATCTCGGGGTTGAACGGGTGCTCGCCCGGCTCGTGCTTGACGATCGCCCGGCACATCTGCGCCGGCGTCAGCCCGTTGGCCAGGTTGGCGGCGAGGAAAGCCCCCGCCGAGACCCCGACGTAGACGTCGAGATCGTTGAACTCGAGCCCCTCGATCGCCTCGTCGAGGGCCCGGAGAGCGCCGATCTCCCAGATCGCTCCCTCCGGACCCCCGCCTGCGAGCGCGAGGCCGACGCGGTCGCGCCGGCGGCCCGCCAAGGTCGTCGTCAGCCGGCGGTGCGCTTGGCGGCAGCGCGCCGGGTCCGGGTCGTGCCGCGGCCGGTCGCCTTGCGGGCGCCGGTCTTGCGGGTGCCGGTCCTGCGCTGGGCGACCTTGTCCTTGCCGACGCGCTTCTCGACCAGCTGGGTCAGGTCCTCGATGCGGCGGGTCAGCTTGTTGATCTCGTCCTTGGTCGGAACCCCCACCTTGCTCAGCGCGGCGCCGACGGCATCGTCCACGTTGTCGCCGACCTTGCCCCAGGCCTTGCCGGCGCCCTTCTCGACCTTGCCGGCAACCTGGGTGGCCTTGTTGCGCGCGAGTCCGGCCAGCGACTCGACCTGCTCGCGGATGCGCTCGAGCTGGTCCTTGCCCTTCTCCTCGTACTCGGCGCCCTTCTTGATCAGGCTCCGGAACATCTTGCCGCCCTCCTCCTCGGCCAGGGCGAAGGCACCCAGGCCGGCGAGCCAGATCCGGTTCGCCGACTGCGCCACCTTGGCCTGGAGGTCCGGCGCGGACTTCTTGCGCCGGGTCGTCTTGCGGGTCGTCTTGCGGGTTGCCTTGCGGGTTGCCATGTCGATACCTCCGTCGGGCGTCGCCGACTCAGAGCAGAGCCTCGGTCAGATCGCCGAGACGATGGAAGAGATTCTTCTGCCGCGGGCGATGGTCCACGCCCAGGGCTTCGAGGGCCTCGTCGAGCTTGCGCTTGGAGATGTGGGTCGCGTCCGCGACCAGTTCTGTGGCCCGCTTGCGCGCGCTGCGCAGCGCCTTGTTGGCGGCGGCTCTCGCCTTGGGCTCCTCCTGCCGGCCCTTGCGCACGAGGACGTCGAACGCGTCGGTCGCGGTCTCGAGCGTCGAGCCGGCCAGGCCGAGGCCGGCGAGCCAGAGGTTGCGGCCGGAGGCCAGCGCGGCGCTCCCGGCTTCGACGACGAGCTTCGGAGAGGCGTTGCGACGACGGGCGGTGGTGCGGCTCCGCGTCGGCCGGGCGTGGCGGGTCGAGGTCTTCCTTCTCGGGGTGGTCACTGCGGTTCTCCTTTCTTCCGCCGGGTCCGGCGGCTCGCGGGCGTCGGGTTCGGTGCACGGCGCCGGACGGCGCGCTGCGCCGGCCGGGTGCGCTCGTCTTCGAGCTTGACCAGCGAGGTCTCCAGCTCCTCGAGGCGGTTGCGCAGGCGATCCATCTCCTCGCGCGCGCGCCGTACGGGGCCGAGCCGGTCGATCGATGCCTGGACGAACCGGTCCATCTTCTGGTGGACCTGCTCGACGCCGGTCTCGACCGCACGCTGCCCGGCGCGCACCAACTCGTGGAGCAGCTCGCTGGAGAGGAACGTCGTGCCCTTGCGACCCTCGTCGAGGATGATCTGGGTCAGGGTCTGGGCCGTGACGTCGGTGCCCGTCGCGTTGTCCACGACCGCCACCTCCTGGCCGCCCCGGATCCAGCCCGCCATCTCGTCCAGCGACACGTAGCGACTCTCCTCCGTGTCGTAGAGCTTGCGGCTCTCGTAGCGCTTGATCAGCCGGACCATGCCGTTCCTCCTGCCGGGTGACGGCTGCCGCGACGCGGCAGCCGACGCCCCACTTATACCGCAGTGCGGCAAAAACGTCAAGAGGCTTGCCGCGTCGCGGCAAGCCCGACCTCGGCCGCGATTCTCGCGTTTTTCCGCTCGCCGCGCGACCCCTCCCGGGGCGGGGCGGCGCGACCGATCTGCCGCGATGCGACGAAGACCGCCGACCGGCGATTCGAGCCCCACCCTGCCGGGGCGTTGAGGGGGTTCCGGCCAGCCGCTAGAATCCGACCAGCGACCGGAGCGTCGCGGAAAGGACGGAGACGGAATGCCGCACATCATCACCGAGCCCTGCATCGGCGTGAAGGACACGGCGTGCGTGGACGTCTGTCCGGTCGACTGCATCTACGGTAAGACCGAGGACTGGGAGATGCTCTACATCCAGCCGGAGGAGTGCATCGACTGCGGGCTCTGCATCGACGCCTGCCCGGTCCAGGCGATCTACCCGCAGGAGGAAGTGCCCGAGAAGTGGCAGGACTTCATCGCCAAGAACTACGAGAAGTTCAGCCTGACGCCGCCGTAGCGCGGGCGGGCTGAAGCACAGCGATCTCGAGGGACGCGCTCCGGCGCGTCCCTCTTCGTTTCTCCGGCCGACGCCCCGCCCCCACCCCACGGGCCGGTCCGCATCCCCCGCCACGGGTGGGTGCGCCGACGGAGCCGCCGGGAGTTAGACTCGCAGGATCTTGCTGGAGCCGGACCGCTCGCGGGTCGGGAGGCGTGCCTTCCTGAACTGGCTGCTGGGCACTTCGCTCGGCGGCATGCTGGCGTGGGCCCTGTACCCCGTCGCCAGGTACCTCAGCCCGCCCGACGTTCCCGAAGCGAGCACCAACCAGGTCGAGGCCGGCGCCACGGACGATCCCGAGCTCGTGGAGAAGGGGTACAAGATCGTCCGATTCGGCGCCGAGCCGGTGATCCTGGTCCGCGTGTCGGAGTCGGAATACCGCGCCTTCAGCGCGACCTGCACCCATCTGAGCTGCATCGTCCAGTACCGGCGCGACCGGAAGCTGATCTGGTGCTACTGCCACAACGGCTCGTACGACCTCACGGGACGCAACGTCGGCGGCCCGCCGCCGCGCCCGCTGACGCCCTTCGAGGTCCACCTGGTCGACCGCTCGGGTTCCGCCGCCAAGTCGATCGTGGTCTCGCGAACCTGACCATGTCCCTACGCGAGCGAGTCTCCCGTTGGTTCCAGGACCGCCTCCCGGTCACGGCGGTCCGCGACTTCGCGCTCCACAAGTCGGTCCCCGTCCATCGGCACACGGTCTACTACTACCTGGGCGGGATGACGCTGTTCTTCTTCCTCGTCCAGGTCGGGACGGGGATCCTCCTGATGCTCTACTACCGACCCTCCGCCGACGGCGCCTTCGAATCGGTGGAGTTCGTGATGACCACGGTGCCGTTCGGCTGGCTGGTTCGCTCGATTCACGTCTGGTCGGCGAACCTGATGGTCTTCTTCGCCTTCCTGCACCTGGTCAGCGTCTACTTCCTGAAGTCCTATCGCAAGCCGCGAGAGCTGACCTGGGTCACGGGCGCCCTGCTCTTCTTCCTCATCCTGGCTTTCGGATTCTCCGGCTACCTGCTGCCCTGGGACGAGCTCGCCTACTTCGCGACCAAGGTGGGCACCGACATCCCCGGCGTGCTGCCCGGCGTCGGGCACTGGCTGCTGCGCTTCCTGCGTGGCGGCGAGAGGGTGACCGGCGGCACGTTGTCGCGCTTCTTCGGCTGGCACGTCGCCATTCTGCCCGCGCTGACCACGCTGCTGCTGGGCGTTCATCTCCTGCTCGTCCAGGTACAGGGAATGAGCGTGCCACCCAAGCAGGCCCGCCCGGACGCCAAGCGCGAGAGCATGCCGTTCTTCCCGCACTTCGCCCTGCGCGACCTGTTCGGCTGGGTGCTCGCCCTGGGCGTGCTGGCGGCGCTGGCCGCGTTCATCCCGGCCGAGCTGGGCAAGAAAGCGGACCCCTTCTCCCCCGCCTACGCCGGGATCAAACCGGAGTGGTACTTCATGTCGATGTTCGAGACCTTGAAGATGGTGCCGGGAGGCCAGGTCCTCGGACTCGAGTACGAGGCGATCCCGATCCTGCTGTTCGGAGTCGTCGGCCTCCTGCTCGTGCTGGTGCCGTTCCTCGAGCGCGGCCAGGAGCGGCGCAGCCGCCTGTTCTCCGCCGTCGGCGTCGTCGGCCTCGTCTACGTCGTGGGGATGACGGCCAAGGCGTACCGTTCGTTGGTGCCGTTCGCCGTGGTCGCGGCGACCGCGATCCTTCTCGGTCTGCTCGGTCTCGTCACGCGACGGGGGGGCCCGCGGTGAGACCGCTGCTGGCCTTCGCCCTGCTGCTCGCAGTCGCGCCCGTCGCCGGCGCGCGGGCCGCAGCCACGGACACGGCGCCGGCGACGACGTCGTGCCTCAGCTGCCACGGCAACGCGGAGAACGTCGACGAGTCCTCCGTCCAGATCGTGCGCGCGTTCGAGCACGACGTGCACCGGCAGGCCGGCCTCTCCTGTCAGGACTGCCACGGTGGCAATCCGGATCCGGCGGTGTCCGACGACATGGACGCCGCCATGGACCCTGGATTCCGCCCGCACCCGTTCGTCGGGGCGCCCGCGCGCACGGCGATCCCCGACTTCTGCGGACGCTGCCACTCGGATCCGGACTACATGCGGCGCTTCCGCCCGGGCCTGCGTGTCGACCAGGAGCAGGAGTACTGGACCAGCCGCCACGGGCAGGCCCTGCGCCACGGCGACCGGAAAGTCGCGACCTGCGTGGACTGCCACGGCACCCACGGGATCCTCGCGCCGGGAGATCCCGCCTCGCCCGTGTATCCGACCCATGTCGCCGAGACCTGCCGCGCCTGCCACGGCTCGGCCGAGCACATGGCCGGCTACCAGCGCGACGACGGCACGCCGCTGCCGATCGACCAGTACGCGCTCTGGCGCCAGAGCGTCCACGCCCAGGCGCTGCTCGAGAAGGGCGACCTCTCGGCGCCGACCTGCAACGACTGCCACGGCAACCACGGCGCCGTGCCGCCGGGACTGGACTCGATCGCCTTCGTCTGTGGCCAGTGCCACGGCCGCGAGTCCGAGCTCTTCCGCGCCAGTCCGAAGTCCCGCCTGTTCGCCGAGCACAATGAGATGCTGGCCGACGCCGGTCCGCGCGCCTGCGCCGCCTGCCACGATCCCCCGGAGCCCGCGGCGAAGGTGACCGGCATCCACACCTTCTCCGAGTGCGTGACCTGCCACGGCAACCACGCGGTGATCCGGCCGAGCGTCGCCATGCTCGGTCCGTTGCCGGACACGCCGTGCGCCTTCTGTCACCAGAAGCCCGAGGGCCTGGCCGGCGGGTTCGCCGAACCGGCGGCCGTCAGCGCCCACTTCGCCGCCGTCCGGGCGGAACTGTTGAAACAGGCTCCGACGGATCTCGACCCCGACGGGCGCTTCGACTGGCTCGTCGACCGCGCCCTCGATCTCCCCTTCCACAACCAGGTGGAAGAGAACGGACAGCAGACGCCGCGGCCGGAGTTCGCCCGCCTGTTCGCGAAGTTCCGGATCGGCAAGCGCCACTTCACCTACGAGGACCCGGCCACCGGCCAGCCGGCCGTGGGACGCGTGCGCAGCTGCGGCGACTGCCACGCCGTCCCGGACGGTGGGGCGGCGGCAAGCATCGGTGGGAGCACCGCCCAGGCGTTCCTCGACGGCATGTGGGGACTCACGTCGGTGACCGCGCGCTCCGAGCGGATCCTGCTGCGCGCTCACCGCGGCGGCGTCGAGACCCGTGCCGCGCAGTCCGCCATCGACCAGGCGGTCGACGACCAGATCCAGCTCGAGGTCCTCGTCCACACCTTCTCGACGGCGCCGGACGGGCCCTTCGCGGCGCAGCAGAAGAAGGGCCTCGAGCAGGCCGAGAAAGCGTACTCGAGCGGTATCGCAGCGCTCGGCGAGGTCGCCGCCCGGAGACGGGGCCTGGTCGTCTTCCTCGTCCTCGTCGTGCTCCTCCTGGTCGCGCTCGGTCTCAAGATCCACTTCCTGCCGGCGCCGCGCGAGCGGGACTGAACCGCGCCCCGGATCCGCCTGCTCCGCCGCGCCCGCCCGGGAATGCGGGCGGTCCGGCCCTTGTTGCATGATGTGATTAGATTGCGCTCAGGTTTTCCGTGACCGTGCGCACTCGCTGCGCAGCGCGGACGGAGGGGCGGCTTGGACTACAAGGACTACTACCGGACTCTGGGGGTCGAACGGGCGGCTTCCGCCGAGGAGATCCAGAAGGCCTACCGCAAGCTGGCGCGCAAGTTCCATCCCGACGTCAACCGGGAGGAGGGCGCCGAGTCGCGGTTCAAGGAGATCGCCGAGGCCTACGAGGTGCTCAAGGACCCCGACAAGCGCTCCAAGTACGACCAGTTCGGCCAGGCCTGGAACGCGCGCCAGAGCGGCGGCGCGCCACCGCCCGGATACGAGGAGTACGGCTTCGATCTGGGCGACCTCGGAGGGACGCCGTTCGGCGCCGGCGGGTCGGGCTTCTCGTCGTTCTTCGAGATGCTGTTCGGCCAGGCCGCCCGGGAACGGGCGCACGCCCCTGGCGGCGGCTGGGGCAGCTGGAGCGGCGAGGGTCGCGGCGGCTGGGCGCGACCGGGCGCCAACCAGGAGGTCGTGATGCGCGTCCCGCTCGAGGAGGCCGCCCGCGGCGGCCTGCGCGAGCTGACGATCGCGTCTCCGGACGGGCCGAGCCGCCGAATCCGGGTCAACCTGCCGAAGGGGATCCGCCCCGGACAGACCGTCCGCGTTCCGGGCAAGGGCGAAGCCGGCCACGGTGGCGGCCCGGCGGGCGACCTCCACCTCAAGGTGGAGATCCTGCCCCACTCGCAGTTCCGCCTCGAGGGACGCGACCTGCTGACCACGGTCGAGGTCACGCCCTGGGAGGCCGCCCTCGGCGGCGAGACGGATCTGGCCACGCTCGACGGCCGGGTGCGGATCCGCATCCCGGCGGGCACCTCGTCGGGCCGCCGCATCCGGGTCCGCGGGCGCGGCTTCCCGGGCGGCAAGAAGGCGGAGCCGGGGGACCTCATCGCGGAGGTGCGCATCGTGGTCCCCGAGAAGCTCTCGGCCAAGGAGAAGGAGCTCTTCGAGCAACTGCGCGAAGCCTCCGGCTTCCAGCCGAGGAAGTGAACGCAACATCCGAACCAGCGAGGCGAGCGAACGTCACGATCGGCGGCAATGAGGAAGGACGGGAGAAGACCAGCAGGCAAAAGGCGAACGGCAAAAGACGAAAGGCTCCCAATGATGGGGACGGAGGCCGGACGGGCTGCGCGGTCGGAGGGCACGCGACCGGGATCGGCAGGCGTGGCGAGAGAGCGACGCCACCCCCTCCGGGAACGGATTCCTCCCACGGTGCGGGCGGTGAGTCCCGTTGCCGGCAGGCGCCGACGGGCTCCCCACTCCCTCCCCATCATTGAGAGTCTTTCGTCTTGAAAAGAAGAATACGAGGAGAGGAATCGCTGACATGGACCTGTCGAAGCTGACCCAGAAGACCCAGGAGGCGGTCGCCGCCGCGCAGGCCGAGGCCGTGCGCCGGGGACACCCGGAAGTCGACGTCGAGCACCTGCTCGGCGCTCTGCTCGACCAGGAGGGCGGGATCGCCGCGCGCCTGCTCGAGCGCTGCGGCGTCGAGCTGCCCGCGCTGCGCGCCGCGCTCGAGTCCGACCTCGCGCGCCGGCCGAGCGCGCAGGGAGGCGGCGAGGCCGGCAAGGTCTACGTCACCGCGCGGCTGCAGCGCGTCCTGGTCGCCGCGGGCGACGAAGCGAAGCGGCTGAAGGACGAGTACGTCTCGATCGAGCACGTCCTGCTGGCGCTCCTCGAGGAGCAGCCCGCCGGCTTCGCGGCCCGGACGCTGAAGCAGTTCGGACTTTCGCGCGACCGCCTGCTGGCGGCGCTGACCCAGATCCGTGGCCATCAGCGCGTCACCTCCGCCGATCCGGAGGCCACCTACGAGGCCCTGGAGAAGTACGGCGTCGACCTGGTCGCCGAAGCGCGCCGGGGAAAGCTCGACCCGGTCATCGGCCGCGACGCCGAGATCCGGCGGGTCGTGCGCATCCTGTCGCGCAAGACCAAGAACAACCCGGTCCTGATCGGCGAGCCGGGAGTCGGCAAGACGGCGATCGTCGAGGGGCTGGCGCAGCGAATCGTCAAGGGCGACGTGCCGGAGTGGCTCAAGGACCGCGCCATCTACTCGCTCGACCTCGGCGCTCTGCTCGCGGGCGCCAAGTTCCGCGGCGAGTTCGAGGAGCGGCTCAAGGCGGTGCTCAACGAGATCCGGCGCAGCGAAGGCCACATCCTGCTGTTCATCGACGAGCTCCACAACATCGTCGGCGCCGGCCGGACCGAGGGCTCGACCGACGCCGGGAACCTGCTCAAGCCGATGCTCGCCCGCGGCGAGCTGCACTGCATCGGAGCCACCACCCTCGACGAGTACCGCAAACACATCGAGAAGGACGCCGCGCTCGAGCGCCGGTTCCAGCCGGTCATGGTCGAACCGCCCACGGTCGAGGACACGATCTCGATCCTGCGTGGCCTCAAGGAGCGCTTCGAGGTCCACCACGGCGTGCACATCCAGGACAACGCGCTGGTCGCCGCGGCGGTGCTCTCGAACCGCTACATCTCCGACCGCTTCCTGCCCGACAAGGCGATCGACCTGGTCGACGAGTCCTGCGCGATGATCCGCACCGAGATCGACTCGATGCCGCAGGAGCTCGACGAGGTCACCCGGAAGGTGCTCCAGCTCGAGATCGAGGAGGCCGCGCTCGCCAAGGAGAAGGACAAGGCTTCCAAGGAGCGGCTGAAGGAGCTCCGACGCGAGCTCGCAGATCTCAAGGAAGAACAGCTTTCATTGAATGAACAGTGGCAGGCGGAGCGCGCCTCGATCGCGGAGGTCCGCAAGCTGCGCGAGGAGCTCGAGAAGGCCAGGACCCAAGTCGAGGAAGCCGAGCGCGCCTACGACCTCAACCGGGCCGCCGAGCTCCGCCACGGGCTGATCCCCACACTCGAAACCCAGGTCCGGGAGGCCGAGGCGAAGATCGCCGGCGAAGCCGGCGCCGCCCCGGGCGCGGACGGACGCCGCGCGGGGACGGGAGGGCGACTTCTGCGCGAGGAGGTCACCGAGCAGGAGATCGCGGAGATCGTGTCGCGGTGGACCGGGATTCCGGTCACGCGTCTGGTCGAAGGCGAGCGCGAGAAGCTGCTGCGCCTCGACGAGATCCTGCACCGTCGGGTGGTCGGCCAGGACGAGGCCGTCCGGCTGGTCGCGGACGCCGTGATCCGGGCGCGATCCGGGATCAAGGATCCGCGCCGGCCGATCGGGTCGTTCCTCTTCCTCGGACCTACCGGCGTCGGCAAGACCGAGCTGGCCAAGGCTCTCGCCGCGACGCTCTTCGACTCGGAGGACAACCTCATCCGCATCGACATGTCCGAGTACATGGAGAAGCACACGGTCTCGAGGCTGATCGGCGCGCCGCCGGGCTACGTCGGCTACGAGGAGGGCGGCCAGCTCACCGAGGCGGTGCGGCGCAAGCCCTACTGCGTGATCCTCTTCGACGAGGTCGAGAAGGCCCACCACGACGTCTTCAACGTGCTCCTCCAGTTGCTCGACGACGGTCGGCTGACCGACGCGCAGGGGCGGACGGTGGACTTCAAGAACACGGTGATCATCCTGACCTCGAACATCGGCTCGCAGTTCCTGATGGACGGCATCGACGAGCGCGGCGAGATCAGCGAGTCCGCCCGCGGCGCCATCACCCGCGAGCTGCGCGCGCACTTCCGCCCCGAGTTCCTCAACCGACTCGACGACGTCGTCCTGTTCAAGCCCTTGCGGCTCGACGAGATCGAGCAGATCGTCGACCTGCTCGGCGCCGACCTCCGGCACCGCCTGGCCGACCGTGGCCTGCGGCTCGAGGTCTCGGACGCCGCGCGGACTTTCATCGCCCGCGAGGGCTTCGACCCGGTCTTCGGCGCCCGGCCGCTCAAGCGCTTCCTGCAGCACGAGGTCGAGAGCCGGATCGCGCGCAGCCTGATCGCGGGCGAAGCTCCCGAGGGCTCGACCGTCGTGGTCGGCCTCGCCGACGGACGCCTCGACGTCGCCATCCAGACTCCCGCCGCGGCGGAGCATCGCGACGGCGAGCGGCGGGGCGACGACCGGCCGACCGAGTCGGGAGGCGAGGGGCCGGAGACCGGCGACTGACAGCTGCTGTCAGCGCTTGTCCCTAGAATGGGGGCATGAACTCTCGTCCTGGAGGGACGCCACTCATGCCCAGGAAGACAACTTGGCTGACAATCGTGCTCTGCCTGGTGATCGCCGGACCCTCGTGGGGAGCCGACGTCGCGAAGGAACCCACGTTCGGGGACCCGCAGGCATTCTTCGACGCGCTCGAGAAGCCCGAGATCCGGGGCTGGGTCGACGCGCCCTCGAGCCTCGACGTCGGCCGCGCCCACCTCGTGCCCGCGGCCGGGTCTCGGGCTCTCGTGCTCGCCGCCCAGGGCCACCCCTGCGGCCTCGTGCTGGACGGTCCGGTGACGCTCACCTACCGGGTCGAGAACGCGCTCTCGCTGCCCATCGCGGAATGGAACCTGAAGCACGGACGCCACTTCGACTCGACGTCCGCGGGTGGCGTCCTCACCATCACCGAACAGCTCTCGGGAGCGGCCATCTGGGGTTGGAGCCTGCCCGGCTTCGACGCGACAGCGGCGCCCGCGGCCGGCGCTGCTCTGCCGGGCTGGCTGGCCGAGGTCCTGGACAAGAAGCTGAGCGGAAATCCCGCCCTCGACATGATGCTCTCCCTGTGGAACGAGGACCCCGGCTACGAGTGGGCACTGCTCCACGCTTCCGGCGACGATCTGGTCCTCGACGTGGACCCCCGCTCCGCGGCGCGCACCGAGTTCCTCGGCTACTTCCGCAAGCTCGGATCGGACGCTCGCCCCTACGCCGGGCTGCTGGTCCCCGAGGAGATCGTCGAGCAGCCGATCGACCGGACCTGGTGGGAGGCTCCGGTCATGGGCTTCGCCTCGGTCGACACCGATCTCGCCGTCCACAACGACCACGGCGAGCACGTGACGGTGAACGCGCGCACCACGTACGAGACGGTCCGCGCCGGAATCAGGCTCCTGCCGCTCTTCCTGACCGACGAGTTCGTCGACGATCACGGGGCGATCCGGCCCTACCGCCTGGTCGAGCTCGAGGTCGGCGGCCAGCCCGCCCGCTACGTGCGGAGCTCCACCGGCGGGCTGCTCGTGGCCCTGCCGTCCCAGCTCCCGGAGCACGGGCGGGTCGAGGTCGAGACGACCACCGAAGGGGACGTCCTGGACCACCCGGGAGGGGACAGCTTCTGGTGGCTCGGGACCAGGAGCTGGTACCCGCGGCCGGGCTTCGGCGGCGTCGAGTGGGCGACGTTCCACGTCACCGTCGAGGCGACGCCGCCCTTCGTCCCCTTCGCCCCGGGGAAGATCCTGCGGCGAGCGAAGGGGCCGAACGCAGTCGTCGTCGAGACCCGCCTGCAGGGCCCGATGGACCGCGTCAACGTGCTGGCCGGCAAGTACTCGAGCGTGACCGAGAAGGAGGGCGACCACACGGTCCACGTCTCGACCTACGCCTCGGTCAAGGAGGACGAAGCGCGGCGTGTCGCGAAGATCGCGCTCGCGATCGAGGACTGCCTCGGCAAGTGGCTGGACACGCCCTACCCGTTCCTCGAGCTCGAGATGGTGGAGGTGAACGACTGGGGCTGGGGGCAGGCTCCGCCGGGGATGATCTTCATCACCAAGGAGGCCTTCATGACCCCGGCCCGCGCTCAGTTGGACGCCGAGTCCGAGGTGATGGACTCGTGGGCCTCCCGCGGGATCAACGAAAGGGTCGCCCACGAGGTCGCCCACGGCTGGTTCCCGCACGTGGCGAAGGTGATCACCAGCGAGGAGAACTGGCTCTCGGAGAGCTTCGCCGACTACACCTCGGCGATCTGTCTCGAGAAGCGGATGTCGAATCGTCGGCAGGCGAAGTTCCACTTCGACCGCCAGCTCTCCGACTGGAAGGTCTACGCCAAGCGGGCCCGTGGGACGAGCATCTTCTTCGCCAACCACCTCTCCAGCCGGGACGCGGATGCCGCAATGAACCGCTACTACCTGCTCTACGGCAAGGGTCCCCTGGTCCTCCACGCTCTGCGCCAGGAGCTGGCCAAGACGCTCGGCAGCCAGGAGAAGGGCGACGCGGCCTTCTTCACGTGGATGCGCGCCTACGTCAAGAACTTCACCTTCAAGGCGGGCGAGACCCGGCACCTCGTGGGCATCCTCAACCAGATGACGAAGCACGATTGGAAGCCCTGGTTCGAGCGCTACGTCTTCGGCACCGACACCCCGGACGTCGATTGACCGCGGCCGGCAGGCGCGGACCGGGCCCCTGGTCCGCGCCTTGCACTTCCCTCGGTTGGAGGGAAAGGAGGCCACGATGACTCTCGGTAGACGATCTTCCGCCCACGCCCTTCCCTTCGCGATCGCGCTGTTCCTGGTGCCGGCGCTGGCCGCGGCGGAGGGCTCCCCCCGCCTGGTCCTCACCGGCACCCTGGTGGACAACGGACTGGTTCTGCCCTGCACCCAGTCGGTTCCGATCACCGTCCGGCTCGACCGCCTGACCACCGACGACGAGGCCGCGGACTTCGCCGCGGCCGTCCAGAAGGAGGGCTCCGGGGCCCTCGACCGGGCGCTGTTCCGCCAGCGGGTCGGGATCCTCCAGGTCCGCCAGGGCATCGGTTACCCGATCGGATTCGCCCGGGAGTTCGACGACGAGACGGGCCGCCACCTGCTGCTCCTCGTGCAGCGGCCGATCTCCCCGCGCGAGATCTTCCACGCCACCCGCTCCGTGGACTACAAGTACACGGTGCTCCAGATCGACCTCGGCCCCGACGGCCGCGGCAGCGGTGAGGTCCTACCCGCCGCGCAGCTGCGCGTCCACCGGGACGGCAAGGTCGAGCTCGTCAACCTCCTCCAGCAGCCTCTGCGGCTGCTCGCGGTGAAGTCGACGACTCCCTGACCCGGTCCGCAGATCACTCGTCGCGGCCGAAGTCGAGCTCGAGGCCGACGCCGAAGGTGGCTGCGCCTCCGCGCCGGTCCTCGAGCCGGAGGCGCGGCCAGCTGTATCCGAGCACGATCTCGCCGAACAGCCAGCGCCGCGTCAGACCCTGGCGGTAGACCACCCGCGTCCCGTACTCGCGCAGCGGCACCGGCGCGTCGGTCTCGCCGCGGACGAATCCCTCGTAGGCGATCGCCCGCCGGCCGGTCAGGTCGTTGTAGAGAACCAGCGCCGAGCGCCAGTTCACCCCGTGCGTGTCCTCCGAGTAGGTTCCGATCGTGCCCCACCGGGCGAGCAGCGCGCGGCGCAGGTAGCGGTCGTAGTCGACGCCCGCCGTGACCCCGAACCCCTGGCGGTTGGTCCAGAATGCGGCCTCCCGGAGGTGGACGAGGTTGCGCTCGTCGAGGATCCAGTTGCGCCGGAACCTGCCCTGGAGGAAGACCTCCGGCTCGCGGCCGCCGCTGCCCCCCGCCCGGAAGTCCACGCTGCGCTCGTAGCTCCCGGGCAACGAGTAGCCGAGGCCGGCCAGCCATCGCTCGTCGGTCTCGACGTCGAGGAACTGCGAGCGCAGGCCGAGCCCCTTGCGTCGGTCCTGGATGAAATCGTTGGCGTCGTTTCCGCGGCCGAGGAAGGCGTTCCACCGGTGCTCGAGGTTGGGCAGCTGGTAGTTCAGGTCGATGCGCGACCGGACCTTGTAGCCCTCGATGCGCGAGCCGATGGCGGAGAGCTCGACGCGTCCCGAGACGTCGCGCGCCGACTCGGCGTTGCGGTGCTCTCCGAACAGCCCGTCGAACCAGAGGTTGGCGCCGCACAGCGTCTCCCAGAGCCGGCGGCGGGTGGCGTCGAGCAACGCCTCGTTGTCGGGCTTCCCCTCCCGGCAGACGACGCGCGCCGTGTCGGGCCGGCCCTCGCCGGTGGCCGGCGGCGCGGTTCCGCCCGGCTCCGTCCCGTCGCCCGGAACGGTCGGGGCGACCGGAGCGGCGGTCGGCGCCGGCGCCGCCCCAGCGCGAGCCTCGACGTGACTGCTGGCGCAGCCTGCGAGGAGCAAGCTGGGCCCGAGCCAGAGCCACCACCGACACCTGTGGCCGGTACGCGGACGCGGAGCGAACGTGGGCATCGCGACCCGGTACCCTAGCAGCAGGCCACGCCGCTCGCCGTGTGCAATCACGCTAGTCTGGCACGACGCCGATGACCGATTCCGTCCCCCTCCCACGCCTCCCCCCGGGCCAGTCCCGGACGACGAAGTTCCCGGTCGTCGGCGAGACCCGGCCGTCGCCCGCCGCGCTCGATTCTCGGCACTGGCGGCTGGTCGTGAGCGGCCTCGTGGGGCGCCCCCTGGAGCTCGACCTGGCGTCCTTCGCCGCTCTGCCCCATCGCGAGCGTGTCGCGGACCTGCACTGCGTGACCGGCTGGAGCCGGTTCGGGACGCGCCTGGGGGGCCTGCCCCTGGCCGAGCTCCTGGAGCGTTGCGACGTCCTGTCCGGCGCGCGCTTCGTGCGCTTCGAGGCCTACTCCGATCGCGACCACGACACGTCGCTGGCGATCGACGCGGCCCTGGCCGACACCTGGCTCGTCGACCGCGTCGACGGTCGTCCGCTCGAGGTGGAGCACGGCTACCCGCTGCGTACCGTCACCCCGGGGCGCTACTTCTACAAGAGCCTCAAGTGGCTGCACCGGATCGAGCTGCTCGAACAGGACCGGGCCGGCTACTGGGAGCGGGAATCCGCCTACCACCCGATCGGCGATCCCTGGCCGGGCGACCAGCGCTTCGTCACCGGCTCGGTCGATCCCGCCGAGCTGGCGCGCTTCCGGGCGGCGGAGAACTTCGCGGTCTGGCGCCTGCCGCGCAAGGTGATTCTGGGAGCGGACCTCGCAGGCTGGCGGCCGATCGGACGCGACCTCTCCGGCCTGCAGATGAAGAGCTGTGATCTGCGCGGTGCGGATCTGGCGGGCTGCGACCTGCGCGCCGCCAACCTGTCGCTGTCGGACCTGCGCGGCGCCCGACTGGCGGGAGCTCTGCTCGTGGACGCCGACGTCGAGGGCGCCAACTTCGCCGGCGCCGACCTGACCGGCGCCGATCTCTCGGGGACGGCGCTCTCGGCAACCCGCTTCTTCGAGCCGGGGGGACTCGGCGCCCGCGTCGAAGGGCTGCGCCTCGACGGCGCCCGGGGTCTGCTCGAGGATCAGGAGAGCTGGCTCGCCGAGCGCGGCGTCCGGCCCTGAGGCCGGCGCCGCGCTCGCGAGCACCCGACGAGCTTCTCAGTGCTCCCAGATCACGCCGAACGTCGACATCCGCGCGCCCGACCAGATGATGCACTCCACCGTGTAGTCGAGACCGAAGCCCTGGGGATCTTGCGGCGAGATGGAAAAGTCCGCCTCTCCGAGGTCATCTCCGTAGAAGGTCACCCGACGCGGCGAGCCGACCTGGTGAGCGTCGCCGTCGTAGAGCACGCAGGCGCTGTTCCTGTGCTGGCTGTCCCTCAGGTACGCGCGGATCTCGACGGCATGGTAGTTGTCCCGCGGCGGCTCCCAGAGCGGACAGGAGGCGAAGAGGACGTCCAAGGCTCGCGTCCCGGTGTTGACCAACTGCCCGCGTTCGTAACGGTAGTAGGTCTCCTGGAGCGAGTTGGTCGGATGGCACGCGGCGCCGGGGTGTCCGGTCAGGTAGGCCTGGGCCTGAGCGGACACGGCGGACGTCGTGACCAAGGCGAGAGCGAAGAGGAAGATCTTGAGACGGGACATCGCACACCTCCGGGTTTGGGGTTCCTCGAAAGGCGTCCGACGTGCCTGTCCGTTACAAGGCCGCTGTAAGCTCGGGCGGCGGTCGGCCCCTCCGGACTGCCCGGGGGGGTGGCGACAGACCCCGGACCCACGGGCCACGCTGGAAGCGCCCGCAGGCCCCGACATCGACGTTGGAGGCGCCCATGCTCAGTATCCGGAAGATCCTTTTCCCGACCGACTTCTCGGAAGCCGGCCGCGCAGCGCTCAACCACGCCCTGCTCTGGGCCGAGCTCCACGACGCCGAGCTGGTGCTGCTGCACGTGCTCTCGCTCGCCACCGCCGATCCGTTCAATCCGGAGCACCACTTCCCCTCCGAGGAGGACCTCTTCCAGCGCCTCCACGAGCTCGCGAAGTCCGAGATGGCGATCCTGCTCGAGCCGCATCGCGACCGGGCTCTGCGCATCCAGGAGCGGGTCGAGCGCGCGCCGGAGGTCGAGCGCGGGGTCGCCGACTTCGCGGCTGCGGAGAAGATCGACCTCCTGGTCATGGGTACGCACGGCCGGCGCGGTCCGGCGCATCTGCTGATGGGCAGCGTCGCTTCCGAGATCCTGCGCCGCTCGCCCTGCCCGGCGCTCGTGGTGCCGTCCCGGGAGGGTCGCCCGGCCGGCAAGCTCCGGCGCATCCTGGCGCCGGTCGACTTCTCGGCGCCGGCGAAGGCGGCGGTCGCCCACGCCCGCGAGCTCGCGGCCTCGACCGGAGCCACCCTCGAGCTCTTCCACGTCCTGCCCGACCTCGAGGTCCCTCTGCCGATGAATCCCGGTGGCCTCGGCGCCGCCTCGACGATCGTGCGCGAGCTCGAGCCGGCGGCCCTCGACGCGCTGGCGGAGCTGGCGAAGGCCGAAGGACCGGGCGCGCGGATCGAGACCGCGGTCTGGCACGGCCCGGCCGCCGCGACGATCCTCAACCGGGCGGCCGAAACCGACGCCGACCTGATCGTCGTCGCCACCCAGGGCCACACCGGCCTCGACCGCCTGCTGCTGGGAAGCGTCGCCGAGAAGGTCGCCCGCCTCTCCCACTGCCCGGTCCTGGTCGTCCCCGCCCACGGCCGCTCCCTGCTGCCCTGACGGCAGCGGTCGGCGCGGGGCCGTCAGTCGACGATGACGGTGTCGACGTCCTTCTCGCCCTCGCTGCGGGCGATGATCACGGCGCCGCAGGTGTCGCTGGTCACGTTGACCGCGGTCCGGGCCATGTCGAGCGGACGGTCCACCGCCAGCATGAAGCCCACGAGCGCGTCCACCTGCGGCCCGCGCAGACCGATCGCCTCGAGGACGATGAAGATGACCACCAGTCCCGCCGAGGGCACCGCCGCGGCGCCGATCGAGGCCAGCAGCGCGGTGAGGACCACCACGGCCTGTTGCGCGATCGTCAGCTGGATGCCGAGCGCCTGGGCGATGAACAGGGCGCCGGCGCACTCGTAGAGCGCCGTTCCGTCCATGTTGATCGTCGCGCCCATCGGAAGGACGAAAGAGGAGACCCGGCGCGACACCCCGCACTTCTGCTCCACCGCCGCGATCGTCGAAGGCAGCGTCGCCGCCGACGAGCTCGTCGAGAAGGCGATCGCCATCGGCTCGGCGACGTTGCGATAGTGGACCCAGGCGTTGATGCGGCCGAGCAGCCGCAGGAGCAGGGGTAGCGAGACGAAGTAGTGGATCGCGAGGCCGAAGCCGACCATCGCCATGTAGAGCGCCATCGACCGGAACGCGGACAGCCCGAACGCCGCCACCGCGCGGGTCACGAGCCCGAACACGCCGATCGGCGCCAGCGCCAGGACGAATCCGGTCAGGCGCAGCATGGCCTGGAAGAAGCCGTCGAAGAAGCCCACGACGCGGACCCGCGGCGCCTCGTCCAGGCCGCCCAGCGCGATCCCGAACAGGATCCCGAAAACGATGATCGCGAGCAGATCGGAGCGGGCCGCCGCGGCGATCACGTTGTCCGGCACCATGCCGAGCAGCAGGTCGGGCACGCTGGTGGGCGTCGAGAGCCCCTCCGGCAGCGCCTGTCGCGTGCCGTGCACCATGTCGAGTCCCCGTCCCGGTTGGAGCAGGTTGGCCAGGGTCAGGCCGGTGAGGATCGCGAGCAGGCTCGAGACGACGTAGTAGGCGAAGGTCTTCGTGAACATGCGGCCGAACGCACGGCCGCCGCCGAGCGATGCGACGCCGGTGACGATCGAGGACAGGACGAGCGGCACCACGACCATCTTGAGCAGGGTCACGAACAACGTTCCCAGCCACCCCACCTCCTCGGCGGCGCGCGGGCCGCCGAGCGACCCGGCGGCCAAGCCGAGGCCGAGGGCGACGAGGATCTGCCAGTGCAGCTTCCGGTACCAGGGCTTGCGGGACGCGGGCGGAGCCGGGCTCGGAGTCATGCCGCCGACCCTACGGGAGCCGCGGTCATCGGGCAAACACCCCCGACGATCCTCCGGGTCAGGCGCTCGGAGGCAGGACGTAGAGCAGCACCGCGAACCAGTGCAGGACGCTCCCGGCCAGGACGAACAGGTGCCAGACGAAGTGGTGGTAGGGCAAGCGGTGCCAGGCGTAGAAGGCGATCCCGACCGAGTAGCAGAGCCCGCCACCGAGGAGCAGGGCGAGGCCGCCCGGCGCGACCGAGCGCGACAGCGGGCCGATGGCGACGACCACACTCCAGCCCAGAACCGCGTAGAGGACGGTCGAGAGCACCGGCGCACGCTCGACGGCCATGCTCTTGAACACGATCCCGATCGCGGCCCCCCCCAGACCACGCCGAACAGAGCCCAGCCCCAGGGCCCGCGCAGCGGCCCGAGCACGAACGGCGTGTAGGTGCCGGCGATGGCGAGGAAGATCGCGGAGTGGTCGAGTGATCGAAGCACGCGCTTGGCGCGCCGGATCGGGATCGCGTGATAGACGGTCGAGGCGCCGTAGAGCAGCACCAGAGTGGTGCCGAAGATCGCGCAGGAGGTGACGTCCCAGGCGCTGCCGCGCCGGGCCGCGAGCGCCACCAGCGTCGCCAGTCCGGCGATCGACAACACGATGCCGACGCCGTGGGAAACGCTGTGCGCGATCTCCTCGCCGGCCGACCACTGCGAGGGCGCCGTCTCCGTCACCGAGCCAGGATAACGGGGATCGTGGCCGCCGCGCCACGGTGGGCTGCCGGTCCGTGTCACACTCGCCGCCACGATGACCGAAAACGACTCCGCCGATCCCGCGCCGCTCCCTTCCGAGATCGTCCTCGAGCCGATCGGCTGGGTCCGGTCGCCCTTCCGCTCGCGAGAGGACGTGCCGCGCGGGCTGGGAACCCGCCATGTCGCCGAAGGCAGGATCGAGCTGCTGCCCCGGTTCGCCGAAGGACTGCGCGACATCGAGGGCTTCTCGCACCTGTACGTGCTCTGGATCTTCCACCGCTCGGAGAGCTTCCAGCTCGTCGGCCGCAACCCCACCGACTCTCTCGAGCACGGCGTCTTCGCCACCCGCTCCCCGCGCCGGCCCAATCCCCTGGCCCTCTCCGTGGTCGAGTTGCTGGGCCGCGAAGACAACGTCCTGCGCGTCCGGGGCGTCGACATGCTCGACGGCTCCCCGGTCGTGGACCTCAAGCCCTATCTGTCGAGCGTACCCGCCGAGCTCCTGCGCCGAGGCTGGCTCGCCGCCGCCGAGGCAAAAGCGAGCACCGACTCCGCGAAGTAGCCGTGCCTGCCGGCGGCGGGGGGCGCGGGGGCCAGCGCCGCGACCCCGCACGACAGAGACTTCCATAGATGGCAAAGGCGGGCGCCGACCGGCCACGCGTGCCTGCCGGCAGCCGCAACGTAGGCCCCACCCCCTTCCCCCTACGGGAAAGTCTGTTTCTGTTTCTGTGTCTTTGTCCTGGATCTCGAGCTGAAAGGTCCTGCCTTCGGTGCGGCGCGGGCGGTCGCCGTCACGCCGCGTTGCGCAGCTCGCCGCGGCGGGGGAACGGGATCAGGCGCCGGCTCTCCTCGTCCCACAGCTTGAGGCGGGCGCAGCGCAGGCTCGACCAGATCGTCAGGCGCGGCGCGCGCTGCAACAGCGGATTGGATTCGAAGCACTCGCGCAGGCGGTAGTTCGGCACCTTGGCCGCCAGGTGGTGGATGTGGTGGTAGCCGATGTTCCCGGTCAGCCAGTGCAGCCAGAGCGGCAGATCGAGGAAGGAGCTGCCCCGGATCGCGGCCTCGTCGGCGTCCCAGCGCTCCTGCCGCTCCCAGTAGGCCTCCTCGAACTGGTGCTGGACGTAGAAGAGCCAGACGCCGGCCGCTCCCGCGATGACCAGCACGGGGAGCTGGACCAGAACCAGCGCGCGCCATCCGATCGCCGCGTCGAGCACCCAGATGGCGAGGCCCAGCGCCAGGTTGTTCCACAGCACGCTCGCCCACTCCCTCTTCCAGGCGAACGGGATGTCGAAGGGGAAGCGGTGCTTGACCACGAACTGGTAGAGGGGACCGACCACGAGCAGGACGGGCGCGCTGCGATAGAGGCGGTAGCCGAACCGGCCCAGGCGCGATCGTTGACGGTACTCGCGCAGGGTCAGCGTCTCGACGTCGCCGAACTCCCGGCGGTCGAGGTTGCCCGACGTCGCGTGATGGATCGCGTGGGTCTTCTTCCAATAGCCGTAGGGGAAGAGCGTCACCAGCCCGAGGGCGGCTCCGACCATGTGGTCGAGCCTGCGGTCGGCGAAGAAGGAGCCGTGGCCGCAGTCGTGCTGGATGATGAACAGCCTCACGTAGAGGCTCGCGGTCGGCAACGCCAGCAGCAGCGTCCAACCGTAGCCCCACCCCCGGACCACGCTGACCGCCATCAGGCTCCAGCAGAGTACGAACGGAATCAGGGTGTCGACCAGCTGCAGGACCGCCCGGCCCCGCTTGGGCCGGGCGAATGGAGCGACGAGCTGGCGCAGGTTCGGCGAAGCCACGGTCTTCGATCTCTCCGTCACGTTCTCTCCCACAGTCGCCCCCGCACTTTACACGATCGAACGAGCCGCCGCTCGGCATCCCGAGGAGTGGCCGCGAGGGCCGGCCACCGGCGACGACTCGAGGCTCAGGCCGAGGCCCGTTCTTCCCACACCTGCGCGAGGTGGACGATCACCTCGACCGCCTTCTCCATGTCCTCGACCGAGACCCACTCCAACCGCGAGTGGAAGTTGTGCTCGCCGGCGAAGAGGTTGGGCGTCGGCAGGTTCATGAACGAGAGCCGCGAGCCGTCCGTGCCGCCGCGGATCGGATGCTCGCGCAGCTCGATGCCGGTGCGCCGGATCGCCTCGCGCGCGTTCTCCACGACCTCCGGATTGCGGTCGAGCACCTCGCGCATGTTGCGGTAGCTCGTCTCGACCCGGGTCTCGACCGACGCGCCGGGCCAGTCGGCGACCGTGCGGCGCGCGAGATCCTCGAGCAGCGACTCCTTGGCGGCCAGCTCCGAGGTCACGAAGTCGCGGATCAGGAGCTTGACCGAGGTGCGCTCGACGCTGGCGTCCAGGACGTAGGGATGGACGTAGCCTTCGTGCCCGTCGGTGGTCTCCGGCGACATCGCGTCCTTCGGCAGGCGCGCGATGAAGTCCGCCGCGATCTTGATCGAGTTGATCAGGCGGCCCTTGCCGAAGCCCGGATGGGTGTTGAAGCCCTGGAACACCACGAACATCGTGTCGGCCGAGAAGCTCTCCATCTGCAGCTCGCCCAGGGTCTCGCCGTCGAGCGTGTAGGCACAGGAGGCGCCGAACCGGGCGACGTCGAAGTGCTCGGTGCCGCGGCCGACCTCCTCGTCGGGGGTGAACGCGATCCGGATCGCGCCGTGCGGGATCTCCGGATGGGCGACGAGGTGGGCGGCGGCGGTGACGATCTCGGCCACGCCCGCCTTGTTGTCGGCGCCCAGGAGCGTCGTGCCCGACGCGGTGACGATGTCGTTGCCCTTCTGCTCGGCCAGTGCCGGGTTGTCGGCGAAGCGGAGCACCGCGGTCGGATCGTCCGGAAGCACGAGGTCCTTCCCGTCGTAGCCGCGGTGAACGATCGGCTTCACCCCCGCCCCGGGCATCTCGGGCGAGGTGTCCACGTGGGCGATCAGACCGATCACCGGCACGCCGGTCTTCTTCGTCGTCGCCGGGATCGTCGCCGTGACGTAGCCCCACTCGTCGATCGCGGCGTCGGCGAGACCGACCGAGCGCAGCTCCTCGACCAGGGCGCGCAGCAGGTCGAGCTGCTTGGCGGTGCTCGGGTAGCTCTCGGACTCCTCCACCGACTGGGTGTCGAACTTCACGTAGCGCAGGAAGCGCTCGAGGACCTGCTCACAAATCTCGCTCATCGGAATCTCCGGCTAGGTTCGTGGGTCGCGGAGCCGGCCCATCGTGCCTTCGACGAGCTCGCGCCGCCGGCTCCGCGAGCGGAGTCTATCGAAGGCATCGCGCGCCGCGTGGAGGCTATCTCTTCAGCGCCGCGGTCCAGTTCGTCACCAGGGTGAGCGGCATCGAGGAGTTCTCGACCTGCCGGATCGCCAGGACGCCGCGACCGCCGGTCTCCAGCTCGTAGGCGGCGGAGTTCCCCGAGGTGACGAATTGCGCGAGCCTCATCCGCGCCACGGGGTTGCCGACCTCGATGGCGCCCTCCTTCGCCGTCACCTCGACTTCGAAGAGTGTCCCGTCGGGACCCTCGAAATCCAGCGCCCTGCCGTCGCGCCTCCAGACCGCGCGGCGCCCGCCGTTCTGGGAGACCTGCCACTTGCCGCCCGGACCGGGGAACGGCGTCAGGTAGACCTGGTCCGTTCCAGAGGCGTCCGACTGGTATGCGAGCCAACGGCCGTCTGGGGAGAAGACGGCGTTGCGCTCGTTGAACGGCGTCGCCAGGAAGCTCGAGGGCGCGCCGCCCCCTTCGACCGGAGCGATCCAGATGTCCGACTTCGTCGTACCGTGAGGATCGACCGCGGTCAGTGCCAGGTAGCGGCCGTCGGACGACCAGTCGCTCGGGTACTTCGTCATCTCCGACTTCACCAGCGCCTTCGGCTCGCCCGCACCGCTCGCCGCCTTGACGAAGACGTCGAGGCTCCTCCCGTTGTTGTTGGACGAGTAGGCGATCCGGGAGCCGTCGGGAGACCACACCGGGCTGATCTCGAGACCGGGCTCGAAGGTGAATCGCGTCAGCACGTTGCGCGAGAGCTCGGCGATCCAGAGGTCGACGTTCTTCGAGCGCGCGTCCGAGATCTGGATCGCGAGCCGGGTGCCGTCCGGCGAGAGTCGCATGCCGTCGATCGACGCCGGCTCTCCCACCTCGCCGACGACGGAGCCCTTCGCGTCCAGCCGGACGATCTGCGACAGCCCCGCCTCGCCGGTCTGATAGACCAGGGTTCCCTCCTGGGAGACCGAGAAGTCCCCGAGGCGGTAGTTCTGGGGATTGGCGACCTGCTCGGCGATCGGGAACGCGTCTCCGCGCAAGCGGCGCTCCGAGGCATCGAAGCCCTGGGCCATCAGCAGCCCCTCGCGCAGGAAGAGCAGATAGCCGGGCGGGGCGTAGAGCGCGTCGCTGTCGGTGGGCAGGAGGAACTCCGTCTTGCCGCCGTCGATCGAGCCGATGAAGATGCCGTCGCCCTGGTCCGCGGCGGAGTTCAGGGGGACGCCGGCCCAGTAGAGGAAGTGGCGGCCGTCGGGGAGGAAGACCGGCCAGCGCTGGCTGGTCTGGCTCCGTCCGGCGTCCAGCTCCGAGAGCGCGACCGGCGTGCCGCCGGCGGCGGAGACCCGCTGGAGACCGCTGAAGACCTGGGGGGAGAAGACGATCACTCCTCCCGGGCTCCAACTCCCGCCCCGACCGCTCGCCGCGTCGCACACCGTCTCCGGCGGCCCGCCGGTGACGTCGATCTTGCGCAGCTTGCCCGGGACGAAGAAGCCCACCCAGCGGCTGTCGGGAGACCAGAAGGGATACGAGGCGTCCTCGGTGCCGGTGAGCTCGCGCGCTCCCGTCGAGTCGAGCGGGCGCACCCAGAGGCTCGTCCGTCCCGAGTCGTCGCTGGCGGAGAAGACCAGCTTCGTGCCGTCCGGCGAGAGCGCCGGGCCACCGAGCGAGGGCCGGAAGGCGAACGAGGTCTTCTCGGGCGGCAGGAGGTAGGACTTGACCGACCTGGCCGGCGCCTGCCGCGGCCCGAGCCAGCCGAGCGCGAACGCCGCGCCGAGGCCGAGCGCGAGCCCGAGCCCGGCGGCCGCGAGCCAGCGCCACACCGGCACGCGGCGGGCCACCACCTCCGCCGCGGACGGAGCGACGGTCGCCGCTGCTTCTTCGCCTCCGGTGCGCGCGATCTCGTCCAGCTCCCAGCGCACGTCGCCGGCGTCGCGGATCCGGTTCTCGGGCTTGCGCTCCAGGCAGCGTCGCAGGAGACGCCGGAGCGCCGGCGGAGTCTCCGGCGGCAGCGCGCTCCAGGCGATCTCCTGCTTGAGCACGCCGGCGAGAACGTCGGTGACCAGCTCGCCCTCGAACAGCCGGCGGCCGGAGAGCATCTCGAACAGGATGACGCCGAGCGCCCAGAGGTCCGCCCGCTTGTCCACGCCCAGCCCGCGCGCCTGCTCCGGCGCCATGTACGCCGCGGTCCCGAGAATCACCCCCTGCATCGTTCCCAGCGCCGGAGAGGTCAACGTCGGCGAGTGCGTCAGCTGCCCCGCCACCGCGCCGCCAGAAGCGGCGCCACCCGAAGCCGCCCCCGCCGGCTCCATCGCCTTGGCCAGACCGAAGTCGAGGACCTTCACTTTCCCTTCAATGGAAGCTTTTACGTTTTGAGGCTTGAGGTCGCGATGGATGATGCCCTTCTCGTGTGCCTCTTCCAGGGCCTCGGCGATCTGGCGGGCGATCGAAAGGCTTTCATCTATGGAAAGACCTCCCTGGGCCAGCCGGTCGGCCAGGGTCGGCCCTTCGACCAGCTCCATGACCAGGGCCGGACTCGCTCCGCTCGTCTCCAGGCCGTAGATCTGGGCGATGTTGGGGTGGTTGAGGCTGGCGAGAAGCTTCGCTTCGCGCTCGAATCGGGCGAGCCGTTCGGCGTCCTGGGTGAACCCTTCGGGCAGGACCTTGAGCGCGACCTCACGCCCCAAATGGAAGTCTTTCGCTTTGTAGACCAGACCCATCCCGCCCTCGCCGATCTGGGCGGAGATCTCGTAGGGGCCGAGACGGCTGCCGATCATCGTGCGCCCTTCCTCTTGCGGTGGTTCGGCGGCACTCTATCGCGGTCCGCACGCGCACGAACCGGGCGAGACGGCCCTCCCGGACCGCGGCCGGGACCCACGCGGGACCGGCCGCGGGCGAAGAACCTCCTCCGCCGCGCTTCGTACATCGAGGAGTTCCACAACACGACCATCCGCTTCCCGGGAGGAACCATGCGCACGTCCCACCTTCGCCGTCACCTCGTCGGAGCCGTTTCCGCCGTCCTCGCCGCCGTCCCGCTGCTGTCCGCCGCCGCGGCCCAGGCCCAGTGGCCACCGCTGTCGCTGCCGCGGGCCAGCCAGGCCGCATCGGTCGCGCAGACGATCGGCGTCACCCGGATCTCGATCGACTACAGCCGGCCCCTGGTCAAGGGGCGCGAGATCTGGGGCGCGCTCGTCCCCTACGACCAGGTCTGGCGCGCCGGCGCCAACGAGAACACCCGGGTCGAGTTCTCGACGCCGGTCACCGTCCAGGGGCAGCCACTGCCGGCCGGCAGCTACGGCCTGCACATGATCCCCACGAAGGGCGACTGGACCCTCGCCTTCTCCCAGGTGGACGCCAACTGGGGCAGCTTCAGCTACGACGCGAAGGACGACGCCCTGCGCGTGAGCGCGACGCCGGAGGCGGGTCCCCCGGTCGAGGCGCTCACCTACACGTTCGAGGATCCGGCTCCCGATTCGGTCCGGATCGTCCTGTCCTGGGAGAAGCTGCGGATCCCGTTCACCGTCGCCGTGGATACGAAGGCCCTGACCGTCGCCCGGCTGGACGAGGATCTGCACGGTCTGGCGCAGTTCTTCTGGCAGCCCTGGAACCAGGCGGCCGACTACTGCCTGAACAACGACGTCGCCCTCGATCGCGCCGATGGCGTGGGTGGACCGCTCGATCTCGATGAACGAGAACTTCGCCAACGACAACGTCAAGGCGCAGCTGCTCGCCAAGAGCGGGGATCCGGCGGCCGCCGACGCGCTGCTCGCCAAGGCCCTGCCCAAGGCGAGCGAGGCGGAGCTCAACGCCTACGGCTATCAACAGTTGGGAGCCGGCAAGCTGGACGCCGCGATCGCCACCTTCCGCGACAACCAGAAGCGCCACCCCGAGTCCTGGAACGCCCACGACAGCCTGGGCGAAGGCTCTGGCGAAGGCCGGCAAGACGGCCGAGGCGATCCAGGAGTACCGCAAGGCTCTCGCAGCGGCGCCCGAAGCCCAGAAGGCCCGGATCCAGGGCGTCCTGGACGGACTGGCCGCTTCGAAGTAGCGCCGCGGATCGAGGCCGGAGCTTCCTACGGGACGGTGACGTTCCAGGCCGACGTGTCGCCGGACTCGAAGCCGTCGGAGAACAGCGACTCGCAGGCGTCGCCGACGCCGTTGTCGTCGCTGTCGATCTGGTCGCGATTCGCGACGTTCGGACAGTTGTCGATCGCGTCCACGGCGCCGTCGCCGTCGGCGTCCGACTCGCAGTGGTCGGGGATGCCGTCGGAGTCGAGATCGGTGTCGAAGCCGCTCGAGATGTCCTGCGCGTCGCCGACGCCGTTGTCGTTGCAGTCGCGATCGCCGATGCGCACGTAGTAGACGTCCTGTTCGTTGTTGTACGTGGCGGCGAAGATGGCGTCGGCGCCGACCCGGTCGGAGACGATCCCCGAGTAGTCGCCGATCTTGTTCTGTTGCGGCCAGCCGAGCAGCGGGTTGAAGGCGTCGCTTGCCAACGCGACGTTGGTCGACCAAGTGACGCCGCCGTCGTCCGAATAGGAGTAGTACGGCTGCGACATCACGGTCCCGAGGTGGTTGCGGGTGTCGTTCCAGATCACGTCGATGCGGCCGTTGGGCGCGACCGACATGGTCCCGAACCACTGCCAGGCGTTGTCGTTGGTCGGATCGTCGTTGACCCGCACCGGCGCCGACCAGGTGTTGCCGCCGTCGGTCGAGCGCACGAGCATGACGTCGCTGGGATCCGAGCCGGGGGGATCGACGCTGGCCAGGACGTAGATCCAGCCGTTGCGCGGGCCGCCCGAGCGGTCGATCCCGATCCAGACCTGACCGCCGAGGCCGCCGGGGTTCACCGCGCCGCCGTAGACCAGAGATCCGCCCAGGCTGAAGGAGTGGTACGAGAACGTCGGGCTGGCGCCCGGGTCGTGGGCGTTGCTCGAGTAGGCGGCGCCGAAGCTCGAGCCGCCGTCGGGCGTCCCCGCCACCCAGAGCCCGCCGTCGGGCGCGATCGCCAGGGTCCCCCAGTACGGGATTGCTCGCCAGCGGCACCGGCGGCTGCCAGGTCTCGCCCTCGTCCACCGAGCGGTCGAAGAGGTGGAAGCCGCAGGGGGCGCCGCAGGTGTAGGTGTCCCACGCCTGGTAGACGTGACCGCGTCCCTGTCCCTGGCGGGTGTCGACGGCGAGCCACTGCTTGTCGCCGCCGTAGGAGTAGACGTCCGGCTCCCAGCTCGCCAGGTCGTCGAGCGAGCGGAAGACCGAGGTGTCGAAGTCGTTGCCGGTCGTGGTGTGGAGGCTGGAGTAGATCATCGTGCCGTCCGCCGCCGCGACGAGCACCGGATCCGAGCCGAAGACGCCCGGTCCCAGCACGGTCGCCGCCTGCCAGGTGCGACCGCCGTCGAGCGAGACGTTCACGCCCGCCTGCCGGAAGTTGCTCGAGATCGAGTCGAACTGACGCCAGCCCACCGCGATCTTGCGGTGGTCGAGACGCGACACGGCGATCGAGGGCTCGTTGGCGGCGTCGCCGACGATGTTCCTGCCGGTGCCGTCGACGTTGACCTGGACCAGGGTGAAGGAACCGTAGACGGAGACCCGTCCCGGCGAGGTCGCGGTGGGCAGCTCGGAACGCGGTGCCGGCGGACCTGCCGGCTTCTCCAGCGGTCCGTCGGGAGGCTGCGCGACGAGCGGAGCGACGAAGAGAAGGGGTGCGAGGAGGGCCGCGGCGACGAATGGGCTGCGCCCGGCCCGCGGCGGACGGGAGGGAGCCCCGGGAGCGGAGTTCATGACCGCCAGGATACCCGACTTGGCGTGCGTGGGAGTCACTCGGGCGGTACGAGATGGCCCTCGGAGACCACCACCCGCCCGCTCTGGATCACGAGGCGGACGTGGCGCAGGGCGGTGACGTCCTGCGTCGGGTCGCCGCCGACCACGACCAGGTCGGCGATCATCCCGGGCCGCACCGCGCCGATCCGGTCCGCCATGCCCAGCATCGCGGCGTTGGTCGTGGTGGCGGCGCGCAGGACGTCGATCGGAGCCATCCCCCACTTCGCCATCAGCTCCAGCTCGCGGGCGTTGTCGCCGTGGGCGAAGACGCCCACGTCGCCTCCCGCGCAGATCTTCACTCCGGCGGCCAGAGCGGCCCGGAACGAGGTGCGCTTGGCGACCAGGGAGTCGGGCTCGGGGGACTCACCGTTCCAGCCCCGGTAGCGCGCGATCGCCTCGGAGGCGGCGACGGTCGGGCAGAGGTAGACGCCCTTGCGCGCCATCTCGGCGAAGACGTCGGGCGTGGCCAGATCGGCGTGCTCGATGGTGGTCACTCCCGCCGCGACGGCGCGCCGGATCGCCTCCGAGGTCACCGCGTGGGCCGCCACGGGACGTCCGGACGAAGCCGCGGTCTCGACGACCGTGCGGATCTCCTCGGTCGAGAAGGTCGGCCGCGCCTCGCCGTCCGGTCCCCACCGGTAGTCGGCGTAGACCTTGACCCAGTCCGCGCCGTGGCCGATCTGGTCGCGCGCCACGCGCACGAGGTCGGGGCCGTCGGCCTCCTCGGCACCGAGCGGCACCCGGAAGGACGGCGCGAACCCCTTCGGCCCGTAGCTCCCGGTCGCCACGATGGCGCGGGTCGCCACGCGCATGCGCGGGCCGGGCACGATCCCCTGCTCGACCGCGTGCTTCAGCCCGACATCGGCGTAGCCGGCGCCCTCGGTGCCGAGGTCGCGCAGTGTCGTGAACCCGGCCTCGAGCGTCTTGCGCAGGTGCACGGTGGCGCGCGCCACGCGCTCGGCGAGCGACTCCCGGAGGACCTGGTCGTTCCAGGGAGTCTCGTCGTAGGGGTGCAGCAAGACGTGGGCGTGGCCCTCGATGAGCCCGGGCAGCAGGGTCGTCCCCGGCAGATCGAGCACGCGGGCGCCGGCCGGGACCGCGACCGACCCGGCGGGACCCGCTGCCGCGATCTTGCCCCCTTCGACGACCACCGTCCAGCCGGCATGCACCGCCGTGCCGTCGAAGACGCGGTCGGGGTGCAGCGCCACGGGCGCGGCGGCCGGCGCCGAGGCGGCGCCGCCCGCGGCCGCGAGCGTCGCTGCGAGCAACGCCACCGTCGCCGTGACGACGCTCCGGCGCCCGGTGGCGAACCCGGTCCACCGGAACCGGCGGTGGGAACCGAAGCGGATCTCGAGTATTCTCATGCCGGCCCTTCTATCACCCCGGGCCGGGAAGGAGGGCCACCTACCCGGCCGCACGGTGCACCGGATCCGGCGCGGCTCTAGCCTGACGAACAGTCGGCGGCCCCGTCCGCCGAGCGACCCGATGTCCGACGAGACCGTCCAGCGACTGCGCGAAGATCGCTCCCGCATCTACCTCGGGGGCGGCGAGGAGCGTGTCCGGCGCCAGCACGATGCGGGCAAGCTGACCGCCAGGGAGCGCCTCGCCCTGCTGTTCGACGACAACACCTTCCAGGAATGGAACCTCTTCGTCCAGCACCGCTGCGACCACCCGGACCTCGCCGGGCGCGAGCTTCCGGCGGAGGGCGTGGTCACCGGCGTCGGGAGCGTCCGCGGGCGCCCGCTCTACGCGGTCAGCCAGGACTTCACCGTCGCCGGCGGCTCGATCGGTGGCGCGGGCGCGCGCAAGATCAGCGACCTCATGGACGAGGCGCTGCGCACCGGCCACCCCTTCCTGTTCGTCAACGACGGCGCGGGCGCCAGGATCCAGGAGGGGGTCGATTCCCTCGACGGCTATGGCCGGATCTTCTATCGCAACGTCCTGCTCTCGGGCGTCGTCCCCCAGATCAGCGTCATCGCCGGTCCCTGCGCCGGCGGCGCCGCCTACTCGCCGGCGCTGACCGACTTCATCATCCAGGTCCGAAGCGAGGGACAGCTCTACCTCACCGGCCCGGCGGTCATCCGCGAGGTGACCGGGGAAGAGGTGACCGCCGAGCAGCTGGGCGGCGTCGAGAGCCACGCCCACTACTCCGGCGTCGTCCACTTCGTCGCCGCCAACGACGCCGACGCCCTCGACCTGGTGCGCCGGCTGCTCGCTTTCCTGCCCGCCAACAACACCGAGGAGCCTCCCTTCGTGGCGGAGCTCCACGACGAGGCGGTGTTCTCCGACGACGGTTTCGAGGGGATCGTCCCCGAGGACCCGAGCCAGCCCTACGACATGCGGGACGTCGTCGCCAGAGCCGTCGACCGGGCGGACTTCCTCGAGGTGCAGGCCGACTTCGCGCCCAACCTGGTGGTGGGATTCGGCCGCCTGATGGGACGCACGGTGGGCGTGGTCGGCAACCAGCCCTGCCAGCGGGCCGGCGCCCTCGACATCGACGCCTCGGACAAGGCCGCGAAGTTCATCCGCTTCTGCAACGCCTTCAACATCCCCCTGATCACCTTCGTCGACGTGCCGGGCTTCCTGCCCGGCGTGCGCCAAGAGCTGGGAGGCATCATCCGGCACGGCGCCAAGATGCTCTTCGCCTACGCCGCGTCCACGGTGCCCAAGCTCACCGTGGTGGTGCGCAAGGCCTACGGCGGCGCCTACCTCGCGATGTGTGCGCGGGCGATGGGGGCCGACCGCGCCTGCGCCTGGCCGGGCGCGGAGATCGCGGTGATGGGAGCCGAAGGCGCCGTCCGGGTGCTCGAGCGGCGTGAGCTCGAAGCCGCCGAGGACCCCGCCGCCGAGCTGGCGCGCCGCGCCGCGGAGTACCGCGCCGCATTCTCCAACCCCCGGGTCGCCGCCGCCCGCGGACTGATCGACGACATCATCGAGCCCGCCGAGACCCGCGTCTACCTGGCGAGCGCGCTCGAGGTGCTGCGCAGCAAGCGGGAGCTGCGTCCGCACAAGAAGCACGGCCTGATCCCGATGTGAGGAAGGAGCGGAACCGTGCATCCCGACGCCGCCGACTTCGGCCCCGAGATCACCCTCGTCGGGATGGGAATCGTCTTCCTCGCCCTCGGGCTGGTGATCGTCGCGATCTCGCTGATGCGCCGGCTCGACGAACGCTGGCTGGCGACGGAGCGCAAGGCCGACGCCGCGGCGTTCGACCGGCCCCCGACGATCGACACCACGACGCTGGTGCTGCTCGCCGCCGCGGCGGCCACTGTCGTCGTCGGCCGTCACCGCATCCGCGCCGTCCGCCGACTCGGCCCGGGGAGCTCCCCCGCGGGCGCCTGGTCGACGACCGGGCGGGCGGTCCTGCAAGGGTCGCACGTCGTCGTTCCGCACCCGGTCCGGCGCTGAGAACGGACGCTCTGGAGGCGCCATGAAGCTGAAGATCACCGTCGCCGGAGTGGCCTACGAGGTCGACGTCGAGGTGCTCGACGCCGGCGCCGGCTTTCCCGCCGCCGCTCCCCTCCCGGTTTCCATGCCGCGGCCGTCGGTCGCGGCAGGTCATCCCGTCGTCCCGGTCCCCCCGCCGGTCGCCGCGGAGCCCGGGGACCGCCGCGCCGTGGCTTCCCCGGTCGCCGGCACCGTCCTCGAGGCCCGTTGCCGGCCGGGCGACTCCGTCGCCGCCAACCAGGAGCTGTTCGTCATCGAGGCGATGAAGATGAAGACTTCGATCGTGGCGCCGGCCGCCGGGCGGGTCGACGAGGTGCTGGTCGCCCCCGGGGACGCCGTGCTGGAAGGACAACCGCTCCTCCACTACTCCTGACCTCCCGGCCTCGCTCCCCGGTCCGACGTGCAGACCCTGCTCCAGTTTCTCGACGCCGGCGCCTTCGGGAACCTCACCTGGGGCAACCTGGCGATGCTCGCGGTCGGAGTCACCTTTCTCTACCTCGCGGTGCACAAGGAGTACGAGCCACTGCTCCTGGTGCCGATCGGCTTCGGCATCCTGATCGGCAACATCCCGTTCGCGCGCGGACTGGGCATCGGCATCTACGAGGACGGCAGCGTGCTCTCGATCCTCTATCAGGGTGTGACTCGGGGCTGGTATCCGCCGCTGATCTTCCTCGGCATCGGGGCGATGACCGACTTCTCCTGCATGCTCTCGAACCCGCGCCTGGTACTGCTCGGCGCGGCGGCACAGGTGGGAATCTTCGGCGCTCTCTGGTCCGCGCTGCTGTTCGGCTTCTCGCCCGCCCAGGCCGGAGCCATCGGCATCATCGGGGGCGCCGACGGTCCGACGGCCATCTTCCTCGCCTCGAAGCTCGCTCCCGCGCAGCTCGGCGCGATCGCGATCGCCGCGTACTCCTACATGGCGCTGGTGCCGGTGATCCAGCCCCCGATCATCCGCCTGCTGACGACCCGCGCGGAGCGCAGGATCCGGATGCGTCCGAACCGGCCCGTGTCGCGCCGGATGCGCATCCTCTTCCCCGTGGTCGCCTTCCTGCTGTGCGCCTTCATCGCGCCCGGCTCCGTCACCCTGCTCGGGATGCTCTTCTTCGGCAACCTGCTCAAGGAATCCGGCGTCACCGAGCGGCTCGCCCAGACCGCGCGCAGCGCCTTCCTCGACGCCATCACGATCCTGCTCGGACTGACCGTGGGCGCATCGACCGACGCCACCCGCTTCCTGGCCCCGGCGTCGATCAAGATCTTCGTCCTGGGCGCCGCCTCGTTCGCGCTCGCGACGGCCGGCGGCGTCCTCTTCGCCAAGCTGATGAACCTGTTTTCCCACGACAAGGTGAATCCGGTGATCGGCGCGGCCGGAGTCTCCGCGGTGCCGGACTCCGCGCGCGTCGCCCAGCTCGTGGCCAGCCGCGAGGACCCCACCAACTTCGTGCTGATGCACGCCATGGCGCCCAACGTCGCCGGGGTCATCGGATCGGCGGTGGCGGCCGGGGTCCTGCTGGCGGCGCTGCGCTGACCGGCCTCCGGCGCCGTCCCGGGGGGCGGAGTTGTGCGAGACTGGGCCGAGCCAGGGGGGACGTCTTCATGAACCGAACGGGGGAGGCGCGCCGGAGCGAGTTCGTCGCGAATTACCCGGAGTACGCCACGACCGGGGCGCTCGACGAGTTGCGCCGCCGCGAGCTGGGGCGGCTCGACCGCGAGGGCCAGGTCTACCTCGACTACACCGGCGGCAGCCTCTACACCGAAGCGCAGGTCCGCGGTCACTCCGAACTGCTCCTCGGCCACGTCCTCGGCAACCCCCACTCCACCAACCCGGCTTCCGCGGCCTCGACGACGCTGATCGAGCGCTGCCGACGCCGCGTCCTCGAGTTCTTCAATGCCGCGCCGGCGGACTACGTCGCCGTCTTCACCGCCAACGCCAGCCAGGCGCTCAAGCTGGTCGGCGAGTCCTATCCGTTCCGCGCCGGCGACCGTTTCCTGCTCACTTTCGACAATCACAACTCGGTCAACGGCATCCGCGAGTTCGACCGCGCGCGGGGCGCCGAGACGACCTACGTGCCGGTCCTGCCTCCGGACCTGCGCGTCGACGAGGCGGCCCTCGACCGCGAGCTCGACCGCGCGCCGGCCGGCGGGCACCACCTGTTCGCCTTCCCCGCGCAGTCCAACTTCTCGGGCGTGCAGCACCCGCTGGGTTGGATCGAACGCGCCCGGGCGCGCGGCTGGGACGTCCTGTTGGACGCCGCGGCGTACGTGCCCACCAACCGCCTCGATCTCTCCGTCGTCCAACCCGATTTCGTCGTCCTCTCCTTCTACAAGATCTTCGGCTTCCCCACCGGCGTCGGGGCGCTGATCGCGCGCCGCGCGGCGCTGGCGAAGCTGCACCGCCCCTGGTTCGCGGGCGGAACGATCTCGGTGGCCTCCGTCCAGGCGGACCGGCACGCGCTGGCCGACGGCGAGGCGGCGTTCGAGGACGGCACGCTCGACTTCACCAACATCCCGGCGGTCGAGCTCGGGCTGGACCTCGTCGAATCCGTCGGTATCGACCGGATCCACGAGCGCGTCCGCTGCCTCACCGGATGGCTGATCGAGAAGCTCACGGCGCTGCGCCACGGCAGCGGCCTGCCCCTGGTCAAGCTCTACGGCCCGGTCACGACCGAGCGGCGCGGAGGCACGGTGACGGTCAACTTCTTCGATCCCGAAGGCCGCTTCGTCGACCACGCCCTGATCGAAACGCGCGCCGCCCGCCGGCGCATCTCGCTGCGCACCGGCTGCTTCTGCAACCCCGGCGCGGGAGAGATGGCGCTGGGCATCGAGAAGAACGAGATCGTGACCTGCTTCCGGCGCACCGCCGGCCACCTGAGCTACGAGGACTTCCGGCGCTGCATCGACGGCAAGTCCACGGGGGCGGTCCGGATCTCGATCGGCTGGCTGTCGAACCTCGCCGACGTCGAGACGTTCCTCGACTTCGCGCGCGAGCTGGTGGACCGGCCGGCGGCCGACCTGGTCGCCACGGAACAGGCCGAGGCCGACGCCGCCCTGGCCTGACGCGCGATCCCGTCGGTCGCCGCCTCAGCCGATCGTGCGGCCGTCGATCAGGGACGCCAGGGCCGCCAGGAAGCGCCGGAACTCGGGTGACGGACCGGCCGTGGGAGCGCCCGGCCAAGCGTCGCGCCCGCTGCTGCGGACCTCGCGCTCGCCGTGCCGCAGGTCGAGCTCCCAGATCGCGCCGCGCCGGGGCCCGGCGCTCTCGAAGCCGGGGGCCCAGCGCCAGACGCCCAGCGCTTCGATCGACTCCCAGAACTCCCGCCACTGTCGCGCCGAGGGGCTGAACATCTCGGTCGTGCGCTCTTGCTCGGATTCTTCGGGGTCTTCGAGGAACGCTTGATACTCGAGCTTCCCGGAGCGCCAGCGCAGTTGCCACGCGGGCTCCCAGGGGCCGCCGCAGAGACGGAACTCGAGGTGTCGGGGCTGGTGCGCGGGCTCGGCCTCGGTCGGGCGGGCCGGAGGCGCCGACTCGACCGGAAGCGGCTCGGATCTCGGGACAGGAGGAGTCGTCGCAATACGAGTCATGCGCCTGTTCTAGCACCCCGCGCAAGGAACTACGACACTCTCCGAGGCGGGACCCGCGCCTGCGTCCCGGGGCGGGGCGTGCGGCGGCGGAGACTCAGCGCGGCGGCGGGGTCGCGGATCCGTGGCCACCGCGCAACCCGAGCACTGCGCCGCCGCGCATCCCGGTCGCCAGCTCTTCGACGGCGAGCGCGAGACGTTCGGCGTCCGGCGGCGCATCGACGGTCAGGTCGAAGCGCCAGAGCGCGGAGCCCGGAGGCGCGGCAGCGAGGCGCTGGAGCACCCGGACGCCGCCGTCCGGGGTGGGCACGGCGACGGTCAGCCTCACCGCGCTGCCGAACGACGGACCCATCAGCGGCGCCAGTGCCTTGACGTCGACGGCCACGGCGAGGTGGAGCTCGCGGCGGTCGTCGATGCGGACCTCCGAGGCCACGCCCAACACCACCGGGAGGTCGGCCTCGGGCTCGCCTCCCGAGAGCAGCCGCGCCGCCGCGAGGCCCGCCACGCTCTCGGGCGTTCCCTCGCTCACCACCCTGGGAGCGTGGACCTCGAGACCGGAGCCCGGGATCTCGACCTCGAGCCGGTGCGTGACTCCCGTCGGCGGCCCGGTCCGCTCGTAGGTCAGCAGGTAGACGTCCCCCAGCTCGCGCACCGCCCGGGTCACCTGGCGGTCGGTACCCAGGACCTCGCCGCCGCTCGGGCCGGCCAGCGCGGTCCATCCGGACAGCGGGTGCGTGAACAGGAAGGGCGGCGCCCCCGAGGAGCGCTCCGAGGCGCCGCGCGCCATCGCGAGCCAGCGCGAGTCACCCGGCTCCTCGGCGCCGCCGAAGCTCGCCAGCCCGAGGTCCGCGGTCGCCACCGGGAACACCATCCAGCCGAGGGTCGCGAGGTCGGAACCGAGCGACTCGTCGTCGGATCCGTGGACCAGGTTGCGCAGGTCGGTCTCGAGCAGGGTGCGCTGGGAGACCGGCTCGCGCACGAGCGTGCCGCCGGCGGATCCCGACCTCGAGCCGGCCTCCAGGCGGTCGAGGTAGAAGTCGCGCGGATCCTCGTCGTAGGCGCCGCTGACCAGGAAGAGGATCCGCGGCCGGCCGAGGCTCGGAGTGGACGCCGCCCAGACGCCGAGGCGGGTCTGCCGGGAGTGGACGAAGCGGGCCTCCTCCCGGGCACGGGCGAGCAGCAGGTCCCGGTGGCGGCCGACGTCCTCCTCGCCGCGCAGCACCGGCAGGCGGATCCGCTCGATCCCGCTCAGCGCGTTGCCGCGGGAGGCCAGCCGGTGCAGGACGCGCCTCACCTGCGCGGCATCGCGGGTCGGCTCGAGCTCGACCACCGGGTCGGGGTCGGCGACCGCGATCTCGACCTCGCCCAGGCGGGTCAGCTCTCCGGCCAGCGCGCGCAGCCGCGCGAGGCTCGACCGCAGGGTCACCGCGCTGGCCATCGGCACGTCGACGTAGATGGCGATCCGGGTCGGCGCCGCCGCGTCCGGCGGCGTCTCCTCCGGGCTCGGCGCCGCCTCCGTCGCCGCGGCCGAAGCCGCCGCGGCGCTCGGCTCCGGCGGTCCCGAGTCCGCCTGGTCGGCGAGCCGCACGAGCGAGACGACCCGCCGCCGCTCGCCGTCCTCGCGCACGGTCACGTCCGCCGGCGCGAGCCGCTCCGGGCCGTGGCCCCGGCGCGGCTCGACGCGCACGGCGACCGTGACGGCGGTGATCTCGACGACGTCGTGGATCGTCGCCGCGGGCTGCTCCGGGGCGGGCGTCGCCGGCGGCGGAGCCTGCGGGACCGCCGCCGGCGCCGCGACGGCGGGTTTCGTCGCGGCGACCAGGGCCAGCAACGCGCCGAGCACCACCCCGGACCATCGCGGGGACCGCCGGTCGCTTCGGATCATCGCCTCGACTGGCATCGCCGCGAGCCTATCGTCAGCCGCGGGACGCCGCGGCGGCCAGCCGGTAGGATCACGCCAGAGATGACGCGGCACCTCTGCACGGACCCCCCTGGCGGCGGCGATCTCGCGCTGGTGCTCTCGGGCGGAGGCGCCCGGGCCGCATATCAGGCCGGCGTGCTCCACGGCCTCGCCCGCCGGTTGCCGAGCCTCCATCCGCGGATCTACACCGGGGTGTCCGCGGGCGCGATCAACGCCGCCTTCCTCGCGGCCCATCCCGGTCCGTTCGTCGAGGCGACCGGGGCCCTGATCGCGCTCTGGCGCCAGATGACGATCGACCAGGTCTTCCGCACCGACCTGCGCTCGATGACGGGCTACTTCACGCGCTGGGGGTTGCGTCTGGCCGGCGGCGGCGCGCGGATCGGACGCAAGGCGCGCGCGCTGGTCGACACCGAGCCCCTGCGCCGCTTCCTCTCCCGCAATCTCGAGGGTGCCGACGGGACCGTGCGCGGCATCCGGGACAATCTCGAGGCCGACCGCATCCGGGCCGCCGCGGTCACCACCCTCAACTACGGCACCGGCGAAACCGTGGTCTGGATTCAGGGGCACGACGTGACGCCCTGGCGCCGTCCCCGGCGCCGGGCGGTTCCGACCGAGCTCGCCGTCGCGCACGTGCTCGCTTCGGCCTCACTGCCCATCGTCTTCCCGGCCGTGCGGCTCGCCGGCGGTTGGCACGGCGACGGCGGCATCCGTCTGACCGCGCCATTCTCGCCGGCGCTCAAGCTCGGCGCCGGGCGCGTCCTGGCGGTCTCGACCCGGCACGCGCCGCCGTTCCACGAGGAGCCGAAGAGCGCGATCCGCGGCTACCCGCCGCCCGTCCAGGTCGCCGGCCAGATGCTCAACGCCGTCTTCCTCGACCTGTTCGACGAGGACGCCCTCCGCCTCGAGCGCATCAACGCGCTGTGCCGGTCGTGCCCGGCGTCGGCCGACCTCGGATTCCGCGTCGTCGACACGATGGTGGTGCGCCCGTCGCGCGACCTCGGTCGGCTGGCGGCCGGCTACGAGCGCCACCTGCCGCGGCACTTCCGCTTCGCCAGCCGCGGCCTCGGCACGCGCGAGACCGAGAGCCCGGACTTCCTCGCCATGCTCCTGTTCGTCCCCGGGTACCTCGATGACCTGATCCTGATCGGCGAGCTCGACGCCGAGCGCCGCGCCGACTCCGTCGGCCGCCTGCTCGAGCTCGCCTGAGCGCCCGGAACCGCCGCAAACGGCAGACACGAGGGCGCACCGAAGGCGTCTCCAGGGGACACCCAGCAAGCCAGGGTGTCCCCGGCGGAGGCCGTGCCTCGGCGAGCGGGTGCCGGTGCGCACCGAAGGCGTCTCCAGGGGACACGCAGCAAGCCAGGGTGTCCCCGGCGGAGGCCGTGCCTCGGCGAGCGGGTGCCGGTGCGCACCGAAGGCGTCTCCAGGGGACACCCAGCAAGCCAGGGTGTCCCCTCGGGGAATCTGCCGCCTCGCCGGTCCGCGGACTCGAGGTCTGTCGACGGGAGGGGCGGTCGAGGCTGCGCGGCGGCGAACGGCAGGCGCAACGACCGTTCTGCCACCTTCCCCTTCTATGGAAGCCTTTGCTCCTTGTCTTTGTCCTTGTCTTGAACAGAAAGGTCTTCACTCCGGTCTTGACGAGGAGCGCAGGTCGAGTCATCATTTGAACCGTGGTTCAAACGGGTGCAGCTCTGCGCGTCGAGGCCTCCGGACCTGCGGCCGAGGTCCGGCGGCGGGAGATCCTCGCCGCGGCTTCGCGGCTGTTCCGGGTCCAGGGACTCCACGCCACCGGCATGCGCGAGATCGCCGGCGAGCTCGGGATGACGGCCGGAAACCTCTACTACTACTTCCCCTCCAAGCAGGAGCTGCTGGCCTACTGCCAGGAGGCGACGCTCGCCGAGCTGCTGGCGCTCGCCGCCGAGGTCGAGGCCGACGATCCGCCGCCCGACGAGGCCCTCTCCCGGCTCCTCGCCGGCCACGTCCAGGTGCTCAACGAGAAGACCCCCGGCTCGCTCGCCCACCTCGAGGTCAACGAGGTGCCACCGGAGCGGCGGCCGCGCCTGCTCGCCCTGCGGCGCCGCTACGAGGCCGTCTACCGGCGGCTGATCGAGCGCGGCGTCGAGACCGGCATCCTGCGCCCGGTGGATCCGCGGCTGGCGACCCTGGCGCTGCTCGGAGCGGTGAACTGGACCGTCAAGTGGTTCGACGCCGGGGGCCCGCGCGGGGCCGCGGAGGTCGGGCACCAGTTCGCCGACCTGCTGCTGCACGGCCTGGTCCGCGCCGGCGACGGAGCTCCCGCGCGATGAGCGGGACCGCGGTGCGCCGGTTGACGGTCAACGGCGAGACGCGCGCCGTCGCCTTCCCCGTCCACCACACCCTGCTCGAAGTCCTGCGCGAGGAGCTGGGGCTGACCGGCACCAAGCACGGCTGCGAGCTGGGCGAGTGCGGCACCTGCACGGTCCGCGTCGACGGCCGGCCGGTGCTCTCCTGCCTGGTGCTGGCGGCGGAGATGGAGGGCCACGCGATCGAGACCGTCGAGGGCCTCCAGATCGGCAACCGGCTGCACCCGCTGCAACAGACGTTCGCCGACCTCGGCGCGGCGCAGTGCGGCTACTGCACGCCGGGGATCCTGATGGCGGCCCACGCGCTGCTCGAGACGAACCCCCGCCCCGGCCGCGACGAGATCCGCGCCGCGCTGGCCGGCAATCTCTGCCGCTGCACGGGGTACCAGAAGATCCTCGACGCGGTGGAGGGCGCCGCCGCGCTGCTGCGCGGCGAGCCCTGGGAGCCGGCGCGCGCGACGCTCTACGGCGAGCCGGAGCCCGGTGCGGACCCGGTGGAAGGAGCCGAGCGGTGAGGGTCTACGGCCGTACGCCGAGCAGCCGCGCCGGCAGGAAGAGGATGCCGCGGAGGAAGGCGAACACCCCCCCGACCGCGATCCCCAACAGCCGGAACGGCAGCAGCAGGAGCCAGACGAACGGATACGCGACCAGCGCGAGCAGGGCCAGCGGCCAGCACAGGACGAACAGCAGCAGCCAGAGCAGGAACGCGACCATCTCGATCTCATTCTACGTCCCGGCGGACCGGAAGTTCCGCGCCGCCCGCGCCGGCGGAGGCTGACACCGTGGCCGACCCCGTCCATCCGGCAGCTCCCGCCCCGTCCCGGGCCGAAGAGCGCCCCCGCGCGCTGGTCGGAACCCCTTTCCGCCGCGTCGACGGCCGCGCCAAGGTCACCGGCGCCACGCGCTTCGCCGACGATCTCGTCTTCCCGCGCACCGCCTGGATCAAGCTGGTGCGCTCGACCGTGCCCCACGGGCGGATCCGCGGCATCGACCTCGAGCCCGCGCGGCGGATCCCGGGGGTGCTCGGCCTGCTCACCGGCCGCGACCTGCCGCGGACGTTCGGCATCCTGCCCGTCTCCCAGGACGAGCATCCGCTGGCCCTCGACGTCGTGCGCCACGTCGGCGACCCGGTGGTCGCGGTCGCCGCGCTCGACGAGGACACCGCCCACCGGGCGGCCCTCGCGGTCGAGGTCGACTACGAGCTCCTGCCCACGATCGCGAGCGTCGAGGACGCCCTGGCCTGCCCGGAGCCCCAGATCCACGCCTACGCCGACCGCGGCAACCTGCACAAGGTGGTCTCGATGGAGTTCGGCGACGTCGAGGAGGGCTTCGCCGCGGCGGACCGGATCTTCGAGGACGTCTACTTCTACGATGGCAACACCCACCTGCCGATGGAGCAGCACGCGACCGTCGCGCTGCCCGAGGACGACGGCCGGCTCACCGTCTGGTCCTCGACCCAGACGCCCCATTACCTCCACCGCGCCCTGACCCGGGTCCTGGAGCTGCCGGCCTCGCGCATCCGGGTCGTCGCCACGCCCAACGGCGGCGGATTCGGCGGCAAGAGCGATCCCTTCGGTCACGAGATCGTGTGCGCGGCGATGGCGCTCCGGCTCGGACGGCCGGCGCGCATCGCGCTCACCCGCGAGGAGGTGTTCTACTGCCACCGCGGCCGCCACCCCGTGCTGATGAAGCTCCGCACCGGCGTCCGCGCCGACGGCACGATCACGGCGCAGACGCTCCAGACCGCGCTCGACGGCGGCGCCTACGGCAGCTACGGCGTCGCCTCCACTTACTACACCGGCGCGCTGCAGACGGTGACCTACCGGCTGCCGCACTACAAGTTCGAGTCGATCCGCGCGTTCACCAACAAGCCGGCCTGCGGGCCCAAGCGCGGCCACGGCACGCCCCAGCCCCGCTTCGGCTTCGAGGCGCAGCTCGACCGCATCGCCGTCGAGCTCGGCATCAACCCGGCCGACCTGCGCCTGCGCATGGTCGAGCAGCCCGGCGCGGTGACCGCCAACTGGTTGCAGCTCGGGACCATCGGCCTCGCCCGGGCGATCGAGGCCGTCGCCGCGGGGTCCCGGTTCCGCGAGCGCTGGGGCCGTCTGCCCGAGGGTCGCGGACTGGGCCTCGCCTGCGGCGCCTACCTGTGCGGAGCGGGCCTGCCGATCTACTGGAACCACATGCCCCAGTCCGGCGTCGCCGTCCACCTCGACCGCGGCGGCGGGGTGGCGGTCTTCTGCGGCGAGACCGAGATCGGCCAGGGATCCGACTCGGTCCTGGCGGCGATCGTCGCCGAGGTGCTCGGAATCGAGCTCGGAGACGTCCGACTGCACGTGGCCGACACGGCGCTGACCCCGGTCGATCTGGGCAGCTACTCCTCCCGTGTCACCCTGATGGTCGGCCAGGCCGCGCGCGAGGCCGCGGAGCGCGCGCGCGACACCGTGGCCCGGGCCGTCGGCCAGCAGCTGGAGGTGCCGCCGGAGCGCCTGGTCTTCTCCGGGCGCCGGGTCTTCGACGCCTCCGACCCAGAGCGCGGCCTCGCCTGGGACGAGGCGGTGGTCGCGGCCGAGGCGCGCTTCGGCACCCTGGCCACGACCGGCAGCTACCTGCCGCCGCGCTCCCCCGGCAAGTACCGCGGCTCGGGCGTCGGGCCCTCGCCGACCTACTCCTACTCGGCGGCCGTGGTCGAGGTCGAAGTCGACTCGGCGACGGGGGTGTGGAAGCCGGTTCAGGTCTGGATCGCCCACGACATCGGCCGGGCGATCAACCCGGTCCTGGTCCTGGGCCAGGTCGAGGGCTCCGTCTACATGGGCCTGGGCGAGGCGATGATGGAGGAGAGCGCCTTCCGCCGCCTGCCCCGCTCGCGCTCGCACGCGCTGGTCCACAAGTTCCCCAGCCTGCTCGAGTACAAGAGCCCGACCTTCGAGGAGATGCCGCCGGTCACGACCTACCTGATCGAGGAACCGGACCCGGCCGGCCCGTTCGGCGCCAAGGAGGTGGGCCAGGGGCCGCTGCTGCCGATCATGCCGGCGTGCGCCAACGCGATCCACGACGCGGTCGGGGTGCGCGTGGACCAGGTCCCGATCCACCCCCACCTGGTGCTCAAGGCGCTCGAGGCCAAGGCCAAGGGGCAGCCGCCCCGCTCCGGACCGGCGGAGTTCCCGGAGATCGACTTCGGCTTCACCCTCGAGGTCCCGACGCCGGCCCAGGGCGGCGACGGACGCGCGAGCAACGAGGCCGAGTTCAAGCTCGCCACCGGCCGCAAGTCGAAGCCGGGCACGATGGCCGAGCGCGACGAGGCCCTCAAGGCCGGCAAGGTCGAGTCGCTCACCACCCGCCTGGAAGGCAAGAAGGGCGAATGACCCCACTCACCCACCCCCACTCACCCACTCGAGCGGAAGATCGGGAATGCCCAGCGCAAGACAGAGACTTTCAGTGACGGGAGAGACGGGAGCGGAATCCCCGCCTCGGGTCTCGCTTCGCTCGCGGTCGGAGAGTCCTTCCCTTCAACAGCAAGCCTTTCCCGCGTGGGCGGGAGCACCACCGGGGCCTTCAGGCGCAAGCGCCGGGGTCACGCTTCCCCCCACGGGAACCCTTCATTGCGCTCCGGCGATGCCGGAGCGCGGAGGGGACTGAGCGATGCTGCGGCTGCCGGAGTTCACCCTGCATCAGCCGGACTCGCTCGAGGAGGCCGCGCGCATCCTCGCCGGCGAGGGGGACGCGGCGCGCGTCGTGGCCGGGGGGACCGATCTGTGGCCGAACATGAAGCGGCGGCACCAGAAGGCGGAGCACGTCGTCTCGCTCGCCGGCGTCGAGGCCTTGCGCGGCGTGCGCGCGAACGGCGGCGTGCGGATCGGAGCGATGGAGACGCTCGCCGGCCTCGAGAGCCACCCGGTCCTCGCCACGCGCTACCCGGCGCTCGCCCGCGCGATCGGCTGGATCTCCTCGCCCCTGCTGCGCAACATGGGCACGCTCGGCGGCAACGTCTGCCTCGACACCCGTTGCACCTACTACGACCAGAACGAGGAGTGGCGGCGGTCGATCTCGTACTGCATGAAGGCCGAAGGGAAGATCTGCTGGGTCGCGCCCTCGTCGCCGCGCTGCTGGGCGGTGCAATCCGCCGACTCGGCGCCGATGCTCGTGGCGCTCGGAGCCGAGGTCCGGCTCGCCTCGACCGCGGGCGAGCGCACGGTCCCGGTCGCAGCGCTCTACCGCGACGACGGCATCGACTACCTGTCCAAGCGCCGCGACGAGATCGTCACCGGGATCGTGCTGCCGGAGGATTCCGACGCGACGCGCTGCCGCACGTCGTTCTTCAAGCTGCGGCGCCGCGGCTCGATCGACTTCGGCGTCCTCTCGGTCGCCGTCGCGCTGTGGCTGGACGGCGACGTCGTGCGCGACGCCCGGGTCGTCCTCGGCTCGGTGGCCTCGTTCCCCTCCCCCGCCGCGAAGGTCGCGGACGCCCTGATCGGAGAGCGGCTCGACGACGAGACGATCCGCGCGGCGGCGGCCCACGCGCGCTCCGCCGCCACGCCGATGGACAACACCGACCTCGACCCGCGCTGGCGCGGTCAGGTCACCCCGGTCTACGTCGAACGCACCCTGCGCGAAGCCGCCGGGCTGCCGCCTCTCAGCGGCGAGCGCTGACCATCTCCCGCTGCCGCCGCGGACCCGCTTCCGGCGCGGTCATGGCTTGCGGTCCGGCGTCTCGACCGGCAGGCCCATCTCGCGCAGCAGCGCGTGGGCGCCGTCCACGGAGTCCATCACCCAGCGCATGTAGACCGCGCCGGCGTGGATCGAGCGCACCATCTCGGGCTCGAACAGGTAATCCGCCACCACGCTCTCGATCGTGCCGTCGAACAGCAGGCCCACGAGCTCACCGCGGGCGTCGAGCGTCGGCGAGCCGGAGTTGCCCCCGGTCGTGTCCACGGTCGAGAGGAAGTCCACCGGTACCGATCCGAGGTCGGGATCGACGTAGGCCTCCGGCACCGACTTCGCGGCGTCGATCAGCGCCCGGGGGGTGTCGAAGGGCTCCTCGCCGGTGCTCTTGGCCAGGACGCCCGCGAGCGTGGTCCGCGCCTCGTAGCGCACGGCGTCGCGCGGCGAGTAGCCCTCGACGTGACCGTAGGTCATACGCAGCGTCGAGTTGGCGTCGGGATAGAGCTTGCCGCCCGACACTGCCCGCAGCAGATCCATGTAGCGCGGTCCGACACGCAGCATCGCTCCCTCGAAGGCCTCGGTCGTCGCGCGGCGCTCGGCGAGCAGCGGCGCCAGCTCGCGGGCGAAGCCGATCATCGAGTCGCCGGTCGCGGCCAGCTCGCTCGGAGTCGCGTGCTCGAGCGACCGGCGGTCGTCGAGGTTCGCCATCCGAGTCCCGGCGTAGAGACCGTCGAGAAAGCTCTCGATCCGCGCGGCCTCGTCGCTCCCCTTCGCTGCGGCGACCGCCCGGTCGAGCGGTCCGATGCGCTGATCGGCCGGCAGCTCGAGCGCGCGCTGGACGAAGTACCGGAGGGTGGCGCGGTCGCTGGCCGGCTCGATCGAACGCTGCGTGCTCTCCCGGGCCTGCTCGAAGCGCTTGCGGTCCCGCGCGCGGAATCCGTCCTCGCGATCGAGGTCCGGCTTGGCGCTCTCCTCGGCCATCTGCCACAGCTCGACCGCCTCGCCCAGCATCGGCGAGCTGCGCCCCAGCATGGTCAACGCGAAGTCGCGCTTCTCGGTCCGCCGCACCGCCGCGTACGCGGTCCGGATCTCGGCCACGGGGTCGTCCAGCTTCGCGGCGAGCCGCGGGTCCGCCGCGAGCTTCTCGGCCCCGGCCTTCTCGCGGGCCCGGCGCTGCGCCTCGACACGGCCGTCCGCCATCGACGCCAGCACCCCTTCATAGTTCTTCATGGTGTTGGCGTTGCGGCGGATGCGGGCGTAGTTGGCGAGCTCGACGTCGCGGCCGCGCCGGTTCTCCTGTTCCAGGAGCGCGTTGAGGTCGTGCGCCCAGCGCACGAACTCGGGCATCCGGAATTCGTGCGCCGCCGCGACCTGATCCGAGGTCTCGTAGCGGAAGGTCCGCCCCGGGTAGCCGAGCACGAGGACGAAGTCGCCCGGACGGACGTCCCGGGTCGACACCTTCAGCCAGTGCGCCGGGTGATACGGCACGTTGTCCGGGCTCGGGTCGGCGGGGCGGCCGTCGGGGCCGACGTAGGCGCGCTGGAAGCTGAAGTCGCCGGTGTGGCGCGGCCACATCCAGTTGTCGATCTCGCCGCCGAAGTTCCCGATCCCCACCGCGGGCGCGTAGACCAGCCGCACGTCGCGAATCTCCATCTGCGTCACTTCGAGGAACTGCGAGCCCTCGTAGAAGCTCGCCACGCGGCAGCGCCGCCCGCCCGGCTTCTCGCAGGCGTCGACCAGCTCGCGGGTCCGGCGCCGGACGACCCGGGCGCGCTCGGCGTCCGGGATTCCGGTGCGGAGACCGCCCGTCACCTCCGCCGTGACGTCGCGGACTCCCGTGGTCACGTAAGCGTAGGAGCCGGGCGCCGTCGGCAGCTCCTCGTTCCGGGAGGCGGCCAGGAAGCCGTGCTCCAGGAGATCCCGCTCGGGCGTCGAGTTGTACTGCAGCGAGCGGTAGGAGCAGTGATGGTTGGTCACGATCAAACCGTCCGGCGACACGAACGACGCCGTGCAGCCGCCCAGCCACAGGACGGCGCCCATCGGGTCCCCGGTCAGGTCGGCCAGACGGGCGGGGTCCAACTCGAGTCCCGCGGCGCGCAGCTCGGGGGCGAGATCGGGGATCTGGCCGGGAGTCCACATGCCTTCCTCCGCTTGCGCCAGCGTGGCGGCGGCGAGCGACAGCGCGACGACGACGGGTGCGATCTTCAAGGCCGAACCTCCTCGTGCGAATCCTCGGGACCGGAACGGGAGACGTCGCTCGCCAGCGGACGAGCCAGCGTCCGTGATCCAATGCTATCGGTGCCGGGCGGGTGCGGACCACCCCTCCGGGGGGTGCGCCAGCAGCGGCCCGACAAGAAGATGGGAGCGTCTCGGCGGAAGGGGGAGCTCATGCCGACTCGTCGTCAACCGACTATCGACGCCAACGAGGCGGTTGCCTCGGTTGCACATCGCACCAACGAGGTGATCGCCATCTACCCGATCACCCCGGCCTCGGCGATCGGCGAGCTGGCCGACGCCTGGTCCGCGGAGGGCCGCGTCAACCTCTGGGGCCAGGTTCCCCAGGTCGTCGAGCTGCAATCCGAGGCCGGCGCCGCGGGAACGGTCCACGGCGCGCTGCAGGCCGGCGCCGTCGCCACCACGTTCACGGCGTCGCAGGGGCTGCTGCTGATGATCCCCAATCTGTACAAGATCGCCGGGGAGCTGACGCCCTTCGCCATGCACGTGGCTGCGCGCACCGTCGCGACCCACGCCCTGTCCATCTTCGGCGACCACTCCGACGTCATGGCGGCGCGGCAGACCGGCTTCGCCATGCTGGCGTCCAACAACGTGCAGGAGGCGCACGACTTCGCGGCCGTCGCCCAGGCGGCGACCTTCGGCTCGCGCGTGCCGTTCCTGCACTTCTTCGACGGCTTCCGGACCTCGCACCAGATCGAGAAGATCGAGGAGCTCGACGACGCCGACCTCCGCGCGCTGCTCGACGACGACGCGATCCGCGCCCACCGTGAACGCGGCCTGACGCCGGACCGCCCGGTGCTCCGCGGAACCGCGCAGAACCCCGACGCCTTCTTCCAGGCCCGCGAGGCCTCGAACCCCTTCTACCTCGCCTGCCCGGGGATCGTCGCCTCCGTCTTCGACCAGCTCGCCGAGCGCACCGGTCGCCGCTACGGGCTCTTCGACTACGTCGGGCACCCCGACGCGGAGCGCGTCGTCGTGGCGATGGGCTCGGGAGTCGACACGCTGGCCGAGACCGCCGAGTGGCTGGCGGCCCGGGGCGAGAAGGTGGGCGTGGTCGCCGTCCGGCTCTACCGGCCCTTCGACGTCGCCGCGTTCGCCGCCGCGCTGCCGCGCACGACCCGGCGCATCGCGGTGCTCGACCGGACCAAGGAGCCCGGCGCGGTCGGCGACCCCCTCTTCCTCGACGTCGCCGCGGCGCTGCTCGAGGCACGCGAGGCGGGCACGCTCGGGCTCGGAGCCGAGCCCGTGGTCGTCGGTGGCCGCTACGGCCTGTCTTCCAAGGAGTTCGACCCCGGGTGTGCCAAGGCGGTCTTCGACGAGCTGGCGCGCGATCGGCCGCGCCGACGCTTCACCGTCGGCATCGTGGACGACGTCACCCGGCTCTCGCTCGACGTCGAGCCCGGCCTCGACCTCGAACCGGCCGACCGCGTCCGCGCGGTCTTCTGGGGGCTGGGCTCCGACGGCACCGTGGGGGCCAACAAGAACTCGATCAAGATCCTGGGCGAGGAGGACGGCCGCTGGGCCCAGGGCTACTTCGTCTACGACTCGAAGAAGGCCGGCGCGGTCACCGTGTCGCACCTGCGCTTCGGGCCGCGGCCGATCCGCTCCCCCTACCTCATCCGCAGCGCCAATTTCGTCGCCTGCCACCAGTTCGAGTTCGTCGACCGCTACGACGTCCTCGACCTCGCCGCTCCGGGCGCCACGTTCCTCCTCAACAGCCCTTACGGTCCCGAGGAGGTCTGGGGGCGGCTGCCGCGCGAGATGCAGGAGCAGATCGTCGAGCGGCGGCTCCGCTTCTACGTCGTGGACGCGACGCGCGTCGCGCGCGAGGCGGGTCTGCGCGGGCGCGTGAACACGGTGCTCCAGACCTGCTTCTTCGCGCTCTCCGGCGTGCTGCCGCGCGAACAGGCGATCGCGCGGATCAAGGCGGCGATCGAGAAGACCTACGGCCGGCGCGGGCCGGCGATCGTCCAGCAGAACTTCGCGGCCGTGGACGCCGCGCTCGCGCATCTCCACGAAGTGACCGTGCCGGGCGCCGCGGACACCGAGCGCCGGCGCCCACCGCTGATCCCGGACGAGGCGCCCGAGATGGTCCGGCGGGTCACCGCCGTGATGCTCGCCGGCAAGGGTGACGCGTTGCCGGTCTCGGCCTTCCCGGTGGACGGCACCTGGCCGACCGCGACCAGCCGCTGGGAGAAGCGCAATCTCGCTGTCGAGGTACCGATCTGGGATCCCGACCTGTGCATCCAGTGCAACCAGTGCGCGTTGATGTGCCCGCACGCGGCGATCCGCTCGAAGGTCTACGAGCCCGGAGCCGCCGCCGGGGCACCGGAGGGCTTCCGCACCACGCCGTACAAGGGACGGGACCTCGCCGGCCTGTCCTACACCCTCCAGGTCGCGCCCGAGGACTGCACCGGCTGCCGTCTCTGTGTCGAGGTCTGCCCCGCCAAGGACCGCGCCAACCCGCGTCGCAAGGCGATCGAGATGACGCCGCGCCGCGAGGTGCTCGAGACCGAGCGCGAGAGCTACCGCTTCTTCCTCGACCTGCCGCAGCTCGACCCCGAGCGGGTGGTCCGCCTCGACGCCAAGGGCTCGCAGCTGCTCGAGCCGCTGTTCGAGTACTCGGGCGCCTGTGCCGGCTGCGGCGAGACCCCCTACCTGAAGCTGCTCAGCCAGCTGTTCGGCGACCGTCTGCTGGTGGCCAACGCCACCGGGTGCTCCTCGATCTACGGCGCCAACCTGCCGACCACGCCCTGGGCCCGGAACTCGGACGGCCGGGGACCGGCCTGGTCCAACTCTCTGTTCGAGGACAACGCCGAGTTCGGCTTCGGCATGCGGCTCGGCGTCGACGGCCTCGTGTCCCGGGCGGCGGCGCTGCTCGAGAGCGTCGCGCCCCGGCTCGAAGAGCGCCTGGTCCACGCGCTGCGCGCTCCCTCCGTCACCGGGGCGACCGCGATCCGCGAACGGCGCGAGGCCGTGGCCGAGCTCCGCGAGAGGCTCGCGACCGATCCGGACCCCGCCGCCCACGAGCTCGCGCGCCTGGCCGACTACCTGGTGCCGAAGAGCGTCTGGCTGGTGGGCGGGGACGGCTGGGCCTACGACATCGGCTACGGCGGCCTCGATCACGTCCTGGCGATGGGACGCGACGTCAACGTCCTCGTGCTCGACACCGAGGTCTACTCCAACACCGGCGGGCAGCAGTCCAAGGCGACCCCGCTCGGCGCCGTGGCGAAGTTCGCCGCGGCCGGGCGCGAGCTGGGCAAGAAGGACCTCGGCCTCGAGGCGATGAGCTACCGTCATGTCTACGTGGCTTCGATCGCCGTCGGGGCCAACGTCAACCAGGCCGTCAAGGCGCTGGTCGAGGCCGAGTCGTTCCCCGGGCCTTCGCTGGTCATCGCGTACTCGCACTGCATCGCCCACGGCTACGACCTGGCCCACGGCGCGGCACAGCAGAAGGCCGCCGTTTCGTCCTGGGTCTGGCCTCTCTACCGCTTCGACCCGCGCCGCGCCGAGGTCGGCGAACCGCCCCTGGTGGTCGACTCCGCAGCCCCGACGACCCGCGCCGGCGCCTACATGGCCAACGAGATGCGCTTCCGCATGGTCGAGAAGACGAACCCCGAGCGCTACCATCGTTTCGTCGCTGAAGCCGAGCGCGCCGCCGAGCGGCGCTTCGCCCTCTACCGCCAGTTCGCCGGCGTGTCGGTTCCCTCCACGGCCCCGGAGAGCGCCGCGCCGGCGCACCGGAGCTGAGCCCGGACGGGCCGGCACCATCGGATCAGGACGGAGGATCGACATGGACCTGAGCACCCGCTACCTCGGCCTCGAGCTCGCCCACCCCCTGATGCCCGGCGCTTCGCCTCTGGTCGACGACCTCGACACGGTCCGCCGGCTGGAGGACGCCGGAGCGGCGGCGATCGTCATGCGCTCGCTGTTCGAGGAGCAGATCGTCGGCGAGCAGGTCGCCGCCACGGCCTTCCTCGACGATCCCGCCGAGTCGTTCGCCGAGGCGCAGACCTACCTGCCGGTGTCGATCGACTACCGCCTCGGGCCGGACAAGTACGTCGACCACCTCTTCGCCATCAAGCGCGCCGTCTCGGTGCCGGTGATCGCGTCGCTCAACGGCACCACCCTCGGCTACTGGCTGGAGGCCGCCCAGCTGCTCGAGCAGGCGGGTGCGGACGGGCTCGAGCTCAACGTCTATCGGCTGGCGACGGACACCGCGCGCACCGCCGAGGAGATCGAGTTCGAGACGCTCGAGATGGTCCGGGCCGTGCGCGCATCGGTGCGGTTGCCTCTGGCGGTCAAGCTGTCGCCCTTCTACACGTCGCTGGCCCACTTCGCCGACCGGCTCGCGGCGGCGGGCGCCGACGGCCTGGTCCTGTTCAATCGCTTCTACCAGCCCGACCTCGACGTCGAGAACCTGGAGGTCGAGCGCACGCTGCACCTGTCGGACTCCTCCGAGCTCCTGCTCCGGCTGCGCTGGCTGGCGATCCTGCGTGGCCGCGTCCCGGTCTCGTTGGCGGCGAGCGGCGGGGTCCACGGTCCGGTCGACGCCGTCAAGGCGCTGATGGCCGGTGCCGACGGAGTCCAGGTCGTCTCGCTGCTCCTGCGCGAAGGACCGCGCGCCCTGGCGAGTCTGCGCACGGGGCTCGAGAGCTGGCTCGCCGAGCACGAGTACGACTCGCTCCAGGCCCTGCGCGGCAGCCTTTCGCTCCAGCACTGTCCCGACCCTTCCGCCTACGAGCGCGCCAACTACATCCAGCTGCTCCAGAGCTGGCGCGGCGTGGTCTGAGGCGAAGCCCCGCGAATCGCGGTGGTACCATCCCCGCGCGCCCCGCGGAGGGTGCGGGGACGCGGAGGAGGCATGCCCGAAGTCGAGCGCGAGATCCTGGACCTCGACGTCCTGTTCGTCGGCGCAGGTCCGGCCAGCCTGGCCGGCGCCTACCACTTGGCGCGGCTGCTCGCCGCCCACAACGCCACGGCTCCGAGTCCGCTGGAGCTGTCGATCGCGGTGCTCGAGAAGGGCGCCGAGGTCGGCGCCCACGCGCTCTCGGGCGCCATCGTCGACCCCCGGGCATTCCGCGAGCTGTGGCCGGACCGGTTCGCCGAGATCCCCTTCGAGTCCGAGGTCCGGGCGGAGCACTTCTGGTGGTTGACGCGACGCTCGAAGTGGTCGCTTCCCGAGCCGCCGCCGCTGCGCAACCACGGCAACTACGTGGCCTCGCTGGGCAAGCTGGTGAAGTGGATGGCCCAGGAGGTCGAGGGTCTCGGAGTCGACGTCTTCTGCGAGTTCCCGGGCCGCGAGATCCTGCTCGACGCCGGCGACGTCGTCGGAGTGCGCACGGGCGACCGCGGTGTCGGCAGGGACGGCGCGCGCAAGGCCAACTTCGAGCCCGGCGTCGACATCCGCGCCGGCATCACGCTGCTCGGTGAGGGTCCGCGCGGGACGCTGGCCAAGCAGCTCGACCAGCACCTCGGGCTGTCGTCGGGACGGAACCCCCAGGTCTACGCGATCGGCCTCAAGGAGATCTGGGAGCTGCCCGCGGGGCGCTTCGAGCCGGGAGACATCTGGCACACGATGGGGTGGCCGCTGTGGCCGCAGCTGTTCGGCGGCGGCTTCCTCTACGGCATGCGGGACCAGCAGCTCGTGGTCGGGCTCGTCGTCGGGCTCGACTACGAGAATCCGTGGACCGATCCCCATCTCGAGTTCCAACGCCTCAAGACCCATCCGGTGCTGGCCCGTCTGCTCGACGGCGGCAAGATGACCTACTACGGCGCCAAGGCGCTCCCCGAAGGAGGCTACTGGGCGATGCCGCGCCTCGGCGGCAACGGCTTCGCGCTGATCGGCGACACCGGCGGCTTCCTGGACGGACGGCGGCTGAAGGGGATCCACCTGGCGATGAAGTCGGGGATGCTCGCCGCCGAAGCCGTGTTCGACGCGGCGCGTGCGGGCCGTCCCCTCGCGTCCGCCGGACACGAGCTCGCCGCCCGCTTCGAGGCGAGCTGGGCGCGGCCCGAGATGTGGAAGAGCCGCAATTTTCACCAGGGCTTCGAGCGCCCCGGCTTCGACGCGCTGCTCAACGCCGCGCTCGGCATGGTCACGGGCGGCCGCGGCTTCGGGATCTTCGACCGCCTCCACGGCGTGGCCGGTCACGCCCGGATGCGCACGCTCGACGACGATCGCTCCGACCTGCGCCCCGCGCCGCCGGTTCCCGCCGACGGCCGGCTGACCTTCGATCGCCTGGCGGACGTCTACAACTCGGGCACGACGCACGAGGAGGACCAGCCGGTCCACCTGCAGGTCGCCGACACCTCGATCTGCGTCGACCGGTGCGCGCGGGAGTTCGCCAACCCGTGCACCCGCTTCTGCCCCGCCGCCGTCTACGAGATCGTCGCCGACCCGGGCTCGCCCGCCGGCAAGCGGCTGCAGATCAACGCCAGCAACTGCGTGCACTGCAAGACCTGCGACATCGCCGATCCCTACCAGATCATCAACTGGGTTCCCCCCGAGGGGGGTGGCGGTCCGAACTACGGCCGCCTCTGACCCGACCGCGGCCACGGCGCCGGCTTTCGCCGCGCGCTGGGCCACCGGAGGTCCCGATGCGTCGACTCGTCGTCCCGCTCCTGCTCGTCCTGCTCGCGGCCCCCGCCGCTTCCGGCGAGGTGCCGATCTCCGCGCTCTTCGATCCCGGGCTGAGCCCCAAGCTCTCCGACCTCGCGTGGAGCGCCGACGGGCGGTCCGTGGCCGGGCTCTGGAAGGAGTCCGGGAGCACCGGAGTGCGCGCCTTCGACGGCGCGACCGGAGCGGCCGCGTGGAGCCTCGACCCGGCCACCGTCCGCACCGACGACGGCGCCGAGCTGCCCGGGATCGACGGCTTCGACTTCACCCCCGACGGCCGGAGGATCCTGCTCGAGACCGGCGGCGGCCTGTTCCTCTGGCTGCCCGGCGAGGACCGCGCGCACCGCCTCTCCGGCACCGCCGGAGCCGCGGAGCACCCGGCCTTCTCCCCGGACGGTTCGAAGCTGGCGTTCGTCCGCGGCGACGACCTCTGGACCCTGGACGTGGCCAGCGGAGCCGAGAAACGGTGGACCGACGACGGCCGGGACAACGAGATCCTGAACGGCGAGACCGACTGGGTCTACGGCGAGGAGATCTGGGACCGCGCGCCCGAGGGCTTCTGGTGGTCGCCCGACGGGCGCGCCATCGTCTTCTACCACTTCGACGAGCGCTCGGTCCCGACCTACCCGCTGCTCGACGAGCGCCCGGTGGCGACCACCGTCACCTGGCAACGGTACCCGCGGTCGGGCGACACCAATCCGACCGTTTCCCTCGAGGTGATCGACCTCGCCTCGGGCGCGGTCCGGACGCTGGACACCGGCTCGACCGTCGACTGGTACCTGGCGCGGGTGCACTGGCGACCCGATTCCGGCGCCGTCGCCGTCGAGCGCGTGAATCGCGACCAGACCCGGCTCGACCTGCTCTCCTGCGATCCCGGGACCGCCGTCTGCGCGCTGCTGGCCAGCCAGAGCGCGCGGACCTGGGTCAACCTCAGCTTCGACTTCCGTTGGCTGCCCGACGGCGGCTTCGTGTGGAGCGACGAGGACGACGGCTGGCGCACGCTGCGCAGGTACGACCGCTCCGGGGCGCGCGCCGGCGATCTGATGACTGCGCCCTGGGTGCTGGCGCAGGTCGCCGACCTGGTCCCGTCGCGCGGGGAGGTCGTGGTCGACGCCTTCCAGCGCGGCGGCCTCGGCGCCGCACGGCGCGAGGTCCTGGCGCTGCCCCTCGACGGCCCGGCCGCGCCGCGGGTGCTCGCGGACCGGCCGGGCTGGAGCTCCGCCCTCGTCGCCCCCGAGGGCGGCGCCTGGATCCTGTCCTGGAGCGACGCCACCCACCCGACGGAGCGCACGATGCGCGCTCCGGACGGTCGCGTGGTCGCGCAGCTGCCGGGCGGCGTGTCGCTGCCCGCGGAGCTCGCCGAGCTGCCACGCTGGAAGTTCCTCGAGATCCCGGGGCCCGGTGGCGTGTCGCTGCCGGCCCAGATCCTCGAGCCCGCGGGCGCGGCGCCGGGAGCCCGGGCGCCGGTCGTCACGTACCACTACGGCGGGCCGGGATCGCAAGTGGTCGTCGACCGCTGGTCCGGCGTCCGCGGACTCTGGCACCGCTGGATGGCGAGCCGCGGCTACGGCGTCCTGTCGGTGGACAACGAGGCCTCCGTCTACTTCGGCAAGCGCGGAGAGGATCGCCTCTACCGGCGCTTCGGAGAGCTCGAGCTGGCCGGACAGCTGGCCGGCGTCGAGTACCTGAAGACGCTCTCCTGGGTCGACCCGGGCCGGATCGGGCTCTGGGGCTGGTCGGGCGGCGGCGCCAACACGCTCTACTCGATCCTGCACCGGCCCGGCGTCTGGAAGGCCGCCGTCGCCGGCGCGCCGGTGACCGACTGGCGCCTCTACGACTCGATCTGGACGGAGCGCTACCTCGACACGCCGCAGTCGAACCCGGACGGCTACCGCGACTCGTCGGCGATCACCAGCGCCGACCGGCTGGCCGACGCCCTGCTCATCGTCCACGGTACCGGCGACGACAACGTCCATCCGCAGAACACGATCGCCTTCATGGCGAAGCTGGTCGCCGCGGGGATCCCCTTCGAGAACGCGATCTACCCCAACCAGAAGCACGGCTTCCGGCCCGACGCCAGCCGTCATTTCTATTTCCGGTTGACCGACTTCTTCGACCGCCGGCTGGCCCCGCCGCCGCGCTGAGCGCGCCCGGCGTCAGTCCACGAGGTTCTGCTCGAGGAAGCTGCGCGCGCGGCTCCACTCGCGCCGGATGGTCCGTGCCGAAAGCCCGAACAGCGCCGCCACCTCGTCCTCGGAGAGCCCCTCGACGAAGCGCAGCTCCACGATCTGGGCCTGGCGCGGGTCGTGCTCGGCGAGCCGGGCGAGGCCCTGCTCGAGCGTCATCAGATCCTCGAGGTCGAGCGGCGCGGCGGGCGCGGGCGCTTCCGGGTCGAGCTCGCGCCGGGGGCTCCCGCCGCCGCGCTTGAGGCGGCGCTTCTCCTGGACCCGACCGATGAGGATCTGGCGCATCGCCCGCGCCACGAGCGAGAAGAAGTGCACCCGGTCGGCGACCGAGATGCGCCGGGCACGGAGCAGCTTGAGGTAGGTCTCGGAGACCAGGCCGGTGACCTCCAGGCTGTCCTCGGGGAACGACTTGCGCACCGACCGCGCGAGGATCCGGAGCTCGTCGTAGGCGACCTCGAACAGGCGGTCGAGGGCGGCGCGATCACGCCGCCGCACCGCCGCGAGGAGGTCGTCGAAGCGGTCGGGGGGCTCCCGGCGGACGGTGGACTCCTCGGTCATCGACGCAGTGTAGCGCCGCGGCGGCATTCCGCAGAGCGGCATTCTCCACGGATCGCCGCGACCCGGACCCCCCGGAGCGGCGCGGGATCGGCGGGAGACGTAGAATCGTGGCCGACTTCGAAGCCATGAGCGCTCCCGAGCTCACACCGCTGCTGCGCGACCTGGCGATCGCCTGGCGGGCGATCTCCGCCTATCCGTCCGGACACCCGACCTCCTCGGCGGCGCTCGACCGGGCGCACGCGACGCTCCGCGAAGCGCTGGCGGCGGAAGGCGACCTCGAGCTGGCCGCCGGACGCGACGAGCTCCTCCACGGCGACCGCCGCTTCGGGGGACCCACCGCCTCGCGCCTGGCCGAGCTGCTGCGTCGGCGCGGCCTCGCCGGCGTCCGCTTCCGGGTGGGCGTCGACCGACGCGAGCTCGAGACCTTCCTGCGCGCCCTGCTCGTCGATCCGCGCCGCACGGCCGCCGCGCCTCCGCTGCGCGAGGAGCTGGCGCGATCCGGGGTCGTCGGCGTGGAGGTGCACGACCTCGACTTCTCCGGACTCCGCCTGGTCGAGGCGCAGGACGAGCAGGAGGCCACGATGCTGCCCGAGGCGGGTGGTCTCTGGGAGCGCCTGATCAAGCGTCTGGTCGCCGGCGGGCAGATCCCGGCCGAGCGCCTCGCCTCGTGGATCGCCTCCGGTGGCGGCGCGACCGGCCTGCTCGCGGCGTTGCTGGGGCTGCCGGGAGGTGCCGGGTCGCTGCTGGCGAACGACGGCGCCGCGGAGAGCGAGGCGGGCTGGAGCCCGGAGGACGTGGAGGCGACGCTCGGCGCCGCGGCCGCCGAGTTCGTCGAGCACCCCGGGCTCCAGAGCGGCGCCGCCATCGGCTACCTCTGGGACGCGCTCGATCCCGGCTGGCGCATCAGCCTGGCCACCGCGCTCGCCGAGAGGATCGGCGCCGGCCACGCCGCCGGTAGCGGACGGGAGGAGCTCCTCGGCGCCCTGCCCGCCGCCCCGGCGGAGGCCGTCCGGGGCCTGCTCTCGGCGCCGAAGCCGGGCGGCCCCGATCCGGGCGAGGAGCGCGCCGGCGCGGTGGACGTCTCCACGCTCGAGCGGCTGCGGCGCCTGTTCGTCTCCGGCGATCTGGACGCCGCCGGCGACGCCGAGACCGTCGCGTCCGCGACGGCGATCCTCGAGCTCCCGCGCGGACCCGACAGCGTGGAGGTCCCCCCCGGCGCCGCGGAGCTGGCGCGGGAGCTGGGCGACTCGCCGCTCGAGCGGGCCATCGCCGTCGCGCTGTCCGAGCTCGCTACCCAGCGCGACCTGCCGCCGGAGCGGCGCGCCGCGGTCCTCGACCGGTTGCTCGTCTCCTACCGCAAGCTACTCGCCGGCGGGCGGCTGCGGTTGTGCCGCGAGCTCGCCGAGTCGCTCACCCGCCGTACCGCCGACGGCGGCGAGGCCTCGAAACCGCTCGCCGCCGTGCTCGAGCGAATGTCGGACTCGGCTTCGGTCTCGGCCCTGGTCGCCGGCCTCGTGCACCTCCCGGAGGACGCGGTCGAGCCGGTCCGGCGCCTGCTCGATCAGCTCGGCGGACCCGCCATCCGCCACTTGCTCGAGGCCCTCGCGCACGAGGAGGACCGCGCGGTCCGCCGGAGGCTGCTCGACCTGCTCGCCTCCATGGGGCCCACGATCGCGCCCCAGGCCGCGTCGATGCTCGGCGACTCGCGCTGGTACGTCGTGCGCAACATGCTCCTGCTGCTGCGACGAGTCGGGGATCCCGGCTCGCTCCCGGCGGTGCGCAGGGCGGCCGCCCACCCCGACCTCCGGGTGCGGCTGGAGGCGATCCGCAGCCTGTTCGAGTTCGAATCGACGCTGCCCCACGAGCTGCTGCGCAACGCCGTCCGGCACCGCGATCCGCGCCTCGCCGAGGAAGCGATCGAGCTCGCCGGCACGCACGGCTTTCACGAGGCGGTCGACCTGCTGGTCGAGCTGCTCTCCGAGGCCGACTGGTCCGGCCACCGGCGGGCGCTGCGGCTCAAGGCGATCCGTGCCCTCGGCGCGCTCGGCGACGGGCGCGCGCTCGCCGGGCTGCGCCGTTTCGCTTCCCGCTTCGCCTGGCCGCCGGTGGCCCTCGAGGAACGCCGCGCCCTGTACGAGGTCCTGGGCGCTTTCCCGCCCGAGGCACGCCGGCCGTTCGTCGAGCGCGGCCGCCGCGCACGCGATCCCGAGATCCGCCGCATGGCGCTGGCGTTGGCGCGGGTCGACGAGGCCTCGGGACCGGAGCCGGAACGGAAGCCGGAATCCGGAAGCCGGGAGGGCCGATGAGCGGTGCCCGCGAAGCCGCCGTCGAGCGGCTGATCGTCGAGCTCGGAGCCGCGCTCCAGCAGCGCAGCGTCTATCCCTCGGGGCACCCGCAGGTCCGCCGCGCGGTGGAGCGCACGGTCGCGGCCCATCGCGATCTCCTGGCGCAGTCGCCCGGTGCCGCCGAGACGACCGCGCTCGCGATCGAGGGTCAGTTGATCGTCGATCAGATTCCGGTTCCCGAGACCGCGGCCTGGACGCGCGGCATGCTCACCGGCCTGGCCCGCCACGAGCTGTCCGGAATCACGTTGATGGCGGGACTCGACGAGGCCGAGCTGGCGGCGTTTCTCGACTCCACGACATCGCCTGCGGGACCGACGGCGAGCCGGCACCTCCTGATCGGCCGGGTGGGCTTCCGTCCGGAGGAGCCGGGCGCGGGCGGCGGGACGCGTGAAGAGGTCCTCCCGGAGCTCGCCTCGAGCGAGGAGCTCGAGCGGGCGCGCGCCGACTTCTGCGCACCCGCGGGAAGCCCGCCTCCGGGCGTCGACCGTCTCCGCTCGCTGGTCGCGTCCTTGGCCCGCGCCGTGGCGGGGGCGCGCCTCGAGGCGCCGCGAATCGCGAGCGGCACGCCGGGCGAGCGCGAGTTCGTCCACGCGCTGGCGACCGCCCTGGGAACCCTGCGGCTGGCGCGCGCGATCGGCGTCGAAGGCGACCGGCAGCTCGACCTCGGGCTCGCCGGCCTGCTCCACGACGTCGGTCGGATCGAGGTCGCCACCGACGCCGGAGCGTCGGCGCTGCGCGCCCACCCGGTGGTGGGAGCGGCCCGGATCGCCGTCATGCCCGGAGCGCCGGCGCTCGCGATCGTGGCAGCCTACGAGCACCACCTCCGCTTCGACGGCGCGCCCAACTACCCGACCGTCGCCGCCGGGCGCACCCCCAGCGCGGCCGCCCAGATCGTGGCCGTGGCCGACACCTGGGACACCCTGCGGTCGCGCGGGCGGCTCCCCGCCGCCGAGTCGGCCCGTCTGCTCCGGGCGCGCGCCCCCGGCTACCTCAATCCGGAGCTGGTCGACGTCTTCGCCGCCCTGGTCGCCGTCGCCGAGTGACGGCGCCGGCTCAGATCAGTCCCTCGATCGGCAGCCAGGAGAGCAACCGGGCCAGCGCCCGGCGCCAGATCGTCGCCTGCGGCTCGTGGGTTTTCACGTCTTCCGACCCGTCGGAGCGCCGGCCCACCCAGGTCAGCTCCCGCACGGTCATCAGACGGCCGTTCGCCGTTACCCGGCGCGGGCGCAGCTCCAGTCTCCAGCTGCGCTCGAACGAACAGCCGGAGTCGATCCAGGCGGCGATCTGGGTCGCCAGTTGCCGGTCTCGGACCCAGAGTCCGATCTCCGTGTTCAGCCGCAGCGACCGGGGATCCAAGTTGAGCGAACCGACGAAGACCCGGTCGTCGTCGAAGACCACTGCCTTGGAGTGCAGGCTGGCGCGCGATTTGACCGGCGCCACCAGGCGCTTGACCGGGGCGTGGCCCCGGGGTCGCAGCTCGTGGAGCTCGACGCCGGCCTCGAGCAGCCGCCGTCGCGTGGCCTCGTATCCGGCGTGCGCGGCGAGGACGTCGGTCGTGGCCAGGGAGTTGGTGAGCACCCGGACCGAGACGCCGCGCCGCACCAGCGTGCTCAGCCACTCGACCGAAGCCGCCGGCAACGACAGATAGGCGACCTCGATCCGCAGCGATCGACGGACGCTGGCGGTCTCGTCGACGAGCCGCCGCGCGATCTCGCTCTTTCCGGCCGACTCGATCTTCTCCGGCTCGTCCGCGAGCACCTCGACCGGCGCCCACTCGAGCCCCGGCACGCTGGCGTCCAGCACCCTCTCGGCTTCGTCGGGAGCGGGGTTGTCCGGATAGGGGAACCGCTTCTGATGCGCGCAGAACTCGGCGAGGCGACGGCGGAGCGCTTCCAGCCGGCCCGCGCGGGGCGGAGTCAGGTGCAGCGCCGGGACCGCCCAGCGGCTGTTCCAGAAGCGGTCGAAGACCGCCGACGCAGATTCCGCCGCGCGCCCCGCGACCAGCAAGTCCAGGTCCCGGAAGTCGCGTTCGTCAGAGATCAGGTAGTACTCGTCCGAGATGTTGCGGCCGCCGATGATCGCGTACGAGTCGTCGGCGATCCAGACCTTGTTGTGCATGCGCCGGTTGAGGCGCCCGAAGTCGAACAGGAACTCCAGGCTGCGCTCGGCCCAGGTCCCCCGGCTCCGCGTGCGGAACGGATTGAAGAAACGGACCTCGATGTTCGGATGCTGGTCGAGAGCTGCGAAGCTCCTCTCGCCTCCGATCGTCGTCGTGTCGTCGAGCAGCAGACGGACGTGCACGCCGCGGTCGGCGGCGGCCAGCAGGCGCGCCATGGCCAACCTGCCGGCCGTGTCGAGGTCCCAGATGTAGGTCTGGATGTCGATCGACCGCCCGGCGAGATCGGCGAGCGCCAGGCGCGCCAGGAGGGCATCCTCGCCGGCCGACAGCATCGCCACGCCGCTGGTGCCGGGTACGCGGCCCGCGGCCGCGTCGAGCAGGCGCGAGTCGAGCACGGTCGGCTGCGCAGGATCGCGCGGCAGGACCTTCTCCTCGGGCCCGCGGTAGCCGCGGAAGCTGGCGCAGCCCGGCAGCAGGAGCGCGGCGAACGCGGCCAGCCCGCGCCGGAACCGCCTCAGCGAGGCCGGCATCGGCCCGCTCCCGCGCCTCCGCTCAGTCCAGCCGGCGCATCAGGAGCGCGCCGTTCGTGCCGCCGAAGCCGAAGGAATTGGTCAGCGCGACGTCGAGACGCCCGCGGCGGGCTTCCTTGGGCACGAAGTCGAGATCGCAGCCTTCGCCCGGGGCGTCGAGATTGAGTGTTGCAGGATAGACCTGATCGCGGACGGCGAGCGCGAGCAGCCCGCACTCGAGACCGCCGGCGGCGCCCAGCAGGTGTCCCGTGGACGACTTGGTCGAGGACATCGCGACCTTGTACGCGTGGTCGCCGAAGACCTGCTTCACCGCGAACACCTCGGCGAGGTCGCCGAGCGGCGTCGAAGTGCCGTGGGCGTTGATGTAGTCCACGGAGGCCGGCTCCAGGCCGGCGTCGGCCAGCGCGTTGCGCATCACCGACGCCGCGCCGCGGCCTTCCGGGTGTGGCGCCGCCATGTGGTAGGCGTCGCCGCTCATCCCGTAGCCGACGATCTCGGCGTAGACCGGCGCCCCGCGGCGGCGGGCCCGCTCCAGCTCCTCGAGGATCAGGATTCCGGCGCCCTCTCCCATGACGAACCCGTCGCGGTCCTTGTCCCACGGCCGCGAGGCCCGCTCGGGCTCGTCGTTGCGCGTGGAGAGCGCACCCATGACGCTGAAGCCTCCCACCGCGATGGGGGTGATCGCACCTTCGGTGCCGCCCGCGATGACCGCGTCGGCGTAGTCGTGCTGGATCAGACGGAAGGCGTCCCCGACGGCGTGGAGACCCGTCGTGCACGCCGTGCACGGTGCCGTGTTGGGACCCCGCGCCCCCGTCCGGATCGAAACCTGACCGGCCGCCAGGTTCACGATCACGCCGGGGATGAAGAACGGCGAGATCCGGTTCGGTCCGCGCTCGACGAGGATCGAGTGCGTGCGCTCGATCATCGGGAAGCCACCGATCCCGGATCCGATCACGACGCCGACCCGCTCGGCATTCTCCTCGGTGACCTCGAATCCCGAGTCGTCGAGCGCGATCTGCGACGCCGCCAGGGCGTAGTGGATGAAGAGGTCCATCTTCTTGACCTCTTTCTTCGCCACCCAGCGCTCGGGCTCGAAGTCCTTCACCTCTCCCGCGATTCGGCTGCCGAACGCGGACGTGTCGAAGCGGGTGATCGGCCCGATCCCGCTGCGGCCGGCGAGCAGGGCCCGCCAGGTCGCGTCGGTGCCCACACCGAGCGGAGACACCAGCCCCACCCCGGTGACGACGACGCGTCGACGGTCACTTCTCGCCATGATGTTTCGGGGACGGCGCCCGCAGGCCGAGTGCGGGTCTGCCGTCAGTTCTTCTGGCCGGCGTGCTGCTCGATGTAGGAGACCGCCTCGGACACCTTGCCGATCTTCTCGGCGTCCTCGTCCGGAATCTCGATCCCGAACTCCTCTTCGAACGCCATCACGAGCTCGACGATGTCGAGCGAGTCGGCGCCGAGATCGTCCGTGAAGCTCGCCTCGGACGTGACCTCGTCGGCTTCGACTCCCAGCTGCTCCACGATGATGCTCTTCACCTTCTCGGCAACGGTCGACATGCGACGCTTTCCTCCTTCGGGGGTGAACTCCGGCAAACGGTTTCTAGCACATTCCGGCGAAGGGAGTCCAACGCCGCAGCGCGGCGCGATGGGCTCCGCAGGCCTCACATGTAGAGGCCTCCGGAGATATTGAGGACCTGGCCGGTCACGTAACCGGCCTCCTCGCTCGCCAGGTAGACGACGGCAGCGGCGATCTCGTCGGTGGCCCCGAACCTGCCGCACGGAATGTCGGCCAGCATCGCCTTGCGCGTCGCCTCCGGAAGGACCGCCGTCATGGCGGTCTCGACGAATCCCGGCGCCACCACGTTGGCCGTGACGTTGCGGCCGGCGAGCTCCCGCGCGACCGATTTCGAGAAGCCGATCAGGCCGGCCTTGGCCGCGGCGTAGTTGGCCTGGCCCGCATTGCCCATCAGGCCGACCACCGAAGAAACCGTGACGATCCGCCCCCAGCGCCGGCGCAACATGCCGCGCGCCACCTCGCGGGTGACCGCGAAAGTGCCGGTCAGGTTCGTGTCCAGGACCTTCTGCCACTGTTCGAGGCTCATCCGCGCCAGGAGGCCGTCCGCCGTGACGCCGGCGTTGTTGACCAGGATTCCGACCTCGGCCCACCCGGGGGGCAACGCCTTGAGTCGCTCGGCGACTCCGACCGCGTCCGCCAGGTCGAGCTCCCAGGCGAGCGCTTCCCCACCTGCGGCCGCGAGCTCGGCCGCGACCGCCTCGAGCCGGGCGAGATTGCGCGCCGCGAGAACCACCCGGGCGCCCTGGTCGCAGAGGCGCCGTGCGATCGCTTCTCCGATCCCTTGCGAGGCGCCCGTCACGAGCGCCGTCCTGCCGTCGAGTCGGAACATGGTCACCTCACGCTCGGGAGATCCGCTCCAGCGCCGCGAGACCCGCGGGCTCGGAGAGCGACACCGTCTCGGCTCCGGGCACGATCCTGCGGATCAGCCCGCCGAGGACGTTGCCGGGGCCGACCTCGACGAAGCGGCCGACGCCGAGCTCGCCGGCGAGATACCGCACCGATTCGACCCAGCGCACCGGGCCGTCGATCTGCCGGATCAAGGCGTCGCGCGCCGCTTCGCCGGTGGTCACCGGCAGCGCGTCGATGTTGACCACCACCGGCAGCGACGGCGCCCGGAAGGGAGTGGCGGCGAGGTCGGGCTCGAGTCCCGCGCGGGCGGGCGCCATCAACGCGCAGTGGAAGGGAGCCGAGACCGGGAGCGGCAGCGCCCGCTTGGCCCCGCGCTCACGCGCCAGGGTCATCGCGCGCTCGACCGCGTCGCGGCTGCCGGCGATGACCGTCTGTTCCGGCGAGTTGTAGTTGGCCACGGCGCAGACTCCGTCGCCCGCGGCTTCCCGAGCCGCCGCCGCGACCTGCTCCGGGTCCAGGCCGAGGATCGCCGCCATCGCGCCCACGCCCACCGGAACCGCCTCCTGCATCAGCGTCCCACGCCTGCGGACCAGGCGCACGGCGTCCGCCAGGGTCAGCGTTCCGGCCGCGACGTGCGCCGAGTACTCTCCCAGGCTGTGCCCGGCCGCGGCGTCGGCCTGGACGCCGCGCGCGGCCAGCGCGCGGTGGATCGCGACCGAGACCGTGAGGATCGCGGGCTGCGTGTTGGCGGTCAGCTGCAGGTCGGCTTCAGGACCCTCCCAGCACAGCCGCGCGACGTCGATGCCGAGCGCCTCGGAGGCCTCCTCGAACGCCGCGCGCGACTCGGGATGGGACTCCGCCCAGGCCTTGCCCATCCCGACCTTCTGCGAGCCCTGGCCCGGAAAGACGAACGCCGTGCGCGGGGTCATCTCGCTTCTCTCCACCGTCGGTTCATCGGGCGGGCCGGCGTCAGGCCGGGGCGGTCGGCTCCGGCGCGGGAGCCTCGGCGCTCCCCTCCTGCGCCGAGATCCGCGCCTCCTCGGCGTGAAGGACGGCGATCTTGGCCTCGATCTTGGTCGCCAGGTCCGCCTCGCAGAACTCCGCCGCGCGCAGGATGGCGTTGCGGATCGCCTTGGAGTTGGAACGCCCGTGACCGATGAAGCACCCGCCCCGGACGCCCAGCAGCGGGACGGCGCCGTACTCGGTGTAGTCGGTCCGCCGTTTGAAGTTGAGGAACGCGGGCCGCGCCAGCCACCCGCCGACGCGCGTGCGCGACGTCCGCAGCAGCTCCTCGCGGACCATCCCGACGACGAGCTCGGCCATCGCCTCGGCCGACTTGAGCAGGACGTTGCCGACGAAACCGTCGCAGACCACGACGTCGGTGCTGCCGTTGAACACGTCGCGGCCCTCGACGTTGCCGACGTAGTTCAGCCCGGTGGCGGCCAGTGCCTTGCCCGCGTCGCGCGTCACGTCGTTGCCCTTCTGGTCCTCCTCCCCGATCGAGAGCAGTCCGATCCGGGGCCGCGTGGTGCCGATGACCTCCTGGGCGTAGAAGTGCCCCATGACCGCGAACTGGCGCAGGTGCGCCGGCCGGCTGTCCACGTTGGCACCGACGTCGAGGACGACGGTGCGCCCGCGCCGGTTGGGGAAGACGGCGGCCAGAGCCGGCCGGTCCACGCCGTCGACGGTGCCCACCAGCAGCTTCGCCGCGACCATCGCCGCGCCGGTGTTGCCGGCCGTGACCATGGCCTGGGCGGCGCCCTCGCGGACCAGGTCGGCGCACACGGCGACCGAGGAGCTGCGCTTGCGGCGGACCGCCGTGGCCGGCTCGTCCATCCCGACCACGTCCTTGGCGTCGACGACTTCGATGTGCTCGCGGTCGGCGCCGATCCGGTCCAGCTCGCGCTCCAGGAGCTCGCGCCGTCCCACCAGGCGGACAGCGATCCCGTCCTCGCTCGCGGCGAGGGCGGCGCCCTGAACGGCGGCGCGCGGGGCGAAGTCGCCCCCCATGGCGTCGACGGCGATCGGCATCGCTCGGCGGCGGGCGCAACCCGGGTCAGGACCTCGGGCCGACCTCGACGATCTCGCGTCCGCGGTAGGTGCCGCAGCTCGGACAGGCGCGGTGCGGGAGCTTGCGCTCGCCGCAGTTCGGGCAGATCGAGGACGCGGGAGGCGTCAGCGCGTCGTGGGCGCGCCGCTTGTCGCGCCGGGTCTTGGAGTGGCGGTGTTTGGGGTTCGGCATGTTCCGGTCCTCGTCGTTTCCGCTTCAGGATGGGTCGCGGCCGTGATGCGCGCGACCGTTCGTCTTCGTTTCCCCGGCCTCCGTCGACGCCCGACCCGTCTCGGGGTCGGCGTCCGCGGTCGCAGTCGATGCGAGACCCGCCAGCGCGACCCAACGCGGGTCGGCCGGCGTCCGGCAGTCGCACGCGCCGCGGTTCAGGTTCCGTCCGCAGTGCGGACAGAGCCCGGCGCAATCCTCCCGGCAGAGCGGATGCGTCGGCAGGTTGAGCTGCACCTGCTCGACCACCAGCACCCGGCTGTCGAGCTCGTCGCCGGCGAGCTCGAGGACGCCGAGATCGTCCGCCTCGAGCTCGCGCTCCGCGACTCCGGTCGCGGCGGCCGGCCGCGTCTCGACCAGCCACTCGAGCGGCAGCTCCACCTCGACGGCGACCGGCTCCAGACAGCGGTCACACGGCACCGTCTGCCGATAGGAGAGTCGCGCCTGGAGCAGATAATCGGGCGACATCCAGGCCAGCGTGCCGCGAACGACCACCGGCGTGAGCCCGACCTCGTCGGCTTCGAGACCCAGCTCGGAGGGCTCGACCTCGATCGACTCCTCCCAGTGGAACGGCTCGACACGCGCGGAGTCCAACCGGATCTTCATGGTTCGAGCCCTCCGGGGAGAGCCGGCGAAGGGTACCGGATTTCACCCCCCCGGTCAACGCGATCGTCCTCCTCCGAGGACACCTTGGGCGCACGGCCGGAGCCACACGGAAGGCGGGTCGCCGGCCACGGCGAGCCCGGCCGCGCGACAGTCGCGCACCGGCTCGAGCAGTGCCGCGGCGAGCGCGAACGGGCGCGCCCGTGGGGGCCCCACGATCGGGATCCGACCGAGGGCCGTGGCGAGCCGGGACACCTCGGGCTCGAGCCGCGAAGGGTCCGCCGCCGCCAGCGTCAGCGGACGCTCGGTTCGCGACACGAGCCACGCCGACAGGAGGGAGGCGAAGCGCAGCCCGCGCTCCAGAGTGGCCCGATCGAGCGCCGAGACCCGGATCCCGTCGACCACCGCCTCCGGGGTCCGCTCCCCCGCCAGACGCAGCAGCTCCGCACCGGGAAGGTCGAAGCCGCGACGCCCCCGGTCCAGCACGACGACGGCCGGCAGTCCGGCGACCGCGGCGTCGCTCTCCCACACCGCCAGCGCCCGCAGCCCGCCCCGGGCATCGACCTCGGCCAGCCACCCGGCCGGATCCTCGGGGCCGGGACCCGCCGGCGGCTCGGGGGCGCCACCGGTCGGCGCGCCCGCGGCCGGACCGCGGGCAACGTCGCGGATCTCGAGCTCGCCCGCGCGCCGGTCGAGCCGGTAGAGCCCGGCCGGGATCGGCTCCAACCCGGATCCAAGGCGGACGTAGGCGAGGGCCGGCGGCAGCTCAGCGCCACCCGGCGCCGGGGAGGAAGCGCCGGCCGGCGGACAGCCGGCGCCGGCCTCCGCGTTCAGATCGAGCCGCCAGGTGCGGCGCCGCCAGGTCACCGTCCCGCGGCCGCGCGACCCGGAGCGCACCTCGCCTCCTCCCAGCCACGGGTTCCCCGCCAGCGCACCCGCCGTCCGGGCCAGCAGCGAGACGATCGGGTAGACCTCGAGCTCGGCGCGGAGCCCGCCGCAGGGATCGATGCGCAGCCAGAGCCCGTCGGCCGGCGGGACGGCGAAGCCGGCGAAGCGCGGCAGAGTGCGCCGCGTCGCCGAATCGCTCCCCCCCAGCACGGCCAGCCAGGCCTCCGGATCGCGGACCGAGCCCTCCAGCCGGCCGAGGTTCTGGTGCGGATACGCGATCCAGACCGCGGTGCCGCCCGCGCCGTCCGCGAGCAGCGTCGCCGCGGCCTCGGCGCCGGGACGCCCCACGCGTTCGCGGGCGGCGTACCAGTAGGCGAAGTGCGCCGCGACCGCGGCCGCGGCCAGCACCGCGAGCGACACGACCCCGGTCCGGACCGCGCTTCGCCCACGCATCACGCGCGGCGACCCGGAAGCGGTCCCAGGTCCAGCTCGACGAGGGCGTCGGCGACCCCGGACAGCGCCTCCCGGTCGCTCTCGGCGACGCCGAGGTCGGCGAGATCGCGCCCCAGGCCGGCGGCCAGAGCGATCCGCGGGTCGACGCCGTCCCAGGGCGCCAGAGGCGGCACCGCCGGTGCCCCGCCGGCCGGCGCCGAGACCGCAGACTCCAGCGCCCGCAGCCACGCCGCTGCGGCCCCCGGCAGGGCATGCCGCTCCCGGACGTAGCGCCGCGCGGCGCCGCCCAGCGCCGTGCGCAATGCGGCGTCCCCCGCCAGCGCGCGGAAGTCGGCGAGCAGGAGCTCCTCCTCCCGCTCGTCGAGCGGGACCGAGGCGACGACGCCCGCGGGCAGCTCCGCGAACGAACCGGCGCGGGTGACGATCGTGGGTACGCCCATCGCGAGCAGACGCAGGAGCGACGCCGAGGTCTCGCCCCCGGTCGGATGACGCAGGTTCACCGCCACGTCCACCGCCGCCATCGCGGCGTGGAAGCGCGCCAGCGGCAGCCGACCGGTGACGATCACGCCCTCGCGCCCGGCCGCGTCGAGAAGCTCGTCCAGGTCGTAGTGCGGCGACACCTCGCCGACGACGAGGAATCGGGCGCGCGCATTCTCGCGACGCAGCTCGCGCGAACGCGGCCAGCGCCGGCTCGAGCCGCTTCTGCGGCGTGACGAAGCCGAACGAAGCGAGAACGAGGTCGTCCTCTCCGAGGCCGAGGTCGGCGCGGGCGCGGAGCCGCGCCTCGCCGTCGACGGTGGGCACGGCGTCGAGGTCCACCGGGAACGCCACGACCTCGACCCGCGCCCCGGGCCGGCTGGCCAGGATCCGGGCGCGGGCGAACTCCGAGTGCACGAAGATGGCCCGGCTGCGATCGACCACGCGCTCGAAGAGCGGAAAAGCCCAGAGGTCGACCGGGTAGTGGGTGTCGAGCAGCCGCCGCGCCGCGCGTCTTCCGCTCTCCCCCGCGCAGTAGCGCATCTCCTCGACGTAGGCCTCGGGGCGTCCAGCCGCCAGCGTGCGCTCGCGCATCAGGTGATGGAGCTGGTACTCGTGGAGCACCGCGACGCCCGGCATCTCGAGCAGAGCGTCCACGATCTCGGCGTGGTGCGGCGCGCTGTTGCCGACGTGGTAGAGCAGGAGGTCGAAGCCCGCCGCCCGGCCCGCCAGCTCGGCCACCGGGTGGCAGGGGAAGGCCGCCGCGAGCGGCGTCGGCGGCGGTACCCGTCCCTCGTGGAAGAGCTCGATGCGGGCGCCCGCGGCCGCCAGGGCGGGGGCCAGCTCGGCCGAGTAGTCGGCGATCCCCGAGGTCAGGGGCGGCAGCGGCGAGACGTAGGCGAGGCGCAAGCGGAGCTCCTCCGGCCCGTCGTCAGAGAACCGAGAGCAGACGGTCGACCACCCGGTCCCAGCCGATCGACTCGACCCGGCGGTGTCCGGCGTCGCCCAGGCGGCGCGCCTCGGCGCGATCGTCGAAGAGCCGGTCGAGGCGGGCCGCGATCGCGCGCGGGTCGCCGGGATCGACGACGAAGCCGTTCTCGCCGTCGCGCACGAACTCCAGCACGCCGCCGGAGTCCGCGGTGGTCACCACGGCGCGCCGCGAGCGGAAGGCCTCGACCGTGACGTAGCCGTAGTCCTCGTCGAAGGGCGCGTAGTAGACGGCCAGCGCCCGCGCGTAGCGAGCCACGAGCTCGGCGTCGTCGATCCGTCCGGGCAGATCCAGGCGCTCGGCCACGCCGAGCTGCGCCGCGAGCTCGCCGAGCCGCCCGCGCTCGGGGCCCTCCCCCGCGATGACGGCGCGCACCGGCCGCCGGCACGCCGCCAGAGCCCGCACCAGGAGATCGAACCGCTTCATCGGGTCCAGTCGTCCGACGGTGAAGACCGCGTCGCCGGGCTCCTCGCTGCGGTAGGCGTCGCCCAGCTTCGGCGGCGGGTAGAGCGTCTCGGCTTCGAGGCCGTTGTGGCGGCGCAGGCGCTCGGCCGTGTTGGCCGAGATCGCGAAGCGCGCCCGCGCCTCGCCCAGCGAGCGCGCGTCGATGCCGCGGATCAGGCCGGCGACCTCGTCGTCGCCCGCCTCGACCCCGAAGTCGGAGAAGCGGGTCCCGGCGAGCTCGTAGACCTGCCGGAACTGGTGGATCAGCCAGACCACCTTGCGCGGGTGGCGCACGACGTAGGACGGGAAGCGCGTGGCGATCACCAGATCCGCCGGCTCGGCGGCGGTCCCGTCGAGGTCGAGCAGGCGCCAGGCCAGGGCGCTGCGCAGGATCGCCTGGCGGCTCGACCAGTCGAAGGGCAGGGCGACGATCTCGGCCCGGTGGCCACGCCGCACCAGCTCGTCACGGAGCGACTCGTAGAGGACTTCGGCGCCGCCGCGGGTGAAGGGGACCTGGGCGGCGCAGATCGCGATCCGGGCGCTCACCCCGCGGCCCCGCCCCGGGTTCCGGCCGGACCTCCTCCGGTCGCCTCCTCCCGGCCGCCCTCGAGCTCGGCGACACGGGCGCGCAGGCGCTCGACCTCGCGCCGGGTGGCGCGGCCGCTCTCCGCCAGATCGGCCAGCAGAGCGGCGGCCGTCTGGTTGAACTCGTTCTGCTGCTGCAGGACGGCGCGCGCGTGCCACTTGAAGAACAGGTGGTAGAACGCTTTGCGCACGAAGACGATGACCCGGCCGAGCCCCGGCCGCGGGGAGACCGGTCGCGGCTCCTGGACGAACTCGCGCTGCCGCAGCTCGGCGAGCCGGACACCGAGCTCGTCGCCGACGCCGCCCAGCGCCGCGAGCTCGCCGCGGCGCTGGCGCACCGCCGCCTCCAGCGCGGCGAGGGCCGCGGCCGCCTCGGCGCGGTCGCCGTCGCTGGCAGGTTCGCGGTTCGAGTCCGGCATGCGCGCCAAATCTACAGGACTTCCCGGACACCGCCGCGGGGCAGGCGAGCCCCGCCCGGACGCGGACCCGCCGCCACCCCGCCGGCCGGCGCGTCGCGTTCGCATCCGGGCTATCGGAAGAGGTGGACGCTGGGGTCCCGAATCCGGAGGAGGTGAGCGGTGAAGGTCATCGACATCATGCGGCACGTCGTACGCACGGCGCACCCCGAAACCGATCTCGCGACCGCCGGCCGCGTCATGGCCGAAGTCGGGTGCGGATTCCTTCCCGTCGTGGACGAGTCCGAGAAGGTGCTCGGCGTCGTCACCGACCGCGACGTGTGTCTCGCCGTGACCCGGCGCGACCAGCAGCCCTCCGAGATTCCGGTGCGCGAGGTGATGAGCGGCCAGGCCTACGTCTGCCTGGTCGACGAGGACATCATGGAGGCCCTCGGCCGGATGGCGAAGTACCGCGTGCGCCGGCTCCCCGTGGTGGACTGGGACCGATTCCTGGTCGGCCTGGTCTCGCTCGACGACGTCGTTCTCCACGCGCGCACCGTCGCCACCGAGGACTTCTCCGGTCCGTTCTACGCCGACGTCGCGCGCACCCTGGCCGCGATCTGCGGTCCCGGGAGCCCCGTCGTCGTGCGCTGAGACCGCGAGGGAGGGGCGTCGACCCGGAGCACGGGCGGCCGGAGGAGCTCGGCCGGAGCGATAGACTGCGGCCGATCCGGGGGCGACCGCGCCGCCCCCCGCCGGAGGCCGACATCCCGCCCGCATCCCGCCGTCCCCGAATCGCCGTCGACCTGCGCGCCGTGGTGCGCGCGCCGACCGGGATCGGGATCCACACCCTCGAGCTGACCGAGCGCCTGGCCGCCACCGGGGAGTTCGACCTCGTCGGGCTGGCGCATCGCGAGCCCGAAGCCGCCGGCCGGCTGCGCGAGGCCGGTGTCGTCGTCGAGTGGCAGCCCGCGCCCCTGGGCGTGATCTGGCAGCAGTGGCAACTGCCGCGGCGGCTGGCGCGGGGTGACCTCGACCTGCTCTGGTCGCCCCTCCAGACGCTGCCCCGCCGGTTGACGGTGCCCGGCGTCGCCACCGTCCACGACCTCGCCGTCCTGCTCTGGCCGGAGACGCTGCCGGCGCGCGTGCGTTGGAGCCAGATCCCGTTCCTGGGCTCGACCGTCGAGCGCGCCGCGCGCCTGGTGGCGGTCTCCGAGTCGACGGCGCGCGACCTGGTGGCGGCGTTCCCGGCCGCCGCCGGCAAGGTGGAGGTGATCTGGAACGGCGTCGATCCCGCCTGGCGCCCGATCGACGCGGCGCGCATCGCCGCGGTGCGTGAGCGGCTGGACGCGCCCCGAGGCTACTTCCTCTACGCCGGGACGCTCGAGCCGCGCAAGAACGTCGGCCTGCTGCTCGAGGCCTGGCGGCGCCTGCGCGACGAGGAGCCGGAGCTCGCCTTGCCGTTGCTGATCGCGGGGCCCGAGGGCTGGAAGCACGAGCGCCTCGCGGCGCAGCTCGACGCCCTCGCCGGGGCCGGGGTGAGGCGGCTCGGCCGGCTGCCGCTCGAGGAGCTGCGCGAGGTGGTGGGAGCGGCCACCGCCTTCGTCTACCCGTCGCTCTACGAAGGCTTCGGCCTGCCGGTGGCCGAGGCGATGGCCGCCGGAGTGGCGGCGATCGTCTCGGAGATCCCGAGCCTGACGGAGGTCGCCGGCGACGCCGCGCTGACCGTCCACCCCGACGACCCGGAGGAGCTCGCGCACGCCCTCTCCCGCCTGGCCTCCGAGCCCGAGCTCGCCGCCGAGCTCGGGCGGCGCGGCGTCGAGCGCGCGCGGCGCTACTCCTGGGAGGAGTCCTCGCGCCGCCTCGCCGCCGTCTTCCGCAGCGCGCTGGGAACGGGTCACGCGGCGTGACGACGATCGCGATCGACGCCCGCAAGATCGCGGACTTCGGCATCGGCACCTACGTCCGGGGGCTCGTCTCCGGGCTCGCCCGCCTGGATCACGAGACCCGCTACCTCCTGCTCGCCGGGCCGGAGGGGCCGGCCGCCCTGCCCCACCTGCCGGGCAACTTCCGCTGGATCGACGAGCGCGCTCCCGGCTACTCGCTGACCGAGATGGTCTCGGTGTCGCGCCGCCTCCGGCGCGAGAGCGTCGACCTCTTCCACGCGCCGCACTACGTCGTGCCGCTGGCCCCCCCCTGCCCGGTGGTGGTCACCATCCACGACCTGATCCACCTGCGCTTCCCGGAGTTCCGCTCCCGCCTCGAGCTGACCTACGCGCGGACGATGATCCGGCGCGCGGTGCGGCTGGCCCGCCGGGTCGTCGCGGTCTCGGCGTCGACCGCCGAGGACCTCACCCGGCGCTTCGCCGTCCCGCCCGACAAGATCGACGTGGTCGCCAACGGCGTCGACGAGTCGTTCCGCAACGAGGTCTCCGACTTCGAGGTGGCGGCGGTTCTGGCCCGGCTCGGTCTCGAGCCCGGCTACCTGCTGTTCGTCGGCAATCCGAAGCCGCACAAGAACGTCGAGGGCCTGCTCGCCGCCTACGCCGAGCTCCGCCGCCGCCGCGCGGACGCTCCGCTCCTGGTGCTCGCCGGCGAGCGCGACGCGGACCGGTCACCGGTGGCGGCGCGGCTCGCCGTCCACGGCCTCGGCGGCTCGGTGCGCCGGCTGGGCTTCGTCGCGGCTGCGGACCTCCCCGCCCTCTACCGCGGCGCCGTCCTGCTCGTGCAACCTTCCCTCTGGGAGGGGTTCGGCCTGCCGGTGGCCGAGGCGATGGCCGCCGGGACCGCGGTCGTCGCCAGCCGGCGCGGCGCGTTGCCCGAGGTCACCGGCGACGCCGCCCGGCTGATCGACCCGGAAGACGTCGGCGGCCTGGCCGACGCCATCGCGGAACTGCTCGACGACCCCGGAAGCCGGACCGAGATGGCACGCCGCGGGCGCGAGCGCGCCGCGCGCTTCCGCTGGCAGGAGACGGCGCGCGCCACGCTCGGCGTCTACCAGCGCGCGCTGGGGGCGGCAGCCGCCGCCGGAGAGCCGCGGTGAGCGATCGGCGGGCGCGGGCGCAGGCGTCGGCGGCCCCGGTCGGGCTCGTCCACGACTGGCTGACCGGACAGCGCGGCGGCGAGAACGTCCTGCTCGAGATCGCCCGGCTCTTCCCTGCAGCTCCGATCCACACCCTCTTCCACTTCCCCGGCACCGTCGACCCCGAGATCGAGAGCCACCGGATCGAGACCAGCTTCCTGCAGCGGGCGCCCGGGCTGCGCCGCGGTTACCGTTGGTACCTGCCGCTCTACCCGGCCGCGATCGAGGACCTCGACGTCCGCGGCCACCGACTGCTGATCTCGTCGAGCCACTGCGTGGCCAAGGGCGCGCGCCCCGCGGAGGGCGCCTTCCACCTGTGCTACTGCCACACGCCGGTGCGCTACGCCTGGGACCAGGAGGAGGCCTACTTCGGCCGCGGACGCGGACCCGTGGCCTGGCTCCGGCGGCGGGTGCTGGCCAGCCTGCGCCGCTGGGACGTCGCCACCGCGGACCGCGTCCACCGCTATCTGGCCAACTCCACCTTCGTCGCCGACAGGATCCGCCGCTACTACGGGCGCGAGGCGAGGGTCCTGCCGCCGCCGGTCGACACCGACTACTTCACGCCCCGGCCGGAGCGCCCCCGGGAGCACGTTCTGGTCGTCGCCGCCCTGGCGCCATACAAAAAAGTGGATCGGGCGATCCAGGCCTGCGCAGCGGCCGGGCTGCCCCTGGTCGTGGTCGGCGAGGGGCCCGAGCGGAGCCGCCTCGAACGGCTCGCCGGCCCCGGGGTCCGCCTGGCCGGCCGGGTCCCGGCCGCGACCCTGCGCGACCTCTACCGGGGCGCCATCTGCCTGTTGCAGCCGGGGATCGAGGACTTCGGGATCGCCGCGGTCGAAGCCCTGGCGTGCGGTACGCCGGTGGTCGCGCGGGGGCTGGGGGGCGTCCTGGACATCGTCCGGGACGGGCGGGAAGGGATCCTCTTCGCGGCCGACGAGAGCGCTGCGATCCAGAGCGCGATTGACAAATCCCGTGGGATGCAGTTCAATTTCGTGAACCTCCGGGAGCGGGCGGAGAGCTTTTCCGTCGGGCGCTTCGCCCAGAGGTTCAGGGGGATGCTGGTTTCCGACTGGCCGGACGCGGAGGGATTCCTGGCTTGATCCGACAGCGGCACCGCATCACCGCGGCGGCCCTCCTCGCGGGCGACTTGATCGCCTCGCTGGCTGCGTTCTACCTCGCGTGGTTCCTCCGCTTCGAGCTCGAGGTCGTACCGCTCACCAAGTCGACGCCGGAGTTCTTCCGCTACGCCGAGCTGCTGCCGGTGCTGCTCGTGCTGTTCCCGATCGTCTTCCACTTCCACGGGCTCTACCGCACCCGGCTCTACCGCTCGCGCGTCGACGAAGCGGTCACCGTGCTCCTGGCGGTGATCCTGGGCACGGTCCTGCTGTCCGGCTTCTCGTTCTGGTTCCGGCCGGCGATCACCCCCGGCAGCATCGAGCCCTTCACCTACAGCCGCGCCTTCCTCGCCCTCTTCCCGCTGCTCGAGGTGGTCGCGGTGGTCGCCGTCCGGGTGGCGATCCGCTCCCTGCTCAAGAGCGCGAGCCTGCACGCGGGCAGCTTCCAGCGCATCCTGGTCGTCGGCGCCGGCGAGCTGGGCCTGGACATCGCCCAGAAGCTCATCGCCCACCGCGACTTCGGCATCGAGTTGGTCGGCTTCCTCGACGACGACCCGGGCAAGCAGGGCACCAGTTTCTACGGCCGGCCGGTGCTCGCCTCGACCCGCGAGGTCGGGAGCGTCGTCGCGGAGCACCACATCGACCAGATCTTCATCGCGCTGCCGCTCGAGGCGCACCGCAAGGTGATGCGGGTGCTCGAGGCGGTGGGCAGCGAGTGCCTCGAGGTCAAGCTGGTCCCGGACGTCCTGCAGTACGCCGCCCTCAAGGCGACCCTGGAGGACCTCGACGGCACGCCGATCATCAACCTCAACCAGGTCCCGCTGCAGGGTTGGAAGAGCCTGCTCAAGCGCGTCGTGGACCTGGCGCTCTCGGCGGGCGGGCTGCTGGTGCTCGTCCCCGTTCTGCCGCTCCTGGCACTGGCGATCTGGCTCGAGGACCGCGGCCCGATCTTCTACAAGCAGGAGCGCACGGGCCTCGACGGACGGCCGTTCTGGATCTGGAAGTTCCGCTCGATGCGGGTCGACGCCGAGGCCTCGACCGGCCCGATCTGGGCGGTGCGCGACGACCCGCGGCGAACCCGGATCGGCGGTTTCCTGAGGCGCTGGTCGCTCGACGAGCTGCCCCAGCTCTGGAACGTCCTGAAGGGCGACATGTCGCTCGTCGGCCCCCGCCCGGAGCGGCCCTCGTTCGTCCACGAGTTCAAGCAGCGCCTGCCGCAATACATGCTCCGCCACAAGGTCAAGGCGGGCATCACGGGCTGGGCCCAGGTCCACGGCTGGCGCGGCAACACGTCGATCCGCAAGCGCCTCGAGTACGACCTCTACTACATCGAGAACTGGTCGCTCGGCCTGGACTTCAAGATCCTCTGGATGACCCTGCGCCACGGCCTCCGCCACAACGCCCACTAGCAGCAACCGCGGACCCACTCCTCCGCCGGCCACGCGCGCCTGCCGGCGGCGGGGGGCGCGCGGGCCGGCGCAGCGCCCCCGCGCAACAGAAGCCAAGACTCTTCTGTTCAAGACAAAGACAAAGACGAAAGACCAGAAGCAAGGACTTCCATAGAAGGGGGAAGTGGCAGGACGGTCGTTTCGCCTGCCGTTTGCCGCAGCGCCACCTCGGCCGCCCCTCCCGCTGACAGACCTCGAGTCCGCGGAGGGGCGAGGCAGTAGATTCCCCGAGGGGACACCCTGGCTTGCTGGGTGTCCCCTGGACACGCCTTCGCTGCGCTACGGCACCCGCCTGCCGGCAGCCGCAACGCTCGCCCCACCCCCTTCCCCCTGCGGGAAAGCCTTTGGTCTTTCGACTGCGGCGGTCAGTCGGTCAGGGGGCGGCCGCGGGTCTCGACGACCCAGGGGAGGAAGAGCAGGCCGGCGACGGGGACGAAGCCGACGTAGAACAGGGCGGTGAAGGTGCTCTCCGTGCCGCGCGCGGCGATCGTGCCGACGACCACCGGGCCGACCGCGGCCAGGACGCGCCCGATGTTGTAGCAGAAGCCGGCGCCGGTCCCCCGCAGCCGGGTCGGGAAGAGCTCCGGCAGGTAGTAGGTGAAGCTGCCGAAGACGCCGAACACCGAGAGACCGATCCAGAAGTACATGGCGAGACGCGTCTCGGGAGCGAGGTCGAGGCCGAAGGTCGCGAACAGCGCCACCGCCGAGAGCGCGAAATAGAGGCCGAACATCGTCCGCCGGCCGAGCAGCTTCGCGGCCGGTACCGTGAGCAGGGTCCCGAGCAGGCCGCCCCAGTTGAAGTCGCTCGTGGCGCGCGCCTTCCACAGCTCGACGAGGTCCAGGGTCGCGCCGCGACCGAGCCCGCGCGCGACCGCTTCGGCGTGGGCGAGCCCGGCGACCACGACCGGGATGAAGGCGTTGCAGCTCCACCACATCACCAGCGCGGTCACCGCCATCAGGAAGCCGCTCAGCGTCGCGCGGCGATGGCGGGCGTCGAAGATCTCGAGCAAGCGCCCCGGGCGCGCGGCCGCGGCGACCCGCGACCAGCGCTCCGGCTCGCGTACGAAAACCCGGACCAGGAGTGCCGCCGCGGCGGGCACGAGGCCGGCCAGGAAGACGATTCGCCACGACAGGTCGGGACGGTCGTGGAGGTAGCCGCCGGCGATCGCGAAGTTGGTCGCGCTCGCCAGGTAGACGCCGAGCGGCGCCGAGGTGTAGAGCAGCGCCCCCGCCTCGACCCGGCGCCGCTCGGGAACCACCTCCGCGACCATCGCGGCCCCGGCGGCCCACTCGCCGCCGATCCCCAGGCTCGCCACCAGACGGAAGAGCCCGAGCATCCAGAGGTTGGTCGCCGTCGCGCACAGGCCGGTTCCGAGCGCGTAGATCGTCATCGTCAGCATCAGCGTCCGCTTGCGGCCGATCCGGTCGGCAACGCGCCCGAAGAGGATCCCGCCCACCGCCCAGCCGACCAGGAGCAGGGACGTCAGCCCGCCCGTCCAGCGCAGCGTCGCAGCGTGCGCCTCCGGCGATCCGATCGGCAGCCCGAGCAGCGTCGGCACGCAGTTCGGCGCCACGAAGTTGAACAGCAGGCCGTCGAAGCAGTCGAAGCCCCAGCCGATCCAGGCTGCCAGCAGGACGCCCCACTGGTAGGGCGTCATGTCCCAGAAGGTCCGCGTTCCCGCGGCCGGGACCGGTCCGGCGGACATCAGCCGGCGGAGCGCCGGCGCACGCCGAAGGCGAGGCCCAGCGCCAGCGCGAGGACTCCGCCGAGGATCAGCGCTCCGCCGACCATCGAGCGACCGTGGTCGAGCATCCCCGGGGTCGTCGCCTCGTGCCAGAGCTTGCCCACACCGGCGTCGTGGGGAATCGTGAACAGTCCGACGCCCGCGATCAGGAAGCCCACCGCCAGCGTGCGCATGAACGGCGGGTTGACCGTCGGCCGGCCGGCGCCGCGGCCGAGGACGCTGGAGCGCCAGCCGTAGGACGCGTAGATCGCCGAGCCGAGGACGAGCCAGCCGACGAACCGCCACCACGAGGCCGGCGGCAGGTAGATCATCAGGAAGACGCAGCAGGCGACGCCCAGGACCGGAACGGTCCAGGCCCCTCCCGGCATGCGGAACGGGCGCGGCCGGTCCGGCTCCTTGTAGCGCAGAACGGTGACCCCCGCGCAGACCAGGACGAAGGCGAAGAGCGTTCCGATGTTGGTCAACTGGATGATCTCGTCGATGTTGGCCACCGCGGCGAGCAGGCCGACGAACCAGCCGGTGATCCAGGTCGTGACGTACGGAGTGCGGTACTTCGGATGGACCCGTGCCGCCCACTCGGGCAGCAGGCCGTCGCGCGCCATCGAGAAGAAGATCCGCGGCTGTCCGAGCTGGAAGACCAGCAGGACCGACGTGGTGGCGAACACCGCTCCGAGCGAGATGATCAGCGTCGGCCAGCCCATGCCGAGGTTCGAGAACGCCGTGGCCAGCGGCTCGGCGGTGCCGAGCTGGTTGGACGGCAGCAAGCCCGTCAGCACCGCCGCGACCACGACGTAGATCACGGTGCACACCGCGAGCGAGCCGAGGATCGCGCGCGGCATGTCGCGCTGCGGGTTGCGGCTCTCCTCCGCCGCCGTCGAGACGGCGTCGAACCCGATGTAGGCGAAGAAGATGATCGCCGCTGCCGAGGCGATGCCCTTGAAGCCGTGGGGCGCGAAGGGGGTCCAGTTGTGCGGCTCGATGTAGAAGGCGCCGAAGATCACGAAGAAGCCGATGATGGCCAGCTTGAGGCCGACCATCCAGTTGTTGAACGTCGCGCTCTCGCGGATGCCGCGCACCAGCACCAGCGTGATCCCCATGACGATCAGGAACGCCGGCAGGTTGAAGATGATCGGGATTCCGGCGAGGTGAGGCGCGACCGCGAGGGCCCCGGACATGCGGACCGTCGCCTCGCCGAGGGTCGCGGTCGGATCGCCGCCTCCGGCGAGGACCTTGGCGACCGCGGCGGCCGATTCCGTGGCGCTGCGGTAGTCGATGCCGAGCCAGAGGGGCCAGTGGATCCCGACGCCGCGCAGCAGCTCCTGGAAGTAGCCCGACCAGGAGATCGCCACCGCGATGTTGCCCACGGCGTATTCGATGATCAGGTCCCAGCCGATGATCCACGCCACCAATTCGCCCAGGGTGGCGTAGGAGTAGGTGTAGGCCGACCCGGAGATCGGCACCATCGACGAGAGCTCCGCGTAGCACAGGCCGGCGAAGCCGCAGGCGACGGCGGTGAGCAGGAACGAGAGCATGATCGCCGGGCCGGCACCGATGTGATCCGCGCCGCCGGCCGCGGCGGTGCCCACCGCCGAGAAGATGCCGGCACCGATGATCGCGCCGATCCCCAGCGCCAGCAGCGCCCAGACCGAGAGATTGCGCCGCAGAGTCGGGCCGTCCCCCGACTCCGACGCCGACAGGATGTCGTCCAGGCTCTTGGTGCGAAAAAGATCGGAGATCACGCTCGGCCACCTCCCCCCTTCGAATCCGGCTGTCGCAGAACGTCGCGCAGTCTCCCACACCGCCGGGCGCGCGCCAACCTCGACGGCGGCGGCGCCGGCGGCGGGAGGTCAGTTCACGAGCTCGTCGTCCCCCCGATCGTCCTCGCTCTCCGGGACCGCGGACTCTTCGTCCCAGCTACGAAGCATCTCGACGTCGCGCGCGTGCCGACGCCGGAAGGCGACCAGAGCGAGGAAGGTGATCGCGCCCCACAGCGCCGCCGAGCTGGTGATCACCGGCACCCAGCGGTCCCAGAAGGTCCGCTGGCGCCAGTAGGCGGTCTCGAACCCGGAGAGGGACACGCCGGTGACCGCGCGGAAGGCGGATCCGAAGGGCTCGCCGCGACCGACGCGGGTCAGGATCGCGCCCGGGGCGCCGACGCCGTAGCGCGTCAGCAACGTGCGCACCAGGTCGCGCGACAGCGCGTAGGCCTGCTCGACGTCCTCGCCGGAGCCCGCGAACGCCCGGTCGAGACGGGCGAGCGGAAACCGGCCCTGGGTCAGGACCGCGAACACCACGCGGGCGCGATCCCCGAGGTCGCCCTCGCGGCCGGCCGCCATCGCGACCCCCTCGTCGAACCACCGCGGCACGGGCCGGCCGCGCGCGGCGCGTCCGACCAGCACGTGGGTGACCTCGTGCCGGAGCAGCGATTCCAGGCCCCGGTCCGGATAGCGGTGGACCCGCGCCGGGATCAGCACGGCGACGCCCGACGATTCGTTGGCGTATCCGGAAGCCCACGGCGGCGCCGCCCGCGCCGCGGCCGAGGACTCCGGGGCCAGCACGACCCGGATCGCCGGCCCCGGATCGGTGAGTCCCGTCAGCCGCATCGCCGGACGCAGCGCGTCGGGCCCGAGCGCCTGGATCTCGGCCATCGCTGCGGCCAGCTCGGGAGGGGCCTCGACGACGAGGGACGGGACGTCCGCCGCCCGCGCGCCGCCCGCCGACGCGAAGGCCGCAGCCAGGGCGATCAGCGGCGCGGCGAGGCCACCGCGCCGCAGCCGGTCCGTCGACGGCCAGCGCACCACCGCCGGGCTCTTCAGTGGATCGGAACGCGCACGACCACCGGATCGTGATCGCTGACGCGGACTCCCACGGGGCAGTCGGCGTCGACGTGGACCACGTCCGCCTCGGCGCCGTCGGCGAGCCGCGGCGAGACGACGACATGGTCGATCGCCTCCGCCTCGCCCTCGAAGTTGAAGGTGTAGCGACGATCCCGCGGGACACGGCCGAGCAGGTCCTCGAGCGGCGGCCGCGAGAGAATGCGCACGGCTTCGCTCCAGGTCACGTCGTTGAGGTCGCCCAGCGCCACGATCCGCGCCCCCGGGTCGACGGCCAGGAGCCGGTCCAGGAACGCGCGGATCTCGCGCGCCTGCGCCTGCCGCCGAACGGCGGTCGGCTGCCGCGGCGGCTGCACGGAGCCGTACGCGCGGTCGTCTTCGTACTTCGAGGACCAGTGGTTGACGACCACGAAGACCCGTTGACCGCCGGTCTCGACCTCGACCGCCAGCGAGCGCCGTACGCCTTCGCCCGAGACCGGCGTGAAGGCGTCGGAGCGCGGCGCCACGCGGCCGGGATTGAGCCGGAGACGAACCCGGCTGCCGCGGCCTTCGATCGTCTCCTCGTCGAGCGCGCCGGCGGAGCCGCGCGGCGCGAAACGCATCCGGGCCGGGTCGAGCAGCAGGGCGACTCGGATGTTGCCGCCCGGCTCTCCGCCCTCCCGGTCCGGCTCGGGATCGATCCACACGGCCCGGTAGCGCGGTCCCCCGGCGCCGACCACCGCGCCGACCAGATCGTCGAGCGTCGCCTTCGAGGTCACGATCCCGTCGTCGCGCGCCGGTCCGCTGTCGTCCTGGACCTCCTCGAGCGCCACCAGCGCGGGAGCGCCGAGGTTCGAGACGATCACCCGGGCGATGCCCGGGAAGCGCCCGGCGGGCCCCGCGGCGGAGAGGTTCTCGACGTTGAAGGTCGCCAAGGTCAGGTGATCGCGGTCGCCGGTCAGCCGCGTCCGCTCGTCGCAGCCGGATCCCGCGCCCGCGACCTCGAGCGGATCGGTCAACGCCAGCTGGTAGGTCGAGAAGGAGTAGTCGACGATGCCGCGAACCGGTCCCCCGACCCGGGCGCCGACGGCCAGCCGGGGCAGGTCGCCGAGCACGCGGCGCGACAAGAGAACCCGCCGGGTCGTCGGACCCGCTTCGGTGAGCAGGGCCCCCCCCGCCGCGCTCCGCGGCGCGCCGGCGAGATCTGCGGGCATCAGGGCGATGCCGCCGTAGCCCAGGGTCGGACCCGAGACGACGCCGCCCGGGAGCTCGACCCGCATGCCCTCGAGGCTCTCCCAGAAGTCGATCGCGCGCGTCGCGGGATCGAACGAGGCCAGACCGCCGCTCCCCACGACCGGGGGGATCTCGCGGTCGGTTCCGATACGCACCGGCGCCGGCAGGGCGACGCCGGAGTCGAGCTTCCGAAGCGACGCCACCGTGAGCGTCGTCACCGGAAGTTGGTCGGCCCCGTGCGCCCTCTCGACGACGCGCCCGCCGACGCGCACGCGGTCGCCGACGGCCAGCGTCGACGCCCCCTCCCAGTCGGCGAACAGGCCCTCCGAGGTCGCCGGATCGCCGTCCGGCCGCTCCGACTCCAGCCAGAAGCCGCGATCCCGCGGCCGGTCCACCACCGCCGTGACCACGCCCTCCACGCCGGAGACCCAACGCCCCTCGAGCGGCGAGCGATGGGCCGCGCCCTGGATCGCGGCGATCGGCACCGGCGCGTCGTCGACCGCGAAGGCGACCACCAGCGTGCGCTGCGCGGCGGCGTCGAAGTTGTCGTCGGCGATGACGACGAACGACCGGCGACCGTCCGGCAGCACGGGACCGAACGTCATGCCCTCGAGGTTGTCGAGGGGGATCCCGAGATCGGCGAAGTCGAAGAGCAGCACCTTGCGCGCCGGCACGGTCGCGGCGTCGAACGGCCCGTCCCGGCCGGAGATCTCGGTCGCGCCGTCGAGGTCGACCCGGTAGAGACGGATGTCGACTCCGACGCCGGACACGAACTGCCGCTCCAGCGCGAGCAGGTGCGTGGGCGAGAGCGCCACCAGCTCGACCAGCCCGTTGACCCTAAAGGCGCTCGGGTTGGGAGGCGTCACCGAGACCCCCTCGACCCGGTAGAGGTACTCCGACGGCGCGGCCTCCGCGGGCTCCCCGTCCGGGCGCAACCGCCAGCGCAGCAGCCGCGACGGGCTCGCGACGCCGGCGTCCGCGGCCGGCCCGTCCTGGACGAGCGCGTTCTCCGTGCCGCTGAACAGCCACTGGCCGTCGGGCGTCGCGGCGAGGCTCTCGAAAGCGAGGTTGTCGCGCACGCCGAAGGTGCCCCGGCCGTCGGGAAGATAGCGGCGCGGCAGGGGAAACGGGGCGAGCTCGCGCCCGCTCCGGTCGAACCGCGCCACGAACGGCGCCAGCCCGACGTTGGCTTCGCCTTCCGAGGAGACGAACATGCGCCCGTCGGCGAGCGCCAGGCCCTCGGGATCCAGGCTCCGCTTGGCGAACAGGCGGCCGTCGGGGGTCTCGAGGTGGAAACGCCCCACCACCTCGACGTCGCCGGGGTCCAGCCGGCCGTCGGCGAGGTCGATCCGGAGCCGGAGAACGCGCGCCGGCGCCAGCTCGCTGCGGTCGTCCGAGAGCGCCAGGAACTCCTCCGAGCCGGCGTCCCAGGTCAGCGCCGAAAGACCGCCCACCGGTTCGCCCTCGAAGCGCAGCCCCGGCGCCAGCGTGTCGGCCCCGATCCACTCGAAAGACGTGGGGGTCCACTCCTGCGCCGCCGCGGGCGCGGCAACCGCCGCCGGCGCGAGCGGGACCAGGACCAGGGCGAGCAGGGGGAGGGACGGGAGCGTGCGCATCGGTGCGGTTCGGGGAACGCCCAGCCTATCCGACCGGACGGGCAACCTGGCGGGAGCCGCCACGTAAGATCCCCCAGTGAGCCGCCGCCAGCGCAAGCGCCGTTCATCCGCCTTCGCCCGCGCGCGCGACTTCGTGCGCGACTACACCGCGGGCGTCGGCCCCGAGGAGCTGCGGCGGCTGGTCGACCGGGACGCATCGCGCGTCTACTCGGTGCTCATGCGCGACCGGCCGACCGAGGGCCGCCCGATGCGCGGGCCCAAGCGGGTGCTGCACGACGCCAAGCTCCTCTTCCTCTCGGTCTCCGAGAAGCTCACCCCCGGCCGGCGGCTGCTGTTCGCGGTGTCGCTGCTCGCCGCCGCGCTCGGCTTCGCGGACCTGCGCTTCACGTTCAACTCCCCCCAGTACGGATTCCGGGTGGACGCCTCGCCGCTCGCCTTCCTGGCGGCCATCGCCGGGCTGCTCTTCCTGCTCACCACCGAGCTGGTCGACCGGGTCCTGGTCCGCGACGAGCTCGAGGTCGCACGCGAGCTGCAGCGCGAGCTGCTCCCCTCGGCCTCGCCGGAGCTGCCCGGTTGGAGCTTCGCCCACTCCTCGCGCACCGCCAACGAGATCGGCGGCGATTACTACGGTTTCCCGCCGCTCGAAGACGGGGGCCTCGCGGTGATCGTCGCCGACGCTTCCGGACACGGGATGGCGGCGGGCCTGCTGATGGCGATCGCCGACGCCTCTCTGCGCATCGCCCTCGACCTCGACCCGGAGCCCGCCGCGGTCGCGAGCCTGGTCAACAAGGCGCTCCACCGCGCGGGCGACCGGCGCTCCTTCGTCACCCTCTTCTACGGCCACCTCGACCCCGCCACCGGAAGGCTCGACTACGTCTGCGCGGGCCATCCGCCGCCGCTCGTCCGCCGCGCCGACGGCGCCCTCGAGGAGCCGACGGCGGGATCGCTCCCGCTCGGCCTGCGCCCCGCGCTGACGCCCGCGCTCGGGACCCTCGCGCTGGCGCCAGGAGACCGGCTCGTGCTGTTCACCGACGGCCTGTTCGAGGCGCCGAATCCGGCCGGCGAGGCCTTCGGCTACGACCGGCTGCGGCGCGAGGTGGCCGCCTCGACCGGCGCCGCCGACGCCCACGACCGCCTGCGCAGCGCGGTCGAGCGGCACGTCGGCGGCAGCGAGCTCGCCGACGACCTCACGATCGTGGTCCTGGAGCGCGCGATGCCGGCCGCGTCGTGAGCCGCCGGAGGCGGAGGCGCTGCGGCTTGGTTAGGATGACGAGGTGGTGAAGACGCGCACCGCGCCGGCTCCGGATCGCTCGCCGGGCGCCCGCGACACGCAGCAGCGGCGGGCCCTCAGGGCCGCCTTCGAACACGCCGACCGCCCACTCTCGCCGGGCGAGGTCCTGGCCGCGGCGCGCCCCGCTTCCCCGGGGCTCGGCCTCGCCACCGTCTACCGCAACGTCCGGGCGCTGGTCGACGAGGGCTGGCTCGACGAGGTCCGGCTGCCCGGCGCTCCCAATCGCTACGAGGTGGCGGGCAAGCACCACCACCATCACTTCCGCTGCCGGGTCTGCGACCGCGTCTTCGAGGTCGACGGCTGCCCGCCCGATCTGCGCGAGCTGCTGCCCCCGGGCTTTCGCCTCGAGGGTCACGACATCATCCTGTTCGGCTGCTGCGACCGCTGCGCCCGGCGCTGAACGGGCGCCGCGGGCTACCCCACGCGCTCGCCGCGCAGCGCGCGCCGCGGTGCCAGGCGGGAGAGCACCAGCAGAGCCGCGCCCACCAGGACCACCGCCGGTCCGGCCGGACCTCCCAGACGGGCGGCGAGCACCAGACCCGCCAGCGACATGACCAGCCCGACGGCGCAGGCGCCCAGCACGGCCGCGGCCAGGCCGCGGAAGAGGCGCAGAGAGACCAGCGGCGGGATGGCCAGCAGCGCGATGACCAGCACCACGCCGGCCAACGCCAGCAGGGCGACGACGGAGAAGGCGACCAGGAGCAGGGAGAGGAAGGACAGGGCCCGCACGGGAAGACCCTGAAGGCTCGCGTTCTCGGCGTCGAAGGCGGTGGCGACGATCTCGCGCCCGGCGAGGATGTGGACGGCGACCACGACGACGTCGAGGACGCCGAGCACGATCAGGTCGCCGAGCCGGATCCGCGTGATGTCGCCGAACAGCAGGCCTTCGACGTCGACGGCGCTGCCGCGGACACCGGAGAGCAGCCACATGCCGGTCGCCATGCCCACCGCCCAGAGCACCCCGATCACCGCGTCCTGGCGATCCCGCCGCTTCTCTCCCAAACCCGAGAGCACCGCCGCCGAAACCGCGGCGACCCCGGCCGCGCCGAGACGCGGCTCGAAGCCCAACGTCACCGCCAGGCCGATGCCGCCGAACGCGGCGTGCGCCAAGCCCCCGCCGAGAGCCACCAGGCGACGCAACACCACGAGGGTGCCGACGAAGCCGCACAGGACGCTGGCGAGCAGAGCGGCGACCAGGCTGCGCGGAGCCACGCCGAGCACGGCCGAGACGGAGCCGAGGTCAGTCATGTCCGTGCCCGCACAGCAACGGCTCGCGATGGAGATCGCCGAGCTCGAGCTCCACGACGCCGCGGTCCACCCGCACGGCCCGGTCGGGGCGGAAGGTGTCCGGGGCGAGGTCGTGGGTGGCGAGCACGACCGCGGTGTCCGCGGGCAGCTCGGCGATCAGCCGCCAGAGCTCCCGCCGCGAGGGTTCGTCGAGCGACGCCGCCGGCTCGTCGAGCACCAGCAGCTCCGGCCGGCCGATCAGGGCGCGAGCCAGCAGCGCGCGCTTGAGCTCGCCCCCCGAGAGCTCGGTCAGGTAGGCGCCGCGCAACGGCGCCAGATCCAGACGCTCGAGCAACGGCGCGACGAGCGCCCGTTCGGCGGCCGACCCCGAGGGTCGCCGGCGACGCTCGCCGAGCAGGCCGTCCCGGACCATCTCCTCGACGCGCATCGGAAAGCTGCGCTCGAAGGCCGGAAACTGCGGCACGTATCCGCGCCGGGGCCGGGCGCCGGGCCAGCGGACCGTTCCGCTCGTCGGGCGGCGCAGCCCGAGAAGCAGCCGCAACAGGGTCGTCTTGCCGCCGCCGTTGGGTCCCAGGACGACCAGCCGCTCGCCCCGGCGCAGCCGCAGGTCGACCCCGTCCAGGGCCACGTCGCCGTCGTAGCGGAACCCCGCGGCGGCCAGCTCGACGAGCACCGGAGCCGGCGGCTCGCTCGCAACGGTCGGTCGAGCTGCGGCCTCGCTCATCTTCAAATGATATCCGATTCTCAATTACTCCGGAGCCGCCCAGCGCTCCAGGTAGCGCTTCAGGCGCAGCCTACCGTCCGCATCGTGCCGTGTTTACGGGTCGTTTGCGCACGAGCGGCCTCCCGGGAATGGCCCCTTGACGCCCGAATGAGAGGAAATTCCCAGCGACGATGGCATTCGACCGTTCCGGCTCCCATCCCGTGCCCGAGAGGCGGCGCCTGGCGACGCTGGCCCTCGCCGCGCTGGGCGTGGTCTACGGGGATATCGGGACCAGCCCGCTCTACGCGATCCGCGAGTGCTTCTACGGTGAGCACGGGGTGTCTCCGACCGCCGCCAATGTGTTCGGAGTGCTCTCGCTCATCCTGTGGACGCTGATCCTCGTCGTCACGCTGAAATACCACGTCTACGTCATCCGCGCCGACAATCGGGGAGAAGGCGGCATCCTCGCTCTGATGGCGTTGCTGCGCCGGAGGGTTCACGGCGTCGCCCGGTACTGGCTCCTCGTCGTCGGGCTCTTCGGCGCTTCGTTGCTCTACGCCGATGGCGTCCTGACGCCGGCGATCTCCGTCCTCGGAGCGATGGAAGGCCTCACGGTGGTCGCGCCCGGCTTCGCGGGGATGGTCGTCCCCGTCAGCGTCGGCATCCTCATCGGTCTCTTCTTCTTCCAGCGCCGGGGCACGGCCGGCGTTGGAGCGGTCTTCGGACCCGTCATGCTGATCTGGTTCTCCACCCTGGCGGTTCTGGGGCTCTCCGGCGTGGTCCGAAATCCTGCCGTTCTCGCGGCCTTCAATCCAGCCCACGCGATCCGCTTCCTCGCGCACGGCGGCGGCGCGGGATTCCTCGTCCTGGGAGCCGTCTTCCTGGTCGCGACCGGAGGCGAGGCTCTCTACGCGGATCTCGGACACTTCGGCGAGCGCCCGATCCAGATCGACTGGTTCTGCCTCGTCGGCGCCTCGCTCACCCTGAACTACTTCGGTCAAGGGGCCCTCGTCCTGTCCGATCCGCAAGCCGCGCGGAACCCCTTCTACCTCCTCGCGCCGGCCTGGTCCCGGCCGCTGCTGCTCGTTCTGGCGACGATGGCCGCGATCATCGCGTCTCAGGCGATCATCTCCGGCTCCTTCTCCCTCACCCGGCAGGCGGTCCAGCTCGGCTACCTGCCGCGCTTCGAGATCATCCACACCTCGGCCACGGAGATCGGCCAGATCTACATTCCGATGGTCAACTGGATCCTCGCGCTCGCGACGGTCGGGGTCGTCATCGGATTCCGCACCTCGAGCAACGTCGCCAACGCCTACGGTGTCGCGCTCACCACCACCATGCTGATCACCACGCTGCTGGCGGGCCTGGTCGCCACGAAGATCTGGAACTGGAGCCCCTGGCTGGCGGCTCTGCTCACCGGCGTTTTCCTGGTCCCGGACGTCTCCTTCTTCGGCGCGGCGATGATGAAGATCCCGGATGGTGGCTGGTTTCCCCTCGCCGTCGCGCTCGGCGTGCTGGCGCTGCTGACCTCGTGGGAGAGGGGGCGCACCGTGCTGAGCTCGACCCTGACGGGTCGCATCCTCCCGCTCGAGAAGCTCCTCGCGGACCTCGAGCGGCGCCGGGTTCCACGGGTCGCCGGCACCGCCGTCTACCTCACGGGAGACGCTTCCGGGACGCCGATCGCCCTGCTCCACAATCTCAAGATCAACCGGGTCGTCCACGAGAAGATCCTCCTGCTGACCATCGTCGGCACCGAGGATCCGTACGTCGCGCCGGCGGAGCGTCTGGAGGTCACCGTCGTCCGATCCGGGATCTTCCGCGTCGTCGCGCACTTCGGTTTCATGGAGGACGCCAACGTCCCAGAGCTCCTGAAGCTGCCCGAGCTCGCTGCTCTCGAGCTCGACCCGGCGCGGACGTTCTTCGTTCTCAGCCGCACTCAGCTCGTCCGCGCGCGGCCGTCGCGGATTCCGGCCTGGCGCCGCTGGTTGTTCCTGCTCCTGAACCGCAACTCGCTCGCCGCGGAGCACTTCTTTCACCTGCCGCCGAATCAGGTGCTGGAGCTCGGCATGCAGGTCGAGATCTGATGCACCTCCTGCCCGGCGCTCGCACGCTGTCGGTTGAGCGACTCGCGGTTCTGGTTCTGGGAGCGTACCTGGTCGGGACTTCCGCATTTCACCTGGCGCGTTCGGAGTGGAGCTACGAGAATCTCGTCGGCCTTCTCATGCCGGCCCCGCTCGCCTTGGTCGCTGGCGCTGTTCTGATCTTCGTGGGCGTTCGAAGTCGGTGGTGGGTCGCCGAACCTCCGATCGACAAGTGTGTCGGATCGCCACTCGAGCGCCCGTTGACCGATCCCGCGCCGGTCGTGGGCAACGGTCGGCGCGCAAGGCAGAGGGGCTCAAGAGCTCCCCAGAGCGCTCTGCTGACCGAATTGAGCTTTGTCATGGCGGTAACCGCCGCCTCAACGACCGCCGCGTGGCTTCTCGAGCGGACGCTTCTGGTCGACGAGCCGGCGCTCGTGATTCTCTGCGGAGTCCTGCTCGCCGCGGTCCGCGTGCGCACGCCGGTCGCGATTCTCGCGGCGTTCCTGGGCTTCCTTGTGTGGAACCTGTTCCTTTCCAGGTTAGAGCTTGCTCCAGGTGGCGGCCGTGCTCAGGAAGCTCTCGTGCTCGTGGCTCTGCTGGTCGGGTCTCTACTCGTCGCTGGGCTCGCCAGCCGCCACCTAGCGCAGCGAGTCGCCCTGCATTCCGCCCAGGAGCACGTTCGTGCCCTGCAATCGCTGGCTGAGAGCCTCGAGCTGGCCGCCGATGCCGAAGAGGTGTATCGCGCCGGCACTGCCACGCTGGCAGCCAGCCTTGGCTGCGACGCGATCCTCTTGCGCTTGGGAAACCCGGACGACCTGGCACCACCGGTCGATCGTCGCGCATGGTCCCGGATCCTGCCCATGATCGTGAACGGCCGGCGACTGGGCTCGGTCGAGCTCCGCTTCAGCGCAGAGAAACCTCGCCTCACCGCGGGGCAGAGCGCGCTCGCAAGGACCGTCGTCCGGCAGGTCGCGCAGGCCGCCGATCGAACACGTCTCGCGTCCCTCCTGGAAGCGGCCCGAGTCGCTTTGGACACGGAGCCGCTGCGCTCCGTGCTGCATTCGAGCGCTTGCGACGAGCTGCGCTCTTCGATCGCCCAGGTGATCGTCAGCGAGCCCCCTGCCCACCCCGATGAGTCTTCTCAGCCGCGGCCCGAGCCACCCCTGCCTGAGACCCCGGAGTACGGCGCGTGAGGAGTGTCCCGATGCCCCCCAACGCGCACCGTGTTCTCGGCGCAACTGGCTGTGGTCGATGTGGGGCGAGAGTCTTTGCGAGTTCTTTTCGTGAGGTCTCGGACCGAGGAATGGAACGCTGACGAGGAGCCGGTGCATGCTGCGGACCGTGACCTACCCACGACCCTCGAATCCAAAGCCCTTGACACTCGTGCTCGCCCTCCTGCTGGGCGCAGGGCCTGCCGGCGCCACTGCGTCCTCGACGTTGTGGACCAACATGACGCCCGACATCCAGTCCTTCGGGGTTATCCACCTGGGAGTCGACAACTACACCACGGTCGGCCGCAAGCTCACCCGTGGCGGCGGCGACTTTCCGACCGACTTCGGCCTGACCGTCGGCGTGCTCCCGCTCGAGAAGCTCCAGATGGAGATCGGCGTCGACGTGCTCGAGCCGAGCGACGACCCGCTGTCGGCCAACTTCAAGCTCGGGGCTCCCGAGGGCGCGCTCTCGGCGCGCTCCCCCGCGCTCTACGCCGGGATGTTCGGGGTCGGCACCCGGAGGGGCTCGACCGACTACGACGTGGCCTACCTGGCGATCGGCAAGACCATTCCCGGTGTCGGCCGCCTCTCCGCCGGACCCTACCGCGGCAACGGCGACCTGCTGCGCAGCTCGTCGGGCCGACGCGAGGCCTCCGGCTTCATGGTCGCCTGGGACCGCGGCATCCGCCCAGTCACCGACGCCGCGGGCAACTCCTTCCATCGCTTCTTGCTGGCCGCGGACTACGCCTCGGGCGACAACGCCGTGGGCGGGGCCGCGGCCGGCTTCTACACCTATTTCACCAAGGACGTCGCGCTCGGCGTCGCTCCCGTCTGGTTCCACGACGAAGGAGTCAACGGCCGCTGGAAGCTGACCGTCCAGCTCGACGTCAACCTGCCTTCGATCGCCCACTGAGGAGGCTCCTCATGCAGGACGTTCTCTACCTCGCGCTCGCCTTCGCGTTCTTCGCCCTGACCGGATGGCTCGTGCGCCTGCTCGCGCGGCTCGGGGAGGAGGGACGGCCGTGAGCGCCCTCTACCTGCTCGGCCTGCTGCTCACCCTCGTCCTCGCCGTCTACCTGTTCGTCGCGCTGTTCCGGGCGGAGAAGTTCTGATGAGCGTCAACGGGATCGCCCAGCTCGTCTTCTACGTCGTCCTGCTGACCGCCCTCGCCTGGCCGCTGGGCGCCTACATGGCGCGCGTCTACCAGGGGCTCCCGTGCGGCCTCGACCGCGTGCTGGGTCCGCTCGAGCGGTGGACCTACCGCGCGCTGGGGATCCGCCCCGACGAGGACATGAAGTGGACGAAGTACGCCGGCGCGATGCTCGCCTGCAACGCCACCGGCTTCTTCGTCGTCTACCTCCTGCAACGCTTCCAGGGCTTCCTGCCCTGGAACCCGGCGGGGCTCGGCGCCACCACCCCCCACATGGCCTTCGACACCGCGGTCAGCTTCGCCACCAACACCAACTGGCAGAGCTACGGCGGCGAGACGACGCTGTCGTACCTCACCCAGATGCTCGGCCTGACGGTGCAGAACTTTGTCTCGGCGGCGACCGGCATGGCCTGCCTGGTGGCCCTGATCCGCGGCTTCGTCCGCCGCAACGCGACGGGCATCGGCAGCTTCTGGGTCGACCTCACTCGCTCGACGCTCTACGTCCTGCTGCCGCTCTCCCTGGTGCTCGCGCTCGCCCTGGTCTCCCAGGGCGTGGTGCAGACGTTCTCGCCCTACGTCTCGGCGACGCGGCTCGAGCCGGCCGTCGGCGCCGACGGCACGGCGGTCACCCTCCAGACGATCGCCCTCGGGCCCGCGGCGTCGCAGGTCGCCATCAAGCAGCTCGGGACCAATGGCGGCGGCTTCTTCAACGTCAATTCCGCGCACCCCTTCGAGAACTCCACTCCGCTGTCCAACTTCCTCGAGGTCCTGGCGATCCTGCTGATCGGCGGCGCGCTGCCGATCACCTTCGGGATCATGGTCGGCGACCGGAGGCAGGGCTGGGCGCTGCTCGCTGCCATGCTCGTGGTCTTCGTGACGGCGCTCGCGGTGTGCGTCCACGCCGAGCAGGGCGGCAACCCGGCGTTCGCCCGCCTGGGCCTCGACCAACGGGCCACGGATCTCCAGTCCGGCGGCAACATGGAAGGCAAGGAGGTCCGCTTCGGCATCGCCAACTCGGCGCTCTGGGCCACCGCGACGACCGCGGCCTCCAACGGCTCGGTCGACTCGATGCACGACTCCTACACGCCGCTCGGCGGCCTGGTGCCGATGTGGATGATCCAGCTCGGCGAGGTGATCTACGGCGGCGTCGGCTCGGGACTCTACGGCCTGCTGCTCTTCGTCGTCGTCGCCGTGTTCATCGCCGGCCTGATGGTCGGGCGCACGCCGGAGTACCTGGGCAAGAAGATCGAGGCCCACGAGATGAAGATGGCGACGCTGGGCATCCTGGTGCCGCCTTTCGTGGTCCTGTTGGGCACCGCGGTCGCCGTCGTGCTGCCGGCCGGCCTGGCCGGTCTCGCCAATCCGGGCGCGCACGGCTTCTCCGAGATCCTCTACGCCTTCTCCTCGGCGGGCAACAACAACGGCAGCGCGTTCGCCGGCCTGACCGTCACAAACGTCTTCTACGAGACGGCGCTCGGACTGGCGATGCTCTTCGCCCGCTACTGGGTGGCGGTACCGGCGCTCGCCATCGCCGGCTCGCTGGCGCGCAAGAAGTACGTGCCGCCCGGCGCCGGCACCCTGCCGACCCACACGCCGCTGTTCGTCGTCCTGCTCGTCGGCACCATCCTGCTGGTCGGCGCGCTCGCCTTCTTCCCGGCGCTCGCTCTCGGCCCCATCGTCGAGCATCTGCAGATGATCTCGGCGTCCTGATCCGGAGGATCCTCCTCATGGCCCGCAAGCGTGTCTCCTTCCTCGATCCCGGCCTCGTCGGCCCGGCGATCGTCGAGAGCTTCAAGAAGCTCGATCCCCGGGTCCAGGTCCGGAACCCGGTGATGTTCGTCGTCGAGGTGGTCAGCGCGCTGACCACCGGCCTCTGGCTCCAGGCCCTGGCCGGCCGCGGTGAGGCGCCGCCCGGCTTCATCCTCGCGGTCTCGCTCTGCCTCTGGTTCACCGTGCTGTTCGCCAACGTCGCCGAGGCGATCGCCGAAGGGCGCGGCAAGGCGCAGGCCGAGGCGTTGCGGAGTGCGCGCGAGAAGAGCCGCGCCCGGCGGGTGACCGAACCGGACCGGATGTCCCACTTCGACTGGGTCCTGGCGAGCGAGCTGCGCAAGGGGGACCACGTCGTGGTCGAGACCGGAGAGGTGATCCCCGCAGACGGCGAGATCGTCGAGGGGATCGCGTCGGTGGACGAGAGCGCGGTCACCGGCGAGAGCGCGCCGGTGATCCGCGAGGCGGGCGGCGACCGCAGCTCGGTGACCGGCGGCACCCGCGTGCTCTCCGACTGGATCCTGATGCGCGTGTCGTCCAACCCCGGCGAGTCCTTCCTCGACCGCATCATCGGACTGGTCGAGGGCGCCGAGCGCCAGAAGACCCCCAACGAGATCGCGCTCCAGATCCTGCTCGCCGCCTTCACGCTGGTCTTCCTGGTGGTCACCGCGACCCTGCTGCCGTTCTCGATCTACGGCGTGCACGCATCCGGCGCCGGCTCGGTGGTGACCGTGACCGCGCTCGCCGCGCTGCTGGTGTGCCTCATCCCCACCACCATCGGCGGGCTGCTCTCGGCGATCGGCATCGCGGGGATGGACCGGATGTTGCGCGCCAACGTCATCGCCACCTCCGGCCGCGCCGTCGAGGCGGCGGGGGACGTCGACGTCCTGCTGCTCGACAAGACCGGGACGATCACGCTCGGCAACCGGCAGGCGACCGAGCTGCTGCCGGCCCCGGGAGTGAATGAGACCGAGCTCGCCGACGCCGCGCAGCTCGCCTCGCTCGCCGACGAGACCCCCGAAGGGCGCAGCATCGTCGTCCTCGCCAAGCAGCGCTACGGTCTGCGCGAGCGGAAGCTCGAGGAGATCGACGCCCGGTTCGTTCCCTTCTCGGCGCAGACCCGCATGAGCGGCGTCGACGTCGACGGGCGGCGGATCCGCAAGGGCGCGGCCGACGCGGTCGAGGAGTTCGTGCGCGCGAGCGGCGGCTCGATCGGCGGCGAGGTGCGGTCCGCCGTCGACTCGATCGCCCGCGCCGGCGGCACGCCGCTGGTCGTCGCCGACGGCCGCAAGGTGCTCGGCGTGGTCCACCTCAAGGACGTGGTCAAGGGCGGGATCCGCGACCGCTTCGCGCAGCTCCGGGCGATGGGGATCCGCACCGTCATGATCACGGGCGACAACCGCCTGACCGCGGCGGCGATCGCGGCCGAAGCGGGGGTCGACGACTTCCTTGCCGAGGCCACACCGGAGGCGAAGCTCAAGCTGATCCGCGAGCACCAGGCGGGTGGGCGGCTCGTGGCGATGACCGGGGACGGCACCAACGACGCCCCGGCACTCGCGCAGGCGGACGTCGCGGTGGCGATGAACTCCGGTACCCAGGCGGCCAAGGAGGCGAGCAACATGGTCGATCTGGACTCCAACCCGACCAAGCTGATCGAGACGGTCGAGATCGGCAAGCAACTGCTGATGACCCGCGGCGCGCTGACCACCTTCTCGATCGCCAACGACGTCGCGAAGTACTTCGCGATCATCCCGGCCGCGTTCGCGGTCACCTACCCCGCCCTCGGGGCGCTCAACGTCATGGCTCTGGCGACGCCCACCAGCGCAATCCTTTCGGCGCTGATCTTCAACGCCCTGATCATCGTCGCCCTGATCCCGCTCGCCCTGAAGGGCGTCGCCTACCGGCCGCTCGGAGCGGCCAACATCCTGCGCCGGAACCTTCTCGTCTATGGCCTGGGAGGCCTGGTCGCGCCCTTCGTCGGCATCAAGGCGATCGACCTGCTGCTGGTGGCGCTCGGCGTCGCCTGAGGAGACCCATCGTGTGGAAGATTCTCGGTACGTCCGTTCGTGCGACCCTGGTCTTCACGCTGCTCACCGGACTCGCCTACCCGCTGGCGGTCACCGGCCTCGCGCAGCTGCTCTTCCCCCACCGGGCCAACGGCAGCCTGATCGTGCGCGGCGGCGAGGTGGTCGGCTCGAAGCTGATCGGTCAGTGCTTCACCCGCCCGGGTTACTTCTGGAGCCGGCCCTCCGCGACCTCCCCGCCCTACGACGGCGGCGCCTCGTCCGGCTCGAACCTGGGACCGACCAACCCGGCGCTGCTCGACCGGGTGGCCGCCACCGTGCGCGAGCTGCGGCGGTCCGACGGCGACGGGCCGGTGCCGGTCGACCTCGCCACAGCGTCGGGGAGCGGCCTCGATCCCGACGTCTCCCCGGCAGCGGCGCTCTTCCAGGTGTCGCGGGTCGCGCGCGCGCGGAGGCTCCCCGAGGACAGCGTTCGCGCTCTGGTCGAAGCCCACGTCGAGCCCCGGCAGCTCGGCTTCCTCGGCGAGCCCCGGGTGAACGTCCTCGAGCTGAATCTCGCTCTGGACGAGCTCGATCGTCCCGCCCCGGATCGGCGCTAGGATCCCGGGCGAAAACAGCTGCCATGTCCGCAGAGAGCCGACGGCCCGACCCCGACCGCCTCCTGGCCCACGTCGCGTCGGCCGAGCGCCGGGAGCGGGAGGGGCGGCTCAAGGTCTTCCTCGGCGCGGCTCCCGGCGTCGGCAAGACGTACGCCATGCTCGGCGCCGCGCGCGACCTCGCCCGGCAAGGCGTCGACGTGGTCGTCGGCATCGCGGAGACCCACGGTCGGGCCGAGACCGAGGCCCTCCTCCAGGGGCTCGAGGTGCTGCCGCGGCGCCGTCTCGAGTACAAGGGAAGAGCGCTCGAGGAGCTCGACCTCGACGCGCTCCTCGCCCGCCATCCCAAGGTCGCGCTGGTCGACGAGCTGGCCCACACCAACGTCCCCGGATCGCGCCACGAGCGCCGCTACCAGGACGTCGAGGAGCTGCTCGACGCCGGCATCGACGTCTACACCACGGTCAACGTCCAGCACCTCGAGAGCCTCAACGACGTCGTCGAGCAGATCACGGGCGTGCGGGTGCGCGAGACCGTGCCGGACGCCTTCCTCGACCGCCTGAGCGACATCCTGCTGATCGACCTGCCGCCGCGCGAGCTGATCGAGCGCCTGCGCCAGGGCAAGGTCTACGTGCCGGAGCGGGCCCAGGCGGCGCTCCAGGCGTTCTTCTCGCCCTCCAACCTCGCCGCGCTGCGCGAGCTCGCCATGCAGACGGCCACCGAGCGGGTCGAGTCCGACCTGCGCGGCTACCTGGCGGAGCGCGGGCTGGAGGGCACCGGCCCGGTGCGGCGCCGGGTCCTGGTGGCGGTCGACGGACACGAGCACACCGAGTACCTGGTCCGGGTGGCGCGCCGCTTCGCCGAGCGCCGCCAGGCGCCCTGGACCGTCGCCTACGTCGACGTCGGCAGCCCGCGCACCGACCACGAGCGGCTCCACCAGGCGTTCCAGCTCGCCCAGCGGCTGGGCGGCGAGACCGTCGTCCTGCGCGGCTCCGGCGTCGCCGACGAGCTGCTCGAGTTCGCGGCGCGCAACGGCGTCTCCTCGATCCTCATCGGGCAGACCCAGGAGCGGCCGATCGCGCGCATCTTCAACCGCACGATCACCCAGCAGCTCCTGCGCAAGGGCGCGCTGTTCGAGCTCACCATCGTCCGCTCGCCGCAGGCCCGCGCGCGGGCCAGACGATCCACCGCCGGCCGTACGACCTCCATCGGCTACGCGGAAACGGCGTTCGCGGCGCTGGTCACCCTGGCCGCGACATTCGTTTCCTGGCTCCTCGATCCCTATCTGCCGGTCGGGAGTCTGGCGCTCGTCTTCCTCTGCGGCGTCCTGCTGGTCGCAGTACGTTCCCGGACTTCGGTCGCGGTCCTCGCCGCCGTACTCGGCTTCGTCGCCTACAACTTCTTCTTCACCGAGCCGCGCCTGACCTTGCGCATCTATCGCCCCCAGGACATCCTCGCCGTTCTCGCGTTCCTGATCGCCGCGCTGGTGGTCGGACAGCTCGCCGGGCGCCAGCACGCCCAGGTGGTCGCCCTGCGCGCCGCCAACGACCACGCCCGCGCCCTGCAGACCCTCGGCGAGCGCCTCGCGACCGCCGCCGACGAGGGACAGGTCTTCTCCTCCGGCTGCGGGATCCTGGCCTCCGGCCTCGGCTGCGACGTCGTCGTCCTGCGGCGCGAGGAGGGAGGCGGCACGCCTCCGAGCCGGGTCGCGTCGGTGCCCCCCGGCGCCGACCTCTCCCCCAACGACCTCGCCGCGGCGACCTGGGTGGCGGACCACGATCAACCCGCGGGGCGCTACACGTCCACCCTCTCCGGCTCGAGCTGGTGGTTCGTGCCCCTGACCGTCGAGGGCGGGAGCCTGGGAGCGGTCGGCCTGCGCTTCCCCGCGGAGCTACCGCGACTGGCCCCCGAGCAACGGACGCTCGCCGAAGCGGTGGTCCACCAGGTGGCGCAGGCGGCCGAGCGCACCCGGCTGGTGGCGGGGCTGGAGGCGGCGCGGGTCGAGGGCGAGACCGAGCGCCTGCGCACCGCGCTGCTCTCCTCGGTGTCCCACGACCTGCGCTCGCCGCTCTCCGCGGTGATCGGCGCGGCGACCAGTCTGGCGACCTACGGCGACACGCTGCCCGGCCCCGACCGCCGCGACCTGATCGAGTCGATCCGCAGCGAGGGACAGCGGCTCGACCGCTACATCCAGAACCTCCTCGACATGACCCGGCTCGGCTCGGGTCCCTTGCGCCTCGAGCGCGACTGGGTCGGTTTCGACGAGATCCTGGACTCGGCGCTCGGGCGCCTGCGCCGGCTCCATCCGGCGCTCGCGGTCGCGACCCGAGTCGAACCCGATCTCCCGCCCCTCTTCGTCCACGCCGCGTTGATCGAGCAGGCGCTGTTCAACATCCTCGAGAACGCCGCCAAGTTCTCTCCCGCGGGCGCCGCGGTGGAGGTCGACGCACGGCGGGTGGACGGCGCCCTCGTGCTCGATGTCCGCGACCGCGGACCGGGCATCCCCGAGGCCGAGCGACGACGGATCTTCGATCTCTTCTACAGCGCCGCGCGTGGGGATCGTGGAGAGCGCGGGACCGGACTGGGGCTGACGATCGTCCGCGGAATGATCGGCGCCCACGGCGGACGGGTCGAGGCACTGGCTCGCGACGACGGCCCGGGGACGGTTCTGCGGGTCTCCCTGCCGCTGGCCGAGCCTCCTCCGGCCGAGATCCCGGACGACGAGGCGTGAGCGAGAGCCCGGTCCCCCCCGCGCGGATCCTGGTGATCGACGACGAGCCCCAGATCCGGAAGTTCCTGGAGATCAGCCTGCGTGCCGAAGGGTACGTCGTGGGCGAAGCCGCCACCGGCCGGGAGGGGCTCGAGGCCCTGGCGACGCGGGGTGCCGACCTGGTCGTCCTGGATCTCGGACTGCCCGACCTCGACGGCCACGACGTGCTGCGCCAGCTGCGCGAGTGGACCGCCGTCCCGGTGATCGTCCTCTCGGTCCGCGCCTCGGAAGCCGAGAAGGTCCGCGCCCTGGACAGCGGCGCCAACGACTACGTCACCAAGCCGTTCGGGATCCAGGAGCTGATGGCGCGCATCCGCGGCCTGTTGCGTCCGCACGGAGCGCCGGACGACGCCGCGGCCGTCTACGACGACGGCGAGCTGGTGGTCGACCTCGCCCGGCGCTCCGTCGCCCGCCACGGCGCTCCCGTCCATCTCTCGCGCAAGGAGTACGCGCTCCTGACCTTTCTCGTCCGCCATCCCGGACGGGTCGTCACCCAGCAACAGCTCCTGCGCGAGCTCTGGGGGCCCGCGCACCTCGAGGACACGCAGTACCTCCGCGTTCTGATGGGCAAGCTCCGCCAACGACTCGGCGAGCGGGAGTCGGGGCACCGGTATCTCGAGACCGAGCCCGGCGTCGGCTACCGGTTCGTGCCGCGGGAGCCGGCCGGCTAGAGCTCGACCTGGGCGCCGAGCTCGACGACGCGGTTGGGCGGGATCTGGAAGAAGGCGTTGGCCGGGCGGGCGTTGCGCGACAGGAACACGAACAGGCCCTTGCGCCAGCGCGACAGGCGCGAATGGCCGGTGGTGAGGATCGTCTCGCGGCCGAGGAAGTAGCTGGCGCGGCCGACGTCGATCTTCAGGCCCAGCGGCGCGCACTTGCCGAGCAGCTGGGGCACGTTCGGCGTCTGCATGAAGCCGTAGCGCGCCACCACCTCCCAGAAGCCCTGCCCCAGCTCGCGCACCTCGACGCGCTCGGCCGACCGCACCTCGGGGACGCCTTCGGTGACGATCGTCAGCAGGACCACCTGCTGGTGGAGCACCTGGTTGTGCTTGAAGTGATGGAGCAGGACCGGCGGCGTGCCGCCCGTCTGCGACGTCATCACCACGGCGGTCCCGGGAACCCGCGGCAGGCGGCCCGCGGCGCTGCGCCGCGCGACGTCGGCCAGGAAGTCCTCGATCGGCAGCCCGCTCCCGGTGAGCTGCTCGGAGAGCGCCCGCCGGCCGCGCTTCCAGGTCGTCATGACCAGGAACAGGCCGAGCGCCACCGCGAGCGGGAACCAGCCGCCGTAGGCGACCTTGACCAGGTTGGCGCCGAGGAAGGGGATGTCGATGGCGAGGAAGATCCCGGACATCGCGAGGGCCTGCCAGAGCGGCCACTTCCACAGCTGCCGGGCGACCGAGAAGAGCAGGAACGTGGTGATGATCATCGTCATCACCACCGCGATGCCGTAGGCCGCGGCGAGCGCGCTCGCGGTGCGGAAGCCGAGCACCAGGAAGACGCTCGCCACCATCAGGAGCCGGTTGATCTCCGGGACGTAGATCTGTCCGCTCGCCTCGCGCGAGGTGTGGACGATCGTCAGCCGCGGGCAGAAGCCGAGCTGGATCGCCTGCTGGGCGAGCGAGAAGGCGCCCGAGATGAGCGCCTGCGAGGCGATCACCGCCGCCACCGTCGCCACCAGCACCGCGGGGTAGAGCAGGACGTCGGGCGCGAGCTCGAAGAAGGGGTTCTCCACCACCGCTCCGCCGCGGGCCAGCAGCAGCGCTCCCTGGCCGAAGTAGTTGATCAGCAGGGCGGGGAACGCGACACCGAACCAGGCGGCCCGGATCGGCTTGCGGCCGAGGTGCCCCATGTCGGCGTAGAGGGCCTCGGAGCCGGTGACGCAGAGAAAGACCGCGCCGAGCACGAGGAAACCGGCGACGCCGTTGGCCTGGAAGAAGCGCACGGCATGAACCGGGTTCACCGCCGCCAGCACTTCCGGGTGACGCAGGACCGCGGGCAGGCCGAACGCGGTCAGGGTCGCGAACCAGACCAGCATCGCCGGGCCGAACACCCGCGCCACCCCCGCGGTGCCCTTCTTCTGGAACAGGAAGAGCGCGATCAAGACCCCCAGCGCCAGGGGTACGACGACCGGGCGGAAGATCGGCGTGGCGACCTGCAGCCCCTCGAGCGCGCCGAGCACGGAGACCACCGGCGTGATCATGCCGTCCGCGAGCAGCAGCGCGGCGCCGAAGATGCCGAGCGAGATCAGCACGAAGCGGCGCCGGGCTCCGGCCTCCCCCTTCTTCTTCGGATTCGAGCCCTGGTTGGTGATCAGCGCCAGCAGGGCCAGGATGCCGCCCTCGCCGTGGTTGTCGGCGCGCATGACGAAGCCGATGTACTTGACCACGACGATCAGCGTCAGGGCCCAGAAGAACAGCGACAGGATGCCGAGCACGTTGGCCGGGCTCGGCGCCAGGCCCGAAGGGCCCGAGAAGCTCTCCTTGAAGGCGTACAGGGGGGACGTCCCGATGTCGCCGTAGACCACCCCCAGCGCGGCCAGCGACAGGCGCGCGAGGTCCCGCCGGTCCCGGATCGCGGGCGCGTGGCTGAAGGAGGAGGTGGCTTGGACGTCGGTCCTGGAGTCCCGCTCGGGCATGACCGGCGGACGAGCCTACCACCGGGCAGCGGCCGCCCCGCTCCCGGCGAAGGCGCTCAGTCGGTCGCCGGAACCGCCGCCGCCGGGGCGCGATCGGCCGCCATCTCGCGCTTCCAGTCGGCCAGTCCGAGGATGCACAGGGCGAGGAAGAGCGCGTAGAGGCCGGCGGTCACCCAGAGTCCCTTCCAGACGTAGAGCGGGACGTAGACGACGTCCACCGCGATCCAGAGCCACCAGTTCTCGAGCACCCGGCGCGAGAGCAGCCACTGGGCGCCCAGGCTCATCGCGGTCGTCGTGCCGTCCCAGGCCGGGACCTGGCTGTTGGTGGCGCGGGAGAGCAGGAAGTAGAGGCCGAACGCGGCGACGACCACCGCGGCGCCGGTCGCGGCGAGCTCGCGCAGATTGCCGCTCGAGATCGGGCGTACCGCGGCCGAGCCCCGCCCCGACCGCCAGCGCACGATGCCGTAGACGGAGATCGCCGCGTAGACGATCTGCAGCGAAGCGTCGGCGTAGAGGCCGGACTCCCAGAAGACGGCCAGGTAGAGCAGGTTGTTGGCGATGCCGACCGGCCAGGTCCACGGATCCGAGACCGCCGCCAGCCAGACGCAGACGGCGCCGGTGGTCGCGCCCAGCGCTTCGGTCCAGGGCGAGATCCAGGCCAGCGCGAAGGTGCCGGCGAGGACGATGACGGCCGACACCCAGCGCCGCCTGCGGATCCTGCGCTGCGCGATCTCGGAACTCTCCGCCATGACGGGCCGGCGGAGTCTGTCACGAGCCGCCCGGCGGCCGACCGGGCCGCGGGCTCAGCCGGTCCAGCTCGCCAGCGCGGCGCCCCAGGCTCCGGTCGTCAGCTCCTCGACGACCACCGCGATCTTCTGCGTCCCCTTGGGGGCGACGAGCTTGGCGTCGTAGATCCAGCCGCCGCGGTCGGTCAGATCGGCGTGGTCGGCGCTGTCGTGGAACACCTTGACCGTCCCGTCGCGCTGGGGCACCGCGATGGTGAAGCGCAACGTGGTGTTCGCGAGCGTCTTGCGCGCCTCGCCCAACGGCCCGAACCCGACCTTGGCTTCGAGCCGGCCCGAGACGCCGCCCTTCACCTCCTCGGGCAGGGAGCGGACCATCGCGGCGACCGGCAGGTCGCCGCGCTCCTCGCCGCCGTCGAGGAGCTTGCGCGCCCGTGCGGCGGCGACCGCCTCGGGGGTCCCCGCGGAGATGTAGGAGGGCCCGGCGAGCTCCAGCCCGGGGCGCTTCGCGCGCAGCTCGATCTGGTGCACGCTGCCGTCGCGCCGCTGCGCCACCTGGTAGGTGACGAGCCAACGCTGGCCCAGGTGCTCGATCGCGTCGTCGAGCTTGCGCACGTCGGTCACCAGCTCGCCGCCGGTGACGTGGCTGATCACGCGCCAGGGCTCGTTCGGGTGGCGGAAGACGAACGCCGGCGAGCTGGTCGAAGCCGGCCCGGTGCTGAACATCCGGTTCCCCGCCGAGGCCCCCCCGATGCTGACGTCGTTGGTCGCGAGGAAGCTGGAGTCCTGGGTGACCACGGGGAAGATGGTCCACCCCAGCGCCGAGAGCTGCTCGGCTTCGTGACGGTTGGTCTGCCCCTGGTCCCAGCTGCGGAAGTCGGCCTCGATGCGTTGGGTGGTGTAGCCCTGGGAGTTGTCCTGGTTGGCCTCGATCGTGGGCAGGTAGAACTCGCCCGGGACGAGGTCGTAGCCGCCGCTGACCAGCAGCGCGGCCTGCGGCGAGTCGGGGATCGAAGCCTCGGCGAGCACGTTCTGGAGCAGCGCCCGACGCCCTTCGATCAGGGTGTGCTCCTGACGCGCGTAGGCGAGCGCGAGGTTGGCCTCGGCGCCGGCTTCACCGTAGGTGCCGCGCCGGTTGGCGAGCCCGACGCTGCCGTTGCTCTCCTCGTAGTAGTGGCTCCGGAGCTGGTACATCCGGCGCTGGCCGAAGTTGTGGGCGACGGTCTTGCGCAGCGCCTTCTTGAGCGCCGCCGCGTCGCGGCTGGGTCCGAAGACGCGCCGGGCGGAGTCGTCGGCCAGCCAGATCTCGACCGGACCGAGCGCCGTGAGCTGCTCGGCCCTGCCCCCCAGCCGCCAGGCGGCGTCGCGCACGGAGGAGATGCCCGCGAGCTGCAGGTCGACGTAGATCAGCACCCGCCAGGGGTGGAGCGCCGGCGCGAGCGTCGGCGGGGTCGCGCCCGGCGCAGGTGCGGCGGCCGCGGGCGGCGCTGCGGTCGCACGTCGCGACCGGCGCCTTTTCGGGCGGCGGCACGCGGTCGATCCCGATCACCTCGACCGGCTTGCCGTCCTCGAGCACCTCGAGGTCGCCCGGAGCCAGCGAGGTCACGGGCTTGCCCCCCTGGGTCGCCTCGACCGGGAGGGTCACCGCGGTCAGGTCCAGCCGCTCGCCGAAGCTCGCCGCGGGCTGACCGGCCTCCGGCGGCGGACCGGGCGTCTCGGCCGGAGACGGCGCCGGGGCGGGGGCCTGGGGCGCGGGGGCCTGCGGCGCGGGCGCCGCGGGCTGCTGGGCGGACAGTGCACCGGCTGCTCCCAGGCCCAGGGCCAGGACCAGGGCGACCGGCGCGCGGAGAGCTGCGGATCGGGTCATCGGGACACCCCCTCCACGAGGCACCGGAGGGCCGTGCAATCCCCGGACCGGGCCGATTCGGCCCGGATTGGGTCCGCAGCTTGCCCTGGAGCGACGAAGCTCGACCTCAGGGGCCCTCGTGCTCCGCCGGGCTCGTTCCGCTCGCCTCGGGAAGCCGGAATCCGATGTTGAGGGTCAGGTCCGATCCCACCGGCTTGCCGTCGAGCTTCGCCGGGTCGAATCGCATCTCCCGCACCGCGGCGATCGCGCTCTCGGTCAAGCCCATGGGCAGGCCGTGCTTGATCTCGATCGCCCCCGGCCGGCCGGTCGCCTCGACGTGAACCTGCAGCGTGACGACGCCGTGGACCTTCCCCGCCAGAGCTTCGTCGGTGTACGCGGCCGCCTTACCCCAGACCGGCCGCGCCGGCACGACAGCGCCCCCGCTCTGGCCGGACTCGCTCCAGACTCCCCGTACCCCCTGCTCTCGAAGTCGTTCCGCTTCGACGCGCCTGGCCTCGAAAACGTAGAAGAGGAAGAGCGGCCTCTCGGGATCACCCATCGTGAGCACCGCCCGGGTTCCGAGCCGAGTCACGATCTGTGGATCGGAGACCAGCTCTCGATTCCGGAAGAGCTGGATGTTCGCGATCACGGTGTCGGGGTCCCTCTTGCGCGGCGTGACCTGAATGTCCACCTCGTAGGTGTCTTCGTGCAGGAAGAACGTCGCCGCCAGGCTTCCTCCCGCCGCCGGCAACGGCGCTGCCTGACGGACGACCTCCCCCAGATCTCTGAGCGCCAGCAGATTCTTGATCTCCTGGTTGTCCCGGTCCGCGTCCCAGTCGCTGATCAGGTTGGCGAGCGAGTCCCCCGAAACCGAGACTCCGGGGATCGGAGTCGCCAGAGGCGAGCGGCTGCCCACCATTGCGGCGAATCTCACCAGGAGCACCTGCGACTCGGGTGCCGGCTCGTCGGCGCGCATCGGAACTGGAACGCAAACGACCAGCGCTGCGCCGACCAGAAGCTTCCATAGATGGGTCTTCATGGTGCGACCTCCCTTCCCCTTTCGATCGACGCCCCCGCGGGTACCACGAGGTAGAGACGGGTGCCCGAGGTCAGGACCAGGGGCACCACCCTTCCGCCGGCGGCGACGAGAGGCGTCGAGGTAGCCGGCACCGGTGCGGTCGCTCTTGTGTGCGAGCCCGATCCTCGGGTCTCGGACAGGACCGTGACCACCACGAGCGAGATCAGAAGCGTCGCAGCCCCGAGCAGCGCGCGTCGGCTGCGACTGCCGCTCCGGGCCCGTTGGAGGTCGGCCGGAGACGGAGTGTCGCGGTGCGGGCCCTCGGCCCAGGAGCGGATCGCCGCGAGTCGGTCGTCGAGGGGATCGCGATTCATGCTGGGACTCCCTGGAGCTCCGCGAGCTTCCGGCGCGCGGCGTGTCGGTGAACTCGGACGGTCGTCGGCGCGACTCCGAGCGCGCGCCCGATCTCGTCGTCGTCGAGGCCCTCGACCTCGCCGAGCCAGAGGACCGCGCGCTGGCGTGGAGTGAGGAGGAGCAAGAGTCTCCGCGCGTCCAGCCGCTCGGGCGACGGTGAACCGACGGCGGTCTCGGGGATCGAATCCGAGCGCAACCATCTGCGCAGGCGTGCGCGGCGGACGCAGCGGCGGGCCACGGCGCGCCGGAGCCAGGACCCGAAGCGATCCGGCTCGCGCAGCTGGCCGAGCTTGCGCCAGGCGTGGATCACCGCCTCCTGGACCTGGTCCTCGGCGTCGAGGTCGCTGGCGAGGATCGCCCGCGCCAGCCGGACGCAGCCTTCCCAGTGGGCCGCGACCAGCCGGCCGAACGCGTCCGCGTCCCCCTGGCGTGCCGCATCGACTTCCGCGACCCAGGCTCTCCCGGTCTCCGTGTCGGCGCTGGCGAGCATCCTGTCGAGAAGAGGCCCGGAGCGGGCCGGATGTTCAGTTGTTGGGTCCCGCGGGGGGGATCCCGGCCCGGTGGCGCCGCGTCACGTCACTCCCCCATCGTGCCGGAGAGGTCGAGGCGGGCGAGGAGGTTCTGGAGGATGCGGGCGGTCAGGCCCCAGATCAGGTGGCGGCCGACGTGGTAGAGGCGGATGGTGCGGCGGCGGCCGTTGACCACGACTTCGCGGTCCTCGACCAGCTGCGGGTTGGCCAGCTCCGAGACCGGCACCGCGAAGACCTCGTCGATCTCCTCCGGGCTGGGCTTCGACTCGAAGCCGTGCGGGATCGCGCCGACGCAAGGGACGATGCGGAAGCCCGCCGGCGAGCCGACCTCGTCGAGCTGGCCGAGCTTGAGCACCATCGCCGGGGGCAGGCCGATCTCCTCCTCGCTCTCGCGCAGCGCCGCCGTCCACAGGTCCTCCCCCGTCTCGCGCCCGCCGCCCGGGAAGGCGACCTGCCCGCGGTGGTGCGGCAGCGACTCGGAGCGCCGGGTCAGCAGCGTCCAGAGCTCGCCCGCGTCGACGAACAGCGGCACCAGCACCGCCGCCTGGCGCGAATCGGACGGCGGCATGCGGGTCGGAGCCGGGGACGCCAGCCGGTCGCGGATCTCCTGGATCCAGCTCGACCACTCCGGGCTCACGGCGCCTCCCCCGGGCGCTCGGAGACGCCCAGCGGCCGCGCCAGCGAGAGATCCAGCGGAAGCGGCGCCACCGGCGCACGCGGCAGCTCGAGCCGGAAGACGTAGATCGCGGCGCCGCGCGGGCTGCTCCAGGTCGGATGCTCGCGGTCCGGCTTGCCGAGCCGGACGTCCAGCGCCACCTCGCCGTCCGGCCGCAGCACCAGGTCCCCGGCGCGGGCGTGCGACACCCGGATGTCGGCCGGGGCGTCGGCCCCCAGCTCGAGCCGGATCGAGCCCAGCGGCGCCGCGCTCACCACCATCAACGTCGCCGCGTCCGCGGCCATCCGCAGACGGCCGTCCGAGCCCAGGAACACCGCCGGCGAGAAGCCGCGCAGGACGATTCCCGAGCGGTCGATCTCCGCCGTCCCCGGCAGGGTCCGCAGCGTCGTGTCGAGCGGCAGCCAGGCGCGCAGCGTCGTCGCGTCCCGGGCCCACGGCCGGCCCGCGAGCGCGGTGGCGTCGAGCCACGCCGGTGCCGCGAGCAGGAGTGACACCAGCGCGGCAACGCCCAGCGCCCAGCGCGGGTTGCGCGCCGGCAGCAGGAGGACCAGGGCGAACAGCGGCAGGAACCAGGCGTTGCCCACGGCGCCGGAGTCGCCGGCGAGGTCGAAGGGCGAGGTCACCACCTGCAGCAGGAGCGCCAGGGCGACGGCCCAGGGGATGAAACGCCGTCCTTCGTCGCCCGAGGGCACGCCGAACGCCACCAGGCCGGGCAGGTACCAGGTCGCCGCGCCCGCGAAACGGCCGGCCACCAGGCCGACCGTCGCCCAGCCCAGCAGCTTGGGGTCGTACCAGAGCTCGAGCGGCGGCCACGGCCGGCCGCCCGCCAGCGCGACGACGGCGAAGACGACCCCCGAGCTCAAGAGCAGGAGCAGCGTGGACAGAGCGCGGCGGCCCCGCGGCGCGGCCGCCGCCAGGGGCCAGGCCAGCGGCAGGTAGGCGGGCGAGCCGGCGGCGACGAGCCCGAAAGCGGCACCGGCGAGCGGCCAGCGCCAGCGCCCCTCCCGTTCGGTCAGCTCGCCCCCGTAGACGTCGCCGAGCTCGACGCTCGGCCCGCGCCGCCGCCCCCACACCGCCGCCCCCGCGGCGGCGGCGGCGAGCAGCAGGAGCGCTTCGGGGACCAGCCAGAGCGTCGCCAGGGAAGCCGCGGAGGCGACCAGCGCCACGCCGGTGAACAGCGCGGCGCCGCCCGTTCCCAGCCGCGGCCGGAGCGCCCAGGCGAGCAGCAGCCCGGCTCCCGCCACATACAGCCACTGGAGGAAGAAGACCGCCGGCCAGCCGCCCAGGCGACGCGCGAGCGCCGCCAGTTGGACCCAGGCCCAAGGCGCCCGCAGCCGGGGCAGCTCCTCCGCCTCCCCCGCCGCCGAGCCGGCCTTGCCGGCGGCCGGCCGCCGCCCGCCGCGGCGGGTGACGCCCTCGAGCCGGAAGCCGTCGAGCGCGGCGGCCCCGAAGCGGGCACGGTAGCGCTCGGCGTCGGCGGGCGCGAAGGCCAGGTCTCCGTCCACCGCCAGGCTCTCCACGGCCAGCCGCAGCTCCGTCTGCCCCGGCGTCGAGGGCCGGCGCTCCGGGCCGTACCGGAGGGCCACGACGAGCAGCGCCGCCGCGGCCGCGGCGGCGACGAGGGCGACCGGCAGCCGCTTCACAGCGCCGCCTCGAAATCCCAGTCGCCGAAGGAGCGGTTGCCCTCGGCGAGCGCGATCGTCGGCTTGATCAGGAGCCCCCCCTCGCCCACCGGCCGCCGCAGCTCGAGTGTGAACCGGCGCGTCGCTCCCGGCGCGAGCTCCCGGTCCAGGGCCAGCCAGGGCCGTCCGGCGTGGAGGTCGCGGTCCCCCTCCCAGAGCTGGACCTCGAAGATCACGCCGCCCGGCAGGTCGCGACTGGCGCGCCAGGTCTCGACGCCGCGGTTCTCGACCGTGACCTCGAGCCGCGCGAGCTTCCCGGGACGCCAGCCCTCGAGGCCCTCGACGTCGATCCGGCCGCGGCCCCGGTCGTGGAGGGCCGAGCTCGGCGGCGGTGCCCACGCGGCGCGCTCCCCCGGCGGATCGAGAGCGGCCAGCTCGGTCCACGCCGCGACCATCGCCTCCGACGTCCGCTCCGGCGCGTGGCGCTCGGCGACATACCGGCGCGCCCGCGCGCCCATCTCGAGCCGTGCGCGGGGGTCGCCGAGCAGGCTCTCGGCCAGTCGTCGCGCCAGCTCGCCGTCCTCGCCCTCGCCGAGCGGCACGCGCAGGGCGATCCCGTCCGGCAGGTCGCCGAACTCGGCGTAGTCGGAGACGACCACCGGCCGCCCCTGGGCGAGGATGCGCAGCAGCGATGCCGAGGTCTCCCCCGCCGTCGGATAGCGCAAGTTGAGACAGAGGTCGGTGGCGGCGATCGCCGCCTCGAGATCGTTGTAGGGCAGGAACCCGGTCACGATCACGCGGTCGGCGACACCCATCTCCGCCGCGAGGTCCGAGTAGTTGGCGTACGGCGAGAGCTCGCCGGCGATCAGCAGGCGCACCTCGGCCAGCTCGGGGCGGGCCAGGGCCCGGATCGCGACCTCGGTGCGCTTGATCGGCGTCTGGAAGCCGAACGACCCGACCAGCGGCGCCGAACCCGGGATCCCGCGCGCGCGCCGGAACTCGCGACCGGCCTCCGGCGGCAGCGCGGGCGGCAGCGGGATGCCCATCGGCACGGTCCGCACGGCGAGCTCGGGATCGTCCTCGGCCAGCGTCGCGGCCGCCCAGGCGCCGTGGACGACGACGCCGCGCTGGCGCCGCAGCAGGCGCCGGTTGGCGGGCAGAGAGAACTGTGCGGCGCGGCCGAAGGCGCCCCAGCGCACCGGCATCGCCGCGGCCCGGCCGATCCAACCGTGGTCGTGCTCGAGCTCCTCGCGGTAGGGCTCGAACCGGTCGTGCCCGACCGTGCGGTCGAGCAGGAAGTGGTGCAGGACGAGGTCGTGGAGGACGACCACGCCCGGGCGCTCGAGCGCCAGGCGCCAGATCTCCGCGTGGTAGCGGTTGTTGCCCATCTGGTAGACGGGCAGCCGTCCCCCCTCGCCGGCCCGCTCGGAGGGCTCCGGCCGCCAGCGCCGCTCGAGCTCCGGATCCACCTCCTGCCCGGCCAGGCGCAGGACCCTCAGGTCGACGCGGCCCTCCAGGTGCGGCAGCAGATCCGCCGAGTAGTCCGAGATGCCGGAGCGCACCGGCGGCAGCGGCGAGAGGTAGTCGATCGCGAGCGTCACG
>CAWAGZ010000010.1:0-386074 GCA_963781755.1 uncultured Acidobacteriota bacterium
GGAGCGATTCTACGCGCGACCTCCGCAGTGCCTCCGGACGCGCGGCGGATCACGCGGGTCCGGCCCCCTCGGGAAACCAGTTCTCGATCGTCAGACCGGGAACGACGCGGAAATGCCGGATGTTGCGAGTGACCATGACCAGCTGAAACGTGAGGGCCGTGGCGGCGAGAAACGTGTCGACGAGGCCGATCGGTGTCCCCTGCCGGCGCAGCGCCGCATCCAGCTCGGCGGCCGCCAGGCTGGTCTCGCTGCCGACGGGGAGCCAGATCGGGATCGGGAGGATCTTGCGCACCACTCTCTCCCACAGCGCTTCGGATCGCGGGTGGAGCGCAGCGCCGAACCGGATCTCGTACCGGCTCATCTCGGAGGCGAAGAGCCGGTCGCTCTCGGTCGAGTGGATCCGGCGTGCGACCTCGAGGTTCGGCTGCCGCCGGGTGAGCTCGGAGAGCACGTTGGTGTCGAGCAGGAACATCGGCTACTTCCGGTCGGCGAACGGATCCCGGCGCTCGTGGTGCTCGGCGCGCAACGAGTCGAGGGTCTCGAAGAAGGCCGGGTCGTCGATGGCGTCGGTGTTCAGCCAGCTTCCGTCCGGTTGCCGGACCAGATGGCTTCGCCACTCTTCCCAGGTTTCCCGCCGGCCCTCCCGGTAGCCGATCAGCCGCCCGCCGCCTCCGGCAGCCGGAGCCTCCAGCTTCGCGGCCAGGGCCTCGGCCACCAGCTCCCGCAGCGGCCGACCCTGCTCCGCCGCGAGCGCCTTGGCCTTGCGGATTAGCGGGTCGGGGAGATCGAAGCTGGTCTTCACTTGAGCAGTATTTACGGTTTTACGGCTACTGTCAAATCCGACTCTTGGCGTCCGAGCAACTCCTTGCCTCGAGTAGATGGTTCGCGCGAAATCGAGCCGCCGCGAGGTGGCTGACGCGGTCTTTCAGTTCGCGGACCGGATCGAATTCCGCGACCCCCACCGCTTGCAGGCTCGTGGAGAAGTCCTTCGGACTTGGCCGTTTCTGGTGCGACACACGAGTACAATTTCAGTCGACTTCTAGGAGCGCACCATGCTTCGAAAGACAACCCCAGCCGTCCTGCTTGCTCTTGCTCTGGCTCTCCCTGTTCTGGCCGACAACTCGATTCCACAGGTACTACATCTCGCTTCAGCAAGCCCGGATACGGCACCCGTCTGGGTCTCTGCTCGCGAGGCGCTCGACGACAGAGGATTGCCTCGTCGTCAGTATGCGGCGATGGTGGGAGACGAGACCGTAGCCCTGGACGAGCGTGGGGCTCCGGTGCCTCTCGACAAGGCCCCCTCCGGCTCGACGCCGGTCGTCCGCAACTCCTTCCGCCGCCCGTTGACCAGGAACGAGATCAGCGCGGTGCAAGCGCACCGCGCGACCATCGATAGCCTGTCCTGTCCACCGAACGACACCCTCTTCGGACGTGACTGGGAGACCTCCCTTCGGGGAGAGACCATCGCGAGCCGAGCGGCGGGCGCGGAAGAAGTCGTCGTACTGGAAGTCGTGGCGAGCGAGCAGGGGTTCCTTCAGCGGATGCCATACACCCTGCTGGATACCCGCGTTGAGCAGACGCTCCGCTCTGCAGCGGGAGTGGCGGATGGCGACAGGCTCCTGATCGCCTACCGGTTCGCCCGATTTCTCGTCGGCGACACTCTGTGGTGCAACATCGATCCAGCATTCAATCTTCGCCCGAAGCCGGGAGACCGCCTGCTTCTTGTTCGGCGTCCTCCGCCACACCGCCTCCGAGCCACGGGCTTGTCCCTCATCGTCCCCGACTCCTCGGAATTCATTCTCGGGCGACCGGACGACTCGGTCGTCTGGCCGCGCGAGCTACGAGCCCTCGATCCAGCGACCCCGCTCGAGACGGATTCCTTCACGGCACTCGTCAAGAGACTCAGAAAGCCCATCGATTCCAACCAGGCAGCAGGAACGCGGCAATGAGTCGCTTCGTCTCCTGCAGCGCCGCCGCCGTCGGTCTCTGGGCCGCTGTACCTCTGGTACCACCGGCAAGTGCTCAATGTGCCAGATCGAACAACATTCCCTTGCCGACAAACGTATTCGCAATCAACCTCACGTACACCAGCGAGGTCGGTCCTCCTCCCATCTCTCAGGGCATTTCGAAGTGGACAAGCAATTGTCCCGGAGAAGGTACCAACTAACCCGCTATTCCGGCTCAACGTACCAGGGGACCTGACCATCCAGGCGGAGTTCCTCGCCGGAAGGGCTCCCAACGACGGTGGGCCGTGTGGCTGCGAGAGAACGCTCGTCCACCACGGTACGGGAGGCGTCATGACCGGGGCGACGGTCAAGATCTATCAACAGAAGTGCAACGGGGCCGCCTGCGGCGCCTCCTCGATCGACCTGCTTGCGCACGGTTACGGCCACGCGCTGGGACTCGACGATGTGCTGACTACGAACTGCGACGGAACGATTATGGGCCGACCGCTCGCGGGTCACTCCAGCACAGTGCCGCCCGAGGTCTGCGGCATGTTGGAGAGCCGGTGGCCTACGAACGATCCGTATGCCTGCCCAAGCTATGTCCCGCCCCGGGAGTGCGACTGCTACAACGCTGGCATGTGGCCGGACTACTGCAGCACACCGATCGTCGTCGACTACAGCGGCGGGGGCTTCGACTTCACCGGACGTCACGATCAGGGCGTGTGGTTCGATTTCTCCGCGACAGGGAGTCCAGATCCGTACACCTGGATCGCGCCAAGAACAAGACAGGCGTTTCTCTGCAGGGATCTGTCACAGAACGGCACCATCGACAGCGGGCGGGAGCTGTTCGGCAACGACACCGTTCTCCTGAACGGCTCGCTCGCCCGGCTGGGCTACGAGGCACTTGCGGAATTGGATTCCGAAGCGTCTGGAGGAAACGGTGACGGTGTTATCGACCGCAGCGATGCCGGGTACGACGAGATCCAAGTTTGGTTCGACAGGAACGGCAACGGAGAGACAGAGCCGGGCGAGCTCGTTCCGTTGAGTGATGCCGGAATCGTCGCGCTAGGCACTGAGTACACGCTCTCCGACCAGCAGGATCCCCAGGGCAATCTGCTGCCCTATTGGAGCGACGCCTGGGTACGGGACGATCGAGGGGATCTCAGACGGGTCGACACGGTCGACGTGATCTTCATCCGGTTGAGCCACTGATCCAAGCCACCCGAGATGAGGTTCAGGAACGTGTCCGCCGGGCCCGTCCTAGGGCGATCTGAGATGTCGGCGAACACCAGCCGCCGCTTCTCCACCCCGCCCGAGCCGAGGCTTCAGCCGACTCGCCTCGGACAGGGGGAGCCGCCCGGAGGATCGGCTGCCGCGAGCCAGCCGGCGATCTTGCGCCGGAGCCGATCGAGCGCCGATTCCACGGCCCAGCTCTCGCTCTCGCGCAGGGCCTCACAGGCCCTGGCGGCAGCTTCGACGTAGCGCCCACGCTCTGCCAGGGGCTCTGCTTCCTCGTCGAGGAGCCGCGCGGAGTCGATCGGGTCGGCGAAGCCTTCGGGGAGGGCCCTCCGCACCTCGCGCAACAGAGCCTTCGCCGCCTCGAGATCGCCGAGCCGTCGTCGCGCCTCGGCCTGGGCGAGAAGACCCCGAGCGACGAGATCTCTTTGCTCGGAGGACGCCGACGGCCCCCCAGGGACCCTGCCGACGACCAGCTTCCCGATCGCCTCGGCGAGGTCCGGATCCTCGTCGGCGAGATCGCGGGCTCGCGCCAGCATGAAGATGGTGAATGTCCTGAATGCTCTTGAACCAGGCGAGGCGCGCGTCGTGGATGTGGTGTGCCTCGTCGTTGAAGACGACCAGTTCGTCGATCTCGCGGACGACCTCGCCCAGGTCCGTCCGGCTGTCGGTCGTCTTGCCGACCGGCTTCGGCCCGAACGGCGCCAGGAAGTAGTCGCGAAGGTCGTCGTCCTCGAGGGACGGCTCCCGAGCGTCGCCGAGGAAGACCCGGTGAATGTTGGTCAGAAAGATGTTGCCGGTGGGCCGCACGACGCGCACCTCGTCCTGGACGTGCAGCGTGACCTGGAAGTCGTCGTGCCAGTTCCTGCCTTCGTAACCGTTGTCGGGGAGGATCGGATCCTTGAAGTAGATGCGCAGGCCGTCGAAATCCTGCCGCAGACGGTCGAGAACGATGATGTTGGGAGCGATCACCAGGAAATTGCGTGCCAACGGTGAATCGGGCTCGTACAGCCTGTGGAAGTAGCTCCAAGCGAGGAGCAGAGAGAGCACCTTGGTCTTGCCCGAGCCGGTCGCCATCTTGATCACGTAGCGCGGCCACTCCTCGTCGAACATGCCTGCCGAGACCCGGCCGGACGCGTCGAAGCGAAGGAGATCGAACTTGTCGCGGACCTTCCGGACGTCGTGCAACCAGATCACCGACTCGACCGACTCGCGTTGAGCGAAGTAGTAGCGGAAGAGGGTCTCCCTCCCGTCGGCTCCCGCCACGTAGTGCTCGCGTTCGAACCACCAGGAGAGCAGCGCGCGGGAGGTCGGCGAGGCACCGGAATAGCCCGACTCTCGCCATGCGGCGACTTCCCGTCTGATCCGGTCCACGAGGGGCGGTAGGAGCTTGTCCTGCGAGGTCGTCCGCAGAGCCTCATCGGCAGGGAACCACCGCTGATCGGGGTTCAGGACCTCGTAGGGCGACCGCGGGAAATCGGGGTGGACGGCCAAGGCGAAACCTCCAGCAAGGTGCGACGGTTCGGATTCTGCGAACTTCTACCACAGGCCCGCGTCAGAACCTGTCACTCGCACCGTTGCGGGGTCCCTCCGGCGCTCGAGGGTAAGGCGAGGTGGCCCTAGGCGCCTCGAGTCGCGCTCAGCGCAGGCCGGCGAAGAGGTCGGTTTCGAGCTCGTGCGCGACGCCGACGGTGCTGAAGACGCGGTAGAGGGAGTGCGAGCCCCAGAGCTCCGGGTGACGCTCGAGGGGATAGTCGACGAGCTTGCCGTAGCCCGAGATCTGCGAGGCGTGGCACTGCACCGCGTTCCACACGGTCCGCCAATGCTCGCGGGTGTCGATCACCGTGGTCACCGCCCAGTCGCGCCACGCCGTGGCGCGCCGCTCGACGCCGTCGACGCGCGAGACCAGCTCGCCGAAGGCCTCCTGGTAGATCCGCCAGTCGCGCTCCGTCATCGCCATCCAGTAGAGCTTGTCGACGCGGTGGCCGGGAGCCGCCGCCCCGTCCGGATCCGGACCCGGAGCGGCTGCGGCGACGAGCGCCGCGCCGGTGAGCTGCGAGATCGCGATGTGGTCCGGGTGGCCGTAGGCGCCGTCGGCGCCGAAGGTCACCACCACCTGGGGGCGGACGCGGCGAACGTGGGCGGCGATCTTGGCCACCGCCCCGGCAGCTTCGACCCGGTCCAGCTCGCCGTCGAGGTAGCCGAGCAGGGCCACGTCCGCGACGCCCAGTACTTCTGCCGCCCGGCGCAGCTCGGCCTCGCGCACCGGCGCGACGATCGCGGCCCCCGGGCGCTCGGTCCCGATGCGGCCCTTCTCGCCCAGGGTGGCGGTCACCAGGTGGGTCGAGATCCCCTCGGCCGCGCACTTCGCCAACAGGCCGCCGAATCCGAGCGACTCGTCGTCGGGGTGCGCGAGCACGGCGAGCAGGCGGAGCTTCGATGGCATCGGGGTCTCGGTCGGGTCCGGCGCGCGATCTTCGCACGGCCGGCGGCGCGGCGGCGATCGCGGCCCCGGATGGACCTCGCCGTGCCGATTCTGGGACGATGAGCAGCGCGAGCGTCTCCGGCGAGGATCCGCCGGCACAGCCCGCCCGAAGGAGAGCCATGCCGAGCCACCGACCGCTGTTGATGATCCCCGGACCCGTGGAGGTCTCGCCCGCCGTCCTCGAGGCGGCCGCCGGGCCGCCGCCCGGACACCTCGATCCGGCCTTCGTCGCCGACTTCGGCGCCGCGCTCGCGGACCTGCGCCGCGTCTGGCGGGCGGCCGCCGACGCCGCCCCGTTCGCGGTCCCCGGCGGCGGCACCCTGGCGATGGAGGCGACCGCCGCCAACCTGGTCGCCCCGGGAGAGCGCGCGCTGGTGGTCGACACCGGCTACTTCGGCGCCCGGATGGTCGAGATGCTGCGCCGCCGCGGCGCCGAGGTCGAAGCGGTGGGAGCGGAGCCCGGCGACGCCCCCGACCCCGGACGCGTCGACGCCGCCCTGACCGCGGCGAAGGGCTCCGGCCGGCCGTTCAAGGCGCTGTTCGCGACCCATGTCGACACTTCGACCGGGGTGCGGCTGGATCCCGAGCCGCTGGCCGCGAGCGCGCGCCGGCACGGCGCCCTGTCCGCCTTCGACGGCGTCTGCGCCACCGGCGCCGAACGATTCGAGATGGCGGCCTGGGACGCCGACGTCTACTTCACCGCTTCGCAGAAGGCGCTCGGCCTGCCACCGGGTCTGGCGCTCTGGGTGGCCGGACCGCGTGCGCTCGCAGCGCGGCGGGCGCTCGCGACACCGCCGCCGCTGACCTTCGACTGGGAGGCCTGGGCGCCCGTCATGTCGGCCTACGCCGAGGGGCGCAACGCCTACTTCTCCACCCCGCCGACGACCCTGGTCACGGCCCTGCACGCCGGCCTGTCCGAGATCCTCGCCGGGTCACGCCGACGCCGCCGCCGCCATGGCCGCGGCGACCGCCCGCCACGCCCGCGCGGCGGCTGCGCTGCGCGCGGCCTGGAGCACGCTCGGGCTGCTTCCCGTGCCGGTGCGGCCGGAGCTGGCGGCGAACACGCTCTCGGCCCTGCGCTTCCCCGCGGGGCGCGGCAACGAGCTGGTGGCGGCGATCCGCGAGCGCGGGGTGACGGTCGCGGGCGGGCTCCACCCGGCGCTGGCCGGCACCTACTTCCGCGTCGGCCACATGGGCTGGGTCGTGCGTGATCCGGAGCTGCTCGACCGCGTCGTCGCCGCCGTTACGGGCGCGGTCACGAACGACGACGCCGGCGCCCTCGCCGCAGCGCGCGGCGCCTTCGAGTCGGCGTGGGCGGCGTCGCCGGAGGGCTGATCGCCGGGGCCGGTCCGATCAGACGGTGTCGCCGCGGTCTTCGGGAGAGGCGATCTTGCCCTTGAGCCAGGCTTCCAGGAAAGGGTCGATCTCGCCCTCGAGCACCGAGTCCGCGTCGCCCACCTGCTCGCCCGTGCGGTGGTCCTTGACCATGCGGTAGGGCTGCAGGACGTAGCTGCGGATCTGGCTGCCCCAGGCGATGTCCATCTTCTCGCCCTCGCGCTTGTCCTGCACCTCGCGCCGTTTGCGCATCTCGAGGTCGTAGAGGCGCGACTTCAAGACCTTCATCGCCGTGGCGCGGTTCTTGTGCTGGCTGCGCTCGTTCTGGCACTGGACGACGATGCCGCTGGGCAGGTGCGTCATGCGCACCGCCGACTCGGTCCGGTTGACGTGCTGCCCGCCCGCCCCGGAGGCGCGGAAAACGTCGATCTTGAGGTCCTTGTCGGCGATCTCGATCTGGATCGAGTCGTCGACCTCGGGTAGCACGTCGACCGACGCGAAGGAGGTGTGACGGCGGGCCTGGGAGTCGAAGGGGCTGATCCGGACCAGGCGGTGGACGCCGGTCTCCCCGTTCAGGTAGCCGTAGGCGAAGGGACCGCGCATCGCGACGGTCGCGCTCTTGATCCCCGCTTCCTCGCCGTCCTGCCGGTCGAGGATCTCCACCTGGTAGCCGCGGTTCTCGGCCCAGCGCACGTACATGCGCAGGAGCATCTCGGCCCAGTCCTGCGACTCGGTGCCGCCGGCGCCGGAGTTGATCGTGACCAGGGCGTTCTTGTCGTCGTCGGGGCCGGCCAGCTTGAGCTGGAGATCGAGCTGGGCGAGCTCGGCGTCGAGGGCCTCGGCGAACGCGACCGCGTCGGGGTCGGCCGCGTCCTGGCTCTCGTCGAGCAGCTCCTGCCAGGCTTGGAGGTCCGCGGCGCTCGAGCGCAGGCGCTTCAGCGTCGCGACGCGGCGCTCGACGCCGCGGCGCTTCTGGAGCAGCCGCGCGCTCTCGGCCGGCCGGTCCCAGAAGCCGGGCATCTCCATCTGGCGGTCGATGTCGGCGAGCTGCGCCTCGATGCCGGCGTCCTCAAAGATACCCCCGGAGCACGACGAGCCTCTCGGCGAGGTCGTTCAGGCGCTGCTGGGCATCGGTGACGAGCATGCGGGAGTCCTTTCGTGGCGGGGGCTGCGGAGCGTCGGCGTCGCCGCACGGGCGACGCATCGGACGATAGCAGATGCGCCTCACTCCTCCGGCGGACGAACCGGCCGCGACCGCCACCAGGCCGCCGCCACCCAGAGCGCCGCGAGCAGCGGCACCAGCCAGGGAGCGCGCGAGTAGGGCGACCGGTCGCGCCGGCCGACCACGCCGGAGACGATCGTCCCTTCGCGGCCGACGTCCACGACACCGGCCAGCGAGCCGTCCGGCCGCACCACCGCCGAGATGCCGGTGATCGCCGCCCGCAGCAGCCAGCGGCGCTCCTCCGCGGCGCGGAAGCGCGCGGCGCGCAGATGTTGATGCGGCGCCGCCGTGTCGCCGTACCAGCCGTCGTTGGTCACGGTCACCAGCAGCGTCGCCCCGGCGCGCACCAGGTCGGCCACCTCGCCGGGGAAGACCACCTCGTAGCAGACCGCCAGGCCCAGCTTCTGCCGGCTCCACTCGAGCAGCGTCGTGCGGTCGGCGGCCGAGAACTCGCCCACCATGCGCGCGATCTTGCCCACGAAGGGGAGGGCCCCGCGCAGCGGCACGTACTCGCCGAAGGGAACCAGGTGGCGCTTGTCGGCGCGCCCGCGGACGCCGCCGGAGTCGACCAGCAGGACCGAGTTGAAGGTGCGCGTGCCGACCTCGAACGGAGTGTTGAGCAACAGGGCACAGCCGGCCGAGGTCAGGTCGGCGACGTCGTCGCGCAGCCGCGCGTCGCTCTGCCACTCGCGCGGCCAGGCGGCGCTCTCCGGCCACAGCACGAGAGTCTCCGGCGCGCACAGGGGACGCGTCGCCTCGAGCAGACGGCGGTAGTCGGCCTCGTTCTCGGCGGCGTCGAAGAGCGGGCGGTCGGGCGTGTCGGGCTGGACGATCGCGATCCGGACCAGCTCCTGCGCGTCGCCGGCGAGCTCCGCGGGCGCCGTGCGCGCGAAGCGGCCGGCCACCGGCAGGAAGATCGCCGGGATCAGCGCGGCCGCGGCCCACGTCTCCCAGCGCCGGGTCGCCCAGGCCCGCGCCAGCCCGAGGCCGGGCAGGACCACCAGCGCCGAGACGCCGTAGGCGCCGATCCAGGACGCCGCGGGCAGCGCCCCCGGGAGGTCGCTCCAGGCGTACGCCGCCAGGTTCCACGGGAAGCCGGTCAGGAGCTTGGCGCGCAGCAGCTCGAGCGCGATCCAGAGCGCCGGCAGCGCGCTCAGGGCGAAAAGTCCGCCGCGCCGCCAGAGCCGGGCTCCCACGGCCGCGAAGACGGCGTCGTAGAGACCCAGGATCGCCGCCAGCAGGAGCAGTGCGACGCCGGCGACCACGCCCGGCAGGCGACCGTAGAGGGTCAGCGTGTGGACGATCCAGGGCACCGCGGCGCACCAGGTGGCGATGCCGTGGAGCCACCCCCAGAGCGCCGGCCGGCGCGTGCCGAGCAGGACGAAGAGCGGCGCCAGGGCGACCAGCGACAGCCCGGGCAGCGGCCGCGCGGCGTGGCACGCACCCCAGGCGAGGCCTCCGGCCACCGCCCAGAGGGCGGGCCAGCGCGGCTCCCGGAGCGCGCCGGCCGGGCTCAGGGCGAGTCGGTGACCCAGGTGTCCAGACGCTGCTCGCGGCGCAGGCGCGCGGCCACCGGGTCGGCCTTGTCACGGGAGGGGTAGGGACCGACGCGGACCCGGGTCTGGGTCTGTCCGTCCTTGTCGAAGTCCGCCAGCGCGACCTTGTAGCCCGCCTTGCGCAGGCGGGCCGCGATCTCGCGCGCGCGGACGCCGTTGGTCGAGGAATAGACCTGGATCCAGACGGTTCCGTCGGCTACCGCCGCGCCCGCCGCCGGTTTCGTCTCCGCCGCCGTCGAGGCCTCGGCCACGGCCGGCGCCGCAGGGCTCGGCGCGGCGGCCGGCGGGGTGCGCCGGCTCCGCGTTCCGGGCACCGGCGTCGCCGGCGCCGTAGCGGCCGGCGCCGGGGAGTCGACCGGCGCGGACGCCGACCCCGGCTCGCGGTGGGCGTCCATCTCCGCCTGCAGCGTCCGGCGCATCGTCTCCGTCGCGGCGTCCTCGGGAGGGGCCGCCTTGGGCTCGGCCGCCGGCTTCGACGCCGCTTTCGTCGCCTTCCCGTCCGCGGCCGGCGCCGCCGCCTTGGCGCCGCCCGTCGTCACCGGCTGTTTGGCGGAGAAGAAGGTCAGCTTCTCGATCGGCTCGGCCGGCGCCGGGGCGACCGCCGCGGGTGTGGCGGCCGCGCGCACCGGCGCCCGGCCGCGTCCGACCCAGACGCCGGACAGGAAAGCCGCGAGGAGGCAGGTCAGCAGGACGACGAACGCCACCAGGACCTGGCGGTTGGTCAGCGCGACCTCGTAGTAGCTCGGCTCGCGCGGCTCGGTCGAATCCACGTTCATGCCTCCGGCCCGTCCTCCCGAATCACGACCCCTGGCGCGGATCCTCCGGCGCCACCCCCCTCATGAAGCTGCGGAGGATCTCGATCGGTACCGGGAAGATGATCGTCGAGTTCTTCTCGGTGGCGATCTCGGTCAGCGTCTGCAGGTACCGCAGCTGCAGCGTCACCGAGTTGTCCGACATCACCACCGCCGCCTGCGCCAGCTCCTTCGACGCCTCCAGCTCGCCGCTCGCGTGGATGATCTTCGCACGCTTCTCGCGCTCGGCCTCGGCCTGGCGAGCCATGGCGCGCTGCATGTCGGCGGGCAGGTCGACGTGCTTGACCTCGACCATGGTGACCTTGATCCCCCAGGGGTCGGTCTGGTGGTCGATGATCTCCTGCAGCTTCTCGTTGAGCTTCTCGCGCGCCGAGAGCAGCTCGTCGAGCTCGGCCTGGCCGAGCACCGAGCGCAGCGTGGTCTGGGAGAGCTGACTGGTGGCGTAGAGGAAGTTCTCGACCGAGACCACCGCCCGGTTCGGATCGACGACCCGGAAGTAGACCACGGCATTGACCTTGACCGAGACGTTGTCCCGGGTGATCACGTCCTGGGGCGGCACGTCGAGAACGACCGTCCGCATCGAGACCTTCACCATGCGCTCGACGGGCCAGAAGATGAAGACGAGACCCGGCCCCTTCGGCTGGCGGCCGAGGCGGCCGAGGTAGAACGTGACGGCGCGCTCGTACTCGTTGAGGATGTTGATCCATTTGAACAGGAAGACGACGGCCAGGAAGATCAAGACAGGAAGCACGGTTCGCAGCATCCTTCAGCTCCTTTCGGCGTCGACGGGACGGACCCTCAGGAGCATCCCCTCGACCTTGGTGATCTCGACCGCGGCCCCGGCCTCCACGGGCGATTCCGAGATCGCGTTCCACCACTCCCCCTCGACGAAGACCTTCCCCGTGGGCGTCAGCGGCGTTCGGGCCTCGGCACGAGCGCCCAGCAATGCTTCGGCGCCCGTCCGTATCGGATTGCGGGCGTTGCGCATCACCATGGCGAAAAGCAGCATCGTCACGGCGAGGAAGAAGCCGGCGACGGTCGCCACCACCGAGAGACTGAGTCGCAATGCCGGCTCGGGCGAGCGGAAGAGGATCAGCGAGCCGAGCACGAACGAGGTCAGACCTCCCACCGTGAGCAGACCGTAGCTGGTCACCTTGATCTCCGCGATCAGCATCCCCAGCCCGAGCAGGATCAGCGCCACCCCCGCGAAGCGCACCGGCAGGACGGACAGCGCGTAGAGACCGAGGAGCAGCGAGATCCCGCCCAGGACCCCGGGGAAGATGGCCCCGGGGTGGGCGAGCTCGAAGTAGAGCCCGAGCATGCCCAGGGTCATCAGCAGGTACGCGATGTTGGGATGCAGGAGCGTCGACAGGAAGCTCTGAACGGCGTTCATCTCGAAGTCGCGCACCCGGGCGTCGGCGACGTGGAGGGTGCGCTGCTCGCCCTGGGGCTTCTCGTAGCCGCGGCCGTCGAGACCGGCGAGCAGGGACTTCATATCGGGCGCGATCAGCTCGATCAGGTGGTCGTCGAGCGCCTCCTGCGCCGTGTACGACTTGCTCTCGACGACGGCCTTCTCCGCCAGGGCCACGTCGCGCCCGCGCCGCTTGGCGAGCGCCCGGATGTTGGCCGCCGAGTCCTCCTCGATCTTCTTGCCCAGCGTCCCTGCGATGTCTTCACCCTGGCCGCCGACCGGGTGCGCGGCGCCGGTGTTGGTGGAGGGCGCCATCGCGGCGAAGTCGGAGGCCATGAGCAGGAAGAACCCGGCCGAGGCCGCCTGGGCGCCCTCGGGCGCGACCCAGACCACGACCGGGGTCTTCGCTCCCAGCATCGCCGTGGTCATCTCGCGCATCGAGGTCATCAAGCCGCCCGGAGTGTCGAGCTCGACGACCACGGCCGCGGCGCCCTCGCGGTCGGCGCGCTCCAGCGTGTCGACCAGCAGATCGCGGGCGATCGGATGGATGATCGAGTCGATGCGGACGCGGAAGACCTCCGGCGCGGAAGCCGCGGCCGGGCCGGTCGCCGGGCCATCCGTCGGATCGGCCGGAGCCGTATGCCCCGGGGAAGCGAGGAGACCGGCGACCGCGGCCGGGAGGATCAGGAGCCGGAGCCGGCGGGGGATCGCCCTCATCTCGAGCTGCAAGGATAGCCGACCCCGGCGCCACCGGCGCGCCCGACTTGACCGGAGGGCCGCCGGGAGAACATCATCCGCCCACGCCCCCCGGGGAGCGAGGACAACACCGCATGAAGACCGATCCCGGCATCGTCGCCGCCAATCTGATCCTGCTCGACCAATGCCACGAGCTCGTCGGCCGCCTCGGGGACGCCTGCTACGCCACCGGATCCGGCCGCCACAAGCCGGTCGGTCCCCACTTCCGCCACATCCTGGAGCACTACTCCTGCTTCCTGGCCGGCCTGCCCGAGCTCCGGATCGACTACGACTCCCGGCCGCGAGAGGCCGCGCTCGAGACCGACCGCGGGGTCGCCCGCGAGCGGATCCAGGAGCTGATCGGGGGCCTGACCCCGGCTCTGGAGGCCGACCCGGAGTCGCCGTTGGAGGTCCGCCTGGAGTGCGGCCTGGGCGGCGAGGCCGAGCAGTGGAGCCGCTCGACGCTGCGCCGTGAGCTCCAGTTCCTGCTCTCCCACACCATCCATCACTTCGCTCTGATCGGCCTGCTGCTCGACCAGCAGGGGATCGACCCGGGCCCCGACTTCGGGGTCGCCCCCTCGACCCTCAAACACTGGCGCGAGCAGGCCTCATGTGCACCGCTTCCTGGCTGAGGAGCGAAGGTCGGTTCCACCTCCTCTTCAATCGTGACGAGGTCCGCAGCCGTGAGAGCGGCGACGGCCCCCGGCTGCACGACAGCGATGGCGTCCGGTTCGTGGCGCCGCTCGACGGCCGCGCCGGCGGCGCCTGGATCGCGGTCTCCGAGCGCGGCCTCGCGCTCGCCCTGCTCAACCGCAGCGAGGGCGTCCGGCCCCAGACGGCAGGCAGCCGCGGTCGTCTGATCCCGCGCCTGGCCGCGGCGGTGGACCGCGACGACCTGACCGCGCGGCTGCTGCGCGAGCCGCTGCGCGACCTGCCCCCCTTCCAGCTGGTGGCGTTCTGGCCGCACTCGGCGATCGCCCGCCTGGCGACCTGGAACGGCGCCGCGCTGACCCACGCGGACCTGCCCCTCGAGGGCGGGCTGCTCTGTTCCTCGGGGCTCGGTGACGAGCGCGCCGCGACGGTGCGCGGCGAGGTCTGGCGGAGCTCGCGCGCGGAACCCGGCGAGTGGACGCTCGAACGGCAGCGCCGGTTCCACCGCAGCCACGCGCCCCAGGCGTCGGCCTGGTCGGTGTGCATGCACCGTGAGGACGCCGAGACCGTGAGCTACACGGAGGTGGAGGTCGCCGCCGACGAGGTCGCCCTCCGTTACTCCGACGGTCCCCCCTGCGCCGCCCGGCCCGCCGAGGAGCTCCGCCTGAGCCTGCGGGCCGCGCCCTCGAGAGCATGACCGGGAAGTCCCTCGCCGCCCGCGTGGTGGCGTGGGCGACCCCCCTGGCCTCGGCCTCCCCCCTCGGCCTCGGTCTGACGCTGGCCCTGACGACCCTGATCTCCGAGGACCTGACCTGCATCGCGGCCGGACTGTTGGTCGCCAACGACCGCATCTCCTTCCTCGCCGCCTCGCTGGCCTGCCTGGCCGGCATCTTCGCCGGCGACCTCGCCCTGGTCCTCGCCGGGCGCTGGCTCGGGCCGCCCTCACTGCGCCGGCCGCCGCTGTCCTGGTTCGTCCACCCCGACAGCGTCGAGCGCTCCGCCCGCTGGTTCGCCGAGCAGGGGCCGGTGGTCGTGATGTTCTCGCGCTTCGTCCCGGGCAGCCGGTTGCCCCTGTTCGTCGCCGCCGGGATCCTGCGCGCGCCCTTCGGTCGTATCGCGCTCGCACTGCTGCTCGCCGGAGGCGTCTGGACCCCCCTGCTGGTCGGCCTGTCGGCCGCGACCGGCGGCGCCATCCTCGCCCGCCTCGAGCTGTTCGAGCACTGGGCCCTGCCTGCCGCCATCGCCGCCGCGATGCTCGTTCTGCTGGTGGTGAGGGTGCTGCTTCCGGCCCTGACCTGGCGCGGCCGGCGACTGCTGGTGTCGCGCTGGCGCCGGTGGACACGCTGGGAGTTCTGGCCCCTCTGGCTGTTCAACGCCCCGGTGGTCGTGCACTGGCTCTGGCTGGGCCTCCGATACCGCGGGCTCACCCTGTTCACGGCGGCCAATCCGGGCATCCCCGCGGGCGGCTTCGTGCTCGAGTCGAAGAGCGCGATCCTGAGCCGCCTGCGCGCACCCGAAGCGCTGCCGCGCTTCCGGCGGCTCGAGCTTCCGCCGGACCCCGGACTCCGCTCCGACCTCGTCCGGCGGGTCCACGCCGAGGACGGCTTCGGCTTCCCCGTGGTCGGCAAGCCCGACGTCGGCGAGCGCGGCGAGGGCGTCCGCGTCCTGCGCTCTCCCGAGGAGCTCGACGCCTGGGCGCGGACGGCGGACACGGTGTCGCTGCTCCAGGAGTACGTCCCGGGCGAGGAGTTCGGGGTCTTCTGGGCGCGCCGCCCCTCGGAGGCCTCCGGCCGCATCATCTCCATCACCTCGAAGCAGTTCACCGCGGTAGTCGGCGACGGCCACTCCACCTTGGAGACGCTGATCCTGGCCGACGACCGGGCCGTGTGCCAGGCGCCCATCCACCTCGAGAACCACCTCGAGCGCCTCGACTGGGTGCCGGCCGCCGGGAGCCGCGTGCCGCTGGTCGAGATCGGCAACCACTGCCGGGGAACGACCTTCCGCGACGGCCGCTCCCTGGCCACGCCGGAGCTCGCTCGACGCATCGACGAGCTGGGCCACGCCATCGACGGCTTCTACTTCGGCCGCCTCGACCTGCGCGCGCCCTCGCTCGACGACTTCCGCCGCGGCCACGCCTTGCGCGTGCTCGAGGTCAACGGCGTGACCTCCGAGGCGACCCACATCTACGAGCCCGGGGCGAGCCTGCTGGCCGGCTGGAAGACGATCTTCGACCAGTGGCGGCTGGCTTTCGAGATCGGGCGGGAGAACGCCGCGCGCGGCGCGCCGGTGGCCTCGGTCACCGACCTGATCCGCCTGCTCGCAGAGCGCCACCGGCGGCGCAGAGCTCCAGGTTCCGGTAGGATGCGCCGCCGGGCGTCCCTCGCCGCCGACGCAGCCCGGGACCCCGATTCACGCCACCCGTCGAACGACTCGAGGTGAACGATGCGCTTCCGAATCTCCCTGCTCGCTCTCGCCCTGCTCGCCACCGGCGCCGTCGCGGCTGCCGCTTCGGGCGAGACCCGCTCCACCGGCAACACGACGACGCACGTCGTTCCCGGCGACAAGGCGCCGGCCGATCACGGCGCGACCGCCCCCGCCGCGGCGCCGGCCGAGGTCAAGCCGCAGGCGGCGGTCCGGATCGAGCTGGCGGCGACCGAGAAGGCCAAGACGATCGAGGGCAAGACCAGCCAGGCCGGTCCGGCCGAAGTGCTCTGGTCCGCTCCGACCGAGGGCGAGATGCTCAACGCCCGGGTCTCGTCACCGGGCAACGGCGCCCGCCTGAGCGTCTTCCAGCCGGGATCGGACAAGCCGGAGGCGGGAACCGCCGCCGAGGACGGGGCGATCGCCTGGACCGGCGAGATCGCGAAGGCGGGCGACCTGCGTTTCGAGGTCGCCACCAAGTCGGCGACCGAGATCCCCTTCCGGATCACCGTCACCGTGACGCCGCACGAGCAGACCCAGCCGAAGAAGCCCGCCCAGCCGGCGGCTCCGGCGCCCCCGGCCAAGCCCGAGAAGCACTGAGGCCGTCAGCCGAAGAACAGGCGCCGCGCGCGCGGCGCCAGGGCTTCGACGTCGAACAGCACGAAGAAGTCGACCGTCTTGAACTCGCGGTCGATGATCGGCGGCCCGCACACCCGGCCGGCGTACCGGAGGTAGATCTCGAACAGCGGCGGCAGCTCGAGCGCCGCCGCGCGGGCCGGGTCGGGGTCCTCGCCGTGCCACTCGCACTCGTAGCCGGGGCGCGCGGTGACCTCGATGTCGTGGCGCACCATGCCGCGCCGCTCGAGCTGCTCGAGCGCGCGCTTCCCGTCCCAGGGATCCTGGCTGGTCAGCGAGCAGGGTCCGAGCAGCCAGCGGCGCCGGTTGTGGGACATGTAGAGCGCCAGACCCCGCCAGAGCAGGAAGAGCACCGGCTTGAGGCGATGCTCCCGCTCGATGCAGGCTCTGCCCACCTCTACGGTGTGCTCCAGGATCTCCGACGGCACCCGCGACAGGTCGAACTCGGTCGCGGTGTAGAACCCGTCGGCCACCGCCGCCATCTCGGTGGTCTGGATCCGGTACGTCCCCACGATCCGGCCGCTCGGGCGGTGCTCGACGATCAGGTGGTGGCACTGGGGGTCGAAGCGGTCGAGGTCACGGCCGGTCTGCCACGAGCCCTCGAGCCCTTCGGAAAGCTCCAGGTTGAAGACCCGGAAGCGCAGCTGGAGCAGCTCGTCGAGCTCGGTCAGCGTGCGCGCGTAGCGCACGGCGTACTGGCCGTCGACGAGCTCTCCCGCGGGGATCGCCTCGCGGGCCGGCGGGTACATCGCCAGCGCCGGCGAGCTCTCGAGCAGCTCGGGCAGGGGCCGGTGGACGCGCAGGGTCATGGTCCGGACCTCCGGTCCCGTCGCGGTGCCACGGGACGCGAAAAGTGAATGCTAGCGCTTTTTACGTCCCCGCCGTGACGGCCGGATGGCGCCCCGGCGAAGGCCGCGTCACGGCCACTCCCGAGGGCTGGTAGCCTGTCCGCAACCGATCCTCCCGGAGGCGCCATGGACACCGACCGCACGGTCGAAGCCACGCTGGCCCGCATCCGCGCCCTGCTCGGCGACTACGAGCAGGGGAAGCTGCGCCTGACGGCGATGGTCGCCGAGGTCAAGCCCCTGATCGACTCGCTGCCGGACTCGACGACCTGGAAGGCGGTCCTCGCCACCGAGTTCGCGCGGATCGGGAGCCTCTGGACCGGCGGCGTGGATCTGGTCCAGAGCACCCTCACCCTGGGCGTCGAGCGCCACCTGCGCGACGCCGTCGCCGCCCTGCGCAAGGCGTTGGGCGAGGCCCACGGCGCCAAGCCCCCCGCGCCCGGATCCTGAGCCGGAGCGCCTGCCGGCGGCGGGGGGCGCGGGGACCCGCGCAGCGGCCCCGCGCAACGGAAGCAAAGACAGAAGCCTCTCTGTTCAAGGCAGAGAACAAAGACAAGAAGCAGGAAACAAAGGCCGCCACAGAAGGGAAAGACCGACGGTCACCCGGCCGCGCGCGGCTGCCGGCAGCCGCAACGCTCGCCCCACCCCCTTCCCCTATAGGGGAGCTTCTTGTTCTTGTCTTTGGTCTTGAACAGGAGAGTCTTCGGTCTCCTACGGCGCCCGGTCGAAGCGGGCGAGCCAGATGTCGGATTCGTCGGTGAACTGGTCCCAGGCGATGCGCTTGCCGTCCGGCGAGAGGCTCACCCAGGCGATCCGGGTGTCGGCGCCCTCGGGAACGGTGTAGAGGTCGCGCTGGACCCGGCCGTCGAGGTCCACGACCTGGAGCCGCGTCCCCGTGGTCCAGACCAGTCCACGTCCTCCGGGGAGATAGGCGGGCACCTGGACGGCCTGATCCGAGATCTGTCGGTACGAACCCGTTCGGAGGTCGAGGATCGCTACGCCCGTCGAGCCCCCGCCGGCCGACACCAACGTTCCGACGATGCTCCGGCCGTCCGGCGACCAGGAGTAGGCCCAGAAGACCGAGCCGTCCTCACGCTTGGGCAAGGGCTCCGGTGGCCCGGACGCCTGAACCCCTGCCAGCGGCACGCGGAACGGCTGCTCCTGCGAGGTGGCGACCAGCCACTTCCCGTCCGGCGACACGATCGGGTACCAGCGGCTCCCGGCGCTCTCGCTCCCGAGCCTGGCCAGGCCGCTGCCGTCGGCGCGGATCCGGGCGAGATCTCCGGGCCAGCGGTCGGACTGGAAGTAGATCCACTCGCCGTCGGGCGAGAAGGCCGCCTGACGATCACGGTGGGCGCCGTCGGTGAGCTGGCGGATCGAGCCCGTGGCGTCCGCGACGTAGAGGTGCTGGGGAAAGCCAGCATTGTCGAACGCGATCCGGCCGTCGTCGGCGACGGCCACCGACTCGCCGGTCTCCATCGTCCCGATCGGCAGCGAGCGGGCGGCGCCCGCGAGCGTCCCGCGCTGGGGGTCGAACGGCGCCTCGAAGACCTCGCTGCGCACGTTGCGGTCGACGAACGCCAGCTCGCGACCGTCCTTCGAGATCGAGAGGTATCCGGCCCAGCTCGACGGCGCCGTCACCGGCTCGGCCTCTCCGGTGGCGCGGCCGGTGGCCGGATCGACGCCGATCCTCCAGAGGTTCATCGTCCCGCCGCGCGTGCTGGCGAAGATCAGTCCGTGGCCGTCGGCCGTCCACACCGGGCTCCAATCCACCGGCGGGTCGTCCATCACGGGAACCGCCGCCCCGACCGCCGATTGCGAGCCGTCGGCCGCGACCGTGTACAGGTCGCGCTGAGGGTCGTCTCCCTTGAGCCCCCAGAAGGCGATCCGCCGGCCGTCCGGCGACCAGGCGGGCTCGACCGCGTCGTGCTGCGTCAGCAGCCGCCGCGCGCCGGTCTCGACGTTGACGGCCCAGATCTGGCTCACGCTGCCGCGGCCGAAGGGCAGGGCCAGCGCCTCGTCGGCGACCGCGATCTCGGAGCCGTCCGGAGACCAGGTCGGGTTGTGTCCGCGGTCGGTCACCTTGCGCGGCGACTCCCCCGTCGCGCCCATGACGAAGATCCCGCCCCCGCCGCACTCGGAGCGGTAGGCGATCCGTCGGCCGTCGGGCGAGAAGGCGGGTTCGCCGTCGTCGGAGGAGCAACCCGAGGTCAGGTCGATCGCCTTGCTCCCATCCACCCGCTGCAGGAAGACGTCGGACTGGGTTCCGTCCACGTACTTCACATAGGCGAGGCTCTCGCCGTCGGGCGAGAGCGCTGGCGCCGCCTCGCTGCCGGCGAGGAAGGTGAGCTGCCGGAACTGCGCCCGCGGCGGTACCGCTCCACCCGCGCCGACAGCGCTCGCGGCCGGCGAGATCGAACGGATCAGAGGCCAGGCCGCCAGCGCCCCGAGCAAGAACGCCAGGGCCCAGCCCGGCCAGCCCCGCAGCGCCGAGGGCTTCTTCGAAGTCTCCCCGGCCTCGACCCCGGGCTCCTTGGAACGGCCCAGCACCTCGTCGAGGACGATCCGCGCGTCGGCGATCGAGTGCAGCCGGTTCTTCGGGTTGCGCTCGAGACAACGCCGCAGCAGCCGCCGGACCGCGCCGGGAACTTCCGCCGGCAGCTCGCCGAAGGCGACCTCGGTCTTCAGCACCCCGGCCAGCGTCTCCGCCACCGAGTCTCCCGAGAACAACCGCCGCCCGGCCAGCATCTCCCACAGCACCACGCCGAACGCCCAGATGTCCGCCCGGTGGTCGACCGCCGCTCCCTTCGCCTGCTCCGGCGCCATGTACGCCGCCGTCCCGAGGATGACCCCCTGGACGGTCCCCAGCGCCGGCGACGTCAGCGTCGGCGAGTGCGTCAGCTGCCCCGCCACCGCGCCGCCAGAGGCGGCGCCACCCGGGCCGGACGACGAAGCCGCTCCCGCCGGCTCCATCGCCTTGGCCAGCCCGAAGTCCAGGACCTTGACTTTCCCTTCTATGGAAGCTTTTACGTTTTGAGGCTTGAGGTCCCTGTGAATGATCCCCTTCTCGTGCGCTTCTTCCAAAGCCTCGGCGATCTGGCGCGCGATGGAAAGGCTTTCATCTATGGAAAGGCTCCCTTGGGCCAGACGATCCGCCAGGGTCGGCCCTTCGACCAGCTCCATGACCAGGGCCGGGCTGCCGCCGCTGGTCTCCAGGCCGTAGATCTGGGCGATGTTCGGGTGGTTCAAGCTCGCGAGGAGCTTCGCTTCGCGCTCGAACCGAGCGAGTCTCTCCGGATCGGCGGTGAACCCTTCGGGCAGGACCTTGAGCGCGACCTCACGCCCTAATTGGAAGTCTTTGGCTTTGTAGACCAAACCCATCCCGCCCTCGCCCAGCTTGGCGGTGATCTCGTAGGGACCCAGCTTCGTGCCGATCATCGGAATCCCGGGCTCACTTCCCGGACAACACCGCCGGCCAGTCGAACGCGATCTGGATCTCCGCCGCCGGCTGGTTGAGGTCCGGGTTGTCGGTCATCAGGAACCAGGTCCCGTCGCGGGACTCGTCGTAGTTCGGCAGGTCCGGCGAACCCAGGACGCCGTCGTAGGGAAGGTGGAAGAGGACGGTGGGGCTCCCGGCGTGGAACGCCGGCTCAGTGGTGACCGGCACCGCCATCAGCTCGCTGCCGGATCGATAGACGATCTCCCGGCCGTCGCGCCGCCAGACGACCTCGCTGCCGCCCGCGGTCGAGATCTGCCAGGTCGCCGACCGGTCGGGATACGACGCCACGTAGACCTCGAAGTCTCCGGTCTGGTCCGAGATGTAGGCGATGTAGCGGCCGTCCGGGGAGAAGGCCACGCCCCCCTCGCTGGCCGGCCCGCCGAGGAACGGCCGCGGCTTGCCACTCTTCTCGTCGACGAGCCAGGCCTCGAGATCGCCCTTCGGACCGATCGTGTCGTAGGCGACATTCCCGTCCGGTGACACACCGGTGGGAATCACCGGGCTCGGTTGCGGGGTGACGAGCGCGTGGCGCGGAAACGAGCCGTCGAGCGAATCGGCGAAGAGAGAGTTCGAGTCGTCGGAGGAATAGACCCACCGACCGTCGGGGAGCCAGCGCGCGAAAGTCGAGCCGCTCATGGCGCGGCGCAGTGTGCTTCCGTCGACCGACATCAGCCAGTCTCCCTCGACCTCGGGTCCGATGGCCATCACCAGGAGGCTCCGGTCGTCGGGCGACAGCACCGGGTAGCGCCGAGGCGTGTCGGTTTCGAAGATCGGCGCACGCTTCCCGTTCCGATCGACCCGGACCAGCTGGACCTTGTCGCCCACGAGCTCTCCTGCCGCCCAGGCGAGCTCTCCCGTCGACGACACGGCGAACTGCGCCGCGCCGGTGTTCTTCTGGACCACCACGTGGTCGAGGATCGCCGTCGCCGGACCGGTGATCTCGAGCTTGACGGGATCGAAGGGCTCGGCGAGCAGACGGCCGGCCTGGACGTAGAGGAGGTGTCCGGTCGGCGAGTAGAGGACGTCCTGGCTCGTCGTGCCGATCGCCTTCCGCTTTCCGGTCGCGAGCGAGAGCGCCCAGAGCGTCGCGCGGTCGAGATCGAATGGCGCCTTCCACGCGCTGAAGAGAATCGTGTCGCCGTCCGGAAGGGCGTGCGGAAACCGGTGGTTGTACTCGCCGGGCCGGAGCTCGGTGAGCGGGCGGGGCGTCCCGCCGCCGTCGTCCACCTGGAGCAGCGCCATCGCCTGGCTGGGCGAGAAGATGATCGTCTGTCCCGCCCAGGTCCCGCCCCGGAAGTCGAGCGAGCTGCAGACCACCTCGGGAACGCCCAGGCCGGAAGCGCGGACCTTGCGGACCCTCCATTTCGACCAGAAGCCGATCCACTGGCCGTCCGGGGAGAAGAAGGGATCTTCCGCCCCTTCGGTGCCGGGGATCACCTTGACCTCGGCCGAGTCGAGCCGTCGCACCGCCAGCCGGCGCACGCCGTCGGATCCCACCGCGACGTAGGCGAGCGAAGCGCCGTCCGGCGAGAAGGCCAGCGACGGCAGGAAGTTGCCCGCGGCGATCGGCGCGTCGGCCGGCAGGGCGACCGTGAGCCGGGCACGGACGGCCGTGACCGGACGCGCGCTTCCGAACCCGCCGATGCGCGCGAGCCCGAAACCCGCGATCAGACCGGCGGCCGCGAGCGCGCCCCAGCCGAGCCAGCGCCAGGCAACGCGGCCGCTCGATGCGGCACCGGCGGCCGGTACGGCGCCCGAATCCTCGAGCTGTCCGGCGATGACCTCGTCGATCACGACGCGCGCGTCGCCGATGTCGCGGAGCCGGTTCCTCGGATTGCGCTCCAAGCAGCGCCGCAGCAGCCGCCGGACCGCGCCGGGAACTTCCGCCGGCAGCTCGCCGAAGGCGACCTCGGTCTTCAGCACCCCGGCCAGCGTCTCCGCCACCGAGTCTCCCGAGAACAACCGCCGCCCGGCCAGCATCTCCCACAGCACCACGCCGAACGCCCAGATGTCGGCCCGCTTGTCGACCGCCGCGCCCTTCGCCTGCTCCGGTGACATGTACGCCGCCGTGCCCAGGATCACTCCCGCGACGGTCGCCCCCATCGCCGGCGACGTCAGCGTCGGCGAGTAGGTCAGGTTGACCGCGCCGCCGGAAGGAACACCCGGGCCCGAACCCGAAGCCGCCCCCGCCGGCTCCATCGCCTTCGCCAGGCCGAAGTCCAGGACTTTTACTTTCCCATCTATGGAAGCTTTGACGTTTTGAGGCTTCAGATCCCGATGGATGATCCCCTTCTCGTGAGCCTCTTCGAGGGCCTCGGCGATCTGGCGCGCGATCGAAAGGCTTTCATCTATGGAAAGACTCCCTTGGGCCAACCGATCGGCCAGGGTCGGCCCTTCGACCAGCTCCATGACCAGGGCCGGGCTGTCGCCGCTCGTCTCCAGGCCGTAGATCTGGGCGATGTTGGGGTGGTTCAGGCTCGCGAGGAGCTTCGCTTCGCGCTCGAAGCGGGCGAGTCGCTCCGGCATCGGCGGTGAACCCTTCGGGCAGGACCTTGAGCGCGACCTCTCTCCCTAGCTGAGAGTCTTTCGCTTTGTAGACCCGTCCCATCCCGCCCTCGCCGATCTGGGCGGTGATCTCGTACGGGCCGAGTTTGGTGCCGATCATCGGCTCGCGGCCTCCTCGGCTCTCAGCTCGGCGACGCCGTCGGACACGACCCTCACCTCCGGCTCGAGCGTCTTGCCCGGGACCGGCACGAAGAACAGGAATCGCCGGGCGTCGCGGGAGACCGCGAAGTCCGGCCGCTCGGCAGGTCCGGCACTTCGAAGAGCGCTTTCGAGTCGAGAACGCGGAACCGGCCGCCCGTCGCTTCGTAGCGATACGAGACCAACCGCCCGCCGTCGGTCACGAACAGCTCGGGCGTCGAAGGCGACCAGGCCGCGGTGCCGCCGTCGGCGTCGATCTTCGTCCGCTCGCCGCCGTTCGGAAACGGCGTGACGTAGAAGGCGCTCTGGCTCCGGTAGACGAGCCAGTGGCCGTCCGGGGAGACCCGGGCAGCATGGTCGTCGTCCGGCGTGGTGACCAGCGCTCTCGCCGACGAAGGATCGTCGAGGCGTTGGACCCAGACGTCGACCCCCGTCTTCGGCGACGTGCGGGCGAAGAGGATCGCCTTGCCGTCCGGCGTCCAGCTCGCTTCATCCTCGTCCTGCGCGGTGACCGCGAGCTCGACGGGTGGGTTCTGTCCATTGGCGTCCACCAGGTGGAGGTCGAAGTTGCCACGTGTGAGGTTGGTGACCACGAGCCGGGAGCCGTCCGGACTGAAGGCGGGTCTGTCGTTCACGCCGTCGCGCGTGAGGCGGTCGCGCGTGCCCCGATCGAGGTCGTAGATCCAGACCTGGAGCTCCCCTGCCTCACTGAGCGAGACGGCCGCTTTCCGGTCGTCGGCGGAAAGCGCCAGGTGCAGGTGCGAGCCCTCGAACGGCAGCCGCTCGATGCCTCCGGCGCGGTCGATCCAGGCGAGCTGAGAGACGGGGGCGGCGGCGAGGGTGGGGCTGGCGATGTAGACGAGACGGCCCGTATCGGAGAAGGAAACGACGTGCTCCTTGCCACCCGCGGGATAGAGGGGTTGCGCGTCGGCGAGCACCCGGCGCTCCGGTCCACCCAACTTGCGGCGCTCGACGTCGAACGGCGCAGCGAACCAGGAGCCGTGACGAAAGAAGACGACCTCGCCCCCGGCCACGTACTGGGCCGCCGCACCGGCGCCGAGGACCGTCACCTGGCGCGTCGCGAGGTCGAGATATTCGATGCGCGCGTCGAGAAGACCGGACGGGCCGTTGGCGGTGAAGACGACACCGCGCCCGTCGGGCAGGGGCGAAGGCCAGCCGTGGAACGCGCCCGGCATCGAGGCGTCCGGCTCGGTCAGGCGTTCGGGCGTGCCACCCTTCTCGGAGATGCGCCAGAGGCCGCTGTTCCAGCTCGGCGTGAAGTAGAGGAAGCCGTCCGAGCCCCAGGCGCCACCCGGGTTGTCGGTCACCACCTCGGTGAGCTTCACCGGGTCGCCGCCGGCCACGGCCAGCTTCTCGAGCTCCCCCCCCGAGGTGAAGGCGACCCACTCGCCGTCCGGCGAGATGAACGGATTCTGGGCCTCCGCGGTACCCGGCAACACCCGCTCCGCGAACTGCGAGAGATCGCGCAGGATCAGGCCGCCGGCGAGTTGGTCCCAGATGACCACCCGGCGGCCGTCCAAGCTGATGCCGACCGAACGCAGGTAGGTCTGCCGGCTCGCGGAGCCATGCCACGGAAGGAGGAAAGCGACTCCCTCCTCGGCCTTCGTGGCGCTGGCGTGCGGGGCGCGGAACGTGGCCCACGCCCCCCAGGCGAACGCCAGCACGGCCAGGGCCCACGGCACGACCCGAAGCCAGGGCGCAGACGTCGGGGAGACCGACGCACCGGGAGCGCGGGCCTCCTCGCTCCGGCCGGCGAGGACGTCGTCGAGCACGATGCGCGCATCGGCGATCGCGTGAAGGCGGTTCTTCGGCTGGCGCTCGAGACAGCGACGCAGCAGCTGCCGGATCGCCGGAGGCACTTCCTCCGGCAACGCCCCGAAGTCGATCTCGGTCTTCGAGCACTCCGGCCAGCGTGTCGCTCACCGTGTCCGAGGCGAACAGCCGGGCACCGGTGAGCATCTCCCACAGCACCACCCCGAACGCCCAGATGTCGGCGCGCGCGTCGACCGTCCCGCCGCGCGCCTGCTCCGGCGACATGTACGCGGCGGTCCCGAGAATCACCCCCTGCATCGTTCCCAGCGCCGGCGACGTCAGCGTCGGCGAGTGCGTCAGCTGCCCCGCCACCGCGCCGCCAGAGGCGGCGCCACCCGGTCCCGACGAAGAAGCCGCCCCCACCGGCTCCATCGCTTTGGCCAGGCCGAAGTCCAGGACTTTGACTTTCCCTTCTATGGAAGCTTTTACGTTTTGAGGTTTGAGGTCTCTGTGAATGATCCCCTTCTCGTGAGCCTCTTCCAGAGCCTCCGCGATCTGGCGCGCGATGGAAAGACTTTCAGCTATGGAAAGACTTCCCTGGGCCAAACGGTCCGCCAGGGTCGGCCCCTCGACCAGCTCCATCACCAGGGCCGGGCTGCCGCCGCTGGTCTCCAGGCCATAGATCTGGGCGATGTTGGGGTGGTTGAGTGAGGCCAGGAGCTTCGCTTCTCGCTCGAACCGAGCGAGTCTCTCCGGATCGGCGGTGAACCCTTCGGGCAGGACCTTGAGCGCGACCTCCCTCCCCAACTGGGAGTCTTTGGCTTTGTAGACCAATCCCATCCCGCCCTCGCCGATCTGGGCGGTGATCTCGTAGGAGCCGAGCTTCGTGCCGATCATCGTGCCGCTGGTCACCGAAGGTCGGATCCTACCTGCCGGCGGCCGATCCCACCTTCGCGCGCCAACCGAGCACCACCTCGAGCCAGCGCGCGGGGGCGACGTCGGTGCGGCGACGGACGAAGTAGAAAGTCCCTCCGGGACCAACGTCGTAGTTCCGGAACGGCGCCGTGCGCAGGACGTAGGGACCGCGGAAGAGCTCGTGCGGGGTGCTGGCGCGGAATCACTCCCGCCGTCTCGTACGATCGACGGCGTACACCGCCTCGTCGTAGAATGAAGAGGATCCGCTTGCCGTCGCGAGACCACGCCGGCTGCCCTCCCTCCGTCCACCGAGGATCTGCCACTTGCTCGCCGCCTTCGGGAAAGGTCGAGACCAGGACCTCGTCGATGCCGCTCTCCGAGGTCGTGTAGGCGACGAAGCGTCCATCGGGGGAGAAGTCGACGCCCCACTGGCTGCCGGCGGCCGGCACCAGCGGACGTGCTTCGCCGCCGGCGACGGAAATCAGATTGGCGTGAGTCTCGGGCGTGTTGTCGCTGGCGACGATCGACCTGCCGTCGGGGCTCCAGGCCATCGGAATGGTGAAATCGTGACCCTTCCAGATTCGCTCCTCGCCCCCTGAGCCGTCCGCTCGCTTGCGGAAGATGATCGCATCGCGTCCGCTCGTCGCTCCGCCGAAGGCGATCCAGCGGCCGTCGGGAGACCAGACCGGCACCAGCGAAGCCGGCTGCAGGGTGAGCCGGGAGAGGTGGTTGGTGGCGATCTCGTACAGCCAGATGTCGTCGTCGGTCCCCTGCCCGGAGCCGATATCGAGCGCCAGCGTCCGGGCGTCGGGGGACAGGCGCGGGTACCAGTAGTTTCGCGGCGGCATGGGCAACACGGTCTCCGAGCCGTCCGCCTCGACCCTCGCGACGGTCTTCTCCGTGGAGATCGCCTCCGACGGCACGTAGGCGAGCGTTCCGCCGGCGCCGGCGGCGAAGTAGCCGGCGGCGCTCGAAGGCTCGCCGCCGACCCCCTCGACGACCGTCTGCTCGGACCCCGTGACCTCCGCCTTCTCCGGATCAAACGGAGAGCGCCAGAAGAGAGCCGCGTCGCTGCACGAGGAGCGTCGCCGGCGGCGCGAAGCGCGCCATCCACGCCCCTTCGTAGACCACCTTCCGCTCGCCGAGTGTCCAGTCTCACCGCCTCGATCCGTGCGTCGTCGTAGATGCTCGGGCTGCTGGAGACGTTGACCGTGAACAGCACCCACGGCGTCCCCGGAACAACGCTCGGCCAGCGGTGAGTGCGCTCCTTGCGGCTCAAGCGTCGAGCTCGGTGAGCGGGACCGGCGCGCCGCCGCTCTCGCGCATCTTGACCGAGGCCGCTCGAGTAGGTCGGAGTGAAGACGATCCACCCGTCTTCGGACCCAGGTCGCTCCCCGCACCGCCCCGACGCTCGTCAGAGTCGACCGGAGTGCCACCCGCTATCGGACACCTTACGGATCCTGCCGCCGACGTAGAAGCCGACCCAGCTCGACATCCGGAGAGAGGAACGGGTGCTGCGCTCCCGCGGTACCGTCGATCGGTTCGCTGCCCACGCGGTCGAGCGACCGGCGGAAGAGCTGAGCCCCCTTCGGTCCGTCGGCGACGAAGACCAGCGTGCGCCCGTCGCGCGACAGGTCGATCACCGGAGCGTCGTTTCCGGCGATGACGAACCCCGGCGGCAGCTCGACTCCGAACGCCGTCGCCGGCGACGGTGACACCCCCGACATCCCGCCAGGGCTCGTCCCGCCGCTGTGGAGATACGAGAGCCCGGCGAGGACGAGCCCGATCACCGCGATCGTCCAGGGCACCGCGCGGCGCCAGAGTGGAACGGGTGCGGAGACGGCCGTCTCCGAGTCGCTCTGGAGATCGAGCCGACCTGCGAGCACGTCGTCGAGCACGATCCGCGCATCGGCGATCTCGTGAAGGCGGTTCTTCGGCTGGCGCTCGAGACAGCGCCGCAGCAGCTGCCGGATCGCCGGAGGCACTTCCTCCGGCAACCCCCCGAAGTCGATCTCCTGTCTTGAGCACTCCGGCCAGCGTGTCGCTCACCGTGTCCGAGGCGAACAGCCGGGTACCGGTGAGCATCTCCCACAGCACCACCCCGAACGCCCAGATGTCGGCGCGCGCGTCGACCGTCCCGCCGCGCGCCTGCTCCGGCGACATGTACGCCGCCGTCCCCAGGATCACCCCCGCCACGGTCCCCAGAGCCGGAGACGTCAGCGTCGGCGAGTGCGTCAGATTCACGCCCCCCGCGCCGCCAAAGGCGGCGCCAGCCGGACCCGACGACGAAGCCGCCCCGGCCGGCTCCATCGCCTTCGCCAGACCGAAGTCCAGTACTTTGACTTTCCCATCTATGGAAGCTTTGACGTTTTGAGGCTTCAGATCCCGATGGATGATCCCCTTCTCGTGTGCCTCTTCGAGGGCCTCGGCGATCTGGCGAGCGATCGAAAGGCTTTCATCTATGGAAAGACTTCCCTGGGCCAGCCGATCGGCCAGGGTCGGCCCCTCGACCAACTCCATGACCAGGGCCGGGCTGCCGCCGCTCGTCTCCAGGCCGTAGATCTGGGCGATGTTGGGGTGGTTGAGGCTCGCCAGGAGCTTGGCTTCGCGCTCGAAGCGGGCGAGCCGTTCGGCGTCCTGGGTGAACCCTTCGGGCAGGACCTTGAGCGCGACCTCACGCCCTAATTGGAAGTCTTTGGCTTTGTAGACCAGACCCATCCCGCCCTCGCCGATCTGGGCGGTGATCTCGTACGGGCCGAGGCGGGTGCCGATCATCGCGCTTCGATCCTCGAGCTTCTACTTGGGCAGGCCTTCCGCGAGCATCAGGCCGCGGGTCTCGCGGGTCAGGGCGAGGGTGATCGCCGAGCCGTCCCGGGCGATGCCGAACGACTCGGTCTTGACGTCGTCGAAGAAGCCCGCCAGCTTCCGGCGCGTCGCGGTCGTGTCGTGGTCGGGATCGAACTTCTGGGCGTAGATCCCGGTCCGTCCCTGCCCGTCGACGCCGACGAAGGCCACCTCGGAGCCGTCCCCGAGCCACCGTCCGCGCCCGAAGGTGATGGCGGGATCCCGGCCCCCCGTCGCCACGGCGATCCTGCTCTTGCCCGGCCGGCCGGTTTCGACATCGACGAACAGCACGTCGGCCCCGAGGTCGTTCGAGGAGACGTAGAGGGCCCAGCGCCCGTCCGGCGAGACCTCGCCGTTGGTGTGGTTGCCGTGGGTGAGCTGGGTCGCGTCCGACCCGTCGGGATGGACCTTGAACAGCCCCAGATGCTCCGTGTTGCCCGAGGTGTAGACGATCCACTCTCCGTCCTTGGTCATCGTCGGGTTCTCGGCGTCGACGCCGTCGTGGGTCACCTGGCGCGCGTCGCTGCCGTCGGTCGCGATGCTCCAGATCTCGAGCCCGGCGCCGCCGCGCCCGGAGCTGAACAGGATCCGGCGGCCGTCGGGCGTGAATCCGGGGTCCCAGTCCTGGGCGGGATCGTCGGTGAGCTGGCGCAGCTTCCCCGTGGTGCGCTCGAGCAGCCAGAGATCGAGATTGCCGGTGCGGTTCGACGAGAAGACGACCCACCGGCCGTCCGGCGAGTAGGCCGGCTGGCGATCGGCGGCCAGGCTCCCGGTGAGCTGGCGCACCGCTCGGTTCCCGAGATCGACCTCGCGCAGGGCTTCGCTCTGCTCCCAGGTGTCGTAGACCAACCGCCCCGGCCCGAGGACCGTCAGCACCGAAGTGGAGGTTCCGGAGCCCCGGAACGGGAAGAGACCGGAGGCCCAGAACAGCGTCCGGGCCGGCTTCCCGGGCAGCCAATGGCGCAGCTCGCCGGGCGTCCCGGTCAGGTCGCCGACGGTGTTGGTCGAGACCGCGTAGTAGAGCCCTTCGCCCCGGGCGTCCCAGGCGCTCGCCGAGATCACGCCCAGCCCCTCGGCGACGCCGAGGTCCTGGGCAGCGCCGGACGCCGGATCCACCAGGAGGATCGTCCAACCGCCGGCGGCTCCGATCGGTCCCCCGCGGGTCACCGCGATCCGGCCACCGTCCGGACGCCAGCGCACGCCGGTGAGGAGCCACCCCTGGACCGAGAGCAGCGTCCGCTCCTCGCGCCCGTCCAGGTCCACGATCCCGAGCGTCGAGACGTCCGCGGTGCCGGTCTCGCGGCGGCTGCGCACGAAGGCGACCGAACGTCCGTCCGGTGACCAGTCGAAATCGTCGACGTCCGCGAGGAGCCGGCGGGGCTGCCCCCCCACCAGCGCCGTGCGGTAGAGATCGACGCCGCCCGTCGCCTCCTTGTGGAGGTATCCGATGCTGTTGCCGTCGGGCGCGAAGCGCGGCCGGTAGTCGGGCCCGTCGGTCAGCGGCTGCTCGCCGCCGCCCTCCATCTGCTTGAGCCAGATGCGCGAGGTGCCGTCGCGGCCCGAGGAGAAGGCGACGAAGCGGCCGTCGGGAGAAGCCGACGGCTGGAGGTCGGTCCCGGAGTAGGTCAATCGCTGGGTGCGCACGGGAGCGGGAATCTCCCGGCCGGGCTTGGCGATCCAGGCCGCGACGGCACCCAGTGCCGCCGCCGCGAGAATCCCAGCGGCGACCGCCACGAGGCGTCGCCGTCCAAGCGACGCCGCCACCGGCTCGGCGGGCTCCCGACCTCCGGCCAGCGCCTCGGCGATCACGATCCGCGCATCGCCGATGTCGCGCAGCCGGTTCCTGGCATCCCGCTCGAGACAGCGCCGGAGCAGTCGCCGGATCGCGGGCGGCGTCGCGCGAGGCAGCCGGTCGAGGTCGATCTCGGCCCGCAGGACGCCGGCCAGGGTGTCGGTGACCGTGTCCGCGGCGAACAGCTTCGAGCCCGTCAGCATCTCCCAGAGCACGACGCCGAACGCCCAGATGTCCGCCCGCTTGTCGACCGAACCGCCGCGCGCCTGCTCCGGCGACATGTACGCCGCCGTGCCGAGAATCACCCCCTGCATCGTTCCCAGAGCCGGCGACGTCAGCGTCGGCGAGTGCGTCAGGTTCACCGCGCCGCCCCCGGCGGCACCACCAGAGCCCGGAGACGAAGCCACCCCCGCCGGCTCCATCGCCTTCGCCAGACCGAAGTCGAGAACCTTCACTTTCCCTTCTATGGAAGCTTTTACGTTTTGAGGCTTCAGATCCCGATGGATGATTCCCTTCTCGTGTGCCTCTTCGAGGGCCTCGGCGATCTGGCGCGCGATGGAAAGGCTTTCATCTATGGAAAGACTTCCTCCCGCCAACCGATCGGCCAGGGTCGGCCCTTCGACCAGCTCCATGACCAGAGCTGGGCTCGCCGCCGCTCGTCTCCAGGCCGTAGATCTGGGCGATGTTGGGGTGGTTGAGGCTCGCGAGAAGCTTCGCTTCTCTCTCGAATCGGGCGAGCCGATCGGCGTCCTGGGTGAACCCTTCGGGCAGGACCTTGAGCGCGACCTCACGCCCTAGATGGGAGTCTTTCGCTCTGTAGACCCTTCCCATCCCGCCCTCGCCGATCTGGGCGGTGATCTCGTAGGAGCCGAGGCGGCTGCCGATCATCGCGCAGCCATCATTTCAGCAGCGCCCGCCAGTCCAGGATCATCCGCAGGGGGCGCGACTGCGCCTCGCCGAAGTGGTTGAGGATCAGGCTCTGGCCGTCGGGCGCCAGGTCGAAGCTCGCCTGGTCGGCCATCAGGGTGGTGCCGAACATCGCCTCCGGCGTGCCGAAGCGCAGCCCGCCGGCGCCGTCGGAGCTCACCGCGACCCGACTCAGGTTCAGGCTCGGCTCGAGGTAGACGATCTCCCCGCCGTCGTGCGACCACACCGGGTAGGCCCCGCCGTCGAAGGAGATCTGCCACTTCGCGCTCAGGGCGGTTCCGCCCTCGTGGCTGGCCGGGATGACGTAGACCTGGTTGACGCCCGATTCGTTGCTCACGTAGACCACCCAGCGGCCGTCGGGCGAGATGCGGCCCGAGCTCTCGGCCGCCGGAGAGGCGACGAACGGCACCAGACGGTGCGCGCCGTCGAGCGAGAGCCACTGGAGATCGGCACGATCGATGAACGGAAACGTGCCGGTCACGACGAGGAGCCATTGACCGTCCGGCGAGGCGTCCACCGAGACGATCCCCATCTCCCCGTTCGTGTCGTAGAGGATGTCGGTCGGGCCGGATCCGTTCGCGGCCTTGCGCACGATCTGCTGCGAGATGCCCTGGTCCCCCGAGCGCGTGTAGTAGATCCACCGTCCGTCGCGGGACCAGACCGCGGAGTTCGCCATCCTCGCCTCGAAGGTGAACCGGCTCTGCGTTCCGCGTTCGAGGTCGAACAGCCAGATGTCGGTCTTCAGGCCCCGGGTCACCGCCAGGTACCGGCCGTCGGGAGAGAGCCGGAGGTCGAAGAAGTCGTCGTCGCCGGCGAGGTCCCCCAGGGGACGGCCCGAGCGGTCGAAGCGGGAGAGGTGCGTCCCGCGGGCCATGCCGCCGGGCGAGAAGACGAGCCGGCCGCCGGTCGCCGCGAAGGCGCTCCGCCAGGTCGAGGCGTCGTAGAGCACCTCGGGCGCCACCGTGCGCGCCTCGCCTCCGAGCTTGCCGTCGGCGTCGATCGGTCGCGCCAGCAGCGACTGCTCGCGCAGGTAGAGCAGCTCGCCGCCGGCGACGACGCCGTTCGCGGCGCTCGGAACCAGGGCGTGATCGCCGCTGCCGTCGAGGCGCACCCAGCGCAGCTCCGACTGGTCCGCCTTGTCGGCCGCGTGATTCGTGGCCAGGTAGACGACCGCCTTCCCGTCCGCTGTCAGTACCGGCCAACGGTGCGTCGAGTGCCGCTTCGGGTCCACCGTCGTCAGAGGCTCCGGCTTCCCTCCGGTCGCCGCGACCCGGAAGAGGCCGGAGCGGAAGTCGGGTGCGAAGACGATCGTTCCGTCCGGAGACCAGGCGCCGCCGCGACCCTGCGGCGCGTCCGCGACCGCGTAGGGCGTGCTGCCGTCGACCGAAGCGACCATCAGCTTGGCGTTGACGAAGTAACCCAGCGACCTGCCGTCGGGCGAGAAGAAGGGCGCCGTCGCGCCCTCGGTCCGGTCGAGCCGCTTCTCCTCCCCGGTGACCAGCGAGCGCACCCAGAGGCGGGTCTTCGAGTCGGTGCCGACGGCGCCGAACGCGACCTCGGTGCCGTCGCGCGAGAGCACGACCGGAGCGCCGAAATCCCCCTGGAACTGGAAGCGCTCCCCCTTCGGCGGCCCCAGGTCGACGAAGAGCGACGAGGCGGACGCTCCCCAACGGCCGGCGACCCAGACGCCGAGCGCCGCGGCCAGGGCGAGCGCGGCGATCGCCCACGGCAACGCCCGCCGCCAGGCCGGAGCCGCGGCGGCCGGAGCGGAAGCCTCCGCCGCGGGCGGGGCTTCGCTCTTTCCCGCGATCACCTCGTCGAGCACGATCCGCGCGTCGGCGATGTCGTGCAGCCGGTCCTTCGGATTCCGTTCCAGGCACCGGCGCAGCAGCTGCCGGACCGCCCACGGCACCTCCGAGGGCAGCGCTCCGAGATCGACCTCCTGGCGCAGCACCCCGGCCAGCGTGTCGCTGACCGTGTCCGCGGCGAACAGGCGCGCACCGGTCAGCATCTCCCACAGCACCACGCCGAACGCCCAGATGTCCGCCCGCTTGTCGACCGAACCTCCGCGCGCCTGCTCCGGCGACATGTACGCGGCGGTCCCGAGAATCACCCCCTGCATGGTTCCCAGGGCAGGCGACGTCAGCGTCGGCGAGTGCGTCAGGTTCACCGCGCCGCCCCCGGCGGCACCACCAGAGCCCGGAGACGAAGCCACCCCCGCCGGCTCCATCGCCTTCGCCAGACCGAAGTCGAGGACCTTCACTTTCCCTTCTATGGAAGCTTTTACGTTTTGAGGTTTGAGATCCCGATGGATGATTCCCTTCTCGTGGGCTTCTTCCAAGGCCTCGGCGATCTGGCGCGCGATGGAAAGGCTTTCATCTATGGAAAGACTTCCTCCCGCCAACCGATCGGCCAGGGTCGGCCCTTCGACCAGCTCCATGACCAGAGCCGGGCTCGCTCCGCTCGTCTCCAGGCCGTAGATCTGCGCGATGTTCGGGTGGTTGAGGCTCGCCAGGAGCTTGGCTTCTCTCTCGAAACGGGCGAGTCGTTCGGCGTCCTGGGTGAACCCTTCGGGTAGGACCTTGAGCGCGACCTCACGCCCCAATTGGAAGTCTTTGGCTCTGTAGACCAATCCCATCCCGCCCTCGCCGATCTGGGCGGTGATCTCGTAGGGGCCGAGGCGGCTGCCGGGGGCGAGACTCATGGCGCGCTTCCCTTCCCGAGCCTTCGTCGTACCTCGTCGAGCCAGTTCACCACCACGTTCAGCCGGTCCACGGACTCTCCCCCGCTCTCCGACCGGAGCAGCAGCGCGCTGCCGTCCGCCAGGATCCGGTACTCCATGCCGCCGATGTTCAGGTACGGACCCTCGAAGAGGAGCTGCGGCGCGCCGAAGGTGAAGGTGTCCCGGTCGCGGTAGGAGACGCCGTACCAGCTCCGGCCCCGGCGGAACACGAGCCGGGCTTCGTCCCGGCGCCACTGCGGCTCTTCCCCCGTTCCGGCCGACACCAGCCAGCGCTGATCGCCACCGGGAAACGGCATCACGTAGACCTCCGAGCCCGTCGCGCCGACGGCCGTGTAGGCCACGTAGCGGTCGTCCGGAGAGAAGACCGGGGCCCAGAGCAGCGTGTCCGCCGACGAGATCAGATGCTTGAGCTCACCCCCCTGCCGGTCCCAGATCGAGAGCCAGGACTGGCCCTCGCCGGACTCCCCCATCACCAGATACCGGCCGTCGTGGGACCAGCCTCCGGGATAGAGCCGGTGGGGCGAGGACGCGAGGACCTTCGGGGGGGCGGCCGACGCGATGGCGTACTCGACGACCTGCCATCCCTGGCCGACCCGGACGGCGGCGTCGACGTGCGCTCCGTCGGGCGAGAAGGTCGGGCCCAGCGGAGGACTCGCGGCGTCGATGAACTGCGTCGTGCCGGAGGCGACGTCGAGCACGCGCAGGCGCGGGCTCGCATCCGAGTTGCCCACCACGATGCGGCTCCCGTCGGGCGACGAATCCAACGCACCGTAGGTGAACGCCTCGAACGGCAGGGTTCGCTCGCTGCCCGAGGGATCCCGGATCACGAGGCGGGCGCGGCGAACGTCGCCCCCTCCCACGTAGACGAGCGTCCCGTTGCCGGACACCGCGAACTGACCGGTCCCCAGGGTCGAGGTGCGCAGTCCGTCCAGTACGGCTTGCGGCTGGCTCACCTCGCCGCCGCCGGCGCTGCGCGCGGCCATCAGGCGGCCGGACCCCGTGTACAACAGAACACCGTCCCGAATCACCCGGACGTCGCCACCTTCGATGTCCAGCGGAGTCACGCGGCCATCGCGGTCGACCCGGGCTACGCCCCCTCCCCGCCGGACCAGGATCAGCTCTCCGGGCTCCGGCCCTTCCCGGACCATCGTGCAGCCGCAGGACTTCATGAGGGTCTCGACCGGGGATCCCAGAGCCGGAGCCATCCGCCACGCGACGTCGCCCTCCTGGCCGAGCCAGTAGAGCTTCCCGTCGCGGCCCCAGAAGAGATCGAAAGCGACGGGAGCGGCCGCGAGGTCGTCGACTCCGCCACCGGCGTAGGGAATCCGCTTCAGGCGCCCGTCCGCCAGGAAGGCCACCCACCGGCCGTCCGGCGAGATCGCCGGCCGGTAAGCGCCCGCGGTACCGGCCAGAAGCCGGTGCTCGCCGCTGTCCAGGTCGAGAGCCACGATGCCGGAGAAATCGGAGCTCTTCGTCACGTAGACCAGCCGTGACCCGTCCTGCGACAGGTCGAGCGCGGTCTGCTCGAGGCCCAGCGGCTGACCGCCGACGAAGTCCATCGGGTACTGGCCGGGCAGGGGCAGCTCGAGCCGGAGAGCCGGTTCGTGACTCGCCGGCTCCGGGAACGGCCGGCGGGCGGCGAGCCACCAGGTCGCCGCGGCCGTCGCCACCGCGACGGCGACCAGCGCCCCGGCGACCCGCGCCCACCGCGGTCCGGACGCCACGGCCTCGCCCGTGCCCTCCGCGGACGCGTCCCCGGCCGCGATCTCCTGAAGCGCGATCCGCGCGTCGGCGATGTCGTGCAGCCGGTTCTTCGGGTTGCGCTCGAGCAGCCGCCGCAGTAACCGCCGCACCGCCGGCGGCGTCGCCGCGGGCAGCGCGTCGAGGTCGATCTCGGTCTTGAGCACCCCGGCCAGCGTGTCGCTCACCGTGTCCGAGGCGAACAGCCGACGGCCGGTCAGCATCTCCCACAGCACCACCCCGAAGGCCCAGATGTCCGCCCGCTTGTCGACCGATCCGCCCCGCGCCTGCTCCGGCGCCATGTACGCCGCCGTCCCCAGGATCACTCCCGCGACCGTCCCCAGAGCCGGAGACGTCAGCGTCGGCGAGTGCGTCAGGTTCACTGCGCCGCCCGAAGGGAGACCCGAACCCGAAGCCGCCCCCGCCGGCTCCATCGCCTTGGCCAGACCGAAGTCGAGAACCTTCACCTTCCCTTCTATGGAAGCTTTTACGTTTTGAGGCTTCAGATCCCGATGGATGATCCCCTTCTCGTGTGCCTCTTCGAGGGCCTCGGCGATCTGGCGGGCGATCGAAAGGCTTTCATCTATGGAAAGACTTCCCTGGGCCAGCCGATCCGCCAGAGTCGGCCCTTCGACCAGTTCCATCACCAGAGCCGGGCTGGCGCCGCTCGTCTCGAGGCCGTAGATCTGGGCGATGTTGGGGTGGTTGAGGCTCGCCAGGAGCTTCGCTTCGCGCTCGAATCGGGCGAGCCGCTCCGCGTCCTGGGCGAACCCTTCGGGCAGGACCTTGAGCGCGACCTCACGCCCCAATTGGAAGTCTTTGGCTCGGTAGACCAGACCCATCCCGCCCTCGCCGATCTGGGCGGAGATCTCGTACGGGCCGAGGCGTTGGCCGATCATCGGTCTCGCGTCACGGATGGCTCAGTCTAGCCCGTGGGCGGGACGGGGCACAGCGCCGGCTGCATGGCGACTCCGCCGCGGCCGCGACGGGCCGGGCGCCGGCGCCGTGCCCGGAGGCTCACTTCTTGTCGGGCATCTTCAGCCTGCGGACGTTCTGCGACACGTAGAGACGGCTCGAATCGCAGTCGAGCAGGCCGCCGAACATCTCCTCGGCCTTCTGGTAGCCGCCGCCGTTGCCGTACAGGTCGTACGACTTGCCCAGGTTCGGCCAGTCGGAGGTCGTCACCCACTTGAAGGTGTACTTGGCATCGGTGTTCTCGCCGAATGCGGGGAACAGGAGGAAGTTGTCGTCCGCGATCCCGTTCGCCTTCTCGTACGCGACCCACGCCTGGACCGCCGCGAACCCGTCGGCGAACTTGCGCCCCTTGACGAGCGTGCAGTCGGAGAAGGACACCGGACCCGCGTCGGGCGGATTCGGCGCCTTCGACAGGTCCATCACGGCGAAGTTGGTGATCCCCTTGCACTGGACCACCTGGTCGAACTCCGCGGCCGCCTCGCCCCCCTCGGTCACCCAGCGCTTCAGTCCGTTCGCCATCGTCGCGCCGGAGGGCCAGCCACCGGCCCAGAGGACGTCGTACGGAAAGTCGGAGCTGTGGTAGTAGGGCATCAGCAGATAGGCCCAATAGTCGTTCTGTCCCGTCTTGTCCATCCACGCGTTCCAGTTCGCGGCGGCCGCCGTCAGGTCGGCCATCCCCTTGCCTTCCCGGTAGGTGCAGCCGTAGATCTCCATCGGCCGGATCGACGGCCCGGCCGCCGGCGCATCGGCCAGGACCGGCGCCACGACCGTGGCGGACAGAACGACGGCGACGGCCAGCGACACGAATCTTGAGTTGTCTCGCATGTGCATCTCCCCTCTCTTCGAATGGAAATTGTCTGAAAGACCATTCGTACCCTACCCCAGGCGGAGATCCAGGCAAGTCCCGGGGCGGCACGGCGACACGCCGCACTGCGGCAGACGGCGCCGGCCGGGGTGTGGTCTGCTCTTCGGACCATGGTGCCGCGCTTCTCCCTCGTCGTTCCCGCGTACAACGAGGAGGCGGCCCTGCCCCGCCTGCTCGCCAGCGTCGAAGCGGCACGCGCCGCCTACCCGGGAGGTCCCGAAGCCATCGAGGTCGTCGTCGCCGACAACGCATCGAGCGACGGGACGGCGGCCGTCGCAGCGGCGAACGGATGCCGCGTGGCGTTCGTGGCCCAGCGCGTGATCGCGGCCGCCCGCAACGGCGGCGCGGCGCTCGCCGCAGGCGAGATCCTCGCCTTCGTCGACGCCGACATGCGCATCCATCCGGACACGTTCGGTGCGCTCGACCGCATGCTGGCGAGCGGCCGCGTCGTCGCCGGCGCGACCGGCATCCGCCCCGAGCGCTGGTCGCTCGGCTTCGCAGTGACCTGGGCGATCCTCGTCCCCTTCGTCGTCCTCACTCGCATGGACACGGGCGTGGTCTGCTGCCGGCGCGAGGACTTTCGCGCCGTCGGCGGCTACGACGAGTCGCGCCTGTTCGCCGAGGATGTCGACCTCCTCCTCCGCCTGCGCCGCCTGGGCCGGGACCGCGGCCAGCGCCTGGGCCGGGCCCGGGGCGCGAAGGCGATCGCCTCGATGCGCAAGTTCGACCAGCACGGCGAGTGGCACTACTTCGCCCTCGGCCTCCGGGGCCTGCGCGCCCTCGTCACCGGCCGCGGCGAGCGGGAGCTCGCCGACTGGTACTGGTACCAGCCACCGCGCTGACGCAGGACCCTTTCGGTCGGCAGGGCGCCTCAGCGCCGATCGCCGATCCGGGCAGTGACCCCGGAGCTGCCGAGGCGGGTGCCGGGCTGGAGCGTCACGCGGATGGCCCTGCGGCTTCAGGATCGATCGGCGGGAGGTCGCGGCCGAGGGCGTTCATCCGGTCACCCGAGCAGGCTGTCCAGGAGCACGATCGCGGCGTCGTGCTCGGCGACCGCGGCGTAGATGTGGGCGCTGTCGGGCGACCACGACACGCAGCGAGCCACGAAGGCCGACTTCTCCCGGAAGTCGGTGACCGGTTGCATGGCGCCCCCCGCGGTGGGAATCAACCAGAGGTTCGTGGTCGTGCTCTCGAGCAACGACGTGGCGAGCCAACGCCCGTCGGGCGAGAGATTCGTCTGCAGATAGATCCGGGGACCCATCGGCACCCGGGAGGTGGGGATCCGCGCCAGGACCTCGGCCGGTCCGTCGTCGGGCCGGGCGCGGCAAACCTCGCTCGTGCCGTCGGCCCCGAGGGTCCGACCGGGCAGGCGGGTGAAGTACAGCGCACCGCCCTCGCGCGGCAGCGCCGGAGACGCCGCAAAGTCCGTGCGCACCCGCCGGACCTCTCCGCTGGCCAGATCGAGCTTCTCGATCATCCCGCTGGGACGGGAGAAATAGACGGAACGGGAGTCGCCCGACCAACAGGGGGCGACGGCGTCCGGAACGAGCATCCGGTACCCGCTGCCGTCCGGCCGGATCTCGCAGACCTCCATGTTGTTCCCCGTCACCCGGACGAAGACGATCCTCTCGCCGTCCGGAGACCACACGGGGACGCCTACCGTCGTCTGGAGGTCGCGCTCGAAGGTGATCTGCTCGAGCGACGATCCGTCCACTGCGGCGACCCAGAGGTTGCTGTGTCCGCCGCTGTCGGAGACGTACACGAGCTCGCGACCGTCCGGGCTCGCGGAGGGAGCCTGGATCGCGCCGCTCTGGCGGGTCACCCGGACAGCGTCTCTGACATTGTCGAGAGGAGCGCCGCCGATCGGGAACTTCCAGACGTCCGACCTGTTCCCGACGCGGCTGCAGACCAGGCGGCCGGAGCGATCGACGTCGGGCTCGACGTGCGAGATGTCGCCGAAGGTGAGCTGTCGGTCCGTCGCGCCATCCGTGCCGGCAAATCGAAGATTGTAGACGGGGGGATAGGACATCGTGCTGCCGATCGACGCGCTGTAGACGACGCCGGACCCGTCCGGAAGCCAAGCGTGGCCGCGCATCCAGCTCGCCCGCGCCAGGGTCGTTCTGGCACCGCCCGCAACCGCGACGGCGTCGAGGTGAGTCTCGAAGACGTGCCCGTCGCTCTGGAAGGTCACGAGTCGGTCGTCGGGCGACCACCTCAGACACTGGTACGCGAGATCGGGAGGAAGGGCCAGGACCGTGTGGCTCTCCGAGCCGTCCAACGCCACGACCGCGAGCGCGATCCCTTCTTCGGATCGCTGCAGCACGGCAAGACGGTGACCCTCGTGGCAGACGTCGCCGCCCGCCACGGCCGGCGCGATCTTCCTGGGTCGACCGCCGAGCGCCGAGACCCGCCAGAGATGGCCGCCGGAGGCACCCTCCGAAGGGGAGTAGTAGATCAGGGCGCTCGAATCGGGGAGCCAGCGCGGGTCCTCGTGGTCGACGTCGTCGTGGGTGATCCGGAGCGGCGAACCACCGGCGAGCAGGCGGATCCAGATCTGCCGCCGGCCGCCCTCCACGGCGACGAAGGCGACCATCTTGCCGTCCGGCGAGACCGCCGGCGAGCCGGCCATGCCCACCATGTCGGTGAGCCGTTCCAGGCGGATCTCCCGTGCGGCTGCCGACGCCGCGGTCCGGACGGCGCGCATTTCGAGCTCCGCCTCGTCCAGCTCGAGAATCGCGTCGCCGATGTCGCGCAACCGTTGCCGCGGATCCCTCCGCAGGCAGCGACGGAGCAATCGCCCGATCGCGGGCGGCGTCGACCCTGGCAAGGCGGAGAAGTCGATCTCTCCGGTCAGCACCCCGGCGAGGATCTCCGCCACGGACGAGCCGGCGAAGAGTGGGGCGCCGCCGAGCATCTCGAAGAGGACGACGCCGAAGGCCCAGATGTCGGCCCGCCGGTCGGCCGGCCTGCCCTTCGCCTGCTCGGGAGCCATGTAGGCCGCCGTGCCGACGATCATCCCCGGAAGCGAAGCGTCCAGCGTGATCGTCGGCGAGTGGGACAGACCCATCGGACCGGCGGAGGCGGGCGCCGGCTCCATCGCCTTGGCCAGACCGAAGTCGAGGACCTTGACCTTCCCTTCGAAGGAGGCCTTCACGTTTTCAGGCTTGAGATCGCGATGGACGATCCCCTTCCCGTGTGCCTCTTCCAGGGCCTCGGCGATCTGGCGGGCGACGGAAAGGCTTTCTTCCATGGAAAGGCTTCCTTCGGCCAGTCTCTCGGCCAGGGTCGGCCCTTCGACCAGTTCCATGACCAGAGCCGGACTGCCGCCGCTCGTCTCCAGGCCGTAGATCTGGGCGATGTTGGGGTGGTTCAAGCTCGCCAGCAGCTTCGCTTCCCTCTCGAATCGGGCGAGCCTCTCTGGATCGGCGGTGAACCCTTCGGGCAAGACCTTCAAGGCGACTTCACGCCCTAATTGGAAGTCTTTCGCTTTGAAAACCAGACCCATCCCGCCCTCGCCGATCCGAGCGGTGATCTCGTAGGGCCCGAGGCGGGTGCCGGGAAAGATCGTCGTCACGGCTCGAGGCCCGCGAGTCCGTCGACCCGGACCAGCTGTGCGCGACGGTTGGCAAGGCTCGCGAAGGTCACCGCGGAGCCGTCGTATGCGACGCCGAGACTCTCGGCGCGCAGAACCGCGTCTCCCGAGAGCATCACTTCCGCCTTCCCCACCGTGCCGCGCTCCGGGTCGAAGGGGTAGCGCCGGATCTCGTTGCCGCGGTCGGTCAGGCCGATCGCCCAGAGATAGGTGCCGCCGTTCTCGACCGTCCAACGGTAGCGGTCGGTGTCGCCGAGCCGGGTGTCGGGCAGGGAGCCGTCGTCGATCCGGGCGATGCGCCGCTCGCCCGGGCCGCGGAAGGCGACGTAGCGGCCGTCGGGGCTGACCTCCGGGATCAGATAGGCGCCCGCGACGATCAGCCGGGCCCCCGTCCCGTCGGGGTGGATCCTCCAGAGGCCGTTCTCGGCGTCCGACGCGCCCTGGCGCACGAAGACGATCCACTCGCCGTCGGCGGTCATCGTCGGGTTCTGGGCGTTCTCGAAGTCGGTGACCTGGCGCGGCGCGCTGCCGTCGGCCGCGGCGATCCAGACCTCGTACCGGCCGCTCCGGTTCGAGCTGAAGAGGAGCTGGCTGCCGTCCGCCGACAGCGCGGGGTCCCAGTCGTCGGCCTCGTTCTCGGTCAGGCGCTGGAGCTGGCCGGTCTCGCGCTCGCGCCGCCAGAGATCCAGATTGCCGCTGCGGTTGGAGCTGAACAGCAACCAGCGGCCGTCCGGCGAATAGCAGGGTTGGCGGTCCCGGAACGGACCCTCGGTCACGAGCTCCGGTGGACTCCAGCGACCCGCCGTTCCCCGGCGAGCCTCCAGGAGACTCTGGTCGGTCGACCCCACTCCGACGATGAGGGAGCCGGGGCCCACCCGGTCGATCCCCCACCCGACCGTGGCGATCGGCAGCAGGGTCTCGAAGCTGCCGCTGTCCAGATCGAAGCCGACCAGCCGCCCCCACGGCGCGACGTTCTCGGGGAAGTCGAGGACGAGCAGGGCGATCCGGCGCGGCGACACCCAGCACATGCCGCGGATCCTGCTCCCGCTCCGGCCCAGTGCGTCGAGCGAATGCTCCTCGAGCTTGCCGCTCGCGACGTCGAGGATGCCCAGCCGGTCCCCGGCTCCCGCCTGGAAGGCGGTCAGGAGGACCGCGACGAGCTTGCCGTCGGGCGACCAGCGGGGTTCGTTCATCCGCTTCGCCGCGTCGCGATAGAGGACCTCCTCGCTCCCCCCTTCGAGCTTCGACCGGACCAGCTCGCCCCCGCCGTTCGTGGCGGCGACGTCGTAGTCGCGCAGGAACAGCACGCTCCGGCCGTCGGGAGCCCAGTCCCCCTGGATCGCTCCCTTGGCGACCAGGCGCGATTCGCGCGTCGCCAGGGAGGTCCGGTAGAGGTCGGGCGTCTGGTCGCCGCCGTTCAGGCCCATGTAGAGCACGCTGGTGCCGTCCGGGGAGAAGGACGGCGCCACCGATTCCCGATCGACCAGCGGGCTCTCCGAACCGCTCGTCAGGTCCTTGATCCAGATCCTGGCGACGCCGTCCCGCAGCGAGTCGAATGCCAGCGTCCGGCCGTCGGGCGAGACCGAGGGATTCTCGGAGACCCCGGCCGCGACCAGCGTCCGGATCGACGCCGCAGTCGGGGGGCCCGAGGGCGCCGGTCCACGGCTTCCCCAGCCGCCCGCCAGGACGGCGAGCGCGAACCCCAGCGCCGCTCCTCCGAGCCAGGGCAGCGACCTCTTCCAGATCGGCCCGGCGGCATGCGCCGACGAAGCCGCCTCGCCGCCCGGCTCCTCGAGCCTTCCGGCCAGGGCGTCCTCGAGCACGAGCCGGGCGTCGGCGATCGAGTGGAGGCGGTCCTTCGTGCGGCGCACGAGGCAGTGCCGGATCAGACGGCGCACCGCGGCCGGCGTCTCCGCCGGCAGCGCCGTCAGATCGGGCTCCCGCGTCAGCACCCGCGCCAGCGTGTCGGGGACGGTGTCGGCGGCGAACAGCGCCTCGCCGCTCAACATCTCGAACAGCACGACGCCGAAGGCCCAGATGTCGGCCCGCTCGTCCACCGCCGCGCCGCGCGCCTGCTCCGGCGCCATGTACGCCGCCGTGCCCAGGATCACGCCCGCGAGCGTTCCGCCCAGAGCCGGCGACGTCAACGTCGGCGAGTTCATCAACGCCGGCGAAGCGGTCGCAAGTCCCGACGACGAAGCCGCCCCCGCCGGCTCCATCGCCTTGGCCAGCCCGAAGTCGAGAACCTTCACTTTCCCTTCGATGGAAGCCTTTACGTTTTGGGGCTTGAGGTCCCGGTGAATGATCCCCTTCTCGTGCGCCTCTTCCAGGGCCTCGGCGATCTGGCGGGCGATGGAAAGGCTTTCTTCTATGGACAGGCTTCCTTCGGCCAACCGCTCGGCCAGGGTCGGCCCTTCGACCAGCTCCATCACGAGCGCCGGGCTGCCGCCGCTCGTCTCGAGGCCGTAGATCTGGGCGATGTTGGGGTGGTTCAAGCTCGCCAGCAGCTTCGCTTCTCTCTCGAAGCGGGCGAGCCTCTCTGGATCGGCGGTGAACCCTTCGGGCAAGACCTTCAAGGCGACTTCACGCCCTAATTGGAAGTCTTTCGCTTTGAAAACCAGACCCATCCCGCCCTCGCCGATCTGAGCGGTGATCTCGTAGGAGCCGATCCTGGAGCCGATCAAGCCCTGCAGCCTATCGCGCTGCGGGGCCCGCTGGATCAGGGCGGCCAGGCCCCCAGCGAGTGGTCGTAGCAGAGGGAGTCGGCGTCGTTGCAGGGATCGCCGGGGAGCAGCGTCGGCTGGATCGCCCCGCCGGGAGTCGCCGCGAAGTTGCCCCACTTCGCCTGGAGGCCGGAGGCGTCGAGCCGGTAGGCGACGCGCTGGTAGACCTCGGGATTCGTCCCGTTGAGCTCGCGCCACTTGACGAGGATCGAGGAGCCGTCCCACTCGAGCGCCTCGCCGACCGCCTCGAAGACGATCGCGGTGGAGCCGTCCGGCATCGGCCACGAGTAGGGGCCCGGCCAGGGGAAGCGGATCACCAGGTGGTCGACCGCCGGCGAGTCGTAGCTCGCCGGGTCGTAGACGGCGCTGGTCCGGTCGATCGGCACCCAGCTGAACAGCTCGTCGGCGGTCGTGCCCGCTTCCGGTCGCTCGTACCACCCGCCCAGCCGCGTGTCGAGCGAGGAGAAGTCCACCGGCAAGGGGCTCTCCGATTGGCACAGGCTCCCCTGGGCGGTCCACTGCCAGCGCTCGCTCCACGGCGTGTCGCCATAGCGCAGCGACGCGGGATCCAGCATGTCGAGGTCCATCGTCGCCTGCAGCTCGGCGCGCCGGTCGGCGGCGAGGAACCGGTAGATGCAGAAGTCGCCGCCACTGCCGTCGGCCAGGTGGAACGGCACCTGGAACTCCATCTGCGCCCAGGGATGGTCCAGGAAGCTGCCGCCGCCGGCGTAGTAGCCGGGGAACCCGGGAACCGGCGATGCGAGGATCTCGGGCAGCGCGAGATCGGTGCCGGCGGCGACCGGGATGGGAGCCTGGCCGGCCAGCAGGTCGGTCCCGTCCGGTCCGGTGAAGGTGTCCGGGTCGATCCCGGTCTCGGCCAGGACGAGCGAGCGCAGCGTCGGCGCGATGCGTCCGACGTGCCCCAGGGCCATCGCGAGACTCCCGGGCAGGTGCAGCTCGATCCGCCACGCCGGTTCGTCGTCGAAGTAGGCCCCGGTCGGACCGTGATCGTAGATCACCCCGACGACCGTCGCGTCCAGCGGCGGCCGGTAGACCGGCCGGCGGTCGCGCACGCGGTCGCCGGTCGGGTCCCCGCCGATCGGATAACCCCACACTTCGCCCGGATCGCGGTGGCCGTTCCCGTTGCCGACGAGCTCCTCCATCTCCTCGTCGCCCGAGACCAGGAAGCCGACGAAGTTCGCCTTGGCCTCGCCGGAGGGATCTCCGGTGAGCGGCTGGAAGTGGGCGCCGTAGGGGCCGATGGAGACGTAGACCGGGTTGCCGTCGGAGGTCGGTGCCTCGAGCCGGCTGGAGCCCGGGGGAATCGAGTAGTCGAACGGAAGATCGAGAGCGGGAACCTGGTTGCCGACGATCCGCCAGCTTCCGCCGACCTCCCCGATCACGCCGAAATCGTCGATCAGCGGCCGCGTCACGGTATCGCGGTAGGTCACGGGATCGGGGCCTCCGCCCAAGGGGACGCCCCGCCGCCGCTCGTCGATCGTCCAGCCGAACGGGCGCACCAGGTTCGGATAGGTGCGCGCCTGGACCTCCGTGGCGAGGTCGCGCGCCCGCTCGAGATCGACCTGGATGTCCGAATACGCAGCCGTCTCGGCCTCGAGATCGGCACGCACCCCCGGCTCGTCCTTGCCGAAGTGGAGGTAGCCGGGGGCGAAGCCGGAGAGCGGATCCGGGATCGGCGCACCGGCCTCCAGCCGGTCCGCGATCTCCGCGCGTCCGGCCATCAGGTCGTGGGCCGCAGCGCTCGTGGTGGCCATCCCCAGCGCCGCGCCGGCCGCGCCACTGGTCGTCCCCGAGCAGTCGTGAAAGACGAAGCTGCCGCGGTAGATCCCGGCGGCGGCGTCCCAGGTGGCGGTCAGCGCCGAGCCGGCCGAGCAGCCGCCGTCGGTCTCGAGGCCGATCACGATCTGGTCGCCGTCTTCGCTGAACGAGGTCAGACCGCCGTCGCACCCCCACAGGTCGCAATCGTCCTCGCCGACGTAGCCGCCGGCGACGAATGCGCCCTCGTCGTCCAGCACCGCCGCGAGCTCCCTGACGTGAACCGGATCGGGGCCGGGGAACGCGGCGGCGAGCAGTTGCCGCTCGATCAGCCCGCACGAGAGGCGCTCTCCGGCGACGGCCTGGGTCGCGACGCCGCCGGAAGCGGTCAGCGACATCGTCCCCCGCTCGAGCGTCCCGTCGAGCTCGATGGTGCGCGTGTCCCCCGGGCTGTTCAGCTCCAGCGTCATCGCGACGGCACCCCCGGCTTCGCTTCCGGTCACCATCGTGCGCCGGCTCGTGCCGCCCAGCAGGTAGCCGAGCAGGGAGCCGTCGGCGCGCTCGACGAGATCGAGCGCGAAAGCCCGCGGACTGCCCGCGAAGTCGATCACCAGCCGCCAGGCGCCGTCCGCGCGCGGCGCCGCCGGCGAGTTGCTCCAGGCGCTCGTGTCGCCGCCCTCGAAGCCGTCGTGGAAGATCGAGCCGTCGCAGATCGCCCATGCAGGCGCCGCGGCCGACAGCGCCAGCGCCACCGCCACCGCAGCCAGGGCGCCCAGGCACGAGGACGCCACCGTCGTCCGTTCCATCCGCACACTTGCCACCGCTCGCCTCCAGACGTTCGGTCGGGTTCTCCTCCACCCACGGCATCGGCATCGGAATCCGGACCCTCTCCTCTCCGTCCTGCCGGACGAGCCCTGGGACCGGAACGCACAGAAACTCAAAGACTTTCAGTGATGGAACGAGGTGGATCCCGCGTCGGTGCCCGGAAAGGTCGGACCGAAGCGCCGCACCCGTCGCCCTTCGGCGCGGCAGTGGCGCCGAGAGTCCTTCCCATCACTGAATGTCTCTGGCTCCGAGGAGGCGCCGACCTGCGGGTTCCAGCAGGAGTCTGGCATCATGCGGTCCTCTTGGCAGTCGGAGGCAACCGATGGCGGAAGCCGAGACGGAGTGGGTCGACGTCGGCAGCGCCGAGGAGCTCGCGCTACAGGAGGTTCGCGAGGTCCGGGTCGGGCGCGCCCGGGTCGCGCTGTCGTACCGCGCGGGCGAGTTCGGCGCCATCTCGGGGTGTGCAATCACTCGGGCGGGCCGCTCGGAGAGGGGCGGTTCGACGGCGACTTCGTCGTCTGCCCCTGGCACGGCTGGAAGTTCCACCGCCGCACGGGTGAAGGCGAGCCCGGTTTCGAGGACGACAAGGTCCCGTCCCACGCCGTGCGCGTCGAGGGCGGCCGCGTCCTGGTTTCGGCACGGCCGGTTTCCGGACGCTCGAAGAAGCCGCACGAGCCGCACCCGCTGGCGCGCCGCCCCGAAAGGGCGCCGGGGCCGGTCCGGGTGGTCGGACTCTCGACCACGGCGATGAACCGGGACCTGCCCCGCTTCTCGACCTCGGAGGAGCTGCTCGCCGCCGCGCTCGGCCACGCCGAGGGAGAGCTCGGCTGCGAGCGGCGCACGATCCGGCTCAACGACCTCTCCTTCCGGCCCTGCGAGGGCTACTACTCGAAGAGCGCGCGCGCCTGCACCTGGCCCTGCTCGATCACCCAGATGGACCCGGACGACCAGCTCGATCGGGTCTACGAAGCGATCGTCCACTGGGCCGATGTGATCCTGGTGGCGACGCCGATCCGCTGGGGCGCGGCCTCGGCGCTCTACTACAAGATGGTCGAGCGGATGAACTGCATCCAGAACCAGATCACGCTCTCCAACCGGATCCTGCTCAAGAACAAGGTGGCGGCGTTCATCGTCACCGGCGGCCAGGACAACGTCCAGGCGGTCGCCGGCCAGATGCTCGGCTTCTTCGCCGAGGTGGGCTGCGTCTTTCCCCAGTACCCCTACATCGCCCACTCGCGCGGCTGGGACGCCGAGGACATGGAGCGCAACGTCGCCGCCGTGCGCGACTCCGCCCACCTGCACGAGGCGGCCCGCGAGCTCGCCGCCCGCGCCGTGGACATGGCGCGCGTCCTGCTCGACTCGGCGATCGAGGACCGCAAGCTCGAGCGCGGCGGCCGCAAGGCCTACGGCCCGGCGCGCATGGTGGAAGAATGAGGTCGGAGAGCGAGGGAGGCACACGATGGCCGAGAAAGATCCCCGCGTCGACGCCTACATCGAGAAGGCCGCGCCGTACGCGCGTCCGATCCTGAGGCACCTGCGCAAGCTGGTGCACCAGGGCTGCCCCGGAGTGCGGGAGACGCTCAAGTGGGGCTCGCCCGCCTTCGAGTTCCACGGGTTGCTGTGTGGCATGGCGGCGTTCCGGCAGCACGCGACGTTCGGGTTCTGGAAGGGCTCGCTGGTCGTGCCCGAGAAGCGCAGCGCCATGGGGCACTTCGGGCGGCTCACCGCTCTGTCCGACCTGCCGCCCGACCGCGAGATCCTGCGCTGGGTGAAGAAGGCCGCGGAGCTGAACGCGAGCGGCGTCAAGCGGCCGCGTCCGCTCAAGCACCCGAAGCGGCGCCTGCACCTGCCCCCGGAGCTCGCCACGGCCTTCAAGCAGCGCAAGCACTCCCGCGCCCGCGCGACCTACGAGTCCTTCCCGCCCGGCCAGAAGCGCGAATACGTCGAGTGGATCACCGAGGCCAAGACCGAAGCGACCCGCGCCAAGCGCCTGGCCACCACCCTCGAATGGCTCGCCGAAGGCAAGCGCCGGAACTGGCGCTACGAGCGCCGCGCGACCGGAGACCGGCTTCGCGCTCCCCGTTCGGCGGCGAAGACGGCGAAGAAGCCGCGGAAGAGGTCACGCGGCGGTGCATGCCGTCGCCCGCTCCGGCGCGGCCGGCATACCGGCGGCCTCGGCTCTGGTGAGCTCCTGCTTCTTCGCCGCCCGCTGCCAGGAGTCCGAACCGGTCCGGCTAGATGCAAAGGACCGGCCTCACCGGCGCTCAGGAAGATCTTCCGGAGTCCGACCGGCAGGGTCGATGCGGCTCTCCGGCCACGGCGACTTCTACTTCGTGAGCTTACGAGGTCCGAGATCTGTGCCCGATCCCATGCGAGTCCGGTGTCGTCAGAGGTCGAGCTCGCCGCCGCCGGCGCTGGAAGCTGGTGCTGCCTCCGGGTATCGTCGACTTCCGATCTTGAATGGTCCACGTCTTCGCAGATGACGGGTTGGAAGGAGGCCTCGGTGAGCGGCCGGCGAGCGGGATCTGCGGTCCCTGTCAGGCGATTGGAGACGGCGCTTGGCAAGACGACAGAGGGAATCGGCTCATCTACTCGGGCTTCCTTCGGCGCCGAGGCGTGGCTTCGGCGCAACCGTGGCGGGTCGATGGACGCCTCTGGCAATGTCCTGAAAGTGACCGGCGGAGTCGTTCCCGGAGGAGCGATCTACGGATGATCCGCACGCGCAATTCTCGATCTTCCGATGGCTCGATCCCGGCCCTCGCCTACTCGAGCAATGTACTCTGTGCGATCCGTTCGACGAACTCGCCTCGCGTTCCGGGTGCTGCGGGCACATCCTTCGGCCGATCCTGGCCTCGCCGCGGCACCGATCGGAGCAGCCCAGTTCCTCCGACCCGCTGATCGCTGACTTCCTGGGCGGCCCTCCGATCTGCTTCATGGGGCTTCTTCGATCGATGACCGGGCTGCCATCCTGGACGGCCACTGGGTCGTCGGGGGCTGCGTTGACCCTGGACGGCGAGACGAGGATGGAGAGTCGTTGGCCTCACCCTGCATCACCCGGGTCGCGCCGAGCTGGGGGCCTACCTTCGACGGCGCGCTGGGGAGCGCCGTGCGCTCCGACTTCCCGGTCCGGAGCTTCGCCCTCGATCGACCGCCGCTCGCGGAGGGAGGCTCTCGGCGCGGGACGCAGCTCTTCGGCGTGCTCGGCGAAGGGCCCGGCCTGCGACCTTCGCGCACGGCCCGCTCGCTGCCGGTAGTTCGAGGCGCAGCTCGGACGCCCGGTTCCGACGCCGAACCTCCAGGAATCGCCAGGTCCGGGGCTGCGCGAACCGAGTTCAGAGTGACGGCGGTCTCGCGGGCCCGGCGCTCAGCCGCCGCAGAGGCCCGCCGTGTGGGCCGAGTCGGCGCGCAGGCTGGAACCGACGTAGTAGGTGACCAGGCTCCGCGCGAGGTCTCGGTCTCCTGCGGGGATCAGGCTCGCCGCGTCGCGCAGCCAGCCGTCCACGCACTCGTCGGCGGGGCGCTGCGAGGCGCCGCAGTCGAGCAGGGCGTCGAAGGACTTGCGGTAGGTCTGGAAGGCCGCTCGGTCCATCGGCTCGCCGTGTCCTGGGACCAGCACCGAGAAGCCCGCGGCTGCAAGATCCCCCAGCGCCCGCCGCCAACCTTCCGGACACGCGGTGTCGAGCAGCGGCGCCGGCAGGGTGACGAGGTCGCCCGCCGCGAGCACCTTCGTCGCCGGATCGAGCACCCAGACGTCGCCCGCCGTCACCGCGCGCCGCTCGAGGTGAAGGTCGAGGTCCCGGCCGGCCAGCGTCCGTCTCCCCGAAGCCGCGATGACCACGTCGGGAGCCAGCGCGTCCTCCTCGTCGAGGATCGCCAGCTCCGCGCGATAGGGCGCCGAGTCCTCCGGGCTCTTCGCCTTGGCTACGACGTCCTCGAGCTGCGCTCGGTACCGGGCCAGGAAGCCGGTGCGCGCCGCGGCGAAAGCGTCGCTGGCGTAAATGCGGACGCCCGGGTACGCCCGCCGCACGCGGCCGTTGCCGCCGATGTGGTCGAGGTGCCAGTGGCTGTTGATCACGGCCACGATCGGACGCTTCTCCGCTCGGGCGAAATCGAGGATCGCCTGCGTGTGCTCCGGGTGGCGTCCGGTGTCGAAGACGACCAGCCCGTCCGGCCCGGTGAGGACGACCGTGTTGCCGTCCGGCTGGACTCCGGGCGTGAACGCGCCCGGGATCAGGTGCACGCCGGGGGCGAGCTCGAGGGCGCCCGTCGCGGCACCCGGCGCCGCGGCGCTCGCACCCGGGGCCGGGAGCAGGCAGAGCAGCGGCACGGCGAAGGCGAAGGCGGATCTGATGCGCATCTGGGCCTCCTCGCCGCGACGATAGCGGGCTTCCCGGTCCGGCTCCGAGCGGGATGCCGCCGGCCGCGGCGGCGTGGTGCCGGGCGGGCCCGCGGCGGGCCCGGCTAGCATGCGGCCCGCGCGTCCGGTTTCCTTCCGCCCCGGGGACGGGTCCAAGGGGCATGCCGATTCCGTTCGCGAGGCCCGCATCCATGCCCAACGAGCCCCCCGACAGGTCGCCAGGATCCGCGCTGCCGGCAGACGAAGCCGGGCTCGTCGCCGCCGCCCGCGCGGGGCGGCGCGACGCCGCCGAGGAGCTGGCGACCCGCAGCTACGAGAAGCTCTTCGCCGGCTGCTGCAAGATCACCGGCGACCCGGAACGCGCCGCCGACCTGGCTCAGGAGACCTTCCGCAAGGCCTGGCAGGCGCTCCCCGCCTTCCGGGGCGCCTGCCGCTTCGACACCTGGCTCTACCGGATCGCCTTCACCACCCATCTCAAACAGCTGCGCCGTCCGCGCCTGGTGGTCCCGCTCGAGCCCGAGCGGGAAGCGCTGGCGGCCGACGCCGCTCCGAGCCCGGAAGCCGAGGCGGCGACCCGCGAGCGCGACGAGAGGTTGCGCCGCGCCGTCGCCGCCCTGCCCGACGACCTGCGCTTCGCGATCTCGGCGCACTACTGGGGCGAGATCCCGGTGCGCGAGATCGCGATCGAAGAGGGGATCTCCCCGGTCGGCGTCCGCAAGCGCCTCGCCCGGGCTTTCCGCCAGATCGCCGCCCACCTCCAGGAGAACCCGCGATGAACCGTTTGAACCGCGATCGGCGCCGCGAGCTCGAGCGCGAGCTGCGCGACGTTTCCAACCCGACCCCGGCACCTCCGGCCGACCTGCTCGACCGTATCCGCCGCGACATCCCCGCCGACCTCGGTGACGAGGCCGCCCCGTCCGGCAGATCCGGTCGCCGCTGGGCGCGCCGGAACGTCTACCGCATGGCCGCGACCCTGGCCGTCGGCGTCGTCGGCATCTTCCTCGCCTACCGCTCGACTCACGAAGCCCCGGCTCCCGGAGGCGTCGACGCTCTGGCCGCCAAGCCCCACGGCGTCCAGCGCGAGACGTCTCCGATCCCCGAAGTCCAGCAGGAGGTCCCGCCGCCAGCGGCGGCCGGGAGGGTCCGCGCGAAGTCCCGGACCGTCGAAGCTCCCTCGGCTGCGCCAGCCGCGAGGCTTCAGGAGTCCGCGGCCGCGACGCGGGAGATCTCGAAGGACGAAAGACTTCCAATGAAGGGAAAGACGGGCGAAACGGACGCCGTTCCGGCAACGCCGGCCGCCGCAGCTCCTCCCCCCTCTGTGGAAGGTCTTTCCGCTTCTACTGCGAAGCAGGTGCCGGCGAAGCTCGAAGCCGAGAGGAAAAGATCGGCGGCGCGCAGGCGCAGTCCGAGCTCGCGCGTCCGCTCGACGCCGGCACGCTCTCGCTGCGCAAGAACGGTTTGCATCCGATCGCCGCCACCGCTCCGGCGCCCGAGATCCGTTCCGAGGAAGCACGCCGCGACCAGGCGCCAGCGGGCGTCCGGCAGGGTGACGTGACCGACCGGGTGTACGCCTCTCCGACCGGGGCGCCGTCGACCGGCGGCGAGCGCGAGCCGCTCGAGCAGCCGGCCGGCGACATGTTCTTCCGGCCGACCGGAGTCAACCCCTTCGTCGACAGCGCCGAGGACCGGCTCTCGACTTTCGCGCTCGACGTCGATACCGGCTCCTACACGCTGGCCCGCTCCTACCTCGACCGCGGCGCCCTGCCGCCGGCCGAGGCGATCCGGGTCGAGGAGTTCGTCAACGCCCAGAGCTACGACGACCGCGCTCCGCGGCGCGGCGACTTCACCCTGGTCGCCGAGGGCGCGCCCTCCCCCTTCGCGCCCGCCGGCAGCTACCGGCTCCTCCGCTTCGCCGTCAAGGCGCGCGAGATCGACGCCCGCGACCGGCAGCCGGCCAACCTGGTCTTCGTCGTCGACGTCTCGGGCTCGATGAATCGGGAGAACCGGCTCGGGCTGGTGAAGCGCGCGCTCGGGCTGCTGCTCGACGAGCTCCACCACGACGACCGGGTGGCGTTGGTGGTCTTCGGCAGCCGCGGCCGGGTGCTGCTGCGCCCGACCCGCGACTTGGAGGCGATCCGCGAGGCGATCGACCAGCTGCGTCCCGAGGGCTCGACCAACGCCGAGGAGGGGCTCCGGCTGGGCTACGACGTGGCCGACGGGGCCTACCGCGCCGGCGCGATCAACCGCATCGTGCTGTGCTCGGACGGTGTCGCCAACGTCGGCGCCACCGGACCGGAGTCGATCCTGGCGCGCATCGGCGCCGAAGCGCGGCGCGGCATCGAGCTGACCACGGTCGGCTTCGGCATGGGCAACTACAACGACGCCCTGATGGAGCAGCTCGCCGACCAGGGCGACGGCTCGTACCACTACGTGGACTCGCTCGACGAGGCGCGCAAGGTGTTCGTGGACGAGCTGACCGGGACCCTCCAGACGATCGCCAAGGACGCCAAGGTGCAGGTGGAGTTCGACCCCGAGGTCGTGGACCGCTGGCGGCTGCTCGGCTACGAGAACCGCGACGTCGCCGACCGCGACTTCCGCAACGACCGGGTGGACGCGGGCGAGGTCGGCGCCGGACACTCGGCGACGGCGCTCTACGAGGTCCGCCTGGCTCAGGGCACCCGCGGCGTCCGCCGCGGCGATCGGCTGGCGACGCTCCGGCTGCGCTGGAAGAGCGCCGCCGCGGGCCGGGTCCAGGAGGCCGCCCTGGAGCTGCGGGTGGGCGACCTCGAGGACTCCTTCCGTTCGGCCTCGGACAACCTGCGCCGGGCGGCGATCGCGGCCGAGCTGGCCGAGATGCTCAAGCACAGCTTCTACGCCCAGGACGGCTCGTGGCGCGCCCTGGCCGCCGAAGCCCACCGCCTCGCCCGCGACACCCGCACCGACGAGTCGACCCAGGCCCTGATCGCCACCATCGACCGCGCCGCCCGCCTCGCCGGTCCCCGGCCCCTCCCCCGCCGCGACCCCCCGGAGCGCGAGGACGACTGAGCGCCTCCCGCCGGCGGCTCCCGGTCCGATTCCGGGGGCCGCTAGACTCAAGGATCCAATGAAGCCCGAATACCTGATCCTCGTCAGCGCGGGGATCGTCGGCTTGCTCGGTGCGACGCATCTCGTGCTCACCTACTTCGGCAAGAAGCTCCGGCCGCGCGATCCCGGGCTGGAGACCGCGATGGGAGACGGTCTCGCCGGGGATCACGCGCCAGACCACGATGTGGCGGGCGTGGGTCGGGTTCAACGTCAGCCACAGCCTCGGCGCGATGCTCTTCGGCCTGGTCTACGGCGACCTGGCGCTGGTCCACCCCGAGTGGCTGTTCGCCTCGCCGTTCCTCGAGCTCCTCGGCCTGGCGCTGCTCGCCGCCTACGTCCTGCTCGCCAAGCTCTACTGGTTCTCGACCCCGCTCGCGGGAGCCTCGGTGGCGCTGGTCAGCTATCTCGCCGCCCTCGTGTTGGCGTGGCTCCCCTGAGTCCGGAGTCGGCCGCGACGGTACGCGACGCTCGCGAGGGCGACGCAGAGGCGCTGCTCGCGATCTACGCGCCGGCGGTGCTCGACTCTGCGGCCTCGTTCGAGCTCGAGCTGCCTGCGGTCGAGGAGTTCGCGGAGCGCTTGCGGCGCTACGGCGCCAGCCACGCCTGGCTGGTCGCCGAGCAAGAGGGCCGGCTGCTCGGCTATGCCTACGGTTCGCCGCACCGCGCTCGGGCCGCCTACCGCTTCTCCTGCGAGGCCTCCGCCTACGTCGCGCCCGAAGCGCGGCGCCGAGGCGTCGGCAGCCGGCTCTACCAAGCCCTCTTCGACCGGCTCGCCGAGCGCGGCTACTGCCACGCCTACGCCGGCATCGTCCTGCCCAACGACGCCAGCGAAGCGCTCCACCGCCGCGTCGGCTTCGAGCCGATCGGCGTCTTCCCCGCCGTCGGCTGGAAGCTCGGCCGCTGGCACGACGTCGCCTGGTACCACCGCCGCCTCCGGGAGGGCCCCCCCGCCACCGACCCGCCACGAGACTAGCTTCGCCCGGCGTTCCGATCTCGGAACGAAGACCAGAAACGAAAGACTTCTGATGATGGAAACTTCGGAACGGGAACCGAGGCCGCAAGACCCTCGCCGCCGGCCAGCGGGGAGCCTTTCCCATCACCGAAAGCTTCTGTGCCGAGGAAGCACGGCGCTTCCCCGAGGCCGGGCGGCGTCTCCCAATTTCTTCACCGGGTGGCGGTAGGTAGAATCTCCCCCTCGTGTCGAGGAAGCTCAGGACCCGGAAGCGGTCGCCCGCGCGGATGTTCTTCCTCTTCGCCGCGTCGCTGGCGATCGCGTTGATCACCGGCATCGAGTGGATCGGACAGCCGCTGCGGCTGGTCCAGGTCGTCACCCTCGTCGCCGTCGGCATGGCTGCCGGCGTCTCGCTGACTCAGGCGGTGCCGTCCACGCACTCGTCGGCGGGGCGCTGCGAGGCGCCGCAGTCGAGCAGGGCGTCGAAGGACTTGCGGTAGGTCTGGAAGGCCGCTCGGTCCATCGGCTCGCCGTGTCCTGGGACCAGAACCGAGAAGCCCGCGGCTGCAAGATCCCCCAGCGCCCGCCGCCAACCTTCCGGACACGCGGTGTCGAGCAGCGGCGCCGGCAGGGTGACGAGGTCGCCCGCCGCGAGCACCTTCGTCGCCGGATCGAGCACCCAGACGTCGCCCGCCGTCACCGCGTGCCGCTCGAGGTGGAGGTCGAGGTCCCGGCCGGCCAGCGTCCGTCTCCCCGAAGCCGCGATGACCACGTCGGGAGCCAGCGCGTCCTCCTCGTCGAGGATCGCCAGCTCCGCCCGGAAGGCCGCGGCGTCCTCCGGGCGCTTCGCCTTCGAGATCACGTCCTCCAGCTGAGAGCGGTACCGGGCGAGGAAGCCGGTGCGCGCCGCAGCGAAGGCGTCGCTGGCGTAAATGCGGACGCCCGGGTACGCCCGCCGCACGCGGCCGTTGCCGCCGATGTGGTCGAGGTGCCAGTGGCTGTTGATCACGGCCACGATCGGACGCTTCTCCGCTCGGGCGAAATCGAGGATCGCCTGCGTGTGCTCCGGGTGGCGTCCGGTGTCGAAGACGACCAGCCCGTCCGGCCCGGTGAGGACGACCGTGTTGCCGTCCGGCTGGACTCCGGGCGTGAACGCGCCCGGGATCAGGTGCACGCCGGGGGCGAGCTCGAGGGCGCCCGTCGCGGCACCCGGCGTCGCGGCGCTCGCGCCCGGGGCCGGGAGCAGGCAGAGCAGCGGCACGGCGAAGGCGAAGGCGGATCTGATGCGCATCTGGGCCTCCTCGCCGCGACGATAGCGGGCTTCCCGGTCCGGCTCCGAGCGGGATGCCGCCGGCCGCGGCGGCGTGGTGCCGGGCGGGCCCGCGGCGGGCCCGGCTAGCATGCGGCCCGCGCGTCCGGTTTCCTTCCGCCCCGGGGACGGGTCCAAGGGGCATGCCGATTCCGTTCGCGAGGCCCGCATCCATGCCCAACGAGCCCCCCGACAGGTCGCCAGGATCCGCGCTGCCGGCAGACGAAGCCGGGCTCGTCGCCGCCGCCCGCGCGGGGCGGCGCGACGCCGCCGAGGAGCTGGCGACCCGCAGCTACGAGAAGCTCTTCGCCGGCTGCTGCAAGATCACCGGCGACCCGGAACGCGCCGCCGACCTGGCTCAGGAGACCTTCCGCAAGGCCTGGCAGGCGCTCCCCGCCTTCCGGGGCGCCTGCCGCTTCGACACCTGGCTCTACCGGATCGCCTTCACCACCCATCTCAAACAGCTGCGCCGTCCGCGCCTGGTGGTCCCGCTCGAGCCCGAGCGGGAAGCGCTGGCGGCCGACGCCGCGCCGAGCCCGGAAGCCGAGGCGGCGACCCGCGAGCGCGACGAGAGGTTGCGCCGCGCCGTCGCCGCCCTGCCCGACGACCTGCGCTTCGCGATCTCGGCGCACTACTGGGGCGAGATCCCGGTGCGCGAGATCGCGCTCGAAGAGGGGATCTCCCCGGTCGGCGTCCGCAAGCGCCTCGCCCGGGCTTTCCGCCAGATCGCCGCCCACCTCCAGGAGAACCCGCGATGAACCGTTTGAACCGCGATCGGCGCCGCGAGCTCGAGCGCGAGCTGCGCGACGTTGCCAACCCGACCCCGGCACCTCCGGCCGACCTGCTCGACCGTATCCGCCGCGACATCCCCGCCGACCTCGGTGACGAGGCCGCCCCGTCCGGCAGATCCGGTCGCCGCTGGGCGCGCCGGAACGTCTACCGCATGGCCGCGACCCTGGCCGTCGGCGTCGTCGGCATCTTCCTCGCCTACCGCTCGACTCACGAAGCCCCGGCTCCCGGAGGCGTCGACGCTCTGGCCGCCAAGCCCCACGGCGTCCAGCGCGAGACGTCTCCGATCCCCGAAGTCCAGCAGGAGGTCCCGCCGCCAGCGGCGACCGGGAGGATCCGCGCGAAGTCCCGGACCGTCGAAGCTCCCTCGGCTGCGGAAGCCGCGAGGCTTCAGGAGTCCGCGGCCGCGACGCGGGAGCTCTCGAAGGACGAGAGGCTTCCAATGAAGGGAAAGACGGGCGAGACGGACGCCGTTCCGGCAACGCCGGCCGCCGCGGCTCCCTCCCCCTCTGTGGAAGGTCTTTCCGCTTCTACTGCGAAGCAGGCGCCGGCGAAGCTCGAAGCCGAGAGGAAGAAGATCGGCGGCGCGCAGGCGCAGTCCGAGCTCGCGCGTCCGCTCGACGCCGGCACGCTCTCGCTGCGCAAGAACGGTTTGCATCCGATCGCCGCCACCGCTCCGGCGCCCGAGATCCGTTCCGAGGAAGCACGCCGCGACCAGGCGCCAGCGGGCGTCCGGCAGGGTGACGTGACCGACCGGGTGTACGCCTCTCCGACCGGGGCGCCGTCGACCGGCGGCGAGCGCGAGCCGCTCGAGCAGCCGGCCGGCGACATGTTCTTCCGGCCGACCGGAGTCAACCCCTTCGTCGACAGCGCCGAGGACCGGCTCTCGACTTTCGCGCTCGACGTCGACACCGGCTCCTACACGCTGGCCCGCTCCTACCTCGACCGCGGCGCCCTGCCGCCGGCCGAGGCGATCCGGGTCGAGGAGTTCGTCAACGCCCAGAGCTACGACGACCGCGCTCCGCGGCGCGGCGACTTCACCCTGGTCGCCGAGGGCGCGCCCTCCCCCTTCGCGCCCGCCGGCAGCTACCGGCTCCTCCGCTTCGCCGTCAAGGCGCGCGAGATCGACGCCCGCGACCGGCAGCCGGCCAACCTGGTCTTCGTCGTCGACGTCTCGGGCTCGATGAATCGGGAGAACCGGCTCGGGCTGGTGAAGCGCGCGCTCGGGCTGCTGCTCGACGAGCTCCACCGCGACGACCGGGTGGCGTTGGTGGTCTTCGGCAGCCGCGGCCGGGTGCTGCTGCGCCCGACCCGCGACTTGGAGGCGATCCGCGAGGCGATCGACCAGCTGCGTCCCGAGGGCTCGACCAACGCCGAGGAGGGGCTCCGGCTGGGCTACGACGTGGCCGACGGGGCCTACCGCGCCGGCGCGATCAACCGCATCGTGCTGTGCTCGGACGGTGTCGCCAACGTCGGCGCCACCGGACCGGAGTCGATCCTGGCGCGCATCGGCGCCGAAGCGCGGCGCGGCATCGAGCTGACCACGGTCGGCTTCGGCATGGGCAACTACAACGACGCCCTGATGGAGCAGCTCGCCGACCAGGGCGACGGCTCGTACCACTACGTGGACTCGCTCGACGAGGCGCGCAAGGTGTTCGTGGACGAGCTGACCGGGACCCTCCAGACGATCGCCAAGGACGCCAAGGTGCAGGTGGAGTTCGACCCCGAGGTCGTGGACCGCTGGCGGCTGCTCGGCTACGAGAACCGCGACGTCGCCGACCGCGACTTCCGCAACGACCGGGTGGACGCGGGCGAGGTCGGCGCCGGACACTCGGCGACGGCGCTCTACGAGGTCCGCCTGGCTCAGGGCACCCGCGGCGTCCGCCGCGGCGATCGGCTGGCGACGCTCCGGCTGCGCTGGAAGAGCGCCGCCGCGGGCCGGGTCCAGGAGGCCGCCCTGGAGCTGCGGGTGGGCGACCTCGAGGACTCCTTCCGTTCGGCCTCGGACAACCTGCGCCGGGCGGCGATCGCGGCCGAGCTGGCCGAGATGCTCAAGCACAGCTTCTACGCCCAGGACGGCTCGTGGCGCGCCCTGGCCGCCGAAGCCCACCGCCTCGCACGCGACACCCGCACCGACGAGTCGACCCAGGCCCTGATCGCCACCATCGACCGCGCCGCCCGCCTCGCCGGTCCCCGGCCCCTCCCCCGCCGCGACCCCCCCGAGCGCGAGGACGACTGAGCGCCTCCCGCCGGCGGCTCCCGGTCCGATTCCGGGGGCCGCTAGACTCAAGGATCCAATGAAGCCCGAATACCTGATCCTCGTCAGCGCGGGGATCGTCGGCTTGCTCGGTGCGACGCATCTCGTGCTCACCTACTTCGGCAAGAAGCTCCGGCCGCGCGATCCCGGGCTGGAGACCGCGATGGGGACGGTCTCGCCGGGGATCACGCGCCAGACCACGATGTGGCGGGCGTGGGTCGGGTTCAACGTCAGCCACAGCCTCGGCGCGATGCTCTTCGGCCTGGTCTACGGCGACCTGGCGCTGGTCCACCCCGAGTGGCTGTTCGCCTCGCCGTTCCTCGAGCTCCTCGGCCTGGCGCTGCTCGCCGCCTACGTCCTGCTCGCCAAGCTCTACTGGTTCTCGACCCCGCTCGCGGGAGCCTCGGTGGCGCTGGTCAGCTATCTCGCCGCCCTCGTGTTGGCGTGGCTCCCCTGAGTCCGGAGTCGGCCGCGACGGTACGCGACGCTCGCGAGGGCGACGCAGAGGCGCTGCTCGCGATCTACGCGCCGGCGGTGCTCGACTCTGCGGCCTCGTTCGAGCTCGAGCTGCCTGCGGTCGAGGAGTTCGCGGAGCGCTTGCGGCGCTACGGCGCCAGCCACGCCTGGCTGGTCGCCGAGCAAGAGGGCCGGCTGCTCGGCTATGCCTACGGTTCGCCGCACCGCGCTCGGGCCGCCTACCGCTTCTCCTGCGAGGCCTCCGCCTACGTCGCGCCCGAAGCGCGGCGCCGAGGCGTCGGCAGCCGGCTCTACCAAGCCCTCTTCGACCGGCTCGCCGAGCGCGGCTACTGCCACGCCTACGCCGGCATCGTCCTGCCCAACGACGCCAGCGAAGCGCTCCACCGCCGCGTCGGCTTCGAGCCGATCGGCGTCTTCCCCGCCGTCGGCTGGAAGCTCGGCCGCTGGCACGACGTCGCCTGGTACCACCGCCGCCTCCGGGAGGGCCCCCCCGCCACCGACCCGCCACGAGACTAGCTTCGCCCGGCGTTCCGATCTCGGAACGAAGACCAGAAACGAAAGACTTCTGATGATGGAAACTTCGGAACGGGAACCGAGGCCGCAAGACCCTCGCCGCCGGCCAGCGGGGAGCCTTTCCCATCACCGAAAGCTTCTGTGCCGAGGAAGCACGGCGCTTCCCCGAGGCCGGGCGGCGTCTCCCAATTTCTTCACCGGGTGGCGGTAGGTAGAATCTCCCCCTCGTGTCGAGGAAGCTCAGGACCCGGAAGCGGTCGCCCGCGCGGATGTTCTTCCTCTTCGCCGCGTCGCTGGCGATCGCGTTGATCACCGGCATCGAGTGGATCGGACAGCCGCTGCGGCTGGTCCAGGTCATCACCCTCGTCGCCGTCGGCATGGCTGCCGGCGTCTCGCTGACTCAGGCGGTCGTGACCCTTCGTGCCGAGCGCGCGGAGAGAAGGGCGGCCGGGAAAGAGGCGGGAGCGGAATGATCTGTCCGATCTGCGAGGTCGAGTACGCGAGCGACGCGGAGAGGTGTCCGGATTGCGGCTGCGACCTGGTCGAGGAGCTGCCCGAGGACTCGGAGCGGCTCGCCCTCGAGCTGCTGCTCGAGACCCGGAACGCTGCGCTCGAGCGCGAGCTGCTCGAACGCCTGGAGGAGGCCGACATCCCCTACGTCGCGCAGTCCGGAACCGCGCTGCCGCTGTTCGACGGCGAGGGGCTCCCCGGAGGCTCCGACGCCGCGCCCTGGCAGGCACGGGTGCTCGTCGTGTCCGCGAGCTTCGCCGCGGCCAGCCGCCTGCTCGAGGAGCTGCGCCGGAGAGCGATCCGAGCTCGACGAGGAGTGGGAGGAGGAAGGCCCCGAGCCGCTCGCTCCCCGCTGAGGCCGCCGGAGGCGGGGAGGATTCGCCATGGAGCAGCTCTTCACCGCCGTGCGCGCGATCGTCTACGCGACCGGGTTCGTCTGGATCTGGTGGTGGGCGGCGCTGCGGCTGCGGCCCCTCGACGCGCGGCTCGGGATCGCGCTCCCGGGCTGGCTGGTGCCGGTGGGCGTCGCTCTGGTGGTCGTCGGGGGCCTGCTCGCGCTCGCCTGCATCGCCGTCTTCGTCCACTTCGGCCGCGGCACGGCGGCGCCCTTCGACCCGCCGCGCGAATTCGTCGCCGTCGGGCCGTACCGGTACGTGCGCAACCCGATGTACGTCGGCGGGCTGACCGTCGTCCTCGGCGCCGGCCTGGTCCTGCGCTCGCCGTCGATCGCGGCGCTCGCGGTCGTCTTCCTCGGCGTCATGCACCTGTTCGTGGTCCTCTACGAGGAGCGGACCCTCGAGCGCCGCTTCGGCCAGAGCTACCTCGACTACAAGCGCAGCGTCCACCGCTGGCTGCCGCGGGGCAACTCCACTCCACTCCAGGGAACCCACGAAGCCCGCCACGAGTCGGCAGGACAGAAGCTTCCATAGAGGGAAAGACGGGACGGCCCACACGCCCCGGGTCCCGAGGCTTCGTCTTCCCCGGTGCCCTTCCCTTCAACAGCAGGCTCTTCGGGCGGTGGCCCGGGCACGTAGCAGAGCGGGTAGGCGTACCATTCGAGCGGAGGGACCTGGCCATGACTTCCTTCTTCCAGGATCCACCGCGGCTGGGCAATACCTACGAGATCGACGCCGTCCTGCGCTCCGCGCTCGAGCGCCTGCTGCCGGCGGAAGTCCGGACCGAGGTCGAGCCGGGGCTGGTCGCGCTCGGCGAGCGTGCCGCCGGCGAGATGATGCTCCTGGCCGATCGGGCCGAGGCCGATCCGCCGCGGCTGGTCGCCTTCGATCCGTGGGGCCGGCGGGTGGACCGGATCGAGACCTCGCCGGCGTGGGATGAGCTCCATCGCATCGCCGCCGAAGAGGGAATCGTCGCCTGCGCCTACGAGCGGAAGCACGGCGCGCTCTCGCGCATCCACCAATTCGCCCGCCTCTACCTCTACCACCCGTCGTCCGCCTACTGCTCGTGCCCGTTGGCGATGACCGACGGCGCCGCGCGCGTGCTCGAGACGCATCCGGAGGTCGATCCGGATCGGCGCATCCAGTCCCGCCTGACGAGCCGCGATCCGGCGACCTTCTGGACCGCCGGCCAGTGGATGACCGAGCGCTCCGGCGGCTCCGACGTCGGCGGCACCGAGACGGTCGCCGAGGCGGCCGCCGACGGGACCTTCCGGCTCACCGGCACGAAGTGGTTCACGTCGGCGACCACCGCCGAGGTCGCCCTGACCCTGGGCCGCCTTCCCGGCGCGCCGGCGGGGAGCCGCGGCCTGTCGATGTTCCTGGTCGAGACGCGGGACGCAGCGGGCGCCCTCGCCGGGATCCGGATCCTGCGGCTCAAGGACAAGCTCGGCACCCGGGCGCTGCCCACCGCCGAGCTCGCGCTCGACGGGACGCCCGCCCGCCTCGTGGGCGAGTCCGGGCGCGGCGTCGCGACGATCGCCACGGTGCTCAACGTCACCCGGCTGTACAACTCGTGCTGCGCCGCCTCGACGCTGGCGCGCGCCCTCCAGCTCGCGCGCGACTACGCCGGGCGGCGCGAGGCTTTCGGCCGCCGGCTGCTCGATCACCCGTTGCACGCCGAGACGCTGGAATGGCTGGCCACCGAGCACGCCGGGGCACTGCACCTGACGCTGCGCGCGGCCGAGCTCATGGGCCGCGAGGAGACCGGCGCCGCCAGCGAAGAGGAGCGCGCGCTGCTGCGCCTGCTGACGCCGCTGGCCAAGGCGCTGACCGGCAAGCAGGCCGTGGCCGGAGTGTCCGAGGCGCTGGAGTGCTTCGGCGGCGCCGGCTACGTCGAGGACACGGGGCTGCCGCGCCTGCTGCGCGACGCCCAGGTCCTGCCGATCTGGGAGGGGACGACCAACGTCCTGGCTCTCGACTTCCTGCGCGCGATCGCGAGGTCCGACGGCCCGCGCCCCCTGCTCGCCGACCTCGAGGGTGTCCTGTTCGGAGTCCGCGAACCGGCGCTCGCGCCGGCGGTCGAACGGATCCGGGAGCGCGCCGGGTGGCTCGAGAGCTGGTACCGCGAGAGCGCGGGCGACGACGACCTCCTGCAGGCCGGCGCCCGTCGCTTCGCGCTCGGACTGGCGCGCGCCTACGCCGGCGCCCTGCTCTTGGCGCAAGCGGACTGGGAGCTCGCCCGCGACCGCCCCGGCCCGACCGCTCCGCTCGCCCGCCGCTGGGCGGCCGGGCACTCGACGGCGCCGGACCGAGAGCCCGCCGGCTCCCCCGCCGCACCCTGAGAGACTCCCGGCGGTTTCGCCCGCGCCGCGAACCGATACTCTAGGCCGGATGCCGGACGTCTGGACTCCGTCGCAGAGCTCCGCCGCGCTGGGCCACGTCTCGGACACCGCGCTCTGGGTCGCCGTCTACCGCGCCGAGGAGAGCCGCCGGCGCGACGCGGTGTTCCACGACCCGTACGCCGAACGGTTGGCCGGCGAGCGCGGGTTCCGCCTGGTCGACGAGATGCCCAAGGGCCGGAGCTGGAGCTGGCCCATGGTGGCGCGGACGGTGCAGTTCGACCGCCTGATCCTCGAGCACGTCGGACGCGACGTGGACCTGGTGGTCAACCTCGCCGCCGGCCTCGACGCCCGCCCGTACCGGATGGAGCTGCCTCCCGAACTGCACTGGATCGAGGCCGACCTGCCGGAGATGATCGAGTACAAGGAGTCGCTGCTCGCCGGCGAGCAGCCGGTCTGCCGCCTGGAGCGCATGGCGCTCGATCTGGCGGACGGCTCGGCACGCCGCGAGCTGCTGGCGAGGATCGCGGCGCTCGGCGAACGTGCCCTGGTCCTCACGGAGGGGCTGCTCATCTACCTCGACCGCGAAGAGGTGACGGGGTTGGCCCGCGACCTCGCGGCCGGCGGAGCCTGCCGCTGGTGGGTCACGGACCTGGCCTCCCCCGGACTGCTCAAGATGATGGCCAAGACCTGGGGCCGGCAGGTGGCCGACGCCGGCGCGCCGTTCCGCTTCGCGCCGCCCGAGGGCCCGGAGTTCTTCACGCCGCTCGGCTGGCGTCCCGTCTCGGCCGAGTCCACGTTCCACGTCGCCGCCGCGATCCGGCGCCTGCCGCCGCTGCTCCGGCTCTTCGCCTACCTGCCTCAGCCCCGCCGCTGGAATCCGAAGCGCGTCTGGTCCGGCATCTGCCTGCTCGAGCGGAGCTGAGCGGAACCTGGGGGAAGCCGCCGGCTCGCTGCGCTCGGCAGCCGCAAGGTCGCTCCTCCGGTTGCGCCGGGGCCCGGTCGTGCGGCCGCCGTCGTAGGATCCGCCAGGCGATGCCCAGGCCGGTCCATCTGAGCTTCTCGGAGCTCGATCGGATGGAGGCGCTGCTGATCCGCAAGCGCGCCCTCGATCCGCTCGACCCGGCGCTCTCGTTCCCCGTCGGCGAGATGTTCGTGCGCCTGGAGTCGGCGATCCCCGTGGTCGTCCGGCGCGCCGTCCGCGACGCGCTCAAGGGAACCTCGCGGACGATCGTCCTGGTCGGCGAGCGCACCTGGGAGAGCCGCTGGGTCGCGGTCGAGGTCGAGATGACGCTCCAGGCCGGCCGCGAGGTGCACGCGATCCGCCTGCAGCGCTCCTGGGGGATCGTCCCCGACTACCTCGAGCAGCGCCACATCGCGGTCCATGCCTGGAGCGAGGCGACGCTCCAGTCCCTCGCGACCCTGGGCCTGCCCTCGTCCCGCCCCTGAACGCCCGGCCAGCGCGGCCCCGGCCCGAGTGTCCCCGCCCGGGGGCGGACTCCGTAGGAAGGAGGTGAACCACCTCGGTGGAATCGAAAGGAGACCCCCAGTGATCGGACGCGCCTTCCTGTCTGCCTGCCTCGTGCCGCTCCTCGCTTCGACCGCAGGCCTCGCCGCACCGCCCGCCTGCGTTCCCCACGTGCTCGGGAGCGACGGCCGCGCTCCGGCCACCGCCATCGCCCGCTCGGGAGAGACGCTGTTCGTAGGTGCCGGCGCGGCGCTGCTCGTCCTGGACGTCTCGAACGAGGCGCATCCGGCCCAGGTCGCGAAGCTCGAGATCGGCCAGGTCGTCCGCGGCTTGGCTCTCACCGGCACGACCCTCGTAGCCACTGGCCTCGACCGGCTCCTCTTCATCGACGTCTCCGACCCCGCGCACCCCGCGCTCGAAGGCGAGTTCCCGATTCCCGTCACCGACGTGGTCAGCCGGGTCGCCACCTCCGGCGACTCGCTCTACTTCACCTACGACTTCACGGCGCTGCACGTAATCGACGCCTCGGATCCGGCACATCCGGTCGAGACCGGGACCTACGCCGCGACCGGCCCCTACTCGGTCGCGGTGCTCGGCAACCGCGCCTACCTCGCCGAGGCGAGCGGCCTCGAGATCCTCGACGTCTCGGATCCGGCCCACATCGAGTCGGTCGGCTTCGTGGACGGCCTGCTCGGAAGCGTGTCGTTGTCCGGAAACGGCCGTCGACTGGCGATCGACCGGGACTGCGGGCCCGCCGGCTGCAGCGACCTCCGGTTCGCCGACCTCGAGGATCCCGACCATCCGGTCGTCCACGGCGAGTACGTGACCGACGGGGCCGTCGACGTCGTCCTGATCGGCGGACGCGCCTACCTGACCGACGGTGAGGTCCTCGACCTGACCGACTTGAACCATCCGATCCTGCTCGGCTCGCTTCCGACCTCCTACGTCGAGCAGCTCACGGCCACCGGCTCGCGGGCCTACCTCGCGCAGGGGCGCGACGGCGTCCGGATCATCGCCGTCACGGATTCCGCCAACTTCCACGAGCTCGGGAGCTTCCCCGCTCCCGCGCCGACCACCGGCGGCTTCCTCTCGGGTGGCCTCGCCGTCACCGTCACCGAGAACGCCGTCCGCGTCTTCGAGGTGTCCGACCCTGGCAGGCCCGAGCTCGTGGCCAACAAGCGCATCGGAGTCGAAGCGATGCACGGCTTCGTCCCGGTCGGAGACTACGCCTTCGCCGGAAGCAGCGGATCGCGCATTCGCATCTGGGACCTCTCCGATCCGCTGCACCCTCTGCCCGCGGGCTCCTTCGGCCCACCGTTCCAGTTCGGCCTCGCGGTCGACGAGGACCGGGCCTACGTCGGCGAGACCCTCTCGGGCTCGCAGCGCATCCACATCTTCGACGTCGCCGATCCGAGCGCGCCGATGGCCGTCGGGGAGGTCCCGCTCACGCTGGGAAACCTCGACGTCGCGGCCCGTGGCCGGGTGCTCGCCGTCGCCGGAGGACTCAGCGGCGAGCGGGGAGTCCGGCTGTTCGACGTCTCGAATCCGGCGCTTCCGATCGCGCGCTCGTACCTCTCCTTCCCCAACGTTCAACTGGTGAGCCTCGGCGGCAGCCTCCTGCTCGCCGCCGATTTCACCGGCCTGCTCCGCGTCTACGACGTCCACGATCCCGCCCACCCCGCGCTTCGCTCGGGCACGAGCCTCGGCGGTCGGCCGCAGGCGATCGGCTTCTACGGTTCCCTCGCCGTGGTCGTGGTCGCCGACCCGAGTGCCACCGACGGCTACGAGTACCTCGACACGGTCCATTTCCTGGACCTCTCCGTTCCGGATCATCCGGTCGAGCTCGCCACGGCCCGCGTCCCCGGCGACGCCCACGAAGTGGCGATGGGACCGGGACGGGTCTTGGTCGCGGACGGCAACGGCGGGATGAGCGTGCTCGAGAGCTGCGCGCCGTTCGCCGACGGCTTCGAGAGCGGCGACACGTCGGCTTGGAGCCGGAGCGAGAACTAGAGATCGGGCGAGCTAGGTCGGGCCGGCGCCGGGGCGCAGGATCTCGGGGACCGCTTCGGGGTCGCTCTCGCGCAGCGCCAGCAGACGCTCGACCTCGGCGCTCTCGACCATCGGCTGGAAGGCCCCCGACACGGCGGCGAACAGGGCGTCGGCGAGCTGCTTGCGATCGGTCGCGGTCACCGGCTCGGCGCCGAACACGAGTCGCGCGTCGATCCGGTCCAAGCGCAACAGGCCGCCGATGTGGGGCAGCAGCGGCATGTCGCCCCACCAGGCGATCGAGAGGTGCGCCGGCGGACCCTCCGCGGGCCTTTCGTAGCCGAGCGCGGCCCAGTGCACCGGGTGCCCCATCCGCGCGGCGAGGTCGAGCAGCGAGGCGCGGAAGGGCAACACCCGGTCACCCGCCCCCGAGGTCCCTTCGGGGAAGATCACCACGCCCTGGCCGGCGGCGAGCATCGCCTCGATGTCGGCCAGCACGCGCGGGACGTCGCGCTTCGACTTGCGGTCGATGAAGATCGTGTTGACGGAGCGGCAGATCGCTCCGAACAGCGGCCAGTCGTCGATCTCCGCCTTGGCCACGAAGACGCACGGCAGCCGGGTGCCGAGCACGATGATGTCGAGATAGGAGACGTGATTCGAGACCAGCACGAAGGGGGGCCGGGGCGCGGCGCCCTCGACCCGGACGCGGACGCCGAGGATCCGGCACAGCGCCCGGCTCCAGGCGCGGAAGACCCGGCCCTGCCAACGCACCTTCGCGCGCCGCCACGGCCGCAGGACGAAGGAGCCGACGACCGCGGCGGTGTAGCTCGCGAAGGTCGCGGCGGCGGCGAGCGCGCCCCGGCACCCGGCGCGCCATCCGGTCCACGGCCTCTTCAACGCGGCTCCCCGGGTGCCAGCCGCCGGATCGAAGCGCGGTCGGTGACCAGGAGATCGAGATCGCCCAGCCGCACCGCCTCGCCGTCCACCTCCACCGGCTCGGCCACGAGGTCGAGCAGCTCGCGCCCGAGCGGCCGGCCCGCGCGCGTGACCAGCACGAGCACCGCGGTCTCCCCCTCCGGGTCGCGCGCGACCAGGGCGGCGGGCGCGCCGCCCGAGATGCAGCGCACGGCGCAGGCGCGGTGGCTCTTGCCGTCGCCCGGCTTCATCACGCCCAGGTAGCACTTCGAGTCGACGATCTCCCCGGTCAGCCGGACCTTGCCGAGCGGCCGGCGGGCTTCCTCCTCCGGCGGGCTCACCGCCTCGTCCCCGGGGGGCATCGCGACCCGGGCGACCTCGAACAGCGCGACGCCGCCGCGGTGGATCCAGCTCCCCGTCGCCTCGACGGCGCGACCGGCGAGCGCCATCACCGCGGCGTCGGGGCCGTGCTTGCCCGGCCCGACCAGCGGCACGACGGCGAGCGGCGAACCGCCGCCGCGGCCACGCCCCGGCCGCGCCACCCAGAGCGACGGCACCGGCGCGGCGCGCAGCACGCCCGCCACCACCGACTCCCGTCCGTACTCGTAGATGCCCCCGCCCAACGGGCGCTGGCCGAGAGCCGCGGCGAGGGCGACCAGTGCGAACGCCGCCGCGACGCCGGCGACGGTGCGGCGCAGGAACCGGCCGAGCGGCGCCGGCAGCGGCAGATAGCCGACGAAGAACGTCTCCCGGTCCGCCGGCCGCGGCGTCGCGGGATCGACGGGCGCCGGCAGGACGTGCGCCCCCGGGGGGAGCGGCCGCGGATCCACCAGGACCCGTCCGCCCTCGACGCGCGCCCGGAACGTCGGCACCCGCTCCGTGAAAGGCGGCGGCGAAGCCCCGGTCTCGGGCCGATACTGGTAGCCGTGCCACGGACAGGTCACGCAGCCGTCCACGATCCGCCCCTCGCCGAGCGGTCCGTTCTGGTGCTGACAGACGTTGGACAGCGCCGAGATCCCCCCCTCGTGCCGGAACACCGCGACGCGCTCCCCGGCCAGCGAAACGACGCGGGCGCGTCCGAAGGGGATCTCCTCGACCCGGCAGACCTCGACCAGGCCGTCGGCGCGCGCCGCGGCGACGGCGGCGTCCACCCGGCGTTCGCGCGCCGCCGCCGCCAGGTGCAGGCCGAGGACGACGGCCAGGCCGCACCCGACCAGCAGCGCGGGGAGGAGCGACCGCTCGTCCTGGAGCGCGCCGAGCGCGACGTGCCCGACCAGCAGCGAGTAGGCCAGGTAGACACCGAGGTGAAGACCCTTCCACACCGGCGCCGTGAGCTGGGCGAGCCAGAAGTCGTGCGAGGTCGCGGCCATCACGAAGAGGATGGCCAGGGCCGCCAGGCCGAGGGGCTGGAACGGGAAACCGGACAGCGACGTCCAGCGGCCGTGGGAGGCCAGCACCGAGACCAGCGGCGAGCGGTCGCCCAGGGCGTGGAACTGGACGAGCGCGAAAGCGCCGTGGGCCAGGGCGCAGAAGAACATCGTGACCCCGAGGTGGCGACGATTCCAGAGCAGCGGCAGGAAGCGCCGGTCGAGCCGCGCCAGCGGACCGATGACCAGCACCAGGTGGAGGAGCAGGAACGCAGCGGTGCCCAGGGCCCGGATCAGCGCGGTCTCGGCCGTGATCTCCGGGCGCAGGGCGAAAGTCGCGCCCAGGAACAGCGCCAGGTAGCCGGCCAGAAGCGCCGCGAGGACGCCGTCGTAGCGGCGCTTGCCCGGCGACCACTGGACGGCCCGGTAGCCCGCGCTCACGGCCGCCTTCCGGACGTGGGCAGCTCCGAAATCTGCGTCTCGGCCACCACGGTCCCGGCACGGAAGTTCCAGACGACGGCCCGCCGGCAGCCCGCCAGCTCCCCCGCCGGCAACTCGAAGCTCTCGCGCGCGCCCGCCGTCAGGCGGCCCACGAGCAGATCCCCGGAGCCGGGGGCCCTGCCACGATCCACGTCACAAGCTCTCAGGTAGAGAAGAAACGGCTCCGCGGCGGCGCGTCGGAGCTCGGCGATCAGGCGAACCGACGAGGCGCCGGCGGGGGCCACCTCGAGCGTCAGAGGTCCGGCCGGCGCGGCGCTGGCGGTCGCGGGTGGACGCGCCGTGAGATCGACGTCGCGGAAGGTCGGAATCCCGGACGGGAGCCGGGCGTTCGCAGGCCGCTCCGGCCGCACCCACAGCGCGGCGGCGAACAGGATCGGCAACACCGGCGCCAGGAGGTAGAAGGTCCACCGGTGGCGGACGCGGTGCGATCGGATCACGCTCCGCCTCCCGCGGCCCGCCGGTGGGCGTTGCTCTCGAGCGGCGGGCCCTCCGCCCCGGCTCGACGCAGCCTCAGCCAGCGTCGCGCCAGCACAGGCCACAGCGCCGCGACGCCGGGCAGGATCGCGAGCCGGAAGCCGAGGCTCGAATCGCGGGCCGCCGGGTCCAGGCGCTCGACGCCGCGGACCAGGAAGACGAGGGCGAAGAGCAGACCGCAGGCCGCGTAGATCGCGACCCCCCAGACCAGCGCCGCGGCGACGGCGTCCGGGCTCATCGGTCGAGCGCGATCTCCAGCTTCGCCGGCGGGTGGCAGGCCCCGTCGCCACAGGCGGCGAAGCGCAGCACGAGCGAGACGCGGGGCCCCGTGGGACGCAGCCGGGCGCGGATCTCCAGGTCCCCTCGCCACCCGCGCAGCCCCGGCGATCCGGCCTCCGCCGGCAGTCGGTCCGCCGCCGGCAACTCGACCGCCTCGAGATCGGCGCCGGAAGCCTCGAGACCGGGAGGTTCGGGCTCGGCCACCAGGTGCCAGCCCGGCAGCAGCGAGATCCGGACGATGAGCGGACGCCAGCCCGCGGCGTCCTCGCCGCCGAGCTCGGCGACGGCGCGCTCGACGGCGGCGCGCGAGCCCGGGGCCGCCGTCTCGGCGCCCGGCTCCCGGAGAGCTGCGGCCGCCGCCCCGCTCGCGGCGAAACCGGCGAACGCCAAGGCCATCGTGCGCGCGCCGTCGGGGTGCGCGTCCACGGTCGGCGCGAAGGCGCGCAGGGTCCGCTCGGCGGCGACGGCGAAGCGGTCGTCCCGGGTCGCCGCGGCGAGCTCGAGCAGGTTGAGCGCCGCGACTCCGTTGGCGCCCGGCATCGCGCCGTCGAACAACTCCTTGCCGCGCACCATCAGGTCGGGCGCCTCGGCGGCGTTGAAGTAGCCACCCCGCGGCGAGGCCAACCGCCGATCCTGCTCCTGCTGGAGCAAGGCCGCCGCGTCGATCCAGCGCGCCGCGCCGGTGGCGCGATGGAGCCGGAGCAAACCGCGGACGAGGAAGACGTAGTCGCCGAGAAAGGCCTCGATGCGGCCCTCGCCCGCGCGCCAGGAGTGCAGCAGGACGCCCCCGGGGGAGCGCACCGTCGCGAGCAGGAACTCCGCGGCCCGCTCGGCCCGCGCGATCAGGTCGGGGCGAGAGAGCCGGTGGCCGGCCTCGGCCAGTCCGGCGATCGCCGTCCCGTTCCAGTCGGCCAGGATCTTGTCGTCGGTCGCCGGCCGCTTGCGCCGACCGCGCGCCTCGAGCAGCTTCGCGCGCAGCGGGTCGATCTCGGCGAGCAGCTCGGCGCGCGCGATCCGGCGCTCGCGCGCCGCGACGTCCAGGGCGCGCGGCAGGTGGAGCACGTAAGCCTCGCCCTCGAAGAACGGCTCGTCGCCGAAGCCGAGGATCGGCGCCAGGAAGGTCGCGTCCTCCTCGCCCAGCGCGCGTCCGAGCTCGGCGCGGGTCCAGACGTAGTAGGCGCCCTCGCGGCCGTCGGTCTCGGCGTCGATCGCGCTCCACAGCCCGCCTTCGGGCGAGGTCATCTCGCGGGCCAGGAATCCGGCCGTCTCGAGCGCCACCCGCCGCGCCTCGGGGCTGCCGGAGCGCGCGTGTTCGCGGGCGTAGGCCTCGAGCAGCAGGCCGTTGTCGTAGAGCATCTTCTCGAAGTGCGGCACCCGCCACTCGCGGTCGGTCGAGTAGCGGTGGAAGCCGCCACCGAGCTGGTCGAAGATGCCGCCGCGCGCCATGCCGTCGAGCGTCGCCGCCAGCATCATGGCCGCGTCGCCGCGCTCCGGTGCGAGCGCCGCCAGGAGCCAGAGATTGGAGGGCGTCGGGAACTTCGGCGCCTCGCCGAACCCGCCCCAGGTGCCGTCGAATCTCCGGCGCAGGCCCTCGAGAGCGCGCTCGGCGAGCTCGCTCCCGGGCAGGGGCTCGCTGCCCGGCTCGGCTTCTTCGAGGTGGTGGCGGATGGCGCCGGCGAGCTCGCCGGCCTGGGCCTCGACGTCGTCCCGCCGCTCCCGCCAGGCGTGGGCCAACGAGCGCAGGACCGTCGGGAATCCGGGCCGGCCGCCGCGGTCGGTGGGCGGGAAGTAGGTGCCGGCGAAGAACGGCTCGAGCCGCGGGGTCAGGAAGACCGAATTGGGCCACCCCCCCTGCCCGGTCAGCAGCTGGGTGCCCAGCATGTAGATCTCGTCGAGGTCGGGGCGCTCCTCGCGATCGACCTTGACGTTGACGAACCCGCGGTTCATCTCGGCGGCGACCGCGGGGTCGGAGAAGCTCTCCCGCTCCATGACGTGACACCAGTAGCAGGTCGAGTAGCCGACCGACAGGAAGATCGGCTTGTCCTCGCGGCGGGCGGTCTCGATCGCCTCGCTCCCCCACGGATACCAATCGACCGGATTGCCTGCGTGGAGCCTCAGGTACGGCGAGCTCTCGCGCGCCAGCCGGTTGCCACCCTGCGTCGGATCGGACACGGGGCGCATTCTACGGTCCCCGGCCGAGCCCGCTCGGCGGGGTGGCGCGCGGCCCTGCGAGCGGCCGGAGGATGGGCGCGATGTTCGGCGCCTACGTTCCGCACCGGCGGCGGAGCCGTCTCAGTCTCTGCCGGAGGTAGGGCCTCCGTTCGCCGGCAGCGAATATGGAGGCGACTCCCATCACACTGCGCGCGCAGCGCGCGCCACAGACTCGGGTACCCCGGTTCCCGTAGGTTCCGGGCTCGCACCATTCGGTTCCAAGGTCGGGGCCGAAGGAAGGGAGGGCGGCGCGGGGATGCGGCGATGGTGGTTGGGAGCGCTGTACGCGGGGACCCTCTCGCTCGTGGCGGCGCTCGCGTGGCACGGCCGCGACTACTACGCGCTGCCGCTGATCCAGCGCCCCCGCAATCCTCTCCACTGGCAGCTCAAGCCGGGCGGCGACCTGGGGCGGATCTACGGCATCGCCGGCCTTTCGATGATGCTGGCCATGCTCTCCTACAGCGTCCGCAAGCGGCTGCCCTGGCTGCGCCGCGTCGGAAACCTCGGCACCTGGCTCGACGTCCACATCTACTTCGGCGTCGCCGGTCCACTGTTCATCGTCCTGCACTCGGCGTTCAAGGTCGGCGGCCTGATCGCCATCGCCTTCTGGTCGATGGTCGCGGTCGCCACCTCGGGCATCCTCGGCCGCTTCCTCTACGCCCAGATCCCGCGCACCGCGGCGGGCGATCAGCTCAGCCTCGACGACGCCCGGCGGCTGGACGCCGAGCTCGCCGACCGGCTGCGGCTGGAGTTCGGTCTCGCCGCGGCCGACCTCGAGCGCCTCGAGAGCGCCGAGAGCGCCGGGCCGGCCGGCGGATCGCTTCTCTCCGCCCTGCTCGATCTGCTGTTCGATCCGATCCGGTCCCGGCGCAGCTTCGCCCGCTTCCGGCGCCACGCTCCGCGCCTGCCCCGTCCCGTGCTCACCCGCCTGGCCCGGACCGTGCGACAGCGCTCCCTGCTGCGCCGCCGGTTGCGGCTCTGGAGCCGCCTGCACGAGCTCTTCCACTACTGGCACGTCTTCCACAAGCCGTTCGCGGTCCTGATGTACCTGTTCGCGGCGATCCACGTCGGCGTGGCCTACGCCACCGGCTACGCGCTGGGGGGCGGATGAGCCGGGCCGGGCGGCGTCTCGCCGCGCTCGCGCTGGTCGCCGCCCTGGCAGCGCCGCTCGCCCTGCGGGCCCAGATCTCGCCCGGCCCGTTGTCGCTCGCCCATTCCGGCCTCGAGGGCAGCAGCCGGTGCATGACCTGCCACAAGACCGGGCAAGGGGTCGACCCGGGACTCTGCCTGGATTGCCATCGCGCCCTGGGTGCCCGCCTCGGCGCCGAGAAGGGCCTCCACGCCCGTCCGGAATTCCAGCGTTGCGAGCGTTGTCACTCCGAGCACAACGGTGTCGCCTTCGTGCTCGTGGACTGGGGCCAGGGCGGCCGCGAGGCGTTCGACCACACGCGCACCGGCTGGCGGCTCGAGGGCAAGCACGCCGGGCTGGCCTGCGGCGAGTGCCACCGCCCCGACCGGATCGACCGGAGCTTGAAGGCGGCCGAGCCCGGGCTCGACCTCGCGCACACCTTTCTCGGACTCTCGACCGGCTGCGCCTCGTGCCATCGCGACCCCCACGGCGGCGCGGCCGGAGTCGCCGCCGCCGGCACGAGAGCGGCGACGGGAGAGTGCACCGACTGCCACTCGCAGACCACCTGGAAGGCGGTCGCAGGATTCGACCACGCGCGGACCCGCTTTCCCCTCGAGGGCGCCCACGCCAAGGTCGACTGCGCGCGTTGCCACCTGCAACCGCCGCGGCCGGCCGGGACACCCGAGACGTTCGTCTTCACCCAGTTCCGGTCGCGGGCGCTGCCCGGATGCGCCGAGTGCCATCGCGACCCGCACGCCGGACGCCTCGGCGCCGGCTGCGCCTCCTGCCACGACCTGGTCAGCTTCCGGTCGCAGGCCCTCGCCGCCGCGGGCGCACGCGGCTTCGACCACGACCGCACGGCCTATCCGCTGCGCGGGCGGCACCGGACCCTCGCCTGCGCCCGCTGCCACCTGCCCGGGCGCGAGCTGCGCATCGCCGGGTTCCAGCGCTGCGAGACCTGCCACCGCGATCCGCACGCCGGACAGCTGGCCTCGGTCGCGGGGCGCGCGGCGTGTGCCGACTGCCACGACGTCGCCGGCTTCTCCCCCGCCCGCTACGGCGCGGCCGAGCACGCCACGAGTCCGTTCCCGCTGGTCGGCGCCCACCTGGCCGTGCCCTGCTCGGCCTGCCACAAGCCGGTCCCGGCCGCTTCCCTGCCCGCCGCCTACCGGCGCGCCGCGTCGAGCCCGACCCTGCAGTTCCGCTTCGACCGCAAGGCCTGCCGCGACTGTCACCGGGATCCCCACGCGGGCAGCCTGGACCGGTTCGCCGGTCCGGACGGTTGCCGCTCGTGCCACTCGGAGGCGAGCTGGCGCGAGACGCGCTTCGACCACGCGCGGACGCGCTTCCCCCTCGCCGGCCGACACGCCGACGTGGCGTGCGCGAAGTGCCATCCCGCCGACGCCCGCGGGACCGTCGCCCTGGCGGGGCGCCCGATGGACTGCGCCGGCTGCCACCGGGACCCGCACGCGGGACAGTTCGCGGTCGCCGGCACGACCGACTGCGCCCGTTGCCACGGCGTCGACGGCTTCCGGCCGGCGCCGGGCTTCGACCACGCCCGCGACAGCCGGTTCCAGATCGACGGCGCCCACTCCCGGGTCGCCTGCGCCGGCTGCCATCCGACCGAGAAGCTCGCCGGCGAACCGGTCGTGCGCTACAAGCCACGGCCGATGACGTGCGAGGGTTGCCACGGGCCACGGGCCGTCCCGCCCGCGCGGTCCGGGGGGAGGAGCCGGTCGTGATCCCGCCCGCCCAGGTCGAATCGACCGTCGTGTGGGGGCTGGCGGTGTTCGTCGTCGTGGCGGTCGTACTGCCCTACGCCGTCGCCTTCCACCGCCGCCGCCGCGCCGACCGCAGCCGTCTCGACGAGGCCCGGGCCCTGGGCATCGACCGCCCGGTGGCGCAGTACCCGTTCGTCGACCCGGCGAGCTGCATCGGCTGCGGAGCGTGCGTGCGCGCCTGCCCCGAGGGCGACGTCCTGGGCGTCGTGGGCGGCGTCGCGGTGGTGATCAACGGCTTGCGATGCGTCGGCCACGGTCGCTGCGCGGACGCCTGTCCGGTGGGCGCGATCGAGGTCGGCCTGGGAGACGTCAAGGGACGGCGCGACGTGCCGATCCTCACCGGCGAGCTGGAGACGACGACGCCCGGGATCTTCGTCGCCGGCGAGCTGACCGGCCTGGCGTTGATCCGCAACGCGATCGAGCAGGGGCAATCGGTGATCCGCACCATCGCCGCTCGCCCCCGGGCCGTGAAGGGTTCCGGCGACCCGGTCTCCGGCGTCCTGGACGTCCTGGACGTCCTGATCGTGGGCGCCGGTCCGGCGGGGCTGGCCGCCGGCATCGCGGCGCGGCTGGCCGGCCTCGAGGCGACGATCGTGGACCAGGGGCGGGGCCTCGGCGGCACGATCCTCAACTTCCCCAGCCGCAAGATGGTCCTGACCCGGCCCGTCGAGCTTCCCGGCGGCGCCACGCTCGACCGCGAGCAGTACTCGAAGGAAGAGGTTCTCGAGCTCCTGAACCGGGAGATCGGGCGCCAGCAGCTGCGGGTTCGCTACGGAGAACGTCTGGAGTCGATCGAGCGCCGGGGCGACGAGCTCGCCGTGCGGACATCCGGTGGCGTCCACCGGACCCGTCACGTCGTGCTCGCGCTCGGCCGCCGCGGCTCGCCGCGCAAGCTCGGCGTGCCGGGAGAGGAACGGTCCAAGGTCATGTACCAGCTGCGAGACGCCGAGTCCTACCGACGTCAGAGGATCCTCGTGGTCGGCGGCGGCGACAGCGCCGTCGAGGCGGCGATCGGTCTCGCCCGACAGGCCGGCAACCAGGTGACGATCTCGTATCGCAAGGACACCTTCTACCGGATCAAGCGCAAGAACCAGACGGTCATCGAGACGATGATCGAGCGCGGACGCGTGCGCGCCGCGTTCGAGAGCCAGGTGGAGGCGATCGACGAGGACCGGGTCACGCTCCGAACCGGCGATCGCCTCGAGGGGCTCGACAACGACTACGTCTTCGTGATGATCGGCGGCGAGCCGCCGTTCGAGCTGCTGCGCGGCTGCGGCGTCCGCTTCGGGGGCGAGGAGACTCCGGCGCCAGCGCGCAGGGGCCGGGCCGCCGCGGTGGCCGGGCTCCTGCTCGGCCTCGTGCTCGCCGGCGCCGTCGCGGCCTCGGCGCAGGCCAGCCCCCACGGCGACCTCGCGATCGCCTGCGACCAGTGCCACACCACGGCCGACTGGCAACAGGTCGGCCGCGACGTCCCGTTCCGGCACGACTCGACCGGATTCGCCCTGAGCGGGATGCACGCGGTGGCGGCGTGCGCCGAGTGCCACAAGAACCCGGTCTTCTCGCACGTGGGCATCTCCTGCTCGGACTGCCACCGCGACCCGCACTCCGGCGAGCTCGGCCTGACCTGCACGAATTGCCACGACTCTCGCCGGTGGGACGTCCGCGACGAGCTCTTCCGGGTCCACAACCGCACGGTCTTCCCCCTGCTCGCCGGGCACGCGCGGGTCGACTGCGAGGCCTGCCACCACGGCCAACCGCCGCGCCAGTACGCCCTGACGCCGACCGAGTGCATCGCCTGCCACCGCGCCGACTTCCAGGCCGCGTCGTCGCCCCCCCACACCGGTTTCTCGACCGACTGCAGGCAGTGCCATGGCCCGCTCCCCGACGGCTGGCGGGCTCCCGGGTTCGCTCACACGCCACGCTTCCCGCTCACCGGCGCCCACCGCGACCTCGCCTGCGCCCAGTGTCATCGCACCGGATACCAGGGGACGTCGGCGGACTGCTATTCGTGCCACCAGGCCGACTACCAACGGACCCGCGATCCGAACCACGTCGCCGGGCACTTCCCGACCACCTGCCAGGTGTGTCACTCGACGACGGGGTGGGACGGCGCCAGCTTCGACCACTCGGCGACCGGATTCGTCCTCGAGGGCGCCCACCGCACGCTCGACTGCGCGCAGTGCCACCAGCAAGGGTACGCCGGCACTCCGGCCAACTGCTACTCCTGCCACCGCACGGACTACGAGCGCACGCGCGACCCCAACCACGTCGCCAGCCACTTCCCGACCGCCTGCCAGAACTGCCACAACACGACCAGCTGGAGCGGCGCCGACTTCAACCACGCCTCGACCGGATTCGCGCTCCAGGGCGCCCACGCCACGCTCGCCTGCTCGCAGTGCCACCAGCAGGGCTACACCGGCACCTCGGCCCAGTGCTACTCCTGCCACCAGAGCGACTACCAGGGCGCGCGCGATCCCAACCACGTCGCCGGCCATTTCCCGACCACCTGCCAGAGCTGTCACTCGACGACGAGCTGGAGCGGCGCCAGCTTCGAGCACTCGACGACCGGATTCCCGCTCCAGGGAGCGCACGCCAATCTCGCTTGCGCGCAGTGCCACCAGCAGGGCTACAACGGCACCTCCGCCCAGTGCTACTCCTGCCACCAGAGCGACTACCAGGGCGCGCGCGATCCCAACCACGCCGCCAGCAACTTCCCGACCGCCTGTCAGACCTGCCACACGACGGTCGCCTGGACGCCGGCGACGTTCAACCACAACCAGACGGCGTTCCCCCTGACCGGAGCCCACGCGTCGACGTCGTGCCAGAGCTGCCACGCCAGCGGCTACACCGGAACGCCCCGCCAGTGTTACGCCTGCCACGCTGCCGACTACAACCGCACGACCGATCCGAATCACGCGGCGGCCGGGTTCCCCACCGCCTGCCAGAACTGCCACAACACGACCAGCTGGGACGGGGCGAGCTTCAACCACGACGCCGACTTCTTCCCCATCTACTCCGGCGCCCACCGCGGGCGCTGGACCTCGTGCTCCACCTGCCACGTCTCGCCGTCCAACTACGCGATCTTCGACTGCACCGTGTGCCACGAGCACAGCCGGTCGCGAATGGACAGCGAGCACCGGGAAGTCTCCAACTACCGCTACGAAAGCGGGGCCTGCTATGCCTGCCATCCCGACGGTCGTCACTAGGAGCCGGTCCACCGTGGAGCGCCTCCGCCACATCGCCATCGCCGCCGCGATCGGGTTCGTCCTCTCGCTCGCGGCAGCTTCGGCCGCCGCGGACCCGTCCCGGCCGATCACGGTGGCCTACGTCTCGTCGGGGTCCGTCTACCTCGACGCCGGACGCTCGGAGGGCGTGGTCGCCGGAACCACCGTCCGCGTCGTCCGCGGCGGCGAGAAGGTCGCCGACCTGGAGGTCGCGTTCGTCGCCGAGCACTCCTCCTCCTGCCGCGTGATCGGCGCCGTGAAGGAGATCCAGAAGGGCGACCGCGTCGTGATCGTCTCGGTCCCCGCCGCCGAGGGCGCGCAGACCGCCGTGCCACCCGCGCCCGAGCCCGAGACCCCGGTGACGCCGCCGGTGGTGACCGACGACAGCGGGCCGGCCTACGGGTTCCCGCAGCGCGTCGAGCACACCCGGATCTACGGCTCGGTCGCCCTCGGCTACCGCTCCTTCTCGACCTCGGGCGGCCCCGGCTCGAACGAGTCCAACGGCCGGCTGACGCTGCGCATGTCGCAGATCGGGGGCCGCCCGCTCGAGCTGCGGTTGCGCATGCGCACCCGGCAGATCTCGCGCGACGGCTACGGCCCCTCGGTTGACAGCAGCCAGCGCTCGGACCGCCTCTACGAAGCTTCCCTCGCTTGGGAGCCCGCCGACTCGCGCTTCTCGCTCCAGCTCGGCCGCCTCGGCGCCGGACCGTTTCTGGCCCTGGGCTACCTGGATGGTGTCCTGGCGCAGGTCCGGGTCTCGCGCCACCTCTTCGTCGGCGCTTTCGGCGGCGCCCGCCCGGACATCACCGATCTCGGATTCCAGACCGCAGGCACGAAATACGGGACCTACCTGCGCCTCGCCAGCGACCGCGACGGCGCCGCCGACGCGGACGCCTTCTACGGCGAAGTGGTACTCGGGGGCATCTCGGAGAAGGCGCGCAACGGCGACATCAGCCGCGACTACGTGACCCTCGAGAGCCGCCTCGGATCCGGCTCGCGCTGGTGGCTCTACGAGCGCGCCGAGATCGATCTCAACCGCGGCTGGCGCCAGGAGCTGACCGGATCGACCTCGCAGGTCACCAACGCGGCGCTCTCGGCGTCCTTCCGGATGAGCTCCAGCGTCCGCGGCTCCGTCTCCTACGACCAACGGCGCAACTACCTCACCTACGAGACCCGACCCCTGCCCGAGGAGGTCTTCAGCCGATACTTCCGGGAGGGAGCGCGCGCCGCCATCGACTGGCAGTCGCGGTCGGGCTGGAGCGCCTCGCTCGGCGCCGGCCTGGAGCGCGCCGACGATGTCGATCAGCCGACGAACTCCGCCTATTTCTCGCTCATGGACGCCACCGCGTTCGGCCTGCCCTGGCTGATCGGCGGCGACGGCTCCTTCTACAGCGGCGGCACCGCGGAGGGCTGGGTCGCCAACCTGCGCACCCGCTGGTCGTTCCGTGGCGGCCACGACCTCGGCCTGACGATCGGCGGGTCCCAGGCCAAGCTCTCGGGCGACTTCGCCTCGAGCGCCCCGCGCAACAACCAGTGGGCGAGGCTGTCGGGTACCGTCCAGCTGCCATTCCGTGTGTACGTCTACGGCGAGTACGAGTACGACACGGGAGACGACCTCGAAGGCAACCACGCCCTGTTCGAGCTCGGCTACCGCTTCTGAACAAGACGATGGTGACAGTTACGTCACAGACATAACTGTCACATGCAAGATCCCCGAGGAGAATCTCGTCTCGGAACGCATGCCCCGAGTCTCCAGAATCGTCGTCCCGGGCCTGGCCCACCACGTCACTCAGAGGGGAAGTCGCAGGATGAAGGTCTTCTTCTCTGAGGCCGACTATGAAGCCTACCGAGACCTCATCTTCGACTATGCCCAGCACTACGGCGTTGCCATTTGGGCGTACTGCCTACTTCCCAACCATGTCCACTTCCTTGCGGTCCCATCTTCGGAAGAAGCCTTGAGCCTGACCTTCGGGCGGGCACATTGGCGCTACGCCCTCCGCATTCATCGGCGCGAGAAGTGGACTGGGCACCTCTGGCAGGAACGCTTCTATTCCTGTCCGATGGACGATCGTCATCTGGTCGCCGCGACGCAGTACGTGCTCCAGAATCCCGTTCGAGCCGAGCTCGTGAGCTCCGTCCTCGACTGGCGCTTCTCGAGCCTCCCGTGTCACCTGGGGCTGGTTCGAGACCCGCTCGTCGAAAGGGATCCGCTGGACCGGCGCATTGGCAGCTGGAGATCTCTCCTAAACGCCCGGCCCAGCGAGGACGCGATGGGCGACATCCGAATCGCCACTCGACGCGGTCGACCGCTCATCCACGGTTTGTGACAGGCACGCCTGTGACGTAACTGTCACCGTCACTTGCGGCGCGTGTAGATCAGGTCGTAGTTGGTGGTCCAGGTCTTGCCGCCGTCGATCGAGCTCTGGCTGAACTGACGGACCTGGTCGGGTCCGAGCTTGAAGAAGCTCAGCTTCGTCGGTAGACGCGCCGGTTGGCCGGGCCCGCCGGGCATCTCGCCTTCGAGGATCATGTTGCCGTCGGCGTCCGGGTTGCCGTGGTACTCGTGCAGGCCGCCGGTCGAGTCGACCCAGGTCTGGAACCACATGCCACGGCTGGAGTCGTAGATGTTGAAGCTCGATCCCGTGCCGCCCGAGACGGACTTCCAGTGCTCCATGAGCACGCAGCCGTCGTACTCGAGCGAGATCAGGTTCTCCGACGGGGGCGACGTCTCGGGGGCGCCGGCGGACCGGACTTCCCAGTCTCCGATCCAGAAGTCGAAGGCCCGGTAGTGGGGATCGTGCCGGCACGGGTGGGCCTTGCGGTCGATCGCGTCCTTCAGGGCGGCGAAGCGGGCATCGCCTCGGATCGAGGCCAGCAGGGGCTCGCTGTCCAGCAATCCCGCCCTCGAGAAACCGCCCGCCACCGCGCGGTCGAGCTCGGCGAAAGCGCCGGCCTCGTCGCCCTCTGTCGCCGCCGCGCAGGCCCTGCGATAGGCGATCGCGACCGGGTTCCAGCCTGCCTTCTCGGCGACGTCGAGGCTGGCGCGTGCCTCGGCGACCCGGCCCAGGTAGAGCAGCGCGGCGCCGCGACGGAAGGCGGCGTAGGCGCGGGACGACTCGTCCTTCTCGAGCTGCGCGAAGAGCTTTTCGGCGGAGGACCAGTCCTGGTCCTGGTAGGCCTTCTCGGCACGATCGCCCAGGGTTTCCTGGGCGTTCGCGGCGACCGCGACGGTCAGGACCAACGTGCACAGCGCGGCCCGCGTGACGACTCGTCTTCCCATCCTGGATCTCCTTCCGCAACGGGTTACGTCGGGGCGCCGCCGAAGGTTTACGAGCCGGAGAGCCACCCGGAGCCGGTCACGGCCGCAGCGGACCCGTGCGCCCCGCGGGGGGCCTCCGCGGACCGGAGCGGCGCCCATCCGCCCCCGGCGCGGTGAAACTCTCGGCGCCGGGACGAGTAGAAGGGTGTTGACACCCGATTCGGAGGGAACCCCCATGTCCATCTCGCACTCCGTGCACCACCCCGCCTCCCGCACCCGCCGTCCGCTCACCTGGCTCCTGGCCACCCTCGGCGCGCTGGCGCTGGCGGCGCCGGCCCTGCCGGCGACCGGATCGCGCGACGTCGACCAACGCTTCGATTCCACGGCGGTCCGGACGGTCGAGCTCGAGAATCTGGCCGGCGAGGTCGTCCTGGTCGCGGCCGACCAGCCCTCGATCCACGTCGGCGCCCACGTCTCGGCGGAGGATTCGGCCGGCGAGACGGCGGACTCGCTCGCGGCGTCCCTGAAGGTCGACATCCAGACCGTCGGCGACCGGCTGGTCGTCAAGGCGCTCTACCCGGTCGACCGCTTCGACCACTACCGCTTCCCGGGCCGGCGCTCCTCCTCGGACGTCGAGGATCACTGGCTCCTCTCCTGGCTGAGCGGCAGCAGCTCGACCCTCAAGTACCAGGGCCGCCACATCCGGGTCAGCTCCTCGGGCTCGGGCGCGGCGCTGTGGGCCGACTTCCGCCTCGAGATCCCGGCCGGAGTCGCGGTCAAGGTCAAGAACTCGGTCGGCCGCGTGGTCTCGACGGGGGTCCTCGCCGATCAGCGCCTGGACACCTCCTCGGGTGACATCGACGTCCGCGACAGCCGGGGCTCGCTGTCGCTCGACACCGGCTCCGGCGACGTCTCCGTCCGCCGGCACGAGGGCGGGGTGGACGCCGACACCGGTTCCGGCGACGTCGTCTTCGAGGCCGTGAAGGGCGACAAGATCGCGGCCGACACCGGTTCCGGCAACGTCAACCTGCTCGATTGCACGGGAGCGCTCGACGCCGACACCGGCTCCGGCGACGTCCGCGGCCGCGGCCTGGTCCTGGGTTCGCGCGTCCACGTCGACACGGGATCCGGCGACGTCCGGCTCGCCGGCGACTTCGGCGCCGTGCGGGACCTCTACATCGACACCGGCTCCGGTGACGTCGTCCTCGACGTCGCCAGAACCCCGTCCGTCCACCTCGTGGTCTCCACCGGCAGCGGCGACATCGACGTCGACCTGCCCGACATGCGGGTGCGCAAGCACAAGCGCGACTTCATCGCCGACGTCGGCACGGCCGAGGGCAAGGCGACCGTCGACACCGGCAGCGGCGACGTGACGATCCACGGCGGCCGCTGAGGCGTCTCCGCGGTCGGGCGCAGCCGCGGACGCGGACCGCTCAGGCGCGCTCGCCGAGCCAGGACAGGACCTGGCCGTCGAGGCCGAGCGGACCGCGCCGGCCGAGGTCGAGGTCGGCGGGGAATCCGACGTGCCCACCGCGCGGGGTCCAGGTGACCTCGGTGGCCGGCGAAACGCCTCCGAGGACCGGCTCGAGCGCTTCCTTCGGCACCATCGGGTCGCGCTCGGCGAGGACGATCCAGGTCGGCACGGTGACGGCGCCCAGCCTCGGCGCGACGCTCGCTCGCGCGTAGTAGTCCTCCGCGGAGTCGAAGCCCCAGCGCGGCGCCACCACGAGATCGTCCCAGCGGCGGATCGTGCCCACGGCGCGGCGCGTCCGGCGGTCGGCGGCGAGGCTTCCGGGCCGGCGGCGCTCGACGCCGTCGGCCAGCCGACGCAGGCCGTGGAGGAGATAGCGGCGGTAGAGGGAATTGCGCGGCGCGTCGAGCGCCGCCGCGCCGCGGTCGAGGTCGAGCGGCGCGCAGACCGCCACCGCCGCGGCGACGCGCGGATCGGGGCCGCCCGCGAGCCGCCGCAGCACCAAGTGCCCGCCGAGCGAGAACCCGACCAGGAGGACACGGCCGAAGGGCGCCAAGCGCGGCGCGGCGAGGACGGCCGCGAGATCCGCGTCGAGGCCGGCGTGGTAGAAGTCCGCCGTCCGCCCGTCCGCGCCCCGCAGGTTGATCCGCAGGGTCGAGAGACCCGCCGCGGCGGCCCGCGCCGTGAAGCGCCGGACGTAGGAGCTGTCGCAGCTCCCCGCCAGGCCGTGGACGACGACCAGCAGCGCTCCGGAGCCGCCTCCTGCCGGGTTCTCGTGGAGCCGGCCCGTGAGGACGACCGCGCCGGTGACCGGGTCGTCGAGGCCGACCGCGAAGGGCTCCTCGTCGGGCACGCGCGGCGGCGCCAGCCGGGTCCGTAGGGCCGGCAGCACCGTCCACAGATGACCCGACAGGGGAACCGGAGCGGTCAAGCGACTCCGCGGCCGGATCCCGGCTCAGCGCCGGTGCGACTCGCCGAACACGACGTCGAGCGTGATCTTCTCCCCGTCGCGCACCACCACCGCCTCGGCATGCTCGTGGGGATGCGCCTTGCGCAGGATGTACATGAAGTCGTTGATGTCGCGGATCTCCTCGCCCGCCAGCCCGACCAGGATGTCGCCGCGGCGCATGCCCGCCTGCTCCGCCGGTCCGTCCGCCCGCACGCCGGCGAGGAGCACCCCGGTCTTGCCCTCGCCGGGACCGGCGTAGTCCGGGATCGTTCCCAGAGAGGCGCCGAAGGAGCGGGAGTCGCCGGCCACCGGCGGCCCGGACGCGCTGCGCTCGAGGCTCAGCCCGTGCGGCGCGCGGTCGGCCGCCAGGGCGAGGTCGGCGGCCACGGCGGCGACCTCGGCACCGCCGGTGTCGTTGAGCAGGTCGGCGTCGTCGCTCGGACGGTGATACTGCTCGTGGGTCCCGGTGAACAGGTGCAGCACCGGAACGCCGGCGGCGTAGAAGGGAGTCTGGTCCGAAGGACCGTAGCCCTCGCCCTGCTCGCGGCAGGAGAGACCCGCGCGGCGGCACTCGTCGTCGACGATCGACTTCCACTCCTTCGCCGTCGCGACGCCGAAGACGGTGAGGTCCCGCTGCCGCAGCCGGCCCACCATGTCGAGGTTGACCATGGCGACGATGTTGCCCGCTTCGAGGCCGGCCGGCGGGTGCCGGTTCAGGAAGGTCGAGCCGAGCACCCCGCGCTCCTCGCCCGAAAAGGCGACGAAGACGACCGGGCGGGCGAGCTCGGACCTCCGGGCGGCCAGCAGGCGCGCCGCCTCCAGGATCCCGGCGACTCCCGAGGCGTTGTCGTCCGCGCCGTTGTGGATCTCGTGCGAATCCGGCGCGAGCGAGCCCGGCCCGCCGCGTCCGAGGTGGTCGTAGTGGGCGCCGACGACGACCACGCGGTCGTCGATCGGAGTACCCGCCGGGTCGAGGCGCCCGATCACGTTGAACGTCTCGGCGCTCTGCCGCTCGAGGTCGACCGCCAGGCGGACCCGGTGGGCCCCGGCGGCGAGCAACCGTTGCGCCGTGGCCCGAGTCAATGCTGCCGCGGGGATGCCAGCGTCCGCGACCGTCTCGGCGGTCAGCTCGGGCAGCGGCGCCTCCGTCTGGTCGGCGGCGTCCGGCTCCGGCACGTCCGCGACGAGCATCGCCACGGCGCCGTGCTCGCGTGCGACGAACGCCTTGTAGCGCAGATCGCTGAAGCGTCGCTCGAGCTCGGGGTCGGAGAAGGTGTCTCCCGGCGGTACGAACCGGCGGACGAGCACGACCTTCCCGGTGACGTCCTCGCCCGCGTAGTCGTCCACCTTCAGCTCGGGGGCGACGATGCCGTAGCCGACCGCCACCACGGTCCCCTCGACAGGTCCCGCGCCCGAGAAGGAGAGCGGCCGGAAGTCGTCGGCGGCTGCCGCGGAGCCGTCGATCTCGAGCGCGGTCGCCGGGCCCGAGGAGACGGCGACCACCACCGGGAACGGTTGGCGGAAGCTCCCCTCCGGCCCTGCGGGCTGCAGGCCGAGGCTGCGGAAGCGTTGCTCGATCCACGCTCCCGCGGCGGCGATGCCCGCGCTGCCGATGCCGCGCCCCTCCCGGGCGTCGTCGGCGAGCCACGCCGCGTCGGCGTAGAACCGGTCCGCCGGAGTCTCGACCGTCGCCGCCGGCGAGCCCGGGATCCAGCGCGCGACGAAGATGTCGGTCTCGCCGGGTCGCGCCTGGTTGCGGTTCGAAGCGAAGGCCAGCCACTTGCCGTCGGGCGAGAACATCGGGAAACCGTCGAAGCCGCCGGTCCAGGTGATGCGCTCGAGGTTGGTGCCGTTGGTGTCGATCGCCCAGAGATCGAACTCGCGCCCCTGCGGGTCGCCGTAGTTCGACGAGAAGATGATCCGCTTGCCGTCGGGGAAGAAGTAGGGCGCGAAGGAGGCGACGCCGAGATCGGTCACCTGGTGGGCCTCGGTGCCGTCCGCGTTGGCGACCCAGAGCTCGAGCCGGGTCGGCCGGATCAGCCCCTGCGCGAGCAGCGCCCGGTAGTCCTCGAGGTCCTTTCCCTCCGGCCGCGAGGCGCGCCAGACGATCTTCGAGCAGTCGGCCGAGAAATACGGGCCGCCGTCGTAGCCTGGCGTGTCGGTGATCCGGACGACGTCGCTGCCGTCGGCGTTCATCTCGTAGAGGTCGAGGTCGCCGTCGCGCGTCGAGGTGAAGATCACCCGCCCGTCCTTCGGACAGATCGTGGCTTCGGCGTCGTAGGCGCGGTTGTCCGTGATCCGCACCCGGTGGCTACCGTCCGGGTCGGCCTCGAAGATCTCGTAGTCGGAGTCGATCGGCCAGACGTACCCCTGCGAGTAGTCGGGCTTGGGCGGGCACTCGGCGGTGAAGGCGTCGGTCGAGGCGTAGAGGATGCGCTGGTCGCCGCGCAGGAAGTAGGAGCAGGTCGTCCTCCCCTTCCCGGTCGAGACCAGGACCGGTTTCTCGGCCCGCGCGTCCTCGGGGAAAGCGGGCATGGTGAAGATCTGGTCGCACCCGAAGGGTTGGCGGGTGGACTGGAAGATGAGCCGCGTGCCGTCGAACGACCAGTAGGCCTCGGCGCTGTCACCCTCGAAAGTGAGCTGATGGACGTCGGCGAGGTGGACCTCGCGCGGATCGTGGAGGGTCCCGGCGAGCGCGGGCGCGGCCACGGTGAGCAGACCGAGCGCGAGGGTCAGGACCGGATTCGCGGATCGAAGACGAGGCGGGGCCTGCGGCAGGGTACGCATCGCGCGGAATGCTATCCCGCTTCGCGCGCCTGCCGGAGGCGGGGCCCGCTGGGGCGATCCGGAGGCGCCTCGAGGGGACACGCAGCAAGCCAGCATGTCCCCTGGGGGAATCTGCCGCCTCGCCCTTCTGCCGACTCGAGGTCTGTCCACGGGAGGCAGGGCCGGGGTCACCGCCGTGGCGAACGAGAGGCGAAGCGGTCGCCCTGCCCCCATCCGCCATCCATAGAAGTCTCTGGCCTCGATCGGAGGATTCGGTTCTACGGCTCCGTGCCGGTGCCGCCCCAGGCGTCGGCGGTGCCGGGCTCGAAGCCGTCGACGAAGATGCAGCGCGGGCAGCGCTCGTAGGCGCCCAGGTCGGTCCCGTTCCCCTGCGGGCGCGGGATCCGGTCGGCGTCGCGTCCCGGCGCGAGGGCCGCGGAGCCGGCGTCGATCGCCGCCGAGCCCGCCTTCGGGTGGACGTCGAAGGGCGGAGCGACGAACAGCGAGGCCGGATCCTGGATCACGAGATTGTGGTCGACGACGATGTCGACGCCCGAGATCTGATAGTCGGTCGCCAGGTTGTTGCGCACCACGACGTTCTCGCTCGGCGCGCCGTTGCTGTCGGTGACCATGATCCACGGTGGACCCGGGCTCGTGTCGTTGACGTCCAGCACGGTGTTGTTGACGATGCGCGAGTCGAGCATGCCGTAGAAGCTGATGCCGTGCCAGTGATCGGTGACCACGACGTTGTCCTCGACCACCCAGTTCCGGAACATGCCGTCGAAGCAGCCGATCCCCTGCATCGTCGTGTTCAGGGGATTGCCCGGATCCAGGTCGTCGATGAAGACGTTGCCGCGCAGGACGACCCCGACGACCTCGCCGGTGCCCACGCCGCCCGGGCCGACCGACCAGCTCTGGAAGCCGTCGTCGTGGTTGCCGTCGGGAGGGTCGCCGACGTAGCAGTTCTGCACCCGGTTGTACTCGAAGACGTCGCCGTCGCCGAGGCCACGCATGCCGTCGGCCGAGAACCCGTCGATCAGATTGTCGGCGATCCGCGCGTCGGCGCCGTCGACGCTGATGCCGAAACGCACGTTGCGGATCCGGTTGTTGCGGATCCCGATCCGGTCGCCGCTGACGTAGACCGCGCTCGAAGCGGCATCGACCCAGTCGTTCGCCGTCCAGCCGGAGGCGTCGGCGACGGTGAAAATCTCGCCGTCCGCGACGACGTCGTCCCACGAGGGGCCCCACCAGCCGTCGCTCCGGATCTCGACGATGGTCGAGGGGGAGAGCGGCGGCGTGGCGAACGAGGGACTGATCGAGACTCCGCGCAGGATCCAGTTCTGGGTGCCCGTCATCTGGACCCGGGCGAGAGTCGGCGTCGCTCCGGGCGCCGCCGCCAGAGTGATCGGCTCCGCGTTGTAGGCGCCGTGCAGGACGAGCTCGCCGTGGTGGCCGCTCTCCAGCCAGATGGTGTCGCCGGCCCGGACCGGCGCTCCGGCGTGGACGACGACGAAGCCCAGCCCGGGCTCGTAGGGATGCGCCTCCCAGTCCCGGGTCTCGATCAGGCCCGCTTCGACGACCTCCTGGAGGGTCCGCCAGGGGTTGGCCTGGCTGCCGTCACCCGCCGGCGAGCCGTGGACCGGATCGACCCAGAACTCGGTGGCGACCGCCGGCGATCCGAACACCAGCGCCAGTCCGAGCGCCGGGAGTACCCGCGTCGATCTCCTCATGTTCCCGCTAGCCTGGGCACCGCCGGCGGCGAAGTCAATGGACTGGGACACGACCTCCGTCGCCCGCGCCCACCGTCGGCCAGGGGCGCGGGCTCCGGCAACTTGCCGCACGAGCCGAAGGGGTCTCCGGCGGACAACCGGCAAGCCAGGGCGTTCCCGGCGGAGGCCGCGCCTTGGCGAGCGGATGCCGCAGGCGAACCGAAGGCGTCTCCAGGGGACACCCAGCAGGCCAGGGTGTCCCCTCGGGGAATCCACCGCCTCGCCGGGCCGCGGACTCGAGGTCTGTCACCGGGAGGGACAGTCGAGGCAACGCGGCGGCCAACGGCAGGCGAAACGACCGTCCCTCCACCTTCCCCTTCCATGGAAGCCTTTGCTTCTTGTCTTTGTCTTGGTCTTCGGTCTCTTGTCTCGGACCGAAGGGGCTCGGCTTCGGGTCTGCTAGCCTGATCACTCCGAGGAACTGCCGGGAGATCTCCATGTCTCAGATGTCGCCGATGCTGACCGTCGTCGTCGTCCTGTCGCTGGCTCTACCCGCCGTCGTCCGCGCCGCGGGAACCGGCGCCAAGGCACCTCCCGCGACGCGCCGGAGCGACGACTCCTCCACCTACCACGGCGTCACCGTCGCCGATCCCTACCGCTGGCTCGAGGACGGATCCTCGCCCGAGGTGGCGAGTTGGATCGACGCCCAGAACGCGTACACCGAGTCGATCCTCGGGAGCTTTCCCGAAGGCGCCGCGATCGCCGCGCGCGTCTCCGAGCTGTCGCTGACCTCGACCCTGCGCTCGGCTCCCCAGATCGTCGCCCAGCGCCTCTTCTACCTGCGCCAGACTCCGCCACAACCGCAGGCGGTCCTGGTCGTCCAGCCGTGGCCGGCAGGCGAGGCCGCCGTGCTGGTCGATCCCAACGCCACCGCCGGCACCGCGGTCACCGGCTACTGGCCCTCTCCCGACGGTCGTCTGGTGGCCTACGGCACGGCCGAGGGCGGCACCGAGGCGACGACGCTGCGCGTGGTCGACGTCGCCACCGCGAAGCCGCTCTCCGACCGGGTCCCGAACGCCGGCGGCGGCACCACCCCGCAGGCCGTGGTCTGGGACGGCGACGCTCGCGGCTTCACCTACGTCCGGTTGCCCGCACCGGGCACGGTGCCGGCCGACGAGCTGCAGTTCGGTGCCGTGCTCGCCCACCACGTCCTCGGCCGACCCGCCGAGTCCGACGCCGTCGTCTTCGGCGAGGGTCTCTCGCCGATCGCCGAGTACGTGCTGCTGGGATCGAAGTCCGGGCTCGCGGCGGCGCTGATGCACGCCGGGGACGGCGCCGCCGACACCGTCTACCTGCGCGGAGCCGACGGAGCCTGGCGCGAGGTGCTGGGGACCGACGCCGACGTCCACGCGGCGGACACCGACGACGGCGTCGCCTGGGACGGCGACCGGCTGCTCGTCGTCGCCTACGGCGGCGCCCCTCGCGGCCGGATCCTGGCGGTCGCCGCCGACGGCTCGGTGCGTCAGCTCGTCGGCGAGCAGGAGTGGGCGGTGCGCGCCGTGGCGCCGATCGCCGGGGGCTTCCTGGCCGCCCGCGTCTCGGGCCCCGACTGGCGCGTCGACCAGTACGACGCCGAAGGCGGCCTGGTGCGCAGCCTCGCGCTTCCCGCCACGGGCGTCGGCATCGACGCCGTCGCCTCCAGCCCCGGATCGGGCGTGGCCCTGCTGGCCGTCTCGGGCTGGACCTCGCCCGCCCGCTGGCTGCGCTTCGACACAACGACCGGGGCGCTCGAGACGATCTACGAGGTCTCGCCCGCGGCCGACTACTCGGGCATCCGCAGCTACCGGCTGACCGCCGTCTCGAAGGACGGGACCCGCGTCCCGGTCACGGTCCTGGCCGCCGCCGGGACGCGGCCGGACCGGGAACGGCCGACGATCCTCTACGGCTACGGCGGCTTCGACATCGCGGAGCGGCCGGCCTTCCTGGGCTCCTACCTGGCGTGGCTGGAGCGGGGAGGCGTCTACGCGGTCGTCAACCTGCGCGGCGGCTGCGAGTACGGCGAGGGCTGGCACCGCGCCGGCAAGCTCGAGAACAAGCAGAACGTGTTCGACGACTTCCATGCCGCCGCGCGGGCGCTCGAGGACGCGGGCTGGACCGACGCCTCCCACCTCGGCATCCTGGGTGGATCGAACGGCGGCCTGCTGATGGGCGCCGAGTTGACGCAGCACCCGCGAGCCTTCCGCGCGGTGGTCTCGGCGGTCGGCATCTACGACATGCTGCGCGTCGAGCTCTGGCCCAACGGGCGCTACAACGTCAGCGAGTACGGCACGGTCTCCGAGGCGCGCGACTTCGACTGGCTCCACGCCTACTCTCCGCTGCAGCATGTCGAATCGGGGACGACGTACCCGGCGGTGCTCCTGATCACGGGCGAGAACGACCCGCGGGTCGCTCCCTGGCAGTCGCGGAAGTTCGCCGCGGCCCTCCAGGCCGCGAACGCCTCGGACCACCCCGTCCTGCTGCTCACCCGGCGCAACGAGGGGCACGGCGTGACCGCCAGCTTCAGCCAGCGCGTCGGCAACCGCGCCGCGATGCTCACCTTCCTCGCCCACGAGCTGGGCCTGTCAGCGGCAGCGCCGGCCGCCACGCCGGCCCCGGAATAGGCGCTCCGGCGGAGGCGCCGCACGTGCCCGAGCGACGGCAGAGATCATCGGCCCTCAAGACCCGGCCGCACGACGGCAGCGTCGAGGACTTCGTCGCCGGGCTCCCCGATCCGGCGCGACGCGAGGAGTGCCGCCGGCTGGTCGAGCTGATGGGCCGGGCCACCGGTGAGCCGCCACGCCTGTGGGGACCGAGCATCATCGGCTTCGGCAGCTATCACTACCGCTACGAGAGCGGCCGCGAGGGCGACTGGTTCCTGGTCGGCTTCTCGCCCCGCGCGCGCGAGCTCTCTCTCTACCTGATGGCCGGTCTCGAGCGCCACCGCCGGATCTTGACGCGTCTCGGGAGGCATCGCACCGGCAAGGGCTGCCTCTACGTCAAGCGGCTCTCGGAGGTCGACCTGGGCGTCCTCGCCGAGCTGATCGAGGCGGTGGTCGCTGCTCTGCGCAACACCGTCTAGCTAGGCCGGCGAGGCGTCCGAGCCTTCGCCGCCGGAGAGCAGCGAGCGCAGCCAGCGCCAGGTCGCCTTGAGTCCGCGCACCACCCTGCCATCGCGAACCTCGGCGACCCCCAGCCGCGCCGCCAGCGCCTCCTCGCGGCCGCGGAAGCGGGGCGGGAAGCGCGCCACGGTGGCCTCGCGCAGCGGTCCGGTGCGCACCAGCAGGGGCGAGACCGCGCCCCGGAGCAGGGCCGTGCCGCCGGCCGGGCCGAGCGGCAGGCTGCGGCTGGGCAGCAGCAGCCAGGGCCGCCAGCGGAAGCGCCAGGATCCCTCGCCGTCGGCTTCGATGCGCCCGTAGGAGCGCACCGGGGCACCCTCGAGGCCCCGCCCCGAGAACGCGGGCAGCGGCCCCCGGAGCGCGTCGGCGTGGCCGTCGCGTCCGGTCAGGAAGTCCCACGAGCAGACCGATCCGAACACGGTGAGACGGAACGACCAGCCCGCGACGAGCCAGCTCAGCAGCAGCACCATCAGGCCCCAGAGCGCGCCGACGTACGGGTGGAGCCCGGCAGCCGCCGCGGCGAAGACCATCATGGTGAGCCGGAACGCGCGCAGGAACAGGTCGAGAAGGGCCGACGGCGAGAGCGCGATCAGCACCTGCACGGCGTGGAAGGCGAGGAAGACGACGGCGAACGCCGCGACGGCGAGCGCGCCGACGAGGATCGAGACGACGAGGCCGAGCGCGGGGCCGCCGGTCAGGGCCGCGAGGCCCGGGGCGGCGGTGAGCGAGCCGACCGGGGACGGCTCGGGCGCGAGCGCGCCGCCGACCACCAGGAGCCGGTGGATCTCGAGCAGGACGATCGGCGCAGCCACCAGGGCCGAGAGCTTGTTCTCGTGCTCCTCGACGAAGTCCATCGGCTTCTTCAGGCCCGGGACGAGACTGCCGATCGTCGTGTTGGCGGCAAAGAGGAAGGCGAGGAAGAGTCCCGACCCCCAGAACCAGGGCCGCCCGTACCAGGGCAGGGCGGCGCGCGCGGACTCCGGAGTGTGCCACCAGCGCAGCGCCCCCAGCGCCGACACCCCGAGCAGGGGCGAGATCGGCACTCCGGTGGCGAGGGTCACCGCCGTTGCCAGCTCCTCGCCGGTGCGGAAGTGCCGCTCCCCACCGGCGGCCGGGCGTGCGGCGCCGGGTGCCGGCGACGCGGCCGCCGGGCGGGCCGGCACCAGGGCGAGCAGCGACAGCGTGACGGCGGCGAGCAGCGCCGGCGCCCGGGCGGCCCGGCGTGCCTCGAAGGCTGGATTCATCGTGGTTTCTCCGCCAGGGAGTCTACCCGCGCCGGCCGGCGGCGGCGGACCCGGTCCGGCCCGTGCCGCCCGCGGGGGTGGCGTTCCCGGCGATCCCTTCGGGTACGTTTCCCACATGATTCTCTCAGCCCCCGCACATGCTACCGACGACCTCCCCTCGACGGTATGGTCCGAGCGGCTCGCGCAGCGGATGCGCGGGATGAAGAGCTCGGCCATCCGCGAGCTGCTCAAGCTCACGACCCAGCCGGAGATGATCTCCTTCGCCGGAGGACTTCCGGCGCCGGATTTCTTCCCCTACGCCGAGATCGAGACGGCGACCCACCGGGTGCTCGCCGAGCGCGGCCGCGACGCGTTGCAGTACGGCCAGACGGAGGGCTTCCGCCCCCTGCGCGAGATGCTCGTCCGCCACATGTCGCGGTACGGGATCGAAGTCGGCGTCAGCAACATCCTGGTGACCTCCGGCTCGCAGCAGGCGCTCGACCTCGTCGGGCGTCTGATGATCAACCCGGGCGACCGCATCGTGGTCGAGGACCCCACCTACCTCGGTGCCCTCCAGGCGTTCGCCGCCTATCAGCCGGAGTTCCTCACCGTGCCGGTGGACAACGAGGGGCTCGTCACCGACCAGCTCGAGCGAGCCCTGCGGTCGGGCCCGAAATTCGCCTACATCCTGCCCAACTTCCAGAACCCGGCCGGGGTGACGCTCTCCGCCGCCCGCCGGGCCCGTCTGATCGAGCTCGCCAACCACTACGGCGTGCCCGTGATCGAGGACGATCCCTACGGCCAGCTGCGTTACGAGGGCGAGCACAAGCGCCCGCTGCTCGTGCTCGACGCGGAGCTGCTCGGCGAGCACAATCACGGCGCGTCGTACCGCGGTGACGTCATCTACCTGGGGACGCTGTCGAAGACGCTGGCGCCGGGCCTTCGCATCGGCTGGGTGGTGGCGCCGGAGCAGGTCATCGACAAGCTGGTGCAGCTCAAGCAGGGCGCCGACCTGCACACGGCGTCGTTCACCCAGATGGTGGCCTGGGAGACCGCCCGCGGCGGCTTCCTCGACCGTCACGTGCGTCACCTGCGCACGGTGTACCGCGAGCGCCGCGACGCCATGCTGAGCGCGCTCGAGCGGTATTTCCCCCCGAGCGTCAGCTGGACGCACCCCCACGGCGGCCTGTTCCTCTGGATCACGTTGCCCGAGGGCCTCGACAGCCTCGAGCTGCTCGAGGACGCGGTGGCCGCCAAGGTGGCCTACGTCCCCGGGCGACCGTTCCACGCTCTCGGAGGCGGCGAGCGCTCGATGCGGATGAACTTCTCCTACTGTCCCCCCGAGACGATCGAGGATGGCGTGCGGCGGCTGGGCGAAGTGATCGCGCGCGCGCTCGACCGGCGGTAGCGGGACGCTTCGACCGCCGCCGCTACTTGACCAGCAGCACCGAGCAGGGGGCGAGCACCGCGACGCGATAGCTGATCGTGAACCAGTCGCGGCTGGCTCCCTCCTGCTCGAGCCGGTGGGAACCCATCACGATCAGGTCGCTGCCGAGGCGGTCGGCCCGGTCCACGATCTCCTCGACCCGTCTCCCGACCACGACCTCGCTGCGCACGGAGCGTCCGCTCCCCGCGACCTCTTCCGCGAGCCGGTCCAGCTCGCGGCGCGCCCGATCCTCGAGGCGCCGGTAGAAGCCGTCGAGCTCGTCGGCCTCGCCTTCGATACGCTCGACCACGTGAAGGAGAGCGATCTCGGCACCGGGGCTCGAGACGGCGACGCCGCGCTCGAGCACCGCGCGGTTCTTCTCGCTCAGATCGACGGGAGCCAGCACGCGTTCGAACCCCGTCATACGGACCTCCCTTCCTCGTCCGTCCTCGCGGGCAGCTTGCCTTCCGGCGGCGCGCCGGCCGCCACCCCCAGGGGTGGCGGGTGGCCCGCGAGGGCGCCCGTACAATCTTCGACCGGAGCGCGGTGGACGCGGAGATCCGCGGATCCGCGCACAGGGGGAATTCCGAGATGAAGAGCGGTAGAGAGTCTGCTGTGAGGTCGTTCCTCGCCAGCATCACCCGGAACCCGACCAGCCTGGCCGGATCCGCGATCGCGACGGCGGCCTCGATCCTCTTCCTGGTTCTCTTCGTGCTCGACCTGTTCGGGCTTCCCGGGCACCCCTACTTCGGCATCATCGCCTACCTCATCGTCCCGGCGCTGTTCGTGCTCGGGCTCCTGCTGATCCCGATCGGCCTGCGCCGGGCGCGCAAGAGGAAGGCCGTCCCCGGCCGCGAGTTCCCGGTGCTGGACTTCAATCAGACCTCGGTCCGGAGCCGCTTCCTGGTCTTCTTCCTGCTCACGGTGGTCAACGTGGTCATCGTCGCCGTCGCGACCTACAAGGGCGTCGAGGAGATGGACACCCAGGCCTTCTGCGGCCAGGCCTGCCACTCGGTCATGGCCCCCGAGTACACCGCGCTCAAGCGCGGACCACATGCCAGCGTCGCCTGTGTCGACTGCCACATCGGCCCGGGGGCCGGCTGGTTCGTCAAGAGCAAGCTGTCGGGGTCCTGGCAGGTCGTCTCGGTCGCGCTCGATCTCTACCCACGGCCGATTCCGAGCCCGGTCCGCAACCTGCGCCCGGCGCGCGAGACCTGCGAGCAGTGCCACTGGCCACAGAAGTTCGTCGGCGACCGCTTGCGGGTGATCACCAAGTACCGCGAGGACGAGGCCAACACGGAGACCAAGACCGTGCTCGTCATGCGGGTCGGCGGCCACGAGGGCCTGCGCTCCCAGGGGATCCACTGGCACGTCGATCCCGCCAACAGCATCCGCTACCGCTCCGACGAGACGCGCGAGCAGATCTACGAAGTGGAGCTGACGAAGAAGGACGGTACGGTCGAGCGCTGGTACGCGCCCGGCGCCGACCAGGGCGCCGACGCGACCAAGGGAACGTGGCGCCAGATGGACTGTGTCGACTGCCACAACCGGCCCAGCCACATCTTCCACTCGCCCGAGACCGAGGTCGACAACGCCATCGAGTCGGGTCGCATCGCACAGGATCTCCCCTACGTCCGGCGCGAAGGGCTGCGCCTGATCAAGGGCGATTACGCCGACCGCGACACCGCGAGCTCGGCGATCCGCGCCGGTCTGACCGAGTTCTACGCCAAGAACTACCCCGAGGTGGCGACCGGCCGGGCGCCGGCGATCGAAGCCGCGGCCGCCGCGCTGTTCCAGGCGTGGGCGGCCAACGTGTTCCCGCACATGCACGTGACCTGGGGCACGTACCTCAACCACCTCGGGCACCAGAACTCGCCGGGCTGCTGGCGCTGCCACGACGACGAGCACGCGACCAAGGACGGCAAGACGATCACCCAGGACTGCGACACCTGCCACTCGCTGCTGGCCGAGGACGAAGTCGATCCCCAGATCCTGAAGACCCTCCAGCCCTGAGAGACCTCCCGTGAGCCCCGTCCCTGCCACGATCGCCGCCGGCGCCTCCCGCCGTCGCGGATTCGCGCGTTGGGCCGTCCTGTCGGCGGCGATCGTCCTGTCGGCGGCGGCCGGAGCCCGGGCGCAAACGGTCGAGGACTGCCTCGCCTGTCACTCCGACGACTCCCTGACCGCCACCCGGAACGGACACGAGGTCTCGGCTTTCATCGACGGCGCCAAGTTCGCGGCTTCGGCCCACGCCGACCTCGCCTGCGTCGACTGCCACACAGCGCTCGAAGGAAAGGGCGACGGCCACGACGAGGACGTTCCCCCGGTCGACTGCTCCAGCTGCCACGACACCGAGGCGGCCCAGTACAGCCAGGGCGCCCACGGCCGGAAGGTGGACGGCCATACGGCGGCGGCGTGCCAGGATTGCCACCGGGTGCACGAGCTCCGGCACGCCTCGGAGGCGCTCCAGGCCTGCGCCCAGTGTCACGCGACGGTGGTGCAGAAGCAGCACGAGAGCCTGCACGGCCGCGCCGCCGCGCGCGGCGACCGGCTGGCGCCGACCTGCGTCACCTGCCACGGCAGCCACCGCATCATCCCGCACACCGACCCGGCGTCGCCCACGGCGGTGATGAACGTGCCCCTGCTCTGCGGCCAGTGCCACAAGGAAGGCACCCCCGTCTCGCGCTTCCGCAACATCCCGCAGCAGAGCATCCTCGAGAACTACGTCGACTCGATCCACGGCGAGGGCCTGTTCAAGAAGGGGTTGACCGTGACGGCGGTGTGCACGTCGTGCCACACCTCCCACGACATCCTCCCGCACACCGACCCGAAGTCGTCGATCAACGTCAACAACGTGGTTCGCACGTGCACCCAGTGCCACGGCCAGATCGAGCGGGTCCACCGCAAGGTCATCGAGGGCAAGCTCTGGGAGACCCAGCCGCACCGGATCCCGGTCTGCGTCGACTGCCACCAGCCGCACAAGGCGCGTAAGGTCTTCTACACCGAGGGCATGGCGAACCAGGACTGCCTGAGCTGCCACGGCAAGCCCGACCTCGCCACGACCCACGACGGCAAGAAGGTCTCGCTCTACGTCGACGCGGCGGCCTACGCGGCCTCGATGCACGCCAAGGTCGGGTGCGCGCAGTGCCACAGCGAGGTCGCGCCGTCCCACGTTCGGCCGTGCGAGACCATCCGCTCGAAGGTGAACTGCGGAGTCTGCCACGCGCCGCAGGTCGAGCAATATCAGGGCAGCATCCATGGCACGCTCGCGGCCAAGGGCGACAAGGACGCGCCCGTCTGCACCGACTGCCACTCCTACCACGCGACCCTGGGGAAGAAGGATTCTTCCTCGCCGACCTACGCCCGCAACGTCCCGACCCTGTGCGCCAAGTGCCACCGTGCCGGTGAGAAAGCCGCGGTTCGGATCCACGCCGACGTGCCCGACATCGTGCGCAGCTACGCCGACTCGATCCACGGTCAGGCGCTCACCCAGAGCGGCCTCCTGGTCACCGCGACCTGCGTCAACTGCCACACCTCGCACGGCGAGCTGCCTCCGTCCGATCCGAAGTCCTCCGTCAACCGGGCCAACCTGGTCGCGACCTGCGGCCAGTGCCACCGCGGCGTCGAAGAGGCCTTCGTCCAGAGCATCCACGCCACGGGCAAGCCGAAGAACGGCCAGCCGCTGCCCGTGTGCGAGGACTGCCACACGTCGCACTCGATCCGCCGCAAGAACTCTCCCGGCTTCCGCACGCTGATGATGGAGCAGTGCGGCCGCTGCCACCGGGAGCAGTCGGCGACCTTCTTCGAGACCTTCCACGGCAAGATCTCCCGGCTGGGCACCGAGGGCGCGGCGAAATGCTCCGACTGCCACGGCAGTCACGGCATCCTCCCGGTTGCGGACCCGAGATCCACGCTCAGCCGCGCCAACGTCGTCGCGACCTGCGGCAAGTGCCACGAGGGTTCCAACCGCAGGTTCGCCGGCTACCTCACCCACGCGACGCACCACGACCGGCACCGGTACCCCTACCTGTTCTGGTCGTTCCGCTTGATGACGCTGCTGCTCGTCGGCACTCTCGTCTTCGCGCTCCTGCACACGTTTGCCTGGCTGATCCGACTCTGGCTCTCGCGCGACCAGTGGAAGGACATCAAGAGACTCTCGCGCGCCGAAGGACACAAGACGTTGTACCGGAGGTTCAACCGCTTCCAGCGCGCGCAGCACCTGACGATGATGGTCTCGTTCTTCACCCTGGCGCTGACCGGCATGGCGATCAAGTTCTCCTACGCCGGCTGGGCCCAGGCGATCGCGCGGGCGCTCGGCGGCCAGCCGACGATGGCGGTCCTGCACCGGCTCGGAGCGATCACGCTGATCATCGTCTTCGTCGCCCACGTGCTGAGCGTCCGCCGGCACAAGCTGGAGACGGGCAGAAGCTGGAAGCAGGTCCTGACCGGCCCCGACACGATCCTCTTCCACCCCCGCGACCTGCGCGACATCGTCGGCTCGATCCGATGGTTCTTCGGCCTCGGCCCGCGCCCGCCGTACGCCCGCTACTCGTACTGGGAGAAGTTCGACTACTTCGCCGTCTTCTGGGGCGTGCTGGTGATCGGCTCGACCGGGTTCGTGCTCTGGTTCCCGGAGCTCCTCACCCACGTCCTCCCGGGCTGGACGATCAACGTCGCGACGATCGTGCACAGCGACGAGGCGTTGCTCGCGGTCGGGTTCATCTTCACGATCCACTTCTTCAATACCCACTTCCGGCCGGACAAGTTCCCGATGGACCCGGTCATCTTCACCGGCCGGACCACGATCGAAGAGCTCCAGCACGACAAGCCGGACGAGTACGCGGAGCTGGTGCGCTCGGGTCGCCTCGAGGAGCATCTGGTCGACCCCATCGCCAAGCCGGTCGAGCGCGCGTTCCGGATCTTCGGCTTCTTCGCCCTCGGAGTCGGACTCACCCTGATCGGGTTGATCGTCTATGCCATGTTGTTCGGTTACCGCTGATTTCACCCCGCGCGGCGTCCTGCGGCCCACCGGCCGGCGTCGCGTCGAGAGGTGTCTCATGGCCTTTCTCCCCCGTCTCGTAGCCGCTCCGACTCTTCTCGCCGCGGCCCTCCTCCTGGCGGTGCCGGCCGCGGCCGGCGCCGCCGAGGAGTGCTTCTCCTGCCACGATTCCGCGGACAACGTCGGCGAAGCCCGTCTGGTCGTCGACGCCGCCGCGTGGGAGGCCACGGTCCACGGCGCCGCGGGTATCTCCTGCGTCGATTGCCACGCCGGCCACGGCGACTATCCGCACACCGCGAGCGATCCGCACGCGGCGTGCGCGACCTGCCACTCCGACGAGACCGCCGCTCTCGCCGAGAGCGTCCACGGCAAGGGGAAGAACCCGGGAGAGCGCCGCCCGCACTGCACGTCCTGCCACGGCCCCGTCCACAAGCTCGAGCCGGTGGACGACCCCGCCTCCCCCGTCAATCCGCGGAACCTCCCCGAGACCTGCGGCGGGTGCCACTCCGACCCCACCTTGGGCGAGCGCTCCGGCGTCAAGCTGGTGCAGCCGATCGCGGCCTACGCCGCCAGCGTTCATGCGCGGGGGGTCGCCAAGGGCGAGCACGCGGCGACCTGCAGCTCGTGCCACGGCAGCCACGACATCCTGCCCGCCGACGACCCGCGCTCCAGGGTCTATCGCGAGAACGTTCCCGAGACCTGCGCCCAGTGCCACGGCAAGATCGCCAAGACCTACGAGTCGAGCGTCCACGGTCAGGCCGTGACCAAGGGGATCCAGGAGGCTCCCGTGTGCACCGATTGCCACGGCGAGCACCGCATCCTCGGCCCCGGCGACAAGGGCTCTCCCGTCTACGCCACCAACATCCCGAAGTTGACCTGCGGCCGCTGCCACGGCAACCTGCGGTTGACCGAGAAATTCGGCCTCAAGAACACGGCGCTCGAGACCTTCGAGGACAGCTTCCACGGCCTGGCGAGCCGTTCCGGCAGTATCACCGTTGCCAACTGCGCCTCCTGTCACGGCGTCCACGACATCCTGCCCTCCTCCGACCCCCGGTCGCACGTCAACCCCAAGAACCTGGCGGCCACCTGCGGCACCTGTCATCCGGGAGCGGGGACGACGTTCAAGATCGGCGCCATCCACGTCCTGCCGCAGAGCTCCGCGAACTCGCCCGCGATCGTCTACTGGGTGCGCCTCACCTATCTGTGGCTGATCTGGCTCGTCATCGGCGGCATGGCGGTCCACAACTTCCTCGACCTCCGGCGCAAGACCTTGACCCCGCTGCCGCGGCCGGTCGTTCCGCGCGCCGAGCGCCGGCAGCGCATGTCGAAGGGCTTCCGCATCGCGCACGCCATCCTGCTGATCAGCTTCGCCGTCCTGGTGTGGACCGGTTTCGCGCTCAAGTACTCGGGCGGCTGGTGGGCCAAGCCGCTGCTCGCCTGGGAAGCGAGCTTCGGCTTCCGCGGGATCCTCCATCGCTCCGCGGCGGTGGTCATGCTCGGCGCCTTCGCCTTCCACGCCGTCCACGTCGCCGTCGATCGCCGGGCGCGGGCGTGCATCAAGGGCATGCTCCCGAGCCGCCACGACTTCGTCGAGCTGCGCGAGAAGCTCCTCTGGTTCCTCGGCCAGCGGCGCCAGATGCCGCGATCGCCGGCGCTCGGCTACGCCGAGAAGGCCGAATACCTGGCGCTCGTCTGGGGCACGGTGGTCATGGCCGTGACCGGGTTCGCGCTCTGGTTCTCCGACTGGACGCTGACCTACCTGCCGAAATGGGCCATGGACGTCGCCACGGTCGTGCACTTCTACGAGGCCGTGCTCGCCTCCCTCGCGATCCTCGTCTGGCATTTCTACTTCGTCATCTTCGACCCGCTCGTCTACCCGCTCGACACCACCTTCCTGCACGGCCGCGAAGCCCCCGGCCGGACACTCGAGCGGACCGAAGCCACCATCGAGCCCGGAGAGAAGAAGAGCGGACACGAGACGAAGGGCGAAAGCTGAAGGAACTCTCTGTTCAAAGACAGAAGCGGAAAGACTTTCAGCTAGGGAAAAGACTCTCCGACCGGCCGTACAGCCGCTCGCTCGAAGCTCGAGGTCGGTAGCCGCCGAGTGGCACAGCCTGTCCTCGCAACCCCGACTGGCTGCCCGCGCTGTGGCGGAGGGGCGCCGTGGAGCCCCGGAGCAGCGGGCCCGAAGGAGTGGGTGGAGAGGACAGGCTGGGCCACCCGGTTCGTTCGCCCCGGTGCACTTCGCTCGAAGCTCGAGGTTTCGAGCCGCAGGATCGATAGGATGCCGCGATGCCGTCGCGGCGAGTCACCCTGGCCTGGGTCGCCTTCCTCTACGCCGCCCAGGGCCTGCCCTACGGCGTCACCTCGAAGATCTGGCCGCTCTACTTCCGGGTTCACGGCGTCTCGCTCGTCGACATCGGCCTGCTCGGCCTGCTCTCGCTGCCCTGGTCGTGGAAGCCCCTCTGGGCGCCGCTCGTCGACCGCTTCGGCCTAAGACGCGCCTGGATCGTCCCCTGCCTCGGCCTGCTCGCGACGCTCTGCCTGGCGATGCCCTGGCTGCCGGCCGAGCACGTCGGCCCGGCGCTGCTCGCGCTCATGCTCGCCTTCACCGTCGCTTCGGCGACCCAGGACATCGCGATCGACGCGTGGGCCGTGGACGTCGCGGCCGGTGGCGACCTGGGCTGGATCAACGGCGTGCGAGCCTCGGCCTTCCGCGTCGCCGTGATCTTCGCCGGCGGCGTCGCCGTGTTCGTCGCCCAGATCGCCGGCTGGCGCGCCGCCTGGCTGACCATGGCCGCGACCTTCGCCGCGCTGGCGATCGGCTCGCTCTTCCTCTCCGAGCCGCCCCGCGGCGGCGGTGAGGACGACCCGCCGCGTCTGTCGACCGTCGAGTTGGTGCGTTCCTTCCTGGCCTGGCTGCTGCGACCTCAGATGCTCCCCGTGGTCCTGTTCGCGCTCCTGTTCAAGATCGGGGACCAGGCCATGTACCGGATGATCGAACCGTTCTGGATCGACCACGGGATGTCGCTGGCGGAGATCGCCCTGGTCTCGAACACGATCGGCATCGGCCTGACCATCGCCGGGGCGCTCGCGGGGGGCGCCTTCATCTCGCGCTACGGGCTCTTCCGGGGACTGCTCTGGCTGGGGCTCTCCCAGGGGCTGTCGAACCTCGGCTACGCCGCGGTGGCCGGCTTGCCGCTGCCGCGCGAGTCGATCTACGCCGCCTCGGCGATCGAATCCTTCACCCAGGGGCTGGGAACCGCCGCGCTGCTCGCCTTCCTCACCGCCTGCTGCCGACGGGAGAACGCCGCGACCGAGTACGCCCTGCTCTCCGCCCTCTTCTCCTTCTCGCGCGAGATCGCCGGCGCCCTGTCCGGCTTCGGCGCCGAATCGATGGGCTACGCCGGCTTCTTCGCCTTCACCAGCCTGCTCGCCGTGCCCGGGCTCCTGCTGCTCTTCTGGCTGCGGCCGCAGATCGCCCACGCCGGCCTGCGCCCTCCACCCGCCACCGCCTGATAGGCTCCCGCCCCCTTCGAGCCCGGCGACCGCGCCGCGTCCGGAGGTCCGGCGAACGGGAATCCGCGTGCAGAGCCTCCGCGACTTCTTCCACCTGATCACGACGGTCGAGGGCATCACGGAGATCATCCGCTGGGGCGGTCTCGGAGCGCTGATCGCCATCGTCTTCGCCGAGACCGGCCTGTTGGTCGGGTTCTTCCTGCCCGGCGACTCGCTCATGGTCACGGCGGGATTCGTCGCCGCCACGACCGGCGTCCTCGACCTGACCGAGCTGCTCGTGGCGCTGTCGATCGCCGCCATCGTCGGCGACTCGACCGGCTACTTCATCGGCAGGAAGGCGGGGGCGGCCCTCTATCACCGCCCCGAGAGCCGCTGGTTCAAGCGCCGCCACCTGCTCCGGACCAAGGAGTTCTACGACAAGTACGGCGTCGCGACGATCGTCCTGGCGCGCTTCATGCCCTTCGCGCGGACCTTCGCCCCCGTGGTCGCGGGCATCGGCGAGATGAAGTACCGCACCTTCGTCGTCTACAACATCGTCGGCGGCATCGGCTGGGTCGTCACCATGACGCTGACCGGCTACTACTTCGGCCGGATCCCCTTCGTCCAGCGCCACATCGAGAAGGTCATCCTGCTGATCATCGTCCTCTCCGTGCTGCCGGTCGCGATCCACGCCTGGAAACTGCGGCGCGCTCCGGACGGCGACGACGACGCGGGCTGAAGGCGGGCCTCGAATCGGCTGCTAGACTTCGCCGCACCGCTGATTCCGCGCCGGAGGATCCATGACCGAGCTCGCCTGGCAGGAGGCCGTCGAAGCGATCCAGCCCTACGTCATCCGACTCTCGACGCCGGAGCACGCGGGCACGGGTTTCCTGTTCGCCTTCGCGGCCGAGGGCGGGATCTGCGGCTTCGCCACGGCCGCGCACGCGCTCAGCCACGCCTCCGCGTGGGAGGAGCCGGTGCGGATCGAGCACATCGCCTCCGGGGCCGAACGGCTGCTGCGTCCGGGCGACCGTTCGATCGTGCTCGACGAGGCGACCGACACCGCCGCGATCGTCTTCGTACGGGACGGGTTCCCGCTCCCGGAGAAGGTCCTGTCGATGACTCCGGAGAGTCTCAAGTACCGGGTCGGCGTCGAGGTCGGCTGGGTCGGCTTCCCGGCGGTCGCCCGCGACCAGCTCTGTTTCTTCTCCGGCCGGATCAGCTGCTGGCTGGAGGAGAAGCGGGCCTATCTGGTCGACGGCGTCGCGGTCAACGGCGTCTCGGGCGGTCCGGCGTTCCACATCGACTCGTCCGGCCGGCCGGTGCTGCTCGGCGTGGTCTCGGCCTACCTCCCCAACAAGGCCACCGGCGCGACGCTTCCCGGCCTCTCCGTGATCCAGCACACCGGCCACCTCGAGAAGTGGGTCCGCAGCCTGCACTCCCTCGAGCAGGGGATGATCGGGCACCAGGAGGGATCCGGGACGGAGAGCCGGCCCGAGGCGGCGGCCCCGCCCGTCCCCGCGCGCAGCGCAACCGGCTCCAAGGCCTGATCCCGCCGCACCAGAAGAGCAAGACCTTTCTGTTTCGCGTCTCGAGGGGACAAGCAACTTTGTTGCATGTCCCCTGGGGGAATCGGCCGCCTCGCCGATCCGCGGACTCGAGATCTGTCCACGGGAGATAAGGCCGGGCACGGCGCCGAGGCCGACGGCAGGCGAAACACCCATCCTGCCCCCATCCCCCATCTCTGGAAGTCTTTGTCCTTGGTCCTTATCTTTGAGCTTCGACCGGATCAGGCTTCCGGGGTCTCTGCGGCGAGATCGGCGAGGAGCTCGGCGGCCGCGGCGCGGAAGGGGTCGGTCCACTCGTGGCCGCCGTCGAAGCGGAGCGTCCGGACCTCGACGCCTCGGGCTTCCAGAACGACCCGGTCCGCCTCGAGCTTGGCCTCGGTGTACCACTCGTCGGCGGCGCCCCGGGCCAGGAGCGCGCGTGCCGGGAACCGGCTCGCCGGCGGCAGCCCGGCCAGCTCCGGCGGAACGTCGCCGGCGAGCGCCAGGACCGCGGCCGTCTCGTGGCCGGCCAGCAGCGCGGCGCGCCAGGCCATCGACGCGCCCTGCGAGAAGCCCGCCACGGCGACCGGCAGCCGCCAGCCGAAGCGCGCTCGCACCGCGTCGAGCACGTCGTGCACGTAGCGGACGTTGTCCTCGATCGACTCCTCGCGCAGGTCGCGCGTCATCCAGCCGCGCACGACCCGGCCCGAGCCCGAGGAGCGGGCGTAGAAAGCGTGCAGGGCGTCGACCGCCACCCGGATCCAGCCCGCGGCCGGGATCGTCTCGAGCGCGGCGAGGTGGAGCGCCGCGTCCTCCATGTAGCCGTGGAATCCGATCAGGATGCCGCGCGCCGCGCCCTGGGCCGGGCGCACCAGGTATCGGCCGTGCGTGCGTGCGACGAGGACGTGGCTCTCGGCGCTCATCCGCCCCCGTCGCGCCGGGTCGCCGCGACCAGCCGCTCCGCGAACGCGTGCACGAGGCGCGGCAGCTCCGCCTCCCCGGCGTGCTCGGCCACCAACCGGACCAGCGCGCTGCCGACCACGACGCCGTCGGCGATGCGCGCGACCCGGGCCGCCTGGTCGGGGGTCGAGATGCCGAAGCCGACCGCCACCGGCAGGCGCAACGACCGCCGCGCCGCCGCGACCTCGGCGGCCAGGCCGCGCGGCAGCTCGTCGCGCTCGCCGGTGACCCCGGTGCGCGAGACGTAGTAGACGAAGCCGGTGCCGGCGCGCGCGACGCTGCGCACGCGGTCGCGATTGGACGTCGGAGCGAGCAGGAAGACCGCGTCGAGCCCGTGCGCGGCGAGCGCCGGGAGATACGCGTCGGCAGCCTCCTCGGGCGGCAGGTCCACGCACAGGGCACCGTCGACACCCGATGCCGCGGCGTGCTCGGCGAAGCGCTCGAGCCCGTAGCGCAGGATCGGGTTGAAGTAGCTGAACAGCACGATCGGCACATGGGTCCGCGAGCGCAGCTGGGCCACCGTCTCGAGGATCCGCTCCAGGGTGGTGCCGCCGGCCAGAGCCCGCGCCGCCGCGGCCTGGTTGACCGGTCCGTCCGCGATCGGATCGGAGAAGGGCACGCCCAGCTCGACGACGTCGGCCCCGGCGGCCGCCAGCTGGCCGACCAGCTCGGCGGTGGTCCCGAGGTCGGGGTCGCCGGCCATCAGGAACGGTACGAACGCGGCTCTTCCCTCCCGCGCGGCGACTTCGAAAGCGTGTCCGATGCCGCTCCGGACCTGGCTCCCGCCGCCCGCCCGGCGGCGCGTCATCGATCCTCTCCGATCCGGGCGCGGTCGAAGGCGGCCACGGTCTCCAGGTCCTTGTCCCCGCGCCCCGAGAGGTTGACCAGGATCAGGCGGCGCCGCGACAGACGGCGCGCCCGCCGCATCGCCTCGGCGAGGGCGTGGGCACTCTCGAGCGCCGGCAGGATGCCTTCCGATTCGGCCAAGGCGTGGAACGCGGCCACCGCCTCCTCGTCGCTCGCCGACGTGTACTGAACCCGCCCCAGCTCGGCCAGGGCGGCGTGCTCCGGACCCACCGCCGGATAGTCGAGGCCGGCGGATACCGAGTGCGTCGCGGCGATCTGGCCGGCGGCGTCCTGGAGGACGCGCGTCCGGGTGCCGTGCAGGACGCCGACCGCGGAGCCGGAGCGCCCGAAACGGGCCGCGTGCTCGCCGACGCCCTCGCCGCGGCCGCCCGCCTCGACCCCGATCAGGTGCACGGCCGGGTCGTCGAGGAACGCCGAGAAGAGGCCGATCGCGTTGGAGCCGCCGCCGACGCAGGCGATCGCCAGATCCGGCGTGGCACGGCCGAAGCGCTGCTTGAGCTGCGCCCGGGCTTCCTCGCCGATGACGCGGTGGAAATCGCGGACCATGCGCGGGAACGGGTCGGGACCGAGCACCGAGCCGAGGACGTAGTGGGTGGTGCGGACGTTGGTCACCCAGTCCCGCATCGCCTCGTTGATCGCGTCCTTGAGCGTCCGGCTGCCCGAGTCGACCGCCACGACCTCGGCGCCGAGCAGCTCCATGCGCTCGACGTTGACGCGCTGGCGGCGCATGTCCTCGGAGCCCATGTAGACCGTCGACGAGAGGCCGAGCAGGGCGGCGGCCGTCGCGGTGGCGACGCCGTGCTGTCCGGCGCCGGTTTCGGCGACGACCCTCTCCTTGCCCATCGCCCGCGTCAGCAAGGCCTGCCCCAGGGCGTTGTTGAGCTTGTGGGCGCCGGTGTGCAGCAGGTCCTCGCGCTTGAGCACGATGCGCGCGCCGCCGATGCGCCGGGACAGCCGATCGGCGGGCCACAGGGGCGTCGGCCGGCCCGCGTAGTGGACCAGCAGGTCGTCGAGTCGGGCGCGGAAGCGACGGTCGCGCGCGGCCCGGTCGTAGGCGCGGGCCAGCTCCGCGAGCGGCGCCATCAACGTCTCGGGGACGAAACGGCCGCCGTAGCTCCCGAACCGTCCCCGGGCGTCGGGCCAATCGCTGCGTTTCCTGCGCCTACCTCCGGACACCGCGAACCTCCTCGAACAGCCGCTCCATCTTCTCAGGATCCTTGACCCCCGGCGCCGACTCGACGCCCGAGGCGACGTCGACTCCCGCCGCGCCGCTCCCGGCCAGCGCCCGGGCGGCGTTGCCCGCCGTCACACCGCCGGCGATCAGCACCGGCGCGCCGCAGCCTGCCACGAAGGGCCTCGCCGCCGACCAGTCCCAGCTCCGCCCGGTCCCCCCGGGTTCCTGCGCCGCGCCCGGCCGGGCGGGCGCGTCGAGCAGGTAGGCGAAGACCGCCGCCGTGCCTCCGATCGGCGCCGCGGCCGGACGGCGGGCGCGGATCGCCCGGCGGCCGAAGTGGGCCACGACCTCCTCCGGCTCGTCGCCGTGGAGCTGGACGAGATCGAGCCCGACCTCGGCGATCGTCGCCTCGATGCGGCCGATCTCCTCGTCGACGAACACGCCGACCCGCAGCACGCGCCCGTCGAGCGCCGCCGCGATCTCCCGCGCGGCTGCGCGCTCGACGTGGCGCCGCGAGCGCGGCCAGAAGTTCAGGCCGATCATCGTCGCGCCCAGCCGGGCCGCGAGCTCGGCGTCCTCGGGGCGCCGGATGCCGCAGATCTTGACCCAGGGCCGCTCCGGGAGCGTCACGCGAACAGCTCCCGCAGCTTGGCGCCCGGGTCCTCCGCGGTGAGCAGGCTCTCCCCCACCAGGAAGGCGCCGTACCCCGCCGCGGCCAGCCGGTCGACCTCGGCCCGGCGCGAGATCCCGCTCTCGGCGACCCTCAGCGCTCCCGGCGGCAGCCGGGGGGCGAGCCGGATCGAGCGCTCGATGTCCACCTCGAAGGTCGAGAGATCCCGGTTGTTCACGCCGACGAGCTCCCACTCGGCGCCGGCGAGGCGGGCGAGGTCGGCGACGTCGTGCGTCTCGACCAGCGGCACCAGGCCGTGGGCGCGGGCCCGGTTCGCCCAGGCGACGAGCTGGCGCGGCTCGTAGAGGGCGGCGATCAGCAGCACGGCGTCGGCGCCCGCGGTCGCCGCCTCGTCGATCTGACGCGGGTGGACGAGGAAGTCCTTGGCGATCGTGGGCAGCCCGGACGCCCGCCGGCAGCGCGCCAGCAGCTCCCAGGAGCCGAAGAAGAAATCGGGCTCGACGACCACCGAGAGCGCCGCGGCGCCGGCCGCCGCGTAGGCCGCGGCCTGCAGCTCGGGATCCAGCCGGGTGCGGATCCGCCCCAGGCGCGGCGAGCCCAGCTTGATCTCCGCTATGGCGGCGCGAGGGCGCGAAGCGAGGGCGCGCAAGAAAGGGTGGCTGCGGGACCGGAAGACGTCCGTGGAGCCGGCGGCCGGCGGTCCGGTCCGGCCCGCGTCGGGGACGGCGTACGCGGTGCGCCGGCGTTCGACGATACGTCGCAGCAGATCGGGTGCCGTCATCGGAAGTCGCGCAACTCCTCGAGCTTGCTCCGCGCCGCGCCGGAGGCGAGGATCTCGCGCGCGCGTCCGACCGCGGTCGCGAGATCCGCGGCGGCGCCGCCGACGTAGAGCGCGGCGCCCGCGTTGACGGCCACCAGATCGGCGACGGCCCCCGGCTCGCCGTCGAGCACCCGCTCCATGCGGCGCGCGTTCTCCGCCGGGTTGCCGCCCGCGAGCTGCTCCAGCCGCGCCGGCGCGACGCCCAGCCCGGAAGGCGTCAGCTCGAAGCCGCGGACTTCGCCGTGGCGGACTTCGGCGACCCGGGTCGGCGCGGTCGTCGAGATCTCGTCGAGGCCGTCGAGACCGTGGACCACCAGGGCGTGCTCGGCGCCCAGCTCGGCGAGGACCCGGGCCACGGGCTCGACCCGGTCGCCGGCGAACACCCCGAGCAGCTGGCGCCGCGCACCCGCCGGATTGGTCAGCGGTCCCAGGAGATTGAAGACGGTCCGGACGCCCAACGCCCGTCGCACCGGCGCCACCGCCTTCATTGCGGGATGGTGGAGCGGCGCGAACAGGAAGGCGAGGCCGATCGTCTCGAGCTGGCGCGCCGAGACCTCCGGCTCGACCTCGATCGGCACGCCGAGCGCGGCGAGGACGTCCGCGCTGCCGGAGCGCGACGAGATCGCCCGATTGCCGTGCTTGGCGACCGGGACCCCGCCCGCCGCCGCGACGAAGGCGGCCGCCGTGGAGACGTTGAAGGTGCCCCGACCGTCGCCCCCGGTGCCGCAGGTGTCGACGACGTCCGGGCGGCGATGGCGGACCGGGAGGACCCGGGCGCGCATGGCCAGCGCGGCTCCGGCGATCTCGTCGACGCTCTCCCCCTTGGTCGCCAGCGCCGCGAGCAGCGCCGCCATCATCGCGTCGTGAACCCGCCCGTCCATGATGCGCCCGAACAGCTCGGCGACCTCGTCGCGCCCCAGGTCGTCCCGGGCGATCAGTCGATGCAGGATCGCGACTTCGGTCACTTCGCGCCCCTCGCCCTGGCCGGCGCACAGCGCCAGGAAGTTCTCGACCAGCCGCGGCCCGGCCGTCGTCAGCACCGATTCGGGGTGGAACTGGACGCCCCAGTACGGCAGCTCGCGGTGACGCAGCGCCATGACGAGACCGTCGTCCTCGCTCCAGGCCACGGCTTCGAGCTCGGCCGGCAGGGAGTCCTCGCGCACTTCGAGCGAATGGTATCGGGTCGCCTCGAACGGGTTGGGCAGGCCGGCGAACAGTCCCGAGCCGGAGTGCCGGATGCTCGACGTCTTGCCGTGCCGCGGTGCCGGCGCGCGGCCCACCTCGGCGCCGAACGACGCCCCGATCGCCTGGTGTCCGAGGCAGACCCCGAACAGCGGCACGCGCGGACGGCGGGCGAGCAACGGCAGGCACACGCCGGCCTCCTCCGGACGCCCGGGACCGGGCGAGAGCAGGATGCCTTCCGGTCGGCGACCCAGCAGCTCGTCGACCCCGGCAGCGTCGTTGCGCACGACTTCGACCTGCGCGCCCGCGATCGTCAGCAGCTGCACGAGGTTGAAGGTGAAGGAGTCGTAGTTGTCCACGACCAGGATCACGCTCCCGCCTCCAGCCGTTCCGCGAGAGCGACCGCGGCGAGCAGGGCCGCCGCCTTGCTCTCGGTTTCCCGCTCCTCTCGCCCGGGGTCGGAGTCGGCGACGATGCCGGCGCCGGCCGTGACGGCGATCTCGCCGTGGCGCGCGAACAGCGTCCGGATCGTGATGCAGGTGTCGAGGTCGCCGGAGAAGGAGAGGTATCCCGTCGCACCGGCGTAGAAGCCTCGCGTCTCGGGCTCCAGCTCGTCGAGGATCTCGATCGCGCGGATCTTGGGCGCGCCCGAGACCGTTCCGGCCGGAAAGGTCGCCGTCAGCAGGTCGAGGGCGTCGCGCCCCTCGGCCAGCTCGGCCTCCACCGACGAGACCAGGTGGAGCACGTGGCTGTAGCGCTCGATCTCGAGGAACGAGGAGACGCCGACGCTGCCGGGCCGCGCCACGCGCCCGAGGTCGTTGCGCCCGAGATCGACCAGCATGACGTGCTCGGCGCGCTCCTTCGGGTCGGCGAGCAGATCCGCCGCCACCGCCGCGTCCTCGGCCGCGTCGGCGCCGCGCGGGCGGGTGCCGGCGATCGGGCGGCTGACGATGCGGCGCCCGGTCTTGCGCACCAGCATCTCCGGCGAAGCTCCGATCAGGGCGCCCTCCGGCAGCTCGAGCAGCACCATGTATGGGCTCGGGTTGACCCGTCGCAGCGCGCGGTAGAGCGCCTCGGGAGAGGCCGCCGAGCGCAGCCCGAACCGCCGCGCCAGAACGACCTGGAAGATCTCACCCGCCGCGATCGCCTCCTGGGCGCGCACGACGGCGGCGCGGAAGCGCTCGCCGTCGAGGCTGACCGAGAGCGGCGGTGCCGGCGGCGGCAGGTCCGGCAGCCGAACCGCGCGCGCCGCCGCGTCGCGCGAGAGCGCCGACTCCAGACGGTCCAGCGCCGCCTCGGCGTCGGCCGCGGAGACTTCGCCGTCGATCTCGTTGGCCACCAGCAGGACCTTCTGCTGCGCGTGGTCGAAGGCGACGACGGCGTCGAACATCCCGAGCGAGGCGACCGGCAGCCGCCAGGGGTCGGGGGAGCGGGCCGGAAGGCGCTCGACCAGACGCACGAAGTCGAAGCCGAAGGTGCCCACGAATCCGCCGCCGAAGGGAACCGGGGCGGGCTCGGCGGCGAACCCGCCGACCGCCTCGCGCAGCCTCTCCAGAGGCTCTCCCCGGCGCACCTCGGTGGCCCCGTCGCGCTCGATCTCGAGGCGGTCGGGCCAGAGCCGCAGCCGCGCGCGCGGCCCGGCGCCCAGGAAGCTGTACCGCGCCACCTGCTCGCCGCCGGTGACGCTCTCGAACAGGAAGCGGACCGGCGAGACCTCGGCCAGCCGCTGGTAGGCGGCCAGAGGCGTGAGCGTCTCGGCGAGCAGCTCGCGCACCCGCGGCACGACCCGCCGACGCTTCACGACGCCGCTTCCGGGGCGCCCACGCCGGTGACGGGCGCCTCGAGGCCGACCGCACGGGCGGCGACGGCGAGGGGCAGGTCGCGTCCGGTCATCGCGCGGAACTGGCCGACCGCCTGCCAGAGCAGGACCTCGCGGCCGTCGACCGCGGTCAGGCCGCGGCGCCGCGCCTCCTCGACGAGTCGGGTCGGCGTCTCGCGGTAGACGAGGTCGACCACGACCGAGCCGGGCGCCACGCGCGCCAGCGGCAGCGGCAGCGCGTCGGCCGGTGCGCGCCCGAGGGGCGTGGCGTGGACGAACAGGTCCTGCCCGGCGGGGTCCATCTCGTCGAGCGCCACGAAGGGCAGATCGAGCGTCCGTGCCGCGGCCAACCCGCGCTCCGCGCCGCGGTTGACCAGCACCACCCGGGCGCCCGCGCGCGCCAGGGCCAACGCCGCCGCCCGGCCCGCGCCGCCGCATCCGAGCACCGCCGCACGGCGGCCGGCCGGCTGGACACCACGGGCGCCGAGCGCCGCGATCACGCCTTCCCCGTCGGTCGACTCCCCCTCCCAGACTCCTTGACGCAGGGTCATCGTGTTGACCGCCTGGAGGCACTGGGCGAGCGGGCTGGTGGCGCCGGCGATCGCGAAAGCGACGTCCTTGTGCGGCGTCGTCACCGACAGCCCGACGAGCGGCAGCCCCAGCCGCTCCAACAGATCGGACTCGACCACCTCGAGCCAGAAGTCGCCGAGGTGCTCGACCTCGAAAGGCACGTACAGCGCCGGCAGACCGAGCTCGCGGTAGGCGGCCTGGTGGAGCCGCGGCGAGAGCGATTGCAAGGCCGGCCAGCCGACGACCCCGAGCAGCCGCTCGACCGGCGGCAGCTCCGGCAGGCCGTAGTCGCTGCGCAGGCGCGCGATCGGGAGCTGTCCCGGCGCGCCGGGCCGGTCGGTGGCGGCACCGTAGACCAGCGGCGCCCCCAGCCGCGCCGCGACCAGTCGGGTCCAGAACCCCCCCGCGCCGCCGCCGAAGGCGACGAGGTCGCGCCGGCGCAGCTCGCCCGCCAGCGCCAGGGGCACCAGCTCCTCGCCGGCGTGTTCGGCGCGCGGGACGAGCTTGTAGAAGGCGGCCGGGGTGCGCACGAAGTGCTCGAATCGGGCACGCAGGCCGGCCAGGTCGCTGGCCGGGCCGTGCCAGGAGACGAGGCGCCGCTCGGGAGCCACCGCCTCGAGCAGCCCGGGCGCCAGGTCGCGGTCCCCTTCGAGGTCGACCAGGTCGTATCCGGCCTGGCTCTCGGCGATGCGGCGGTTCCGGAGCTCGCGCCGGCCGCCGAAGGCCCCGCCCTCGGCACGGCTGCGCAAGGTGTAGAGGAGGCGGCCGGGGAAGCCCGCGCGCAAGGTCGCCGGATCCAGGTCTCCGATCAGGTCGGCCCGGACCTCCAGCCAGTCGGCCTGCTCCGCCAGCCGGGAGAGCAGAACCCCGTCGGGATCCGGCGGCTCGGTGAGCGTCGCCACCAGCGTTGCGCGCTGCGATCCGTCCATCGAAAGCAAAAACCTCCTCCCGGAAACCCGGAAGGAGGTCGCCGACGGATCGTCCGTCTGCCGCGCCTCGCCCCGGGCCCACGGGCCGGGGCGACGCGCCCGGCCGTCAGGTCACGAGACGCTGGCCGCGGTCGCGCCAGCAGCCGCCGCCGTGGGCGGCGATCGTCGTGCGCGGAGCGGTCGAGCACATCATCGTGCGCCAGATCCCACCAGACCGGAGAGCGCCGTGTCAAGCCGAGCGCCGGGGCGAACCGGCGGATCCGGGAGGTCCGGACGCCGCGCTTGGTCGATCGGGTCGGCTGGTAGAGAATGCCGAGGTCCTCGAGGAGAACCAGGAGCATCCATCCGAGCGGTGTTCGACGTCTTCGAAGCCCTGCGGGAAGCCGATTCCCTGATCGCCAAGCGCCGCTTCGGCCGGGCCGTCGCTCTGCTGCGCCGGGCCGTGGAGGCGCGGCCGGACGACTCCAGCCTGCGCTTGCGCCTGGCCGACGCTCTGGCCCTCGACGGCGAGAAGGGCGAGGCGTCCGGCCTGCTCGAGGCCGTGGCCTCCGAGCTCGCCGCCGACGGATTCACCGCCAAGGCGATCGCGGTGCTCAAGCACCTCCAGCGGCTGCGCCCCGACGCCGCCGCGGTCGAGCAGCGTCTGGCCGACCTGATCCGCGCGCGCGAGCGTCCCGAGGCCACCACCCAACCGATCGCGCGCCAGATCCTCGTCACCCCTCCTCCGGCGCCCGATGGGGCCGGCGGCGACGACGCCACGAACGTTCCGACCGTGCCGGTCGGCGTCCGCCTCTCGCCGCTGTTCTCTTCCTTCTCGGCCGAGGAGCTGGTCGCGGTCATCCACAGTCTGCGCCTCCACGCCTACTCCCCCGGACAGATCGTCGTCTCCGAGGGCGAGCCGGGCGACAGCCTCTTCGTCCTCGCCTCGGGCTCGGCCCGCGTCTACGTCGAGGGCCCCGAGAGACGCCACCGGGAGGTGCGCCGGCTGGAGGCCGGCGACTTCTTCGGCGAGATCTCGCTGCTCACCGGCAGCCCGCGCACGGCGACGGTCGTGGCCGCCACCGACTGCGAGGTGCTCGAGCTCGACCGCGCCGCGGTGCTCGGCATCGCCGCCCGCCACCCCGCGGTGCGCGCCACGATCGAGCGCTTCTGCCGCGACCGGACCGACTCGACCGAGGAGCAGGACGCGCGGGGCGCGACCGCGTTCCGCCCGACCTTCGAGGCCGACGGCGACGACCTCGAGGTCCCCGCCGAGATGCCGGCGCCGTCGCTCGGCCCCGACCAGATCGCGGCGATCGTCCCCTTCTGCTCGGTGCAGGCGTTCTCCGAGGGCGACGAGGTCTTCCACCGCGGCGAAGCGGGCGACCGCCTCTACCTGATCGACGAAGGCGAGGTCGAGCTGCGCTTCGAGCAGCGCCGCCCCGCCAAGCGGCTCGGACCGGGCGAGATCTTCGGTGAGCTCGCGCTGATCACGGCGGGCAACCGCCGCACCGCGAGCGCGGTCGCCGCCACGCCCTGCCGGCTCATCGCCATCGACGGGGAAGCCTGGGGGCGGCTGACCCGCGAGCGCCCCGACCTCGTCGTCGGGATGCTCGAGACGAGCTGCGCCTACCTCGTCGAGTCCGAGCAGAAGCTGGTCGCCGACCTGCGGCGGCGCAACCGCGAGCTCGAGCGCGCCCTCGACTTCCTGCACCGCACCAAGCAGGAGCTGACCACCGCCGAGGCGCTGGCGCAGACCGACGAGCTGACCGGCATCTACAACCGCCGCTGCTTCGAGGAGCAGATCCGCGCCTACGTCGAGCGCGCCGCCGAGGGCGGCGTGAGCATCGCCCTGCTGCTGGTCGACGTCGACCGGTTCAAGCACGTCAACGACACCCACGGCCACCAGGTCGGCGACCTCGTCCTGCGCCGCCTCGCCCACCTGCTCCAGGGCGCGGTGCGTTGGAGCGACCTGCCCTGTCGGATCGGCGGCGACGAGTTCGCCGTGCTGTGGAGCGATCTGGATCCGCGGGCGGCATCCTGCCGTGCCGTGGAGCTGCAACCGCTGTTCGGTGCCTTCGAGCTCGCCGGCTCGCCGCAGAGCCTCACGATCACCGCCAGCCTCGGCGGCGCGCTGCTGCGGCCGGGCGAGACCTGGCAGCAGTTCTTCGCCCGCGCCGACCGCAGCCTCTATCTGGCCAAGCGGGGCGGCCGCGGCCGCCTCGCTTGGGACGAGCGGATGCTCGACGCCGACCAGGCCACGGCATGAGCCCGGGCGGCCCGACCTCCTCCACCGGGACGGCGACCCTCAAGACCCTCGTCGTCACCGACCTGGTCGACTCGACGCTGCTCGTCGAACGCCTGGGAGACGAGCGCGCGGCCGAGCTCTCCGCGCGGCACGATCGGCTCGCCCGCGGCCTGCTCGAGCGCCACGAGGGGCGCGAGATCGACAAGACCGACGGATTCCTGCTGCTCTTCGAGCGGCCGATCCACGCGGTCGCCTTCGCGCTCGCCTACCATCCAACGCTGGCCCGGCTCGCCGCCGATGAAGGGGTGTTCCTCGAGGCGCGCGTCGGCATCCACGTCGGCGAAGTCTTCCTGCGCGAGAACCCGCCCGAGGAGGTCGCCCAGGGTGCCAAGCCGATCGAGGTCGAAGGACTGGCCAAGCCGATCGCGGCGCGGCTCATGTCGCTCGCCCGCGGCGGACAGACGCTGCTGACCCGCAGCGCCTTCGACCTCGCCCGCCGCGCCGCGGCCGGGGTCGAGGGATTCGGTGAGAACCTGCACTGGCTGGCCCACGGCACCTACCAGTTCAAGGGGGTCGACGAGCCGATCGAAGTCTTCGAGGTCGGCGTCGAGGGCAGCGCCCCCCTGCTGCCGCCGACGACCTCCGAGAAGGCGCGCCGTCTCGGCTCCGAGGACACCGTCCTGGGATGGCGCCCGGCGCCCGGCCAGGGCGTGCCCCAACGCTCCAACTGGGAGTTCGACAAGAAGCTCGGCGAGGGCGGTTTCGGCGAGGTCTGGCTGGCGCGCCACCGCAAGACGCACGAGGCGAGGGTGTTCAAGTTCTGCTTCGAGCTCGAGCGCGTGCGCGCGCTGCAGCGCGAGGTCACGGTGTGCCGGCTGCTGCGCGAAGCGCTCGGCAACCGGCAGGACATCGCGCGCATCCTCGACTGGAACTTCGACGAGCCGCCCTACTTCCTCGAGTTCGAGTACACGGAGGGCGGCAACCTGGCGGAGTGGGTCGAGGCGCGCGGAGGCTTCGAGCAGGTCCCGATGGCGACCCGCCTCGAGCTCGCCGCCCAGGTCGCCGACGCCATCGCCGCGGCGCACTCCGTCGGCGTCCTGCACAAGGACATCAAGCCGGGCAACGTCCTCGTGCAGGAGGACTCCGACGGGCGACCCCGGATCCGGGTGACCGACTTCGGCATCGGGCTGATCACCGACGGCTCGCGCCTGGCGGACCTCGGGATCACCGTCCTGGGCATGACCGAGCCGGACCGTACGTCGGGCACCCAGGCGTCCGGAACCCGCATCTACATGGCGCCGGAAGTGCTCGAGGGCCGGCCGGCGACGACCCAGGCCGACATCTACTCGCTCGGGATCCTCGTCTACCAACTCGTCGTCGGCGACTTCACGCGCGCCATGGCGCCGGGCTGGGAGCGGGACGTCGACGACCCGCTGCTGCGCGACGACATCGCCACCTTCGTCGACGGCCGCGCCGAGAACCGGCTGTCCTCGGCGAGCGAGGTCGCCCGGATCCTGCGCTCGGTCGAGGAACGCCGCCGCCAGAGGGAGGCGGACCGGATCGCCTCGGAGCGCGCGGAAGCCGACCGTCGCGCCCTGGAGCGGGCGCGCAGGCGGCGACGGATCGCGAGCCTGGTCGGGCTCGTGATCCTCGCCTTCGCCGTCGCCATGGCTTTCCAGGCCCGGCGCATCGCCCGCGAGCGCGACCGAGCCAACCTCGAGGCCGAATCCGCGCGGCGCGTCACCGCGTTCCTGATCGACCTGTTCCAGGTCTCGGATCCCTCCGAGTCGCGCGGCAACACGATCACCGCCCGCGAGCTGCTCGACCGCGGTGCCGAGCAGATCCAGTCCGGACTCGACGACAAGCCGCGGGTGCGCGCCAAGATGATGGACGCGATCGGCACCGTCTATGTCCAGCTCGGCCTCTACGACCAGGGCGAGAAGCTGCTGCGGCAGGCCTTCGACCTGCGCCGGTCCGAGCTGGGGCCGGACGATCCCGACACCGTCGAGAGCGTCCACAGCCTCGGCGGCTTGGCCGAGAAGAAGGGCGACTTCGACATCGCGGAGAAGCGATACCTCGAGGCCCTCGCGCTTGCGCGCGAAGCGCGGAGCGGGCGACGGAGCCGGATCCGCCAAGCTGCTCAGCGACCTGTGCTGGGTCTACGTGGAGCAGGCCCGCTTCGACCGCGCCCAGGAGGTCGGAGAGCGCGCCCTGGCGCTGCGCGAGAAGCTCTCCGGCCCGGACTCGGGGGACGTCGCCGACTCCCTGACCACGCTCGCCTACGTCCACTTCAAGCAGGGGCAGTACCCGGAGGCCGCCAAGATGCTCCGGCGGGTCGTCGCCATCGACGAGAAGCTCAAGGGACCGGACTCGACCGAGACGGCCAGTGCCATCAACAACCTCGCGGTCCAGCTGCGCGAGATGGGCCAGACCGACGAGGCGCTCGCTCTCTACCGCAAGTCGCTCGCCATCCAGGTCAAGGCCTACGGCCCCGACCATCCCGACCTGGCATCGATGTACAACAACATCGCCACGGCGCTCCAGGACAAAGGCGAGCTGGGCGAGTCCGAGAAGTGGTTCCGGCGCGCGCTCGAAGTGCGCGAGAAGGGCCTGGGCCCGGATCACGCGCTGACCGGCCTCTCGCTCAACAATCTCGCGTCCTGCCTGTGGATCGAAGGCAAGGTGGACGAGGCGGCCGAGCTGTGGAAACGCAGCCTGGCGGTGCGCGAGGCGGCGCTCGGCAAGGACCATCCGATGGTCGCGGTGACGCTGACCAACCTCGGTCTGTTGGCTCTGATGCACGGCGATCTCGAGCAGTCGGACCGGATCTTCCGGCGCGCGCTGGCGATCACGCAGAAGGCGTTCGGCGGCGACCAGCCCACCATGCTCTCGACCCTCGAAGGCTACGAGGCCCTGCTCCAGTACCAGCACCGCGACGGCGAAGCCAAGCAGATCGCGGCGCGCATCGAGGCGGTGCGCGCCGACGCCGCCGCCAAGGGCGAGCGCCTCCCGCCCCCGCCCGTCGTCCGGCTGCCGGGCTAGAAGGGCGGACTGGCAGGACAGAGGCTTTCAGTGATGGGAAGGACCGGCTGAATCACCGCCGCGCCTGCCGATTCGGCGCCGGCGATTCGGCCGGACAGAGACTTTCAGTGATGGAAAGGACCGGCTCAACCGCCGCAGCGCCTGGCGGTCCGGCGCCGGCGACCTGGCCAGGCAGAGACTTCCAGTGATGGACCAGACAACGGCCGAACTGCCGCCGCGCCTGCCGGTCGGGCAGGGCGGCGATTCGAGCGTTGTCTTTTCCATAGCTGAAAGTCTTCGAGCTTCTGTTCCGGGTCTCCGCGGGAGGAGGGTTCTAGAGCTCCTTGCGCAACCAGGCGGCGCCGTGCATGCGGCCGAGGATCTCGCGCACGTAGCGGGCGTAACCGCGGCCGGTCGCCCCGGGGTGCCAGGTCGCGGGGCGCGGCAGGGACGCGGCGAGCATCGCCGCCTGGCGCTCGTCGAGCTCGGCGGCGCCGCGGCCGAAGTAGCGGCGGGCTGCGTTCTCGCAGCCCCAGACTCCGGGACCCAGCTCGACCACGTTGAGGTAGAGCTCCAGGATGCGGCGCTTGCTCAGTCGGCGCTCGAGCTGGCGCGTCAGCAGCGCTTCCTTGAGCTTGCGCCACGGATTGCGCGACGGCGAGAGCCAGAGATTCTTGGCCAGCTGTTGCGTGATCGTCGAGGCGCCACGCGGCAGCTCGCGCTCGCGCCAGGCCTGCTGCAGGGAGCTTTCGATCTCGTGCGTCGCGAAACCGTGGTGGGAGAAGAAGTCGATGTCCTCGCCCGCCACCACCGCCAGCTTCAGCTCGTCCGAGATCCGCGCATAGGAAACGAAGCGCAACCGGGCCTCGCCCGTTCTCCCCGCGGCGCGCTCGCGCTCCCGCCAGCGCTCGAGGAAGGCGGTCGTCTTCGGGTTCTCGCGCACCAGACCTGCGACGTCCGGCCAGGTCGCCCACTCCCAGAGGCCCCAACCTGCCAGACCGACCGCGATCGCCAGCGCGAGGCGCAGCACGAGTCTCGTCATCGCCGCTCCATCGCCTCCGGTTCCAGACTTCCACAGGACCCCCGCAGCGGCCAACCGCCGGTCGAGGGAGGGTCGGGGGATAGTCTCCGGGGCGATGCGAGGCGCCTGGCTGGTCCCCGTGGCGGGTTGGAGCGCGGCCGTCTTCGGCGTCCTCGGTTTCGCCGCGAGCCTGGGCCACGGCCCGCTGCCGGAGCTCCCGGCCGCGCTGACCGTGCCGCTCGCGGTCTTCCTGCTCCTGCTCGGCGTCGGCGCGGCGGTCGCGGCGGGCCGCCTGGGCCGGGAGATCGACCGCGAGCGCTTCCACTACGCCTCCGATCCCCACGCCACCCGCGACGAGGTCAAGCTCGCCCACCGCGAGGCCGAGCGCCGCCACCGGGTGACGCACACGGCCCTGGCAGCGGCGCCGATCCTGCTCGGCTACTGGCTGGCCTACGAGCTGCCGGCCGGTTTCGCCCTCGGGCGGGCGGTGCCGGCCGCGCCGCTGATCGGCTTCGGAATCGGCCTGCTCTGGGGACGCGGGCGCGGAGAGTGACTCAGCTCTCGGGCGCCGCGGCGCGCGCCAGCTCGCCGGCGAGAACCGTCACGGCCACCCCGCCCAGGATCACCCGCTCTCCCTCGCACCGGACCTCGACGCGCCCGCCGCGGCGGGAGGCCTGGAAGCCGACCAGGGCGTCGCGCCCCAGCCGGGAGGCCCAGAACGGCGCCAGGGTGCAGTGCGCCGAGCCGGTCACCGGGTCCTCCGGCACGCCGACCGAAGGCGCGAAGAAGCGGGAGACGAAGTCCCGTCCGCTCGTCGGGTCGGCCACGGCGGTCACGATCACGCCGCGCACCGGCAGCTCGCCGAGAGCCCGGAAGTCGGGGGTCAGGGCGCCCACCTCGGCTGCGCTCGCGAGCAGGACCAGGAAGTCGTCGGCGCTGCGACCGAGCCACTCGACGCGGGCGCCCAGGGCCTCGGCCAGGCCGGCGATCGGATCCACCTCGCGGGCGGGGCGCGCCGGGAAGTCCATCTCGATCCGCCCGCCCGCGCGCCGCGCCGTGAGCCGCCCGGAGAGCGTCTCGAAACGGGCCGGAGCATCCGGGGCGACGCGGCCGGTCTCCCAGAGCACGTGCGCGGAGGCCAGCGTGGCGTGGCCGCAGAGCCGGACCTCCGCCGCGGGAGTGAACCAGCGCAACCGCCAGAGGTCGCCTTCGGGCCACAGGAAGGCGGTCTCGGAGAGGTTCATCTCGGCGGCCACCTCCCGCATCCACGTCTCCGCCGCCGGTCCGGCCAGGGGCACGACCGCCGCCGGATTGCCCGCGAACGGCCGCTCGGTGAAGGCGTCCACCTGGAAGACCGAGATCGACATCGGGCCTCCTTCCCCGCTCGCCGCCCCGCGTCAGGCCGCCGCGCCCAGCCCGGCCAGGGCGCGGTCGGCGATCTCTCGTCCGATGGCGATCGACGCCGTCGCCGCCGGCGAAGGCGCGTTGACGACGTGCAGCATGCGCTCGCCTTCGACGAACACGAAGTCGTCCACCAGGCTTCCGTCGCGGCGCACCGCCTGGGCGCGGACTCCGCAGCCCGCCCGGCGCACGTCGCCCTCGTCCAGCGCCGGTACCAGCCGGCGCAGCGAGGCCACGAAACGCCGGCGGCTGAAAGCGCGCAGGTACTCGCCCCAGGCGTTCTTCGCCTGGCGCGGGGCGAGGCGCCAGAAGCCGGGGAAGAAGAGCGTCGTGGCGGCGTCCCGCGGCGAGAAGGCGGTGCGCGAATAGCCCTCCCGCTTCCACGCCAGGACGGCGTTGGGGCCGGCCTCGACCGCGCCGTCGACGCGGCGCGTGAAGTGCACGCCGAGGAACGGCAGCTCGGGGTCGGGAACCGGGTAGATCAGATTGCGCACCAGCGACCGGGCGCCGCTCTCGAGCTCGTAGTAGTCGCCGCGGAAGGGAACGATCGCCACGCCCGGGTCGAGCCCGGCGGCGCGCGCGAGCCGGTCGCTCTCGAGCCCGGCGCAGGCCACCAGGTAGCCGGCGGCGATCCGGCCGCCTCCGGCCCGCCGCGCCTCGATCCCGGCGCCGGCGCACGACGCCCCCAGCACGGCCGCGCCGGTGACGATCTCGCCCCCAGCGGCGCGCACGTCGGCGGCGAAGGCGAGCGCCACGGCCCCGTAGTCGACGATCCCCGTCTCCGGCACCCACAACCCCGCGACGCCCGCCGCCTGCGGCTCGTGGTCGGCGACGCCCCGGGCGTCGAGCCGCTCGAGCCCGGCGAGGCCGTTGGCCCGGCCCCGTCGCTCCAGCTCCTCGAGCCGCGGCAGCTCCGCCTCCGCCACCGCCACGACCAGCTTGCCGCAGCGCTCGTGGGCGATGCCGCGCTCCTCGACGTAGCGGTAGAGGGCCCGGCGCCCGGAGGTGCAGGTTGCAGCCTTGCGGCTTTCAGGGCGATAGTAGAGGCCGGAATGGATCACGCCGCTGTTGTGACCGGTCTGATGTCCCGCCAACCGCGCTTCGGCTTCGAGCACGGTGACGGTCAGGCCGTGCTCGACGGCGAGGGCCCGCGCCGTCGCGAGTCCGACGATGCCACCGCCGACCACCAGGACGTCCGGGCTCCGCATCGCGCGCGATCCTCGCACAAGAGCCCGGCGACGGCGTCGTGGAATGGAGCGGTTCACAGACTGCAGGTCGGAATCGTGTCTTGATGCGGATCCCTCGCGGTCCGCGCGACGGTCCAGCACGACACGGCCCGAGACCCAACCAGGAGGAGACGGACATGTGGAAGCGAGAGAACGAAGTCGGACCCGGTACGGGGGTGTCCCCGTCGTCCCCGTCGCCCCAGTCGGCGTCCGCACGGTCCGAGCCCGAGCCGGCGCCGCGCGCGACGCCCGCCACGCCCTCGGAGCCGGGTCAGCGCGCCCTGCTCTCGCCGTCGATCGTGGTGCGCGGCGAGGTCGCCGGCGACGAGGATCTGGTCATCGAAGGGCGGATCGAGGGCAAGGTGAACCTGCGCCAGAACCAGGTGACGGTGGGCCCGAAGGGCCGCGTCGCGGCCGAGATCCACGCCCGCGCGATCCACATCGAAGGCGAGGTCGAGGGCAACCTCACCGCCGAGGAGCAGATCGTCCTGCGCAAGAGCTCGCGGGTGCGCGGCGACCTGGTCTCGCCCCGGGTGACGATCGAGGACGGCGCCCGCTTCAAGGGCTCGATCGACATGGACGCCAAGCAGCGCCCCGCCGTGGCGCCGGCGGCGACGCCGGTCGCGGCCGCGCGTCCGGTCGCCAAGGACAAGGACGAGGCCGGCCGCTCGCCCGAGGCCAAGTCGGCTCAGGCCGGCTGAGGCGCCTTGAGCTGGTTCCGGCACGCCGAGACGGCGGCGGAGCCGGCGGTCGAAGCCGCGTCGTCCGCCCCGCCGGCCCCGGCCGAGCACCCGTCTCCGGGTCTGAAGCTCGCGCTCGAGACGTACGCCCGTAGGGGTGCGTCGGTGCTCGAGCTCGGTCCGCTGCTCGCCGCGAACCTCGAGGTGTTCTGTGGGCTGAGCGTCCGCTTGCGCGTCGTCGACCTCGAGTCCTCCCTGGCCGAGGCGGGCATGGCGGAGCCGCCGACCGGAGCCGCCTGGGAGCGGGCTCTCCCGGGACTCGTGCCGTTCGCGGCCGACGAGCGCTTCGATCTCATCCTCGCCTGGGACCTGCCCAACTATCTCGGCCGCGAGCGCTGGCAACCGCTGGCGGCCCGGCTCGCGGCGCAGCTGGCGCCGGGCGGCGCCCTGCACCTGCTCGTCCGCATCGACAAGGAGATGCCGGCGCGGCCGAGCCGCTACCGGATCGTCGAGCCGGGGATCCTGTCCGAGGAGCGGACGACCTCCGAGCAGGTCCCCGCGCCGCGCTTCTCGCACGCCGAGGTCGAGAAGCTCACCCCCGGGCTGGCGGCGGCCAAGAGCTTCCTCGGCAAGCACGGCGTCCAGGAGTTCCTGCTCGAGCACTCCGAGGAGCTCCACCTGCCCCCGCGGCGGGTGGCTCAGGCCCGCAAGCGCCCACCCTCGGCCGCCATCCGCATCCCGCCCGAAGCACGGCCCAAGCCCCGGTCCGGTCGGGGGTCCTGAAACTCCCTCCGCCGCCGGAGGGGGGCTTGACTTACGCCTTTTTTACGCCTCATGATCGTCTCCCGTCCGTGCCCGCGGCGGGCCGGATGCCGGACCGGGCACGGGGTCGACGACGATGGCGGAACCCCTCGCGCGCACACTCCTCGCCCGTCTCGAGGCGCCGCTGGCTTCGCGCCTGCGCACCGCGCGCGAGTGGATCGCCACCCGGCGCGAGCCCGAAGCCGCCGCCTGGAGCACGGCGTTGCCGGAGCTCGCCGCGCTGCTGCCGGGGGGCCTCCCGCGCGGGACCCTGACCGAGCTCGCCGGCCATCGCTCGAGCGGCCGGCTCAGCCTCGTCCTCGGATTGCTCGTCGCGGCGACCTCGGCCGGCGAGAACGCCGCCCTGGTCGATCTCGGCGACGCCCTCGACCCGCAACGGGCCGCCGCCGCGGGCGTCGTCCTCGAGCGTCTGCTCTGGGCGCGTCCGCGCGATCTGCGGCAAGCCCTCGCCGCCGCCGAGGCGATCGTCGGCGGCGGCTTCGCGCTCGTGGTGGCCGAGCTCGGTCTGCCCCCGGTGCCGGGCGGCCGCGTCGGCGACGCCGTCTGGCTCCGTCTCGCCCGCGCGGCGCGCGACGCCGGCACCGCGCTGGTCGTCTCGACCCCCACCCGCCGCTGCGGCTTCGCGGCCGCCACGGCCCTCGTTCTCGAACGCGCCCGTCCCCGCTGGACCGGTGTCGCCGGCGGGCCGCGCCTGCTCGACGGCGTCGATGCCCGCCTCGTCCTCCAGCGCGCCTGCGACCCGGGATCCGAAGGCTCCACGGCGGCCGCCGCCTGGCGCGCAGCGCCGGCCCCGGATCGGCGCGACGACCGGAACCGCGACACCGCGCCGTGATCCCCCGTCGCCGCGATGAGCCGCCTCGCCTGCCTCGTCGTACCGCTGTTCCCGCTCGCCGCGCGCCTGCGCGCCGAACCCGAGCTCGGCGGCGAAGCCGTCGCGGTGGTCGACGGGCAGGGGCCGGCGGCGCGCGTCGCCGCCGCCACCCGGGTCGCGCGCCGCGCCGGCGTGCGCCCGGGGATGACGCTGGCCCAGGCGCGCGCGACCCTGCCCGGCCTGGCCGCGCGCGGGCGCGACCCCGAAGCCGAGCGCGCCGCGGCCGAAGCGCTGTTCGAGACCGCCGCGCGCTTCTCGCCCCGGGTCGAGGCGGCTGCTCCGGGGCTCGTCTTCCTGGAGATCGACGGGCTCGCACGACACTTCCCCGGGAGCGACGGCGAGCGTGACCTGGCCCTCGCCCTGGCCCGCACGGCGCGCGCGGCCGGGCTGCCTGTCCAGGTCGGCATCGCCTCGGCCAAGCTCGCGGCCGAGGTCGCCGCCCGCGGCGCCCGCGGCGGGAGTGATCCCGTGCGGGTGCCCGCCGGCCGCGAGGCCGAGTTCCTCGCCCCCCTGCCGCTCGCCCGGCTGGCCCCGGACGTGGCGCTGGGAGAGACCCTCGCCCGCTGGGGCGTGGCCACCGCCGGAGATCTCGCGCGCCTGCCCGCCGCCGAGGTGGCGAGCCGCCTGGGCGAAGCCGGCCGGGTGCTCCACGCCGTCGCGCGCGGGCTGGATCCGCGGCCGCTGGCGCCGCGTCAACCCCCGGCCGACTTCCGCGAGGGCAGCGACCTCGAATGGCCGCTCACCGCGCTCGAGCCCTTCCTGTTCCTCGCCCGAGCCGCGCTCGACCGGCTCTGCCGCCGGCTCGAGAGCGCCGGGCTCGGCTGCGCGCGCCTCGGCCTGTCGCTCGCTCTCGAGCCCGACGGACACGACGAGCGCGCGCTCGAGCTACCGGCCCCGACCCACGACGCGCGCACGCTGCTGCGCCTGGTGCGTCTCGATCTCGAGGCCCGCCCGCCGGGCGCGGCGGTCTCCGGCTTCGCCTTCACCGCCGCTCCCGACCGCCCGCGCCCCGCGCAGACCAGCCTGTTCGGCCCGCCCGAGCTCTCGCCCGAGCGATTGGCCACCACCCTCGCCCGGCTCTTCGCGCTGCTCGGGCCCGGCCGCTCGGGTGCGCCCCGCGCGGCCGACGGCCACCGTCCGGAGCGCTTCGAGCTGGTTGCCTTCGCGCCTCCGCCACCGCCCCGTTTCGCCGCCGCGCCGGAACGCTCGCGCGGCCTGCTCGCGGTGCGCGCGCTGCGCCCTCCGGTCGAGGTCGAAGTCCAGCTCGACGCGCGCGGAACGCCGCGCGAGATCCGCACGCCGGCGCGCGCGGAGACCGCCGGACGCCCCGCGGTCGCCGGCGAAGTCGCGGTCGCCTCCGGCCCCTGGCGGGTCGAGGAGAAGTGGTGGAGCGACGCTCCGGTCGAGCGCGAGTACTGGGACGTCGAGCTCGCGCGAGCCGGCCTCTGGAGGATCTTCCGCGACGCCGCGACCGGCAGTTGGTGGGCCGACGGCGCCTACGACTAGTGTGCGAAAATACGCCAGTCATGAGGCCCGAATCCCGCCCGTCGGAGCTCGGTCCGCTGCGCCGGAACCTCGGCCGCTTCCAGCGTCTCGTCTTCGAGCCCGACCGGATCGCGCGCATCCGGCGCTTCCTCCGCCAGCGCCGGAGCGCCGAGATCGGCGCCGCCGCGCAGGCGGACCCGCGGATCCCCCCGGAGAGGGCCGCCAACCGGGCGCTGGTGGCACGGGAGCTGGCCGGGCAGGCCATCGTCCTCGAGAGCCACCCGACGAGCATGACCATCGACCCGGTGACCGCGTGCAACCTGCGCTGCCCCTTCTGCCCGACCGGTGGCGGCTACACCGGGCTGAAGAAGGAGGTGCTCACCCCGGAGCTGTTCGAGAACATCACCGCCAACCTGCGCACCGAGCTGCTCGACGAGGTCAACTTCTACAACTGGGGCGAGCCGTTCCTGAACCCCGACATCTTCGACTACATCCGCTTCTTCGCCGACCAGCGGACGCGCACCGAGATCTCGACCAACTTCTCGGTCGACGACTACGACGACGCGTTCCTGGAACGGATCGTCGCCAGCGGGCTGACGACCTTGATCGTCTCGATCGACGGCGCGAGCCAGGAGACGTACGAGAAGTACCGCATCCGGGGGAGCTGGTCGCGGGTGGTCGGCAACATGAAACGGCTGGCCGAGGTCAAGCGCGCCCACGGTAGCGAGCATCCCGCGGTCGCCTACAAGATGCTGCTCCACCGCTTCAACGAGCACGAGGTGGACCAGGCCCGGCGGATCGCCGACGAGTGCGGCGCCGAGTTCCTGCTCAACGAGCGATTCTGGTGCCCCGACGAGCTGCGCGACGAGTGGATCGCCGAAAGCGTGCTCGAGTCCCACGACGAGGCGATCCCGCAGGGCTTCACCAGCGATCCCGGGGAGACGATCAGCACCTACTGCCGGCAGCTCTGGGACTCGGTCATCGTCAACGCCAACGGCGACGTCTTCCCCTGCTGTCTGGTCTTCCGCGCCGAAGACGAGCTCGGCAACCTGGCCCGCCAGAACATCCGCGAGATCCGCAACAATCCGCGAATGCTCCATCTACGGCGATTCGTCACCGACGCCGAGACGTCTACGCCGGACTTCCCGAACGACTGCGAGCAGTGTCCGAGCCGATGGTGCGCGGTCAAGCGCAGGGCGCCGAGCGTCGCCCGCGCGTGACCGGGACGGCCGCGGGACCTCACGCGCCGGCCGCTTCGGAGGGCCGCGCCGCGTGAAGACGCCTCCTCTGCCACCGTCCGTCGTCGAGGCCCTCGAGGACGCCGTGCTCCTCGCCGACCGCACGGGCACGATCCTCTGGACCAGCCCGCGGGTCGCCGAACTGTGGGGATTCGGCGAGCGCGAAGCCCTGGGCAAGAAGCTGCCGGCCCTGCTCGCCTGGGAGGCGCGCGAGACGGACGAATCGGCGGACGGCGCCCGCCTCCTCCCGGCCTACCGCAAGGACGGCTCCAGTTTCCCCGTCGCCGTGCGGCGGATCCGGCTCGAGGGCGACGACCGCACCCTGATCCTGATCCGCGACCGCAGCGAGCTGGAGAGCGCCAACGAGCACCTGCGCGAGCTCGACCAGGCGATCCAGACCGCCAGCTCGGGGGTCGCCATCGCCGACCGCGACCTGAATCTGCGCCATGCCAACCCGGCGCTGGCCGCCATGCTCGGCCTCACGGCGGACGAGCTCGCCGCCGAGGACCTGCGCAAGCTCTTCCCGGGCGCCCTCGCCGGTCGCGACTTCCGCGACCTGGCGAGCCTGCGCAGCCTCCAGCTCGAGAGCGAGAGCCGGCGCCGCGACGGATCGGTCTTCCCCGTCGAGCTGCGCTTCGACCTGGTCGCCGGCGCCGACGGAGCGCCGGTCGGCGTGGTCGCCATCGTCCAGGACATCACGGAGCGCAAACGGACCGAGGAGGCGCTGCGCACCTCCGAGGAGCGCTACGCCGTAGCGGTGCGCGGCGCCAACGACGGCATCTGGGACTGGAACCTGCGCAGCGGGCAGGTCTACTACTCCGAGCGCTGGCAGACGCTCCTCGGTCTGGAGCCGGGCACCATCGGCAGCTCGCCGGACGAGTGGTTCTCGCGCGTCCACTCCGAGGACCTGCCGCGGCTGACCGAACGCCTCGACCGCCACCTGGCGGGCGAAACCGAGCACTTCGAGTACGAGTACCGGATGCTCGCGCTGGACGGCAGCTACCGCTGGATGCTCGCGCGCGGCGCGGCGGTGTGGGACGACGCCCGCCGGCCGACCCGGATCGCCGGCTCCCAGACCGACATCACCGACCGCAAGGTCCACGACCCGCTCACCGGGCTGCCCAATCGGGCGCTCTTCATCGATCGGCTGGAGCACGCCCACGCCCGGGCCCGGAGGGCCGGGCGCGGGCGCTTCGCCGTTCTGTTCCTCGACCTCGATCGCTTCAAGATGGTCAACGACAGCCTCGGCCACCCGGCCGGCGACCAGCTCCTGGTCCAGGTCTCGCGGCGGATCGAAGCCTGCCTGCGCGGCGGCGACACCGTCGCCCGCCTCGGCGGCGACGAGTTCACGGTCCTGCTCGAGGAGATCTCGAGCGCCGACGAGGCGATCGAGATCGCCCAGCGGATCCACGAGGCTCTGCTGCACCCGTTCATGGTCGCGGGCCACGAGCTCTACGTCACCGTCAGCGTCGGCGTGGCGCTCGGCGACCGCATGATCTCGGATCTGACCGGCCTGCTGCGCGACGCCGACACCGCGATGTACCGCGCCAAGGTCGGCGGGCGCGGACGCTCCGAAGTGTTCACCGGCGACATGCGCAGCGAAGTGCTCGAGCGCCTGCGGATCGAGAACGACCTGCGCCGCGGTCTGGATCGCGGCGAGTTCGTCGTCTTCTACCAGCCGATCGTGGCGCTCAAGGGCAACCAGCTCAGCGGGTTCGAGGCGCTGGTGCGCTGGCGGCACCCGGATCGCGGCCTGCTGCTGCCGGCGACGTTCATCGGCGTCGCCGAGGAGACCGGCGTGATCCTTCAGCTCGGGATGTGGGTGCTCGAGGAGGCGTGCCGGCAGCTCACCGCCTGGCGCGGCCAGGACTCCGCGTGGGACGGGCTGTCGATGAGCGTCAACCTCTCGCCCCGCCTCTTCGCCCAGCCGGACCTGGTGCGGCTGGTCGCGCTGACCCTCGAGCGCACGGAGCTTGCCCGCCCGCTGCCTCAAGCTGGAGATCACCGAGGGCGTGCTGATCGAGGACCCGGACGAGGCGACCCGGATGCTCCGGGAGCTGCGCGAAATGGGGATCGGCATCTGCCTCGACGACTTCGGCACCGGCTACTCGTCGCTCTCCTACCTCAACCGGTTCGCGGTGGACGTGCTCAAGATCGACCGGTCGTTCATCCGCGACATGGCCGACGACGGCGACAAGGCCGAGCTGGTCAAGAACATCGTGCGGCTGGCGGCGGACCTCCAGCTCGACGTCGTGGCCGAGGGGGTCGAGACCGTGGATCAGCGCCGCCGGCTCGAGAAGCTCCAATGCGAGTGGATGCAGGGCTTCGAGTTCAGCCGCCCGATCCCCGCCCCCGACGCCTGGACCCTGTTCCACCCCGAAGCCGGCTGACCGGGACCCGGCAGACCGAAGGCGTCGCGGCGCGGAGCCAGCGGCGGGCCAGCAGGTCGGCGGGCAGGAAGAGCAGGAACGCCACGGGCACGGTCGAGAGCAGGGCGAAGGCGACCGGGGGCAGCCAGGTCTGCGGCACGCCGAAGGGCGCCCACATCCAGTTGATGTTCTGCTCCCGGGTGCCGAGCTGCTGGCCGAGCAGCAGCAGCGGCACGGCGAGCAGCGACTGCAGTCGCCAACCGCGCGGGTCGTGGCCGAGCCGGCGCCCCAGCCAGATCAGCAGCGGCACGGTCCAGAGATGGAACAGCGAGAGCGCCCGCAGCCAGACCGGCGTCGTCGGGTCGAACATGTACTCCGTACCGCCCACCAGGTGCGTTCCGGTCAGCAGCCGGCCGAAGAAGTCCACCGCCCAGAGCGCCTGGATCACCAGGACCCCCGCGAGCTGCGCCGAGACGAGGAGCGCGCTCTCGGTCCACACCGCGGCGAGGATCGCGAAGTTCGCGAAATCGCACAGCCAGAGGAAATTCGTCCAGCCGTTGGCGCGCCAGTAGATCGGCACCCAGACGACCATCCAGGCCGTGTAGCCGAGCTGGACGGCGAGCGGGAGCCGCGGCCGGCGGGTCATCGCCGGACGAGCGGGGGCCGGGGCTGCCGCCCCGACCCCGGAGTCGTCGCCGCCGCGTCCGGCCTCAGAAGCGGAAGCCGACCTGCCCGGTGACCTTGCGGCTGATGATGTCGCCGAAGACGTGCTGCTGCACCCGCTCGTCGAGGACGTTGGCGCCGATCACCTCGAGCGTCAGCCGCTCGTCGAGGAGCCGGACCCCCACCCCCAGGTTGACCGTCGTGAAGGCGTCCGTGAAAGCGTGGACGTTGAGCACGTCGGCCCAATAGGCCCGGTCCTGGTAGTTGACGTTGGCGTCGACGAAGTAGCTGCCGTGGTCGTAGGCGAGACCGAGGTTCCCGCGCCAGGTCGGCGGCAGGTTCTGGTCGATCGGATCGACACCGACGAACTCCGGCTTGTCCTGCCACGAGGCATTGAAGAACCACGACCACTCGGCGTTCGGCCGCTGCTGGAGCGAGAGCTCGACACCCTGGTCGGTGGTCTCGCCGATGTTGCGATAGCTGAAGTCCGAAGGCACCAAGCCGGCCAGGCCGCCGAGCGGGCAGAGCTGCGGCGGCACGGTTCCGGGTGGGAAATTGAAGCAAGGGACCACCGCCTGGAAGGGCGGCGGCAGCAGCGGCAGGTTGCCCGGTCCGTAGAGCCGCGAGACGTAGAAGTCGATCGAGTCGGTCGTCTTGTTGCGATAGGCCGAGAGGCTGATGCTCAATCCGTTCTCGAGGCTGCCCACGTAGCCGACCTCGTACGCCTTGAGGCTCTCCTCGTTGAGCTGAACGTCGCCGCCGGCGTGGGCGGGAATGAGCACGGAGATCGTCTGGCCGCCGACCGGGACCTCGACCTGATTGAGGATCGTCGCGTCGAGGTAGCTGTTGATCACCGACGGCGCGCGGAAGGCCTCGTTGTACGAGATGCGGAAGGTGTGGTTCGGCACCGGCGAGAAGAGGAGGCTGGTCCGGGGCGAGAAGACGCCGCTCGAGAGCGGGTCGACCTCGTCGTAGCGACCGCCCACCAGCCAGCGCACCTTGTCCCCGAGCAGGATCTCGTCCTGGAGGAAGACCCCCCACTCGTCCTTCGAGGTGCCCTGCGGCGCGATCTCCAGGTTGAAGGTGCTGGTGCGGTAGTCGGCGCCGTAGGTCAGGATGTTGTGGCTGCCGGCCACCGAGGTGTTCGACAGGTCGAGATCGTAGGTGTCGGTGGTGAACTTGAAGCCGAGAGGCTGGCCGTCCGAGCCGCGGGTGAGCAGGTTCTTCGAATCGGCGTCGAGGAAGTTGGCGAAGAAGCCGACGTGCATGGCCCGGCGGTTCCAGTCGACCTTGCCGTAGGAGAGATTCGAGCCGCTGTCGATGTCGAAGGGCCCGATGCCGGTGTGGATGATCCCGTCGGTTCCCGCATACCCGCCGCCGAAGCTCAGATAGGAGGCATCGGTCAGGTCGTAGTCGAGGCGCAAGTCGCCCTTCGGCTGCTTGGTTCCCGAGTTCTCGAAGTCCGGGTAGCTCGCCGGGGGGTTGGCGCCGGGGATCGCCCCGGTGGGCCGCTCGTAGGGATCCTGCGCGTAGTAGCCGCCCGAGATCTTGTACCCGACCCGGTTCGAGACCCCGGCGTGGGTCACGCTGCCGTACTTCGTCGCCAACTGGCCGGCGCCGAGCAGGACCGAAGTCCCCACCATCTCCTTGGGCCGCTTCGTGATCAGGTTGACGACGCCGGTCATCGCGTTGGCGCCCCAGACCGCGCTGCCCGGTCCGCGCACCGCTTCGATCTGCTTGATCTCGATCGGGTTGACGGGCAGGAAGTCCCACATCACGAAGCCGAAGAAGTCGAGATAGAGCGAGCGCCCGTCGAGCAGCACCAACTGCGAGGTCGCCAGGCTGTTGGTCGAGCCCCGGGCGGTCATGTTGATGTCGCGCGCCGACATCTGGGAGACGTTCATCCCGGGCACGTTGCGCAGGATGTCGCCGTAGTTGCTCGCCGGGATCGACTCGATCGTCCGGGAGTCGAGGACGCTGATCGCCGCCGGCGACTCGTTGAGCGGCTGCTCGGTGCGCGACGCGGTCACGACGATGACCTCCTCGACCTGCTTCTGCGGCTTGTCGGCGTCGGGCGTCGGCGCCGGCTTGGACTCGTCCTGGGCGGGCAGCGACGCCGACATCGCCAAGCCCGCCGCGGCGAACAGCCACGGCACGATGGTTCTCATCCTCGGATCTCCTCCATCCAGGTTCCATCCCCCGCCCCACCACGGCGCGGAGTCGACGTACGTCAACGGAAATTTCGCGGGATGTTACAGGCCGCGCCCCCGGCCGGCAAGGCGCGCTGCAGGGTACGATCCGGGGGTGGAGATCCGGACCCGGAGGTTGCTCCTGCGCCCCTTCCGGTGGGCGACGAGGCCGAGCTGGCGGCCGAGGCGAACGACCGGCGGGTCTGGCTGCACCTGCGCGACCGCTTCCCGCACCCGTACCGGATCGAAGACGCCGAGCAGTGGATCCGGCACACGGCGGGTGAGGCGCCGCCGACCCACCTGGCGGTCGCGCTCGGCGACCGGCTGATCGGCGGCGTCGGCCTCGAGCGCCGGGGCGACGTCACCCGCTACTCGGCCGAGGTCGGCTACTGGCTCGGCGTCGCCCATTGGGGCCAGGGCTTCGCCACGGAGGTGATGGCGGCCTTCGTCGACTACGCCTTCTCGAGCTTCCCGCTCGAGCGGCTCGAGGCGTGGGTCTTCGCGCCCAACGTCTCGTCGCGCAAGGTGCTCGAGAAGTGCGGCTTCCGGCTGGAGGGGATCTCCCGCCGCGGGGTGTTCAAGGACAACCGCTTCCTCGACTCCTGCCTCTACGGCCGCCTGCGCGGCGAGTAGTTCTTCAGCCCCAAGGTAGAGGGGTTGCGCAGATATTACGCTTTGTTTACGCTTCACCCGATGTCCGACGGCAAGCCCACCGAGCCAACGCGGGACAGAAGCCAAAGACTTCCAGTGAAAGGGACCGGAGGGGACCGACCGCCGGCGCCTGCCGGCAGTCACACGCGCCGGACCGAGCCCCCGTCTTTCCCTTCTATGGAAGTCTTTGCTTCTTCTTTTCTTGTTCTTCTTCTGCTGCTGCCGATTCCTCTTCCGGATCCGATCCGGATCCGGTGGGGCTCGGCGCGGTCCGGGTGCTCGGGTCGGGGCGCCCCTACCAGTCGCCCGGGGCGCGCAAGGAGCGGCTGCGCCAGCGCTCCTACCGGAGCTCGCGCGGCGGCGCCGCGGGGGGGCTGCCCCACGCCGAGCTGCGGGCGGCCTCGGCCTTCTCGTTCCTCGACGGGGCTTCGCACCCGGAGGACCTGGTGGCCCGCGCGGCCGAGCTGGGCATCGGCGCGGTGGCGCTGGTCGACCACAACGGCGTCTACGGCGCGCCGCGCTTCTGGAAGGCGGCCCGGGCCGCCGGGATCAAGCCCCTGGTCGGCGCCGAGATCACGCTCGCCGACGGCGAAGCCCGCCTCACGCTGCTCGCCGAGAACCGGACCGGCTACCGCAACCTCTGCAAGCTGCTCACCGCCGCGGCCGCGGGCAAGCCGAAGCGCGGGGCGCGGGCGGACTGGAGCGAGGTCGCGGCGCACGCCGAAGGGCTGCACGTGCTGACCGGGGGCGACGAGGGTCCGCTCGCGCGGGCGCTCGAGCGCCACGGCGCCGGCGCCGCGCGCGCGCTGCTCGAGCGGCTGGCGCACCGCTTCCCCGGGCGCGTCCACGTCGAGCTCCAGCGCCACGGCCAGCGCGAGCAGGAGCGGCGCAACCAGGCGCTCGTGGACCTGGCGCGGCGGCTGCGGCTGCCGCTCGTCGCCACCCAGGGGGTGCGCTACGCCCGCGCTTCCGACAAGCCGCTGCACGACGTCCTGACCGCGATCCGCGAGCACGTCCCGCTCGACGCCGCGGGGTCGCTGCTGGCCGGCCACCGGGACCGGCGCTTCCTCGACGCCGCGGCGATGGCGGAGCGGTTCCGCGACCTGCCCGGCGCGGTGGCGCACGCCGCCGAGCTGGCGCAGGCCCTGGGCTTCACCCTCGACGACCTCGGCTACCGCTTCCCCGACTGTCCGCTGCCGCCCGGGGAGAGCCCGGCCTCGTGGCTACGCCACCTGACCTGGAACGGCGCCCGCGCCCGCTTCCGGCCGCTCACCGCCCGGGCCCAGGCGCAGATCGAGCGCGAGCTGGCGCTGATCGAGAAGCTCGACCTGGCCGGCTACTTCCTGATCGTCGCCGACCTGGTCGAGTTCTGCCGGCGCGAGGGGATCCTCTGCCAGGGGCGGGGGTCGGCGGCCAACAGCGCGGTCTGCTACGCCCTCGGCATCACCGCGGTCGACCCGGTGAGGATGGAGCTGCTGTTCGAGCGCTTCCTCTCCGAAGAGCGCGGCGAGTGGCCGGACATCGACCTCGACCTGCCCTCGGGCGATCCGCGCGAGAAGGTGATCCAGCACGTCTACCGGCGCTACGGCCCGCACGGCGCGGCGATGACGGCCAACGTCGTCACCTACCGCGACCGTTCGGCGGCGCGCGAGGTGGCCAAGGCGCTCGGCTACGGCGCCGGACAGATCGACCGGCTGGCCAAGGCCCTGGGCTCGTTCCGCTACGACCTCGAGCGCGGCGACCCGAGAGACCTCGAGCGCGAGCTCGCCGCCGCCGGGTTCGATCCGGCCGAGTCGCGCAACCGCCTCTTCGCCACCTTCTGGCGCCGGATCCAGAACCTCCCCCGCCACCTCGGGCAGCACTCGGGCGGCATGGTGATCGCCGCCGGACGCCTCGACGAAGTGGTGCCGCTCGAGCCGGCGGCGATGCCCGGCCGGGTGGTGATCCAGTGGGACAAGGACGACTGCGCGGACCTGGGCATCGTCAAGGTCGACCTGCTCGGGCTGGGCATGCTGCGGGTGATCGAGCAGGTCGTCCCGCTGGTGCGCGAGAAGGAGGCGGTGAACCTCGACCTCGCCCACCTGCCCGCCGACGACCCCGGGGTCTACGCCATGCTGCGCGCGGCCGACACGGTGGGGGTCTTCCAGGTCGAGAGCCGCGCCCAGATGGCGTCGTTGCCGCGCAACGCGCCGCGGCGCTTCTACGACCTGGTGATCCAGGTCGCGATCATCCGCCCGGGACCGATCACCGGCGGCATGGTGCACCCGTTCTTCGAGCGCCGCCTCGGACGCGAGCCGGTGACCTACTTCCACCCCTGCCTCGAGCCGATCCTGGAGCGCACCCTGGGCGTCCCGATCTTCCAGGAGCAGCTGCTGCGCATGGCGATGGTGGTGGCGGGCTTCACCGGCGGCGAGGCCGAGGAGCTGCGCCGCGCGATGGGGTTCAAGCGCTCGGTCGAGCGCATGAGCGCGATCGAGGAGAAGCTGCGCGGCGGGATGGCCGCGCGCGGCATCGTCGGCGAGACCCAGGACCGGATCGTCCAGTCGATCACCTCGTTCGCGCTCTACGGCTTCCCCGAGTCGCACGCCGCCAGCTTCGCGCTCATCGCCTACGCCAGCGCCTACCTCAAGCGCTACCACCCGACGGCGTTCCTGATCGGCCTGCTCAACGCCTGGCCGATGGGCTTCTACCACCCCGCCAGCCTGGTCCAGGACGCGCAGCGCCACGGCGTCTCCGTGCTGCCGATCGACGTCAACCACTCGGACCACCTCTGCGCGTGGGAGGAGCCCGGGGGCTCGGGCCGGGAAGGGTCTCCGAGCCCGTGCCGGGAGGCTCCCCGGAGCTCGAGAGAGGTGTCTGGGAGCTTGTGCCGGGAGGCGCCCGGGGTTTCGCAAGGGGGGCCTTGGGCCGGCTCCCCCTCGCGGCCCGCCGGTCTCGCCTTCGAAGCTCCAACGGGCCACTCCGGGGCCCCTCGTCCTCTGCGGCCCCCCTTGCGAAACCCCGGACACCTCTCTCGAGCTCCGGGGAGCCTCCCGGTAGGGGTTGGCGCCAAGGCCCGGGGGGCATGCCGGCTCGGGCTGCGCTACGTCGAGGGGCTGCGCACGGCCGCCGCCGGGGCGATCGTCGCCGCGCGCCGCGACGGCGGACCCTTCCGCGACGCCGACGATCTCGCCCGCCGCGCCGGCCTGCGCGCCGACGAGCTCCAGCGCCTGGCCGCGATCGGCGCCCTGGCCTCGCTCGGCCTCGGCCGCCGCGAAGCGCTCTGGCAGGCCGCGCTGGCCGCCCGCCCCGCCGGCGAGCTGTTCGAAAAGGGGGACAGGCACCCATTTCCAGAAAATGGGTGCCTGTCCCCCTTTTTCCCTCCCTGTCCGCTGCCGGAGATGACGGCGTACGAGGAGACATCGGCCGACTTCGCGGGGACGGGGATGACGACGGGGTCGCACCCGGTCTCCTACCGGCGGGAGGCGCTGACCCGCTTCGGCGCGGTGCCCGCCGCCGACGTGCCGGCGCTGGCGCCGGGAACGCGCACGCGCGTGGGCGGCGCCGTGATCGTGCGCCAGCGCCCGGGGACGGCGAAGGGGACGCTCTTCCTCACCCTCGAGGACGAGTCGGGCATGGTCCAGGCGATCGTCCGGGCGCCCCTGCTGCGCGAGCACCGGGCGACGATCGTCGGCCACCCGGGACTGGTCGTCGAAGGCGTGGTCCAGGCCCGCGACGGCTCCGTCTCGCTCCAGGCCGAGCGCTTCTGGCCGCTCTCGGAGCTCGACGACCCCCGGCTCTCCGGACCTCCCGCCGCCGCTCCCAGCCACGACTTCCGTTGAGACCGTTCGTCCCGGCCCCGGACCGGCCGGTCCCATCGGCAACCGCGCCTCCGGGGCACGCGCTACGATCCGGCCCGCCGATGATCCGCGCACCGCTCGTGTGGGTCCCGCTCCTCGCCGCCGCCGCGACGGCGCTCGGCGCCGAGCCGCCGGCGACGCCGGCCGACCTCGTCCATCTCGCGCCCGGAGTGATCCACTCGGCGATCGCGGCCCGGCCCGACCCGACCCAGACCTACGAGCTCTACCTGCCCTCCGGGTTCGATCCCGCCGACACGACGCGGCGCTGGCCGCTGCTGATGATCTTCGACCCGCGCTCGCGCGGCGCCCGGGCGCTCGAGATCTTCCGCCCTGCGGCCGAGCGTTGGGGCTGGATCCTGGCGAGCTCCGACAACACGATGTCCGACGGCCCCTTCGAGCCCAACGTCCGGGCCGTCAACGCCATGTTCCCGGACCTGATGGCGCGGCTCCCGGTCGATTCGAAGCGGGTCTACGCCACCGGCTTCTCGGGCGGCGCGATCCTGTCCTGGGTCGTCGGCCAGGAGACGAAGGCGCTGGCCGGCGTCATCTCGGTCGGCGGCCGCCCCCCGGAGGGCTTCGAGTCCGAGCCACCGAGATTCGCGCTCTGGGCGGCGGCCGGGACGAGCGACTTCAACCACGACCCGACCATCGAGCTCGACGAGCTGGCCGCGAAGGGACCACGGCCGCACCGGCTCCAGTTCTTCGAGGGACCGCACGGCTGGTTCGACGCCGAGGAAGCTTCGCGCGCCGTCGCCTGGATGGAGCTCGTCGCGATGAAGGAGGGCCTCCGCCCGGTGGACACCGGCCGGGTCGCCGAGCTGCGCGCCGCCGACCTCGCCGGCGCCGACGCGCTGCTCGCGGCCGGCGAGAAGCTCGCGGCGATGCGCCGCTTCGCCGCCGTGGCCGCGACCTTCCGCGGCCTCGCGGACGCCCCGGAGGCGGCGCGGCAGGCGGCGGAGCTGGAACACGATCCCGTCGTCCGCCGCGCCCTCGAGGACGAGCGCTGGGGCCGGCGCTTCGAGATCGCGGCGCGCCGACGCATCGGCCGCGCGATCGCCGTGCTGCGCGACGAGATCGACGTGCCTCCGCTCGCCCGCCTCGAGGGGCTCCTCGACCTGCCCGCGATGAAGCGCGTCGCCGCCCAGGCCGGGCCCCGCGGCGCGGCCGGACGCCGCGCCTTGGTCGAGGTCCACGTCCAGTTCAACTTCTACCAGACGCGTGACCTGTTCCGCGGCGGCGACTACGCGCGCGCCGTGCCCGCGCTGCTGCTGGCCACGGAGTCCGGTCCGGAGGATCCGATCGCCTGGTACAACCTGGCCTGCGCGCGGGCGCGCACGGGGCACGCCGACGAGGCGATCGCGGCGCTCCGGCGCGCGCTCGAGCTGGGGATCCCCGCGGCGACGCACCCCGCCGAGGATCCCGACCTGGCATCCCTGCACGGCCGCCCCGACTTCGAAGCCCTCACTGATCGGTTCAATTCAAGGACCCAAGAACACAGGCAAGGGCCTCCATAGAAGGGGAAGGTGGCAGAGCAGTCGTTCCGCCTGCCGTTCGCCGCCGCGCCCACCCCACTCCACCCCTTCCCCCTGCGGGAAGGCCTCGCTCTCGGTCTCGGGATCAGCGATCCGGGGCGCGCTCGTGACGCAGCCAGTCGAGCGCGGAGCGCATGGCGCGCGAGAAAGCCCCGAGGTCGTCGGCGGCGATCCAGCGGGTCCAGTCGTCGAGCGAAGCGGCCAGGCTCCGGTGCACGCGCTCGGTGTTCGCGTTGAGCTTCTGGATGCCGAAGTAGAGGTCCGGACTCTCCGCGACCACGTTCGACATCGTCGCCAACTGGGCGTGAAAAGTCGTCGAGCCGACCGCCGCGAGCTCGCTGTGCCCGAGACCGCTTTCGGCGAGCGCCCGGGCGAAGACCAGGTTGAGCAGGTGCGACAGGCCGAGCACGTACGACGCGATCTCGTCGTGGCGCTCGAGCGACAGCTCGACGAGCGTCGCGGCGGTCTCGGAGAACAGCGCCACGACCCGGTCGGTCGCCCGGCGGTCGCCGCAATCGCACACCACGATCACCTGGTCGGAGAGGGTGCGCGCACCGGGGCCGAACATCGGATGGATGCTCGTCACGCCAGCGCCGCGAAGGCGGGCGCGCTCGAGGGCGGGCCGGAGATGAGCCTTGAGGCTGGCGACGTCGCAGACGACGCCGCCGAAGCCCCGCTCGGTCACCGCGTCGATCGACTCCGCCACCGTCTCGAGCGGCGTGGCGACGAGCGCCAGCGTGGCGCCGTCGAGACCCTCGTCGAGGCTGTCCACCGCCGCGGCCGGTCCCCGACCGGCGACCGCCGCCGGGTCGAAGACGCGCACCCGGTGACCCTGGGAGGCGAGGAATCGGACCAACCAGCGTCCCATCCTCCCGGCCCCGCCGAGGACGAGGATCGACTCCGCTTCACCCGAATAGGCCGAGTACTGCTCGACCTCCTGGATCCTGCACGCCTCTTCGATCAGCAGCCGCATCAGGGCGCGCGCCAGGTCCGGCGCGACGCCGAGGGTCGCCGCCGAGTCCGCCGCTCGCTCCAGCACCCGCTTCTCGACCTCGAAGTCGCGCAGGGGAACCCCGCTCCCGCGCTTGGCCTCGCCGACCTCGCGCGCCAACTCGAGCCGTTCGGCGACCAGGCCGAGAAGCGCCGCGTCCAGGCTGCGGATCCGGCGCCGCAGGCGCTGAAGGCGTCCTTCGTCGTTCGTCATCGGCGGCTCAACGCTCCGGCAGGGCGCCGGACTGCGAGCTCGTGGTGCTGAACGGACGGGCCGTCTCGAGCAGGGACTCGAACTCCGCCGCCGGCAGCGGGCGGCTGAACAGGTAGCCCTGCATGCGGTCGCAGTGGAGCATCTCGAGCACCGCCATCTGACCCTCCTCTTCCACCCCTTCCGCGACCACCTCGAGCCCGAGACCGTGGGCGAGCTGGATCACCGCGCCGACGATGCGGGAGTCGCGCGGCCGGCGTCCGAGGTCGCGGATGAAGGAGGAGTCCAGCTTGACGATCTCGATCGGCAGCTCGCGCAGGTAGGAGAGCGACGAGTAGCCGGTGCCGAAGTCGTCGACCGCGACCCGCGTGCCCTGGGAGCGCAGCTCGGCGAGGATCGAGGCCGGATTGCTGATCTGCAGCAGCGCCATCGTCTCGGTGATCTCGAGCTCGAGCGCGCTCGCGGGGAGCCCGGTCTCGGACAGGATGCCGGTGACCATCTCCGCCAGGTGACGGTCCTCGAAGGCTCGCGCCGTGAGGTTGACCGCGATCCGCAGTCCGGGGAGGTGGCGCTGGCGCCAACCCGCGATCGTCCGGCACGCCGTGGTCAGGACCCAGCGGCTGATCGCCTCGGACACCGCCGCGCTCTCGGCCGCGAACAGGAACTCGGCGGGCGCGAGCAGGCCGCGCTCCGGGTGGTTCCACCGCACGAGCGCCTCGGCGCCGACGATCTCGCCCGAGCCGGAGCGCACGATCGGCTGGTAGTGCAGCTCCAGGCCCTGTTCGAGCCGGCCCTCCCGCAGGGCGGTCTCGAGCTCGAACCGCTCGCCCGCGGTGTCGGCCACGGCCTCGTCGTAGAGAACGTAACAGCCGCGCCCGGTCTCCTTGGCGCGGTACATGGCCGAATCCGCCTTGCGCAGGAGGACCGCGGCCTCGAGGCCGTCTCCCGGGAACATCGCGACGCCGAGGCTCGCGCTGGCGAACAGCGCCTTGTCGCCCACCGGGAGCGGCTGACGCAGGCGTTCGAGAATCTCGCCGGCCTTTCGCCCGGCGTCGCCCGTGGCGGCGATGCCGGGCAGCAGGATGGTGAACTCGTCACCGCCCAGCCGGGCCACCGTGTCGCCCTCGCGGACGCTGTGCAACAGCCGGTCCGCGACCGCCGAGAGGAGCTGATCGCCCACCTCGTGACCCCAGCGATCGTTGACCTGCTTGAACCGGTCGAGGTCGAGGAAGAAGAGGGCACCGCACATCTCGCTGCGCCGCGCGCGGTCGAGCCAGAAGCGCAGGCGATCGACGAACAGCTTGCGATTGGGCAGCCCGGTGGTCACGTCGTAGTAGGCGAGGCGCTCGATCTGGCGGGCCGCGTCGCGCAGGCGGTGCTGCTCCTCCTCGAGCAGCCAGACGACGGTCGCCAGCCCGAGCAGACCGGTCAGCATCACCTCGAGCGGCGCCAGGACGAACGCCGGCAGGGACGGGATCCAGCCCACGACCGAGAGGAACTCGCCGAGGTGATCGAGACCGCTGGCGGCGAACGCCAGGCCCACGAACCCCGGTCCCGTGCCCCCGGAGCCGCGCCGCGCCACCCGGCCCAGCACGGCGCCGGCGCTGAGCAGCGCGATCGCGAGCACGAGGGAGCGCACGCCGACGCGCAGCAGGTGACGCTCCCCCCCGGCGGCGGGGTCGAAGGCGAAGAGCAGCGTCGAGGCGATGCCGAAGACCGCGAGTCCGGTCAGGATCGCGCGGCCCAGGCGGGGGGCGATGACCCTGCCGCCCGCGATCGCGACCGAGCCGAAGAGCAGCCAGGCCGCGTGCCAGTAACCGCCGACGGTGTACACGGCGGTACCCAGGAGCCGGCTCCAGTGGGACGACGGGAGACGGCCGACCTCGCCGACGCTCCAGGCGCCGGCGACGAAGGCGAAGCCGATCGCCACCCACGCCAGCGACCACTCGCGCAGGTAGCTGCGCCCCAGACGCCGGTAGAAACGGTGCAGCAGAACGGCGAGCACCGAGGCGAAGGCGCCCTGCACGAGCAGCCCCGCGACCCCGATCCCGATCCCGATCTGGACGCTCTCCGCCATACGAGGAGCGCAATTCTAGCCGTGACGGCCCCGGCGCGCGCCCCCTCCCGCGACGAGGGCGCGCCGAGGCTGTGATCGAATATCGCGCATGGGTCGACGGCCAGCGAAGATCTTCGTGCTCGACACGTCGGTCATCCTCTACGACGCCAACGCGGTCTTCAGCTTCAAGGAACACGACGTCGCCATCCCGATCACCGTCCTCGAGGAGCTCGACACCTTCAAGAAGGGTGACACCGAGGTCAACCTCCAGGCGCGGGAGTTCATCCGCCACCTGGACAAGCTCTCGAGCCACGACCTGCTCGAGGAGTGGATCCCGCTCGACGGCGCCGAGCTCGGCCGCATGCGGGTGGTCCGCGAGAACGGGTCCTCGGTCGACGCCCGCGTGGTCTTCGGCAACGACAAGAACGACCACCGGATCCTCAACTCGACGCTGGCGCTGAAGGAATCGGAGCCGGGGCGCGAGGTCATTCTGGTCTCCAAGGACATCAACCTGAGGGTGAAGGCGCGGGCGCTCAACCTGCGCGCCGAGGACTACGAGACGGTGCGTGTCCAGGATGTCGACCACCTCTACAGCGGCAAGTCGGAGCTGGAGATCGACGACCCGGCGCCGATCGCCAAGCTCTACGAGGTCGGAGCGATCGACGCCGCCGAGGTCGGCGTCGATCAGGCCGTGCCCAACCACTACTTCATCCTCAAGAGCCCGCAGAACTCGGCGCTGGCCTGGGCGAATCCGGCGTCGGGGCAGCTCGAGCGGGTGCACAAGCTCCCGGCCTACGGCATCAACCCACGCAACGCCGAGCAGACGTTCGCGCTCCACGCGATCACCAACCCGGCGGTTCCGCTGGCGTCGATCTCGGGCAAGGCCGGAACCGGCAAGACCCTGCTGGCGCTGGCCGGGGCGCTCGAGCAGCGGCGGCGGTACCGGCAGGTCTACCTCGCCCGGCCGCTGGTGCCGCTCTCGAACAAGGACATCGGCTATCTGCCCGGGGACATCAAGTCGAAGATCAGCCCCTACATGCAACCGCTCTGGGACAACCTCTCCGTCATCAAGCACCAGTACGACGAGAAGGAGCGGGAGTACAAGCGGATCGACGAGATGGTCGAGGCCGAGAAGCTCCACATCACGCCGCTGGCCTACATCCGCGGCCGGAGCTTCTCGAACATCATCTTCATCGTCGACGAGGCGCAGAACCTCACGCCACACGAGGTGCGCACGATCATCACCCGGGCGGGAGAGGGGACGAAGATGGTGTTCACGGGGGACATCTTCCAGATCGACACGCCGTACCTGGACGCACAGTCGAACGGGCTCTCGTACCTGATCGACCGGATCAAGGGGAACCGGCTCTACGCCCACGTGAACCTGGACCGGGGCGAGCGCTCGGAGCTCGCCAACCTCGCCAGCATGCTGCTCTAGGGCTTCATCCCGCCGGTCGGCGTTTCCCTGACGCATCGGCGAGCTGCCGTTCGAGCCGCGCGCGCTGCCGGGCCAGCCGCGCGCCGACGATGCCTTGCAGCGGCCCCAGGAGGCCGTAGATCCACCCGGCCCATTGAGTCCCGCGAGGAGGCAGGATCAGCGCCAGGCCGATCGAGACGAGACCGACGGCCGCCGTCCAGAGGTGTCGGATGAGCCCGGACCGGGCATCGAACGCCTCGAGCTCGTCGAGCCCCAGCTCGCCCCGGATTCTCCAGGCGTGCAGGTAGAGAAGTCCGAGCGCCCCGAACACGACGACGAACCCGAGACTGTAGGTCACCATCAGGGCCCGCCCGTCACCGGGCGTCAGGCCCAGCTCGATCGCCGGTCCCCAGCCGGTCAGCGCCCGGACCAATCCCGTGAACACGAACTTCAGCGGGTAGACGTAGAACAGTACGACGAACAAGAGGATCGCGTTGAGAACAATCGTCCGCCCGTCGGACATGCCGAAGCGCCGGAAGAAGGTGTAGTGCTCGTACCAGATCCAGACGATCAGCGCGAAGCAGATCGCGAAGGCGAGGAAGCCCTGCATCGTCTCGACCAGCTGAGCGAAGCTCGTCGGGACCTCCAGCGACACCACCAGCAGCGTCAGCGCGAAGCCGAAGACCGCGTCGCTGAAGCCCTCGATCCGCGACACGCCGTGTTTGCGCTGCGAGTCTCCCGGGGTGTTGTGCTCCCTCGCCATGTCGTCGTCCGTTCATCGGATCCTACGCGAAGCGGGCGTCTCCCTCGTTTCTGCGCCGCCGCTCGACGGCCAGCGCCAGCGCGAGCAGGCCCGCCCCGATCGCCACTGCGACGAACGGAACACCGTGCCCCGTGCTCGCCGCGGTCGTGCCGGCGAAGTCCACCGGCCAGGCCCCTTCGAGCGGCCCGAAGTACCAGAGCGCCACGTACAGTCCCTCGAACAGGCGCGGTCCGCCCGAGAGGATCCCGAGCGCGACCGCCGCCAACGCGATCGCGACGCCGCCCGCGAGAACCCCGGCCGCCCGGATCGGCTCGCCCTCCGACGCGAACCGGACGATGACGCCGCCCGATCCCATCAGGGCGATCAAGGTGCCAGCCGAAATCACGGCTGGGAGCTGACGCGTCCGCGGCTTCGGCGCCGAGGCCAACAGAGCGGTCACGCCATGGCGCCGGTCGCGGGTGGCGAGGCCCGACCACGCGAGCACCGGCCACAGGAACGCCGCGGCCAGGATCTTGGGACGCAGCCCGGGGCCGGCCAGCAGGCCGGCGACGCCCAAGCCGAGCAGGCCCGCCAGCCACCAGCGCGGCAGCGCACGGACGCAGGTCCACGTCTCGGCGCGAACCAGGGGCCACCAGCGGGCGTCACGCTCGACGCTCAGCGGAGTCAGGACGACTACGGCCTCCGCCCGCTTCGGTCTCGCCTCCGACGGCTCCGGATCGCGGACCGCGCGCCCCGGCCCGCGGGGCTGCCGCCCGCGCGCCGGATCGAAGCGGTCGAAGGGCAACGCCGCAACCAGCGCGACGAGCAGCGCGAGCCCCGCCACCCCGCCGCGGCTCGTCCACAGCGCGCGGTCGATCGTCAGCCCCGGCCAGCGGAACCGGCCGGTGACCGCCTCGTTCGCGCCCGTCGAGCCGATGACGAAACCGCCGTCCCACTCCGGGTCCACCGCCCGGACCGCGGCCGCCATCGAGCCCTCGACCGTGCGCGCCCCGAAGACGTCGAATCCGGAGACCTGGACGGAGAGCGCGAGCAGGACACCCCAGACGAAGAACCAGGCGACGTTTCCGAACCCGCCGGCGAGCGGCCGGATCGTCTCGAACAGCACCGCGAGCGACGCGACCAGGGCCAGCGCCGGAAGGGTGACGAAGACGATCGGCGTGAGCAACGCACCGATCCGAATCGGCTCCGTACCGGCGCCGAGTAGTTGGAGCACCAGCGCGGCCAGCGCCAGCACGCCGGCCATCGCCGCCAGCACGGCGAAGTTGGACAGCGCCTTGCCGAGCGTGTACGTCCACGATCTCATCCGGGTCGTGGCGAGGATCTGGCCGACACCGCTCTCGGCGTCGCGGGCGACCGAGCCTTTGACCACCCAGAACCCGGCGACCCCGAGGAAGGTGGATCCGACCAGCGCCATCACGCCGCCCGCCCAGGCCGAGTCGGGAACCCCGGTCCAGGACCCGAGGTAGACCCCGATCCGGCCTTCGATCGCCTGCAGACCGAGCCAGGAGACCCCCGCCAGGATCGCGAGGAAGCTGCGGCGACGGACCCGCTCGCGGAAGTCCGCCAGCGCCAGCGCGACCAGCGCGCTCACGCCACGTCCTCGAGGCGATGACGGGCGATCTTCCAGAGGTAACCGTCCTCGAGGCTGGGGGGTACCGGCCGCGCACCCGGCGCCGGCGCCGACTCGGCCACCGCCCGGACCTCGACGCCCTCGCTCCTCCTCACCGTTCCCGAGACGTGGAACCGCTCGCGCACCGATCCCAGCTCCGCGCTCGGAACGAGCCACTGCCAGACCCTTCCCTCGACGGCGGACAGCAACCGCTCCGGTGGCTCGTGGGCGACCAGCCGGCCCCGGTCGATGATCACGAGGTCGGTCGCGATCGACTCGACGTCCGGCACGATGTGGGTCGAGAGGACGACGATCCTCTCGCCCGACAGGTCGGAGAGCAGATTGCGGAAGCGCACGCGCTCCTCGGGGTCGAGACCCGTCGTGGGCTCGTCCACGATCAGCAGCGCCGGGTCGTTGAGCAGCGCCTGGGCGATCCCGACCCGTTGCCTCATGCCGCCCGAGAAACCGCCCAGCGGCCGGCGCGCGTCGTCCCGGAGATGCACCAGATCGAGCAGCGCCTCGATGCGCGCTCCCGCGACACCCCGCGGCACGCCCTTCGCCGCTGCGAGGTAGCCGAGGAACTCCCGCGCGTTCAGGTTGGGATAGACGCCGAAATCCTGCGGCAGGTAGCCGAGGATCTTGCGCACGAGATCCGGCTCCGCGAGCGCGTCCGCGCCGTTCCAGGACACCCTGCCCTGCGTCGGGCGCGTGACCGTCGCCACGATGCGCAGCAGGGTCGACTTGCCCGCCCCGTTGGGCCCGAGCAGACCCACCACGCCGGGTCCCAGCTCGAGGTCCAGCCCGGCGAGCCCCCAGTGGCCTCCGCGGTACCGCTTGCCCACCCCTTCGAGTCCGAGTCGCATCGCCTCCGGCCCTCCTCTCCGCCAGTGGGACGTTCCGGGCGCCGGATCCTCTCGCACCCGGGCCGCGTGGGGATCTCCAGGTCGCCTGTTTACACCTAGGTTGACAAATTCCACCTTTCTACCTATCCTGCTGAAAACCCGGGGGTATGGGAATGGCGCTGAACATCAAGAACGTCCAGGTCGAGAGCCTCGCCGCCGAGGTCTCGGAGCTCACCGGCGAATCCAAGACGGAGGCGATCCGGCGCGCGCTCGAGGAGCGCAAGAACCGGCTCTCCTTCCAGGTCGTGCACGAGAACCGTGCCGAGGAGCTGCGCTCGTTCCTGGAGCGCGAGGTCTGGTCCGTCATTCGCGCCCGATCCGCCGGCCGCCGGACGGCCTCGCGCTGAGCCGACCGCGGACGGTCCCGCCCGGTTTCGGCCGGCGCGTCCCGGCCTCCGCCCTCCGCGTCCGCCCCGCCCCGCCGTGCCACCCCCGAGGAGCTCCCCGTGATCGTCGACTCCTCCGCCGTCCTTTCCATCTTCCTCCGCCGCCCCGGCCACCAGCGGCTCATCGCGGCTCTCGCCGACGCCGAGCGGGCCGGGATCGGAGCGCCCACGCTGGCTGAGGCCGCATTCCTCCTCGGCCTCGAGACCGGCCGCGACGTCCACGGCCTGGTCGCCCGCTTCGTCCAGGAGTTCGAGCTCGAGGTGGTTCCGTTCAGCGAAGCGCATTCCCGCGCCGCGATCGACGCCTGGCGCCGCTACGGCCGCGGCCGTGGCAGGTCCGCGCTCGGCTTCGGCGACTGCCTCGCCTATGCCATCGCCCGGCTGGCGCACCAGCCGCTGCTCACCGCCGAGGACCGCTTCGCCCGCACCGACCTCGAGTTGGCCGCCGCCGAGGCGGCCGCCAACTGAGCGCGGGAGCGCGCCCTCACCAGTCGACCGGCACCTGGATCCTCCCGGCACGCTTGTCGGCGACGACGACGTAGCCTTCGCGCCGGCCGAACAGGTAGACGTCGCGCAGCAGCTCGACGTCGCGCCGGCAGTACTCCTCGACCAGGTCCAGGCGTCCCTCGCGCACCCACTCCAGACTCTGCAAGCCGTCGGCGGACTTGTCGACGCCGAGCGTCTCCCGCGCCACGCTGCCCAGTCCGACGCGGTAGCCGAGCCGGGCGTGGAGCGACTCGAGCAGATCGAGCGAGGCCAGCGTCCGCCGGTAGTCCTCCCCCGTGTAGCCGGAGAGCACCAGGTAGTCGAAGCGCTTCGAGTTGTAGCCCACGACCAACCGCGCACCCTTGAGCAGGGACACCAGCGTCGGAACCTCGCCCTCGCGGAACGTCGTGAACCGTCCCGCCTCGAGCTCCAACGCCACGGCCAGCGCCACCCCCATCCGGTGCGCCCGCCCCCACCCGCCGACCTCGGCGGCGGAGCGCAACGTCTCGACGTCGAACAGCACCGTCCCCGTCCGGGCCGATCCCGACTCCACGACTTCACCGCCCGCAAACCAGGAGGGCTCCTTCGAAGCGGACTCTCCCCTCAGAGACAAAGACGAAAGACCTTCCATAGAAGGGAAAGGCTCCGGGCGCTCGCCCTCGCGCGCCCGCCCGCCGTCAGGCGCAACGCCGCCCCCGACTCCTTGCTCCATCGCTGAAAGCTTCCTGCTTCTTCCGGAGCGAGCACGTTGGCCCTCGCGCCCCCCGCCACCGACAGGCGCAACGGCGTCCCCGACCGCTTCCCCCATCTCTGAAAGCCTTTCGCTCTTCGTCGTGCGAGAACGTTCGCCCCCGCGACCCCCGCCGCCGGCAGGCGCCGGAGAGGGTGGAGTCGTGACCTCGCCGGGCCCGCCCGCGAGCAGCTCGCGGGCGATCTCGAGCGCGCCGGATTTGTCCAGCGGCCGGTTGCCGTTGCCACACTTGGGCGACTGGACGCACGACGGGCAGCCGTCCTCGCACGGGCATCCCTCGAGCAGCTCCGCCACCTTGCCGAGCAGGACGGGCAGGTCGCCGAAGCCGCGCGCCGCGATCCCCACGCCGCCGGCGTGCCCCTCGTAGACGAAGACCCCGGGTCCGCCGAGCTGCGGATGGAACGACAGCGAGATGCCGCCCAGGTCGTTGCGGTCGCACAGCGCCAGCAGCGGGAGCAGTCCGATCGTCGCGTGCTCGAGGGCGTGCAGGGCGCCGAGCAGGTTGCGACCCGCGGCGTCGAAGCGCTCGCGCGCCCCCGGCGGAGCGTGGAACCAGAGTCCGTGGGCCTCGTAGCGCACCGGGGGCAGATCGAGCGGCTGCCGGTCGATGACCTCGCCGCCCTGGGTCCGCCGGCGCTCGAAGCCGACCACCCGCTCGGTGACCTCCAGCCGGCCGTAGCCGGCGCGGAGCGTTCCGCCGCCCGCTTCGCCGGCGTTCCTCCGCTCGGCCAGCACCTCGAGGATCTCGGTCTCCTTCTCGGTCGACGCCGCCGTGTACCAGTCGACGTCCGCGGGTTCGACCGCCACCCGGCGGCCCTCGACGTCCAGCTCGGCGACCGCCCAGGACCGGCCTCCGTGGAGGTAGATCGCGCCGGGGTGGCACTCGGTGTAGACCCGCGCGCCGTCGACCGTGCCGATCGTCGCGCCGCGCCGGGCGTCGACGATCGCGAACTCGGCGCCGGTCCCGCGCAGCGAGATCCGCCGCTCCGGGCGGCGCACCGCCGAGACGATCGAATCGTCGTCGGCGCCGCGTGCCAGCTCTCCCTCGCGCAGGAGGCCGCCGATCAGCGGCGCGAAGCGCTCGAGCAGCGCACCGTCCGCGTCCGGCGTCATCGGCTGCTCCGCGGCCGCGCACACCAGGTGCCCGCGCGCCACCAGCTCGTTGTCGGGATCGACCACCAGCCGCTCGAGCGGCCGGTCCACGAGCTGGTCGGGGTGGTCGAGCAGGTACTGGTCGAGCGCGTCCGGGAGCGCGACCAGCACCGTCACCGACTCGCGGCCGGAGCGTCCCACCCGGCCCGAGCGTTGCCAGGTCGCCATCACGCTGCCCGGGTAGCCGACCAGGACGCAGGCGTCGAGCCCGCCGACGTCGATCCCCATCTCCAGGGCGGAGGTCGAGAGCACGCCGTCGAGCTCGCCCGCGAACAGCCGGCGCTCGATCTCCCGCCGCTCCTCGGGCAGGAAACCGGCGCGGTAGCTGCGCACGCGGGAGGCGAGCTCGCGGTCGCGTCGCGCGAGCCAGGTCCAGAGCAGCTCCGTGATCCGGCGCGCCTTGGTGAAGGCGATCGTCTTCTGGCCGTGCTCGATCAGGGTCGAGAAGACCTCGAGCGCCGTCGAGTAGGGGCTCGACGTCGGGCGCACGAGCAGGAACGTGCGCGCCTCGCGCGGCGCGCCCGACTCCGAGATCCAGAGGAACGACGTCCCCGTGAGCGCCGCCGCGAAGACGTCGGCCTCGGCGGCGGTCGCCGAAGCCGCGATGAACGACGGCCGCGCGCCGAACGCGCGCAGCCGGCGCTGGAGCCGTCCCAGGACGTGGTGGAAGTGGCAGCCGAAGATCCCGCGGTAGGTGTGCAGCTCGTCGACCACGATCCAGCGCAGGTCGCGCAGGAACTCGTGCCAGCGATCGGCGTGCGGCAGGATGCCCAGGTGGAGCATGTCCGGGTTGGTGATCAGCACCCGCGGCGGCCGGCGCCGGATCTTCGCCCGCTCGTGCGCCGGCGTGTCGCCGTCGTAGATGGCGCACGAGGCCTCCTCCGAGCTCAGCCCGGCGGCGGCCGCGAGCGCGGCGAGCTTGGCCCGCTGGTCCTGTCCGAGCGCCTTGAGCGGGAACAGCAGGAGGGCGCGGCCGGGACCGCCCGCGAGAGCTTCCTCGAGCACCGGCAGCTGGAAGACGAGCGACTTGCCGGACGCCGTCGCGGTGGTGACCAGGACGTCGGCGCCGGAGCGGGCGGCGGCCAGGGCCTCGGACTGGTGGCTCCACAGCCGGCCGACGCCGCCGGCCGACAGGGCCCGCGCCAGCGCCGGCGGCAGGGCCGGCTCCGGGTCGCCGAAGCGCGCCGGCTCCGCCGGCAGGCGCAGCTCGGCGACGAGCTGTCCGGCCAACCGGTCGCGCAGCGCGGCGAGCGCGGGCTCGAGGAAGCCCGGGGGGCTCACCGCGGACCGGCGCCGGTTTCGTCCTCCGCGGGGACCGGCTGCGGATCCAGGGGTCCCGGGACCGAGCGCCGGTAGCCGTCCTCCCCCAGGAACCGCAGACGGCGCGGCGTCAGGCGCAGGTCGGCGAACTCGTGGGCGTAGCGCACCAGGCGCTCCATCGCCTCGGCCGGCGAATCCGTGAACGTCAGGCGGTCGATGTCGGAGGCGGCGATCGTGCCCGCCGGCACCATCGTCTCGTTCATCAGCTCGAAGAGGTGGCGCCAGTAGTCGGTGCCGAGGAGGATCAGAGGGAAGCCGGCGATCTTGCCGGTCTGGATCAGGGTCGCGGTCTCGAACACTTCGTCGAGGGTGCCGAAGCCCCCGGGCAGGACGACGAAGCCGTACGAGTACTTGACCAGCATCACCTTGCGGACGAAGAAGTAGCGGAACTCGACGAAGCGGTCGAGGTAGGCGTTGTGGTCCTGCTCGTGGGGCAGCTCGATGTTGCAACCGACCGAGCGGCCGCCCGCCTCGCGCGCGCCGCGATTGGCGGCCTCCATGATCCCGGGGCCGCCGCCGGTCATCACGGTGAACCCCTCCTCGGCGAGCAGGGTCCCCATCTCGCGCGCCAGCTCGTACCAGCGGTGCCCCTCCTCGAAGCGCGCCGATCCGAAGACCGTCACGCAGGGGCCGACGAAGTGCAAGGTACGGAAGCCGCGCAGGAACTCGAGCGAGATGCGAGTGAGCCGCGCGAGCTCGACGAGGCGCCACGACGGTCCCTCGAGGAACCGCCGGTCGTGAAGGCCGGGCGACCTCTTCCGGCGCCGCCGCTCGTCACTCACGCAGGCGAGGATAGCAGAGCGTTTTCGTGCGCGGTCTCCGGTAAGCTCGAGCCATGACGCGATCCGCCCGCACCCGACCGTCCGTCCCGCTCTCCGCTCTCTGGCTCGCCGCGGCGCTGCTCCCGGGCCTCGCCTGCGGCGGTCCCGGCGCGGCGCCCCCGGCCTCCACCGCGTCCGTCTACAGCGTCCGCGGAGAGATCCAGCGCCTGCCCGACCCGGCGACGAGCGGCACCGATCGCGAGATCTGGATCCGCCACGAGTCGGTACCCGAGTTCAAGAACTCCGCGGGCGCGGTCGTCGGGATGGAGTCGATGACCATGCCCTTCCAGCTCGCCGCCGACGCCTCGGTCGAGGGCCTCGCGGTCGGCGACCGCGTCGCCTTCGAGCTGCGGGTGGACTGGCAGGGAAAGGGCGTGCCTGCGGAGGTGTCCCACTTCCACAAGCTGGCCTCGGGAACCGCGCTCGAGTTCGACGCCCCAGCCGACGCGGACGCCCCGGCGACCGCCGCCGACGCCGCCCCCGGTCAGCCCGGCGAAACGCCCAAGTGAGCCGCCGCGCGCAACAATGCGGCGACCGACTTGCCGTCCGCGATGCCGCCGTCGAGGGCGCGCGCCGCGGCCTCGGACAGCGGCATCCGCTCGACCGACAGCTCCTCGTCGTCCTGGAGGTCCTGGCGACCGGGCACGAGGTCCCGCGCGAGGAACAGCCAGATCCGCTCGTCGGTGAACCCCGGCGTGGTCCAGATCCAGCCCAGAGGAACCAGCCCGGAAGGACGGAAGCCGGTCTCCTCCTCGCACTCGCGCAGCGCGCACGCCTCGGCCGTCTCGCCGGGATCGAGCTTGCCCGCCGGCACCTCGAGCAGCCACTGGCCGCCGGTCGCGTGCCGGTACTGCCGCACGAGCAGCACCCTTCCCTCGGCGTCCACGGGGACGATCGCGGCGGCGCCCGGATGACGGATCAGCTCCAGCCGCGAACGGCGTCCGGAGGGCAGCTCGACCTCCTCGACCCGGAGTCGCAGCACCTTGCCCGAATAGACCACCTCGCTGAACAGCACCCGGACCTCGCCGGGACTCGTTCCTCCCGCTTCCGGTTCCTTCCCGCGCTCGACCATGGCGCGATTCTCCCACGCCCATGAGCGCCGGGTTCCACTCGATCGATCGGGAAGACGAGCTGGCCGCCGCCGTGGTGCGCTGGCGCGCCGCCCCCGAGCTGGCGCTCGACACCGAGTTCGTCTTCGAGCGCACGTTCTATCCGTGCCTGGGACTGGTCCAGGTGGCCGCCGGCGGCGAGATCGCGCTGATCGACGCGGTGGCGGTGCCCGGCTTGGCGAGCTTGGCGTCGCTGCTCACCTCGCCGGCGACACGCAAGCTCGTCCACGCCGGCAGCGCCGACGTCGAAGTCCTGCGCCGGGCCGCGGGCGTGGCGCCGCGGCCGCTGCTCGACACCCAGATCGCCGCCGCGTTCGCCGGCCTCGGTCCCGGCCTCTCCTACGCCGCACTGGTCGAACGGCTGACCGGAGTGGTGCTGGGCAAGCACGAGACGCGCACCGACTGGTTGCGCCGGCCGCTCCGCCCCGAGCAGCAGCGCTACGCCGCCGAGGACGTCGAACACCTGCCGACGGTGGCGCGGGAGCTCGAGCGCCAGCTGCGCGAGCTGGGGCGGCTCGACTGGGCGCTCGAGGATTCCGCCGCGCTCGCCGCGGATCCGGAGGACGCCCCGCGCCGAGTCAAGGGCCTGGACCGCCTGCCTCCGCGTCCACGCCGGGTCGCCCGCGAGCTGGCGGACTGGCGCGAGCGCGAGGCCGAGCGGCTCGACCTGGCGCGCCCCTTCCTGCTGCGCGACGAGACGCTCGTGGCCCTCGCCCGCCGGGAGAGCGCCGACCTGGACGAGCTCGCGAAGCTGCCCGGCTACGACGCCCGCCGCCACGCCCGTCACCGCGAGCTCTGGCTCGAAGCCCTGGCCGCCGCGCGCGCAGCGGTGGACGCCGGGACCGACTCCGGCGCCGGCGCGGCCGAGACCGGCCCGAGGCTTCCCGGCGAGCTGCTCAAGCGCGCGGGAAAGGAGCTGGCCGCGACCGTCGCCCGGCGCGCCGCCGCCCTCGCCCTCGAGCCGGAGCTGCTCTTGTCGCGCCGCCGGCGCGACCGGCTGCTGCGCGCCTGGGACGGTCGCGGACCCCTCTCGGACGGGCTCGCCGGATTCCGCCGCGATCTGCTCGCCGCCGACATCGACGCCGCCGGACGCTCCGCCGCCGAAGCGCGGCGCTAGTCACCGGAGCAGGACAGCGCGGAGCCGACGCCGCCGGTTGGCGCCCGAAGGGGCGCGTCAACCTGCCGTGTCGCTCGAATCGGTCCGACCGGGGTCTGTGAAATCAGCCATCCACAGATCCCGGACCGGTGCAAGATCCAACCCGGCGGCCGTCATCGCCGCGGCCAGGTCGCCGGGGACGGGCGCTTCGAAACGCGCCGGCGCGAGGCCGGGAACTTCCAGCCGCCAGGCGTGGAGCAGCGCCCGCGACTCCGCCCCCGGCCGGGCGCGCGGCCCGTAGAGATCGTCGCCCACGATCGGGTGGCCCGCCGCCGCCAGGTGGACGCGCAACTGGTGGGTCCGTCCGGTGCGCGGCGCGAGGACGACCAGCGCCACTCCCCGCCGTGCCCCGATCACCCGGTAGTCGGAGCGCGCGCGCTTGCCCGCGGGATCGACCGCCATCCGCCGCCGGTCACGGCGGTCCGGACCGAGAGCGGCGGTGAAGCTGCCCGACGGAGGCCGAGGCCGGCCGCGCACCAGCGCCAGGTAGAGCTTGGTCACGCGGCGCTCCGCCCACGCGCGCGCCAGCTCGCGGTGCAGGTCGGCGTCGAGCGCGACCAGCACCAGCCCGCTGGTCGGCGCGTCGAGGCGGTGCACGAGCGCGACGTCGCGGCCCTCGAACAGCTCGCGCTCGCTCTCCGGCAGCGCCGCGACCAGCCGGCGCGCGGCGGCGTCGAGGGGCGCGGAGCGCGGCGTCGCCAGCGACAACCCGGGCGGCTTGTCGATCACCGCGAAGCGGTCGCCCAGGTGGACGACCGTGGCCCGAGTGGCCGCGCGACCCGCGCTCGCGCCACCCGCTCCGCCCGCGCCGCCCGCGCCAGTCAATGCCGCACCCCGCCGACGAAGTAGGCGAAGCAAGCCGCCGCGAGCAGCCAGGAGGCGGGCTTCACCTCGCGGCCGCGTCCCGCGGCGAAGCGCGCCAGCGGCGCGGCGAGCAGGCCCGCCGACAGACCGTTGGCGATGTTGTAGGTGAACACGGTCATCGCCACGGTGGCGAAGGCGGGGATCGCCTCGGCCAGGTCGGCGAAGTCGACCTCGCGCGCCGAGCGGAGCATCAGGATCCCGACCGTCACCAGGGCGGGCGCGTAGACGAAGGGCATCGCCTGCAGCGTCCGCGCGAGCGGCACCACGAACAGCGCCGCGCCGAACCAGGCCGCGGTCACGACCGCCGCCACGCCGGTGCGCGCGCCGTCGCGCAGGCCGGTCGCCGATTCGATGTAGGCGCCGGAGGTCGAGGTGCCGAGCAGGGCGCTCGCCATCGAGGCCAGGGCGTCGACCGCCATCGGCCGCTCGATGCGCGGGAAGTTGCCGCGCTCGTCGAGCAGGCCGGCTGCGGCGCCGAGCGCGACCAGCGTTCCCAGGGTGTCGAGGAAACCCATCAGCGCCAAGGTGCCGAGCACCGGCCAGTGGCGCGGGGCGAGGATCCCGGCGACGTCGAGGTGGAGCGCGATCGGAGCCAGCGAGTACTCGCCCGTGAACGGGGTCGCGAGCCAGTGCTCCGGGCTGGGCGCGAGACCGAGCAGGATGCCCGCCGCGGCGAGCGGCAGCATGCCGAGCAGGATCGCGCCGCGGACCCCGCGGACGACCAGGAACAGGGTCAGCGCGATGCCGGCGAGCGCCAGCCAGGTGCCGGGCGAGGACCAGTCGCCGATGCGCACCGGCGCCGCGGGCGCGCGCAGGTAGCCGGCGGCGTCGGTCAGAGTCCCGGCGGGAGCGCCGGTGACGAAGCTGGTGAAGATCCCGGTCTCGTAGAGCCCGAGCTCGGCCAGGAAGAGGCCGATGGCGACCGCGAAGGCGTGCTTCAGGCTCGTCGTCACGCCGTCGGCGAGCCAGCGGCGCACGCCGGCGAAGGTCAGCAGCAGGAACAGAGCGCCGGCGATGAACACCGCCCCCAGCCGCTCCTGCCAGGTGATCCCCAGCGCCGCCAGGCCGAAGGCGAGGAAGGCGTTCTCCCCCATGTACGGCGCCACCGCGAACGGGCGCCGCGCCACCAGCGCCATGAGCAGCGTGCCGAGCGCGGCGGCGAGCGCGGTCGCCACCGTGCTCGGCCCCTCGGGCAGACCGGCGAAGGCGAGGATCGCCGGGTTGACGACGACGATGTAGGCGGTGGCGAGGAAGGTGGTCGTGCCGCCCACCAGCTCGCCCCGCCAGCTCCAATCGGTGCCCGGCTCGGCCAGCCAGCGGTCGACGAGGCGCCGGAGACTCATCGCGCGAACCTGCGCATCGTCGCCAGGTCCCCCTTGCTGCCGAAGAAGATCTCGAAGTAGCGCCGGCGCTGCTCCGGATCGCGGGCGACGAAACGGCGGCCGAGAGCCCGGGCCCACCCGCTGCCGGGGAAGTGCTGCTCCGCCCACGCCGCGGCGTTGGCGCCCACCGGGTTGGTCACGGCCGAGACCACCGGGGCGCGGTGGCTGGCCTGCTCGAACGCCGGCGGCCAGGGGTGGTAGGCGCCCAGTGCGGCGAACAGGATCGAGACCGGCAGGACGACGGCGAACAGCGCGCGGGTCCAGCTCCGGGAGCGGCTGGAGCGGCTGGAGCCGGCGGCGAGCGCCGCGGGTGCGGCCAGCATCAGCAGCGGCTGCACCGGGACCAGGTAGCGGAAGCCGTACGACCAACCGCCGTAGGAGCCGGCGACCAGGGCGTGGCCGCCGATCTGGGCCAGGATGCCGAGGCCGAGCGCGAGCCAGAACGCCCGCCTCCCGGCATCCGTCGAATCCTGGGGACGGCGGGAGCGCACCCGCAGGAGCAGCCCGGCGGCCCCGAACAGCAGCACCGGCGAAACGGTGAACAGACCGTGCCAGCCGAACAGGATCTCGAGCGGGTAGAGCGGATCCTGGGGCAGGACCACGCCGGCGACGCTCGGCCCCGCCTCGGCGGCGACGTCCACCGCCCCCGGCACCAGCTTGGTCGGCAGCGGCCAGCCGGTGATCGCGACGTCGCTCGCGGCGAGCAGGAAGAGGCCCGCGGCGACGCCCAGCGCGAAGCGCAGGAGACGGCCTCGGCGCCCCGCCGCGGGCGCCGCCAGCGCCCAGGCCAGGAACGGCGCCATGCCGAAGCCGGGCAACAGGTCGAGGGCGCCGGCCGCGCCCGTCGCCAGGCCGCTCGCCAGCGGCCGGCCGTCGCGGGCGGCCAGGGTCGCGACGAGCAGCAGGCACGCCGCGGGCACGTGGCTGTCGAAGGTGACGCCGAAGGTGAGCAGCAGCGTTCCGGCGGCGAGCGCCGCGGTCAGCAACGTCCGCCACGGCGGCCCCGGCTCCTCCCGCTCCCCCGCTCCGCGCCCCAGGCTGCGGTCGAAGAGCGCCACCGTCAGCGCTCCGGGCAGGCCGACCAGGAGCACGGTGAGGAGCCAGATCACCCGCCCGCCGGTCGCCGGATCGCCCAGCCGCCAGCCGGTCGCCGCTTCGAGCGGGGCGTAGAGGGCGGCGCCCGCCAGGGCCAGCAGCGGCGGCTTGTTCGAGTACTCGCGCCCGCCGATGGCGACCCGGTCGACGGTGCCGTGGAAGCGGGAGGGCTCGATCGAGGCGCTACCGTAGTCGACCAGCGATTCGACCTGCGCCCAGCGCGAGGCGTCGTTGCCGGCCGAGAACACCCGGGCGTGCGTCCCCGCGGCGTAAACCGCCCAGGCCGCCGCCAGGACAACCAGGAACCGCGCTCGTCGGGGCTGCAAGGCGCGCCAAGCTTAGCCCGGCCGCGCCGCCCACGCCGCGCCCGGACCGGTTGCCTGTAGAATGGCCCGGTTCAGGACGCCCGAGCCAGGTGGCCCCTCAGGCCGCCCGAGTCGGCCTCGACGGCGTCGCCGACCAACCAACCTCCGGAGAAGGATCGCGATGAAGCTCTCCCCGTCCGCCCAGCCCAACGCCGGCCGCCTGCCGGCCCTCCCCGCCCTGCTCCTGCTGGCCGCCGTCGGCCTCGCGGTCCCCGCTTGCGCCGCGGGATCGCCCTCGGCCGCCGGCGACGCCGCGCAGGCCCAGGCGGCCCCCGAGTCGCCCGGCGACACCCTGGCCCAGGTCGCCGGACAGGCGATCACCCGCGCCGACGTCGAGAAGCTGGTCTCCGCGCAGCTCGCCGACCTCGACCGCCAGCGCAACACCCTGATCGGGAAGGGCCTCGACTACCTGATCGAGCAGAAGCTGCTGGAGGCCGAGGCGGCCGCGCGCAAGATCAGCGTCGACGACCTGATCAAGGCCGAGGTCGACGACAAGGCCGGCGACGTCTCCGACGAGGACGCCAAGGCCTTCTACGACGCCAACAAGGCCCGCATCAACCGCGACTACGACACGATCGCGCCGCAGCTCAAGCAGTACCTGGCGCAGCAGAAGCGCCAGGAGCTGCGCGATCAGCTGGTGGCGTCGTTGCGCGCCAAGTACCCGACCAAGAACCTGCTGCCGATCGACCGCGTCGAGGTCTCCGAAGCCGGCTCGCCGGCCAAGGGTCCGGCCGAAGCCCCGGTGACGGTGATCGAGTTCTCCGACTTCGAGTGTCCGTTCTGCGGCCGCATCGAGCCCACGCTGGCCCAGGTCGAGAAGACCTACGGCGACCAGATCCGCTTCGTCTTCCGCCAGTTCCCCCTGAGCATCCACCCGCATGCGCAGAAGGCCGCGGAGGCCGCGCTGTGCGCCGACGAACAGGGCAAGTTCTGGGAGATGCACGACGCCATGTTCGCCGACCAGCACTCGCTCGACGTCGAGCAGCTCAAGAGCAAGGCCGCGAGCTTGGGGCTCAACGCCGACCAGTTCAACGCCTGCCTGGACAGCGACAAGTTCGACGCGCGGATCAAGTCGGACATCGCCGACGGCCAGAAGGCCGGCGTCGGCGGCACGCCCGCGATGTTCGTCAACGGCCGCTTCATCAACGGCGCGGTGCCCTACGACGACATCGCCAAGGTGATCGACGACGAGCTGGCGCGCAAGGGGATCGCGCCCAAGAAGGCCGAAGCCGAGTGAACCGGGACGCGCTCTTCTCCGCCGAGTGGGCGGCGGCGCTCGAGCGCGAGCTCGGCGCCGACCCCGACTACCGGCGGACCGCGGCGTCGTGGCACGGGAGCCTGCTCTTCCTGCTGCTCGCGGACCCGGCGCACGGCGTGCCGGAGGAGCGCGCCCTGTTCCTCGACCTCGACCACGGATCGACGCGCGCGGTGCGGCCGGCGCTGCCGGACGACCCGGGCCGCGCGCGTTTCCACCTGGTCGCCCCGGCGCCGGTCTGGATCGAGCTGCTCGAGGGCGCGATCGAGCCGGCGGCCGCCCTGATGGGCGGCCGCCTCCGGCTCGCCCGCGGCTCGCTGTTCTCGCTCCTGCCCCACCTCGAGGCCGCCCGCCGGCTGCTCGCCTGCGCCCAGCGGGTCGGCGCGGGCGAGCCGGCGCGGGCGGGCGATCCCTAGGATGGCCACCTACCTCGTCACCGGCGCCGCGGGCTTCATCGGCTCGAACTTCGTCCACTTCGCGCTCGAGCGCGAGCCGGGCGCGAAAGTGGTGGCGCTCGACAACCTCTCCTTCGCCGCCAACGAGGCCAATCTCGACGCGGTTCGCGACCGCATCCGCTTCGTCGTCGGCGACATCTGCGACTTCGAGGGGATGACCCGGGTCTACGGCGAGCACCGGCCCGACTTCGTGGTCAACTTCGCGGCCGAGAGCCACAACGACCGCGCGGTGGTGGACCCGTCCTCCTTCGCCCGCACCAACGCGCTCGGCGCCCAGACCCTGCTCGAGGTCTCGCGCCGCCGCGGCGTCGGCCGCCACCTCCACGTCTCGACGATCGAGGTCTACGGCGAGCTGCCGGCCGGCGCGCCCCACTTCACCGAGGCCAGCCCGCTCGCCGCCAAGACGCCCTACTCGGCGGCCAAGGCCGCGGGCGACCAGTTCGTCCGCGCCTACATGCAGACCTACCGCGACCTGGACGTCGCGATGACCCACTGCGCCAACAACTACGGCCGCTTCCAGTTCCCCGAGAAGCTGATCCCGCTGATGATCACCAACGTCCTGCGCGACCGCAAGGTGCCGGTCTACGGCGACGGCCTGCAGCGGCGCGACTGGCTCCACGTGGCGGACCACTGCCGGGCGATCTGGGCGATCCTCCACGGCCCGCGCTTCCCGGTGACCGACGAGGCGGCGACGCGTCCCGAGCTGCTGCCGATCTTCGACGTCTCGGCGCGCAACGAGCGGACCAACCTGGAGATCGTCCGCCGGGTGCTCGGCCTGCTGGGCAAGGACCCCGACGAGTGGATCGAGCACGTCCCGGACCGCCCCAACCACGACCGCCGCTATCTGATCGAGCCGGCCAAGATCGAGCGCGAGCTGGGCTGGCGGCCGGAGGTGGACTTCGACCGCGGGCTCGAGGAGACCGTCCGCTGGTACGTCGACGGGCGCTCCTGGTGGGAGTCGATCCTCGAGCGCAAGGGCGAGCTCGCCTTCGACTGGTCGGCCGGTACCGACGCCGGTTCCGGCGGACGACCGACGGCCCGATAGAATTCCGCCCCGAGCGATGACCGAGACCCTGCCCGCCCCCGCGACCGCCGCGCCGACGCGCGAGACCGCCCTGGCCGACTACGCCCTGGGCTGGCGCAGCCGTCACGCCTCGCTGCTCGGGCGCAAGGAGGTGCTGACCGGCAAGGCCAAGTTCGGCATCTTCGGCGACGGCAAGGAGGTCGCGCAGCTCGCCATGGCGCGCGCCTTCCGCCCGGGAGACGTCCGCGCCGGGTACTACCGCGACCAGACGTTCATGATGGCGGTGGGCCGGCTGACGCTGGAGGAGTTCTTCGCCCAGCTCTACGCCGACGCCGACCCCGGGCGCGAGCCGGCTTCGGCCGGGCGCCAGATGAACGCCCACTTCGCCACCCGGATGCGCGCTCCGGACGGCGCCTGGACGGACCTGAAGGCGGAGCCGCACAGCGCCGCGGACATGTCGCCGACCGCGGGGCAGATGCCCAAGCTGGTCGGCCTCGGCTACGCCTCCCGGCTCTACCGCGAGATCCCCGGCCTGGCGGAGGCGACCGGACTCTCGAACGACGGCGCCGAGATCGCCTTCGGCACGATCGGCAACGCTTCTTGCGCCGAGGGCCACTTCTGGGAGGCGATCAACGCGATCGGCGTGCTGCGCGCGCCGGTGCTGCTGGCGATCTGGGACGACGGCTACGGCATCTCGGTGCCCAACGAGTTCCAGGTCGCCAAGTCGAACCTCTCGGAGCTGCTCGCCGGCTTCGGGCGCGGACCCGGGAGCGGCGCAGGCGAGGGATTCGACCTCTACGCCGCGGAGGGCTGGAACTACCCGGCGCTGTGCGAGACGTTCGCCGCCGCCGCCGACCGGGTGCGCCACGAGCGCGTACCCGCGATCCTCCACGTGCGCGACGTGACGCAGCCGCAGGGCCATTCGACCTCGGGCTCGCACGAGCGCTACAAGTCGAAGGACCGGCTGGCCTGGGAGGTGGAGTTCGACCCGCTGCGCCAGATGCGGCTCTGGATGGTGGAATCGGAGCTGGCGAGCGCCGAGGAGCTGGACGAGATCGAGAAGCAGGCCGGGCGCGACGTCCGCGCGGCGCAGCGCCGCGCCTGGGAGGCGTTCCAGGCGCCGATCGCCGCCGAACGCGTGGAGCTGCTGGGCCTGGCCCACGATCTCGGCGCCGCCGCGGGCGACGCGGCCGAAACGGTGGCGCGCAGCGTGACGTGGCTCGAGCGCCAGCAGCCGGTGCTGCGCCGCCACCTCCAGGCCGCGGCGCACGAGATGCTGGTGGCGACGCTGGGCCACGAGTCTCCCGCCCGCGCCGCGTTGGCGCACTGGACCTCGGCGCACCTGGCGACGAACGAGCGCCGCTACGCCTCGGACCTCTACGCGGAGGGCGCCGGCTCGCCGCTGGCGCTGGCGCCGGTCGCCGCCGAGTTCCGGGACGAGTCTCCGGTGGTCAACGGCTTCGAGGTGCTGAACGCCTGTTTCGACGCGGCGTTGACCCGGATGCCGAATCTGGTCGCCTTCGGCGAGGACGTCGGGCAGCTCGGGGACGTGAACCAGGGGATGCTCGGGCTGCAGGCGAAGCACGGCGTGCTGCGCGTGTCGGACACGGGGATCCGCGAGCAGACGATCATGGGCCAGGCGATCGGCCTGGCGCTGCGCGGGATCCGCCCGATCGCGGAGATCCAGTATCTCGACTACGTGCTCTACGGGCTGCAGACGCTCTCGGACGACCTCGCCACGCTGCGCTGGCGCAGCGCCGGCCAGCAGGCCGCACCGGTGATCGTGCGCACGCGCGGCCACCGCCTGGAGGGGATCTGGCACTCGGGCTCGCCGATGGGCGGGCTGCTCCACCTGGTGCGCGGGATCTGGGTCTGCGTTCCGCGCAACATGACGCAGGCGGCCGGGATGTACAACACGCTGCTGGCCGGCGACGACCCGGCGATCGTGGTGGAGGTCCTGAACGGCTACCGCCAGAAGGAGAGGCTCCCCGCGAACGTCGGCGAGTTCCGCGTCCCGCTCGGCATCCCGGAGGTCCTACGGACCGGAACCGATCTGACCCTGGTGACCTACGGCGCGTGCTGCCGGATCGCGCTGGAGGCCGCCGAGCAGCTCGCGACGGTCGGCGTCGAAACGGAGATCGTGGACCTCCAGACGCTGATGCCCTTCGACCGCGAGAACGCGATCCTGGCGAGCCTGAAGAAGACCAACCGCCTCCTGATCGTGGACGAGGACGTCCCCGGCGGCGCTTCGGCCTACGTGATGCAGCAGATCCTCGAACGCGCCGGCGGCTTCTGGTGGCTCGACGCCCCCCCGACGACCGTCACCGGCCGCGAGCACCGCCCCGCCTACGGCTCCGACGGCGACTACTTCTCGAAACCCAGCAAGGAAGAGATCTTCCGCGCCGCCTACGCCCTGGTCCGCGAAGGCGACCCCCGCAAGCACCCCGAGCTCGGGGTCTGAGGTTCCGGCGCTCGAGCTTCCCCGCGCCACCGTCCTGCGGGCCGGGTCAGCGATTCACAGCGTCGCCGCATTGCCAGACCTTGGCTAGGGAGCCGGTGACCACCCCGGTATCGGGGAGCTTCTCGGGCGGTGTCGCTCGCTTCTGCCTCCGGTCCTTCCGCGTTCTTCTCTCGTTCTGCAGCTTCGTGTAGTCGTCGCCGCCTTTGGTATCGGCTCCCTCCCGAGAGGCGCAGTCCAGGAGCTGGGCGTAGGACGCCTCGAACCACTTCGCCTCCGGCTTGTCCTCGAACCACGACTCGACTCGGATCCTCTGCTCGTGGCCGGTGATCTCGAGCTCGTAGACCTCGAGGGTGGAAGCGGATCTCCCGCGGCCACTTGCGCTCGAACTCGAACTTCGGGAAGGGGACGGAGTCGAGGATCTCCTCGAGCTCGGGGCAGTGTTCCGGCGTCGAGGACGTGGCGCTCGATCCGGACCGAGGCCACCAGGTCGTCGAACGTGGCGTCCGGCCGCGCGACGTGTCCCCAGGCGATCTGGTCCATGATCGATCCGCCGACCGGCCGCCGGACTTCGCCCACCAGATTCCGGTCGCGATCGAAGCCGACGCAGAGCCAGCGCTCCGGATCCTCCCAGTAGAGATCCTGGTAGGCGCGGGCGGCGACGTAGGAGATCGGCTCGAGCGAGAGGAACTCCTCGTGGACCCGGTCCTCGTAGTCCGCGAGCCACATCCGCGCGTGGCCTGATGACCACGGTCCTGCTGGTACTGGCCCATGCATGCCGAACAAGAGGACGAAGGCGAGCTGTGCCACGTTCATCGGAAGGCTCCGGACGCCGATTGTAGAGCACGGGCGTTCCGAACGCGTGGCGAACCGACCGCATCCCGATCAGCGCCTGGAACCGTCTCAGGCGGTTCGCGAGCCGGGCGCTCGGCCCAGGACGCAGGCGGTTTCGACCGGGTGGGTCGGGAGGAGGTCGCTTTCGATCGAGTCGAAGCCGGCGGCGGTGAGGGCGCGGTGGATCCGGTCCGCGGCGGCGAGGGCGTCTTCGCGGGTCGGGTGGCGCTTGCCGCGCGGCTGGAGGGCGAGGAGGAGCGTTCCGGCCGGGCGCAAGAGCGAGCGCAGGGCGGCGAGCTCGAGCTCGGGGCGCGGCCAGAACTGGAAGACGTTGACCGCGTAGGCCTTGTCGAACGGCTGCGAAGGCGCGGGCAGGTTCTCGAGTCGTTCCCAGGTGGAGCTCGATCCTCCCCGCGGCGACGGCCTCCGCGTTGCGCTTCCGGGCCGTCTTCCACATCAGCTCCGAGTGATCGACCCCGACCACCCGGCCGCGGTGGGCGAGCTCGGCCGCCCGGGCCAGCGAGACCCCCGGTCCGAAGCCCACCTCCAGGACCCGGTCCTCGGGCTCGATCCCGAGGCGGTCGAGAACCAGGAGGCCACGCTCCCGGTTGTTCCGGCTCATGGTCCAGCCGGCGAGCCGGCCCAACGGGCCGCTCGGCCTGCGAAACGTGCGGAGCACGACTTCCGCGAGCTTGCTCACGGCGCCTCCTCCAGTGCCTCGCGCACCCGCGCCAGCACCCGGGTGGCCTCCCGGATCTCGCGCTCCCGCAGGTCGCACGCCAGGCGGTCGTAGAAGCGGCGCTCGCGCTCGAGCATCCGGGCGATCGTCTTCATACCCCGCGGCGTCGGCTCGACCAGGCGGGAGCGCGCGTGCGCCGGATTGGGGCGGAGCGCGACCAGGCCCTGCTCGAGCAGCGCGTCGACCAGGGCCTGGACGTGCTGCCGCGTGACCGCGCGGTCGCGCGCCATCCGCGGCACCGTGCTCGGGCCCTGCGCCTCGAGGTATTCCAGGATCCCCCGCATGCCGATCGTGACGCTCTCGCGGGCGTGCAACCGCTCCCCGCTCCGGCGCAGCACGTGCCAGAGCAGTCGTACCTGGTCGATCAGTTCCGTGGGGTCTCGCATGACGACAAGTAGATTGTCCTAATTGACAGTATAATTGTCAATAGGGGCGACGAGGCTTCCTGGCGAGCTCCTCCGGTGCCTAGCCGAACCGGAGGTGGCGCAAGAGCGCGGCGGTCTGTTCCGGCTTCTCGTCGGATGTGTCGAGGAACCACTCCGGCGGAAAGACCGTGCCGGTGAACTTCGCGCGCAGGGAGGCGACGCGGGCGGCGTCCGCGCGCCAGCCGTCGCGGGTCGCGGCGCGGTGGACGGCGACCTCGAGGCGCGGGTGCAGGACGCGGAGCGTCCAGCGGATGCCGGAGCGCTCGAAGAATTCGCGGTACTCGACGTAGGCCTCGGGCGGCGACTCGTGCACGGTCGCGTCGAGCACCGCGTTGCGCCCGCCGGCGAGCGCCGCCAGGATCGCGGCGTGGACGACCTCGTGGACCGCCGCGCGCTTGCGCCGGTGCTCGTCGGAGCCGAACGCTCCCCGCTCCCGCCCGAAGAGCTCCTGCCAGACCTCGTCCTCGCCGATCCGGATCCAGCCGGGCATGGCTGCCGAGCAGCGCCGAGACCGTCGTCTTGCCGCTGCCGCAGGTGCCGGTGAGCAGCAGGACGCCGATCCCCCGATCCGCCATGGGGCGAGGATTTCACGTTCGCCGGGTGGTTCTTGGCTTCGCCGCGCGTCGAGCTGTCCGGCCAGGCGCCGTTCGGCCGGCGCGTCAGCCCACTTTGCCGTCGAGCCCGACGAGCGGCGGCGCCGCCAAGGGCTCGACTCTCATCTCGTGACGAACCAGCCCGGGTCGAGCAGGGGGACGGTGGCGCAGGCGGGGCCGCCGTCCTTGGCGAGGCCGGCGATGCGGCACTCGAGGCGCGAACCCGGGCGGGCGAGCGTCTCTTCGAGCAGCTCCTCCGGCACGCCGTTGAGCGGGACCTTCGCGCGGCGGTCCCAGGGGGAGTCGGCCTGGCCGGCGAAGGTGCCGGAGCCGACGTAGACGAAGCGGTCGTCGATCGACCCTTGCGTGAAGGGACCGAGGAAATTGGCGCCGCCGTCGCTGCGGCCGCCGCGCCGGACGCGGAGGACGAAGTCGAACGAGACCTCGCGCGCCGAGGCCCGCGACGGGTGGAGCCGCTCGGTCCGCCGCCGCTGCACGCAGAAGGCGACGTCGGGCGGCGGTCCGACCACCGTGATCCGGACCGGCAGCTGGGCTTCGTCGGGGCGCGGCCGGGACTTCATGCGTGAAGAGTACCGTACCGGTCATTCCCCCGGCTTCGCGGATTCACGATGCGGAGGCAGGGCCGCGGAGATTGCGACGCGCGTCGCCGGTGAGATCGAGCCCCGGCGACGGACCCTCCCCTTGCGGGAGCGACACTCGCCATCCCGGCTCGGCGTCGAAACCCGAGCGAGCGCGTCAGTCGCCGGCCGGCGGCGCCTCTGGGGTCCCGGGCTGCAGCCATCCGGGGCAGGCGGTGCCCGGCTCGAGCGGCACGACCAGGTCGACGGCGCCGCTGACCGAGACGATCCGGTGGACGTCGGTCAGCACCACGATCGCGCCCGGGGCGACGCAGGCGACGCGCAGGCCGCCGATCGAGGCGACTTCGGGCAGGGGCAGGCGCGCCGGTGCTCCGCCCGAGACCCGGTAGAGGGCGAAGCCGGCGCCGGCCCAGAAGCCGCCGTCCGGCGCCGGGGCGAGGCTGAAGATCGGATCGTTCCTGCGGAACTCGTCCGTCTCGCCCGCCGGCAGAGGCAGCGCGTAGGCCACCTCGACGTCCTCGCCGCACACCCGCAGGACGCGGCCCTCGGCGACTCCGATGTGGAAGAGCCCGACCGAGGCGAGGACGCAGTCCTCGCGCTCCGGGTCCGGGATGACGCCCGTCACCGGGTCGCACTCGCGGTTGAGCGGCCCGGCGCACGGGTCCTCCGAATCGCGCCGCTCGATCGCCGCGACCTTGCCCGTGGCCGGATCGACGCGCCAGAGCCCGCCGCCGAACTCCCCCTCGGCGAGGCCGACGTAGAAGCCCGGCGCGGAGCCGAGGGCGGCGGTGGAGACGACCACCGTCCGTTCCAACGGCATCCCGAGGTCGTGCTCGTGCTCGAGGTGTCCGCTCTTCGAGAACGTCCACACCCGCCGGGAGGTCAGCGCGAAGAGCTCGCCGCCGCGGACCGCCAGGGCGATCGGCGTCTCGTCGCGGCCGTAGCGGAAGCGGGCCAGGTCCTCGAAACCCAACCCGCGCAGGTGGGAGATCACCAGGACGTGGGCGGCGCCGGGGGCGGTCGTGGTCGGGATCCGGAGCACCCAGAAGCCGTCCGGCGTCGCGACGAAGTCGTGGACGCCGCTCGCGAAGTCCACCCGGCGGGAGCCGTCCGCGAGGCTCCATGACACCAGCGCGCCGGAGTCGTCGCGCCCGGACAGTCCACGCAGCCAGAGGCGGCCCGCGTACGCCGCTCCTTCGACGATGTTCGCGGAGAGCACCGGATCGCTCGCGGGCCCCTCCTCCTCGCCCGCCGCCGCCGGGCGGGCCGATGCGGTCAGCAACAGCGCGGCGGCCAGCAGCGCCGCCGCGCCGGGAATCCATTTGCGCTCAGAGCTCGCTCGGATCATCTCCGCCATTCTAGAAAGACTCGCCGCGCCCTCGCCCGCCCCGCGAGGCGGCGAGGTCCTGCCAGTGGGCCTCCGACAGGAGCATCGGACCGGCGGATCAGGCCGGCGGGCCCGCGTCTTGCTCCCGCTTGGCGCGGATCGGTTGGGCGGCGAACCAGAGGGCCGCGATGCGGCGGCTGGCGAAGAAGAGCGTCAGGCCGAACGCCGCCGCGATCGCCTGATAGACGAGCGTGCTCCAGTTCTTCGCCCACCAGTCCCGGAGGTAAGCCTGCTGGTCCGCGCGCAGCGCCACGAGCATCGCGAGCAGCTTCGAAAGCAGGCTCGGAAGCGCGCTCGAGAGCACCCAGGCTCCGAGCAGGGCGAGCGCCATCGCGAACCAGGAGAAGGTCGTCGCCGGGACCGCCGGTTCGTCGCCCGTCTCGGGCAGGTCGCGAAACAGCAGACGGACAACCAGGTCGGTGTTGACCAGGAACAGGATCCCCACGGCCAGCAGCAACATGGCATGGGCGATCTGGAAGACGATCAACCCCCTGGGATCGATGCCCTCGGACGGAGTGAAGTAGGAGCCGGACAGCTCCAACGCCACGCCGACCTTGGTCAGGCCGCTGATCGCCAGCAAGATCCCCATGCACTTGAGCAACACCGCGGCGAGGCTGCGTGGCGTCATGACACCTCCATCTCCCCTCGGCGAACCGGTCGTCATCGGGGCTCCGAAAGCACTTCTGCGACGAATCGCTGACCTGATTCTACGGCAGGAGAAGCGGGCGCCGAGCCGTCAGGAAGCCGGCTGGTAGGGCCGGAGCGTGAAGCCCCAGCGCGGGACGGCGCGGCGGTAGCGGGCGTAGGAATCGCCGAAGCGGGCGGCGAGGTCGGGCTCCTCGTAGAGGACGACGAACAGGTGGACGGTCAGGAGGAAGACGGCCGCGTACCCGAGCAGGAGGCCGCTCCGGAAGAGCCAGGCATCTCCGATCAGGAACGTCAGGACGCCGTTGTACATCGGGTTGCGCGTGAAGCGGTAGAGGCCGCCGACCACCAGCTCGCGCGGCGGGTCGACCGGCGCCAGTGTCCCGCGCCCGCGGGCGAAGAACTCCCAGACGCAGGCCAGAAGCACCGCCGCGCCGGCCATCGAGACGACGAGCGCCGCGACCGAGGAGATCGAGATCTCCGGCCGCCGCCACTTCCCCGCCCCGCACAGGATCCGGTAGGGCAGGTAGCCCGCGACCGTTCCCGGCACCAAGACCAGGAAGAACAACGCTCGGAGCGCGAGGACCAGGCGCTTCAGGATCGAGCTCCGCTTCCGTCCGGTGTCACGGCGCCCGGCATTCCAGGAGGAAGAGGAGCGCGCAGGCCGCCCTCAATACACCGCGCCTTCGACGGCGAAGCCGATGCCGTCCACGGTGTCCGAGCCGTTCACGAAGTAGAGCTCGGTCGAGCCGTCGGTCGCATCGGCCGATCTTCCGTTCGGCCACTGCTTCGACCGGTAGGACCAGATCTCGACCTTCCCGCCCATCGGCACGCGGGCCCAGAAGCTCTCGATCGGTCCCCAGACGTGATCGCTGGACTTCCCCATCTCCTGGGTCTGCTCCGGCGGACCGAAGCGCGCCCGGAGCTGCGCGCGGGTCATCCCGACGGCGAAGTCCGAGTGCCTGCGGACCGTGTCCTTCGCCGCCTCCCGCGTCGCGCAGCCTCCCGCCGGCAAGACCAGGGCCGAGAGCGCGAACGCGGCCAGCCACCCGCGTCGCCGGCTCGCGGTTCGGACGCATCGGGCTACCCCATCCCCGCGCGGGAGAAGGCCTCGAGCATGTCGACCTCGCTCGGCGGATCCAGGACGTTGCGGTCGGCGAAGCCGGCGGCGTCGGGGTACTCGGTAGCGCGGATCGCGGTCGGCGGCCGCGTCGAGGTCGTAGGAGGTGCGGCGGAGCTCGACCCCGCCGGCGAGCAGGAGCCAGTAGGCGCCGGGCTCGCCGAACGGCATGCCGACGCTGCCGGCGTTGACGATCCGGGTCTTCCCCACCGTGCGGTCGAACTGCATGTGGGTGTGGCCGCAGACGAGCAGCGGGAAGTCCACGGTGGCCAGCATCCGCCGCAGCTCGGCGTCCGGCGTCTCGCGGGTGAAGATGTCGTTGGCGCTCTTCGGCGTCGCGTGACAGAAGAGGATCCGGCCCAGGCCCGGCATCTCGGTGGTCAGGGTCGGCGGCCAGGAGCGCAGCAGCTCGACGTCCGAGTCGTGGAGCTCGCCGGCGACCCAGCGCACGGCGGGACGGAACGGCTCGGGGGCGACGCCGACGTCGGTGCGGTCGATCTCGGCGAGCACCGCGATCTCGCCGTTGCCGCGGATGTAGTGGACCGGGATCCCGACGCCGAGCAGCAGGTCGAGCGTCTCGCGCGGCATCGGCCCGGGCACCACGTCGCCGCCTACCAGGATCCGGTCCACTCCCGCCGCGCGCACGTCGCGCAGCACGGCCTCGAGGGCCGGCGCGTTGCCGTGGACGTCGTAGATCGCCGCGAGCGAGCATTCCCGGAGCCCCCTACCGCCTCACGCCACGTCCCGCAGCAAAGGCCAGCGGGCCCAGAGAGAGCGTTGCGAGAGGACGTGGCGCTGCAGCTCGGCGGCCGCGGTCACCGGGGCGCCGAGGCCGTAGCAGACCGCCAGGAACCACGCCGCGATCCGCGCCCAACGCTCCCGCCCGGGCCCTTCCGCCATCCGATCCGACCTCCGGTTCTCGATGCTCGCCCGAACGTATCGCGGATCGGCCCCGGGAGCCACCCGCTCGCTCCGCCGTCACGGCTCGTGGAGGATCTGCCAGACCGCGGGGCGGGCCGAGAAGGGCGAGGCCCAGGAGAAGGACGAGGACGAAGATCCGCAGCCACGAGAAGCTCTCGGGGGACAGCTTGTCCACGAAACGGAACACGGGTCTCCCGGAGGCGATCCGCGAGCTGGCGACCCTCCGCTCCGTCTGAGCCGCGGATGGCTAGGCGAAGACCGCGCCCTGCTCGGCGAAGAGCTCGCGCAGGACAGAGACGTGGCAATGGCTCTCGTCCTCGCAATAGCAGCCGGGCGTCGCAGGCCTCGCGCATCACGAACGCCGCGCGCTCCTCCGGCGCCAGGCGCTGGAGCAGGACCAGGAACGCCATCGAGAGGTCCGAAGTCCGCGAGAGCGCCGCGATCGGCACCGCCTCGATCCTCCCGGAAGCACGGGCTCAGGCAGCCAGGGACCCGGGTAGGCGGCGCGCTCGGTGGCGGCGCGGCGAAGGCGATCGATCGCCAGCCGGGTGACCACCGAGACCAGCCAAGCCTCGGGGCGCTCGACGTCCGCTGCGCGGCGCCTGGTGCCAGCGCAGGAACGCCTCCTGGACCAAGTCCTCGGCGTCCTGGACGTTACCCAGCATCCGGTAGGCGACCCCGAACAGGCGTCTCCGGTGGCCTTCGAGCGGCTCCCCAGCCGCTGCTTCCCCCACGCCGCGAGCATACCCGGCCGGCCCGCTTCGGTCATATGCCTGTCACAGACGCCGAGGCCATCCGTCTACGCTGGTGAAGACGACGATGGAGGATCCCGAAATGCAGAAGCGAGCTTCGCTCACCCACTGCCAATCCCGGCGCCTACCGCGCCATGACCGCCCTCGAGGGCCATGTCCGCGCCAGCGGCATCGAGCACCGCCTGCTCGAGCTGGTGCGGCTGCTCGCCTCGTACCGCAACGGCTGCGCCTACTGCGTCGACATGCACGCCAAGGACGCCCGCGCGGCGGGCGAGGTCGAGGCGCGACTGGCGGCGCTGCCGGTCTGGCGCGAGACGCCCTACTTCACGCCGCGCGAGCGCGCGGCGCTGGCCTGGACCGAAGCGCTGACCGCGATCGCCGGCGACAGTGTCGACGACGCCACCTACGGCACCGCCCGCGCCCACTTCGAGGAGGCCGAGCTGGTGGACCTGGCGCTCGCGGTGGTCACGATCAACGGCTGGAACCGCCTGTGCATCGCGTTTCGCAGCGAGGTCGGCAGCTACCGGCCGGCCGAGTCCCGCAAGGTGCCGGCATGAGCGGCACGAACGTGTTCCTCACCGGCGCGACCGGCGTCGTCGGGGGGCGGGCGGTGCCGTTGCTGCTCGCCCGCGGGCACCGGGTGACCGCCGTGGGCCGCACGCCCGAGAAGCGGGCGCGGCTCGAAGCGGCCGGTGCCCGCGCAGTGACCCTGGACCTCTTCGACGCCGCCGCGGTGCGCGCCGCGCTCGAGACGGCACGGGCCGAGATCGTCGTCAACCTGGCGACCCACATCCCGTCGGCGTTCTGGAAGATCCTCCTGCGCAGCGCCTGGCGCGAGAACGATCGCGTCCGGCGCGACGGGTCGGCGATCCTGGCCGACGCTGCGCGCGCCGCCGGCGTGCGTGCCCTGGTTCAGGAGTCGTTCGCGCCGATCTACGAGGACGCCGGCGCGGAGTGGATCGACGAATCCGCGCCGGTGCGCCCGGTGTCGTACAACCGCAGCGTGCTCGACGCCGAGCGCGCCGCGGCCGGCTTCACCGCCGCCGGAGGGCACGGCGTCACGCTGCGGTTCGCCAACTTCTACGGCCCGGATTCTTTCCTCGGGGCGGCGCTCGCCTCGGTGCGCGGCGGCTGGGCACCGCTCCCGACCCGCCGAAGCCTACTGGTCCCCGTTCGCGCAGGACGACGCCGCCGGGGCCGTCCCGCGGTGATCGCACGCTCGTCGCGGAGGCGATGCCCGCGGGCGTCTACAACGTCGCCGACGACGAGCCGCTGACCCGGGCCGAGTACGCGGCGGCCCTGGCCTCCTGCCTCGACGTCCGTCCGCCCCGCCCGATGCCGCGCTGGGCGGCCCGCTTCGGCGGCTCGCTGATGGCGATGCTTTCGCGCTCGGAGCGGATCGCCAACGCCCGGCTGAAGGCCGCGACCGGTTGGGCGCCGCGCTGGTCGAGCGCCCGCGAGGGGCTGCCGGCTGCGGTCCGCGAGCTCGCGACCGCGCCCGCCGCCTGATGCCAGACCCGGCGCCGCCACGGCGAGGCGTCCCTCCGGCGGCGCCGGATCTCGACTAGGATCCGTGCCGACGCTCCAGGCTCGGGAGGCGGAAGTGGAAGAGACGCGGGGTCCAGGACCCACCGCGCGCGCGCGGGGCGCCGGAGTGCGTCTCGCCCTCGCGCTGGCCGTCCTGCTGGCGCTGGTCGCGGCCGTCCTGGCGCCGGTGCTCGCCGCCGGCTTCGTCGCCGACGACCGCGTCGACGTCCGCGACAACCCGGCCGCGACGCCGGCGGGCTTCACCGCCGCCCTGGGCGTCACCAACCGGCCGCTGACCAAGGCCAGCTACGCGCTCGAGAGAGTGTTCGCCGGCGACGGCGACGACCCGCGCCCCTTCCACGCCGTCAACCTGGCGCTGCACCTGCTGACGACGCTCGCCGTCTTCGCCTTCGTGCGCCGGCTGCTCCACCCGCGCGCCGCCGTCGATGCGGACCTCCTCGCCTGGCTCGCGGCGGCGCTCTGGGCGCTCCACCCGGCGACGGTGGCGACCGTGGCGCCGGTCTCGGGCCGGTCGATGGGACTGTCGAGCCTGCTCCTGCTCGCCGCCTTCCTGCTCGCGACCGGCGAGCGCCCGCCCGGGCGCGGCGCGGCCGTCGCCGTCCTCCTGCTCGCCGCCGCCGCGCCGCTGGCGCGCGAGACGGCGCTCGTCCTGCCCGCGCTGCTCCTGCTCTGGCAGGCGACCCTGGGCGCCGGCGAGGATCGCGCCGCCGCGCTGCGCCGACAGATCCCGGCGCTGGCCGGCACCGCGCTCGGCGCGCTGGCGATCGCCGCGAGCCAGCGCCACCGCGAGCTGCTCGCCTTCAGCTTCCACACCCGGACGCCGCTCGATTCGCTGCGCGGCAACCTGCCGGCGCTGTTCGACATCCTCCGGCTCTGGGTGGCTCCGGACCGGATCTCGGTCGACCCGGCGGCGCCCGCCGACCTGCCCTGGAGCGCGCCCGCAATGCTCCTCGGACTGGCCGCGCTGGCCGCGGCGGCGGCGTTCGTCGTCGGCGCCCGGCGCCGCCGGCCCGCCGCCGCCTTCGCCGTCGGCTGGACCCTGGTCGCCCTCGCCCCGGCCAACTCCCTCGTCTGGCGGCTCGACCCGGTCGCGGTCCGGCCGCTCTACCTGGCGGCGCTCGGTCCGGTCCTGCTGCTCGCGCTCGCGGCCGCGCGCCTCGCCACGGCCCTGCGCGCCGCCGCGCCGCCGCGGGCGCGTCTCGCCGCGGTGGCGGCCGTCCTGCTCCTCGCCGCCGCGCTGCCCCTGGCCGCTCTCGCGCGCGAGACACGTCACCGCGCCCGCCTCTGGAGCGATCCCGCGGCGCTCTGGGCCGACGCCGCGCTCAAGGCGCCGGGCCGCTCGCGCCCCTGGCTCAACCTCGGCGTCGCTCTGCTCATCGCCGACCGGCTCGACGACGCCGAGGTCGCGCTCGGCGCCGCGCTCGCCGCCGACCCGGCCGAGCAGCGCGCCCGCTGCGCCCTCGCCTCCCTCCGCATCCGCCGATACGGCAAGACCCTCGACGAAAGGAGCCTCACCCGATGAGACCGCCGCCCCGAATCCGCCGTGCCGCGCTCGCCGCCGCCGGCTTGCTGCTCCTGCTCTCCGCCGCCCGCGCCCGGGCCGACGCCGTGGCGCAGTCGTGCGGCGACTGCTGCAAGATGCAGTGCGTCGAGGCCGAGATCGTCAAGGCCAAGTTCCAGCGCGAGGCCTACCGCGCGCTGTCGAAGCGCAAGAACATGACCCTGGACGACTACCAGGCCCAGCAGAGGTCGCTGGGCGCCGTGGGCGAGTCGGTCCGGGTGGCGCTGCTCGGCGGCCTCGAGACCTGCAACTACTACATCCCCGCCGACCAGAGCTATGCCGAGTCGCGTGAGTTCATCATGGCGGGCTTCAGGGTCACCCGCGACGACCACGGCAACGTCCTGCCCAGCGACTACACGCTGAACACCGATCTGTCGAACTGCAAGGCGAACGCCAAGGCGCTCGAGCTGGCGCCCAAGGTCGCGCCCTGCTCCGGCATCGGCGACGCCCAGGTCGCGCACGAGATGCAGCACGTCGCGGACTGCGACAAGCGGGACCCGGCCAAGCGTCAGTTGACGCCCGCTCAGACCGCGGCCGGCGAGATCGCCGGTTACGACGTCGAGATCGCCCAGCTCGAGAAGCTGCGCAAGGAGATCGCGGGCGCCTGCAACAAGAACTCGTGCAAGACCCAGCAGTCGAACTGGGACGTCGCGGCGCAGCAGATGGGTAGCGACATCCTCGAGCTGCTGGGGAAGAGCCCCAAGAAGCCCCCTTCCAAGAGCCCGCTGGCCCGCAAGGGCGGAGGACACTGAGATGAGATCGAGCTCCCTCACCCCACGCTCGCGCGCCGGGCTCCCCCTGGCTTGCGCCGCGTTGCTCGGCACGACCGTCGCCCTGACGGCGGCCGCCAGCGAGCGCATCGTCCAGCCGATCGACTACGACGCCCGCGCCGCGGTGGATCGCGCCTGTGCGGTCCCGGCCTCGTCGGACTGCTCCCTGGCCCTGGAGATCCTCGCCCGCCGCGTCGCCACCGAGCTCGCATCGGCCACGAACCGGCCGGGCGTCGACGTGCACGCGCTCGCGCGCCAGGCCGCCGACTCTGGCTTCGCTTACGTCCGCGCCGCCGCCGCGACGGCGCTCGCCAGCCCGTATGCCTCCGCCGCCGAGACCCCGGTGCTCGCCGAGCTCGCCGACGACCCGGTCCCGGCCGTGCGCGCGGCCGCCCTCAAGTCCCTGCGCTCGAGCAACGACCCCACCGCACAGCGCATCGCGAGCCGCGCCGAGGTCTACAACGACCACGCCGCCACCGACGCGAACGACGAGTCGTCCGAAACCGCTCCGGCGGCCGCCAGCCTCGGCGTGCCGATGCCGGCGGGAGCGGTCTACCTCTACTTCGCCAGCAACCCCGGCGCCGGCCGCTACGCCTGGTACACGACCCAGTCGCCGGCGCAGGTCCTGGCCGGCCTGGCCGGCAAGGGCAAGGGACCGCTCACCACCGCCGAGTTCCGCGCCCAGGCCGACCTGTCGGGCGGACACGACGACGATTCGAACGACGACGACGAGAACCCGCAGATCCCGTCCGAGGACCAGATGAAGCGCGCCATGGCCGTGGCCGAGCAGATGATGAAGGCGATGGACGCGTCCAAGAGCAACTCTCCCGAGGACCAGGCCGCCGCGGCGCAGCACGCGGCGCAGTCGATGTCGTCACTCGACAAGGATCTGGCCACGGTCTACGAGCACGCCGATCTGTTCGGCAACCCGCGCTTGACCATCGTGCAACTGGCGGGCGGCGGAGAGGCGGTGGTCGCGGTCTACACCGACCCGGTCACCGGCGGCACCGGCATCACCGTCCACCGCGCCCCGCTCGACGGCGGCCCGGGACGCTAGGGGAGGTCCGGCTTCTCAGGATCTACCGTAGACGTCGGTGTTCAGGTACTTGAGGCCGGAGTCGGCGGCCAGGGTGACGACCTTGGCGCCGGGGCCGAGGCGCTTCCCGACCCGGATCGCGGCGACGACGTTGGCGCCGGCGGAGGTGCCGGCGAACAGGCCCTCTTCGCGCGCCAGCCGACGGGCCATCGCCTGGGCGTCGGCGGTGGCGACCGCGACGACGCCGTCGATCAGCGACGGGTCGTAGAGCGGCGGGACGTAGCCGATGCCGACCCCCTCGATTTCGTGCGGGCCCGGCTGGCCGCCTCCGAGCACCGGCGATTCGGCCGGCTCGACGACCACGACCTCGATCCCCGGCTCGTAGCGCTTGAGCACCGTCGCCACGCCGCGCGAGGTCGCCGCGGTGCCGACGCAGTGGACGAAAGCCTCGACCGCGCCGCTCGTCTGGCGCCAGATCTCCTCGCCCAGCGGAAAGTATCCCGCGACGCTGTCGAGGTTGTTCAGCTGGTCGGTCCAGCAGGTGCCGGGCTCGCGGGCGAGCAGCCGCGCCGCCTCGATCATGTCGAGGATGAGCTTCTTCGTGGTGCGCCCGTCCTCGCTCGGCACCAGCGTCAGCTCCGCGCCGTAGGCCGCCATCTGGTCCAGCTTCTCGTGCGCGAAGGCGTCGGAGGTGACGATCCGGATGCGGTACCCGCGCACGGCGCAGACCAGCGCCAGCGACGCTCCCGTGCTGCCGCCGGTGTATTCGACGACCGTTCCCCCGGGCGCCAGCCGGCCGTCCGCCTCCGCGGCCGCGATCACCGCGCGCGCCATCCGGTCCTTGACGCTGCCGGTCGGGTTCTCCCACTCGAGCTTGACGAAGACGTCCGCGCACCCCGGCGGCACGACCTTGCGCAGCCGGACCAGCGAGGTGTCGCCGATCGAGTCGAGAAGGTCCATGGAAGCCCCGGCGGGGGCTATCGCTTCCGGCGCTTCGCCGTCGCCGACCCGCGGTTCTGCCGCACCCGCGCCTTCACGATCCGGGCGATCAGGACGTAGGGCATCGGCCGGTCGAGTGGGAAGCGGAGGTTGCCCTTCGGCCCGGCGAACGGCGCGACCGCGGCCATCAGCTTGGCGTCGCCCTGCACCGGCGGGAACAGCCCGATGTGGTTCTTGAACGCCCCGATGTGAACGATGACGCCGTCGAGGAAGAAGGTCGGCATCCGGTAGCTCATCCGCTCCTCGGCCCCCGGCGCCGCTTTCCGCACGGTCTCCCGGATCTTCTCGAGGACCTCACGCACCTCGGGTGCGCAGGCGGCGATGTACTCCTCGACGGAATCTGCCGTCAAGGTGTGACGCTCACCCGGGGCTGGTCGGTGCGGCCGAGGTTCTCGATCAGCTGGGTGAGGTTCGCGGTCTCGACCAGCCGCAGCTCGAGGTCGCCGCTGCGGAAGACGACTTCGTGGAGGCGGTCGCCGTCGGAGCGCAGGTCGCTCACGGTGACGCCGGGACCGCCGCCGCCGCTCTCCCGCCACGACGCCAGCGTCGCGACGATCGCCTCGGTCAGGGCGTCGGCGCTCTCGGCCTTGTAGTTGAGCGGACCGACGAGTCGGCTCGCCTGCGTCAGCCGGTCGCCGGTGAACTCGACGGCCGCGAGGAAGCCGTGATCGCTCCGGCGGACCAGATCCGCCTTGCGCACTCCCGCCGGAGACGCCGGCACGTTCTTCCAGCGCAGGACGACGTCCGCGGGAAGGCGCGCTCCGAGCTCTTCGCTCGACATGCCGACCTCGAGCGCGGTCGAGGCGACCTTCATGCTTCCGGCAGCGCCCGCGAAGGACGGCGCGGCGAGGGCCAGTGCCAGGACGACGGCGACGAGAAGCCTCTTCATCGGGGTCTCCTTTTCCGGAGTGGACGCCGAGGATTGTACCTCCACCGAGATCGCGCCGGCCGACTGACTGGACCTGACAGTCGGTTCGTCCCACGCGACCCCCAGCCAACCTACGGATCGGGCCCGTAGCGTCTCGCGGAGACTCACTCCGGGACCGGCCAGCTCGGGTTCCAGGCGACCTCCCAGAGGTGGCCGTCGGGGTCCTGGAAGTAGCCCGCGTAGCCGCCCCAGAAGGTCTCCTGCGCGGGCTTGACGACGGTGGCGCCGGCGCCCTCGGCCTGCGCCATCACGGCGTCGACTTCGGCCTTCGAGGCGACGTTGTGACCGCAGGCGATTCCCGGTGCGCCCGGCTGCGCGACCGGCAGACCGGCGTCCTTGGCCAGGCTCGGGCGCGGGAAGAGGGCGAGCTTGAGGCCCCCCTCGAGGTCGAAGAAGACGACGGCGCCGGCCTCGAACTCCGTGCCGACGATCCCCTTCGTCCCCCAGCCCAGCCCGTCGCGGTAGAAGCGCAGCGACCTCTCGAGGTCGTCCACGCCGAGCGTCACGAGGCTAATCCTGGGCTTCATCCGGAGTCTCCGGGAGGGGCGAGCGCACGTGCGTCTTCGCGGCACGCCCGGGCCGCAGCTCCTTGCCCAGGCAGACGCTGGTCTCCGGCGAGCGGACGTAGTCGCCGAACAGCGGGATCGGACGGTAGCCCATCGAGCGGTAGAGGGCGATCGCCGCCGTCTGCCGCGTGCCCGTCTCGAGCACGAGGCGCCGGACGCCGAGCTCGCGGGCCCGATCCTCGAGCGCCTCGACCAGGAGGTGTCCCAGTCCCGTGCCGCGCAGCTCCGGCACGACGTACATGCGCTTCATCTCGGCCGTCGCGGCGTCCAGAAGGCGCACCGCCCCGCAGCCGACCGCCCGGCCGTCGCGCAGGACGATCAGGAACGCGCCGCGGCCCTCCGCGACCTCCTCCGGATCGAGCCCGAAGTGCGTGGCTCCGGGCTCGGGGTAGGCCCCCGACAGCTCGGCGTCGAGCGCCGCGATCAGGGCGCGGCCGTCCGGAGACGCGACGTCGCTGGGAACGATCGAGATCATCGGCGAGAGCCTCTCATCCCGGCGCTCCTCCGGATCCGCGGGGCGCCACCCGCGCCGAGAGGTCCAGGTAGACGGCGCAGTTCTCGCCTCGCCACCGCGCGGGCTGGAAGCGCCAGCGTCGGAGGCTGCGGACGATCTCCCGCCGCAGCCCCGGAGATTCGATCGGCTTGAGCGTCTGCGCCCGGGCGATCCGTCCGTGGGGTCCGATCACGGTCGCGAAGATCACCACGCCGCCCAGCCGGGCCAGCAGGTGGTCGGCCGGGGCCATCATCGGCGCGTTGCGTAGCAGCTCCGGCGGCTGCCCGGGAACCCGACCGCGTAGATCCTCATCCCTTCGACCGCGGACTGCTCCTCCGGATCGACTACGAACCAACGGCCACCCCGCGCGTCGGCCGTAGCGCGTGCCGACCGGCTCGCGCATCGCCGCCTGCCGCCGCACCAGGCCGACGGCAACGCCACCACCAGAGTGGCTGCGGCGATGGTGACGCGGCGCGAGATCACGGATCGGCGTCGGCACGAGCTCGCCCTGCGCGCTCCGCGCCGCCGTCTCGAGGAACTCGTGGATGCCCGGGCGCCGGATCTCGTCCACCACCCTCCGCCGGATCCACGAGCAGCGTCGAGGGAAGCGCGCCGAACTCGAAGCGCTCCAGGTCATGGTGACGCGAGCGGGACCTCGTAGGTCACTCCGCTGCCGAGCAGGACGCGCCGGAAGTGGTCGAGCTGCTCACGGACCGGCGTATCGTCGGGGGCGAGGAGAAAGCTGACGCCGAGGACCTCGACACCCGGATGGGCGCCGGCAAAGCGCTGGAGGTCGGGCAGTTCCTCTCGGCAAGGCGGACAGGCGTAGTGCCAGAAGTTCACGACCTTCCAGTGGGGCGAGGTCCACTCCTTCGGCGGCGGGTTGAGGGTGAGCGCAGGTACGAGCTCGGGGAGCTCGCGGCCGAGCCGCGGCGCGGGACCGCTCGACACCTTGGCCTTCACCACGCAGCCCGTGGCCGTCAGCAGAAGCGCGAGGGAAACCAGGAGCTTCGAGGTGTGCATCGACCCGTGTCCTCGGATGGAATGCTAACCGCTCGGCGCCCGGCGCGCCTCACTGTCAGGGACTGTCAGCCGCCCCCCGGTGGCGATCACCGGGCCGCGCCCTCGGCGGCGCGCTCGAGCTCGGCGACGTCGAGCGGTCTCGTCGGAAGCCGCGGCTCACCGCAGCTCCTTGCGAATCATCAGCTTCAGCCCGGACCAGACCTCGGTCACGGCGCACACCTTCACGTCCACCAACCCGAGCGGCAGCGCCAGCTCCCGCACCACGTCCTCGGTCACCGTGGTCGCGACGCCCGACGCCTTCTTCGGCCAGGAGACCCAGATCGCCGCGTCCGGACGGATCCTCCCGCGCAGATCGCGGAGCCGGCGCGCGAGCTCGGCGCGCTCGATGACGAAGAGGTGGACCAGGTCGACGCTCCGGTCCAATCGACGGGCGAGAGCGGCTCCCTCCGGCACCGGCGCGAGCCAACCCCGATAGCCCGTCGGCGCCGCCAGGGCGAGCAGCCGGGTGCCCTCCCGCACCCCGAGCTTCGCGGCCAGGGGCCTGCCGGAGTATCCCGCCAGAGGGCCCCCGCCCCCGACGTCGCCGGGCGACCTCGGCATCGCGACACCTCCCGGATCTTCTACGTCCCTGCGAACGAATGCTCCCGCGATCCTATCTCCGGGCCGGGAATCGCACCCGGCGACGACGCTCCGTCCCCGCACGAGGCGCGTTCGTCCCGTCCCCGCGGCGCCCGCCACGCCGGTGTTTCGGACCCGCAAGCGCCATGCGACATCCGGCGTCGCGACCGCTACTTCGCCTTGCGGAAGGCGTAGTAGGCGCCGACGAGCATGAGCAGGACGCCCAGCACCAGGCCCGCCGTCTGCCCGGCGGCGTAGGCACCGGTGGCGCCGCCCTCGGATCCGCGCAGCCGGGTGGCGACGATCGCCCCGCCCCAGACGATGCCGATCCAGCCCAGGATCCGGTTGCGCATCGTCGAGCTCACGGCGCACCACCGGCCGACGCCGCCTCGGCCCGGCTCCGGTGCACCGCACGGAGCAGCAGCAGGACGACCGCCAGGTACCACAGACCGGTGAAGATCCCGACGTGCGGGAAGCCGTGCACGTACGGCGGATCGGGGAAGTAGAAGAGGTTGGCGCCGAGCAGCGGCACGACGGCGACGAAGACTCCCGCCCACCCGATCACCCGGCCGAACCGGGGGTCGCGGATCATGTTCACCGCGAACAACAGCGTCGCGAGGCCGATGAAGACGTCGAACGACACGTCCAGCCCGAGGACGACGTCCCAGAGACGGCGCCTCAGGGCCGGACCGAGCTGGACGTCGAGCGCCGGCGCCGTCGAGTCCTTGATCGCGAGCTGAACGAGGATCATCGCGGTCACCAGCGCGCCCGCGAGCGAGTTGAAGATCGCCGCCACCTCGAGCAAGGGCGAACGCCGGCGCGCCCGCAGGACGTGGGCCAGCGCGATGCTGGCGATCGCGAGAGCCGGCCCGAAGCTGGCGCCCAGGACGACCTGCGGGATGCGCGGCAGGGAGACCAGGATCATCACCGGATAGACGACGCAGGCGACGAAGCCCGCGACGATGCCGATCTTCGTCCAGCCCGGCAGCTCGTCATCGTGCGGAACGCTCGTCGATTCCGGATCGCTCACGATTCGGTCCTCCTCCGTTCCAACCTGCCGGGCGCTCGGCTGGACCGGGAACGGACAGCCGCCCGCAGCTCGACTTCGCCCTCGATCTCGACCGGGATGTCGAAGGGCAGCTCGGCCAGGCCCACGGCGCTGCGGGCGTGCGCGCCCACCTCGGGACCGAAGACGTCGAGCACGAGGTCGCTGAAGCCGTTGATCACGGCGGGCTGCCGGTGGAAGCCGGGGGCCGAGTTCACCATGCCGAACACCCGCACCCAGCTCGCGATCCGGTCCAGGTCGCCGAGGGCGCGCTCGAGGCTGCCGAGGATGGCGAGCCCGGTGAGCCGCGCCGCCGCGTAGGCCTGCTCGGGAGTCACCTCCCGGCCGACCTTGCCGAGCGGCGGCGCCAGCGAGCCGTCGGCGTTCGTCGGCCCGTGCCCGGAGATCAGCGCGCGCTGACCGACCACGCGCACCCAGGGGAACGGCAGCACGGCGCCCGGAGGAAGTTGCAGGGGCGCGGGAAGCTCGAGGTCGAGCGCGCGCAGGCGGTCAGCGATCTTGCCCATGGCATCCTCCTGACCCGGCGGCCCCACGGGCCGCGCCGTGATCCCGATCTTCGCACGGCGGCGCCGCGTCGAGAGACGAGCCCGGCGGATCGCCGGCCCCGAGCGTCGAGGTCAGGGATGCCACACCCTCTCGACGAGCGGACCGGCTCCGGCAGCCAGCGCCATGATTCCGGTCACCAGCGCGATTGTCGTCACGACATCTGCAGAGCGGTCTAGCGTTCGTGTGCAGAACCGGCGCAGGCAGTCCGCTCGATTCCGGGGCTGGGCCGTCCTCGCTCGGACTTCACCCCAGCAGCCCCGGGTTCAGCCGCCAGGTGGAGAACGCGAGCGCCGACGCGAAGGAGACCCACGCCAGGTAGGGCAAGAGCAACACCGCTGCGAGTCTGTGGACGCGCCAGAACAGGAGGATGGTCCCGACGACGAGGGCCCAGAGCAGGAGGATCTCCGCGAAGGCCGGCCCGCCTCGGCGCCAGACGAAGAACAGCCAGGGCCACAGCGCGTTGGCAGCCAGCTGGACCAAGAAAACGAGGAGCGCGATTCTCGCGCCCGCGAACCCGCGCGCCCGCCAGACCAGCCAGGCGGAGACGCCCATCAGCACGTAGAGAACCGACCAGACCGGACCGAACAGCCAGCCTGGCGGTGCCCAATCAGGTCGGGCCAGCTCGCGGTAGAGCTCGCCGGCGCTTGCCGACGCGAAGCCGCCGACGGCAGCGGCGGCCAGTGCCGCCAGCAGCCAGCCCAGAAGGCCGAGAGCCTGCCTCGAGGTCGACAACGGCAGTTGGCGCGTCATGAGCCGCTAGGGCCCGAGCCTGCCCTGGCCCGCCGATATCGACCGAGATCTCCACCGCCGCGACGGTCGCAATCGAAGGATGACTGCTGCTCGTCCATGTCACCGCCCTGTCCGGCCGGAACCTGAACTTCCCTGTCGCGTTCCCCTCACCCGATGCACTCAGGTGACCCAGCGGAGCGCGAGCTCAGCAGCAATCCTCTCGGATGCGCGCGGGTGACGGCCGCTGCGACGAGAGGTCGGGCGACACTCCATCGACGGGCTCATTCTGCAGCATTCCGGAGCTCAGACGATCGCTCCGAGGAGGTGGCCGACGAGCGCGGTCGTGGCCATGGCGACGGCGCCCCAGAAGGCGACCCGGAGGGCGCCGCGGCCGAGCGGGGCGCCGCCCAGGCGGGCGGCCAGCGCGCCCAGGAACGCGAGCAGCACGAGCGAGCTGGAGCCGACCGTTCGCGTGACCCAGGGGAGGGGCGCGAACCAGGCGAGAGCGAGGGGAGGCAGCGCACCGGCGGCGAAGGCCGCCGCCGAGGCGAGCGCGGCCTGCAGGGGGCGCGCCCGGGTGAGGTCGGACAGTCCGAGCTCGTCGCGGGCATGGGCGAGGAGGGCGTCCTTGGCCATGAGCTGCCCGGCGACCTCGTCGGCGAGCTCCGGAGCGACGCCCCGAGCCACGTAGATCGCGGCCAGCTCGGCGCGCTCGGCTTCGGGGCTGGTCTCGAGCTCCCGGCGCTCCCGTGCCAGGTCCGCCTGCTCGGTGTCGGCCTGCGAGCTGACCGAGACGAACTCCCCCGCCGCCATCGAGAGAGCGCCGGCCACCAGTCCGGCGCAGCCCGCCAGCACGATCGGGTCACGGCTGGCCTGCGCTGCGGCGACGCCGACGATCAGGCTGCTCGTCGAGATGAGACCGTCGTTGGCGCCCAGGACGGCCGCCCGCAGCCAGCCGATCGTCGAGGTGCGGTGTCTCTCGAGGTGCCTCACGGGTGGAGATCCGGCGAGGGCCGTCCGGCGCCCGCTCCCGGCTCCGGGGTCGGCCCGGCTTCGCCGCCGGGTGCCTGGAACCGGTACTGAGCCGGACGCCAGGTCGTCGGGTCGCTGAGAACGCCATCCGCCATGCTGACGACCTCGAGACGGATCGGGCGGAAGCGGATCAGGAGGTAGTCGGCCCCCCGATTGGCGTCGGAGTAGAACCCCGACCACTCCGGCTTCCAGTGCTTCGCCTTCTCGGCCGGCTCGTCGACCAGCGTCGCGTCGCCGATGAGCGTCACGTACCCCAAGCTCTCCTTGTCCCAGTAGAACAGCGTGACGCTCGGGTTCTCGCGGATCTGCGCCACCTTCCGCGTCACCGGCTTCGTGGCGATCCACACCGTCATGTCGGCTTCGGGGGCGAATGCGTCCACGACTCGGGCCTCCGCCCTGCCGTCGGGGCCCATGGTGACGAGGGCGCAGTATCGGGCCCGCTCCATCAGCTTCCTGGCCACGGCAACGACGTCGGGCGGCTCCTCGGACTTCGCTTCGCCGGCCGCCCACACGGGCACGACCACGAGGGTGACGACTGCTGCGACCGCCAACGATCTCGCCTTCCTCTTCACGGGCCACCTCCCTTCCGCTCGAAACTCGCTCGCCGATCTACGCCGCCTGCCGCGCGCGGCGCGTCCGCCGGAGTGATCAGATCGACCTCCCTCCCGACTCGAGCGGCATCTGGAGTGCCGAAGTCGTCGGAGTCATGAGCACATGCTCCCAGGAAAGGAGGAGTCCGTGGCCAAGAGTACGACCCTTGGCGACTGCCGGAAATCGTACGCCTCGTAGCGAGGCTCCGAGGTCAGCCGCTGCTGGCTCAGGAACTCCCAGGCCCGCGCGTTGATCGAGGTGGCCAGCGTGTAGTACCCATGGTCGTGCCCCTTCATGATCTTCGCCTCCGCCGGCAGGCCTGCTCGCTTCAGTGCCTCGAGGGTCGCCTCCACCGTCTGGAGCGGGAAGAATTGGTCCCGGTCGCCGACGATGATGAAGACCGGCACCTGGCGCTTGGCCATCTGGATCGTCCTGAAGTCGCTGTCGGTGCGAAAGGAGCCCGCATGGACGGCCACCGCGGCGAAGTACTCGGACTCGAACATCGCGAGCCTCAGCGCGAAGACGGCACCCCCCGAGTGGCCGAAGAGGTTCATCCGCGAGCTCTCGATCGGCAGCTTCTGTCTCAGCGCCTCGACCAGCTCGTGAACGGGATCCGGACCGTCGGCCGGCATCTGCCACTGCTGCGGATCGACCGAGTCGAGGCCGATCACGATCAGCCGCTGCTTCTTCGCGAGCTTGGCCCACGTCTCCACCACCGAGTCGCCGTTGCGACCGGAGCCGTGGAAGGCGAGCACGAAGGGGAGCGATTCGCCCGGCTGGACCTCCCCCGGGAGCACTTGGTAGTACGTGCGCTCGACGCCGCCGAGTGCGATCGTCTCCTTGGTCACCTTCTTCGCCGCAATCGCCGCATCGGCAACGAGGAAGGCCAACAGCAGTACGAGTGCTCTCTTCATCGTTCGGCCCCCCTCGCCTGCAGGCGCGCCTGCGGACCCTGACCTCAACGGCGCCGGCTGCGCGAACGCGGAGGCGATCTCCGCTGGAGCGACTTCTCAGGCGGGGCGCCACTGACGAGGGGATACAACTCCGGCTCGTCGATCGACTCGACATGAAGATCGACGTCCAACTCTGGCCAGTAGAGGTGATGCGGCGAGGGGCGTTCCACCTTGGTCAGCTGGCCGATCGACGCATCGGCGAACCCAGGGAACCGCTCGAACGGCAGAAACTTCTCCTCGCCGTCCAGCAGTAGCCAGAATCCGTGTGGCGGGACGTTCGTGATCTCAGCTGCGGAAGTGCTCGCGCCAAGCTGCTCTGATCTCATCCTCGTGCTCCTCGACGAGCCGCAGGGCCTCGCGAATCTTGGGCTCGCTCAGCCCGAAGTTCCGCGCCACAGCAATCTCCGGCTCGAGCCAGAACTTCGCCACTCCCTCGGGCGGGACAGCATGAAGGTGAAGCCGCTCATTCTCGCGGAAAAGAAGAAGAACCGAAGACCGCCCGCGCGGAAGTTCGTCGGACTCACGAGGAAAGCGTAGCACCTGCCTCGCAGGTGACAGCGCGACCTGGCGGATCTCGAGTTTCGCGGCAAATACGCGCAGCGTGTTTGACTGCTCGAACGAGGGGATGGGTGGCCAGCGCAAGACGTTCACAGGCTGCCGCCGATCGCGATGTGTACGTTCACGAAGATCGTGAGTGCCACCAGGAACCACGCTGCAATCCCAACCACGGCGGCGATCGTGGCGGCTGCAACCGTTGTCGTCGGGTCCGCACGATGACGCCTCTCGGCTTCACGGACTATTGCGGCAGGCGCGACGAATAGGCACCCGGCGAACCCGACTGCAACCATCCCAACCGAAACCAAGTTCTCCACTCCTCGCACGATCAGTGCGTCACCCAACACCGCCAGACCGAGCGGGACGACAAGGACGAGGGGGAGTTCGAAGGACCTCCATCGGACTGAGGAAAAGGGTGTTGCCATGGCCACCGAACGACCCATGAGTTGAGCGGCGCGCCGCCGACGACGAACCGCAAAGTGGGCGCGGTTGTAGAGCGCGCCCGCTCGAACGAGAAATCAGGCAGCGTGCCGAGCTCCTAGTGGTGCATCTCGAACAAGAGGATCCGCCCGGCTTCACCTTGCCAACACGACGCTACATAGAACCGCTCGTCACGAAAGGACGACAAGCTCCACGGACCGGGAGGATCCGCCAGCCTGGGTCGAATCTCCTCTGACCACAGATCGAGGAACTGGTCCCGATCGAACCACCGAAGCGGCAGTCCGACATCTCCGATCGCGAAGCCTACGCCCTCCGATCTCAAGATCTCCTTGACCTCGGCAAGGCTGAGCAGGCGGCCTCTAGTAGCTGCCAGTGCCCCACCATCGGTCCAGAGGTCCTCCAATGGAATCCTCGTAACGATCCGCAGAGAAGGATCCATAGCACCTAAAAGATCATGCGCTCAGCGGCAGGCGGGCTCTGTCCGCCTGTCCGTTGGAGCGAGTTGTCAGGCGCCGAGGCGTGGGCTTGACCGTCGGGGTCGCACTTTGCAAATCGAGGCACTACGGGTGGGCTAATTCTCGAAGCGTCAACGAACGTCATGGACTTGTAGCGGAGCTCCTTTGACCTGCCCCCTGTAGCCGGCACAGAGATTATGTGAGTCCCGGCGGGTTGGTTGTCTCCCTCGGAGTTTGAGGCGCGCCGGGAGCCGGAGGCGACCAGAGCGCCACAAACTCCGCCGGCGGCCGCATCCCGAGGGACATGTGCGGTCGCTCCTCGTTGTACTCCCTTCGCCAATCTTCGATGATCCTACGCGCGTCCTCGACGCCGAGAAACCAGTTCTCGTTGAGGCACTCGTCGCGGAACTTGCCGTTGAAGCTTTCGATGAAGGGGTTGTCGGTCGGCTTTCCGGGGCGGTTGAAATGCAGCTCCACGCCGCGATCTGCAGCCCACTCGCCCAACGAGACGCTGGTGTACTCCGGGCCGTTGTCCACGGTGATCTCCCGCGGTGCACCGCGTTGTGTCGCCAAGCGTTCGAGTACGCGGCAGACCCGAGCACCCGAAAGCGCCGTGTCGACCTCGATCACCAGGCACTCGCGCGAGTACTCATCGAGCACGTTGAAGGTCCTGATCTTTCGGCCCCGCGCCACGCTGTCCTCCATGAAATCCATGTTCCATCGTTCGTTCGGTGCCGAGACGACCGGCAGTTGCAGCGGCTCGGCCCGAGCGAGCCTCTTGCGCTTCTTCTTGCGCACCGCAAGGCCCTCGAGACGGTAGAGACGGTAGATCCGCTTCGGATTCGCTGGCTCTCCCTCGCGACGAAGCAGCCAGGCCAAGCGCCGGTACCCGTAGCGAGGCTTCTTGCCCGCCAGCTCGCGAAGACGAGCTCGAAGTCGCTCCTGCGGATCTCGCCTCGATCGGTGGCGTGCCACCGAAACCGCGCAGCTCGCCAAACCGCAGGCTCGGCGCCACGAGGCGCCAAACCTGTCCCGGATCCAGGAGACCGCCTCGCGCCGGGCCGCGGGCGTCACCATTTTCTGGACAACGCTTCTTTGAGGATCTGTTTGTCCAGCGTCAGCTCGGCCACCGCGTGCTTCAAGCGACGATTCTCTTCCTCGAGCTCGCGCAGCCGGCGCGCTTCGCTGACATCCAGACCGCCGTACTTCGCCTTCCAACGGAAGTACGTCCCCTGGGAGATTCCGTGCTCCCGGCAGACGTCCGCCACCTTCTGGCCCGACTCCACCGCCTTGAGCACGCCAATGACCTGCTCCTCGGAAAATCGGCTCCTTCGCATCCGTCCTCCTGGCCCGACTCTAGCCGGAGAACTCTCAAATCACGTGTGCGCGATTCCGGGGGGCAGGTCACCTTGTCAAACACGACGACCGGAATGATCAGGTCCTCACCGTCGCGTCTGGCTAGCCCGGTTGCCTCCTTCTTCAGCAACTCGGGGTCGCCGGCGGGCTGAATCTCGTAGTCCACAAGGCGATAGCGCACCTCGATCCCAGCCTCTGATTCCTTCCACACACCTCGATAGATCCTGAGTCCATCGTCTGCGCCGAGAGCCATGTCGGAGCGCCCCTTGTACATCGCCCCGCTCGCAAGCACGAACTCGCCACCAGGACAGAAGTTGGCGATCAGCGCCGGCGACCACGGCGCCGCTCCAGGAACCTCCGCGGGAGGTTCGTGCCAACCCTCGAGGTAAACCCACACGCCTTCTACGCGAGGTCCGTCAGCGTCAGCAGGGGCCACCCACAGCCAAAGAGGCAGAAGGAGCAACATCGCCGACTTCAAGAGGCAGGAGGTAGGCATTGGCGTCTAACGACCTGGCCGTTCAGCGGCGGGCGCGTCAGGGAGTGCAGCGACCGACGCGCTCGTCCGCTGCAACGGCGGGTTAGGCGCCAACCTTCTCACCGATGTACCTCAGCAAAGGCGCTGCGTGGATCAGATTCAGCGACGGACCATCCTCGACGATTGTCTCCATCGACTGAAGGAAGTGGAGGTCGTCGCCCAGGCTGCCAACCAGGTCGACCTTCGCAATGTCCTTAGAGACATCCCACATCTCCGGAGTTGGAAGATCCCAATAGAAGTCGCTGTCGAGCGTCACGGTCGGACCTGCGACACTCTCAACATGAATGAGAAGGTCGTTCAGGATCCGTCGCAGCTCGGGAACGTTGATTGTGGTTGGTCGAATCATGACTCGCACCCTCCGATTGGGCGCCTAGCGCCCGAAATCAGCGGCGCGCGTAGCGCGTCCGATGGATTGAGCTGTTAGGCTCGCTGCCATACGAGAACATACGTTACTGGGAGCCCGTTGCGTCTAGCTTTGGCTGTGAGGTAGAGCCGCCCATCCTTGAACTTGTATGAGCGATCGATGGTGCCGGATTCTACCGAACGAAGAGTTGCGGTTATTGTGTGACTCACGATATGTCGCGTGGCGTCGACCTTGTATGTTCCGAAGTACCCTGCGGCTTCATTTTGCAGCGCTGGAGCGATAATTTTGTGCGTAGCTTCATTGCGCAGCTCGTTCATGCACAGCACAAGCATACGGCCTTCCTTGGTGTAAATGAGGCGCCCTGGTGGGTGCGCACCCCAAGGACTTGTTACATGACCATCCGGCCAGTGCGCCTCAACCGAAACGAGCTCCCATGTACCGACAAAGCGTGCACTGTCGTTAGTGGCAAGCGGCTGCGTTGCGTAAGACGTTTGGCCGATAATGCCTGCACACAACAAAATTAGGCACAGCATCAGTCTGCGAGGCAGAACATTGAATGTCGATAATCTGTGATTCATGCAGAGACTCCTTGCGAGCCTAACGGTTTATGAGTTCGGCGGCGCTACCCGCCCGAGCGGTGGAGCGGAGCCGCGGATGGCCGACGGCAGACACGCGAATGTTGCTGAGTTCACCCGGGTAGCGTCCGCTGCAACGAGGGGTTAGGCGTCTGATCAAGGGCGGCCCGAGGAATGGCGTCTGAAGATCCATGCGCTCCAGTGGCGGAGAGAACGATGCGCACCCTCGGCCTGCCAGCCTGCGAGGGCGAGTCGCTTGGCCAGCTGCATGCGGAAGGAGGCATGGGTGACCACCAGGATCAAGGAATGTCGGCCTGCAAGCTCGCTGAGCCAGGCGACCGTGGCGTCGAGGCGGCGCGAGTCGGTGGAGGATGGAAACTTTCGACGTACGCTCTGCAGTAAGCCACGCATGGCGACTGCGACCGCCCAACCTCCCAGCGGTAGCGGCACAATGCCGAGATTGGGTCCCTCGAGTTCGAGTTCGCGAAGCAGCGGTGAGGTCGTGAATTCGCAGCGAGGCGCCAAGAGTCGCGCCGACTCGACGGCGCGAAGAGCATCGCTTGAGAGGAGACGATCCGCTTGTGCTGCCAGGGTTACGACATCTGCGGGAACCTGGACGTCGCTTAGGATGCCAGCGGCCTCGTATGTTTGGCGCCAAGCGCGAAACCTCGAGGTGCTGAGCCACCCCCGTTGTGCATGTGAAGAGCGCGCATGCCGAATCAGAGCGACTCGACTCTCCCTAGGCTGAGATGTAGTGGGCGCCACGGACGGTAGTTCAGACGCCTAACTAGGGTTATTGCTGCTAACGGAATCGATCGGGGTGTGTGACATTGCGGTGATAACGATCTTGCCCAGCGGCCCGTTCATGGCCTGGTGGCTCCCTGGTGATGCCGGTTTCTCGAATTGTAGGCGCCTCGTCTCGGACGGCCAAGGGGTGCGATGTCACCGGGCTAATCCGAGTCGTGGTCGCGGGGCGCCCGAATCTCGAGCTGGCTCGGCCTCGGGTCTGGATCGACTCCGCGGCGTTGGTCACCTGTCGGTGGCCGAGCTTCCGTGCCGATTCGGGAGCTCGTTTCCAGGCTCTTGGGGGGGTTGGCCCTCTGGCTCTTCTCCCTGACCATGATCGCCCTCGACCTCGCCGGCTTCGCCTGGACGATCCCCTCCTGGCGCCGCATCCTCCCCCGATCGACGGACCGCCCGCCCCGAACGGCGGCCGCCGAGCCGGCCGCCCTGCAGGCGGGATGACGGCGGCGCCGTGCCCGCCTCGAGGCCGAGTGGAATCGTCCTCGGCCCCCCGGAGTCCGCGATCCGGCCGCGATGATGCAGAGATGCCGGTCTGAATGATGCTATGATGCGTCGGATGCGGACGACCGTCACCCTCGAGGACCGGTTGGAGCGGGCCCTGCGCAAGCGGGCCGCCGAGACCCGGCGCAGCTTCCGCGCCGTGCTCAACGAGGCCGTCGAGCGGGGGCTCGGGACCCCGGAGAAGCGCGCGCCGTTCCGGCAACGGACGTTCCCGCTCGGCGGGCCGGAGCCGGGCATCGACCTCGACCGCGCCTTGGCGCTCGCCGACGCGGTGGAAGACCGCGAGATCGTCCGCAAGCTGGCGCAGCGCAAGTGATCCTCGCCGACGCCAACGTCCTGATCTACGCGGTCGATCGCGACTCGGCGCACCACGCGGCCGCGCGCAAGTGGCTGGAGAGCGCGGTCTCCGGCGGCGAGCTGGCGTTGACCTGGCAGGTCGTGCTCGCCTTCCTCCGCATCGTGACCCGGGCCGGAATCCTCCGCCGTCCGCTCGACGTCGGCGAAGCTCTCGATCTGGTGGACCGCTGGCTCGGTGAGGGCCGGGTCCGGATCGCCGAGGCGGGTCCCGAGCACTGGCCGATCCTCCGCGGCCTGCTCGCGGAGACGGGCGCCGCCGGCAACCTGACCTCCGACGCCCACCTGGCCGCGCACGCCCTGGAGCACGGCGCCGCGGTCGCCACCTTCGACCACGATCTCCGCCGCTTCCCCGGCCTGCGCGTCGTCGTCCCCGGGCGCGGCAAGCTCTAGCGGGCGAGCGCGTCGAGCTTCAGCGTCGTGGCCCAGTTCCTCGTCGTCGCGGCCCGGCCCGCGTCGCCCAGCAGGGCCAGACCCGCCCGGCTCTCCGAGACGCCGTCCGGACAGCTCAGGTAGGCCGCGTGCGTCGCCGAGGTGGAATCTCTCCGACCCGCCGACGAGGGGCGCGATCGCCGCGAGGCCCGCGAGCGCTTCGTCGTCCTGGGTGAAGACCACCAGAAGACGCGAAGGATCGGCGGCGGCCCCGGCGAACGGATTCGCCGCCACGATCCCGGCCAGCTCGGCCGCGGACTTGACCACGGTCCGCACCTGGATCCCCGGGCTCTCCCCGAGCGCCCGCGAGATCGCCGCCGCATGCCGGACGGCCGAACGCCCGGTGGCCCGGAAGACGGCGTTGCCGCTGTTCAGCAGCGTCCTGACGTCCTGGTAACCCAGCCCCTCGAGCTGCGCCCGCCAATCCGCCATGGCCACGCGCTTGGCCTTGCCGACGTTGACCCCACGAAGCAGCGCCACGAAAGTCGTCATGAGCATCTCCCAAAGTCTTCCGGATCGAGTCGCGGGTCGAGAAGTTCGCTCGAACGTACCGCCGAACGCACGGCTTACGTTTCGAGGGTCTCGAACGCGTCCCTCGTGATCTCGGAGCGGACCTTGCCGGTGTGCTCGATGCCCGAGGGCTCGAACAGCAGCAGCCGGACGTGGCCACGGGGGCGGATCCGGTGCTCGACGCCTCTCGGAACGACGTAGAGCTCACCCGGGTTCAGGGTGACCTGGCCGTCCCGCAGGTGGATCTCGAGCACGCCTTCGACGACCAGGAACAGCTCGTCCTCGTGCTCGTGGCTGTGCCACGGCACCTTCTCGCCCTCACAGCGCACCACCATCACGAGCTGACCGTTCAGCTCGGCGACGACCTTCGGCGAGTAGGTGTCCTCGAAGAGCTCGAAACACCTGGCCAGGTTGACCACTTTGGACATCACGGCACCACCCTGGGGCTCGAGACCATGAACGGACCGACGACCGGACCCGAAGCATACCGAAGCACCGAATCCGACCGACTGCAGCGAGTGCGCTGGCGCGAGCGCTCCCCGGCTCGGATCGAGACACCTTGTCGGACAGAGTGCGCTCGCCACAGGGAAAGCTCGCAGCCCTGGCCGACGCCCCGGCTCACCCGCCGCCTGGAGCGTAGCGGAGTAGCGGTCCGGTGAACCGCCTAGTCATGCTTCCTCGTGCGGCACCAGCCATGTCTTCCCGCTCAGCTACGACGGCTTTCCGTCCTGACGTGGCGGAGCAGCACCGGGCGACCGAACACGGCCACGAGCACCAGTAGTCCGAGGAAAACGAGTGCCCACGGGTCCGTCCGAATCAACTGAACGATGAGGGCGACCGTCGCGGCGGTCGCGGCCAGAGCGCCCCATCCTGTCAAGGCCCGCGCGCCTGCCCGCTGCCGGAAGGCCAGTCCGCACACCACGGCGAACGTGAACAGAAACGCCAAGCTGGCGGCCTCGACCAGGGTGGTGAGCGATCCCACGGCGGCGAGGACCGCCGCCGCCGTGCCGAGTCCGATGACCGCCCGATCCGGAATGCCCCTCGGGTTCTCGTGATCCAGCGTGGCCGGCAACTCCCCATCCTCGGCCACCCTGTGCGCGAGACGCGCCGTGGCGAAGAGCGTGGCGTTGATGGCCGACCCGGTGGAGAACGCCGCGGCGATCGTGACGACGACGACGCCAACCGTTCCGAACGCCTGCCTCCCTGCGACGGCCAGCGCGACCTCCTTGTTCAGCACCACCTGGTCCGCTCCGATCAGCATGGCCGTACCCAGGGCCACGCAGATGTAGACGACGATCACGGCGGCGATCGCCCACAGCACGGCGCGGGGCAACGTCTTCTGCGGGCTCTCGATGTCCTTGTAGTCGTAGGTCAGCAGTTGAAAGCCCTCGTAGGCCATGAACACGGACGCCGCACCGAACAGCGCCGCGCTGATCCCGGAGGCCGGCACACCGCGCGAGAGCATCGAGGGATCCCACTGCACGAGCCCCCAGCCGGCCAGCCCCACGAGCACGACCAGTTTGAACCACACCAGAACCACCTCGATACCGCCGGCCTCGCCGACGCCCCGCAGGTTCAGCCCGATGAACAGAGCCACGATGGCGACGCCAGCCATCCGCGGGAACCAGGGCCCGAGCTCCACGACATGCCCGAGGTACTCCCCGAACGTGAACGCGTACACCGCGTTCGTGAGCACGTACCCGACGATGAGGACCCACGAGAGGCTACCGGCGAAACCGTCGGCATCGATCTCGCGGAGAAAAGTGAACGCTCCGCCCCCTTCGCCGTAGTAGGCGGCCAGCTTCACGTAGCTGTACCCCGCGGCCAGGGCGATGAGACCCGCGGCGGCGAAGCTCAGCCATGCCCAGGCGCCGGCGATCCCGACGACCACACCGAGCGTCGAGAAGATGCCACCGCCGACCATGCCGCCCACGGCCATCGACCAGGTCGCGTTGAAGCCGAGCTTGGAGTCCGTCGGAGTCATCTCAAGGGCCTACAAGGTACCAAGGAGAGGTAGGGCGAGAGGCGTTCGGAATCGAGCGATGGCGAGTCGGCTGCAACGCCGGGTCAGACGGCCGGAGCGACAGAAGCGAACCGGCCCCGCCTGCACCAGGGCGCCGGCGGCGCGACGGCGCGTCGACTGCGCCGATTCGTCAGGCGGCGCCCCGGCACGGACTTGGCTTCATTGACCCTCTGGCGGCTGCCAGAGCTCGACCTTGTTGCCTTCCGGATCGATGACCCAGGCGAACAGCCCGTACTCGGAATCGTCGATCTTCTCGAGAACGCTGCAGCCTTCTTCGCGCAAGACCTCGACCAGGGCGCGGAGATCCTCGACCCGGTAATTGACCATGAAGGTCGCAGTGCTGGGCGCGAACTGGTCACTCTGCGCCGAGGCGATCGACCAGGCGGTCGTTCCGCCGACCGGCTTGCCTTCGCCGTCGGTCCAGGTGAAAGCCGCGCCACCCCATGCCTGGACGTCGATTCCGAGGTGCCGCTTGTACCAGGCCTGTAGTGCCGGAGCGTCCTTGGCCTTGAAGAAGATGCCGCCGATGCCGGTGACTCGCTTCATGGAACCTCCGAAGACGGGTGGTAGTGAGGAGGAGTTTGTCTTCCGCGGCGCGACCGTGTTCGATGTCGGACCTGAGCTTACCCTTGCCTGACGATATCGACCGAGATCTCCACCGCCGGAATCGCTCCTCGGTTCTCGAGCCAGTGCAGGGTGTTCCTGTCCTCGGGCCAGCCCAGCCCCGGTCCGTAGTCCGTAGCCACTCCATCTCGATGGTCGGTGATCGTTCCTTGCAGGACGTAGACGGTTCCCGGTCTGCCCTTGTGGTCGTGAATCGGGCCGAAGACGCCTCCAGGCTCGATGGTCACCCTGCGCATCCGAAGCTGGAGCCCCGCCATGCCCTCGATCTCAGGGCCCAGGTCCACCGTCGCGAGCAGCTTCACCGCGACGCCTTTCGTCTCAGGTGCCGCCTGTTCGTCGCTCATCGTGCTCCCCTCTCTGTAGTTCCGGGGCCCAACGGATCCGAGTCGAGCGGCGTGCCGGCACGCGAGTTGCCGCGCGAAGCGAGACGAGGCGGTCGAGTCCCGCCAGCCCGGACGACGGGTCGGGCAACACGCCGCAAGCGTACCGCCGACAGAGCGCTACCAACGAAGGAGATAGACCGGGAGCAGTGCAGCGATCGCCGCGCCCAGCTGGAGCGCCAAGGTGATCGCGCCTGGCCGCGGCGACCGTGGCAGCCACTTGACCGCGAAGAAGAGAACGACCGGGATCTGGGCGGCCATGAGGAGCTGCCAGGCGTGTGCTGCCGCACCCTCGTCCGATTGCGGCGCCGGACCGTGGACGGCCAGGTAGACGAGGACGACACTCAGCGCGGCGAGCGACATGAGTAGAGGGAGGAATGCGCTCGGATGCTTCAACATGACTCGCGTGGTCATGGCTTCCCCCTTTCGCCGTGTCGGCTGCAACGCATCCTAGGCCGTTCCAGGCCGAATTGGGAGACCTTACCGGTCAGACGATCGGCCTGAGGACCATCCGGCCGTACGCGATGAACACCATGAGGAGGCCCAGCACGCCGCTCAAGATCAAGGGCGTCATCTCGTGGTACCTGAGGTGCACCCAGACGAACACGAGGCTCTCGACCGCCAGGAGCGCGGCAGCCACGACGGTCAGCTGCGGCCGCCAATGGAAGGCGGAGGGAACGACGAGACCGATCGTGCAGACGAGCTCCAAGATGCCCAGCGCCATCCAGGCTCCCCGCGGCATCGCGCCGAAGGACGGGACGTCCTGGCTGATCTTGTCGAACATGAAGACCTTCATGACGCCCGACGATCCGTACAGGAGCGCCGCAATGACCTGCAAGACCCACAACAGTATGTTCATCGTGCGCTCCTCGGCCTGCGTGTCAGCCCGGCAGAGAGTACTCCAAACTCCCCGAAGTCCGTCACCTGGTGTCCCTCTCTCCCCCCTTCGCTTCTTCGAACCGATGGAAGAGACAGTGCTCATTCATCGGCAAAGGCTACCGAGCTCAACGCGAGATGCGAGCAGCCGGTTCCTGCTCACGGCTGCGCGAGGCCAGCACCGCAAGGGCGCCGTTGAGGAGACACAAGTAAGCCACGAAAGCCGCATTCTGAAAGTCGAAGGTCTGAACCGAGAGAAGGCTCACTCCGAAGCCGAAGGCGCTGACAGCGTAGGCGATCCAACTCTCGGATCGAGGATGGCGATGCGACTTGATCAGCGTCGGTATGCTGGCCAGAATGTCGGCCAGCAGCGAGAAGAGCAGGGCCAGGTTGGGATTGTCGGTGATGGCCCAGAGAACGATGCCGAAGATCGCCGCCGCCATCAGGTAGTAGTCGCGCGGTTCGCTCTTCCAATAGGCCTTCTTGTTGACGAAAGACGCGGCGACGATGAGCAACGGCGTGAAGCCGGCGACGAACGACGCCCAGGACAAACCCTCGACTCCCTGCGCCCTCTGCGCCACGAAGATGACCATCGGGAAGATTCCCCAGAGCAGCCACGTGATGCGGTTGGGCTGGGTCTTGCCGACGACGGTTTCGAACAGGTAGTAGAGGCCGCCGAGCGAGCCGATGACCGCACCGACGACCGCGAAATTCTCGGGAAGCATGGAGCGCCTAGTGGATCTGAGCTAGGTTGCACGCCGCCTTGGGCGCATCCGCTGGAACGAGCTGCCGCGCGACGGGCCACATGCCGCTGAGATCATGCGATCGGCTTGCGTGGGGCCGAGCTGTTCGACAGGCCACGTGCGATGGCGGAACCCAGTGGGCGAGATAGCAGGATCAGGGCAACGCCACCCAGGAGCCCGCCCAGCACCGGGCCGACGACGAAGGTCATTTCAGCGCTCGAGCCCAGGGCCGTCGCGCCCAACATTCCCGGCACGTATCCAACCGCGTGAAAGAAGCTCGAGACGACGGAGATGACGCCCGAGCAACGCAACAGCAGAACCGCGAGTTCTCTATGTGTCATCTCGAGCCTCTCTCTGTCGTCCGACGCCGGGCATGACCAGCGGCGGTCGCTCCAGAAGGTTACGTCGGCGGTTGCCAGCCGCCGAGTTTATCCTCGAGCAGCGCGAGGACGGCCGGACCCACGTCATCCCGCCAGGGGCGGCCCACCACCTGCACCCCGATCGGGATGCCTTCCGTTGACGTGCCGGCGCGCACGACGCCAGCGGGCCAACCCGTTTCACCGTACGTCCAGGTGCAGGACCAGCCGCGGCCGTGTTGCTCGTCCGCCTGTTGTCCGTGCGGCAGCCCGAGAAACGCGTTCACGTCCGAGTCCTGCTTCACGATTTCAACTCGACGCTGATGACGCGAATCGGCCTCTCGCCCACATTCTCGAGCGAGTGCGGCCCGAGAGGAGGGCCCCAAAGCGCTCCAGACGCCGGCTCTCCACCTCGCGTATCGACCATGGTGACCTCGTCTGCATCGCGCCTCACGAAGTCGCTCCAGCTGACGACGTAGTGGACGGCGGACCAGCGGTGCGTGTGAAGAGGCGTCCGCTCGCCAGGCGCGATCTCGGTGTCGAGGACGCGAACGCGGTCGTTCTCCAGTAGCAATCGATGCTGCTCCGGCGCCGCAACGAGAGCGTCGAGCTCGGGAGGCCAGATCGTGTCGGTCAATGGCGTAGCTCCTGCGGACAACGACGCCGGATCGAAGTGAGGCCTAACGTCCAAACCGTGCGGCGCGAACGAATCGCAGCGTAGTTTGCGTCCGGACGAGTGCTCTGTCCGGCGAAATATTCATGTGGCGCATAGAATCCGCTGATTGCGCGCATTGATGAATGCAATTGCATCGTCTTCGTATGCTCTGTACTCAGAGGCGGTGTTGGGTATGGGAGAGCCACCAAAGTTCCTATATGGCTGAGAAATCTTTACCGCGCCAAAGTCATCCGAAACGAGATCTTGCAAAAAGAAGAATTCCGCATAGCCTCGAAAGCTTTCGAACAGATCGAAGAATGTCGAATACCTTGCAAGGACATTAGTGAGAGGACTCGTGCCGTTAACGTAGCGGCGCCTGATGCACTCCAGAGTCAGATCGAAACGGTCTCCAATGCTTCGGGTACAACCACGAGCTTGATTAATGGTCCACTTACCGTCTACCCGATTACATGGAAAGACCATCATTCCACCAATTGTGTACCCTTTGGCGTTGAAGGCTTCCAGCTCGCTTCTTGGAATCATCGCTTGAATGTGACGATTCCACCTGAACGTTGGAATTACTGCATCACTAGAGAGCGAAAACTCACCGACTGCCGACTGGTGATGGAGGTAGTGGCCAGGAAGATCGTCACTCAATTGAAAGTGCGTGCCCGACGGTAATGGCTTGCTCCATAGTTGCTTGTGGTAATGACGCAGGGTCTTGCTGTAGCGATCCGGGTCTTTACCCTCAGGCGTGTCTCGCCTGAAATCGTATGTAACGTCGATATGTGTGCTCATATCGCCTGACGGATCCGGAGTTGAGCGGCGAACCAGGACATCGCCAAGCGACGCGAACCGAGAGGACCAGCGTCCGCCCGCTCGAACGACCGGTTTGGCGGAGAGCAGCTAGGCATCGCCGTACTCCCCGGCGGAACGAACAAAGAGCAGGAGTCCCATTGGAAACGTGAGGATCCCGAGTACATAGCGCGCCCAGGCCTGGCGTTGGCGCAGGAATCGCCCATAGAGCAAAATCAGAATCAGGTTCCAAGCCAGGAGCAGAGCGAAGACCATCGACCTCCTTCCTGCGGGCGCGCCTGCAACGTCAACGATGAGCGCGACAACGAAGCTGACGACACAGAGCACCATGTGGAACACGACGACCTTCGGAATCGCGAACCAATCCACTTCTCTGTGGCTCACAGTCGGCGCCCGCCTCGCCGCCTAGCGGATCTGAGTTGAGCAGGGGGCCACTGAAGAGTCTCACCGGGCGAAGCGTGCTGCGGCACCCGAGGCCCGTCCGCTCGGACAATTGGTTAGGCCCAGGGCCACCCGCGTCATGGCCATGGGCACTTCGCACTCTCGATCGGTGCGGACCAGTGGACCTCCTCTGCGACTCCCCTCAAGATCTTCTCGTATGACCATGAATCCAGAGAGTCGTCACCATTCGGGAACACCTCCACCGAATGAATCGCCGTGGGGCCGCGCGTGGTAACGGTGACAATTCCAACGTCCACAGCCGCACCCTTGAACGGCGGAGGATCGTGCCGGCCGAAGAAGCCGTGCGTGACCAGGAATCGTGCCACCCTCGGGAACTCGCTCGTCTCGCCGCGACGGAGCTCACAGTAGGGCTGAGGGTCCTCCTGAAAAGGAGCCCGGCACCGATCGCGATAGTAGAGGACGGTTCCGCTGCTTCGGAGGATGATCACCTGGTCTGCGCAATAGACGTTGGAAATGAGACTCAAGCGGACCTCATCGAAGGGAACACCGGCTCCGCCGACTTCGAGATCGAGGTATCCCGTGTCCCATTTTTCGAGCAGGGAATCTGGCAGAGGCAGCGAGAGGTCATTTTCGGAGACGTCCAGCTTCATCAGGTACTGAAGGTTCGCCAGGTCGCCGGGAATCGAACCGACAAGATGGTTCTTCGGGAGCTCGATCTCCACCACGTGCGGCACCGCATCACCCTCTATCCCGTCCATGCAATCAACGCCGAACCAGTCGCACTCTGAGCCGACCGGTCCCTTCCACTCAGAATGGTCGATCCAACGCTCGCCGCCCGTGGCGTCGTAGAGCGCTATCAGTGCTTCGCGCTCGGACGGCGGGACCGCAGGTACGGCCGGAACGGCTTGAAGCAAGACGACGAGCCAGATCATGTCCCGGCGACTAACGGATCCCGAGTTCACCGGCGGCCGCACGAACCGCGCCCGCCCGCTGGAGCGAAAGCCTAGACGACGAAGGCATGACGATTAAGAAAGTGGGCAGCTAGAATTGCCGGGAAGACGCACGCGAGCGCCAGACACAGAAACAAGGCGCCATGGTGATAAGGCGTACCCTGTGGCAACACGTAGAAGAGAAAGATGATGAAAGCCGCGACGACGCCCAGAGTCAGCCCCCGGAATGATGCCATTGCCCCTCCAACTCGGCGCTTGAAGATGTATTGCCAGGCAAGGAACACAATGACCAGCGCCGGCGCAGCGAATGCCGCTACTAACGAGCCAAAGTAGAGATTCACCAGAGAGTCCGAAAGCCACCACGAGCCGGTCGACAACCCGACAGGGCGAACGAGGAGCGGATAGACCACACCTCCCGCGAACCCAAAGAGAACCGCACCGAGACCAGCAAGGATCCCGGTGGCAAGTAGTGCTCTCACGGTTCGGAGGCGAAGCTGCTTCATTCGTCCTCTAACGGATATCGAGTTGAGCGGCGCGCGGAGCGCGCCCGCTCGTACGAGGAGTTAGGCCGAAAACCACAGGTGCCAAGCTCACGGGAACTCTAGTTCTCCCCAACGATAGGCCAACGGTACAAGAAGGAAGTTGGCCAGAAGTAGCGCCGCAACGAGGCCTATCGCCACCGATGTCGCGACCGCGATGGGGATCCCCCGCCTCCGCCGCCGAAGAAACACGAAGGTCGGCACCACAACGGCCAGCAGGGCGGGCACTGAGATGTACCAAAGACGTACCAGCGAAAGCCCCAGAATCCCCAGAGACAAGCCGAGAGTCTGCACGGTTCGCTTGCCGCCTAACGCACTGCTAAGCTGCGGGCCTGCGCCTACTTGGAACATGCTTGGAATACTCCGTCGGAAGAATACGCCGTGTCGATGTCCGCGTCATAGCACGGGGCGGACGTTCGTGAACGCTCCTCGCCCTCCCGTGCGTAGGGCGTTTCGTCGCGGACGCCGTCGCGTCCGTAGCTGGCGATCAGGAACTCGTCGCCGTTCACTTCGTAATGAAGGGGATGCCCGTACACGTCGCGCGCCGCGAGCCAGAAGGCACGCTGCGCTGCGTTGTCGGGGATCGCTTCGGACAGTGTGCGCGGCAGTGAGCCATGCGATTCGCGGTACGTTCGGACGAACGACGCATACGATTGAATGTCTGCGTAGTTGCGGACCTGGCGTCCGGCAATAGCCAGGGGCCGAACCCAGACAACCCAACCGGTCGCGAAGCTGATGGCGACGAGGCCGGTAGCGATCGCGAGTCTCGTTCGTGCGTTCAATGCCTTCTCGGTATGTGTTCCCGAAGCCTAACGGATCATGAGCTCAGCGGCAGCAGGGCAAAGCCCTGCTGTCCGCTGGAGCGAAGTGTTAGCTGACCAGGAAAGAACCTAGCGCGCACGGGCTAAGACCCGTACTGAGGAGTAGGTTGCCTCGCCGCTTCGCACCGGGAATGAGTACTCGACCACGGTGTTTTCCTCCGACCCCTCCGGCTTGCCTGAGCGGACCGTTTCCCAGGTAGCTTCGACTGCCTCAAAGAGTTGGGCGTGAAATGCACCGGCTTCCTCTTTGGCGTGGAGCTCGCGCCAAAGTGATAGCGCTGGCCAGTACTGCGAGAGCGGAACTGAATGCTGCTCAAGGCGGGAAAGAACTGAGGCTTCGAGGCTTGAAGCAAGAATGGGAAGGAACTCGATCGAGACCGGATCTTCAAGTTCGTCGAGCGAACTGAGCACTCGAACATGAACAATGCCCCATGCCTCATCGAGCGCAAGCGCCTGGGCAAGCCCGAATGCGCGGCCTGGAAAGACCTTGCGCTTTGACCACCTGTACTTGAAGAAGGTGCCCGGAGGCGGAACCACAACTTCGCGAGGCCTCGATTGGGGCATGGTCAGCTAACTAGGGATAGTGCTGCTAACCAGACTTGTCAGAACGTGTGACGTTGCGGTGCTAACGAGGTTGTCGGGGCGCTCGCTCATGGGTTGCAAGCTCCGTGGACCTGCGGGGTTACACCGATTGTAGGCCTCTTCCCGCGGCAGGCAAGAATCGGCGTCGTCACCCGCCTTTTCCGAATCTCGGTCGAGCGGTGGGCGGCGCCGCGGCGCTCTTCGTGAGCTGCGGAGGCGTGCTCTCGTCTCTCTGCCATCGCGGCGCCTTTCGGATCGCGCTCAGTCGTCCCGGTCGAGGATCAGGCGCTCGAGGCGGAGTCCGTCGACGCGCAGAGAGACCCTTCGGCCCCGGGCGTCCCGGACCTGCACCTCCGGGTGCTCGGTCGAGTCGAACCACTCGAGGTGGTGCTCCAGCTCCGAGACGGTTTCCTCGATCCAGGTCTCCCCGTCTTCCCAGACGATCGTGAGAGGGAATCGCGGGACCTCGTGGAGCTTCCTCTCCATGTCGGGCACCTTCCTGAGTCCAGCCGCGCGGCACGGATCCGATCCCACACCGGACCGGCGCCGAGCCTGCCTATCACGACCCGGTGACAGCTCCCGACAGTGGAGGCCTGGAGGCCAGACTTCGTGCGGCTGCGGCGCCGGTACCAGGAGCTCGAGCAGGGGCCAGGCGGCGGCGCTCGGGATCGCGGCTGCGAGGAAGGTGGCGCGGAGGGGAGCGCTCGGCTGCACCGTTGCGAAAGCTCGACGCTGCCCCTCGCCTCCGCTTCCTATCTCCCCGGCGGGTTCACCCGATCACGCTCTCCTGCGCCTCGTCAGCGCCAGAAGGAGCAGCACGAGGAGGATGACCAGAATGGTCAGGAGCCACCAACAGAAGGTACCCAGTCTGTCGCCTCCGGTGGCCGAGACGACGGGTGCCCCGACCGCGATCGGCTCGGTCTGGCCGACATAGACGTCCGCCGCCGCATCGTTGCCGATCACCGCGACGTCCAGAGTGCAGGCATCGAGCAGCACGCCCTGCTTCACGCCCGCCGACACGCAGACCGCCTTCGCATGCTCGGCCACCTTGGGGTCGAGATCCTTCGCGTAGAACGGCCGGTCGGGAGCGCCCTCCTGACTCTCCTTGCCGCAGACGGACAGCAGCGACGTCCTCGCGGGAACGCGCCAGCTGTCGGCGTAGTGGTGGTAGAGCTCATCGAAGGAGAACGGATTGGTCAGCACCGCCCCGTCGCTCGCCGCGACCTGGTTCACGTTGCCATTGGCGTTGGCGGCCAGGCCTCGCACGGTGACCGGCCAACGGCCGAGGCCCACCGAGACGTTGATCCAGGTGGGATAGACCTGTGCGCGCACCGAGTTTCCGTTCCGGTCCACGATCCAGTAGACATTGCTCCGGCGGGTGATATCCACTCTGTCGGCCACCGAGATCGTCCCGCCGTCGCCCAGGTCCGTGGCCTTGCCATCGACGTGGAGCAGGGCCGGAGTCTCGCCTCCCGGTTGCGCCAGACAGAGGGCGATCTTGCTCTCGCCCATCTGGGTCGCCACCGCGCTGTTGACCGATGCGTTCGGCCAGGTCGGCGCTCCCGACACCTGCCGCGTTTGAACGACGAAGTCCGGATCGACCCGGGCGAGGACGAAATCGCCCGACGCCTGGAAGTCGTAGAACAAGCCGTTGAAGGTCGCCAGATGGGTATCGCCCACGGTGGTCGCGAGGAGACAACTCGAGGCTCCTCCCGCGGTGCTCTCCGTGAAGAAGAGTGCGGGACCCGGCGGCGACGAGGCGGGCGCACCCGGACCGAAGCTGAGGTTGTTGGTCTCGCCCGTGAATCCCTGCGCGAGGCAGTTGGGAGCGGCCGTACCGCCGTAGAAGATCCTCGATCTGGGGACGATGGACGACCCGGCGTTGAAGGTCGCTTCCGAGCCGCATGCGTTGCCGAAGATGTTGAACTCAGCGGCCTGCCAGCCCGCTGCCGCGGCCACGGAGTTGTCGCCTGGTGCCGATCTGACGAGCGTGCCGTTCGAGAACGTCACGCTGTCGGCGGTCGCGCTCACGGTGCCGCTCAGGCTGAGGTTGCCGAGGTTGGTGATCGCCTGGCTGGGCACGGTCGAGGTGGCGGTGGCGGCGTTTCTCCAGCAATAGATGTCCGTGCTGCTCGGAAACGAGAACGTGTTCCATCCCGCCGGACAGGTCGTGTTGTACTGGATCAGCCAATACTGGATGAAGGCCTGCCCGTTGCTGCCGTCGTTCGCGTACACGAACTGCTCCCAGCCCTGGCAGGAGGGATTCGGAGAGCCCGCGCACGCCGTGCTCGCGAAGGTGTCGGTATTGAGCTGCAGGGTGTAGGAGTCGGCCACCGGCGTACCTGAGCAGATCGGACCGCTCTCGTTCGTCACTCCGCTGATGCTTTCGAAGGTGCCGATCGCCGTGGAGATGAACCCCGTCGGCGCCTGCGGCGAGAGGTCGTCGCCATTGCCCACCGTCAGCGGCCGGAGACCACGCCGTGGTGGCATCGGATAGGGCGGCGGGACCGTGCACGAAACCTCCCGCCACTCGGTCCTCGGATAGGTGGCTTCGAAGCACGCCTTGCGCGGCTTGGGAGCCAGCATCATGAACTGGCGCCAAGCCTTGCGGTGCTCCACCTCCTCGGGCGACAGCTGGTCGGTCGCTCGCGACGTGGATGCGGTGGCCTGCTGCCCGGCGGCAGGTTTCTCGGGCGGAGTCTTCTCGTCGCGCGGGTCTGCCGTCGCGCTGGACGAGGAGAGCCCGGCCACGAGGCCCGCGACGGCCAGAATCCGGATGAACTGGGTGATGCGGTTGCGGAACGCGTCGGAAGTCTGCATTGGCCCGTCCTCCCTGAGTCCTTCGACCCGGTCTGGCCGCAGCCCGTTCGAATCACCGAAGAGCCGTACTCCAGCGGCCGCCCTGCTTTCGAAGGAGCGCGATCGGCTGAGGCCCTCGATTCGAAGCCGAGTCCCGGCCTGCCGACAACCGACCCGTCCCCTTTAGCTGGAGAGACGAAGCAGGCCGAGAGGTCGAACAGACCCCCGGTGCGGTCAGAGCTGTCAGCCTCTCGGTAACCGCCACTCCGGAAAGGACTTGCCAGACGGCTGGCACCGCTCTCGCCGAGCACTCCCTGGGCCGAAGCCTTTCGCCCAGGCTCGAGCCGACCTCGGCGGCGATGCCCCTGGCCGCCCCCGTGACGGCACTTGCCACCGAGCGGCGTGGCTTCGAGCTCTGACTAGGCGGTGCTCGAGGGATTCTGGCGCTTCTTCTCCAGCGCGGCGCTCGCGACGAGCTGGGCCAGGACCTTCAGGTCCACGTCGGCGAGCTTCTTGACGTGGACGCAGCCCTTCCCCGCCTTGTGCTTGCCGAGTCGGGCCAGCATCTTCTCGGCGTCGACCGCAGCGTTCAGACCGTAGATGCTGATCTCGCCCTTCCGGGAGGAGAAACCCACCAGGCACGAGTCCCCTTCCCGACCGCTCTCGTACTTGTAGTGGTAACTGCCGAAGCCGACGATGCTCGTACCCCACATCCTCGGCGGGTACTTCGAGGCCTTGGCCATCAGCTCCGCCAAGGCCTCGCAGTCGCGCCGGCGGACGTCGTCCGCGATCGCCGAAAGGTACGCCTTCACGCTCGCATCCGTCGCTTGCGTCTTGTTGTCGGCCACGCCGGTTTCTCCTTGCTCGGAAATGTGACGATCGGCGATCTTCAGGAACCCAGTTGCGGCCGGGCCGTTCTCTATTCGGCGACGGGCGGCCATCGGGGCGAGGAGGCTGGATCGCTCGACGGTGCTCATGTGGCTGTCCGCGACGACACGGCGCGGGCGAGAAGATAGCAGCGGCGGCTCGGATACTCCACGTCGGCGTAGGGCTCGCGCTCGACGTGCTCCACGACGGTCAGCCCGGCGGCGGCGAGCGCTTCGGCCACCTCGCCGGGCCGATGGAAGCGGAAGTCCAGGGAGACCTTCGCCCCGAAGAGGTCGTCCATGTGCACCACCTGGTCGCCGACGTGGAACGCCAGGAGGGCGAGACCGCCGGGCGCCAGCACCCGCCTCGTCTCGGCCAGGATGGCCGGCAGCTCGGCCGGCTCGAAGTGCACGATCGAGTAGAAGGCCACGACCCCCGCCAGCCCGGCCGCGGGCAGGGGGAGCTCTCTCATGTCCCCGACCCGGAACTCGGGGCCGGGGTGGAGGCGCCCCGCGCAGCGGATCATCTCCGGCGAGAGGTCGATCCCCAGCATCTCCACGCCCTGGTCGTGCAGGTACTTCGCGACGTGGCCCGGACCGCACCCGAGCTCGGCCACGAGGCCCCGTCCACGCAGGTCCTCCGCGAACCGGTTCAGCAGATGCCGGTCGAGCGGCTTCCGGATCAACTCGTCGGCCAGATGCTCGGCGTAGGCCTCCGCGGCCGCGTCGTAGCTCTCGCGAACGTCCAAGGCTCACGCCTCCCCGGCGCGGCGGTCGTCGAGCGCGCTGAGGGTGACGTAGTAGCCGTCCGGGTCGCGGAGCGAGAACTCCATCGTCCCCGTGTTCTCGTTGCGGTGCGGCTCCTCCTCGAGACGTTCGACGAGGGCGCGAGCCCTCGCCAGCGCCCCGTCGAAGTCGTCCACGCGGAAGAAGAGCAGCAGGCCGTTGCCGGCAGCCGCCAGGTCGGGGCTCGCCAACGACGGATGCTCGTGCGCACCCCACTCGTGGAGGCAGAGCAGCACGGTCCCGTCGGCGTCGAGGATCCGTCCGAAGTACGAGTGCGCGGGCTCCGACGGCGGCAGTCCGAGGAGCGACCGGTACCAGCCGAAGCTGGCACGCACGTCACGAACCCCGAGGATCGTCCAGAGACGGGTCACTCGTTGCCTCGCTCCCTTCACCAGTGGAGGAACGCCGCCATGCGCGGGCGAGTGCCAGTCGGCCGCGACGGCATGTCAGGCCTCGGGCGCTCTCTTCTTCGTGGCTGGCCTGAACTCGGCCGAGCGCCCTCGGGGAATGCTCAGGGTCTGCCAGCCCGGACCGGCCAGATGCTTCGCCAGGAAGACGATCTGGCCGGCATGGCCAGCCGTATGGGTCAGGTTGCGCTGAATGGCTTCGACGACCGTGTGGGGTTGCGAACGGATCGTGACGGTGCGCTCGAGATCCGCTTCGGTGAGGGCGGACAGGCTGTCGAAGAGACACTTCCAGCCCTTCGTCCACCGCTCGAGGATCGCTTCCGGACTCTGAGAAGGCGCATCTTCGAACTCGGAGTCTCGATCCCGATCCGGCTTCTCGCCGTCGGACGCGAGGAAGTCGCTCCAGCGGGAGAGGAGGTTGCCCGAGATGTGGAGCATGAGCGTAACGAGACTGTTGGACTCCGGATCGAGACGATCGGCCCAACGCTCCCGCGGCACCTGGGCGATCGCACGGTCGCACTGCTGCTGGAGCTCGCGATAGCGGCTGATGACAACGTCGAGGAATGCGCTTCCATTCATGCTCCTGCCTCCCGAGATCTAGCGGATCGCGAGTTGAGCGACGCGCCACAGACGGCGAACCGCCAAGCCGGCCACGACTGCGGAACGTGTCCGCTCGAACGAACAGCTAGACCTTGCCACGTCGGATGCGTTCTTGAATCCTTCGCTCGATCTTTCGCCAGACAATCACGCCCCAGGCGGCGCCGCCCGCGGCGCATGCGATGAGGGTGTACGAAAAATTCCTCCACGGATCGTGTCCCATCCAGCGCTCTGCCCAGAAAGAGAAGAGCAGCATCAACCCGCCCCAAACAGTCGCACCGTACACAGCCCATACGATGTACTTTGCAGACACAGAAAGACGAGCGTACTTCTGTGCCAGCTTGCTCATACAGGCCCAGCGGACTGCGAGTCGAGCTCGCATTCAAACCCGGCGAAGTTGCAGAGCTCGAGGGGCTCCGAGCTCATGAACTCGACATAGGCATCGGCACTCTCACTCGTAGGGTGTTGTGCGACCCACAGCCGTTCCCCAGTGAGGCTGAAAGCCTCGACGTTGTGAAACTGCCTGAAGCCCGGACCGGACATGTAGTCGTAGAGAACCACTACCCGGTCGCCGATCAACTGGGCATCTCCGACCGGAGAAGACATTTGAAGTCGAAGCCCACCCACGGTGACCTGCTTGCCTTCAATGCGAAGTGGACCGAGATCGCCGCTCATGCTGGCTGACGTTGCGCAGGACCCGCGAGCCGATCTGGCGCGGACCGTGCGCAAACAGGGGCCGTGACACCTTGGATCGTCAAGTCCGTGCGCTCGTTAGCCAGCAAGGCGTTGGATCTCCCGATGAACGGCCGCATCCGTGTCTCCAACCAGGCCGACCGCCGGATGCCGGTCAAATGGGCTTCGCTGCTTCATGGCAGCCTCGAGAGCACTTCGGGCCATTCGGGCCGCATTCTCGGAATCGCCGGTCGCTCTCGAGATCAGCGCGAGCGCGCCGAAGTATTGGTACTGCGCAGCTGGAAACACCAGGTCGCCGTCTTTCATCGAACTATCCATCATGCCGAGCACTTCCTCGTAGAGTTCCTTCAGGTCGCGGTTTACAGCAAACCACGCGAACTGCAGGTATGCGCAGCATCGCACGCCGCGCTCCTCCTCCGCCCTCACGGCCCGCCGGTAGGCATCGACGGCCCCTGCGACGTCCCCTTTGCTGGCGTACGCACGAGCTATCGTGCAGAGAACCTGCGCTCGAAAGATTCCGTCGGGGTCTTCCTGTAGTTGGCGGTTTGCCAGTGCAATCGCAGGACCGGCGAGCGAAGGATCTTCAGTCTCCGCCAAAGTTAGAGCTTGAATGCGCAAGTACTCCGACCGTCGACCGCGAGCTCGTGCAAGCTTCCTCTCGAAATTCGCTTCGTCAGCAGCGGACCATGTCCGGCGTCGGAACCACTCTCGCGTCTTCATCTGTCTGGCTAACGTTAGAGCTGAGTCGGGCGGCGCGGCGTAGCGCCGCGACTCGAGCGAAGGGTTAGGCCGCAGCGCCACCAGACCCGGAAAGCTCAACCTCTGCGACCGTCGAAGTTCCATTCTTCCGGCCAGGATAGCTCAGCCACTTCATCACGACGTTGAGTTCTCTGACGATGCTCGACGCCTCGATCTTGGTTCCGTCGCCGAGATCAATGCTCTGCGTCGTATGGGCATCACCGATGAGCGTCAGATCGTAGCCGCGATCCAGCGCAGCGTATGCCGTGGCGCGGATGCACCAGTTCGTCGAAGCGCCTGCTAGCACGATATGGGTTGCCCCAGCCCCTGCCAGTTCTGCCTCCAGCGGCGTCTCCTCGAACGACGATTCGAATTTCTTGTAGATGCGCGCCTCGCCTGCCGCCGGCACGAGATCCGGGACCAGCTGCCATTCGACCGAGCCGCGAGGCAGATCACTACTCTCATGTTGAACCCACAGTACAGGGACCCCGCTCTCTCGCGCTCGCGACACCAGGTGTGCCACGTTCCCGATGACGCGCTGGGACTCCCAAGCCTCGGCCATGACGCCAACCTGGACGTCTACGATGACCAGCACCTGCCGATTTCCAGGCCGAACGGTACTCATGCGTGACTCCTCGGAGACGAGTGCAAGAGCGTCGATATCTCCATCTGGGGCCTAACGCTCAGCATCAGCGGCGGCGCGCAGCGCCGCCCGCTGCATGCTGCTGTTGGCCAACGGATGGTCGCAGCACTGGCTATTCCGATCACATCGTCGGCTGGGGCCTCCCGGTGCGAGGAGTAGAGCGGTGCGGCCACGTTGCGTGCGCATCAGCCGAGAAAGAAGCCCACCCCATCGGTGAGCCAGTGGGCAATCATGTTGGACGCCAGATCGCGCCGCATCAGGTAGAGCGCGGTCAGCACAAGGCCGCCGAAGCCTGCGATGATCAGATGGGTCCAGCCCCAGTAGCCGAGGTGAGCGAAGGTGAACATCCCCAGGGAAATCAGCGCGGCAAACCAGCGTCGGCCGGTTAGGTCAGCGAGGCGCTCGATGGCGAAGCCGCGGTAGAACAGTTCCTCGAACACCGCCGCCCGCGTCACCACCCCAATGCGGAACCATAGCGGCAGAGCCTTCACCTCTAGCATTTGCTCTTCCTTCGCCAGCAGGCCCAGCGCCGGGAGGATCACCAGGTAGATCAAGGCCATTCCCGCGACCATCACCGCCGCGCCGCCGACGCCCCAAGCGAGACTCTTCCAGTTCAGTCTCACGAAGCCGATCGACCATGGAGGCCGGCGCTCGTAGAACAGCACGTAGGCCAGCAACAGCCCGGCCATCAACCAGAACACCAGCTCGCGCAAGCCCAAGGCGGACAGACCCTCTCCCGGGAACAGCCAGTCCGGCCACGGCAGCTGCAACAGGATCAGTACCACGATGGCGCCGAGCCAGTGACCGCGGGCGCCCGGCGCTCCGGCGGAACCGGCCGCAGGAGTCTCCGGGGGGACCTGTTCGCTCACTGGGCACTCCTTTGCTGCCGCCTAACGGATCTGAGTTGAGCGGCGGGCCAGCACGACGCTAGCCCGCGAAGCGGCCGAGGCCGTCGAGGCCCGGCCGCTCCAACGATTGGTTAGGCAACACACCACGAACCCGTGCCCTTCCGGATGAGATAGGCGACAGCGTCGAAGGATTCCGCGCGACCAAGTAAGCTGAGAAGCTCCTCCTTGCTGGCAAATTGAGTTAGGACGTCGTCGTCGTGCGCGAGCGCGGATTGAACAGCGCGCTTGAGCTCGGCGAGATCGTATTTCTGGAGCTGGCGATACCTGTAGGAGAACCGAATTGACGGGTTGTAGATCGTGTTTGCCAGGAACCGCGACAAGAGGCTGATCTCGCGAGACGGCTCTGCTGTTTCGATTTCGTAGATATGGCCATCGCGATGGAAGAATCGCACGCCCCGCCACCAGGACTGAAGAAAACCGAGGATGGTGTAGATCCCCTCCGGCTCGAGGTCGCGCTGGACTTCCGCCCAGTGAGTCGGCCCGATAGCAATGACCGAGGCCTTGGGCTGAGATCTCTCAGGGGGCATGGTGTTGCCTAACTAGGGTTATGGCTGCTAACGGGAACGGTCAGGGTGTGTGACACTGCGGTGCTAACGATTCCCGGCTTTTAGGGTTATTGCTGCTAACGGCGAACGATCAGGTTGTGTGACATTGCGGTGCTAACGATTTGCGCCTTCGGCCTGTTCATGGCCTGGTGGCTCCCTGGTGGTGCCGGTTTGCTCGGATTGTAGGCCCGCGGTCGCGGCGGGCGAAAGCCGCGTTGTCACAGGGCTAATCCGAGTCGCTGTCGCCTTCGAGACGCGGGGACTGCCTATCACGGGGGGGTGACAGGAGCTGTCAGTCTTGGGCGCGCGGGGTCCGGGTCAGGTCTCGCGCGGAGCCGGGGCGGGGACCAGGAGTTTGAGGAGGGGCCAGGCGGCGGTGCAGAGGAGGGCGGCGGCGAGGAAGGCGGTCTGGGGGCCGAAGCGGGTGACCAGGGGGCCGAAGATCAGGGAGCCGGTGCCGATGCCGGTGTCGAAGGCGGCGAGCATCGCGCCGAAGGCGGCGCCGTGGCGTTCCGGGGGCGTGCGGTCGAGGACCAGGGTCGAGAACGCCGGGTAGAGGGTCGAGAAGCCGGCGCCGTAGATCAGCGCGGCCATCGCCAGCTCGCCCGCGCTCGTCGCCGTCGGGATCGTCGCCAGGCCGATCGCGGTCAGCACCAGCAGCGGCGGCAGCGCGCGGCGGGCGCCGTGGCGGTCCACCAGCGGGGCGAGCAGCGGGCGCAGGATCAGGATCGAGAGCGCGAACGCGGTGAAGAAGATCCCCTTCGGCGCGATCCCGCGCGACTCCGCGAACAGCGCCACGAAGCTCGTCACCCCGCCGTAGCCGACCGAGACCGCGAACAGCACCGACGAGATGCGCAGCGCCCGCCACTCCACCGCGCGGTGGCTGAGCAGGTGGCGCCACCAGCCCGGCGCCGGCCGCGGCGAGGGCGGCAACCAGCGGGCGACCAGCGCGATTCCCAGATTCGGCAGCGCCACGCCCGCGCACAGCCAGAGCCACGAGCGGTCCAGCAGCCAGAAACCGATCGCCGGCGCCGCGGTGATCGCCAGCGTCGAGGCCGTGCCCAGCCAGGCCAGCCCCTCGGCGCGGCGCGCGGCCGGGATCACCCGCGCGCCCTCCGCGTTGCCGCCCGACAGCAGCGCCGACCAGACCACGCCGTGCGCCAGGCCGAGCAGCGCGAAGAGCCACCAGGTCGCGACCACCGCGTAGAGCGCCGCGAAACCGGCCAGGCCCAGGCCGGCGAACGTCAGCACCCGGCGGCGGCCGAGCAGGTCGCCGAGCGACCCGGTCCAGGCCGCCGACAGCGCCGAGCCGAACGTCAGCGCGGTCAGGAACAGGCCCACCGCCTCCGGCGCCGCGCCCAGGTCGCGCAGCCGGAAGGGCGCCGTCGGGAAGAGCTGGAAGCCCGCGCCGGCGCCGGCGAAGACGATCAGCCAGACGCGCAGGAACGCAGCGGAGCGCAGGAACGAGCGGCCCTCGGACATGGGCGGCGGACTCTAGCAGCGGCTTCGGTGGCAAGGCCGGGACGCGCCGCCCAGCACCTTCAATCGTCTGCCTTTACCTGCTCGGGGGAGAAGACGCCGCGTGCGGGTGTCGGTGCGCACCGAAGGCGTCTCCAGGGGACACCCAGCAGGCCAGGGTGTCCCCTCGGGGAATCTTCCGCCTCGCCGGTCCGCGGAGCCGCGCTCTTTCACCGGCAGGCGGGGCGGGCGCCCTGCCACTCTCCGCTTCTCCTGCTGTCCCAGCCTTCTTCTGGAAAGGGAGTTCCCGGTGGCTACCCGCCGGCGAAGCCAGGCGGCGCCCTTCGGCGGGTTGGTGGGGGTGGGTGGGTGGGCTGCACGGCGCCGAACCGAACCTCGAGACGGTGGGTGGGCTGCGAGGCGTCCAAGCGCAGCTGAAGAAAAAGGGCGGCGCGCATGGAGGGGATCCGACGGCGCCGCCCGGCAGGGAACCAAGAAGGAGGGTGCTGAGCGATTGTGCCCGCGCCGGCGGCGCCGCGCTGAGCGACCGTTCACAGCGGGGGAGTGATTCTCTTCTCGGCCGCACAGGACCGCTTGCCGCGGTGACAGATTCAACGGTGCGGCTTGGGGATCAGGTCGCCGAGGGCTCTGAGAACCCGCTCGCTGCCGATCCTTCCGGCCTCGCCGGCCACCTCGCCGGCGATCTGCCAGGCCTTCGCCATCGCCTCCGGGCCGCCCGCCCGGCTCTCCACCCGGGCCAGCGCGGCGCGCGTCTCGAGCCCCTGGATCAGCAGGCCGGCCTTGGCGCCGTCCGCCAGGTCCGCCTCGAGCGTCCGGCGCGCGCCGGCGACGTCGCCGCGCGCCGCCGCCAGCTCCGCGTCGGCGAGACGGCCGAGATGGCGCAGACGGCGCCCGTCGGCCTTCTCGGCGCGGGCGAGCAGGCCGCGCGCCGCGTCGGCCGCCGCGTCGAGGCGGCCGAGCTCGACCAGCGCCCGCACCCGCTGGACCGCGGCCTCGTCCTGGTCGCTCGCCATGCCGGCGCGGCCGAACTCCCCGACCAGGCGCGCCAGCTCCGGCTCCGCCCGCTCCGGGTGGCCGAAGTCGAGATCCAGCGTCGCCGCGCCGAGCTCCGTCAGCCGCCGCCACCCCTCCTGGCCGGCGTCGGCGAAGACCTTGTGCGCCTCGTCGTAGCGCTCCCGCGCCGCCTTCGTGTCGCCGCGCTCGGCGGCGAGATCGCCCTGCGCCTTGAGCGCGTAGCCCTCGCCCGCGCGGTCGGCGATCCGGCGCGCGATCGCCAGCTCCTGGTCGAGCGCTTCCGCCGCCGCGTTCAGCTCGCCGCGGTCCTGACGGATCTCGGCGATGTTGGCCAGCGCCACGACCACCCGCGACTCGTCGCCCAGCGCGCGGAACTCCGCGATCGCCTCGGTGTGCCGCGCCAGCGCGCCGTCGAGGTCGCCCAGCTCGTAGCGCATCGTGCCGATGTTGGCCAGCGCGGCCGCGGCGGCGCGCCGGTCGCCGACGTCGCGCAGGACCGCCAGCGCCGTCTCGTAGTGCGCCAGCGCCCCGGGCAGGTCCCCCTGCTGCGACAGCACCAGCCCCTGGGACAGCGCGGCGCGCGCCTCGCGGTCGCGGTTGCCGAGCGACGCGAACGTCGTCCGCGCCTCGGCGAACAGCGCCGCCGCCTCGTCGAGCTTGCCCTGCGCGCGCTCGAGGTTGGCCAGCGCCATCAGCGACAGGGCGACGCCGGCGCGGTCGCCCGCCTCGGCCGAGACGCGGCGGGCCTCGAGCAGCGCGGCGCGGCTGGCCTCGGCTGCGCCCAGCTTGCGCTCGGCGATCCCCTGCTCGTAGAGCGCGCGCGCCTGCAGGCTCTTCGACCCGGTCGCGACCGCCTTGGCCGCCGCGCGCTTCGCCGCCGTCAGCTCGCGCCGGAAGTCCGACAGGCCCTCGGCGGCGCGCGCCTCGTCGAGGTCGATGCGCGGGTCGTCGCGCGCCGGCTCGGGCAGCGCGCGCAGCTCGTCCAGGGTCGTGATCGCCTCCGCCGAGCGGCCGGCTTCGATCAGCGCGTCGACCAGGTTCAGCCCGTGCTCGAGGTCGTCGGGGAAGAAGCGCCAGAGGGCGCGGAAGTCCTCGACCGCCGCGTCCCAGTCCGAGCTGGCGAGCCGGAAGCGCGCCTCGACCAGCAGCGCCTCCGGACGCGGCAGCGCCGAGCTCTTCTCGAACGCGGTGCGGGCCGCCTCGCGGGCGCGGTCCGAGTAGCCCAGGTCCGTCCAGGCGCGGGCCAGCGCGGACCAGGCCAGCGGCGCCTCCGGATCCGCGGCAACGGCGGCCTCCAGCCGCTCGCGCGCCGCCAGCGGCTCGTAGGCGCGCAGCCGCTCGAGCCCCTCGGTGTACAGGCGCACGGCGTCCGCCGAGTGCGGCATCGCGGCGCGCGCGGGCTCGCCGGCTTCCGGCCCCGGCTCGCCGGCGCCGAGTGCCTGCCGCAACTCGCGCCCGGCGCGCGCCACGAGATCGAAGAGCTCGCCCTCGCTGCCGGTGACCGAGAGGGGCAGGTCGCGCCGGCCCGCTCCCGGGGCGCACGGCTGCAGGCGCAGGTCGAGCCGGAGCCCGTCCCCCGCCTCCGGTCCGAGCGCGGCGAAGGAGCCGACCAGGACCCAGTCGGCGCCCGCCGCCCGGTGGAGCTTCGCCAGCGTCGCCGCGGCGAGCGAGTCGGTCGGCGCCAGGCCGAGGTCGGCGCTGGCGCGAGCCACGGTCTCTCCGGGCACCGCGCGCAGGGTCTGGCTCGCCCCGAGCTCGGTCGAGAGCATCTCGGCCAGGCCGGCCGACAGCCACGCCGCGTCGGGCCGGCCGCTGGCGTTGCGCAGCGCGAGCACGGCGACCGCGGAGCGATCGGCGTGCGCCGCCGCGGCCTCGCCGCCGGCGACCCGGCCGCGGGCGCGCCAGACCGCCCAGCCGCCGGCCAGCGCCAGCGTGGCGACCAGCGCCGCGACGAACCGGCGGCGGACCCGGCGCGGCGCCAGCGCGCGCAGCTCGCCGTCGAGCGCCCGCGGGATCTCGAGCGCGTCGTCGAAGCGGTCCGCGGGCTCGCGCTCGAGACAGCGCCGGACCACGGCGCGGCAGCGCCCGGACAGGTCCGGCCGCAAGCTCTCGATCGGCGTCGGCGGCTCGCGCAGCCGCTTCACCGCGACCGACAGCGGCGACTCCCCCTCGAAGGGCAACCGCCCGGTGAACATCTCGTAGAGCACGATGCCGAAGGCGTAGAGGTCGGTGCGGGCGGTGGCGCGGCGGCCCTCCACCTGCTCCGGCGCCATGTAGGCGGGCGTGCCGAGCACGCCGCCGGTGGCGGTCAGTCCGGAAGCCCCCGACGGCACGCGCTGGTCGCGCGCCAGGCCGAAGTCGGTGATCACGGCGCGCTCGGTGCCGTCCTCGTTCGGGACGAGCAGGATGTTCGAGCTCTTGAAGTCGCGGTGGACGACGCCCGCGCGGTGCGCCGCGGCGAGGCCGTCGGCGAGCTGGCGCACGATCGGCAGCGCCCCCTTCTCGTCGTACGGGCCGTTCTCGTCGATCCGGCGCACCAGGGTGGGCCCGTCGAGCAGCTCCATGGTCAGGAACAGGACCGGCTCGGTGGCGCGGGCCGCCGTCGAGCCGGAGCCCTCTCCGGCGCCGAATTCCCCGTCCGCAGCGGGACGCGACCGGAACCGGCCCTCGCGCGGCGCGAGCAGGTGCACGCCGAGGTCGAAGATGCGGCAGACGTTGGGGTGCGAGACCCGGCGCGCGAGCAGGATCTCGCGCTTGAACCGCTCGATGCCCGGACTCTCCGAGCTGCCGGCGCCGCGCTTGAGGACCTTGAGGGCGACCTCGGTCCCGAGGTGGAGGTCGCTCGCGGCGTAGACCTCGCCGGTGGCGCCCTGGCCGAGGAAGCGGCGGATCCGGTAGCGCCCGCCGACCAGGTCGTCGAGGCCGAAGGTCGGCTCGACGGGATCGCGCCGGATCCCGCCGCCGGAGTCGGTCGAATCCCCCCTCGGGCCGCTCACCCCGCCCTCGCCGTCCTGACCACGTCGCGCGCCGTTCATCCGGTGCGGGAAACCGTGTCGATTGTAGCTGCTCAGCCGCCGGAATCCCCGAGGTCGTCCGGCGTGTCGACGTCGCGGAACGCCGGGCGCAGCGCCGCGGGCGGCTCGGGGGTCGCGACGTCGGGCCGCAGTGCCAGGCGCTGCAGGGAGGGATCCGCGCCGCGCGCCACCGCCTCCAGGACCGAACGGACCGCGGGTTCGTAGACCGCCGGGAAGGGCTGGATCCGCTCGGGCGTGAGCCGCGGCAGGACCGCGAGCCGCGCCGGATCGCGCTCGCCGGCGAGCCAGCGGCAGAGCTCCGGCGACAGGAACGGCTGGTCGCAGGCGACGATCAGCCAGGCGCGATCGGGCCGCTCCGCGAGCGCCGCCAGGACTCCGGCCAGAGGACCGCCGCGATCGCCGCGATCCGCCAGACGCGGCAGCCCGGCCAGCGCCGCCGGGATCTCGCCGTCGCCGAGCAGATGGACCTCGGCGGTGACGGCACCGAGCGCCGCCACCGCGTGCTCGGCGAAGGTCGTCCCGGCGAGCGGCTCGAGCGCCTTGGGACGGCCGAATCGCGAGCTCCGGCCGCCCACCAGCAGGCCGCCGACGAGTGGAGCGAGAGCCCGGCGCCGCGACATCGCGCTGTTATCCTTGCACGTCCACTCACTGCGCTGCGCGAACCCGCGAGGAGCGACACCGATCATGCGCCTGTCCCCTTCGACCGACACTCTCCGGCGCCAGCGCCGGCGCGGCCGCGGCCGCCTCGTCCTCGTCCTGCTCGTCCTGGCCGGGCTCGCCGTGGCCGGCCTCGGCGCCTTCCGCCTCGGACCCGCGCCGGTGATCGCCATCCGCACCAGCCAACCGGCGATCGGCCGCTCGACGACGGCGGAGATCGAGGTCACCGAGCCCAGTCGCGGCCTGTCGAAGGTGACGGTGGAGCTGGTCCAGGGCTCGGTCACCATCCCCCTGGCCGAGGAGAGCTTCCGCCCGTTGGCGGGCTGGAAGCTCTGGGGCGAGCGCACCGAGCGCAAGGTCTGGAAGCTCGCGATCGGCAAGGACGCGCGCCCCGGCCTGGCCGAGGGCGACGCCGTGCTGCGGGTGGCGGCGACTCCGGCTCCCGGCTGGTTGCGCCACGGCCAGCCGGTGGTCGCGGAGGACGCTCTCGCCGTGCGCCTGACCCCGCCCTCGCTGGCGGTCGAATCCTCCCAGCACTACGTCGCCCAGGGGGGGTGCGAGGCGGTGGTCTACCGGGTCGGTCCGACCAGCGTACGCGACGGCGTCGAGGTCGGCGACTGGTTCTTCCCCGGCTGGCCGCTGCCGGGCGGCGGCGAGGGGGAGAAGTTCGCCCTCTTCGCCGTGCCCTACGACCAGACCGACGTCTCGCAGGTGAAGCTGGTGACCGCGGACGACGTCGGCAACGCGCGCTCGACCGAGTTCGTCGACCGCTTCTTCCCCGAGCCGCCACGCCCGGACACGATCCGGCTCGACCCGAAGTTCATGGAGCGTGCGGTGACCGAGATCCGCGAGAACACCCCCGACCTGCCCGATCGCGGCTCGCTGCTGGGCAACTATGTCGAGATCAACCGCGAGCTGCGCAAGAAGGACGCCGCCGAGCTGCGCTCCCTGGCCGCCAAGACCCGGCCCGAGTTCCTCTGGCGGGCGCCGTTCCTGGCGCTGCCCGGGGGCCAGGTGATGTCGCACTTCGCGGACCACCGGACCTACTACTACGAGGGCCGGGAGGTGGATCAAGAGGACCACCTGGGGTTCGACCTCGCCTCGGTCGCGCACGCCGACGTCCCGGCCTCGAACTCCGGCGTCGTGGTGATGGCGAAGTACTTCGGGATCTACGGCAACGCGGTCGTGATCGACCACGGCTACGGCCTGATGACCCTCTACGCCCACCTGTCGCAGATCGCGGTCAAGGAGGGCGAGACCGTCCGGCGCGCCCAGGTCATCGGGCGCAGCGGCCAGACCGGCCTGGCCGGCGGCGACCACCTCCACTTCAGCTTCCTGCTCCAGGGGCTCCCGGTGCGGCCGGTCGAGTGGTGGGACGCCCACTGGATCCAGGACCGCATCCAGCGCAAGCTGGACGGCGCGCTCCCCTTCGGCCGGGCCGCGTCGGACTCCGTCGACCTCGAGGCGCCGCGCGACGTCGCTCCGGGAGCGTAGAATCCGCCGACCACGAGAGCGAGGAGGCGACGGATGAGCGGAGTTCGGGTACTCGTCGGCACCAAGAAGGGCGCCTTCGTCCTCACCTCGGACGGCCGCCGCGGACGATTCAAGGTCTCCGGCCCGCACTTCGGCGGCTGGGAGATCTACCACGTCAAAGGCTCGCCGGCCGACCCGGACCGCCTCTGGGCGTCGCAGTCGAGCGGCTGGTTCGGCCAGGTCGTACAACGCTCCGACGACGGCGGCAAGACCTGGCAGCCGGTGGGCAACGCCTTCGCCTACGACGGCGACGCCGGCACCCACCAGTGGTACGACGGCACGCCCCACCCCTGGGAGTTCAAGCGCGTCTGGCACTTCGAGCCCTCCGCGGACGACCCCGACACGGTCTGGGCCGGAGTCGAGGACGCCGCGCTGTTCCGCTCGACCGACGGCGGGGCGACCTGGAGCGAGCTGCCCGGCCTGCGCCACGACGGCTCCGGGCCGCGCTGGATGCCGGGCGCCGGCGGCATGTGCCTGCACACGATCCTGCTCGACCCGGTGGACCCGCAGCGCATGTTCATCGCCATCTCGGCCGCCGGCGCCTTCCGCACCGACGACGGCGCGCGGAGCTTCAAGCCGATCAACCGCGGCCTCCGCTCGGAGCAGATCCCCGACCCGAAGCGGAGGTCGGCCACTGCGTCCACCGCATCGCGCAGCACCGCTCCCGGCCCGCGACGCTGTTCATGCAGAAGCACTGGGACGTGATGCGCAGCGACGACGCCGGGGACTCCTGGCGCGAGGTCAGCGGCGACCTGCCCACCGACTTCGGCTTCGCCATCGACGTCCACGCCCACGAGCCCGAGACCGTCTACGTCGTGCCGATCCAGAGCGACTCGGAGCACTATCCCCCGAAGGGCCGGCTGCGCGTCTACCGCAGCCGCACCGGCGGCGGCGAGTGGGAGCCGCTGACCCGCGGACTGCCGCAGCGCAACTGCTACGTCAACGTCCTGCGCGACGCGATGGCGGTGGACTCGCTCGACCCGTGCGGCGTCTACTTCGGCACCACGGGCGGCCAGGTCTACGCCTCGGCCGACGGCGGCGACCACTGGAAGCCGCTCGTGCGCGACCTGCCGGCGGTGCTCTCGGTCGAGGTCCAGACGCTGCCGTGAGCGCGACGCGGACGATCCGGGTCGTGCTGCCGGCGCACCTGCGCACGCTCGCCCGCGTCGGCGGCGAGGTGCGCCTCGAGCTGGCTTCCGGAGCCGCGCCCACCGCCGCCGCGGTGCTCGACGAGCTGGAGTCGCGATTCCCGACGCTGCGCGGCACGATCCGCGACCACGCGACCCGCCGCCGGCGCCCCTTCCTGCGTTTCTACGCCTGCGGCGAGGACCTCTCGCACGAGCCGGAGGGCACCCCCCTGCCCGACGCGGTCCTGGACGGCCGACGAGCCCTTCCTGGTCGTCGGCGCCATGGCCGGCGGCTGAGACCGCCGGCGCCGACAACGAAGACGAAGACGAAGACGAAGACGAAGACAAAGACAAAGACAAAGACTTCATAGAAGGGAAGGCCTCCGCGGGCCACCGCCCGGGACCGGGAGAACCGCCCGACTTTCTCATAGAAGGGAAAGACTCACCGCGGGCCACCGCCCCGGGACCGGGAGCGCCGGCCCCCGCCCTGTCTTTCCCTTCACTGGAAGCCTCTGTCCCGCCGCTGCGCCGACGCCGCGAAGAGCCGCGCCAAAGACTTTCGATAGAAGGGAAGGACTCCATTGGGGCCACCGCCCCGGGACCGGGAGCGCCGGCCCCCGCCCTGCTTTTCACTTCACTGGAAGCCTCTGTCCCGCCGCGCCGGGGCAGACGCCGAGGCCCGTGGCGCGGCGATTCGGCGATAGGGTCGGGCCTGGGCCTGATGGGAGCTGTCGATAGATGACCTGGGAGATCTCCGGCAAGCGGGTGCTGGTCACCGGCGCGACCAGCGGCATCGGGCTCGAGCTGGCGGCCGGGCTGGCGAAGCGGGGCGCGTCGGTTTCGCTGGTCGGCCGCGACCCGGAGCGCACGCGCGCGGCGGTCGCGGAGGTCGCCGGCCGCGCGAGGGTTTCCGAACCGGACTCGCTGCTGTGCGACTTCGAGTCGCTCGCGGCGGTCCGCTCGCTGGCGGCCGAGGTGCTGCGCCGGTTCGACCGGCTCGACGTCCTGGTCAACAACGCCGGCGGGGTGAACAAGACGCGGCGGGTCACCGCCGACGGCTTCGAGGCGACCTTCGCGGTCAACCACCTGGCGCCCTTCCTGCTCACGAACCTGCTGCGCGACCGGATCGTCGCCAGCGCCCCGGCGCGCGTCGTCACCGTGGCCTCGATCTCGCACCGCCAGGGCACGATCGACTTCGACGATCTGGGCTTCGAGCGCGGCTACTGGGTGATGCGCTCCTACGCCCGCTCGAAGCTGGCCAACGTCCTGTTCGCCGCCGAGCTGGCGCGCCGGCTGGAGGGCACGGGGGTGACCTCGAACAGCGTCCACCCGGGCTCGGTGGCGACCCGCATCTGGCGCGGCGCGCCGACCTGGACCAAGCCGCTGATCCAGCTCCTCTACCGGCCGTTCTTCCTGAGCGTGCCGAAGGGCGCCTCCTTCGTCGAGGCCCTGGTCACCCGCCCCGACCTCGAGAGCGTCACCGGCGCCTACTTCGAGAAGACGCAGCGCGTCCTCCCCTCCCGCGCCGCCCAAGACCTCGACACGGCGAAGAAGCTCTGGGACGTCAGCGCCCGGATGGTCGGCCTGTAGACCCGCCGATCCCCCCAGGCACCCCCGCCGCGAGAAGACCTCTCTGTTCAGGACAAAGACAAAGACAAAAGCAAAGGCTTCCATAGAAGGGGGAAGTGGCAGGACGGTCGTTGCGCCTGCCGTTCGCCGTTGCGCAGCCTCGAACCTGCCTCCCGTGGACAGACCTCGGCTCCGCGGACCGGCGAGGCGGTGGATTCCCCGAGGGGACACCCTGGCTTGCTGGGTGTCCCCTGGACACGCCTTCGGTGCGCTGATGCACCCTTCGGCCGAGGCACGGCCTGCGTCGCGCTCGAGGGGTGACAGTCACGCCACATCGGAGATGTGGCATGACAGTCACCTGAGACTCGACGTGTCCCCCAAGAGACGCCTTCGGTGCGCTGATGCACCCTTCGGCCGAGGCACGGCCTGCGTCGCGCTCGAGGGGTGACAGTCACGCCACATCGGAGATGTGGCATGACAGTCACCTGAGCCTCGACGTGTCCCCTCGAGACGCCTTCGGTCTGCCGCGGCACCCGGCGCCGCGCGATCCGTTGGCGCCGACCGGGGATCCCGGAATAGGATCGACCGAATCGAAGCAGCGCCGAGGAGGGTGACGACCGTGTCGGGAAAGAGCGGAGGCGGGTGCTTGAAGTCCCTGATCGTCGGCTGCCTGACCGCGATCGGACTGGTCGTGGTCCTGGCGGTCGGGCTCTGGATGAGCCGCGACGCGATCCGGCAGAGCTCCTGGTACCAGGGCCTGCGCGGCAAGGTCGAGGCGGTGAAGGAGGAGGCGAAGAGCCTCACGGAGCTGCGTTCGCGCCTGATGGCGTCCTATCCGGCCGAGAACGTGAACGTCCAGTTCCACGTCAACTCGATCAACGGCAAGTCGAGCCATGCGCTGATCGTGCAGATCGTCAACCCGACGTTCGCGCTCCCCGAAGACGACTCGGGCAAGCAGGCCAAGGCCCGCGAGATCGCCGAGTTCGTCGCCCGCGAGCACCCCGGCATCACCCGCTACGACCAGCTCCGGATCTCCTTCGTCCGCAGCGGCGGCACCGGCGTGACCTTCAACTCCAGCGCCGACTTCGACTTCCCCGTCGCCGACCTGCTGCCGGCGGCAACGCCGGGCTCCGCGGCGTCTGGGAGCTCGCAGAAACCGAAAGGCTCTCAGTGATGGAAGAGACCGGCGACGACCGGTCGCGCACGCCTGCCGGTAGCCGCCACGATCGCTTCACCCCCTCCCCCCCATCGGGGGAAGTCCTTTCGGCGTGAGCCCGTCTCTCCTCTACCGGCTGTTCCGGGTCGGGGCGATTCCGGCGGCGCTGCGCGCCGAGCTCGAGGGCGAGGGGCTGGTGGCGGCCGACGAGGGGATCCGCGGCTGGACGATCCTGCGCGACTTCGCGGCGCCCGGAAAGCGGTTCAAGTTCCGCATGAAGAGCTTCACCGGCTTCCTCGCGGTCACCGAGAAGCGCGTCGTCGCGTGGGCCGGGAAGAGCAAGCTCGTCGACGTCCCTTTCGACCGCGAGGAGTTCCGCGCGCTCGAGATCGAGACCCCCGACCCGGACCGGCTCCTGATCTCCTTCGAGTCGTCGCTCTTCCACCCCGACTGGCGCGGCCGGATCGTGCTGCGCTTCGAGACTCCGAAGGCGCTCGAGCTGCGCGACGCACTGATGAGCAGGGTGTAGCCTCGGACGCGGACACCGGAGACGCCTGGAGGAAGGATCGAACATGGGCAAGACGCTCGACGCCATCTCCGAGGAGCTCGCCGGCTTCATCGCGGCGCGCGAGCTCTTCTTCGTCGCCACCGCGCCGCTCGCGCGCGACGGCCACGTCAACCTCTCGCCCAAGGGGCTCGACACCTTCCGGGTGCTCGATCCCCGGCACGTCGCCTATCTCGACCTGACGGGGAGCGGCAACGAGACCGCGGCGCACCTGCTCGAGAACGGCCGCGTCACCTTCCTCTTCTGCGCCTTCTCGGGGCCGCCCCGCATCCTTCGGATCTACGGCCGCGGAGAGACGATCCAGCGCGGCGATTCGCGCTGGGACGAGCTGCGGACCCGGTTCCCCGACCTGGCGGGAGTCCGCCAGATCGTGCTCGTCGAGGTCGAGCGGGTCGCCACCTCGTGCGGCTTCGGCGTGCCGCTCTACGACTACGTCGGCCAGCGCGAGACGCTCCCCGCCTCGGCCGCAGCCAAGGGCGACGAGAAGATCGCCGCGTACCACCGCGAGCGCAACGCGCGCAGCCTCGACGGGCTGCCGACGCCGTTCGCCGCCTCCCCGGCGACGAAGGGCTGATCGCCGTGTTCATCGGCCACTTCGGAGTCGGCTTCGGCGCCAAGGCGGCGGCGCCGAAGACCTCGCTCGGCACCCTGTTCCTCGCCGCCCAGTTCGTCGATCTGCTGTGGCCGACCTTCCTGCTGCTGGGCGTCGAGCACGCGCGGGTCGATCCGGGCGCCACGGTCGTGACGCCGCTCGACTTCACCGACTACCCCTGGAGCCACAGCCTGGTCGCCGGGATCGGCTGGGGACTGCTGTTCGCCGCGGTCTACGCGCTGGTGCGCCGCTACCGGGCGGGCGCCGTCGTCGCCGGGCTCGCGGTGGTCAGCCACTGGGTGCTCGACCTCGTCGTCCACCGTCCCGACCTGCCGATCCTCTTCTCGGGACCGAAAGTGGGCCTCGGGCTGTGGAACTCGCTGCCCGGGACTCTGGTGGTCGAGCTCGCGATCTTCGGCGGCGGGCTGGCGATCTACGTCTCGCGCACCCGTTCGCGCGACCGCACCGGATCGATCGCGCTCTGGCTGCTGGTCGGCTTCCTCGCCGCCGTCTACCTGGCCAACCTCCTCGGCCCGCCGCCCCCCGACATCCGTTCCGTCGCGATCGCCGGCCAGGCCCAGTGGCTCCTGATCGCCTGGGGCTACTGGATCGACCGCCACCGCCAGATCGCAGGGTGACAGTTACGTCACAGACATAACTGTCACCTTCACGGCAGCGTGGGGTTCCAGGCCGAGGTGTCGCCGCTCTCGAAGCCGTCGGCGAAGGGCAGGACCGGTCCGTCGACCGCCGCTTCGACCAGGAAAGCCGCGGCCAGACGGGCGAACTTCGCGGCGTGGGCAGCGCTGTGGTCGAGATTCACGAGCGTGTCGTTGGAGGTATGGATCCAGGGGTCGCTCTCCCCCATCCGGCTCTCGAAGGCGAACGCCGCGGGATAGCCGTGCTGGGACCAGGAGTAGTGGTCCGAGCATCCGTAGCCGCAGGCCGAGGTGGTCCAGAGCAGCTCCGGCTGGTAGGTCTCGAGCAGATCCTCGAGGAAGACGTTGAGCTCCGGGTGGGTGAAGTCCGAGATCATCGCCACGTCCTGGACCGATCCGTGGTAGTCGGTCATGTCCTGCTGCAGCACGGCGACGACGTCGGTGCCCGCCGCGGCGTAGGCGGCGGCGATGTCGCCGGAGCCGTACAGGCCCACCTCCTCGGCGGCGTAGGCCATGATCTGCACCGTGCGCTGCGGGCGGAATCCCGCGCCCATCGCGACCCGGATCACCTCGGTCAGCACGGCGATGCCGGAGCCGTTGTCGTCGGCGCCCGGCGCGACGCAGCCGGGGTTGCTCGAGCAACCGGAAACGATCGAGTCCTCGTGTCCGCCCAGGATCACGAATCTCGTCCGGCAGCGTCGCGCCCGAGATCGTGAGCACGACCGACGGTTGCGGCGTGATCCCGGGATGGGTGCGCAGCGCCACCGTGACGTCCGGACGACCCTCCGCGGCGGCCGTCCACTGGCCCTGGATCCACTGCGCGGCGGCGGTCCCCGTCATGTGGGCGTGGTAGCGGTTGACGAATTGGGTCGAGAGCGCCGTCATGGTCTCGAGGAGCTGCGACTCGTCGATCTGGCCGGCGAGCTGCCCGACCCAGTACGGCTCGTCGATCGCGAACGGGAGCGTCTCCACCATGACCGGCGCGGGCCGGCGTAGCCGGTCCAGCTCGGCTTCGGCGTCGGCCAGGGTGCGGTGGACGACGAAACCGCCGGGGCGGCCCAGGTCGGCGTGGATCCGCTCGGCGACCGCGCCGAGCGCCGCGCGCGGCACGCGGGTGAGCATCACGCCCGCCGCTTCTCCCAGGAGCGGCAGCGAGCGGCCGTCGACGCCGACGGGGAAGAGCCGGCTGGCGCTGGCGTAGGCGTCTGTGCCGAGGGTGATCCAGACTTCGTCGCCCACGGACGGAAGCGCCCCCGTCGGCGGAGCTGCGAGAGCACGGAGCGGGAGCGCGGCGAGAGCCGCGAAGAGGCAGATCAGGGGCCGGACGGAACGGGTTGGTCTGCGGACGAATCCCATTCTTTCAAGCTACGCCCACGATCCGGCCGGCGCGCTGCCCCGCGGGGTGGGAGGCGCCGGAGCCCCGGCCGGCCGCTCAGCGCCGGATGCGCGGCTTCCAGCGCCCGGCCTTGAAGACCTGCCGGATGTCGTCGAGCACTTCGCGGTCGATCTTCAGCGTCTCGCCCTTCGCCAGGTCGACCGACTGGACCGGCGGGATGCGCACGTCATAGTTCTCCCAGCCCATGAAGTCGACCAGGATCTTCTGGAACCCGGCGTCGACGACGCCGTCCGCGGGTCCGTCGTAGAAGCCGCGCTGCTTCCAGATCTCCTGCAGCTCGCGCGCGATCTCGGGCGTGACCGGGATCATGTTCTCCGGCTCCGAGCGCCGGAAGTAGAGGCGGTTCAGCTCGTAGAGCCGGGCCAGCTCGGCCAGCGGCGTCGGGTGGTCGTAGATCGAGATGTCGACGAAGTTGTCGGCGCCGTCGTAGCCCGGCGCCCTTGCGCACGACCAGGAGCGCCGCGCTCTGCTCGCCGCGCTGGTCCCCGCCCGCCTTGCCGCCCGCCAACAGCGCCGCCACCAGGCGGCCGGCGAGATCGCCGGGCGTCGCCTGGAAGGTCTTCGCCATCGCCTCGACGGTGTCCTTCGAGACCAGGATGTTGCCCTGGACGGTGAAGCCGTGGCCGGCGACGACCGTCCCGACGCCGCCGCTCTCGGGTCCCACCTCGGTGACTCCCCCCTCCTGCCGGCCGATCCGTCCGCCGGCCCAGGAGAAGCACTCCTTGCCGGTCCAGGTCGCGGCGTCGCCCTGGGCGTCCACCATGCCGACCTGCCGCTGCTCGCGGTCGGGGTCGCGGCGGACCAGGATGTCGAGCGCCTCCTTCGCGCTGGCGCCGTGCGCCATCAGGTCGAGGCCGTCGGTGCCGTAGGCCAGCCGGGCGAGGCTCTGGGTGGCCACCGCGCCGACCCCGGCGCGCGCCCAGGGGACGACGACGCGGACGTTGGGGAACTTCGACTGCACGGCGATCCCGAGGTCGCCGTTGTCCGGGTCGAGAGCCACGATCGAGAACGTGGCCGTCCGTGGATACGCCGTCGCGGTCCCGGACAGGGTCCGGGCCGGCAGGCACCAGCCGGCGGCGAGGGCCAGAGCCGCGACCAGACTGGGAGCGGCGAAACGGCGGGTGGGAGCGATCATGACCACCTCCTCGGAGCGGTGTCGTTCGGCCGACTGTACGCCAGACCGGTTCCCGGAGCTCAGCGCGCGCCCGGGTCTCCGATCAGGATCAGACCGGCCCAGGACGAGGGGTGCGCGGACAGCCCCCCTGCCGCCAGCGCTTCGCGCTCGGCGTGGTTGAGCGCCGTCGCCGCGTCGTGGTGGCGCAGCTCGCGATAGAAGTCCGCCATCCGCTCGCCGGTGGCGCGGTCCGGGATCGCCCACAGAGTGGCCACCACGCTCGCCGCGCCGGCGTCGAGGAACGACTGGACGAGCCCGACCAGGCCCTCGCCCGTGACCGGGCGGCCGAGGGCGCTGTCGCACGCCGAGAGCACCACCAGGCGCACCGGCAGGTCGAGCCCCTCGATCTCCCACGCCTCGAGCCGGCCGTCCTCGCCCCCGCCCGCCGCCAGCGCCAGGCTCGAGAGCGCCGGACGGCGCTCCTCGATCAGGGCGTGGGTGGCGAAGTGAAGGCGATCCGGCGCCCGCCCGGAGAGCTGTTTGACCCGCGCCTCGGTCGCGTCCGCCCCGACCCAGGCGCGCCCCCGTCCGGTCAACGCCACCACCCGCCGCGCCTCCTCCCGCGCCCCCGGCAGCGGCGCGAGCCCGCCGGCGGCCGCCCGCCCGCGCGCGGCGAGAAGCTCCGACGGCGATTCGAGAGGATCGCCGAAGGCGACGACGTCCGGGCCCGCGCCCGCCGCACGGCCGCGCCGCACGAGCTCGATCCAGACGGCCGCGGACGGAACGCGGGAGATCACGAACCGGCGCATCAGGTAGTCGAGGCGCTCCCAGGTAGTGCCCCGGGCGCTCGTCACGAGCGCGTCGAAAGCGAGGCCGTGCAACGGTCCGTCGGCGGCGATCAGGAGGCGCGGCGTGCGGCCGGGGTCGAGACCGGCCGGCGCGAGCAGCAGGCGCTCGAGCGCCAGCGCTTCGTCGCGGTAGCGAAGAACCTCGCGCAGCCGCGGCGCCAGCAGCTCCTCGTCGAGCCGCTCGACGGCCGACCGGACGAGCCGGGAGTCGCCCAGGGGGAGCGCGACGAAGCGGGACCGCTCGACCACGAACAGCGCGCAGCTCTCCTCGCCGCAGTGGTACTCGAGCAGCGCCTCGTCGGGCGCGAGCGCGGCCCGCACCTGGGCGACGCTCGCGGGACGGCGTTCGAGGTGCCTCGCCGCCAGCGGGTGCGCCTCCGCCCAGGCCAGGCGAGCCGTCTGGTAGCGCTCGATCGCCTCGTCCAGCCGATTGGCCGCGGCCGGCGCCGCGTCCTCGTCGACCGGCCGTCCCTGCGCCTGCGTCCAGGCGTCGCGGGCGCTGATCACGTCGGCGCCGCGCCGGCGCAGCTCGCGCGTCGCTGCGTCGCCGGCCCAGGCGATCGGCGACAGCGACTCGAGCAGACTGCGCGCGCGCGCCCGCTCCGCCCACGCGAAAGCCGCGGCCGCGTGTCCGGCGCCGGGCTCGCGGCGGTCGAGATCGAGCGACAGCTCGACGCCGAGGTCGTAGAGGAAGCGGAAGCGCGCCAGGTAGGAGGCCCGCAGCTCGGCCGCCGGCAGCGCGCCGCGGATCGTCTCGATCGTGGCGACGGCGGTCTCGACTTCGGCGAGCGCCGCCGCGACGTCGCCCTGGTCGCGCAACACGCGCGCGTGGGCGCCGCGAGCCTCCGCCTCGCTCTCGAGGTGATCTCCTGCAGCTCGCGCGCGATCTCGGGCGTGACCGGGATCATGTTCTCCGGCTCCGAGCGCCGGAAGTAGAGGCGGTTCAGCTCGTAGAGCCGGGCCAGCTCGGCCAGCGGCGTCGGGTGGTCGTAGATCGAGATGTCGACGAAGTTGTCGGCGCCGTCGTAGCCCGCGCCCTTGCGCACGACCAGGAGCGCCGCGCTCTGCTCGCCGCGCTGGTCCCCGCCCGCCTTGCCGCCCGCCAACAGCGCCGCCACCAGGCGGCCGGCGAGATCGCCGGGCGTCGCCTGGAAGGTCTTCGCCATCGCCTCGACGGTGTCCTTCGAGACCAGGATGTTGCCCTGGACGGTGAAGCCGTGGCCGGCGACGACCGTCCCGACGCCGCCGCTCTCCGGTCCCACCTCGGTGACTCCCCCCTCCTGCCGGCCGATCCGTCCGCCGGCCCAGGAGAAGCACTCCTTGCCGGTCCAGGTCGCGGCGTCGCCCTGGGCGTCGACCATGCCGACCTGGCGCTGCTCGCGGTCGGGGTCGCGGCGGACCAGGATGTCGAGCGCCTCCTTCGCGCTGGCGCCGTGCGCCATCAGGTCGAGGCCGTCGGTGCCGTAGGAGAGCCGCGCGAGGCTCTGGGTCGCCACCGCACCGACCCCGGCCCGCGCCCAGGGGACGACGACGCGGACGTTGGGGAACTTCGACTGCACCGCGATCCCGAGGTCGCCGTTGTCCGGGTCGAGAGCCACGATCGAGAACGTGGCCGTCCGTGGATACGCCGTCGCGGTCCCGGACAGGGTCCGGGCCGGCAGGCACCAGCCGGCGGCGAGGGCCAGAGCCGCGACCAGACTGGGAGCGGCGAAACGGCGGGTGGGAGCGATCATGACCACCTCCTCGGAGCGGTGTCGTTCGGCCGACTGTACGCCAGACCGGTTCCCGGAGCTCAGCGCGCGCCCGGGTCTCCGATCAGGATCAGACCGGCCCAGGACGAGGGGTGCGCGGACAGCCCCCCTGCCGCCAGCGCTTCGCGCTCGGCGTGGTTGAGCGCCGTCGCCGCGTCGTGGTGGCGCAGCTCGCGATAGAAGTCCGCCATCCGCTCGCCGGTGGCGCGGTCCGGGATCGCCCACAGAGTGGCCACCACGCTCGCCGCGCCGGCGTCGAGGAACGACTGGACGAGCCCGACCAGGCCCTCGCCCGTGACCGGGCGGCCGAGGGCGCTGTCGCACGCCGAGAGCACCACCAGGCGCACCGGCAGGTCGAGCCCCTCGATCTCCCACGCCTCGAGCCGGCCGTCCTCGCCCCCGCCCGCCGCCAGCGCCAGGCTCGAGAGCGCCGGACGGCGCTCCTCGATCAGGGCGTGGGTGGCGAAGTGAAGGCGATCCGGCGCCCGCCCGGAGAGCTGTTTGACCCGCGCCTCGGTCGCGTCCGCCCCGACCCAGGCGCGCCCCCGTCCGGTCAACGCCACCACCCGCCGCGCCTCCTCCCGCGCCCCCGGCAGCGGCGCGAGCCCGCCGGCGGCCGCCCGCCCGCGCGCGGCGAGAAGCTCCGACGGCGATTCGAGAGGATCGCCGAAGGCGACGACGTCCGGGCCCGCGCCCGCCGCACGGCCGCGCCGCACGAGCTCGATCCAGACGGCCGCGGACGGAACGCGGGAGATCACGAACCGGCGCATCAGGTAGTCGAGGCGCTCCCAGGTGGTGCCCCGGGCGCTCGTCACGAGCGCGTCGAAAGCGAGGCCGTGCAACGGTCCGTCGGCGGCGATCAGGAGGCGCGGCGTGCGGCCGGGGTCGAGACCGGCCGGCGCGAGCAGCAGGCGCTCGAGCGCCAGCGCTTCGTCGCGGTAGCGAAGAACCTCGCGCAGCCGCGGCGCCAGCAGCTCCTCGTCGAGCCGCTCGACGGCCGACCGGACGAGCCGGGAGTCGCCCAGGGGGAGCGCGACGAAGCGGGACCGCTCGACCACGAACAGCGCGCAGCTCTCCTCGCCGCAGTGGTACTCGAGCAGCGCCTCGTCGGGCGCGAGCGCGGCCCGCACCTGGGCGACGCTCGCCGGACGGCGTTCGAGGTGCCTCGCCGCCAGCGGGTGCGCCTCCGCCCAGGCCAGGCGAGCCGTCTGGTAGCGCTCGATCGCCTCGTCCAGCCGATTGGCCGCGGCCGGCGCCGCGTCCTCGTCGACCGGCCGTCCCTGCGCCTGCGTCCAGGCGTCGCGGGCGCTGATCACGTCGGCGCCGCGCCGGCGCAGCTCGCGCGTCGCTGCGTCGCCGGCCCAGGCGATCGGCGACAGCGACTCGAGCAGACTGCGCGCGCGCGCCCGCTCCGCCCACTCGAAAGCCCCGGCCGCGTGTCCGGCGCCGGGCTCGCGGCGGTCGAGATCGAGCGACAGCTCGACGCCGAGGTCGTAGAGGAAGCGGAAGCGCGCCAGGTAGGAGGCCCGCAGCTCGGCCGCCGGCAGCGCGCCGCGGATCGTCTCGATCGTGGCGACGGCGGTCCCGACTTCGGCGAGCGCCGCCGCGACGTCGCCCTGGTCGCGCAACACGCGCGCGTGGGCGCCGCGAGCCTCCGCCTCGCTCTCGAGGTCGCCGGTGCGGCGGGCGAGCGCGGCCGCCTCCTCGGCAGCGGCGCCGGCACCCGCCAGGTCCCCGGCCCGCCGCCGCGCCTCCGCGAGCTCGCCCAGAACCTGCTGCAGCAGGAGATCCTCGCCGGTGTCTCGGAAGGCGCGCGCTACGGTCTCGAGCCGCTCGCGGCCCTCGGCGACCCGCCCGGCGCGGACGTCGAGCGAACCGAGGTACCCCTCGGCGGTGCGCTCGAGGTCCGCGAGCCCCGCCGTGCCCCGCGCCCGATCGACCACCGACTCGAACCGGCGCCGCGCCTCCTCGTCGTCGTGACCGGTGAAGGCCAGATCGCCGAGATCCAGCTCGACGATGACCCGCTCGCGCACGTCGTCCGCGGCGAGGCCTTCCAGGGCTTCGAGGTAGCTGGCGCGGGCGCGCTCCGGCTCGCCGAGCTGGGCCAAGGCGGCCCCCTCGTCGATCCGCGCGGTCGCGACGTAGGGCGGCAGGTCGAGCTCGCCGGCGCGCGCGATGACCTGCTCGAAGAGGTCGAGCGCCGCCTGGTACCGGTGGCGGCGATTCAGCATCGCGCCGAGATTGACCTGGACGGCGAGCTCGAACGCCGCCGCGCCGGTCGCGCGTCCGAGCTCGGCCGCGCGGGCGAGGGCGTCGAGAGCCTCCTCGGTGCGGCCGGCGCGATCGTAGACGGCCGCCAGGTTGAAGAGCACCTGCCCGGCCAGGAAGGGGTCGTCCGCGGCGGAGGCCCGGTCGGCGGCCTGCGTCCCCAGCTCGATGGCGCCCGCCAGATCGTCGGCACGCGCCCTCCGGATGGCGAGGCTGTTGGCGGCGCGGGCCTCGAGATCGCCGTCTCCCGCCGCCGCCGCGTCGGCGCGCACCGCTTCGAGGCCACGCACGGCCTCGTCGGCGTGCCCCTGGCGGTCGAGCGCGAGTGCCTCCTCGATCCGGCCCCGGCCCGAGCGCTCGGCGAGCCCGAGCCGGGCGAAGCCCGCCGCCGCGGTCCGGGCCGCTTCGAGCTCCTCCCCGGCCCCTTGGGCAGGGCCCCGGCGCAGCGCCGCGGCCCGGGCGAGATCCCGCTCGGCGTCGACGCGCTGGCGATCCTCCGCGGTGGCCGGGCGCGACTCCAGCGCGGCGACGCGGAAGCTCCCACTGCCGCCCTTCGATCGGACCTCGAGGAGGTAGGTCCCCGCCGCGACCGCGACCGCGAACAGCTCTTCGGTGCCGGTCCGGGTCGGTTGGGCGTCGACCTCTACCACCACTTCTCCCCGGGGGTCGAGGAGCCGCAGCCCGAGATCCGCCCCCTCGGCTTCGAGCTTCAGGTACAGGAAGTCCCCAGCGGCCAGCTCGAGGCGGCGGAGCGCCGGCGCGTCCGTCGCCACCGCCACCTCCCCGCCCACGGACGGCAGCTCGGGCGCTGGCGTCTCGGCCCCTCGAGCCGGGGCCACCAGGAGCAGGAACGCGACGGCGGCTCCGCGGACCCGCCATCCGGGGGAGATCATGTCCGCGGAGTCTAGACCGAGGCTCGGAGGGCACGCGCCGGACCGCTTTCGACTACGATCCGCGTTCCCCCTGTCGAGGAGGTCCGATCTCCATGTCCCTGTCGCCCGGGCTCGTCGTCCTCGCGATCGTCGCCGCGCTGATCGCGCTGCTCGTCGTCTACCTGATCTTCGCCTCGCGTCGGTGGGCGCGCGAGCGCGCTGCGCGCAGCTCCGAGCTCGCGGAGCGGGGCGCCGCCCTGGGTCTGGGGCCGGTCCCGGATCCGCCCGAGGCGGTGCTCGCCGGAATGCGCCCCGCAGCGCTGCTCCCGGAGGCGTCGAGCCCGAGGATCGATTGCGTCCTGCGGGGCCGGCGCGGCGACCACGAGGTGACCTTCTTCGACTACTCGTGGAACGTCACCGGCTCGCGCGGGCGCTGGGAGGGACGTCCGGACTGGAATGCGGAGCGGATCGACAACCCCTCGAGCGGCACCCCCGTGCGCACCTGCGCGCTGGCGATCGCCGCGGTGGCGACACGGGTCCCGCTACCCGCCTTCCTGCTCGAGCCCAATCCGGTCCTGCCGCTCCGGGAGCGCAGCGCGAACGCGGTCGCAGCGCTCGATGGGACCTCCGAGCGGTCCGACGACGAGCGCGTGCGCAAGGTGGCGTCCGGCCCGCTGGGCGGGCTCCTCCACGACCTGGTCGACCAGGCCCATGCGTTCGCGAGCGAGCTGCCCGATCCCCCGGGATTGCGCTTCGAAGAACGTCCGGATTTCTACACCCGCCTGGCGCTCGCCGGCGAGGACGAAGCGGCGTTGCGGGCGCTCTTCCGTCCCGAGCTGCTCGACTATTTCCTCGCCCGGCCCGGTTGGCTGGTCAACTCGATCCCCGGCCACGTCCTGGTCTCGGTCGAGCTCGGCCAGTGGCCGCCGACACGGGAATCGCAACGCCACCTCCCGTTCAACGTCACCCGCTGGCTCGCCCCGGAGCACCTGCCGTCGCTGATCGACGGCGCGCTGGAGATCGTCCATACCCTCGAAGACGCCGCGGGCTGAGCCCGGCTCACCTCTCTTCCGGTCGCGCCGTGGGCTCCGGCCGGTCTCCGCCGAGACCGAACCCACGCCGAGCGGGGTCACGTATACTCGTCGGCCTCCCCATGGACCCCGAACGGCGCAGCGACATCACGCGCTGGGTCGCAGAGCTCTCGGGCGGCGATCGCGAAGCGCTCGACCACCTGTTCGACGACCTCTACCTGGACCTGCGCACGCTGGCGCGCAAGCAACTGGCGCGCGGACGCCCGGGCGAGACCCTGTCGACCACGGCCCTGGTCCACGAGGTCTACCTCAAGCTCGCCCGCGCCTCGAAGCTCGAAGCGGTGGACCGTCACCACTTCTTCTCGCTCGCCGCGCGCGCGATGCGCCAGGTCCTGGTCGACGAGGCGCGCCGCCGCTCCGCGGCGCGGCGACCCGACGCCCGTCGCGCGCAGCCGCTCGACGGGCTGGAAGCCGCCGGCGTCGAGACACCGCTCGAGGACCTGATCTCCATCTCCCGTGCCTTGGGTCACCTCGAGCAGCTCGATCCCGAGCTGGGGCGCCTGGTCGAGTGGCGGGTCTTCGGCGGACTGACCCTCGACGAGATCGCCGAGCTGCGCTCGCTCTCGCTCAGCACGATCAAGCGCGAGTGGCGCAAGGCGCGGTCGTTCCTCCACCGCGAGCTCGAGCCGGGCGCCCCGTGAGCCCCGGCCACGACCCCGGAACGACGGACGCGGCCGAGCTCTGGCGCCGGGTGAGCCGGGCGCTCGACGAGGTCTACGCCCGCGACGGCGCGGCGCGGGACGAGTGGCTGGCCCGTCTCGCCGAAGCCGACCCCACCGCCCACCGCGAGGTCGTCGCCCTGCTCGCGGCGGATCCCCAGACCAGCCGGCTGCTCGACGCCGCGACCCGCGCGGCGGCCGAGAGCTGGCTCGGCGACGACGACCTGGTCGGCGTCCGCGTCGGGGACTGGCGGCTGCTGCGGCCGCTCGGGCGCGGCGGCATGGGCGAGGTCTTCCTGGTCGAGCGCGAAGGCGCGGGCTTCGAGCAGCGGGCCGCATTGAAGCTGCTCAAGCGCGGACTCGACTCGGCCGAGATCCTGGCGCGCTTCCTGCGCGAGCGTCAGATCCTCGCCCGTCTCGAGCACCCCGGCATCGCCCGGCTGCTCGACGGCGGCCTGGCCGCCGACGGGCGGCCCTTCTACGTCCTCGAGCACGTCGAGGGACGTCCGATCACCGAGCACGCGGCGGCCGAGAAGCTCGACGACGAAGCGCGCATCCGGCTCGTGCTGGCGGTCGCGGACGCCGTCGAGGCGGCGCACCGCGCGCTGGTCGTCCATCGCGACCTCAAGCCCTCGAACGTGCTGGTCACGGCGACCGGCGAGGTCAAGCTGCTCGACTTCGGCATCGCCAAGCTGCTCGAGCAGGAGGACGCCGCCGCGACCCACACCGGGCTGCGCCTGCTCACCCCGTCGTACGCCGCGCCCGAGCAGATCCTGGGCGGCGCGATCACGACCGCGACCGACGTCTTCGCGCTCGGCGCCCTGTCCTACGAGCTCCTGGCCGGCGGGCGACCGTTCGAGCGCACCGGAATTTCGGCTGCCGAGCTGGTCCACGCGCTCGCCGAGGAGCGTCTCGAACGGCCCAGCCTGCGGCTGCGCCGGCTCGCGGCCGAGGCTACGCCCGGCGACCGCGCCGAGCTCGAGCGGCGGGCGCGGCGCCTCTCCGGGGATCTGGACACGATCCTCGAGACCGCGCTGGCGTCCGAGCCGGAGCGCCGCTACCCGACCTCGGCGGCCTTCGCCGAGGACCTCCGCCGCCACCTCGGACGCCGGCCGATCGCCGCCCGCGGGGCGTCGCGCCGCTATCGCGCCGGGCGCTTCGTCGCCCGCCACCGGTTCGCCCTGGCGGCGGCGGCGCTCGCCACCCTCGCGCTGGCCGCAGGCCTGGTCGCCGCGCTCTGGCAGGCCCACCGGGCCGGCCGGGAGGCGGGACGCGCCCAGACGGTCCAGAGCTACCTGGTCTCGATCTTCGAGAGCGCCGATCCGAGCCACGCCTTGGGCGCGTCGCTGACCGCCCAGCAGCTCCTGGCGACGGGCGCCCAGCGGATCGATCGCGAGCTGGCCTCGGACCTCCAGACCCGCGCCGAGCTCGAGGACGCGCTGGCGCGCAGCTACGTCGGCCTCGGCCTGGCCTCCGAGGCGACCGGGCTCGCCGACCGCGCGATCGCGGACTTCACCGCCACCCTGGGCGCCGAGGCTCCGCGCACGACGCTGGCGCGCCTGACCCGGGCGCAGGTCGACCTGCTCGAGACCCGCCCGGAGGCGGCCGAGGCGGCGGCGAAGCGGGCGCTCCCGGTCGTCGAGCGCGCCTACGGCGCCTCGAGCCTCGAGGTCGCGCGCGCCGACGAGGTCCTCGCCGGGGCGATGATGGGAGAGATGAAGCTGGGTGAAGCGATCGAGAAGCACCAGGCGGCGGTCGCGATCCTGGAGCAGCGGTTGGGCCGGGACGATCCGCGGACCGCCGAGGTGCTCGGCGAGCTGGCGGAAAGCTACGGGGACATCGGCCGGATCTCCGAAGCCGAGTCCACAGCCAGCGACGCGCTCGCTCGCCTCGCGCGCGCCGGCGGCGCCGGCAGCCCCCAGGCGATGAACATCCTCCGCTTCGAAGGCGACATGTACAACTTCCTCCAACGCGACAGCGAGGCCGAGAAGTCGCGTTCCGGCGAGCGATCGAGATCGGGCGCAAGACGCTCGGTCCGGGCCACCCGCACTTCGCGATCGCCCAGCTCTCGCTCGGCATCTTCGAGCTCGGCCGCGACCAGCTCGCCGAGGCCGCAGGAGCCCCTGCGCGAGGCCGTGGCCGTGCTCGAGCCGATGGGCACGATGGACGCGGCGACCGGCCTGATCTCGCTGGCCCGGTGCCTCCGGGAGCAGGAGAAGTTCGCCGACGCCGCGGCCATGGCCCGCCGGGCCGAGGCCTTCTCGGAGAGCCACGGCGGCGCCGACCACGTCCGGGTCTGGCTGAGCCGGAGCGAGCTCGCGGTGGACGAGCTGGGCCTGGGCCTCGCGGCGGAGGCGGAACCGCTCGCTGCGCAGCGTTTGTGCGGCGCTGGCCCGGATCTACGGCCCCCGGAGCGTCGACGCCGGGAGCGCGAGGATGAAGCTCGGAAACGTGTTGCGTCGGACTGGGCCGGCTCGACGAAGCGATCGCGACGCACCGGGTCGAGCCCGGCGAAGCGGCGCGCCTCGAGCGCGCCGCGGTTCACGACCTCTCGGGCAGCCCCACCCTGGGCCTCGCGCTCGACCTGCTGTCGCGGCGCCAGGCTGACGATCTGCGGGAAGCGCGGCAGATTCTCGATCCGGCCTTGGCGCAGACCGGACCTCCGTTCGCGTCGCACCCCCTCTACCGCGCCGCGCTCGAGGCTGCCAGCGGCAGGCTGGCCGTCCTGGAGGGCGACGTCGCACGCGCCCGCCGGGAGCTTGCCGACGCCGTCAAGCTGCTCACCCCCGTGCTGCCCCCCGACGCCCCCTCCCTGGCCGCCCTCCGGCGCGACCTCGCCCGCCTGAAGTAGCGCCCGGCCTGACCTGTTCGGGGACGCGTTCGCGTTCCCATGGACGAGACCGACCTCTCGCCTGTGGAGACCGCACATGCTCGGATTCCTCACTGGACCCGTCCCGCTGCCCGTGTTCCGCCGGCCGCCGACCGCGCTCCTCGTGCTACTGCTCGCGGCGGCGCCCCTTCCGGCCGGTGCCGCCAAGCAGATGTTCGTCACCTCGGATTCGGGCGCCGGTGATCTCTCGGTCCTGGACGCGCGCCGGCGGCCACACGGGACTCGCCGCCGGCGACGCCGTCTGCCGGAGCCTCGCGGCCGATGCCGGCCTGGCCGACGCCAACCTCTATCGTGTCTGGCTCTCGACCTCGGCCACCGACGCCTACTGCCACGTCGCCGGCTTCTCGGGCAAGAAATCGAACAACTGCGGCCAGCCCAGCCTGCCCGACGCCGGGCCGTGGGAGCGCACCGACGGCGTCGCCTTCTCCCACCGCCTCTCCGACCTGACCACGACCTTCGACGTCCTCCATCCGGCCTACCTGGACGAAACCGGATCCCCGATCCAGAGCGGCTACGACAACACCTTCACCGGCACCGACGCGAACGGCGCCTTGGACGACTCGGCGCTGAACTGCAACAACTGGCAGAGCGGCTCGAGCTCGGATTCGGCGCTGTCCGGACTGCTCTACCTCGGCGCGATCGGGTGGACCCAGCTCGGTTACCCCGATTGCGACCTCCCTCTGCGCCTGTTCTGCTTCGATCCCGGAACCGGACCTGCGCTGCCGAACGATCCGGCGCTGCCCGGCGCGTGGGTCTTCGTCACCTCGGTCCGCGGGACCGGAGACCTCGGCAGCTGGCCGCAGGCCGGCGGAGCCACGGGCGTCGCCGCCGGCGACGCGATCTGCCGCAACCTGGCCGCTGCCGGACACCTGCCGGCCGCCGACACCTATGTCGCCTGGCTCTCGCTCGCCGGCGCCCCGGCGCTCGACCGCATCACCACCGACGGACCCTTCCGCCGCCCGGGCGGCGTCCGCGTCGTAGCGTCGAAGGCCGATCTCACCTTGTATCTGCCGTTCCACGAGTCCGACTTCGAAGCCGACGAGTTGCGCGAACACATCAACGTGTCGGTGTTCACCGGCACCGACCCCAGCGGTCAGCCCACCGGCGACGACTGCGACGGCTGGACGAGCGCGGACCCGTCGCTCACGGTGACCGCCGGGCGATCGGCCGCATCGGATATCAACTGGACCTACGGTTCCGCGCTCTGCGGCGTCCCGGCGAATCACCTGCTCTGCTTCTCGAACGTCGTCATCCTCTTCGCCGACGGATTCGAGAGCGGCGACACCGCGCAGTGGTCCGCGGTGACGCCGTGAGCGGGCGCTCACCGCGGGAAGAGAACTGGGAGTCCACCATGAGGCCGTCCACGTCGCGAGGCGCGTCGCCACCCTGGTCGCTGTCGCGATCCTCGCCGGAGCCCTGCCCCTCGCGGCGGCCAAGAAGGTGTTCGTGACCTCGGCGAGCGGGACCGGCAACCTCGGCTCCTGGCCGCAGGCCGGTGGGCACACCGGGCTCGCCGCGGGCGACGCGATCTGCCGGAGCCTCGCCGCCGACGCGGGCCTGGCCGACGCCTCGCTGTTCCGCGCCTGGCTCTCGACCTCGACCACCGACGCCTACTGCCACGTCGCCGGTCTCGCGGGCACGAAGTCGAGCAACTGCGGCCAACCGAGCCTGCCCGACGCCGGCCCCTGGCAGCGCACCGACGGCGTCTCCTTCTCCCATCGGCTCTCCGATCTGACGGCCACGTACGACGTTCTCCACCCCCCGCTGATCGACGAGAACGGGGACGCCGTCGAGCCCAACGTCGAAACACTCACCGCGACGGGTCCCGACGGGTCCCTCGATCCCGACGCCACCGGGACGTGCTCGGACTGGCAGAGCGCCTCGGCCAGCCTGCTCGCCGTGACGGGCAAGCCGCAATCCGGCGCCATCGCCTGGACAGACTGGTCGGTGCCCTACTTTCAGAGCCAGAAGTACTGCAGCCTCTCCTACCATCTTCTCTGTTTCGATCCCGGAACGGGGGGCGCGCTGCCCGGCGACCCGCCGCAGCCCGGGGCATGGGTCTTCGTGACCACGGCCTCCGGCAGCGGCGACCTCCACAGCTGGCCCGAGGCCAGCGGCGCCTTCGGACTCCAGGCGGGCGACGCGATCTGCCGCGAGCAGGCCGCCGAAGGGCACCTGCCCGCCGCCGAAGGCTACGTCGCCTGGCTCTCGATCTCGGGCGCGCGCGCCATCGATCGCATCGCTCCCGACGGCCCCTTCCGGCGCCCGGGAGGGGTTCGGATCGCCGCCGACAAGACGGAGCTGACGGCCTATCCCTACCGCGCATCCGACATCGAAACCGACGAGCAACGCCGACACGACAACGTCCTCGTCTTCACGGGAACCGACTGGCAGGGGAATCCGACCGGCGACGACTGCGGCGCCTGGTGGAGCACCGACGCCTCCGAATACGCGACCCTGGGCCTCTCCTCCGCCTCGAGCAACGATTGGACCAGCGGCCACGGTCTCGGCTGCGACTACGCCGTCGGCCACCTGCTCTGCTTCTCCAACGTCGTCATCCTCTTCGCCGACGGCTTCGAGAGCGGCGACACTTCGCAATGGTCGTCGTCCACGCCGTGACATCGCCCACCCGTCGAACCTGGAGAGACACCACGTGAGAACCCGCCTCGCCCTGACCACCCTGGTACTCCTGCTCGGCTCCGGCTCGCTGCCCGCCTTCGCCGCCCACAAGATGTTCACGACCTCGGCGATCGGGAACGGCAACCTCTCCTCCTGGCCCCAGGCCGGAGGTCACACGGGCCTCGCCGCGGGCGACGCGATCTGTCAGAACCTCGCCGCGGCGGCGGGCCTGGCCGACGCCGCCCTGTTCCGCGCCTGGCTCTCGACCTCGACCACCGACGCCTACTGCCACGTCGCCGGATTCAGCGGCAAGAAGAGCGCCAACTGCGGCCAGGGGAGCCTGCCCGACGCCGGCCCCTGGCAGCGCACCGACGACGTCGCCTTCTCCCACCGCCTCTCCGACCTGACCACCACCTTCGACGTCCTGCACCCGCCCGTGGTCGACGAGAACGGCAGCGTTCTCACCGGTCAGGTTTTCACCTTCTCGGACACGGAGAGCTCCGGCCAGATCTGGGGCACCACCGCCACGTGCAACAACTGGAGCAGCGCCTCGCCCAGCGTCTCGGCGTCCACGGGTGACTCGACCCTCGGCGCCGTGGGCTGGACGGAGAGGTCGATCGACTTCTTCCCGAGCTCCCTGCCGTGCGACGCCGACCTCCACCTCCTCTGCTTCGACCCCGGGACGGGAGCGGCCCTGCCCGGCCAGGGCTCCGCGCCGGGCGCCTGGGTCTTCGTCACCTCCGCTGCCGGCACGGGCGATCTCGGGAGCTGGCCGCAGGCCGGGGGCGCCACCGGAGTCGCCGCCGGCGACGCCATCTGCCGAAACCTCGCCGCGAGCGCGCACTTCCCGGCGGCCGGCACCTACGTCGCCTGGTTGTCGGTCGCGGGGCTTCCGGCCATCGACCGGCTCCTCACCGACGGCCCGTTTCGACGACCGGGCGGAGTCCAGATCGCCGCCTCGAAGAGCGAGCTGCTGGCATTTCCCTACCGCCAATCCGACGTCGAGAGCGACGATCTGCGGGAGCACATCGACTCGCTGGTGTTCACCGGTACCAGCCTTGATGGCCTGCCCACGCTGGACGACTGCGACGGCTGGACCACTACCGACGCTTCGCTCGTCGCGACACTCGGTAGATCGTCCGCGCTCGGCGACGTCTGGACGGCCGGATACGATTTCAATTGCGACCTCGCGATCGCCCGGCTGCTCTGCTTCTCCAACGTCGTCATCCTGTTCGCCGACGACTTCGAGAGCGGCGACACCTCGCAGTGGTCCGCGACGACCCCGTAGCCCGCGCGGCTCAGCGCTCGAGCGACAGAGTCTCGCCCACGGCGAGGACGCGGATCCGCGGCGCCAGGTCGGCGTAGGCCGGGCGGGCGAGTTGCCGCGCCAGCTCGCGCGGTGGCTCGTCGACGGCGTCGTCGGCGAGGTCGAAGGCGCCCCAGTGGGTGGGCACCAGCAGGCGCGCTCCGGTGGCGCGGAAGGCACGCAGGGCCTCCTCCGGGTTCATGTGCACGGGGGCCATGAACCAGCGCGGCGCGTAGGCCCCGATCGGCAGCAGCGCGGCGTCGAGCGGGGCGAAGCGGCGGCCGATCTCGGCGAAGCCGTGGAACCAGCCGGAGTCGCCGCCGAACAGCAGCCGGGTCCGGCCGGTGTCGAGCAGCCACATCCCCCACAGCGTCGAGTCGCGCGCCTGGCCCAGGCGGTTCGACCAGTGCTGCGCCGGGAGGAAGGTCAGCCGCCAGCCGCCGATCTCGTCCTCCCCCCACCAGCCGAGCTCGCGCACGCGCGAGAAGCCGAAGGAGCGCAACGTCCGCCCCAGCCCGAGCGGCACCCGCCACTCGATCGTCTTGGGCAGCCGCGCGAGCGTCCAGGCGTCCAGGTGGTCGTAGTGATTGTGCGAGAGCAGCGCCACGGCGTCCGCGGGCACCGAGGCGAGCGGCAGACCGGGCGGCGACTGGCGGCGCGGCAGGAGCGCCCGCGGACCGAAGTGGGGATCGAACAGCGCCACCCGGTCGCCCTCGTGGAAGGCGAACGAGGCGTGGCCGATCCAGGTCAGCTCGGGACGCTCGGCGACCCGGGCCAGCCGGGCGCCGTCCTCCGGCACCACCGGCACCGGCGCGCGCGGCCGCCGCGAGCGCGCCGGCGCCCGCCGCAACTGCCAACGCAGGACGTCGAGCAACGACCGCTGCTCCATTCCCCACGGACAGAAGAACCGGCCGTCGCGTTCGTACGGCGCATACAGCGACGAGACGTCCGGTCCGCCCCCGCTCAAGGCCGCCGAGCATCGCACAGCCCTTGTCCCTCACACTTCCTCCATCCAACTCGAAAAACTTCCAAATAGGGATGACGGGGGCGCCGGCCACCGCCTCGTGACCGATGGCGTCCGCCCGCGCCCTGTCTTCCCTTGCACTGAAAGTCTCTGGCCAGCGAAACCTCCCCGCTCGTTCCCCCTCCCCCGCCGAAGGCGGAAAGAGGCCTGCCGGCAGAGCTCTCGGTCCCTTGGTTATAGGCTCGCCGCGCATGTCCGGAGGTGGTTTCCCCGATCTGCGCGCATTTCTCGACCGGCTGCGCCGTGACGGCGACCTGGTCGAGGTGGCCGTCCCCGTCTCGGCGCGGCTCGAGGTCGCCGAGATCCACCGCCGCGTGATCGCGGCCGGCGGTCCGGCGCTGCTCTTCACCCGCGTCGAAGGCAGCGACTTCCCGCTCGCGACCAACCTCTTCGGCACCGCGCGGCGCGCCCGGCTGGCGTTCGGGACGCGCCCCTTCGCGCTCGTCCGCCGGCTGGTCGAGCTCGCCCACGAGCTGATGCCGCCGACTCCCGGCCGCCTCTGGCGCGCCCGCGACGTCGCCTTCGATCTGCTGCGGGTCGGCCTGAAGTCGCGCCGTTCCGGCCCGGTGGCCGAAGTCGTCCGGCCCGAGCCGCGGCTCGACCGCCTGCCGGCGCTGACCTGCTGGCCGGAGGACGGTGGCCCCTTCCTGACGCTGCCGCTCGTCCTCACGGAGCACCCGGACGGGCCGGACGCCGGCGCCTCGAACCTCGGCGTCTACCGGATGCAGGTCTTCGGCGCGGCCGAGACCGGGATGCACTGGCAGATCGGCAAGGGCGGCGGCTTCCACTACGACGTCGCCGAGCGGCGGGACGAGGCGCTGCCGGTGACCGTCTTTCTGGGCGGCCCGCCCGCGCTCCTGCTCGGGGCGATCGCGCCGTTGCCGGAGAACGTCCCGGAGCTGCTGCTCGCCTCGATGCTCGCCGGCCGCCGGCTGCGCACCTGCCCCGGACCCCGCGGCGAGCGCCTGCTCGCCGACGCCGAGATCGCCCTCGTCGGCCGCGTGCCGGCTGGCCAGAGGCGATCGGAGGGGCCTTTCGGCGACCACTACGGCTACTACTCGCTGGCGCACGACTACCCGGTGTTCGAGGTCGCGACGATGTGCCACCGGCGCGACGCGATCTTCCCGGCGACGGTGGTCGGCAAGCCGCGCCAGGAGGACTTCTTCCTCGGCGACCTCGTGCAGGAGCTGCTCTCGCCGCTCTTTCCGCTGGTCATGCCCGGCGTCGTGGACCTCTGGTCCTACGGCGAGACCGGCTTCCACTCGCTCGCCGCCGCGGTGGTGCGCGAGCGCTACGCCCGCGAGGCGATGGCTTCGGCGTTCCGGATCCTCGGCGAGGGCCAGCTCTCGCTGACCAAGTTCCTCCTGGTGACCGACCGCGCGGTGGACCTGCGCGACTTCCGCGCCGTGCTCGAGCACCTGCTGGCGCGCACGAACCCGGAGACCGACCTGTTCGTCTTCTCCAACCTCTCGATGGACACGCTCGACTACACCGGACCGGAGGTCAACCGCGGCTCGAAGGGGGTCTGGCTGGGCCTCGGCGACCCGGTGCGCGAGCTGCCGCGGGAGTTCCGGCCGCCGGTGCCGCCGCCGGGTGACGCGCGCGACCCGCAGGTCTTCTGCGCCGGCTGCCTGGTGGTCGGCGCGCCGCCCTTCGCCGAGGAGCGCGACGCCGCCGCCCGCTTCGCCGCCCACCCGGCGTTCGCCGGCTGGCCGCTGGTCGTCGTGGTGGACGAGCCGCGGCGGGCGGCCGCCCACCCGGTCCGCTTCCTGTGGACGACGTTCACCCGCTTCGAGCCGGCCGCCGACCTCTACGCCGCGGCGACGCGGGTGGTCCGCAACCAGGTCGCGCGCACCGCGCCGGTGGCGATCGACGCCCGGGTCAAGCCGTGGTACCCGAAGGAGCTTTTCTGCGACGACGAGACCGCCGCCCTCGTCACGCGCCGCTGGCGCGAGTACTTCCCCGGCCGCGCCGTCGAGATGGGCGACTCCGACCAGGCCCACCTCGACGCCGGCTGAGCCGGCTTCGCGACCCCTCAGCGGGCCACTGTTCGCGGGAGCCTGCCCGCGCCGCTGGTACGATTCGCGGCCGGATGCCGTCGATCACCTCGCCTACGCGGGCGCTGCGCCGGGTGCCGGGGCTGCTGGTCAAGATCGCGCTGGCGCTGGCCGCGGTCGGGACCGTGCCACTGGCGCTGGCGACCTATCAGCTCGCCGGCGTCAACCGCGACGCGCTCTTCGAGCAGCTCCTGCGCACCCACGCGGTCGCGGCCCGGACCGCCGCGGAACGGACCGACGCCTTCCTGTCCGTGCGCCGGGCGCTGGCCGCGACGCTGGCCTCCGATCCCCGCCTCGCCGACGCCGCGTCGCCCGCGACCCAGACCCTGCTGCGCGACACGCTCGCCGGCTGGAGCCGCGCGGGGGTGGCCGGGCTCGCCGTCCACGACCCCGGCGGGCAGCTCGTCGTGCGTGTCCAGACGCACGCCGCGGCGGCGGACATGGACGCCCTGCTGGCGCCGGCCCCCGACCCATCGCCCTCGCTCGAGCGCCGCGGCGACCGCCTCTGGGCGCTCGTGCCGGTCGCCCTGTCGGACGACCGCGGCAGCCTCGTTCTCGCCGCCGACGCCGGCGAGCTGATCCGGGCGCTCGACCCGGAGGAGATCGGAGACCAGGCGCACCTGCTGCTGCTCGACCGCGGCGGCGACGTGCTCGTCGGCGATCCCGCCGTGGCGGCGGCTCTGCCTCCCGGCCCTGACCCGCACGGCCCTGACAGCGCGCCTGTCGGGCGCGGGCCGCTTCCGGGCTCCGAGCGGGCCCGACCTGGTGGGCGCCTGGTCCGCCGCCGACGACGGCCTCTGGATCGTCGTCTCGGCCCAGCCGGCCGCGGTCGCCGAGGCCGCCGTCCGGCGCATGGCGCGGCGCTCCGCCTGGGCGGTCGCTTTCGCCCTGCTGCTCACGACGCTGCTCTCGGTCGCCGCGTGGCGCGGCCTCGTGCGGCCACTGCGCGCGCTGCTCGACGCCCAGCGCAAGGTCGCCGGCCTGATGCGCGCGCCGCCGCCGCCTTCGGAGAGCGCCGAGCTCGAGCAGGCCCTCGAGGCGATGAAGCGCCATGCCCGCGACCGGGCCGCGCTCGACGAGGTCTTCCTCGGCCGTTACCAGGTGCTCGAGATCCTCGGCTCCGGGGGAATGGGAACCGTCTTCCGCGGCTGGGATCCGCGCTTGCAGCGCGCGGTCGCGCTCAAGACCATCCACGTCGGGCGCTCGCCCGACGGCGAGACGCGCAGCGCCGAGCGCATCCTGGCCGAGGCGGTGACCGCGGCCCAGGTCTCGCACCCCAACGTGGTCGCCGTCTACGACGCCGAGGAGTCGGGCGAGGTGGCCTATGTCGCCATGGAGTACGTCGAAGGCGTCGGCCTCGACCGCTACCTCGAGGAGCGGGGCACCCTCGACTGGCGCGAAGCGGCGCCGCTCGCGCGCGCCGTGGCTTCGGGGCTGGCGGCGGCGCACTCGCACGGGCTGGTCCACCGGGACGTCAAGCCGGGGAACGTCCTGCTGGGCAACGACGGCTCGATCAAGATCGCCGACTTCGGCCTCGCGACCTACGTCAACGTGCGGCTCGACGCGCCCGGGAAGATCTTCGGGACGCCGGGCTTCCTGGCGCCCGAGCTGCTGCGGGGCCTGCCGGGCGACGAACGGTGCGATCTCTTCGCGCTCGGCGTCGTCCTGTTCCGCGCCGTGCTCGGCCGCTATCCCTTCCGCGGCACCGACTTCCGCTCCATCGTCCGCTCCACCCTCGCCGACCCCGCGCCGCGGGTCGAGGACCTCCTCGACGCGATGCCGGAGTCGTTCGCCGAGATCGTCTCCGCGCTGCTCGACAAGGACCCGGCGCTGCGCCCGCAGCCGGCGTCCGAGCTCGCTCGCCGGCTCGACTCGCTCTGTCACGACCAGGACCTCGTCTGGCGCCTGGACTTCGCGCGGCCACGCGGCGATCTCGACGCGCAGAAGGTCTTCGCGCCGCCGTCGCTGCCGAGCCTGCAGGTGGACGCCGAACGATGAGCCGGGTGCCGCCGTGACCGCCGCACCGTCGATCGCCGCCACCGTCGCCACCGGCGCCCTGCTCGGCTGGTCGGTCGCCTGGCCGCCCGGTCCGATCAACGCCGAGATGGTCCGCCGCGGCCTCTCCCGCGGCTTCCTCCCCGCCTACCCGTGGGCCTGGGCGCGTGCACGGGCGACTTCCTCTGGGCGCTGGGAGTGGCCCTGGGCGCCGGCGCCGTCGCCGCGCTGCCGGGCGTGCGGCCCGTGCTCGGCGCGATCAGCTTCTCTCTGCTGCTCTTCCTCGCCTGGACCTTCCTGTCCGGCGCCGCGGCCAGTTGGCGGCGGCTGCGCCGCCACGAGCCCGAGCCGCCCGAGCAGGGCGTCTTCGGCGGCGCCCGCGGCGGCTACCTGCTGGGTCTCGGCATGGCGCTCTCCTCGCCCTGGAACATCGCCTTCTGGCTGGCGGTGATCGGTCAGCAGGCGAGCGGCTCGCTGACCCTCGCGCGCTCGCTCGCGCTCGCCGCTTCGGTGGTCGGGGCCGCGGCGATCTGGGGTCTCGTGCTGTGCACCGCCGTTCACTTCGGCGCCCGCTTCGCGACGCCCGCCTGGGAGATCACCACGCGGGCGCTGACCGGCCTCTTGATGCTCGTCTTCGCCGGCCTGCTCGTCGCGCGGCTGGCGTCGGGCTGAGCGCGGCGCGATAGGATGCGCGCTCCCGTGCGCGATCCGCCCCCGGCGGGCCGCGACCCCGAAACGACGACACCGAGGGAAGCGACCCGATGGAGATTCTCGACGACATCCTGGAGACGCTCGGCAACACGCCGCTCGTCGCGCTGCGCCGTTATCACCGAGAGGGCGCCCTGCTGGCGGCCAAGATCGAGTTCTTCAACCCCGGCGCCAGCGTCAAGGACCGCATCGGCATCGCGATGATCGAGGCGGCCGAGCGCGACGGCAAGCTGCGGCCGGGCATGACGATCGTCGAGCCCACTTCGGGCAACACCGGCCTGGGCCTGGCCATGGCGGCGATCCTCCGCGGCTACAAGCTCGTCTGCACGGCCTCCGAGAAGATCTCGCGCGAGAAGGTCGCGCTGCTCGAGGCGCACGGAGCGCGGGTGGTCATCTGTCCCGTCGACGTCGATTCGGACGACCCCCGCTCCTACACCAAGGTCGCCGAGCGGATCCGCGACGAGGAGGGCGCCTTCCTTCCCTACCAGTACTTCAACCAGGCCAACCCGATCGCGCATTACGAGACCACCGGGCCGGAGATCTGGCGCCAGACCGACGGCCGGCTGACGCATTTCGTCGCCGGCATCGGGACGGGGGGAACGATCTCGGGCGTCGCGCGCTACCTCAAGGAGCAGAACGAAGAGGTCCGCGTCGTCGGCGTCGATCCCGTGGGCAGCGTCTACGCCCACTACGCCAGGCACGGCCGGCCGCCCTCCGCCGAGGAGCTCAAGCTCTACCTGATCGACGGCATCGGCCAGAGTTACGTGCCGGAGAGCTACTGGCCGGAGTACATCGACGAGGTGGTCACGGTCGACGATCGGACCGCCTACCGCGCCGTCTTCGAGCTGGCCCGCTCCGAGGGGATCTTCACCGGCTCGTCGGGCGGGGCGGCCGTCCACGCCGCGCGCGACGTCGCGCGTTCGCTCGGCGACGACGCCCTGGTCATCACGCTGCTGCCCGACTCCGGCGAGCGCTATCTCTCCAAGCTCAACGACGAGTGGCTGCGCGAGCGCGGCCTGCTCGGGGACTGACCCCGGTCAGGGCGCCGTCGCCGGTTCGACGAAGCACTCCTGCAGTCCGCGGGCGACGGCGGTGTCCCAGGCCAGCCGCTGGCCGTCCTCCCAGCCCTGGCGACTCTTGCCGCCGGAGCCCGAGACGTAGAACGACGCCGAGAGCAGCGAGTCGCAGCTCGAAAAGGACTCGTAGCGACGGGCTTCCACGCCGCGGCCGAAGCCGTCCAGGTAGTCGGGGTCGTCGTGGATCGAACGCAGCACCGCCTGGGCGTCGGCCAGGACCGAATCGAGCTTGCGCCGGATCTCGACGTTGACCTGCGCCGCCTTCCACGCCCGGTACTCGGCCCAGCGCTGCTCGTTGTCGGCCGGCAGAGCCTCGGGCTCGCGCCCGTTCCACAGCTCGGAGGCGCGCGCCGCGGACTCGTCGCCGAACACGGTCAGGATCTCGCTCACCGCCGCTTCCGCCCGCTGTGCGTCCTTGCGCACCGCGCTCGGGACGTCCAGATTCAGCTGGATGCGACAGCGGCGAACCTCGTAGAGCGTGAACGGCCCGTCGTCGATCGTCACCCGGAACGGAACCTGGAGACTCAGGTTGACCTCGAAGCCGGTCCATCCGACGTGGACGTTGTCGATGGTCGCGAGCTCGCCCGTGGGCAGCCGGACCGGGCCGGAGCCCGAGGCGCGGCTCCCGGAGACGTCGTTGTCCGAGTAGTGGTCGGTGCATTCGCTCGCGACCGGCGAGAGCAGCACGGCGAAGCGCCCGCGCAAGCGGGCGCGCAGCGTGTCCTCGACGTCGGCGCGCAACGCGGGCGCGGTGGCGGCCAGCGCGGCCAGCGCGAGACAGATCGGGAGCGGTCCTCGACGGCGGGGGGCGGCGCGCATGGGCGACCTCCGGGGAGTGCTCCGGTGCCGGGAGCGATTCGCGCGACGATAGACGGACCCCCGAGCGGGGGTCAAGGAAGGCCGGAAGCAATTACTTGACCTATCAATGAATTACATATAAGCTTTCTCACCGATGACACGGCCGGCATCGATCACGGCGGAGCTGAAGCAGCGCAAGCCCTTCCCCTCCCTCGCCCAGGAGGTGGGGGTCGGGCTCCTGCGCACCTCCGACCGGATCCGGCGCCGGCTCGCCGAGGCCGTCGAGCCGCACGGAATCACCGGCCAGCAGTACAACGTCCTGCGCATCCTGCGCGGCTCGGATCCCGAGCCGCTTCCCGTACTCGAGATCGCCTCGCGCATGGTCGAGGAGACTCCGGGCATCACGCGCCTCCTCGACCGTCTCGAGGAGAAGGGCTTGGTCCGGCGCCGGCGCTGCGAGCTCGACCGCCGGCGGGTCCACTGCTCGATCACCCCATCGGGTCTCGAGTTGCTCGCCGGGCTCGACCCCGTCGTCGACGCCGCGCTCGACGCCGGCCTCGGCGAGCTCGGTCCGAACCGCCTGCGCCGGCTCGGAGACCTGCTCGACCGGGTGCGCGACAGCCTGCGCGGCGGGACGTCCGCCTGACTCCGCCGTCCGCCGAGAACCCGGTCGCCGGCGCCCGCTACCCACCGTCGTACCGTTCGTCCAACACCCTTCAGGAGACTCCATGAGACAGCGCACCACGACCCTCGCTTCCCTCCTCGCCGTCCTGCTCGTGACCGCGTCGGCGGGCCTCGCCTCCCCGGCCCACGCCGCGCAGACGTTTCAAGCTCGACCCGACCCACTCCGAGGTCAGCTTCCAGGTCCGCCACTTCCTCAGCAAGGTCCGCGGCAAGTTCGACCAGTTCGACGCCACCATCGTCAAGGACGACCAGAACCCGGCGGAGATCCTCGGTGGAATTCACCATCCAGGTGGCCTCGATCGACACCGGGGTCGAGCGCCGCGACAATCACCTTCGTTCCGCCGACTTCTTCGACGCCGAGAAGTACCCGACCATCACATTCCAGAGCTCCGCGGTCGAGAAGGTCTCCGACTCCGAGTACAAGGTCACCGGCCGCCTCACGATCCGCGGCATCACCAAGGTGATCACGCTCCCGGTCTCCTTCCTCGGCGAGATGACCGACGCCTGGGGGCACACCCGGGCCGGCTTCACCACCGAGACCACCCTGAACCGGCAGGACTTCGGGGTGAGCTGGAACAAGAAGCTCGACACCGGCGGCTACATGCTGGGCGACGACGTGGACGTCTCGATCAGCTTCGAAGCCGTCCTCCAGTAGCCGTCGGGTGGCTCCTGCTAGCATCGCCGACGCCGGGCCGCGACGCGGTCCGGCGTCTTCGTGTCTCTCAGACCAGGAGCCCCGGGAATGAAGATGATCCGTCCGCTCGCGTTCGCCCTCGCCCTGCCCGTCCTCGCCCTCTGCGCCGCGCCGCCCGCCGCGGCGGCGTCCTACGCCCGGCCGCGCCAAGGCCGCCGGCGGAGAGAAGAAGCAGGACTCCGAGAAGAAGGACGAGGGTCCGATGTCGGCGTCCAACTTCGCCGGTCTGGCCTTCCGGTCGATCGGTCCGGCGCTGACCTCCGGCCGGGTGATCGACCTCGCGGTCGATTCCTCCGATCCGCGCGTCTGGTGGGTGGCCGCCGCATCGGGCGGCGTCTGGAAGACCGAGAACGCGGGCACGACCTGGACGCCCGTCTTCGACGACCAGGCGTCCTACTCGATCGGCGCCATCGCGATCGACCCCGCGAATCCCTCGGTGGTCTGGGTCGGCAGTGGCGAGAACAACTCCCAGCGCTCGGTGTCGTACGGCGACGGCGTCTACCGGACGATGGACGCGGGCAAGACCTGGAAGAACCTCGGCCTGGCCAAGTCCGAGCACATCGGCAAGATCCTGATCGACCCGCGGGACTCGCGCGTGGTCTACGTCGCCGCACAGGGACCGCTGTGGAACAGCGGCGGCGACCGCGGCCTGTACAAGACGACCGACGCCGGTGCGACCTGGAAGCAGGTGCTGCGGATCTCGGACGACACCGGCGTCTCGGACGTGGTTTTCGATCCGCGCGACCCGGACGTCCTCTACGCCTCGGCGTACCAGCGCCGGCGCCACGTCTGGACGCTGATCGACGGCGGACCCGAGGGCGGCATCTACAAGTCGACCGACGCCGGCGCGACCTGGCGCAAGCTCGAGACCGGGTTGCCCAAGCACGACGTCGGCCGCGTCGGGCTCGCGGTCTCGCCCGTGGACCCGGACGTCGTCTACGCCCTGATCGAGGCCGAGGGCGAGGAAGGCGGCTTCTACCGCTCCGCCGACCGGGGCGAGAGCTGGGAGAAGCGCTCCGACTACAACTCCTCGAGTCCGCAGTACTACGAGGAGATCGTCGCCGACCCGGCCCAGCTCGACCGCGTCTACTCGATGGACACCTGGATGATGGTCACCAACGACGGCGGCAAGACCTTCGTCAAGTTGGGCGAGAAGTCCAAGCACGTGGACAACCACGTGCTGTGGGTGGATCCGGCGAACGACCGTCATTACCTCGCCGGCTGCGACGGTGGGCTCTACGAGTCCTTCGACCGCGGCGCCACCTGGCGCTACTTCGAGAACCTCCCGATCACCCAGTTCTACCGGGTCGCGGTCGACGACGCGTGGCCGGTCTACCACGTCTGCGGCGGCACCCAGGACAACAACTCGATGTGCGGACCGGCACGGACCCTGCGTTTCCAGGGGCCGGCGGACGAAGACTGGTTCATCACCCAGGGCGGTGACGGCTTCTGGACGGCCGTCGACCCGAAGAATCCCGACCTCGTCTACGCCGAAGCGCAGTACGGCGCTCTGAACCGCTTCGACCGCAAGAGCGGCGAGAACCTGGACATCCAGCCGCAGCCGGCCGCCGGCGAGGCCCCCTTCCGTTGGAACTGGGACTCGCCGCTCGTGGTCTCGAGCCACGCCCCGACGCGCGTCTACTTCGCGGCCAACAAGCTCTTCCGCTCCGACGACCGGGGCGACACCTGGACCGAGATCTCCCCCGACCTGACGCGCCAGATCGACCGCAACCAGCTCCGGATCTTCGGCCAGGTGCAGCGGCCCGAGGCGGTGGCGAAGAACGCCTCGACCTCCTTCTACGGCACGATCGTCTCCCTCTCCGAGTCGCCCGCCGTGGACGGGCTGCTCTACGCCGGAACGGACGACGGCCTGGTCCAGGTCACCGAGGACGGCGGCGCGAGCTGGCGCAGGATCGAGAGCTTCCCCGGCGTACCCGAGCGCTCCTACGTCTCGCGCCTGCTCGCGTCCCGCAACGACCCCGACGTCGTCTACGCGGCCTTCGACAACCACAAGGAGGGCGACTTCCGCCCCTACGTCCTGCGCAGCGCCGACCGCGGCCGGACCTGGACGTCGATCGCGGGCGACCTGCCGGAGCGTGGCACGGTCTACGCCCTGCTCGAGGACTCGGTCGACCACGACCTGCTCTTCGCCGGCACCGAGTTCGGCGTCTTCTTCACCGTCGACGGCGGCAAGAAGTGGGTCGCGCTGACCGGCGGCCTGCCGACCATCGCGGTCCGCGACCTGGCTCTGCAGGAGCGCGAGGGGGACCTGGTGCTCGGCACCTTCGGCCGCGGCTTCTACGTCCTCGACGACCTGTCCCCGCTGCGCTCGGTCGACGCCGCGAAGCTCGGCGCCTCGCCGGGCCTGCTGTTCGCGCCCCGGAAGGCCTGGCTCTACGTCCCCGGCAGCCGGATCGGCGACCGCGAGAAGGGCTCGATGGGCGAGACTTTCTACAGCGCGGACAACCCGCCCTTCGGGGCTCAGATCTCCTACTACCTGCACGACGAATGGAAGTCGAAGAAGGACCAGCGCGTCGAGGCCGAGAGAAAGCTCCAGAAGAAGGGCCAGCAGATCGCCTTCCCGAGCTTCGACAGCCTGCGCCAGGAGAGCCGCGAGGAGCCCGCCCAGCTGATGCTGACGATCCGGGACGAGGACGGCAACGTGGTGCGACGGATCGAGGCCAAGCCCGAGAAGGGTATCCACCGGATCGTCTGGGACCTGCGCTATCCGGCGGCCAACCCGGCGCGCACGACGCCCGCACCTCCCAACCCCTATCTGCCTCCCGCCCAGGGCCCTCTGGTCGCGCCCGGCACCTATGCCGCGAGCCTCGACCTGATCGCCGGCGGCGAAGTGAAGCCGGTCGGAGAGGCGACCCGCTTCGAAGTCGACGTTCTCGCCAACGCGACGCTTCCGGCCGCCGACCGCGAAGCCGTGCTCGCCTTCCAGCGCAAGACCGCGCGCCTCCAGCGCGCCGTGCTCGGCGCCGAAAAGCTCGTCTCGGAGCTCTCCGACCGTCTCGAGCTGGTGCGGGCGGCGATCGCGCAGACTCCGGCGCTCGATCCCTCCGTCGACGCCCAGGCGCACCAGCTCCAGCTCGAGCTGGACGACCTGTCGATCGCCATCTCCGGCGACGAGTTCCTGCGCAAGCAGAACGAGAACACGCCGCCCGCGCTCACCGAGAGAGTTCAGAACGTCGTCTACTCCAGCTGGTACTCGACCGCCGAGCCCACCCGGACCCAGACCGACGCCTACCGGATCGCCGGCGAGGAGTTCACCGGCAAGCTGGCCGAGCTCAAGGCACTCGCCGAGGAGAAGATCCCGGCGCTCGAGCGCAAGCTCGAGCTCGCCGGAGCGCCCTGGACTCCGGGACGCGTTCCGGAATGGAAGCCCGAGCCGTGACCGAGCCGCCGGGAAAGGTCACCGACCACGAGCGCACGGTCCACTGGGCGGATCCCCGCCGGGCGGCGGCGATCGCGCTCGAGCGCGGCTACTCCGGCATCGAGTTCCTGCGCGCGATGAAGGCGGGGGAGATCCCTCCACCGCCGGTCGGAGTCCTGCTCGGATTCGAGCTCGAAGACGTCGAGGAGGGGCGCGTCGTCTTCGGGCTGCAACCCTCCGAGCACCACTACAACCCCAACGGGGTGGTGCACGGCGGCGTCGCCTCGGCGCTGCTCGACACCGTGACCGGCTGCGCGGTGATCAGCCTGCTGCCGCACGGCGTCACCTGCGCCACCCTCGAGCTCAAGGTCAACTACATCCGCTCGCTGACCGTGGGATCTCCGCGTCTGGCCTGCGTCGGGACGGTTCTCCACCTGGGTCGGCGCTCGGCGCTCGCCGAGGGCCGGCTCGAGTTCCCCGACGGCCGGCTCGCGGCGTTCGCCACCTCCACCCTGATGATCTTTCCGCCCGGCGAGCTCCACTCCGGCGACCGGACCCGCCGGTGACCCGGCGCCGAGGGCTCCGCCCATCGGGGGACCCGGACCCTACGGTAAGATCGGGGCCTTCCAACACTTCCGAGGGAATCGCCATGCTCGAGCAGCTCAAGCAGATCGACACGTCGGTCATCGACGAGCTGATGGACGTCAAGCGCGAGCGCGAGACCGTCTCCGAGCGGCTCGCCAAGATGGGAGAGGACAAGGAGAAGGAGAAGGTCTCCGACGTCGTCTTCCGGCGCGTCAAGCGCGACTACGAGTCCCGAGCCGCCGCCCTGGAGCGCAAGGCGGCACCGCTCAAGGACCGGGCCCGCTCGGAGTACGGCAAGCTCAAGGCGCTGCTCGACCGGCTCGAGTCCCAGAACTCCGCGACCCGGCTCGACCGCGAGGAGATCGATTTCCGCAAGCGGCTGGGCGAGTTCGCCAAGGACGAGTACGAGAAGAAGGTGACCGAGCTCGACGAGCTGCTCGCCGAACAGGAGGATCAGCTCGCCGAGACCCGCGAGCTGCGCGAGCGCTTCGTCGAGGCCTTCGACACGGAGGAGGAGCTCGCCGCGGCGGCCGCCGCGCCCGCGCCGCCCGCCGAGAGCTCGCCGGCGGGCGAGACCGTCGAACCGGCCGAATCCGTCATCACGGCGCCGCAACCGATCGAGGAGCCGCCGCCTCCGCCGCCCCCCGCGGCCGCCGCGCCGCCGCCTCCGCCACCGGCACGCTCCCGCGACGAGATGCCGCCCTCGGACGGGACCATCATCCTGCCGCCGGACGGCGGCGAATCCGCACCCCCGCCGCCCCCCCCGGCCAAGGAGGCCAAGCCGGCCGTGGCGCCGGCCGCGAAGAGCCCCACCGCGACGAAGCCGGTCGCCCCGGCGACCGCGTCGGTCCCCGCCGGCCCGGCGGCCGGCAAGACGGTGGTGCTCAGCCCGGCCAAGCTGGTCGCGATCGACACCGACCTCGGCGCTCCGGACTTCCCGCTCCAGCCGCTCACCTTCGTCGGCCGGACGCCCGACAACCAGGTGCGCCTGAACAAGCCCGCGGTCTCGCGACGGCACGCCCAGCTCACCCAGACCGGGCCGGGCTGGACGATCAAGGACCTGCACTCGGAGAACGGCACCTACGTCAACGGCGAGAAGATCGAGGAGCGCGTCCTGGCCGACGGCGACCGGGTCCAGATCGGCACCGTCCGTCTGGTCTTCCGCGCCGGCTGAGCCGCCCCGACCTCAGAACCGGATCACCGTCGAAACGACGTAGCTGTCGCGGTACTTCGAGAGGTCTGCGGCCAGGTCGAGTTGCAGTCGTCCCCGCGCCGTGAAGCCGACGCCCGCCGTGGCGTGCCACTCGTCGCCGATGGGCGTCGAGAACAACGCCACCGCCACCTCCTCGCGACCGTTGGGACCGGTGACCAGGCCGCCCTGGTAGCGCAGCGAGTGCTGGCTCTCCTTCCAGGCTCCGCCGCGCAGTGCCAGGACCCGTCCCGAGCGGGTGCGCGCCAGCGCCTCGATCCCGAAGTGCACGTCGTCGGCGTCGTCGATCCGGTAGCCGTTGGGGTCGGTCGCGACGGTGAGGCTGTTGCGCAGCCCGTCGACCAGCTGTGAGTACGCGATGCGGTCGTACTGCACCGACGCGGTCACGGTCTCCGTCAGGCCGTACGCGACCCCGACCGACCAGACGTCCGGCACCTTGAATTTCGTCCGGCCCGAGAGCGAGGGAACCGGCTCGCCGTTGGCGATATGGTCGCGCTGGCAGAGGTATGGGCGGGCTCCGCTGGGGCGCATGCCGCAGGTGAACGAGTACGACGCGTCCAGGTTGGCGCCGCCCCGGAACGCGGCTCCGAAACGCAGCGCCTGGGTCGGGTGCCAGAGGACGCCGACGGTGCCCGAGGGCGCCGTGTCGCGTCCCTCGGCCCTCTGCCCCCAGTGCAGGGCGGGATCGCGCCGGTCGAGCTGGTGCGCCGAGTAGGTCATCCTCTGCGCCGTCACCGCCGCCCCGACCCACAGCTTGGGCGTCGCCCGCCAGGCGGCCGCGGCGCCGTAGACCTCGATCAGCAGGTCGGCGCGGATGTCGCGCGGCGAGATCTCGCGGAAGTTGCCCGGACCGTCGATCGGATCCGGCTGCGCGGTGATCGAGAAACGGGTGACCTCGGAGCGGAAGACACCGAGCGACCAGGCCGGGCGCGGATAGGTGTAGGAGAGGAACGACAGACCGGTCGAGCTCGACTCGTAGCCCGTGTACGGCGGGAAGGCATCGAGGGAGCCGTCCGGGGCGACGCCGTAGCTGCCCGGGCCGTCCGCGATCGGGGTGGTGAACCGCTGGTGCCGCACTTCCATCGAGACCTCGGCGCGCGACAGGCTGAGCAGGCCGGCGGGGTTCGAGTACGCGGCGGTCGCGTCGTCGGCCAGGGCGGTGAACGCGCCACCCATCGCCGCGCTGCGCGCGCCCGGGGGCAGGAAGGTGTACGGCAGGTCGGAGTTGACGTCCATGTTGGTGATCTGGGCCGCCGCCGCGCCGGCGGCGAGCAGCAGCACGACTCCGAGTCCGACCGGGCGCGGCATCGATCGCGAACGGGTCATCGGGCCTCCTCCGGATTCCACGGCACCGGTCACGGCCGCGGCAGGTTGTCGTCGAACCAGCGCGTGAACGCCGGGGAGAACAGTCTCGGGTCGGGGCGGTCGCGGCGGGAGATCCCAGGACACGGACGCAGCGCGGCGCGCGCCTGCTCCAGGTACCGTGGCTCGTCACCGCCCACCTGGCGGAACAGGGCGTAAGCCGCCGCCGCCTCGAGCAGGCAAGCGCGGGTGGGCGGCTCGTCCGGCCAGTGCTGTCCTCGAAGCGAGGCCAGCGCCTCGCGGTAGCGGCCGGCGAAATAGAGCCGCGCCGGCGGCAGCAGCAGCGGGGCCGGGTCGACCTTCGGCCGCGCGGGCGCCGGGGCCGCAGCCTCCACCGGCTTCCCGGAATCCGGAGCCGCGGCGGGCGCGCTCGCCGCCGCAGGCGAGTCGGCGCCGCGCGACGGGGCTGCGCCCTCGCCGGTCTCGGGCAGGTGCTCCGGCCGGAGCGGCGCTCCGCCCGTCTCCGGAGGCACGGCGCTCGCGACCGCGGCGGGCGGATTCTGGACCGGATGCTGCACCGGCTTCGGCGTCGGCGCCGCCGGCGATTTCGGCACCGATCTCTCGGCCGTCCTCGTCGCGGGCTTCTCCGCCACCTTGGCTCCGGCGGGCGGAGCGGCCGGCTCCTTCGGCAGCCGCTTCTCCCAGCTCTCCAGATCGGCGACCAGCGGCGTCTCCAGGATCGCGCCCTGGCGCCGGCTCTCGCGCCACTCTTGCGCCGCCCCCTCGACGTCGCCGAGTTGGTAGAGCGCGACGCCCAGGTAGTAGTGCGGCAGGTAGTCCAGCAGCCACGTGCCGTAGACGCGGATCTGCTTGCCGCCCTCCTTCGGGTTGGCCGCGATCGCGGCGCGGAACGAGGCGTCGGCCACGGCCCACTTCTTCTGGTCGAGCGCGGACATGCCGTCGCGGAACGCCTCCTCGTAGCCCGCCGCCGAGAGCGCGCAGGGCAGCGCTACGAGGGCCAGCAGGCAGACGACGGCGAGGGCTCGGCGCACGTCAGTAGCCCTGGACGAAAGCGTCGGCGAGGTCGGATCCGAACGCCACGGCGCGACGCTCGACTCCACCCGGCCGCAGCTCCACCTCGACGCTGCTCGAGCCGAAGTCGGGGTGGCTGAGCGTGGCCCGGTAACGCCCGGGCGGCAGCTCCAGGCGCAACGGAGTCAGTCCGTCGCCCGGAATCTCCCGCAGCTCGCCGTCGGGCAGCGAGACGAGGGACTCGACCCGGCCCCAGGGCAGCGCGTCGAGCACCAGCACCGCGCTCGCGGCAGGTACGTCCGGAGCGCCCGTCCCGGCCTCGGAGCCGGCGGTCGCCGGAGCCGTCGGCCCCGGCGCCGGCCCGGGCGCGGCCGCCTCCCATCGGCCCCGCAGCGTCAGTGCCGTGACGCCGGCGACGACGATCACGACCGCCAGCACGATCCATCCGGCGCGGTGCCGGAGCGCGCCCGCAACCCGCTGCGCGGCCTCCCACGGCGACTCCCTCTCGTCGAGCAGCGCCCTCCAATCCGAGAGCTGACGTCCGACCAACGCGTCGCCCACCTTGCCCTCGATCCGGAGGCGTCGCTCGGCGGTGGCCGCGTCCGTCGTCGCCGTGCCGCGCTTGCGCTGCAGCAGCAGCGCCGCGGCGTCGGGGCGACCGGCGTCGAGCATCGCCTCGGCCTCCGCCAACCAGCGCTCGCCCGAGTCCGCACCGGCGACCGAGGCGGTCGCGGGCCGCGGCGTGGACTCGCGGGCGTCGAAGCGCTCGTCGAGGCGCTTCTGCGCGCTCTCCGCGCGGGTCGCGACCGTCCCCGCGCTCCCGGCCGCGCCGTCCAGCCGCAGCGTGTCGATCGACCAGCCCGCAGCCTCCTCCGGCAACCGGACGGCGCGCAGCCGGCGCGCGAACTCCTCGGCGCTCGGGATGCGCTCGGCCGGGTCCTTGGTCAGCGCGTCGGAGACGATTCGCCGCAGCTCCTCCGGCACCCGGCCCTCGGGGTCGGCCTCGTCGAACGGGCGCGGCGCCCGGAACAGGTGTCCCGAGATCATCGAGTGCATGCCGCCCTGGAACGGGTGCACGCCGGTGAGCAGCTCGTAGAGCAGAACGCCGAAGGAGTACAGGTCGCTGCGCGCGTCGACCCGGCTGCCCTCGAACTGCTCCGGCGAGGCGTAGCGGACCTTGCCCAGGAAGACGTGGGTGCCGGTCTTTCCGCCCTCCCCGTGCAGGACCTTGACGATGCCCAGGTCGATGAGCTTGATCAGGGGCTCGCCGTCGGCGGTCCACGTGAGCATCAAGTTGTCGGGCGACACGTCGCGGTGGACGAAGCCCCGGCGGTGGAGAAAGCCGAGGGCGGCGAGGGCCTGGCAGGCGAGCTCGATCTCGAGCCGGAGCGATTTCAGCTTTCCGGCCACCTCCAACTCTTGCAACGTGCGCCCGTCGACGTACTCGAGCACCATGTAACCGACGCCTTGGTCATCGACCGCGTAGTCGTAGAGCTGCGCGATGTTGGGATGGCGGAGGCGGATCGCGACGCGCGCCTCGCGCGCGAAGCGATCGCGAAACTCGGATTCGTCCTGCAGCTGCGGCCGCATGACCTTGACGACCCGCAGCTCCTCGAGCAGCCGGTGGCGGACGAGGTAGATGGCACCCATCCCGCCCTCGCGCAGCTTGCGCACGATCTCGTACTTGCCTTCGAGGCGCCGGAGCTCGGGGATCAAGGCCAGTCTCGCTTCCGGAGTCGAGCGAACTGCCGTTCAGGGTAGCACGCCGACCCCGCCTCAATGCGGTGCGAGCACGACCTCGACACGGTTGCGTCCCTCGACGCGCCGGTAGTCGACGTGCGCGGCGAGCTGACGGACCAGGAGCAGACCGAGCCCTCCGGGAACGCGATCTTCGAGCGCCAATCCGGTCTGCGGCGCCTCCTGCGCGAACGGGTCGAACGGCGCCCCGTCGTCCTCGACCACGAGCACCGTGCCCCCCGCGCCGTCCTGCCGCGCCGCGACCCGCAGCTCCGTCGCACCCTCCGAGTACTTGGCGACGTTGGTCGCGAGCTCGTCTCCGACGAGGAGCAGCTCGCGCCGGCGCTCGAACCGCACCCGCTGCGAGATCGCCCAGCTCTCCAGCCGGGCCAGCAGCTCGGCGACGCTCTCGAGGCTGGGGGACGAGAGCGTCTCCCGGAATCCGGCCGGACTCACGCCGCCGACCCCAGCGATGCGCGCGCGCGTTCGAGCCGGGACGCCAGCCCCTCGGCCGCGATGCCGTCCAGTCCGAGGGCGGCCAGCGCGACCAGCGTGCGCGCCCGCTCCGTCGGAGTCGCCGCGGTTCCGTCCGCCGGCGACACCGTCTCCAGAGCCCGCGCCGCGCGCTCGACCAGCCGGGCCAGGACCGCTACGGCGCCGTCCGAGAGCTTGCCCCGATAGACCGCCAGGCGCCCTTCCGGGCGCACCTCCGGGAGCCGGTCGAGACCGAGGAAGCGGAGCGCGAGTCCGGCCTCGTAGCGGCCGAAGGCGGCGACCAGGCCGGCGTAATCGGCGATCAGCTCGTCGAGCAGGTGGCTCCGGATCCCGCCCGCGAGGCGCAGCGTGAGGTAGTGGAAGCTCTCGTGCGCCAGCCGCACGGCGAGCGAGGCGCGCCGCCACTCCTCCTCGCCGAGGCCGGCCTCGGCCGCCGGCACCGCGCTGTAGGGTCCGTCGGAGAGCAGGACGAGACGGTCCTGCCACAGCTCCTTGCGCGGCGCCATTCCGCGCGTCATCTCCTCGGCCCACTCCGCCTCCGACGCCGGCGCCGCCGCGCCCGCGCTCCCACTCGGAGCGGTAGGCGGCGACCCGCTCCCAGTCCGCGAGGCCCTTGACCAGGCAGGCGCCCATCGCGTCGGGCACCGGCTCCGGCTCGTTGCGGCAGGTCAGCGCCCGCACGAGCGTGACGAAGTCCGACCGACTCCGGGCCAACCAGAACCGGCACCGGACCGGCCGGGCCGTCGTCGACGAAGAGCTCCAGCGAGCCGGGCGACTCCAGCGCCAACCCGCCGGCCTGTTGCCGATTCCACTCGCCGCGGCGCGTCGCCGGCACGGTAGTCGGCATCCTGGGAAAGACCTTCACCGATGGGGAACGACAACTGGGGGAATCGCCGCCGAAGCGTGGGCAGGACCCCTTCGCCGGCGGCTTCCGCCGCGTAGCGGCGCCAGAACGCCGCTTGAGGCTCTTCCTTCAAGGGAAGTCTTTCGTCTTTCCCTTCGGAGAGAAGAGCTTCGTAGGGATTCTCGAGATAGGCGACGAGCTCGGCGAGAACCTCGCCTTCCGCACCCAGCCCGGCGAGCAGGGCCTCGCGCTCTTCCGGCGTCGGGGGGTCGGAGTGGGCGGCCGCGCTCACCGCTGCCTCAAGCGAGCTGGCGCTTGGCGAGCTGGGCGAAGAGGCCGTCCTTCTCCATCAGCTCCTGGAAGGTTCCGGTCTCCATCAGCTGCCCCTTCTCGAGGAAGCAGATCCGGTCGGCGTTGACGATCGTCGAGAGGCGGTGCGCGATCACGACGCGGGTCGCCGCGAGCTTGTCCATGCTCTCGGTGACGATCGCCTGAGTCTTGTTGTCGAGCGCCGAGGTCGCCTCGTCGAGGAACAGGATCTTCGGCTTGTGGACGATGGCGCGGGCGATCATCAGCCTCTGCTTCTGGCCGCCGGAGAACGCACCGCCGCCTTCCGAGATCACCGTGTGCATCTGCATCGGCATGGCGCGGATGTCGTCGGCGAGGCCCGCCTTCTCCGCCGCGTCCCAGGCGTCGGCGACCGTGCGCGAGGAGGAGCCGACGATGTTGCGGAAGATGTCCGCCGGCAGCAGACGGCTCTCCTGGAGCACGACCCCGAGCTGCTGGCGCACCATGCGCAGGTCGAGGGTCCCCAGGTCCTGGCGGTCGTAGTAGACCGACCCCATCTCCGGCTTCTCGAAGCCGAGCATGATCCGCATCAGCGTCGACTTGCCCGAGCCCGACCCGCCGACCAGCGCCACGAACTCCCCCGGCTTGATCGTCAGCGAGATGTCGCGCAGGATCCACGGCCCGTCCTCGCTGTAGCGGAACGAGAGGTGGGAGATCTCGATCGCGCCGGTCAGCTTCCCCGGGTAGGCCTTGGTGCTGTCGACCTCGGGCAGGGTCTCGAGGATCGGCTTCAGGCGCTCCCACACCGGGACGATCTTGAGCATCGACAGCGAGGCGTCGCCCAGGGCCTGCATCGCGGCCATGAAGACGCCGTAGGCCGCGGTGAAGGCCAGGAAGTCGCCGGTGGACATCTCGAACGGCTCGCCGGTCTTCGCCGAGTCGGCCTTGAGCGCGACCATGGTCATGAACAGAACCATCGAAGAGAGCACGGGGAAGGCGGCGTTGAACACCGTCATCGCGTTCTTCACCCGGCCGATCGAGAACTCCACCTTGCGCTGCTCGGCGAAGGACGTGGCCCACGTGCGGAAGGCGTGGTTCTCGGCGCCGCACACCCGCAGCTTGGCCACGCCCGTGATCAGCTGCAGGACGAGGCCCATGAGGCGGCCGCGGATCTTCTGCTGCTCGCGCTGGTACCGCAACTGGACGTAGTTCGCGGTGGTCGTCGAGAAGACGTAGAGGAGGGTCAACCCGATGGCGATCGCCGCCAGCTTCACGCTGTAGGTCGTCATCTGGAAGATGTTGAAGATCGAGGCGAAGGTCCCGAGCAGCGCCGCGATGCCGGCGCCGGCCACGATGGCGCGGATCTGGTCGACGCCGCCCGCGCGGTCGGCCAGGTCGCCGGCCGAGAACTTCCGGAAGAAGGTCTGCGGCAGATCCATCAGCCGGTCCCAGACCGCGGCCTGCGCCGCGTAGTCCATCTTGCCCTGGACCCGGATCATGGCGATCGCCTGGGTGATCTTGAACGCCGCCTGGGTCATCGCGACGAGCAGCAGGCCGAGGCTGAACTGGATCAGCATGCCGCGCTCGGCCTGCGGGATCGCCTGGTCGAAGACCTTGCCGGTGATCAACGGCGGCAGGGTGCCCAGCATGCCCAGGCCGACCCCCATCAGCGCCACCATCCGGAACTCGCCGCCGAGGCCCTTGAGCGAGAAGCGGATCATTTCGCGGGCGCTGACGATGCCGTCGCCGAAGCCGCGGTAGAAGGTGTAGGCGAAGGGCGAGAGGCCCTTGACGTACTCCGCGTCCACCTTCCTCCGCGCGCCCGTGGCCGGCTCGATCGCTTCGTAGCTCTTCGCGCTCGTGGGCATCAGCGCGACCGGCGCCTGGCTCTCCTCCAACTGTCCGAGCAGCGGTCCCTGATCGAGATTCCACCAGTCGTCCACCAGCGCGACGCGCCGTGTCCGGACACGCGAGGCGAGCGCGATCGCCAGGATGCTCTCCTCGAACGTCCGGATCTCGCGCGCGTCGGGATGGTTGCGGAAGGTGATGCCGAGCGACTTTCCGAGCAGCTCGCAGGCACGGAAGATCGGCTCGATGTCGGCGCCGCCGAGCGCCGGGCGCTCCCAGATCCCGGTGCCTCCGAGGACCGACCCGATCGCGTTGTAGGCGGCTTCCTTGGCCGCCTCCACCTGGACCGCCTTGTCCTGGAGCCGGTTGTACTCGTCGACGGTGGCCAGCCGCTTGTTGAGGAACTCGCACTCGCACAGGATGCGCTGGAAGACGTCGAGACCGGCCCACAGCCGCGGGTCGCCGATCGCCTGGGCGGTCGGCCGCGGCGTCACCTTCATCGACTCCGCGCCCGCGAGCAGCTCGATCCAGCTGCCCGGTCCGAGCGGGAAGAGCACCCCCTCCACCTCGTAGGAGAGGCTGCCCATGCCGTCGAAGAGGAACTGCGCGGCGGGCATCTCGACCCAGCCCAGCCGCTTGCCGCACGCGGCCTTCTTGTCGGTCGCGATCTCGGCCTCGGTGCCGAGCTCGAGCACGACGTCCACGGTGGGCAGCGGCAGGTCCTTGACCAGCCGCTGCGAGAGCGCCTCGACCCAGGTCCCGACCAGCTTGGCGATCCGATCGGCGTGCTCGGCGACGCTCGCCAGCCGCATCAGGCGCGCCGAGGAGTACTTGCGCAGCTCCGAACCCGCCTTGCCGACCGCCAGGAAGCCGGAGCCCATGCCGTAGCGGTCGGTGTCCATGCCGAAGAACGCCTCGCCCGACGTCCACCGTGACGAAGTGGGTGCGGGCTCCGACCGGCCGGTCGCCGTCGAGCTGGACGGTGAAGATCTCCACCTTGCCCGACTCGACGAGGTAGACGTCCTCCGGATTGGAGATCACGAACGGCTTGTTTGCCGCCGTGACCAGCTGCTCGCCCTCCTCCTCGAGCGACTTCGGCCGGGCGAACTCGCGGACGATGTCCTGGATGTCGGAGATCGACATCGTCTTGTCCATCATCATCGTCGCGCCCGGGTCGGCCGGCGCCGCGGCGACCGGAACCGGCGGCGGCGGCAGCTCGACCACGACCTCGAACTCCGTCTGCCCGAGCGTGAACCGCGCTCCGGTGCCGAGCTCCGCCTCGGGGACCCTCGTCCCGCCGACGAAGACGCCGTTCGCGCTGCCGTTGTCGGTCAGTCGCAGCACCTCGCCGGCGGCCTCGACGCGGGCGTGGCGCCGCGACATCGAGGGATCCGCGACCGGAAAGTCGCAGTCGTCGGCGCGGCCGATCACCACCGGATCGTCGCGCAGCTCGAGCTCGCGGCCGATCAGCTCGGCGACCGCCGACGCCACCACGCGCACCTTGACGGTCGCGGCCTCAGTGGGTCTTGATGAGCTCGGCATACGGCCCCTCGATGTCCTTCATCTCCTCGTGCGTGCCGCGCTGGACGATCTTGCCCCGCTGGAGAACGACGATCTCGTCGCAGTCGCGGATGGTCGACAGGCGGTGGGCGATGATGATGCAGGTGCAACCGCGGCGCCGCAGCGCGTCGTCCACGATCCCCTCGGTCGAGGGATCGAGCGCCGACGTCGCCTCGTCCAGGATCAGGATGGTCGGGTTGCCGACCATCGAGCGCGCGATCTCCAGGCGCTGGCGCTGGCCGCCGCTGAAGTTGCCGCCGCCCTCCTCGACGACGCCGCCGTAGCCGCCCTCCCGCTGCTCGATGACCTCGGCGATCGCCGCGTCCCGGCACGCCTCGGTGACCCGGCCCGCCGGAATCGTCGCGTCCCACATGGTGATGTTCTCGCGGATGTCGCCGCCGAACAGGAAGATCTCCTGGTCGACCATGCCGATCGAGTTCGACAGCAGCCGCCGGGGCAGCCGCTCGCGCGGTTGGCCGTCGAACAGGACCTCGCCGCTCCACGGGCGGTAGAGCCCCGAGATCAGCTTGGCCGCCGTCGACTTGCCCGAGCCCGAGCCCCCGACCAGCGCCACCCGCTGGCCCGGCTCGATCGACAGGTTGAAGTTCTCGATCAGCGGCTTTTCGAGCGGGCTGTAGCCGAAGGTCACCTCCTTCAGCTCGATCTTGCCCGAGAGCTTGAGGCGCCGGTCCGACGAGGCGCCCTCGTCCTTCTGGAGGTAGAGCGGATCCTGGGGATAGCGCAGGACATCGTCGAGGCGGTTCATGTCCGCCTCGAGCTCCTGCAGGGTCGAGCCGAAGTTGACGAACGAGTTGAGCGGCTTGGTGAAGCTGCCGGTCAGCGCCTGGTAGGCCACGAGGAGGCCGACCGTCAGGGCTCCGTCCATCACCTTCAAGCCGCCGAACAACAGGACCGACGCGGTGACCAGCGTATTGACCACCATCGGCACGACCGAGGTCATGTCGCCGATCTGGCGCAGGTGCTGCTCGGCGCGCAGGTTCTTGGCCTGGTAGCCCGCCCAGCGCGAGAAGAACTCGGCTTCGCCGCCCGTCGCCTTGAGGGTCTCGATCATCTTCAAGCCGTTCATCGCGGTGCCCTGGAGCTTGCCCTTGTCGGCCATCAGACGTCGACTGGCGTCGATCCGGACCCGGGCGACCACCTTGATCGTCACGACGTTGAGCAGGGCGACGAAGATGACGATGAGCGTCAGCGGCACCGAGTAGCGCATCATCAAGGCGGCGTAGAAGATCACCAGGAAGCAGTCGATCGCCGTGGTGGCGAGCTTCCCGGTCACCACCGACGCCACCTTGTCGTTGATCGCGACGCGGGAGCCGATCTCGCCCGCGAACCGCTGCGCGAAATAGCCGACGGGCAGCCGCAGGATGTGGTTGAAGAAGCTCGACGACGTCGACAGCGCCAGCTTGGTCTCGAGGCGCAGCAGGTAGTACTGCTGCAGCCAGGTCAGGCAACCTTGGAGCACCATCGTGATCGCCATTCCGAGGATCAGCGGCTTGACGATGGAGGCCCGGCCGGCGACCAGGAATTCGTCGACGAAGATGCGCGAGAAGGTCGGGATGACCAGCCCCGGAACCACGAGGAAGAGGCCGCAGAGCATGACGAAGGCGAGCGCCATCTCGGAGCCCACCAGCCGGCGGCGGAGCGCGGCCGCCATGCTGGGCTTCTCGCCGCCCGGCTTGAAGTCGGGTCCCTTCTTGAAGGTCAGGACGACGCCGGAGAACGACGCGTCGAGCTCGTCCATCGTGATGACCCGGGGGCCCCTTCCCGGATCGTTGAGGTAGACCTTGCCCTTCTTGAAGCCCTCGAGGACCAGGAAGTGGTTCGCGTTCCAGAACAGGATCACCGGGTAGTCGAGGTCGTACAGGTCCTCGAGCTCGTACTTGTAGCCCTTGGCTTCGAGGCCGTACTTGCGCGCCGCCTTCAGGACGTTGTTCGCCTTCGAGCCGTCGCGCGAAACGCCGCACTCGGCGCGGCACTCCTCGAGCGGGGCGATGCGTCCGAAGTAGCTGAGGATCATGCACAGCGACGCGGCGCCGCACTCGACCGCCTCCATCTGGAGGACGGTGGGGACCTTCCTCCGCTTGTTGCGGGGCGGTGAAGTCGGCTTCTTCGGCGTGCCGCCGCCGACGGCGGGCTGGGGATCCGGCGGGCTCATCGCCTCAGGAGAGCCCCAGCGTCTGCTTCACGGTCGGGATCACGAAGGAGATCGGCTTGCGCCTCTCGACCACCACCTGGACCGCGCAATCGGTGCCGCTGCCGACCTCGAGCGGCGGTCCGGACGACGAGGTCCACTTGAAGCCGCTCGGGGTGTCGGGCGACGGGATCGGCTCGATGATCACCTCGAAGGGATTGAGGTCGATGAACTCCTTGGCCAGTCGGTCGTTGGCCACCACGCGGCGAATCTCCTCGGGAGTCGCCGGGAGCGTGGAGACGGAGACGACCTTGCCGAGCATGAACCCGTAGTCCTCCGGCTTGACGAACGAGGGCGCGATCCGGACCTCCTGGCCGGGCTGGATCTTCTTGCCCGAAGCGATCGGGATGAACCCCACGATGCGCAGCGGCTCCTTCTCCGCTTCCAGGTTGACCAGCGGATCGCCGGGGCGCACCTGCTGGCCGACTCCGGCCCGGATCGCGACCACGCGGCCGCCGAAGGGGCTGCGCACCACCGAGTCGTTGGCGAGCTTGGCCTCGAGCTCCTTGACCTCGAGCCGCTTGCCCTCGACCGAGAAGCCCCGGTCGCCCCGGCTGACCTGGCTCTGCAGCAGGCTCGACTGGATGCCGGTGATCTGTTGGTCGAGCGCCGAGAGGGACGAGGAGGTGAGCAGGCCGCGCTGAACGAGGTCGGCCTTCTTGCGCCGCTCCTCCTGGAGCCGCCCGAGCTGGGCGCGCAGGCCGGACTGGATCGAGGCGATGTCCGAGCTCGCCGACTGGGTCTGGCTCTCCATGTCCTCGAGCAGGAGCTTGGCGGTGGCGAGGCGGTTCTCGAGATCGGGCAACGAGACGTGCGCGACGACGGTCCCCGGCTCGATGATCTGTCCGGTCTGGACCTCGACCGAGAGGATCGAGCCGCCCGAGAGCACCTGCACCTCGCGCACGCTCTCGCCGCGCAGCATGTAGCCCTTGCCGTCGACCTTGACCGAGAGGTCGAAGATCATGCTCCAGACGATCCCGCACAGGAGCAGGACCCCGACCGCGGTCAGCGCCACCCAGCCCATGGGCGACGTGACGCGCATCATCATGTCCAACTGCTCGGGGGAGGAGAGCCGCTCGAGCGATGCCTTGCGCAGCAGTTGTTCCGGACCCTGCATCTCGTTGCCTTTCTCCTTCTCGGCTCGCCCGAGCTTCTCCGGCGCTTCAGAGCACCGGTTCGCCCAGCGGCCGCAGCCGCCCGCCCTCGAGCGATCCGTTCTCGCCCTCGGGCAGGTCGACCAGCGACCCGGTCTCGAATCGCAACTGCGCAACGAGAGACAGGTACCGCCGCTCGGCGTCGACGACCTGGAGCTCGGCCCCGGTGCGCTGCTGCTCGGTGAGCAGGGTGTCGATCACCGACAGGTCGCCCGCCTTGTAGCGCTCGATGGCGCCCTGCTGGGTCTCCACGATCGCCGCCAGCGCTTCGCGTTGGGCGTCGAGCTCCACCCGCGCGCGGGCGACGGTCTCGGCCAGCTCGGAGACGCGCAAGCGGATCGACCGCTTCAGGTCCGCCTCGGAGATCCGGCTCTTGGCGTCGTTGGCCTCGGCCTGCAACAGGCGGCCCTCGGCCTGGTGGTTGCCGATCGGCAACTGGAATTTCAGCGCCACTCCGTAGCTCGGACCCGCGAACTTGTCGTTCAGGGCGCGCGCCCAACCCTCGGGCTCGTAGAAGCGGTGGAAGAAGGTCTCGTAGAAAGCGTTGTACGAGAGGTTGAAGGTGAGATCGACCTGCGGCTTGAGGTCCTTCTTGGCGCCGGCCAGCAGCGCGGAGTTGGCCGCTACGAGCGACCCGGACGCCTTGAGGTCCTCGCGCGCGCCGACGGCACGGGCGATCAGGTCGGCGGGCTGCGCTCCGGCGATCGGGTCGGCCGCCACCCACTCCTCGAGGCCCTGCGCCGCCTGCGGCGCTTGCGCGAGCGAAGCGTCGGCCAGCCCGAGCGTGCGCACCAGCGCCAGCCGCGCAACGGCCAGCGCCTGGCGGGCGGCGTCGACCTGCCCGTTGACCTGCGCGAGCTGCGCCTTGTTGCGCAGGAGGTCGACCGACGGGATCGCGTCGGCCTGGACCAGCTCCTCGCCCGCCTCGAGCAGGTGCTTCTGGATCGCCTGCGAATCCCGGAGGATCGCCAGGCGTCGCTCCGAGGCCGCCACGTCCCAGTACGCCTGGGCCGCGGCCAGGGCGCGCTGGGCCGCGGTGTGGCGGAACAGCAGCCGCGCGGCCGCGAGGTTGCGCTCGGCCGCCAGCAGCGGCGCCTGCGCCGACGCCCGGCCGCCTCCCCGCCCCAGCGGGAGGTCGAGCGAGACGCCGAAGGTGGCCAGGAAGTTGTTGGGGACGAACGAGTCGCCGTAGGGCGGCAGCAGGGTCTTGCCCAGATAATTGTCCTCGGAGCTGGCGAAGTCCGCGGTCGAGACCAGGCTCGCGCCGGATCTGAACTTGTGCTGGAGGTCGACCGCGAAGTCGAAGCGCAGGGTCTGGAGGTCGACCGGAAGCGCGCCGAGCCGGGTCCGCTGCAGTCGCAGAGCCTCGGCGGCCTGACGCAACGCGATCGCGATCGTGCGCATCTCGTCGGCGGCCAGGCCGAGCTGGGCGTGGACGAAGTCGTCGAGGCGCTGGTCGATCCCGGAGAGATCGTCGAAAAGTCCGGACAAGTTGAGGGCGTTGAGCTCCTCGCCGGTGGCGCCGCGCCCGAGGATGCCGAGCAGATTGCCGTCGGAGTCGAAGCAGAGGACGCTCTGGATGTCGTTGGTCTGCTCGTCGCGCAGGATGAAGTAGGAGGTCGCCTGGGTGCAGTCCGGGAACAGGAGACTCCCCGGGTTCTGGTCGCCGAAGGCGACCGGCAGCCGGTCGACCAGCTTCTGGGCGACGTCTTCGAAGATCGGTGGCGGGATCTCGAGCCGCAGGCGCCGGTCCTTCTCGTTCTGCAGCCGCCCGCCCACCAGCTCGCTGGCGCGGTAGTCGAAGCTCGATCGCACGTCGAAGACACGGGAGAAGAGACCCTGGGCCTGGAGCAGGGAGCCGCCCTGCCCGCTCACCTGCGCTGCGGCGGTGGCGAGCTTCGGGTCGTGGGCGAAGGCCGTGGCGATCGCCTGGTCGAGAGTCATCGGGACCCCGGGAGGCAGCGCCGCGGCTTCGTCGCCCGCGGTCGTCTCGGGCGCGGCCGTCGCGGCGGCCGCCCGGACCGTCGCCATCGGGGCCAGAACGACAACCGCGGCCGCGGCCGCGATCAGGAAGCGTGCTCTCACGGACGGCCTCCGACCGGAGCCGCCCCGGCGTTGGGCAGGGTGGTCAAGGTCTCCACCGAGAGGGTGCCGCCGCCGGTGCCCTCCGGCTCGACCAGGGTCCCCGTTTCGAAGCGCAGCTGGGCGAGCAGGGTCGCGACCTCCTGTCGCGCGGACAGGACGGCGAGGTCCGCGCTGGTCTGCTGCTGCTCGGTGAGGATGGCGTCGATCAGGGTCGAGGCGCCGGCCTTGAGCTTCTCGAGCTCGGCGTCGATCGTCTGCTGGAAGAAGCCCGCCGCGGCCTCGGCCTGCTGGAGCCGGGCCACCGCGTCCTGCAACGCCCGCAGGTTCTGCACGACGCCGATGCGGATCGTCCGGTCCAGGTCGCCGGCGGTGATGTCGCGCTGGCGCACCAACGCGTCGCGCTGGCCGAGGCGCCCCTTGAAGGTCCGGTTGCCGATCTCCTTGGCGAACTGGACCTGGATCGTGCCGGACGGCCCGGTCCAGCGGTCGACCGCGTTGGCCAGAGTCGTCTCGCCCAGGGCGTCGGCCGAGAGGCTCAGGCCGACGTCGAGCTGGTTGCGCAGGTCGAGCCGCGCCGCCTCCGCCAGGATCCGTCCCGATTCGACCAGCCGGTGCGCGGACTGGCTGTCCGCGCGCCGACCCACGGACTCCTGGGCCAGCGCCGCCGGGTCGATCGCCGTGATCGCGTCGATCTCGGGCGCGGTCGGGAACGGTCCTTCGGCGAGCGGGGCGTTGGACTCGCTCTCGACGTCGACGCCCATCGAAGTGGCCAGCGCCAGCCGGGCGCTGACCAGGTCGCGCTTGGCGCCTTCGAGCTGCGCGCGCGAGCTGGCCTGTCCGGCCTGCGAGCGGGCGCGTTCGACCCGCGGCAGGACGTCGCCGGCGATCAACTGGTCGGTGAGGTCGAGCAGCCGGGTCTCGAGGTCGACCGAGCGCTGCAGGATGACCACCCGCTGCTGGGCCGCGAGCAGCTGCCAGTACGCGCCGACGGTGTTGAGCGCCGAGATCGTCGCGGCGTGGCGCAGGGCCAGCTCGCTCGCCTCGAGGTCGACCGAGGCCGACTTCTCGGGCGCGCCCGTGGAGCTCACTCCGCGGCCGCGCAGCAGCGGGATGTTGATGTCGAAGCCGACGTCGACCTGGTAGAGGTCCTCGATGTTCTTGCCGCCGAAGTCCACGAAGCGCTGCAGCTTGGTGCCGAACTCGGTGAACACGGGATTGCCGTCGGCGTCGAGGCGGTCGACGAAGTAGCCGTTCTTCTTGCCCTTGAACTGGGTGTGACTGTAGTCGCCGGTGACGAACGGAGAGAACCCGATGCCGGAGCGGAAGAGCTTCTGCAGTCGCAGGTCGACCTTGCCGCTGTCGAAGACCTCGAACTCGGGGATCTTGCCCAGCTTGGCGAGCGCGTCGCCGGTGTCGAGGCAGGTCTGATTGAACGACTTGCGGGTCTCCCGGGCGGTGATCAGCTCGCGGTTGAGCAGCACGGTGCGCGAGCTCAGGATGGCGTCGCGCTCCTGCTGGGACTGGGCGTTCTGGAGCAGCTGCTGGTAGTACTGCAGCTGCGCCTGGAAGAAGGCGTCGGTGTTCTGGTCGAAGTCCGCCGGGACGATCGGCTGCCCGGCCAGCGCCTGCTCGAGCTTGGTGATCTTGGCGTCCTGGACCGGGACCTGCGAGCAGTAGAACTGGTTCTGGACCGAGAGCTGATCGCGCTGGTCCTTCTGGGCCTGGATCACCGAGTTGCGCAGCTCCTGCTCCCGGTGATCCCAGGAGAGCTGGGCCGAGAGGACCCAGTCGAAAGCGCCCGAGATCTCCTCGAGCAGGCCCTGCTGGAAGCGCACGTCCTCGCGCTGGAGCAGCAGGTTCGGGTCGTGCGCCAGGGTCAGCCGGAGCGCCTCGGCCAGGCCGATCTGCCCGTCGCCGTAGGCGAACTTGGGCGCCTCGTAGGTCATCGGCGGCTCGGCGCCGGCCGGAGGGGCTTTCTTCCCGGCGGGGGCGGCGGCCGCGACGCTCGCCATCGCGAGCAGTACGACGGACGCACGGGCTAGAAGATGCACGGTTCGGCGTCTCATGGGATCCCTCCCGGCGGGTTCAGCTCCCGCATGTTGGCGGACGACTTCGGCGAAGCGTACGTTCGCATCTGGTACCGGTCAAGGGGCGGCGTCGGATCCGTCCTCGGTGGACAGCCTCTTGACCGAGCCCCGCGTCTCGGCTAGCGAGTCCGCGACGGGCACGAGCCAGCGGCGGATGAATCCCAGCATATTGGGGTAGCTCATGGGAGTCACGAAGGTGCACTGCCGGACGCCGGCCGCCACCAGCCGGCGCAGCGACTCGCCGTAGAGCGGGACGATCCGGCCGCGCCGGCTGATGTCCTTGCGCATGAAGCTGCAGGTGAAGCGCACGACCTCGGGCGAGACCCGATGGTTGATCACCCAACCGACGACCTCGCCGCGGAAGCGGGCGCCGACGCTCGAATCGGGGTCGAAGCCCGCGCCCTCGAAGCGCCAGAAGGCCAGCGCCGGGGTGATCCAGGGGGCCTGCTCGTTGCCGGCCCGGATCCGGGCCTTCTCCTCCGAGCCCAGGTCACGCCACGGGAACAGCTCCAGTCCCTGGGTCAAGGCGGCCATCCGGCGCTCGTCGAACAGATTCGACGCGAGCGCGGCGGCGGGCGCGAAGCGCACCGCCAGGGTCCGGTGCTCCGGCGCCCTCCAGGCGCGCTTCCAGAGCACCCGCTCGAACGCGGGGATCGACGGCTTGCCGGTGCTGTAGACCGTCGCGATCCCGTCGAAACCCCGCTTGGCGACCACCGTCTCCAGCGCCGCGACCAGGGCGGTCGCGATCCCGCGGCCGCGCCACTCGGGATCGACGAAGAGCGAGAGCATCTCCGGAGCCGAATCTCCCGCCAGCGGCACCTCCCCGACGACGAGGCCCACCGGCCGGTCCGCGGCGACGGCGACGCAGCCGACGGGCTGGATGCGGCGCTCGTCGCCCTGCTCGGGGTGGCGCGAGGCCGGTTCGAGCGCGAGCAGCGGTCGGTAGATCGGAAACGTCATCTTCTCCAGCCCGGGACTCGCCGAGGCTTCCAGGGGGACGATGTCGACTCGGGCGTTCATGCGCTCTCCCGGCGGCGGACCGCCGTCTCCTGCGGGGTTTCGAGCCGGACGAGATCGGGACCGGCGGCGTCGCCGCCGACCCGGGCGAGGGTCCAGAGGATTCCGGCGGCGCCCCGGAAGAGGCCCCGTCGCGCCGTTCTCGAGCCGGCAGGCAGGCGCCAGTGTCGCACGTCCGCGCCTCCGGCGCGCGCCGCCACACCCGCCGCCAGGTCGCGCGCCACCGTCGTCCAGTCGCCCCGGCCGGCCTGGCGGCCGAGGCTGTCGAGCACGGCGATCCGACCGGCCGTGCCGCAGCAGAGGTGGTCGTGGCTGGCGGCGCCCGAGCGGATCGTGGTCCTCACCGCGACCTCGAGCTCCTCCGCGCCCAGGGGGGAGGCTGCCTCCGGCGCCATAGCGCGCGCCAGCGCGACGCCCGGAGCGCCGTGGCACCAGGCCACCATCCAAGTCGTCCGCGTCTCCCCGAGGCGCGGGTCGGCGACCCGCACCGGCCAGTTGCCGCGCTCCGGGTCGAAGAGTCGCCGCTCCCACTCGAGGCCCGCCCGCGCCGCCGTCAGGAATCGCTCCTCGCCCGTCGCCCGGGCCAGCGCTTCCAGCGCCCGGGCGATGCCCGAGGCACCGTGAGCGAAGCCCGCGAGCGCCGGACCCGAGACGCCGCGCCAGGCCCCCGCGTCATCCGAGCCCGCCGGCCCGGCGACCTCCAGCAGCCGCTCGCCGGCCACCCGCGCGGCGGCGAGGAAGCGCGGCTCGCCCGTCGCCTCGGCCACTGCGATCAGGGCGAGAATGGATCCGGCATCACCGCCCTCGAGGTCGAGCCGCCGGTCGGCCGCCAGGCGCTCAGGGGTCATCCGCCGGGCCACGCTCGACGCGGCCGCCAGCAGCCCGTCCCGAAGCGGCGACCCTTCGGCGAGCGCGACCAGGGTCCAGACCAGGGAGCCGAGACCGTTGAGTGCTCCCACCGGCAGGTCGAGCCCCGCTTCCCGGTCGAGATCGGAGACCAGCGCTGCGAGGTCGTCGAGCAGCGCTCCGAACCTCCCCACGGCCCGGTGCTTCCCGTCCAGCCGGTCCGCCTCGGCGAGCGCTGCGAGGACGCCCAGCCGGCCGTCGTAGAGAGCCAGCGCCTCCAGTCGGTCCGCGGGGGCGAGCGCCGGGTCGACCCGCGGCTCGGCCGCGCAGAGCGCGGCGAGCCGGTCGGCGAGCGCCGCGGCCACCGCGGCGAGATCGGTCGGGAGCGCCGGTGCGGAGCCCGGCTCCGGGAGGACCTCCTCGGCGGTCGCCGCCGCGGGCTCGAGCGCCTCGGCGATCTCGCGCCGCCGGCGGGCGATCCCGGCCTCGTCCAGCCGTGCGAGCCGGTCGCGCACCGCCTCCAGACCGGAGCGGCGCAGCAGGCCGGCGATCGGTGCCGCCGGCGGCCCCACTTCGACGGCGTCGGCGCCGACCTCGAAGCGGGGCAGGTCGAGATCCTCGAGGCCTTCCCGCTCGGCCGCCACCAGGGGCCAGAGCAAGGGGCGCTCCCGGTGCTCGGCGAACGGGCGCAACAGCCCTTCGAGCAACAGCCCCGCCGCTTTCGCGTCGCGCTGGTAGCGCGGCCGACCGAGCAGGTCGAGCACGGTGGCGTAGTCCTGGGAGGGCCGGAACAGGAGCCGCACCCGCGCGCGGGAGGCGGCTGCCAGAGGCCCCTCCGGCGCGAGCAGAGCCGCGCGCTCGGCGGCGATCGCGCGCCAGGCGTCCGCATAGCCCTCCAGCAGGGCGCCCGGGTCGGTCCAGGGGGCCACCGGCACCCCGCCGAGCACGGGTGCGTTGACGAGCGGGAGCGCGCGGGCCGGCTCGGCGACCGGCGTGATCGCATCGGTTCCGGCGTCGCGCCAGACGCGCGCCGCCCCGGCGAGCCGGCGCGGCGCAACGGGGACGAGCCCGGCCCAGTCGGCCTCACGGTCCCGCGCACCCGGACGCGGCAGCAGGCCTGCCGCGAAGCTGGCGTCCCGCCCCGGATCCGCGCCGGCGCGTTCCGGCTGCAGGAGCATCTCGGCGTCCACCACCACCGGACCCCGGGCGGTGGCGACGACGTTCTCGGCATGGAGGTCCTGGCCTCCCAGCAGCTCGGCGACGGCGACCAGGGCGCCGGCACGGCGCAGGTAGCGGGACGCCTCGGCGGCGTTCTCGAGGTCGGCATGGAGCGCTCGCTCCATCCACCCGTGGGTCGGTCGCGTCAGGACCTCCAGGGCAGCCGGTGCGTCCACCAGCCCGCTCGCCGCGAGTCGGCGGCAGACACCCGCGAGCGCCGCCTCGACCGTCAGGTCGCGCGGCTTGTAGACGACCTCGACACCGGAGTCGAAGCCCAGCAGGAAGACCCCCCGTCCCCCCGCGTGGCGGTCGGAAGTCAGCCGATCGAGGCGCTGCAGCCCGCCCAGGGGCCGGCCGCCGCCGAAGTGCGCGCTCAGCGCCTCACGGTCCTCGGCGAGGCGCGCCAGCAGCTCGGCCAGCGTGTCGCACCAGGTCGCGACCAGGCGGTGGGTCTGGCGCAGCAGGACCGGGAACTGGTCGTAGAGCGGCGTGAGCCCGCGCTCGAGCTGGTCGAGGACGAAGCGGCGGTAGGCCCCCGGCGCGGGTTGCGCGGCGCGCGTGGCCTGAAACGCCTCGTGAGCCGCCAGGGCGGAGCAGCGCGCGAGCTCCTCGGCGAGACCGCGCAAGAGCCGCGCGCGCGAGTCCGCAGGGATCGCCGCGACGTCCGCGCGGGCCGCCAAGTTCGCGTCGGCGGCCTCGAGCCAGGGCGCCCAGAGCTCGCCGAAAGGCAGCTCCGCGATCTCGACCGGCGGCTTGCGCCGGCGCAGGTCGGCGCCCAGGACGCCCCAGCCGACGAGCTCGGCCAGCCACCCGGGCGGGTCCGCGACCGGAGGCTCCGCGGCGAGCGCCGTGGCCGCCGTCGCCGGGCTCAGACCGTCCCAGGACAGTCTCCGGGCCAGCGCCTCCCGGTCGCCGCGGGCGAACGCCCGCGCCCAGGCTTCGAGCGCGGGGTCGGCGTCGACGCCGGGATCCGGCTCGGCCGGAGCCCGGGCGAGGCGCTCCCAGAGCCGTTCCGCCCCGGCGGCCAGACGATGGAGCCGGGGCTCGACTTCTCCCGCGACGGGCCTCGGGGAGCCGCTCGAAGGGATCGTGGCCACGGCCGGCGATTCGATCACGAAGCGGTCCTCTCCATGGGCTCCCGCGGCGACGAAGATGGCAGACGGCAGAAAAGAAGAAACCGGCGCCGGCCCCTGCGTGGGAACCGGCGCCGGTCGATTGGAACGAGATCAGAACAGGCTGGCGTTGATCTCGACGACGGTGTTCATCGCGCCCGGGCTGTTGTCGCAGTGGGCGTCGCCCTTGACCGTCGAACCGCCGGCGACCTTCTCGAGGTCGGCGTCGTCCAGCTCGGCGCCCGCCGAGACCGCGTGCGGGACCACGACGTAGATCGTGTCCGCCGACTCCTCGACCGCCTTCACCTTGACGTTGTCGGGAAGCGACATGTTGAACTGCTTCTCGACCACCGAGCGGGGATCCTTGATCAGGGCCGAACGGTACTGGGGGTTGGTCGCCGCGAACTTCTCGAGCAGGTCCTGCATCTCACCACGGGTCATCTTCATGGCCGTCTCTCCTCTTCGTGCTGCGGTTGGCGTTGCGTTGCTGTGGCTTCGTCGACGAATCGACGGAATGCTCCGGTTTGGAAACGCGAGTCGTCTCGAGGGGTCGATCAGAACAGGCTGGCGTTGATCTCGACGACGGTGTTCATCGCGCCCGGGCTGTTGTCGCAGTGGGCGTCGCCCTTGACCGTCGAACCGCCGGCGACCTTCTCCAGGTCGGCGTCGTCCAGCTCGGCGCCGGCCGCGACCGAGTGCGGGACCACGACGTAGATCGTGTTGGCCGACTCCTCGACCGCCTTGACCTTGACGTTGTCGGGAAGCGACATGGCGAACTGCTTCTCCACCACGGACTTCGGGTCCTTCAGCAGCGCCGACCGGTACTCCGGGTTGGTCGCCGCGAACTTCTCGAGCAGGTCCTGCATCTCACCGCGGGTCATCTTCATTGCCGTTTCTCCTGTCGTCGTGACCGGGAACCGCCTCCGCGGCGGTCCGGCTCGGGTTTGCTTGCGGGAGTACCCTAGGGCACGCTCCGTGCCAACCCGGACAATTCGGTGCAAACTCCTTGTTCCAAGTAGGTTGCCGGCTTCCGGCCGATCCGCGCCGGGCGCCGGGATTGGAGCTGCCGCTCCATCCGGTGGAGTCAGCGCTCCGATTCCGGCCCGGCCGCCGGCTCAGAAGCAGAAGCCGCAGGCGGTGTCCGGGTCGGTCGCCACCCGGTCGAGCAGATCGCGCACGTCGAGGGGCAGGAACGCCCGTCGGTAGGCTTCGGTGCCCACGATCAGCGGCGGCTCCTCGGCGAGACGCCGGAGCAGACGCTCCTCGAGCCGCCCCGCCGCCGCCTGCGCCGCCCGGTGGACTTCGGTCCAACCGGCACGGAAGGCGTCCAGCGCGGCATCGCCGACCGCCCGGTGGTCGAAGAAGGCGCGCCGCGTGCGCTGGATCGTGGCCCGGGTGACCACCCGCCGGGTCCCGCGGGCGAGCAGCTCGGCTTCGGGCCGCCGGCCCAGGGCGCGCGGGTCGTAGCGTTCGGGCAGATCGGACAGGTCGAGGGCGCGGTCGAACAAGGAGTACTCGTAGTCGACCATGGTCAGGAGCGGCCGGCCCCCGAGTCGCTTGAGGAAGGCGTTGCGCGGCCTGAGGTCGGCGTTGGCGAACAGGTATGCCGAAGCGCCGTGGCGCCCGATCTCGAAGGCCAGCTCGGGGTCGGGGGTGCCGTTGTCCAGCTTCTCGCCGGTGACTTCGCGCGCCACCAGGAGCGGCTCGTGCCCCGCGAGAATCATGACGCGGTTGGTGTCGATGCCCACCTCGCCGAGCAGCGGGCGCACGAACGCCTCGATCCGGATCGCCTCGGGGTGGCGGAAGCGCTTGACGAAGACGCGCTCGGTGAAGCCCCGGTCCCAGGAGACCTCCACCCGCGCCACCAGGTTGTAGCGTCCCTGCTGACCGTCGGGCAGCAGCTCGACGCGGTCGACGATGCCCTCGAGCTCTCCCAGAGACAGCCGGTGGCCGGGCTCGAGCAGGGTCCCGAGCCGGCCTTCCTCGAGGCCGGTCAGCCAAGCCAGCGCCGGGAAGCCGGGCGTCTCCGCCGCGCGGCCGGTGCCGGAGATGCGCAGGGTCTGCATGCCCAGGGCCGCGGGCGCGGTGACGTCGTTGGCCAGCGAGTCGCCGACCATCAGGGCCTCGGCCGCCTCGACTCCGAGGGCAGCGAGGACAGCGCGGTAGGCCGCCTCGGCCGGCTTCTTGTGCCCCAGGTCGGCCGAGAAGATCGCGGCGTCGAAGCACTCCGCCAGTCCGGCGCGCTCGAACGGCTCGCGGAACGGGCTGCCCGAGTTGGTCAGCAGGCCCAGCCGGAAGCCGCGCCGGCGCAGGAAGCCGAGCACCGTCCGCGCGCTGGGCTCGACCTCGGCCGAGGCGAGCTCGAGGTCGAGGAGCTCGAGCGCCCGGCGGCGCGCGGCCTCGCGCTCGCCGGCCGGGAAGCGCTCGAGGACGGCGTCGACGAAGGCCTCGCGATCCGGATAGGCGGTGACCACGAGGACGTCGCGCAGGAACTCGATCCACTCCCGCCGGGGAGCGCGCACCAAGCGCACGATCCCCTTCTGGAAAGCCGTTTCACGAAGGTGGATCAGAGTGCCGTAGAGGTCGAAGACGACGGCCCGGATCGGGGTCACGAATCGTCGCTCCGGAAACCCTCCGGCTTGAGTCGGTGGTGGCGCAGGAAATCCATGAACTTCTGATAGCTCCCCGCCGGGAGCCTCCAGAGCTCGAGCAGCCGGCGGTAGTTGCCGTGCGCCTCCCGCAGGCCGCGCGCGATCAGCCGCCGGACCTCGCGGCGCGACAGATCCCGCTCGATGAAGGGCTCGTGGACCAGGTGCCAGAAGTCGCCGCTTTCGCCCTGCAGGCGCCGGAACAGCTGGTCGACGTCGCTCTCGCGGCTCGGCAGGTCCCGCTCGACCCGGTCCGCGAAGTCGCGGGGCCGGATCTGGTCGCCGTCCGAGAGCGCGTATCCCGTGGTCACGATGCCCAGCAGCTCGCGCACGTTGCCCGGCCACGGATAGCCCTCGAGCAGGGCGAGGGAGTCGGCGGTGAAGCGCTTCTCGATCCCGTACCGGGCATGGAGCTTACCCAGGCTGAATTCGAGCAGCAGGCGCCAGTCGTCGCCCCGCTCGCGCAGGGGCGGCGGGTCGATCAGGAAGTAGCGCAGCCGGAACAGCAGGTCGTTGCGGAAGTGCTGCTCGAGAACCAGCTGGTTGAGCGAACGGTTGGTGGCCGAGACGATCCGGATGTTGGCCTTGCGGATCATGTCCGACCCGAGCGGCTGGTACTCGCCGTTGGCGATGGCGCGCAACAGCATGACCTGGGCGTTCATGCTCAGGTCGCCGATCTCGTCGAGGAAGATCACCCCGCCGTCGGCGGTCTCGAAACACCCCTTGCGGTCCGAGACCGCGCCCGTGAAGCTTCCCTTGCGATGGCCGAAGAGCTCCGAGACCGTGAGGTTCCCCTCCTGGTACTGCGGACAGTTGACCGAGACGAAGGGGCGCGACCGGCGCGGGCTGAGCAGGTGGACGGCCTGGGCCAGCGACTCCTTGCCGACGCCGCTCTCGCCGTGGATCAGGACCGGCTCCTCGTAGCCGGCGACCTTCTCGAGCTTGCGCAGGACGTCGCAGATCTTCTGGGAATGGCCGACGATCTCGATCGCCCGGTCGGGGCCGAGCTTCCGGGCCGATGCCTCGCGCAGGCGCACCGCCGCCGGGCAGAGGAAAGGATCCGTCGGCGGGTCCTGCCGGACGGTCGAGCGCTGAGGACTCATCCTGGATCCTTCCGTTCGGCGCTGCGTTTCCATCGAAGTCGACACTCCGGGAACCCTGTTGCCCGGATGACCTCGGGAGGGTGGGACTCGCGAGAGATCGCCTAGACTGGGCCGAAGATCGAATCTACAATCCGTGCGTCCGATGGTCAATTCACCGACACCCTCCGACGACCCCCGGGCCCGCCTGCTGGTCTCCTTCACCGCCGGCCAGGAGATCTTCCGCGAGGGCCGCAAGGGCGGCGAAATGTTCATCATCGAGGACGGCGAGGTCGAGATCCTCAAGCAGTTCGGCGCCACCGACAAGCCGATCTCGAGGCTGGGTCCGGGCGACTTCTTCGGCGAGATGTCCCTGCTCGAGGACGTCCCGCGCATGGCCAGCGCGCGCGCCCTGACCGATTGCAAGCTGCTCCCCATCGACGCCTCGACCTTCGACCAGCTCCTGCGCGAGAACCCCGAGATCTCGATCCGGATGCTGCGCAGCCTGTCGCACCGTCTGCGGCGCTACGAGGAGGACGAGGCGCGGGCGGGCGCCCTGGCGCAGCGGGTGATGGGCGGAGTGTCGCGCGCCGACCTGCCCCGGTTGCAGGCCATCGAGGTCGAGGCCGCAGCGGCGGCGCGCCCGGTCGAGGGCGCGGCGCCGGGCCGTCTGCTGCATGCCGAGACGGGCCGCGTCTTCCAGCTCGTCGCCGACCACGACAGCACGGTCGGCCGCTTCGATCCGGTCACCGAGATGGCGCCCGACGTCGACCTGACCGAGCTCGACACCCAGCGTTCGACCTCCCGTCGCCACGCCCGTCTGGCGGCCCGCAACGGCCACTATTTCCTGCGCGAGGAGATCGGCACCGCGAACGGGACCTACGTCGGCGGCGAGCGCCTCGTCACCGGCGTCGAGCGCGAGCTCCAGGACGGCGACGCGCTGCGCTTCGGCCGGGTGGACCTCGTCTTCCGCCTGGGCGACGAGGGGTAGCCCACCATGCCGCTCGAGCACTCGACGGCGGAGCAGCAGGGCGTCACCGTGGTGGCGCTCTCCGGGCAGCTCGACTCCCGCACCGCGCCCGAATTCGAGAAGGCCCTGCTCAAGCTCGTCGCCGGCGGCAAGCGCGAGATCCTGCTCGACCTGGCCCAGCTCGAGTACGTCGCCAGCGCCGGCCTGCGGATCTTCGTCATGGTCGGCAAGCGGCTCCAGGCCGACGGCGGCCGCCTGGCGCTGTGCGCCCTCAACGACAGCGTCCTCAAGGTGCTGGAGATCTCCGGCTTCGTGCCGCTCTTCCCGATCCGGCCCGACCGCAAGGAGGCGATCCCCTGGCTGCTGTCCAACGCCCGGGTCGCCCGGGTCTCGAACCTCGCCGGCGAGATCCTGCGCCGCGAGACGACGGCGAACCCGCGGCCCGCTCCGCTGGCGGCCGCGGACCACGAGAGAACCGCCTACGCGGCCGAGCTCCTGCGCAAGAAGGACCCGCCCACCGGCAAGAAGAGCTGACCCGGCCGCCGCGCCGGAGAGCTCAGCCGTCGCGCCCGATGCAGACGACGGTGAGGTCGTCGTCGAAGCCGCGCCCGGCGACGAAGCCGCGCGCGGACTTGAGCAACGCCTCGAGCGCCGTAGCGGGGTCGGAGCCGCTGCGGCGCAGGACCTCGATCACGCGCTCGGTCTCGTAGCGCTCGCCGCCCGGGGTCGCGGCTTCGGTCAGGCCATCCGTCGTCAGCACCAGCAGGTCGCCCGGGACCAGCGTCCAGGTGTACGTGGGCGCCGCCAGCGGGCTGCGGACGCCGAGCGCGGCTCCCGCGGGCAGCTGGATCTCGCCGCAGCGGCCGTCCGGGTGGCGCACCAGTGGCAGCAGATGCCCGGCGTTCGCCATCTCGACCCGGCCGCTGGCCAGATCGATGACTCCGAAAGCCAGGGTGACGAACATCCCGTCGCCGCCCTCGTTGCGGATCAGGTCGTTGAGCTCCTCGACCACCTGTCCGGGCTGCGGGTTGCGCGCCGCCGCCGCGCGCAATGCGCTGGTCAGCCGGGCCATGAGCAGGGCCCCGGAGACCCCTTTGCCCGAGACGTCGCCGATCGCCACCGCCAGACGGCCTTCGCCCAGGTCGACGAAGTCGTAGAGGTCGCCGCCGACCGCCTGCGCGGGCGAGTACTCCACCGCGACCTTCCAGCCCGCCGGTCTCGGCGGGCGCTCCGGCAGGAAGCTCTGCTGGATCCGGCGCGCCAGGGCCAGGTCGTGCTCGAGCAGCTCGCGCTCGAGCAGGGCCCGGTGCAACCGCGCGTGCTCCAACGCCAGCGCGATCGGTCCCGCGATGCCGGCCAGCAGGTCGAGGTCCGCCTCGCCGAAGCTCTCCCCCTGCTGGACGTTGTCGACCTGGAGGACGCCGAGCAGCTGGTCCTCGACCAGCAGCGGCACGCAGGCGACGGCGCGCAGGTTGAGCAGGTGAACCGACTTGGCGGCGCCGAAATCCGAGTCGCCGGCGGCGTCGATCGACACCAGCGCCTCGCGCTTCCGGACCACCTCCTCGAGCAGCGTGCGGCTGGCCTGGATGTCCGGCTCCGCCCCGGCGCGCGTGCGCGCCGCCAGCGGCTTGAACTCCTTCGTCTCCGGGTCGTAGCGGACGATGAAGGCGCGGTCGGCCTGCGGCAGCACGGCCATCGCCCGGGTCAACAGCTCGGCGAGCAGGGACGACTCGTCGAGATTGCGCGCCAGCGCCCGGCCCACCTCGTGGAAGAAGTCCAGCCGCCTCTGGACCCGGGACACCTCCTCGGCGAACCGCGTCGCGCCATGCGAGCGCAGGCCGGCCAAGGGGAGGATGACCGACTTGCTGCCGGGGTCCTCGAGGTCCGACTCCAGGATCGATACGCGCGACACCGAGCGTTCGTCGCGGCCCCGGTCGCCGCGCTCGTGGAACTCGAAGACGGTCGATCCCAGGCGCAACTGGTCGCCGTCCGTGAGCGCCTCCGGCGTGGTGAGCCGACGGCCGTTCAGGTACGTGCCGTTGCCGCTCTCCAGGTCGGACAGGAAGCAGCGGCCGTCGCGCAGGGTGATCAGCGCGTGCCGCCGGGAGGCCGCGGGGTCGTCGAGCTCGAGGTCGGCCAGCGGCCCGCGGCCGAGCAGCGCGTCGCGGTCGAAGAAGAAGCGCTGGCCTCGGGAGGGACCGGTCTGGTGGACGAGGAGGGGCATCGGAGTCGGCGCCGGGGCGGTCGGCGGCGTCCGCATCCGGACGCCCCGCGGAGCCGATGATAGCGTCGCCCGGTGCGCCCCCTCGACGTGCTCGCGCTGCTCGCCTCGGGCGCCGGCGCGGGGGCGATGAACGCGCTGGCCGGAGGCGGCACGATCCTCACCTTCCCGGCCCTCCTGCTCCTGGGCGAGACGGCCAAGGTCGCCAACGCGACCTCCACGGTGGCGCTGCTGCCGGGGGCCGCGGCCAGCCTGGCCGGCTACCGGCGCGAGGTCGCGACGCACCGGCAGTGGCTCGGCAGCCTCTTCCTGCCCAGTCTGCTCGGGGGCGCCGGGGGCTCCCTGCTGATGCTGGCGACACCCGAGAAGATCTTCGCCCGCCTCGCTCCCTGGCTGGTGCTGTTCGCCACCGCCCTGTTCGCGTACCAGACCTGGCGCGGCGCGGCGCGGCAGCCGGCGGAAGCCGCAGCGGCAGCCGACTCAGCCCCGCCGCCCGCACCTTCGGCGCGCCGGGGCCCCGGCGACCGGCGCCGCGCGACCGCCTGGATGGCGCAGTTCGGGGTCGCCCTGTACGGCGGCTACTTCGGGGCCGGCATCGGCATCCTGATGCTCGTCGTCCTGGGCTATCTCGGACTGACCGACATCCACGCCATGAACGGGCTGAAGAACTTCTTCGGCATCTGCATCAACGGCGTCGCGGCGGCGATCTTCGTCTTCGGCGGCGCGGTCGACTGGCCGGCGGGCCTGTGCGTGCTGGGCGGGGCGGTGGTCGGGGGTTGGACCGGAGCCTACTTCGGGCGCTGGATCGGCGCGCGCCGGGCGCGCCTCGCCGTGGTCGTGATCGGCAGCTTCGTGGGCCTGCTCCTGCTCTTCCGCGGGATCTGAGCAATTCAGGCTGAGGTTTTCGGAATTTCTCCGCCGCTCCCCGGGTTGTGGGGGGCGACGTCGGCGACCGGTCCGCTTCCCGGCCCGGTTCAGCCGCCGGTTTGGAGCTCGAGACCTGCGATGACCGAACACCTCAGCCTCCCCGTCCTGCCTCTGCGCGACGCGGTTCTCTTTCCCGGACTGCCGATGCCGATCGGCGCCGGCCGCGCCGGAACCCTGAAAGCGATCGACGCTGCGCTGCGCGCCCCGGAACCCCTGGTCCTGGTCCTCACCCAGCGCCAGAACGTCGACGAGGTGACCCCGGAAGGGCTCCATACCGTCGGCACGATCGCCCGGGTCGGACAGGTCCACCGCACGCTCTCGGGGATGCAGCTCGTCCTGCAGGGCGAGCGACGCGGCATCGCGCTGCGGGTGGGCGAGAAGGGCGGCTATCTCGCCTCCACGACCCTGCCCGCCGAGGACCAGTCGCCGAGCGACCCCGACGACGCGGCGTTCGTCGCCCTCCTGCGCGAGACCCGGGAGCGCGCCCTCGAGCTGGCCAAGAAGGCGGGCCTGCCCGAGGAGATCGCCCGCGAGGTGCTGTCGCTCGCCGCGGACCCCGGGCGCCTGGCCGACCTCGTCGCCGCGTACGCCGAGCTGCCGACCGCCGAGCGCCAGGCGCTGCTCGAGACGCTGTCGGTCGAGGAGCGGTTGCGCAAGGCGTTGGTCCACGTCCAGCGGCAGCTCGCGGTGCTCGACGCCCAGGAGGAGATCCAGAGCAAGGTCCGCGAGGAGATCGGCGGGCGCCAGCGGGAGGCGTTCCTGCGCGAGCAGATGCGCGCCATCCAGAAGGAGCTGGGAGAGGAGGACGAGGGCAACGACCTCGACGAGCTGGCCGGGAAGATCGCCGCGCTCGGGTTGCCGGCCACGGCGCGCAAGGAGGTCGACCGCGAGCTCGGCCGCCTGCGGCGCATCGGCCGCGAGTCGATGGAGTCGCAGGTCATCCGCACCTTCCTCGAGACCGTCGCCGAGCTGCCCTGGAGCGCGCGCAGCGAGGAGAAGCTCGACATCCAGGAGGCCGAACGCGTGCTCGAGGAGGACCACTACGGTCTGAAGGACGTCAAGGACCGGGTGCTCGAGTTCCTCGCCGTGCGCCAGTTGCGGCAGCGCGGCGACTCGTCTGGTGAAGAGAAGGACGAAGAAGCTTCCAGTGATCGGGACGCGGTGTCGGGCGAGGGTGCCGGCGAGCCGCTGGAGGCGGCGCCGGACGAGACGCCCGAGGAGCCTGGAACGGAATCGGATCGGCAACAGCCGCAGGGCCCGGCGACGAGCGCGAAAGAAAGCGTCGACCCCGGCGCCGATGCCAGCGAGAAGGGGCGGGCCAAGGGGCCGATCCTGCTCTTCGTCGGGCCTCCCGGCGTGGGCAAGACCTCGATCGCGCGCTCGATCGCGCGCGCGACCGGACGCGAGTACGTGCGGATCTCGCTCGGCGGCGCCCGCGACGAGGCGGACATCCGCGGGCACCGGCGCACCTACGTCGGCGCCATGCCGGGACGCATCCTCACCGGGATGAAGCAGGCCGGGACGCGCAACCCCGTCTTCCTGCTCGACGAGGTGGACAAGCTCGGCGTGTCGTTCCAGGGCGACCCCTCGTCCGCCCTGCTCGAGGTCCTGGACCCGGCGCAGAACGACAGCTTCGTGGACCACTACCTCGGGGTTCCGTTCGACCTCTCGGAAGTGCTCTTCATCGCCACGGCCAACTTCCTCCAGAACATCCCGGCCCCCCTGCTCGACCGCATGGAGGTGGTCGAGTTCTCCGGCTACACCGAGAACGAGAAGCGCGAGATCGCGCGTCGCTACCTGCTGCCGCGGCAGCTCGAGGAGAACGGGCTGACGTCCGGAGAGCTGGCGCTGGACGACGAGGCGCTCACCGAGCTGATCTCGGGCTACACCCGCGAGGCGGGGGTCCGGCAGCTCGAGCGCGAGCTGGGCAAGCTGGCGCGCAAGGTCGCCCGCCGCATCGCCGCCCACGAGGCCGCGGAGGTCGAGGTCGGAGCGGAGGACGTGCGGACGCTGCTGGGACGTCCGCGCGTGCACCCGGAGCGGGCCGCGCGCCACGACCAGGTCGGGGTCGCCACCGGCATGTTCTACACGCCGGTCGGCGGCGACATCCTCTTCGTCGAAGCCCAGGCGATGACCGGCAAAGGCGATCTGGTGCTCACCGGACAGCTCGGCGACGTGATGAAGGAGTCGGCGCGTGCCGCGTGGAGCTACGCCCGGGCGCACGCCGCAGAGCTCGGGATCGACCCGGAAGCCTTCCGGCGCGATCTCCACATCCACGTGCCCGCGGGCGCGATCCCCAAGGACGGACCCTCGGCGGGCGTGACGATCGCGAGCGCCGTGGTCTCGGCGCTCTCGGGCCGCCCGGTGCGCAACGACGTCGCGATGACCGGCGAGATCACGCTGGCCGGCCGCGTGCTGCCGATCGGCGGGCTGAAGGAGAAGATCCTGGGCGCGGTGCGCGCCGGGATCACCCGCATCATCCTGCCCAAGGAGAACCTCGCCGACCTCGAGGACCTGCCCTCGGAGTGCCACGCGGTGATCGACGTCCACGCCGTCGAGGAGCTGGGCGAGGTGCTGGCGCTCGCCCTGCGCGGCGCCACCCTGCGCGAGGGCCGACTCCACTTCGCGGACGCGGACGCCGACGCCGCTGCCGCCGAGCCCGCTCCCCCGCCCAGCGAACGCCCGACCGAGATGCGCCACTGAGTCCGGAGTCCCGGAGACCTCGAGACCCCACTTCTCAGGGCCCTGGACGCTGGCCCGCCCGCCGCGCGAGCCTGCCGGCGGCGCGGGGGCGCGGGCGCCGGCGCCGCGACCCCTCCACAGAGACGAAGACCTTTCTGTTCAAGACCAAGACGAAAGACAGAAACCAAAGACGAAAGCTTCCATAGAAGGGAAAGACGGGCGCTCAACCGGCGCGCGCGGCTGCCGGCAGCCGCAACGCTCGCCCCACCCCCTTCCCCCTACGGGAGAGTCTTTGGTCTTTGGTCTGCCGGCCCGGCGGGATCAGCGCGTGGGCGGCAGGCGATCGCGGTAGACGAGCAGGCGGCCTCGCTCCGGATCGCAGACGTAGACGAGCCCGTCGCCGTCGGTGGTGACGCAGTGCGAGCGCTCCGCGGCGGGCGCGGTGGCCAGGAGCGAGAGCCCGCCGGACTCCCCGACCCCGACCACCGCCAACGTCGCGCTGCGCCCTCCCGGCACGTAGAGGTGCCGGCGGCCGGGATCGAAGGCGACGATGTCGGTGCCGTCGCCCGGCTTCAGGGTCGCCAGGAGCTTGCCGTCCCGGCCGACGTCGAGCGACGTCACGGTGCCGTCCTTGCAGCCCACGAGGAGCAGTCTGCGCGGCGCGTCGAGCGCGAGGCCCCGCGGCTCCGCGCAGCCGGAGCTCCAGCGCGCGACGACCGAGCGCGCCGCGAGGTCCACCGCGACCGTCTGCTCTTTCCAGAGGTTGCTGTAGGCGCGCCCCCGCTCGGGATCGATCGCCAGCGCTTCGGGGCCGCCGGGCACGGCGACCTGCGCGATCACGCGGAGCGCCGCCGGGGAGCCCTCCTCGAGCGCGAAGATCTCGATCGCCTCCTCCCGCGGCTCGGTGACCCAGACTTCGTTTCGCGACGCGACGAAGCGGACGTAATCGGGTCCGCCCGCCAACGGCGCCGAGGTCACGAGCCGGTGGCTGCCCGGGTCGAGCGCGAGCAGCCGGTGTCCGGCCCGGTCGGCGGTGAACAGGAAGCCGCCACCGACGGCCGCGGAGGCGACGCGGGCCCCGGCCGCCGATCCGTCCGCGCCGGCGACCGGCACGGCCGTGACCTCGCCGGTGGCGGGGTCGACGAGATCGAGGTTCCCCGACGCCCCCGCCGGCACCAGCACCCGGCCGAGCCCGGCGTCGAACTGCAAGTCGTCCAGGCCGACCGTTCCCGCGACTCCCGGCAACGCCACCGGCGCCAGCACCTCGAGACCGCCGGTCTCCGCGGCGGAGCCTGAGGAGCCGCCGAGCAGGACGAAGATCGCGAAGAGCATGGCTGTCAGCCGGCTCCCGATTCCGACACGGGTACGCTTCCACCCATTACCGATCGACATGAGTGGAATGGTAGATCGCTCCCGCGTGCCCGTCCATCCCGTCCCGGCGGCGGGTCTAGAAGGCGGACCAGAGGCGGGTGTCGTCGCTCTCGAAGCCGTCGCGGAAGATCAGGCCGTTGGTGAGGCGGATGACGAGCCAGTTCAAGTCGGGCTCGAAGACGTCGCCGGCCACGACCACACGTCCTCCCGAGAGCGTTGCCGCCGCAACCCCGGCGCCGCTCGGGTTGGCGTTGTGCAGGGGCTCGTAGCTCCGGGTGCCGTTGGCGCCGAAGTTCGGGTCCGGAGTGCCGTCCGGGTTCAACCGGGTAATCTCGTAGAAGAGCCCGCTCGCGGTGTCGCCCGCAACGACCATCTTCCCGTCGCTCTGTACCAGGATGCGGGGTACGTAGTTGCCCGCTCCCTGGTTCCAGGTGACCTCGGCCTGCGAGTCCCCCGAGCCCTGAAAGACGATCTGGCCTCCGGAGCCGTCGAACCGGATGAGGAATACCTGGGTCGAGAAGTCGACGTGCTCCTCCCTGGCCGCGACCAGGAAGTTCGTTCCGCTCGCCGGCTCGACGGTGATCGCCGTCGCTGCGACGGGGTAGCTGCTCGAGAGGGAGACCTTCCCCCCGGTGCCGAAAGCCGGGTCGAGCTGTCCGCCCGGGGTCAGCTTGGCGATCGCCAAGACGCCGCCGTAGCTCGGGTGCTGCGCCTCCCCGGCGAGGAGAATCCCGCCGTTGCGGTCGACAGCCATCGCGTAAAGGATGTCCGCGCCGCCGGGCACGAGGTCCCAGGGCACGGTCTTGTGCCCGCCGTCACCGAACGAGGTGTCGAGCTGCCCGTTGGCGGTGAACTTGATCACGCTGAAGTCGTAGTTGCCCTGGAACTGGAAGGTCCCCGCGACCAGGTGGCCGCCGTCGCCCGCGGGAGCGACCGCGACCACCTGGAAGAAGCCGCCCGTGACGATCGACGCGCAGCCGCCGGTGCCGAAGGTCGAATCCGGCTGGAGAGTATCCGCTGCGAGACGACAGAGAACGTCGTCCGCCGTGGTGTCGGAGGTCGTCACCCAGCCCGCGACGAGCAGGTGACCGTTGCCGTCGAGGTAGGCGGCGGTGGCGAAATCGTCGTTGGTGCCTCCGCGGTCGAAGAAGAGGCGCCTGCGCACCTGGTTCCCCTGGGCGTCGATCCGCACCACGCCCCAGTCGTCGTCCGTGGTCTCCGACGCCAGGTAGCCGACCAGGTAGAGGCTGTCCGTCGAGTCGTCGGCTACCACGTCGGAGACCCGGTCGTTGTGGCTGCCGCCGTAGTCCCAGGCGATCCGGACGGCGCCGAACGTGGTGTCGAGCTGGCCGTCGGACCCCCGGGCTGCGGAGCTCGCGAGGACGGCCATCGCCAGGGCGAGGGTGATCGTGGGGACGTGCGGCACGTGCTTTCGGTCCATTTCATCTCTCCTCTGTGGTCCGGTGAGGACTCGCGGCTCAAAGCGCTTCCGAGGACCAGCGGAGCGTGTCGCCGGTCTCGAGATCGGTCGGCCGATAGGCCCCGTCCGGGCACCGACCGCTGTCCGGGAGAGTCGACGCCGCCGAGTCGCTGAAGGTGAAGTGCGAGTCCGTGAGGTTTCCCGAGCCGCACACATCCGAAATCAGCAGGACCTGGGTGACGTCCGGCGCCACCGGCACGGCGTCGATGTCGTCCGGACAGGTGTGCGCCAGACCGTCGAGCGCGACCTCTGCGCTGCTCACGACACCCGAGAGGTCGTCGCCGGCGATCACCGACAGGCAGGGATCCGAGGGACCGTCGTGTTCGGTGCCGCGGGGATGGTGATCCCGCCCGAATTGGTGGACGACGAATCCGGTCACGAGTCCGAGGATCGACCTGCGCATCGCTCCCACCCTCCTCGATCTGTCCCCCTCACCGCGGCCGAGGGCCGCCGGAGAGGTGCTCGCTTCTGTGATCGAGAATCCGGCTCCGATCCGGACCGTGGTCGGTCCGCTCGGCTGGCGCGGCGACGGGCGGCCGGCGAGGGCGCTACCGGGCGGCGGCGCCCGGGGGCGCGGGTGTCGGCGGCCCGCTGGCCGGGCAGGAGGCGAGGAGACCCTCGACCGCGAGCCGCTCGGGGTGGGTCGGGGCGAGGATCCGGGCGTCGATCGCCATCGCCTCGCCGGCGAGCTCCCGGCAGCGGCGGTCGCGATCGGCGACTTCGAGGCTGGACAGCAGGCTGTCCAGCGCCCGGGCGGTCAGCCGCGAGCCTTCCGGCGTCTGCCGGCGCAGGATCCCGAGCTCCCCTTCGAAATCGCTCCGCGCCGTCGTCCGGTCTCCGGCTGCGAGCGCCAGGCGACCGAGGCCGTGCAGCGTCTCGACGTGGAACAGGCTCTCCCGGCCGCCGTTGGCCGCGTCGATCCGGTCCGCGGCGAGCAGCAGCTGGTGGGCCTCGGCCCGCTTCCCGCGGTCGATCAGGACGCCGGCGAGGTTGCTCAGTATCCAGGCGTTGTCGGAGCCCTCGGCCTTGCGGAAGACTGCCGCAGCCTCGCGCAGGCGGGCTTCGGCGCCCGCCGCGTCCCCGGACGAGACCAGCACGGGCGTGGCGAGCTGGTTGAGTGCGTAGGCGTAATTGGCGGTCCCCTGCCGGCCGCGCTTGCGCATCGCCTCGAGCACCGACTCGATCGCTGACTTCGCCTCGGCGAACTCCCCCGCGCGCTCCTCGAGGCGCGCCCACAGCCGCAGATCGACCAGGTAGTCCTGGCGCTCCGGTCCGAGGACGCGCTTGGCCACCGGCAGGATCTCGCGCAGGATCTCGCGCGAGCGCCCGTCGTCGCCGACGTTGCCCTCCAGGATCGCCAGGTTGGTGAGAGTGATCAACGTCTCGGGATTCTCGAGGCCGAGGAGCCGGCGCTCGATGCGCGCCGCGGTCTCGAGGTAGCTCCGGGCCTCGCGGTTGAATCCGCTGCCCACCATCATGCCTCCCAGGACCCCGCAGGCCGAGGCGTACTCGATGCTCTCGGGACCGTGGAGCTGCGAGGTCAGCGCCACCGCACGGGCGCCGAGGCGGGCCATCGCGTGGCGGTGTCCGAGGCCGGACTCGACCTGCTCCAGCCCGGTCAGGGTGTCGACGGAGTCCTGGCTGCGCCCCAGTCCCGCGTTCTCGAAAGTGGCAAGCGCGCTACGCAGCAGCGCCCGCGACACCTCCGGACGCTCGCCCGCGAGGTCCTTCAGGTTGCCGAGCAGCCGGCGGTCGCGGGCGGTCTCGAGTGAAGACGGTCCGGATCGGCGGCGCTCGACGGCGAGCGCGCGCTGTGCGGCTTCGACCCCGCGCACGTTCTCGCCGCGGGCCATGAAGATCGCCGCCAGCTGGCGGAAGAGCGGCGCCTGCAGCTCCGGCTGGCCGGCGAGATCGTGATCCACGCGCGCCACCGCGATCTGCAGCAGATCCTCGTCCGTGTAGACACGGCCTTTCGACTGCGCCGGATCGGAGACCGCGAACAGGTCGGCGAGGAACCGCAGCGACGCCGCCGACCGTCCCGCCTCGTCCTCGGCCAGACGCGCCGCGCGCCGGGCGCGGTCGGCCTGCCAGAGGGTGGAGGCCAGGCCGACCACGAGAGCCAGGAGCAGCGCGGCAGCCGCGGCGACGGCAACGCCATGGCGCCGGACGAACTTGGCCGCGCGGTAGCCCAGCGCGTCGCCGCGGGCGCGGACCGGCAGGCCGGCGAGATGGCGGCGCAGGTCCTCGGCCAGCCCTTCCACCGACTGGTAGCGGCGCTCGGGTTCCTTGGCCAGCGCGCGCAGGAGGATCCGGTCGAGGTCGCCGCGCAGGCGTCGCCGCAGGTGCCGCCCCTCCGGCCGGGTTCCGTCGTCCCGGGCAGCCGCGCTCGGGCGGGCCGGCGTGTTCTCCACCACCCGCCGCTCGAGCTCGTGTGCGCCGAGATCACCTCCCCCGTGCGGGCGGACCCCCGCCAGGAGCTCGTAGAGAACGACCCCGAGCGAATAGACGTCGGTCGCCGCCGTGACCGCGCCGCCGGTGATCAGCTCGGGTGCCGCGTACTGGGGCGTGAGAGCGCGCAGCGCCGTCCGCTCCGTGCGGCCGGGCCCCGTGTCGTCCTCGGCAGAGAGGATCTTCGCGATGCCGAAATCGAGCAGCTTGGCGTGGCCCTCGGCATCGACCAGGATGTTCGAGGGCTTGAGGTCCCGGTGGACGACCAGCCGTCCGTGCGCGTACTGCACGGCGTCGCAGACCTGGAGCGCGATGCCGACGCGCTCGGCGACCGTTGCGCGGTGATCGCTGCACCACTCGACGATCGACGTGCCGTCCACGAGCTCGAGCGCGAGGAAGGGAGACCCGTCGGGCGCCACGCCGCCGTCGATCAGCCGTGCGATTCCCGGGTGCTCGAGCCGGGCCAGGATGCGGCGCTCCTGGCGGAACCGCTTGCGCAGCGCGGCGTGGATCCCGTGCGGATGCAGGAACTTGACCGCGGCGCGCTGGGCGAAGTCGCCGCCCACGCGCTCGGCGACGAAGACCTCGCCCATGCCGCCCCGCCCGAGCGGGGCGACCAGCCGCCAGGAGCCGACCGTCATCCCCGGAGCGAACGCCGAGCCGGCGCTCCCGGACCCGAGCAGGTTCTCGTAGCGCGCCGCGCCGCCGCCGTCGAGCACCGGGCTCTCGGAGACGGCGGCGGCCAGCAGGACAGCGAGGTCGGCGGCGAGCCCCGGCTCGGTCCGGCCGACCTCGGCGACGAGCTCGGCCTGCGCGCCGGGCTCTTCGACTTCCAGCGCCCGGTCGAGCAGCTCGCTCAGCCTGCGCCAGCGCTCGGAGTCCGGATCGGAGGGGGCCACGGGGTCCTCGGCGCCGCTTCTACAACGTCGACGCGACGCCCATCTCGCGGACGAGGAAGGCCCTCGCCTTGGCCCAGTCGCGGCGCACGGTGCGTTCGTTGCACTCCAGCGCTCCCGCCAGCTCGCGGTCGGTCATGCCCCCGAAGTAGCGCCACTCGACCAGCCGGGCCAGACGGGCGTCGACGCTCTCGAGACGGGAGAGGGCGTCGTCGAGGGCGAGCAGCTCGACCGCCAGCTCGGAGGTCGGCACCGCTTCCGGATCGAGCTCCTCGGCGACCCTTCCCGAGCCACGCTTGGCGGTCAGCCGCGCGCGCGCCGAGTCGACCAGGATCTGACGCATGGCGCGGGCCGCCAGAGCGACCAGGTGGTGGTGGTCCTGGACCTCGAAGGAGCGGCCGCCTGAGAGCTTGAGGAAGGCCTCGTGGACCAGCGCGGTCGTGGACAACGTCTCGCCCGCGCCAACGCTGCGGCGTTGGCGATGCGCGACCGCGCGCAGCTCCTCGTAGACCTGGGCGTAGGCGCGCTCGAAGGCGCCAGCCTCGCCCCGGCGCGACGCTGCCAGCAGTCCCTCGATCGTCTCCTCGCCCACTCCAGCCAAACTAGCGCCCTCTCTCTCCTCCCGCAAGAGAGCCGGGCGTCATGATGGAACACGCAGCGAGCCAGCATGTCCCCTGAAGCAAGGTCCCTCCAGGGCTAGCAGGTGCCGTAGCACGACGAAGGCGTCTCGAGGGGACAAGCAACTTCGTTGCATGTCCCCTGAAACGAGGCGCCCCCAGGGCCAGCGGGTGCCGTTGCACGACGAAGGCGTCTCGAGGGGACAAGCAACTTCGTTGCATGTCCCCTGGGGGAATCTCCCGCCTCGCCGGTTTGCGGACTCGAGGTCTGTCCGCGGGAGCAGGGGTCGATGCCGCGCAGTGGCCGACGGCAGGCGAAACGACGGACCGGTCACCCTCCCCCATCTGTGGAAGTCTTTGGTGTTGAACAGAGGGGAATCTGGCTCAGGCGCCGTCGTGGGCGCTGAGGAAGGCGACGGCGCGGCGCCAGAGCTCGGGCAGGTGGTCGATCAGCCGGTGGTCGCCGTCTTCGAAGGTCACCAGCTCGACGACGCCCGGCGCGACGCCCGCGGCGAAGTTGGCGACGTCGCGCCAGTCGACGGTCGCGTCGCGCCGGCCCTGGAAGACGAGGGTGGGAGTGCGGTAGCTCGCCGTGAGCTCCTCGACGGGGTGCCGGCGCAGGTCCTCGATCAGGGGCCAACCGAGCTCGCAATCGACCAGCTCGTTGGCGAAGCGGATCGTCCCCTCCCGCCGCCACCGCTCGAGCCCCGCCTCCCCGGCCCAGCGTTCCAGCCCGGCGAGCATCGCCACGGCGGGCGCGATGTGGACGGCCGCGGCCACCGCTTCGGGGTGCCGCGCGGCGTACCAGAGCGCGGTGGCGCCGCCCATCGAGGAGCCGAACAGAGCGAAGCGCCGGTAGCCGCGCGCGGCCAGCCAGGCGCGGACCGCCGCGACCTCCTCCAGCCCGTGGCTCAGCGTCAGCTCGCGCATCGAGCCCTCCGACTCGCCGTGACCGCGCGCGTCGAACGAGCAGAACGCGAGTCCGGAGGCGACCGCCCGGGCGCGGAAATAGGTCGCCTTCTCGCCTTCCTGGCGCGAACCGAATCCGTGGAGGTAGAGGATCGCCAGCCGGCCGGGAGCCGCGGCGGGCTCGGCGAGGCGGACCGCCAGCCGCTCGCCGGCCGCGCCCGCGACGACCTTCGTCGCGAGCTCGCGGCTCAGCGCTTCCCCCGCAGGCGGGAATCGAGCCAGTCGGCCAGCTTCCTGGCCTCGCCGCAGAGCTCCTCCCCGCTGCACCCGTCCAGCGCCTCCGTGACGGCCGCGCGGGCTTCCCGGTAGTTGCCGTCGTTGGCGAGCGTGACCGCCCGGTTGTAGCTGTCGATGCGCCGCCGTTGGGCGGCGTAGCCCTGGACGTAGGCCAGCCGCTTCTCGAGATAGTCGCGGGTCGAACCCTCCGGCACCTTCGCCAGCGCCGCGACGAGGGGCACGGCGGCGTCGTCCCAGCGCTGCTCGGAGAGCGCCTTGTCCGAGTCGGCGACGGCACCGTTGGCCAGCTCGGTCCGCTCGTGCTCCTGGAACCTGCGCTGCGCGTCGGCCGCCAGCTCGGGATCCAGCCGTGCCAGCGAACCGGTCGCGATCCCGCGCGCGACGACCGTCTGACCGGCCGCCATCGCCGCCAGGAAGCGATCGTAGGCCACGTCCGCCCGCCCGGGCAGCCGGCGCTGGGCCTCGGCGAGCGCCACCATCGCCGAGGTCGCGTCGCCTCCGCGCAACGCGACCAGTCCGCGGACGACGTACGCGTCGCCGAGGTCCGGGTCGATCGCCAGCGCCTGTCCCGCGGCCGTCCCGGCGGTCGCGAGCTCGCTCTTGGCGGCGTCGGATCCCTCCGGCGCCTCCTGCGCGCGGCCGAGCGCGAACCGCGCCGCGTGCTGCGCCGAGCAGGCGCGCCGAGGCGACGCCGCGAGCGCCCGCCGATAGAGATCCGCCGCCTCGTCCTTGCGGCCCTGCTTCTCGGCGAGGTAGCCGAGCAGCGCCAGGGCGTCGCCGTTCTCGGCGCCGTCCCCGAGCGCCGCCTCGAGGTGCTCGCGGGCCGCGTCCACGGCTCCGGCGTGCGTCAGGTACTCGCCCAGCAGGGTGAGCGCCTCGGCGCGCGGGATCTCGACCGGCTTGCCGATCTCGGGCAGGCCGAGATCTCCGAGCTTCCACGTCTCGTAGCGGAAGATCGGCCTCTGGACGTAGAGCTTCAGTCGTTGGTCGAAGTCCGCCAGGGAGATGCCGAAAGCCGCCTGGAGCGCCGTTTCGAGCCCCTCGCCGCGGTCGAGGTGCTCGAGCAGCTGGGGAACGTGCGGGGCGAGACCTTCGCCGCCGACCAGCAGGTAGTGGACCAGCGCCCAGCAGTGGGCGGAGTAGGAGCCGTAGCGATCGGGATCGCGGTAGTCCGGGCTCTGCCGGTTGATCGCCAGCAGCTCGGGAAGAGGGATGCGCCAGCCCTGCTGCAGGAAGCGCAGATGCGACTCGCTCGGCCGGCCGATCTCCATCCCGTGCGAGGTCGCCCGGAAGGTCTCGTAGAACTCGCCCAGGCCCTTCTCCAGCCAGAGCGGCGTCGAGGGGTAGTTGTTGGCGATGAAGAAGTAGACGTAGCCGGAGTAGACCGAGCTCAAGGGGTCGTCGCCCGAGAGGGCGTCGAAGGCCATGTAGTTGCCCCACTGCGTGTTCTGGTAAACGCCCGAGTAGCCCTTGGTCCGCTGCTGGTCGAGGATCAGGTAGGGCCGGAAGGAGCGGTCGCCCGAGAAGGCGAGCACCAGGGTCGGGACGGGAGAGCGCGAGGTGGCCTGCGGCTTGAGCCGCCCGATCACTGCGCGGAAGGTCTCGAGTCGCTCGGCGATCTCGGCGATCTTGCGCGCCGAGACGTCGCCCACGACCCGGAAGTTCGGCGTCTCGACCGACCGCCACTTGCTCCGCGGCGACGGCAGCTCCGCCCCGGCCCGGCCGGCGTCGAGCGCGCCCAGCGCGCAGCCCAGCAGCAGCGACAGCGACAGTACCTTCGCGATTCCGGACCTGGTTCCCACGACGCGCCTCCGATCGGTGTCGCCCCGAGTCTACGGGACGGGACCTCCGGAGCGGCGCGCCGGTCCGATCTCCCGTAGACTCGGCTCCATGCCGGGTCCGGGAAGCGTGTTCGTCGAGAAGGCGGCTTCGCGCCTGAAGTTCCCGCAGCTCTTCGCGGTTCTGCTCGCGCTGTTCGTGATCGACCTGATCGTCCCCGACTTCATCCCCTTCATCGACGAGATCCTGCTCGGGCTGGGCGCCGCGCTGTTCGGTCTGTGGCGCGAGCGGATCCAGCCCTCAGAGACCCCCAAGCCCCCGGAGAAGAACGTCACCCCGCCCCAGGCCTGAGCCCGGGACCGGATTCCGCCTGCCAGCGGCGGGGAGGCGCGGCCCACCCCCCATCTCCCCTGCGGTGACCTCTGGGTTCCGGTGCTCGTGTGTCGGGCGGCGATGGGTCGGACCTGCGTCCGTTCCGGCCCCGGCGTACCGGGGGCCGTCTCACGACTGAGGCTGCGCGGCCACGACCGCCGCGACGGGCGGCGCCAGCCGGTGGTGGGCTTCGTCCCAGCGCCAGACCCGGCGCGGGGCCAGGAGCCGGACGCCGCCCACCCAGCGGTCGAAGCGCGCGTCCGCCAGGCGGTCGAGGCCGCCGGCGAGCACCTGGCGGCCGCGGCCGGTGAGGCTCCAGGTGCCGTCCTCGTCCGCGAGCAGCGGTGCGGGCGGAGCGGCGAGCCGGTCGAGGTAGAGCTCCAGCACGGCGTCGCCCAGGAACTTCGGATCCTCCTCCGCCTGCGAGCGCTCGAACAGCTCCTCGAAGCCCAGCGGACCGTCGGCCAACGCCGCGACGACCTGGCGCTCGGTTCGCGACAGGCCGTCGTCGACGCCGGGGAACTGTTGCAGCAGGCGCCTGAGCGCCGCGGCCAGCGCGGGCAGCTCGGCGGTTCCTTCGGCGGCCAGCTTCTCCAGGTCGCGCGGGTCGTCGGCGCGGAAAGCCTCCCAGCCGAGCCGGCCCAGGGCGAGCTCGGCGGAGCCGTACGAGCGCGCGCGGGCGTACGCCGCGATCAGGTCGGCGTTCTTCATCCCCCCGACCGGCAGGTCGACCTCGATCGCCGAGACCCGAGGCAGGCGCCGCGCGTCGACGAGCCGGTCGAGCACCTGGAGCAGCTGCAGCTGGTCGAACAGGTCGTGCTCGAACCAGAGCACGACCTCCTCGCTCGCGTCGAGCGCCGACGCCAGACGCTCGTCGCGCCGGGTGAGATCCTCGAGCGCTTCGGCGCGCGTCGACCAACCGCAGCGCGCCAGGAATCCGGCCCGGATCTCGCGCAGCTCGCGGTCGTCGACCTCCGCCGGCACCGGTCCCTCGTGCAGCACGTCGCGCCAGACCAGGACGTCGCCGTCGACTCCGGTCGACCGGATGGCCTCGGCGGCCGCGTCCCCGTTGGTCACGTGCAGCATCGCGGGCGGAGTCTACCCAGCCTCGGTGGCGGAGTCTTCCCCCTCCCCTTTCGTGCTACGTTTCGCGGTCGTGAGAGCCGCCATCGAACGTCTCCGCGGAGCCGCCGGGCGGAGCCGCCCGCTCGTTCGGCTGCGCGGGCTCGGCGCTGCGGCGATCGGTCTGCTGGCCGCCTTTCACGTCTGGATCCTGATCGCGCGGCTGCACGACGACACGATCACCGAGCCGGCGGTGGCGTTGCGTTGGTTGGGCGCCGCTGCGTTGATCGGCTTGGCCGGATTCTTCCGGCGCCGCGGCGTGCCGCTGCTCTCGGGGCGCTCGGGGCTGGTCTTCTGGGCCCTCGTCCTGCTCCTGCACGTCGGGGCCACGCCGGTCCCGGTCTCGGCGGTTCCCGCCGAGGAGCTGCTCGCCGCCCTGCCGTTCGCGCTGGCGTTGCCGGCCGCGTTCGCCGCGGCGTCGGTCCTCCCCGGCAGCGCGCGATCGCGCCGGCCCCGGGTCGGCCGCTGGCCGCGCGCCGTCTGCCGCGAACCCGGCCCGGCGCGGCCGTCCGACGGCTTCGCGCTCCGCTTCCTCCCCCGGCCTCCGCCGGTCGTCTGATCCTCGCCCCGCTCGTCGACAGCCGGCGCCGTCCCCCCGGGGACGCCGCCAACGATCTCCGATCCCGGTCGCGCCGCAGGCCGACCGGACCTCGACGAGGCGCCCGCCGACGGTGGGCGCCAGGAAGGATCCGCGATGATTCTCGCAACCGTCGTACCGGCTCTGCACGACGTCGTGCTCCACCTGCCGCTGATCACCACCGTGGTCGCGGCCCTGTTCGCTTTCGAGCTCTTCCGCCGCCACGGCCGCAAGGGCGGTGACCACCTGCTGTGGTGGGCGATCGGCATGGTCACCTACGGCCTCGGGACCCTCTGCGAATCCTGGACCACGGTGGTCGGATGGAATCCGTTCGTCTTCCGTTGCTGGTACGTCACCGGCGCCCTGCTCGGCGGCTACCCGCTCGCCCAGGGATCGATCTACCTGCTCGCCCGGCCGCGCTTCGCGCGCTGGTCGGCGCGGGTCGTGCCGTCGATCGTCGCCGTGGCGGCCCTGTTCGTCTTCCTCTCGCCGCTCGACCTCTCGCTGGCGGAGCCGCACCGGCTCTCCGGCCGGGTGCTGGTGTGGAGCTGGGTGCGCTGGATCAGCCCCTTCGTCAACCTCTACGCCGTCGTCTTCCTGGTCGGCGGCGCCGCGGTCTCGGCGCTGCGCTGGTGGCGGCGGGCCGAGACCCACCACCGTGCCGTGGGCAACGCGCTGATCGCGATCGGGGCGCTGCTGCCGGGCATCGGCGGCAGCCTGACGCGGGCCGGATGGGTCGAGGCCCTCTACGTCACCGAGCTCGCCGGCCTGATCCTGATCGGCCTCGGCTACCGCCGCTGCATCCGCGCGCCCGCCCCCGCCCTTCCGGCGGCCGCGGCCGTGACCGCCACCGCTCTGGTTCTGGCTCTGCTCGGGGCCGGCGGCGCCGGCGCGCAGTCCGCGCCCACCAACGCGCCGCCTCCGCAGCCCCCGACCGCCACCCCCGCGGCGGCATCCGCGCCGAAGACGACGAAAGCGAAGGGCGAGCAGAAGACCGGCGAGAAGCCGGCGGGCTCGTTCTTCGACGCCACCACCGTGACCGCCACCGGCTCCGAGCGCAACGCGTTCGAGATCGCGACGCCCGTGACGGTGATCCCCGCCGAGCAGATCCGGCGCCTGGCGGTCGACAACCCGGCCCAGCTCCTGCGCGAGCAGCCCGGTGTGGACGTCAACGGCGTCGGTCCCAACCAAGCGCGGCCGGTGATCCGCGGCCAGCGCGGCCTGCGGGTGCTCTTCCTCGAGGACGGCCTGCGTCTCAACAACGCCCGGCGTCAGACCGACTTCGGCGAGATCTCCGGCCTGGTCGACCTCGACAGCGTCGCCACCGTGGAAGTCGTCCGCGGGCCGGCCTCGGTGCTCTACGGCAGCGACGCCATCGGGGGCGTGCTCAACCTCATCCCCAAACGACCCAGCTTCCTCCACGGCCGCGACTTCTCCGGCTGGGCCGGGGCCCGCTACGGCGACGCCGCGAGCGCGACCCGCGGCTCGCTCGGCCTCGCGGCGCGGTTGGGCAAGGTCGAAGCCCAGGTGGGCGCGGCGCGCAACGACAGCTCCGATTACGACGCCCCCGCCGGCCGCTTCGGCGACATCCGGTTGCCGCGTCCGACCCCGGTGCGCGACACGGCCCTGCTCGACGACAGTGAGTGGGGCTCGCTGCTCTACCCGCTCACCGACGGTCAGTTCCTGCGCCTGCGCGGCGAGCGCTACCACGCCGGCCAGGCCGGGTTCGGGTACGTGGATCCCGCCGCCTACGATGCTGCCGAGGACACCAAGATCCGCATCCTCTACCCGTTCCAGGATTTCGACCGCTGGGTCCTGACCTACGAGGGCTCGGCGCTCGGACTCGCCCTCGCCGACACGGTCGACGCCAAGGTCTACTGGCAGTCCAACCGGCGTCAGCTCGTCAACGACATCGCGATCGACATCGGGCCGATCGGTCCGGGCTTCCCGGACTCCTCCGTCCTGGCCAACACCGACAACCACACGAGCCTCGAGACCCTGGGCCTGCGCTTCGAGGGGATCCGGGCGCTCGGCTCGCGCCAGCTGGTGACCTGGGGCACCGAGGCGTACCGCGACGTCAGCCGCAACACCGACTTCTCGCTCACCACGACGGTGCTGCGCTTCCCCTTCCCGCCGTTCGAGGTCCGCGACGAATCGACCGACGCCGTCGCCAACGCGCCCAACGCCACGAACACGAGCGCCGGCGTCTTCGTCCAGGACGAGGTCACCCTCGGCCCCCGCCTGCGGGCCACGGGCGGCCTGCGCTGGCAGCAGGTCTCGACCCGCGCCGACGCCACGCCCGGATGGGACGTCTCGAGCCTCGACTTCGACGACCGCCAGCTGGTCGGCTCGCTGACCACGACCTGGCAGCTCACCGACGAGCTCAACGCCCTGGCCTCCTTCGGCACCGCCTTCCGGGCGCCCAACATCATCGAGCGCCTGTTCAACGGGCCGACGCCGGAGGGAGCCGGGTACCAGATCCTCAACCCGGACCTGAACTCGGAGAAGAGCCGCAACGTCGACGTCGGCCTGAAGTACCGGCGTCGCGACGCCTACTTCGAGGCCGTGGCCTTCGAGACCGAGATCCGCGACGGCATCGTCCAGTACTACCTCTCGCCGGAGGAGATCGCGGCGCTGCCGCCCGACGTCCGGGCGGCGATCGATGCCGGGCACCCGAGCTTCGTGGTTCAGCAGCGCAACGCCGACAAGCTGCGCTACCGCGGACTGGAGGTCTCCGCCGGCTACCGGGCGCCGTTCGGCCTGACGTTGGGCGGTAATTTCAGCCGCATCCTCGCCGAGAGGATCGGCTCGCTCAACCCGCCCACCGGCGACACCTACGGCACCAAGGTCGTGGCCTACGCGCGCTGGGAGCCGACCGGCGGACGCTGGTGGGCGGAGTACCGAGTGCGCCACAACGCCGCCACCGACGCCGCGCTCGACCCCAACGAGCCCGTCCCGCCGATCGGCCGGGTGCTGCCGTCCTTCACCGTGCACACGCTCGCCGGCGGCGTCACGCTGCTCGAGCGCGCGGGGGTGCGCCACGAGCTCTCGCTGGCGGTCGAGAACCTGACCGACGAGCTCTACGCCGAGTTCTCCAACGCGACCTTCTTCCGCCCCGAGCCGGGCCGCAACGTCAAGGCCACCTACCGCCTGAGCTTCTAGAGGAGAAGCAAGGCAGAAGCTTCAAGACTCTTCTGTTCAAGACAGAAACAAGAAACAAAGACTTCCATAGAAGGGGAAAGTGGCAGAACGGTCGTCACGCCTACCGTTCGCCCCCGCGCTGCCTCGACCGTCCCTCCCGTAGACAGACCTCGAGTCCGCGGACCGGCGAGGCAGTAGATTCCCCGAGGGGACACCCTGGCTTGCTGGGTGTCCCCTGGAGACGCCTTCGGTTCGCAGAAGCACCCGCTCCGCCGAGGCACGGCTCCGCCGGGGACACCCTGGCTTGCTGGGTGTCCCCTGGAGACGCCTTCGGTTCGCACGCGACTCCCGATCGCCGAGGCACGGCTCCGCCGGGGACACCCTGGCTTGCTGGGTGTCCCCTACGGGAAAGTCTCAGGTCTTGCGGGTTTGATCTCGGTTCCGGCTCAGGGCAGGCAGGCGCGGCGGGCGAGCAGGACGCCGTCGCGGGGCGCGAAGCGGACCACGGTCGGCGGGCTCACCGCCGGGACCGCGTAGGTCGGCCGGGGGTCGTCGGCCTCGTCGACGCCCGCCGCCGAGGGCACGTAGGTCGCGTCCGGAACGTGCTCTCGCAGCGCGGCCGTCAGGTCGGCGGCCGAGGCGGCGACCTGGTAGCCCTCGAACTGGATCCACATCGACTCCAGCCGGGCTCCGGGCCGGGCCGAAGGGAAGCCGAGGACCACGTTGAGGCCGCCCAGCTCCGCCCCGGCCGCGTACGCCGAGCAGACCGGCTGGTCGCGACGCGCGTCGATCGCCAGCGTGCCGCCCACCTTGCGCTCGATCTGGACCAGCGACATCCCGAGGTCGAGGCCGCCCCAGCCGAGCCGGCCCCGGACCACCTCGAGCGGCGCGATCGGATCCGTCGCCTGGGCCAGCGCCAGCGTGGCGGCCACGGAAGCCGCCGCCAGCGAAGCGCCCGCCGAGCTCCACCCCCGACCCACGTGCACCTCCGTCCGTCTCGTCTACGGGATTCGTCTCCACTCTATCCGAAGCCGGTCCGCGCTCTCCGCCACGATAGACTCGGCGCCCCTCGGACCGCCCCCCAACGGAGCCCGTCAGATGCCGCAGATCCTGTACACGATGAAGAACTTGCGCAAGGTGACCCCGCAGGGGAAGGAGATCCTCAAGGGGATCTGGCTGTCCTTCTTCCACGGCGCGAAGATCGGCGTGCTGGGCGCCAACGGCGCCGGCAAGTCCACCCTGCTGCGCATCATGGCGGGCCTCGACGGCGACTACGACGGCGAGGCCCTGCTGGGCGAGGGTTACACGGTCGGCTTCCTGCCCCAGGAGCCGGAGCTCGACCCCGGCAAGAACGTCCTCGAGCAGGTCGAGGACGCGGTGTCGGAGAAGAAGGCGATCCTGGCCCGCTACGAGGAGCTCGCCGCCGACTACTCCGAAGCGACGGCCGACGAGCTCTCCCGGCTCCAGGACGCCATCGACGCGCAGAACCTCTGGGAGCTCGACCGCCAGCTCGAGATCGCCATGGACGCCCTGCGGCTGCCGCCGCCCGACGCCGACGTCACTCTTCTCTCGGGCGGCGAGCGGCGGCGCGTCGCGCTCTGCCGGGTGCTGCTGCGCCGGCCCGACCTGCTGCTGCTCGACGAGCCGACCAACCACCTCGACGCCGAGTCGGTCGCCTGGCTCGAGCGCCACCTTCAGGAGTATCCGGGGACCGTGGTCGCGGTCACCCACGACCGGTACTTCCTGGACAACGTCGCGGGCTGGATCCTGGAGCTCGACCGCGGCGCCGGAATCCCCTTCGAAGGCAATTACTCGTCCTGGCTCGAGCAGAAGCAGGACCGCCTCCGCCAGGAGGAGAAGGCGGCCTCGTCACGCCACCGCACGCTGGCGCGCGAGCTGGAGTGGATCCGGATGGCGCCACGCGCCCGCCACGCCAAGGGTCGAGCGCGCCTGAACCACTACGAAGAGCTGCTGGCCGAGGAGCAGGCCCAGGAGTCGCGCCGGGACCCCAACGAGATCCACATCCCGCCCGGGCCCCGGCTGGGCGACCTCGTGGTCGAGGCCGAAGGACTGGTCAAGGGCTACGGCGACAACCTCCTGATCGACGGCCTCTCCTTCCTCCTGCCACGCGGCGGCATCGTGGGCGTGATCGGACCCAACGGGGCCGGCAAGACCACGCTCTTCCGGATGATCGTCGGCGCCGAGCCCCCCGATGGCGGAACGCTGCGGATCGGCGAGACCGTCCAGGTCTCCTACGTCGACCAGAGCCGCGAGGCGCTGGAAGGGGATCGCACCGTCTGGCAGGAGATCTCCGACGGCGGCCGCGACACCGTCCTGGTCGGCAAGCGCGAGGTCAACTCGCGCGCCTACTGCGCGGCGTTCAACTTCCGCGGCGCCGACCAGCAGAAGAAGGTCCGTGACCTGTCCGGCGGCGAGCGCAACCGTCTCCACCTGGCCACGCTGCTCAAGAGCGGCGGCAACCTGCTCCTGCTCGACGAGCCGACCAACGACCTCGACGTCGACACTCTGCGCGCGCTCGAGGAGGCGCTGCTCGAGTTCGCCGGCTGCGCCGTCGTCATCAGCCACGACCGCTGGTTCCTGGACCGCATCGCCACCCACGTCCTGGCCTTCGAGAGCGACTCCGAGGTGATCTGGTTCGAGGGCAACTACCAGGAGTACGAGGCCGACCGGCGTCGGCGGCTGGGGGCCGAGGCCGACCAGCCCCACCGGATCAGGTACCGCCGCCTCGTCCATTGAGGTGGGGCGGGCCCCCGGGAGCGTGACGTAGGCTCGGTCGCGATGCCCTCGACCGCCGGCCCCGGCCCCGCCGCCACCCCCGCCCGCCGGGGCGCGGTGACCGTCAAGTGGGGCTTCGAGCAGTACCGCTCCCGCTTCCGCCGGATCACCCGGCGCGCCGCCGCGCGCTTCGAGAACGAGGACTGGAAGGGTGCCCAGCAGGACATGACGGAGCGACTGGCGCTCTACTCCCAGGTCGTCCAGCGCGTCGTCGCGGCCCTCGCCGGCGTCTTCGGCGGCACCGGCGACGAAGCGATCTGGAAGGCGATGAAGTCCGAGTACGCCACGCTGATGGCGGGCCACGCCGACCTCGAGCTGGCGGAGACCTTCTTCAACTCGGTGACGCGGAAGGTCTTCGCGACGGTCGGCGTGAACGCGGAGCGCGAGTTCGTCCACTTCGACGGCGACGAGGGCGCTCCCGCGGGCGCCGCGCCGCGCCGGACCTACCCCGGCGCCGCGCCGGTCGACGAGGTCCTGCGCCAGCTGCTCGCCGACTACGCCTTCGAAATCCCGTTCGCCGACTTCGCGGGCGACGCCAGGTCGGCCGCGCGCGAGGTCGAGCGCGCGCTGACCGCCGCCTGGGGCACGGCCGGGTTCGAGTACCTGGAAACCCTCGACCCCCTCTTCTTCCGCAACAAGGGCGCCTACGTGGTCGGCCGGATCGTCCGGGGCGCCGAGCACGTTCCCTTCGTGCTGGCGCTGCTCAACCGGCACGGCAGGATCCACGTCGACGCCGTGCTGCTCACCGAGGACGAGGTCAGCATCGTCTTCAGCTACACGCGCTCCTACTTCCGGGTCGACGTCGAGAACCCCGCCGGCACGATCCGGTTCCTGCGCGACCTGATTCCGCTCAAGCCGCTGGCCGAGCTCTACAACGCGATCGGTTTCGACAAGCACGGCAAGACCGTTCTCTACCGCGAGCTGCGGCGCCACGCGCGCGGCTCGGGCGAGCGCTTCCTCACCGCCCCGGGCGAGAAGGGTCTGGTCATGGTCGTCTTCACCATGCCCGGCTACGACGTCGTGCTCAAGGTGATCCGGGACCGGTTCGGCCCGGGCAAGACGGTGACCGCGGAGGAAGTGCGCAGCAGTTACCGTTTCGTGTCCGAGCACGACCGGGCCGGCCGCCTGGTCGACATCCAGGAGTTCGAGCACCTCGAGTTCGAGCGCTCGCGCTTCGAGCCGGAGCTGCTCGAGGAGCTGCTGCGCGAGGCCTCGGGCAGCGTGGTCCTGGACGGCAACCAGGTCGTCCTGCACCACCTCTACATCGAGCGCCGGGTGACGCCGCTCAACCTCTACCTGCGCGACGCCGCTCCGCCGGTCGCCGAAGCCGCGGTTCTCGACTTCGGCGAGGCGCTGCGGGACCTGGCGGCGACCGACATCTTCCCGGGCGATCTCCTGCTCAAGAACTTCGGCGCCACACGGCACGGACGGGTCGTCTTCTACGACTACGACGAGCTCTCCACCGTCACCGGCTGTCGCTTCCGGTCCCTGCCCGACGACGAAGGCCACGGGGCCGAGGACGCGCCCTTCTATGCCGGTCCCCGGGACGTCTTCCCCGAGGAGTTCATCCGCTTCGTCGGCCTGCCCAGCCTCCTGCGCGATCTGTTCTGCGACGCCCACGGCGAGTTGCTGACGGCCGGCTGGTGGAACCGGATGAAGGGCCGCCTGCTCGCCGGCGAGATCCCGGACCTCTTTCCCTATCGCCCGTCGCGGCGGCTGGCCACCGGCCGGCCCAGCGACGAACCCGAAACCGCGGCCGCCCTCCCGCGGCCCGTTCACTGAACAACCCGAAGGAGCTTTCGATGACCCCGAATCCGAGCACGTCCCCGAACGGGGGCTCCAAGATCACGATCGCCGACGGCCGCCTGAGCGTCCCCGACGACCCGATCCTCCCCTTCATCGAGGGCGACGGCACCGGGCCCGACATCTGGCGCGCCAGCGTCCGGGTGCTCGACGCCGCGGTCGCCAAGGCCTACGGCGGCAGCCGCCGGATCCACTGGCTCGAGGTCTTCGCCGGGCAGAAGTCCTTCGACCGGTTCGGCTCCTGGCTACCCGACGAGACGGTGCAGGCATTCCAGGAGTACCTGGTCGGCATCAAGGGGCCGCTGACCACGCCGGTCGGCGGCGGGATCCGCTCGCTCAACGTCGCGCTGCGCCAGATGCTCGACCTCTACGTCTGCCTGCGTCCCGTGCGCTGGTTCGAGGGCGTTCCCTCCCCGGTGCGCCACCCCGAGCGGGTCAACGTGGTGATCTTCCGCGAGAACACCGAGGACATCTACGCCGGCATCGAGTTCGAGAGCGGCACCGAGGACGCGCGCAAGATCCTGGCGTTCCTGGAGCAGAACTTCCCGCAGGTCTATCGCAAGATCCGCTTCCCGGGAACCTCGGCGATCGGCATCAAGCCGGTCTCGAGCGAGGGCAGCGAGCGTTTGATGCGGGCGGCGATCCACTACGCGCTGGCCAACGGCCGCAAGAGCGTCACCCTGGTGCACAAGGGCAACATCATGAAGTTCACCGAAGGGGCGTTCCGCAACTGGGGCTACGCGGTGGCCGAACGCGAGTTCGCCGATTCGACGTACACCTGGGAGCAGTGGGAACGGACCAAGGCCGAGAAGGGGGCTGCGGCGGCGGACGCCGAGCAGAAGGCCGCCCTCGACGCCGGCCGCGTCCTGATCAAGGACGCGATCGCGGACATCACGCTGCAGCAGGTGCTCACCCGCCCGGGCGAGTTCGACGTCATCGCGACCCTGAACCTCAACGGCGACTATCTCTCGGACGCGCTCGCCGCCCAGGTCGGCGGCATCGGCATCGCGCCGGGCGGCAACATCAACTACGACACCGGCCACGCGGTGTTCGAGGCCACCCACGGAACGGCGCCCAAGTACGCCGACCTCGACAAGGTGAACCCCGGCTCGGTGATCCTCTCGGGCGAGATGATGCTGCGCTACATGGGTTGGACCGAGGCCGCCGACCGGGTGATCCAGGGCATGGACGGCGCCATCGCGGCGCGCAGGGTGACCTACGACTTCGCCCGCCTGATGGAGGGCGCGACCGAGGTCAAGTGCAGCGAGTTCGGAGACGCCATCATCGCGCACATGGCCTGACGAGCTACAATCTCCCCCGTGATCCTGGCGTTCGTCAGTCGCAAGGGGGGAGTCGGCAAGACGACCAGCACCGTGAGCCTGGCCGGCGCTCTGGCCCGGCTGGGCTCGCGCGTCCTCGTCGTCGACCTGGACTGCCAGGCCTGCGCGTCGCGCTCGCTCGGCGTCGCGCGCGGTGAGTTGGCACCGTCGATCCACGACGTCCTGTTCCGCAACCTGCCGCTGGCCGAGGCGGTGCGGCGCACCGCGCTGCCGGGACTCGACCTGGTCACCGCTTCGGCCGACCTGATCGACGCCGATCTCGACCTGCAGAACCTCCGGCGCCGCGAGGAGCGGCTGCTCGAAGCTCTGCAGCCGTGCGCCTCCGGCTGGGACTGGATCCTGCTCGACGCCCCGCCGGCCTTCGGCGGACTGACCCGCAACGCGCTGCTCGCGGCGGACGCCTACGTCATCCCGACACCGCCGCACTTCCTCGCCTTCGAGGGTCTCGACGTCGTGATCGAGTCCGCTTCGCGCCTCCACCAGAGGCACGGCCGTTCCGACGCCCTGGCGGGGATCCTGCTCACCATGGTCGACTACCGCACGGCTTCGGCTCGCGTCCACGCCACGGAGCTGCGCCTGCGCTTCGGGCTGCGCGTCTTCGACACCGAGATCCCGATCAACGTCCGGCTGGCCGAGAGCCCCGCCCTGGGCGCGACGATCTTCGAGACCGAGCCCCGGGCTTCCGGGGCTCACGCCTATCGCCTGCTCGCGACCGAGCTGCTGTCCCGCTTCGGCGCTCCGGAGCGTCCGCAAGCGGCCCTTCCCGGCGCCGCGGACGCCGGCCTGCCGCGGCCCGAGGAGGCGCGCCCGCTGCCGCCGAAGGGTGGATCGCGCGCGGCGAAGCCGCGGCCGGCGGAGACCCCGGCGACGCCGCCGCTCGAGGTCACCTCGGCCGACGCCGACGAGATTCCCAACTGACGCGGTCGCCGGCGCCGCGCCGCCGGCTCAGGGCGCGTCGACGGCCGCCTGCGGCAGGAGGATGCGCGGCAACCCGAGCTCGCCCGACAGCCGGTCGACCTCGGCCAGCTCCCCGGCCTCGAGCGCCGCCAGCTGCCTCTCGAGCTCGTCGCGACGATCCCGCAGCGCGGCCGCCTGTTCCACCATCCCCTGGGTCGGCGCGCCGTCGCCGTCGATCACGTTGACGTAGAGGAAGACGAGATTGGACAACAGCTGCGTCCCGCCCTTCTGCGCCAGGATGTCGTAGACCGCTTCGGCCTTCGGATTCTGGAGCCGCGCCTCGAGCGTGGCGGCGGCGCCCGAGAGCCGGCCGGCGGCCTCGACCAACGCGGCCGCGGTGGCGTCGTCGGCCAGCCGGCGGGTCACTTCGTCGGCCTGTTCGCGGATCGCCCGGACCCGCCGCACGTCGCTCTCGACCGCGTCGATCTCGTCGCGCAGCTCGAGAGCGGTCGCGAGCTGGCTCGCCAGCTCCCCGGTGGCGACCCGGCTGCGCGGATCCGGCGCCACCTCGGCGGTGGCGGTCGCCTCATCGCCTCCCACGCTCAGCCTCAGCGTGTAGGACCCGGGCACCGCACGCGGTCCCTGGGTGGGGTCGCCGAGGTCGATCTTGGCGTGGTCCAGACGGTCGGCTCCCTTCCAGTTCAGGTCCCAGACCGCGCGGTGGAAGCCGGCCTCGGCCGACAGCGCCGCCTCGGGCTTCTTGGTCGGCTCGTCCGGATCGTCCTCGGCGTGGGCGGCCGGCTCCGGGGTGCTCGACAATCGCCGCACGAGCCTGCCGTCGGCGTCGAGGATCTCCAGGCTCACCTCGCCCTCGGCGGCCTCGCGCAGCCAGTAGTCCACGACCAGCCCGCGCGCCGGGTTGGGCTGACCCTTCCGCTCCGCCCAGTTCGAGGCGAGGATCCAGCGCACCGCCGGCCGCGGCGCGAACAGGTGCAGGTCCTCCGCCGCGATCGACTCCTGCCACGTCCGGATCGACGCCAGGTCGTCGAGGATCCAGATCCCGCGTCCCGAGGTACCGACGACGAGGTCGCCGTGGCGCACCGCGAGATCCGCCACCTTGACGGTCGGCAGGTTGGCGTGCAGCCGCTGCCACGAGGCGCCGCCGTCCCACGACAGGTAGAGGCCGCGTTCGGTGCCGGCGTAGAGCAACCCCGCGCGCTCGGGGTCCTCGCGTACGACGTACAGGGGCTCGTCCTGGGGCAGTCCGCGCGACAGGTCGGTCCAGGTCGAGCCGCCGTCGGAGGTGTGGAAGAGATGCGGCCCGCGATCGTCGAGACGGTGGGCGTCGACGACCACCCAGGCTTCGGCCGCGTCGTGGCTCGAGGCCTCGATCGCCTCCACCGTCCCCCATTCCGGCATCCCCGGCGGAGTCACGTCGCTCCACACCCCGCCCGCGTCGCGCGTGACTTGGACCAGGCCGTCGTCGGTGCCGACCCACAGGGTCTCCGGAGCCAGCGGCGAGACCGCGATCGAGAAGATCGTGTCGTAGACCTCGACCCCGGTGTTGTCCCCCGTGATCGGCCCTCCGGACCACTGCTGGCGGGTGGCGTCGTCGCGCGTCAGGTCGGGCGAGATCGCCTGCCAGGTGCGCCCGCGGTCGGTGGAGCGGAACAGGACGTTGGCTCCGTGGTAGATCACGTCGGGCTCGCCGGCGGCGCCCGGCGCCACCGCGATCGGGGCCGTCCACTGGAACCGGTAGCGCAGCTCGGAGGCCGCGTGTCCCGACGGATCGCTCGGCTCGATCGACACGTTGCGGGTCTCGCCCGTCGCCTCGTCCGACACGGTCAAGACGCCGCCGTACTCGCCGGCGTAGACGATGCCGGGCTGCGAGCGGTCGTAGGCGAAATCCCCGGCCTCGCCGCCGCCGGCCACGCGCCAGTCCCCGGAGTGGATGCCGTCGTCCCAGAGGCTGTCGGACGGTCCCGAGGCGGTGCCGAAGTCCTGCATCGTCCCGCCGACGTGGTAGGGGACGCGGTCGTCGGCGTCGATGTTGTAGAACTCGGCGACCGGCAGGGGGGGCCAGGCCCAGTGGGCGCCGCCGTCGAGCGAGATCTCGACGCCGCCGTCGGTGGCGACGATCATCCGCTCGTGGTCGGCGGGATCGATCCAGAGATCGTGATGGTCGCCGTGATGGGTGCCGATCACCGACTGGATCGTGCGTCCGCCGTCGAGCGTACGCAGGAGGTTGACCTGCGGGAACCAGACCACGTCGGGAGCGATCGGATCGACCGTCAGCGTCGAGTAGTACCAAGCGCGCTGGCGCAGCGTGTGATCGCCGTTGGCGTGCTTCCAGGTCTCGCCGCCGTCGTCGGAACGGAAGAGGCCGCCGTCCTCGGCTTCGATCAGCGCGTAGACCCGGCTGTCGTCGCTCGGGGCCACCGCGACCCCGACCCTGCCCCAGATGCCGGCCGGCAGCCCGTGCCCGGTCAGCCGGCTCCACGTCTCACCGCCGTCGGTCGAGCGGAACAGGCCGCTGCCGGGACCGCCGCTGGTCAGGCTCCAGGGCGTGCGCCGCGCCTGCCAGGTCCCGGCGAAGACGACGCGCGGGTTCTCCGGGTCGATCGCGACGTCCGAGGCCCCCGTGTCCGCGTCCACCGCGAGCACCTGCTTCCAGGTGTCGCCGCCGTCCAGGGTCCGGTAGACGCCGCGCTCGGGGTTGGGACCGAAGACGTGCCCCAGAACCGCCGCGAAGGCGATGTCCGGGTCCGAGGGCGCCACCGCGATGGCGCCGACCTGTCCGATGCCGTCCCAGACCCGCTTCCAGGTGTGGCCGGCGTCCGTCGAGCGGAAGATGCCGCGGCCGTCGATCACGTTGCCCCGGATGTTGGCCTCTCCGGTGCCGACCCAGACCACGTTGGGGTCCGACGGCGCCACGGCCACCGACCCGATCGAGGCCACCGGCTGGTCGTCGAAGACCGGCTTCCAGCTCGTGCCGCCGTCCTCGGACTTCCAGACGCCGCCCTGGGCGCTGGCCGCGTAGTAGGTGCGCGGGTCCCCCGGGACCCCGCAGACCCGCGCGACCCGGCCGCCCACGGCCGGTCCGATCTCGCGCAGCTTCAGGGTGTCGAAGCGCCCCTTCGGCGCCTCCCCCGGGGGCGCCTTCGACGTTCCCGGGGTCTGGGCGGCCGCAGCCGCCGCAACCGCAGCGACCGCCGCGACCGCTGCGACCGTAGCCAGCGCCCACTGGGGGATCCGCTTCCGCACTCCGCTACCGTTTGCCATCGTCCGTGCCGCTCCCTTCGGAACGCACACAGTACGATCCCCGGCGAGCGCGGGTCAACGCCGGAGCGCCGCGGCCCCGCACGCACCGCTCCGCGGGACCCGGTTCAGGGCACGACCACCGACCACCAGCGCGTGTCGCCGGTCTCGAAGTCGCCCCGGAACAGCTGGTCCGGATCGAGCGCCGCCGGGCGGAAATAGCCGACCAGCGGGTCGTGGTCCGAGAGCCGGGCGACGGTCCCGTCGTCGTTGCGCGTCACCTCGGCGAAGTCGGCGTTGACGTGGGCGTGCTCGACCCGCCTCGCGGCGGTCCCAGCGACCATCGCCGCGTCGACCAGCTCGTGGTCGAGAGACTGCGCCGAGCCGTCGAAGACGTACGAGTACCCGTCCGCCTCGTCGAGCCGGGTCAGGTCCGGATCGACCAGGTCGGCGCCGTCGCCCGGCACGACCGTCTCGTCGTCGGGCGCCGGCGCGCCCAGGATCGTCCCGATCGAGTCCACGAAACCGTCGTTGAACTCGAAGGCGTTGAAGTCGCCGACCAGGACGATCCACTCCGAGGGATCGGCCGTCTGGCGGCCCTGGACCACCGCGGCCACGGACTGCGCCTGGAGCAGCCGCTTCGTCCGCACCCGATCGCCGACGCTCGGCCAGCCGTTCGACCCCGGCGACTCGTCGGCGACGCCGGAGAGCGAGCGCAGGTGATTGGCGAGCACGGTGACCGGGAAGCTCCCGCCGGAGGCGAAGTGGACGACCGCGCGCAGCCGCAGGGTCGGCCGGTCGTTGAGGAAGCTCGTCGTCAGGTCGGGATTGACCAGCAGCTCGTCGGGGTTCTCCTGAACGACGTCGAGGACCTCCACCCGCGAGACCGTTCCCGACACCGCCGCGGTCTTGACCAGGAAGCCGACGTCGATTCCGCCGATGTCGTGTCCTTCGAGCAGATAGGGGACGTAGTGGGGGTCCGGCTGCGCGGCCGCGACCGCGTCGGAGCCGATCCGGTCGGCCAGGGCCTGCAGCGTCGCCAGGTTCTCGCACTCGGCGACACCGACCACGTCGGGGAACTTCAGGAAGTCCCGGATCCCCTCCGAGGCGCGCGCCAGGCGTCGGTCGAACGCCGCCGGCGTCAACACCGGCTCGCTGATCGCCGGGTCGTCGACGTCGTCGAAGAAGCGCTCGAGGTTGTAGGAGGCGACGGTGAGCTCGGTCGCCGACGGGTCGCCGACCGCCTGCGGAACGGCGCCGCCGTCCACCGTGAGCACGGCCGCGGCGTCCGGATCGATGGTGTAGTGCCGGAACGTGTAGTCGAGCGGGCCGACCAGGCCGCCGACGAGAGCTCCGGCGGCGACGTCGAGCGGCGCGTGTCCCGCGGCGTCGCTGTCGACCCGGAGGATCTCCGGGTTGGTGTCGAAGCGCGGCACGCCGGGCGGCGAGCCGGGAGGCAGCGGGTCGGGCAGCTGCACCCCCGGCTCGCGGACGGCCGCGCGACGCCGGTGACGACGCCGAAGAAGACGCCGTTGGACGTCGCGGTGGCCTCGGCCTCGTTCACGCTGCCCAGCGTCGGCCCGACCACCGTCATCGACGCGACCGACACCCGCATCCCTTCCAAGCGCTCGAGCTGGTCGAAGGCCCCGGCCGGGTCGGGCAGGATCGCGGTCAACGGCACCGCCACCGGCAGCGCGTTGCCGCTCGACAGCACCGTCACGGCCAGCGACGGGTTCCCGATCTCGGTCACCGGCGGCTGGAACGGGTCCGCGGCCGGGCACGTACTCCGTGACGGTTCCCGTCACCTGGACGTCGTCGCCGACCGCGACCGTCGGCGCCGAGGAGGTGAAGACGACGATCCCCTCCGAGGTCTCCGGGTCGGCGTCCGCCTCGGCGTCCGGGGTCTGGAGATAGAAGGCGTTGGAGCGCAGGCCGGTGACGATGCCGTGGGTCGTGACCACGGCGCCGGCGAGCGGCGAAGTGTCGCCGTTCCCTTGGATGTCGTGGACGGGGATCAGGACGACGTCGTCGTTGAGGATCGTCCCCTGGCCGGTGGTGTCGCCCCGCGCCGGCGCCCGGTGACGTTGGCCAGCGTCACGGTGAACGTCTCGTCGGGCTCGACCGTCGTGTCGCCGACGACCTGGACGGTGAAGGTCGTCGAGGTCGCCAGGCGGCACGATCGTGAGCGCCACGCCGTTCTGGTCGACGTAGTCGCCGTCGGCGACCGTCGCGGTGCCGTCGTTCACGGTCGCTTCGAAGGAGACCGTTCCCGACGGGCTCCCCGACACGGAGATCGTGAACACGAAGCCGGTGGTCCCGGAGTCGCCCTCGGCGGCGGTGGCGTTGCCGATGCTCACGACCGGCCCGCCGGCGAAGGTCTGGCCCGGATTCACCAGATCGTGCGAGCTCGCCGAGGGCGGGTTCCAGGTGAAGTCTCCGTAGGTCGTCCCGGTGCCGGTGAGCTGCAGCGAGTCCCCGACCGGGTCCGATGCCGCCCTCCGCCACGCCGATGTCGACCGAAGTCATGCCGTCGGCCGGCGCCGCCGACGGCCTCGAACGTCCCCTCGTAGCTGAGGAACTGCACGACGATGCCGATGACCGTCGACGAGCGCGATGCCGTCGGGCGATCCGTTCTGCAGTCCGGCGATCGGAATCCAGACCGCACCGTACCCGTTTCCGTGGTCCGGTATCGAGGCGCTGCTCAGGTCCACGGTCGCGTAGGGCGCTCCGCCGTTGCCGTTGTAGGCCACCAGGGCCCAGCCGGTGAGGTCGGTGACCGCGGGCCCGGCGATCTCGACGCCCTCGTCGGCGTCGGCTCCGCGTTGTCGTAGTGGATCTCGTTGACGAAGACGGTCTGCGCCGAGGCCGGCGACGCAGCGACGGCGAGAGCGAGCCGGCACGAGCAGGCCGAGGACGGCGAATCCTGCGGGTATCGGACGCATGGGAGCTCCTCGAGAATTGCGGTTCGGTGGCGCCGCGCGCGGCGCGATGGCGGGATTCTACCCGGGCGGGCGCGGCGATCCCGGCGCCCGCGAGTCACGACGGCGTGACGACGAGTCGGGCGCGCTCACTCCGCGACCCGGGAGCAGTTGCGGCCGCCCGCCTTGGCCAGGTAGAGCGCGCGGTCGGCCCGTTCCACCAGGGCGCTGGGCAGCCGCCAGGGATCGGGATCGGTCGAGGCCACGCCGAGGCTGACCGTGACCACGGCCGCGGCGTCCGAGGCGGGATGCGGGATGCCGCGCCCCTCGACCCGCGCCCGGGCCTGCTCGGCCAGCTCCGCGGCCGACTCGGCGGTGGTGTTCGGCAGCAGCACGGCGAACTCCTCGCCGCCGTAGCGCGACACCAGGTCGCCGGCGCGGGTGAACGCCGCCGCCAGGAGCCCCGCCACCTCGGCCAGCACGGCGTCGCCGCGCAGGTGTCCGTGGGTGTCGTTGTAGCGCTTGAAGAAGTCGATGTCGATCAGCAGCAGCGCCAGCGGCGACTCGCCGCGGATCGCGCGCCGCCATTCGAGATCGAGCAGGCGGTCGAACTGACGGCGATTGGCCAGACCCGTCAGCGCGTCGACGATCGAGAGCTCCTCGAGGGCGCGGTTCATCTCCTGCAGCCGGCGATTCGCCTGCTCCAGCTCCTCGGTGGTCTCCTGCAGGCGCCGGTTCAGCGCCGCCAGGTGGATCACCCCGGCGAGCTGGTCGCAGAGCGTCTGCAGCAGCGAGACGTTCTCCTGCGAGAACACGTGGGTGCGGTCGTTCTCGAAGTTGAAGACCCCGAGGACCCGGTCGCGGAAGTGGATCGGGATCGACAGCTCGGCCGAGACCTCGGGGAACAGCGGAACGTAGTCCGGGTCGCTGCGCACGTCGAGCACGAGCTGCGCCCGGCCGAGGTGCAGCGCCCGGCCGACGATTCCGCGTGACAGCGGCAGGTTGTCGAGCGGCCGCTCCGGCGCCCGGACGCGGGTCGCGATCGCCTTGAGCTCGAGGCGAGGGCGATGGGGTTCGACGAAGTAGATGTTGCACATCAACAGGTCGAACCGATCGCGCAGCCGCTCGGCGATCTTCTGCAGCGCAGGCTCCAGCTCTTCGGCCTCGATCGCGAGGCGCGAGACCTCCGCCAGCAGCTCGAGCTGCTGCGCCCGGCGCAGCACCTCCTGGTGCAACCGCGCGTTGGCGATGGCGCCGCCGATCTGGCGCGCCACGGCCTCGAGCAACGGCTGCTCCGCGGCCGCGTCGCGCAGGCGCCGGTCTTCGACGTCGAGGATCGCGACCACCTCCCCGCCGTGGAAGATCGGCAGGCAGATCTCGCAGCGCATGCCCGCCGCGACCGCGACGTAGTCCGGATGCCGCTGAACATCGTCGAGCACCACGGCCCGGCCGGTGAGCGCGACTTCGCCGACGACGCCGCTGCCGAGCCCGCGGCTGTAACCGGGCACGACCTCGGTCGGCACCCGGGAAGCCACCGCCTCGGTCACGAAGACTCCCGCCTCGCGGTCGAGCCGCGCGAAGCCGGCGTGGTCCCAGTCGAAGGAATCCACCAGCACGCGGCTGACCCGTTGCAGCATCGGCCGCAGCTCGAGCCCGTCAGCGGCCACCCGGGCCACCGCGTTGAGCAGCTCGAGCGCCGCATCGTTGCGCCCGCGCGCCTCGTCCGGCTCGTGCGGCTTCGCCGCCTCGGGGTCCGTCCTCGTCATCTCGCCGTTGCCAACGGAATCATGGCACACCGGTCGCGCGGCGGCGGCCGTTCTGCGCCGCGCGGGCCGCGGGATGGTATTCTCGCACCTCGGCGAGGTCCGCCGGCGCTTCCGAAGCATGCCCGAAGCCCCCCGCAACCGCACCCATCCGGTCCGCATCGGCGACGTCGTCGTCGGCGGCGGCGCACCCGTGGTCGTGCAGTCGATGGCCAACACCGACACGGCCGACGCCGAGGCCACCGCCCGGCAGGTGCTGGACTTGGCGCGCGCCGGTTCGGAGCTGGTCCGCGTCACGGTCAACGTTCCGGAGGCCGCCGCGGCGGTGCCCGAGATCCGCCGGCGGCTCGACGACGCCGGCTGCGGCGTCCCCCTGATCGGCGACTTCCACTACAACGGTCACGTCCTGCTGCGCCAGCACCCCGACTGCGCCCGGACGCTGGACAAGCTGCGCATCAATCCCGGCAACGTCGGCAGGGGTCGGCGGCGCGACGAGCAGTTCGCGACCATCTGCGGCGTGGCGCGGGACCTCGGCAAGCCGGTCCGGATCGGGGTCAACGCGGGATCGCTCGATCCCGAGCTGGTGATGGCGAAGATGCAGGAGAACACCGACCGCGACCTGGGCAAGGACTCGGACGAGATCCTCGAGGAGTGCATGATCGCCTCCGCGCTCGAGTCGACCGACGCCGCGCTCGCCTGCGGCCTCGGAGAGGGCCAGATCGTGATCTCGTGCAAGGTCTCCCGGCCGCGGCACCTGATCTCGGTCTACCGCGAGCTGGCGCGACGCACCCGGCAACCGCTGCATCTCGGGCTGACCGAGGCCGGCATGGGGATCAAGGGTCTGGTCTGGTCCTCCACCGCCATCGGCGTCCTGCTCCAGGAGGGTATCGGCGACACGATCCGGGTCTCGCTCACTCCGCGCCCCGGAGGGGACCGCCGCGAGGAGGTCTACGCCGCGTGCGAGATCCTGCAGTCGCTCGGGCTGCGCTCGTTCGCACCCTCCGTCACCGCCTGTCCGGGCTGCGGCCGCACGACCTCGACGACCTTCCAGGAGCTCGCCGAGCGCGTCGAGGCCCACCTCAAGTCCCGGATGCCGGAGTGGAAGGCGCGCTACGAGGGCGTCGAGGAGCTCAAGCTCGCGGTGATGGGGTGCGTGGTCAACGGCCCCGGCGAGTCGAAAGCCGCCGACATCGGGATCAGCCTCCCGGGCACCGGCGAGGCGCCGTCCTGTCCGGTCTACGTCGGCGGAGTGAAATTCACCACCCTGAGCGGCGGCTCCGAGGCGCTGGCCGAGAAGTTCCTCGCCCTGGTCGACGACTACGTCGCCACGCGCTACCCGCGCCGCGCCGGAACGGAGGAGGCATGAGGCTGCGGGCGCTCGTCGTCTGCGCGCTCGCCGCCCTCACCGCCGGCGCGCCGACCCGCGCGGCGGCGGCGGAACCGGCGCCTCCGCAACCGAACTGGGAAGCCGGCTGGCACGTGGTGCGTCCCGGGGACACGCTGGAAGGGCTGGCCCGGCGCTTCCTCGGCTCGTACCGGTGGTGGCACGAGCTGCACCGGCTCAATCCGCGGATCGCGGATCCCGACCTCCTGATCCCCGGCCAGCGCATCCGGATCTGGATCGAGCGCCCCTCGCCGCAGCCCAACGCGCAGGTCGAGACGGTCGCGGGCAAGGTCGAGGAGCGCCCCCAACCGGTGCCCTGGCGGCTGGCGTCCGAAGGCGACCTCCTGCTCGAGCGCGACATCTTGCGGACCTTCGACCGTGGCTCCTCGCGCCTGCGCTTCGACGACGGGTCCGCGGTCACCCTGACCGAGAACTCCCTGGTCTTCATCCGCCGCCTGGGCGACCCCCGGGTCGCCGTCGCACCCAGTGAGATCGAGGTCCGGGTCGGCCGGGCGGACGTCGAGGCCGCGCCCGTCGCCGGCCGCGCGCCCGAGATCGACATCGTCCTGGGCAGTGCCAAGGGACGCGCCGCGGCCGCCGAGGGCGGGGCCCTGCGCGCGCGCTCGAGCCACGGGGAGCGCGGCGACTCCCGGCTGATGATCTACCGCGGTCACGGCGAGGTCGCCGCCGCGGGGCGCAAGGTGGAGCTGCCCGAGGGCACCGGCACGTCCGTGGCGCCCCGGCAGGCGCCGCGGCCCGCCGAGGCGCTGCTGCCCGCGCCCGAGCTCGAGGTTCCCGGCGCCGACGGCGAGCTGGGGATCGACGACCCGGTCCTGGCCTGGAAGCCGGTCGCCGGCGCCGCCTCCTACACCGTGGAGGTCTGCGCCGACGCCGACTGCGGCGTCCTCATCGATCGCTCCGCGCCGGTCTCCGGCGACCGCTACCGTCTGGCGACTCCCCCGGCGGCCGCGGCCTGGTGGCGGGTCACCGCGGCGAGCGCTTCGGGACTCGACGGCTTTCCGGCGGCCAGCCGGCGTTTCCGCCCGGTCGAATCGGTGGGCCCGCCCGCACCGACCCTGGTGCTGCGCGGCGCGGACGGCGAGCCGCTGGCCGCGGACGCGTGCGTCTCCGGGCGCCCGGCGGTGGACGTCACGGCGCGCGACCGCTACGGTCGCGACCTCGCCTGGACGCTCCGGGTCGACGGCGCCGAGCGGCCGGTCGCGGCGGCGTTCCCGGCCAGCGCGCGCTATGCGGCGGTCGCCGTCGCCCGCGACGCCCGGGGGCGCGCCGCCGAGTCGCCGGTCGCGGCGTTCCGGCTCGACCTGACCAACCCCTGGGCCGATCTGCCGCCGGTCCCGGCGCGGCCGGAGCGCAGCTCGATCTTCGCCGTCCCGAGCCGCGCGCCGCGGGCCGTGTGCGGGCTCGGGCTGGAATTCGCCCCGCCGGGCGGTGGCTGGGAGCCGGTGCCGTGCGCCGAGTCGGGAGCGGACCCGGAGCCCGCGCGCGTCCCGCTCGCGGGAGACGCCGCCGAGCTGCGGCTGCGGGTCGGGCGCCGGGCGCGGCTGGGCGAGCGCCTGCCGCTGCTCGTCGGCTCCGAGACCTTGCTGCGCCTGGGCGACATCGGGTGCGGCCTGGTCGGGGCGGAGATCCGCGTCGTCCGGAAGCCGGAGACCGGTCCCGAGCTCGAGGTCGTCACCCACGACGCGTCCGGCCGCAGCGGGCGCAACGGCTGGTCGATCGAGGCCCGGTGACCGCGTCCGGAAGCGCGCTCGCGAACCCATGCCCGTCTCCGCCGATGCCTTCCGCGATGCGCTCCGCCATTTTCCTGCCGGCGTGACGCTGGTGACCCTGCGCAGCGGTGGCGAGCTCCACGGCCTGACCGTCTCGGCCTTCGTCTCGGTGTCGCCGGAGCCGCCCCTGATCGCGGTGATGATCGACCACCGGCACCGCGCCTACTCGATGCTCGAGGCGGACGGGGCGAGCTTCGCGGTGAACGTCCTGGGCGAGGACCAACGGGGACTCTCCGAGCGCTTCTCCGGTCCCCACGAGGGGGACCGTTTCGCGGCCGGGCTCTGGACCACGGCGGTCACCGGCGCGCCGGTGCTCGAGGACGCCCTGGCGTGGCTCGACTGCACCGTCTTCTCGCGCCACGCCGCGGGCAGCCATTCGCTCTACATCGGGCGGGTCGAGGCCAGCGCGACCCCGCGCGCGGGAGGACGGCCGCTGATCTACTGGAACCGCGACTACCGCCGGCTGGAGCCCGACCCGGGCGACGCGTGAGCGCGGCTCCGCAGCCGTCCGGTTCCCGCTGGATCGCGACCTGCGCGCGCGGCGTCGAGGAGATCCTCGAAGGCGAGCTGCGGCGGCACGGTTTCGCCGTCCTGGAGAGCGATCCGGGCGGGGTCGCCTTCGCCGGCGACCTGGCGGCGGGGATCCGCGCCAACTGGCGGCTCTCGACGGCCAACCGGATCCTGCTCGAGGTCGCCACCTGGCCGGCTGCCGACGACGCGGCGCTCTACGACGGCGCCCGCCGGCTGGTGACCGCGGGCGGTGACGGCAGCCGCTGGCTGGGCCCCGAGCGGACCTTCGCGGTGCTCGCCACGACCGCCCGGTCGGCGCTGCGCGACACGCGGTGGATCGGGCTCAAGGTCAAGGACGGCATCGTCGACGGCCAGCGCGAGCGCTACGGGCGGCGATCCTCGATCGACCGCGAGCGGCCCGACCTCGCCCTGCGGCTCCGCCTGCACGGCGACCGCGCCACGCTGCTCGTGGACACCTCCGGGGAGCCCCTCGACCGCCGCGGCTACCGTCTGGAGTCCACCGCCGCGCCGCTGCGCGAGCAGCTCGCCGCGGCGGCCCTGCTCGCCTCCGGCTGGGACGGACGGGGTCCCGTGGTCGACCCGATGTGTGGCTCGGGGACCTTCCTCGCCGAGGCCGGAGCGATCGCGCTCGGGCTGGCCCCCAACCGCCTGCGCAGCGCCTGGGCGCTCGAGCGGCTCCCCGGCTACGTCCCGGGTCGGTTCGCAGAGATCCGCGCCGAGCCCTTTCCCGTGCCCGACCCGGCGGTCCGTCTGCTCGGGGTCGATCTCGACGCGCGCGCGGTCGCCGCCGCGCGCCGGAACCTGGCCGCCGCCGGGCTCTCCGCGCACTGCCGGATCGAGCAGGGCGACGCTTTCGAGATCGAGCCCCCCGAAGGTCCCGGCCTGGTCGCCGTGAACCCGCCCTACGGCGAGCGGCTGGCCCAGACGGCGGACCAGTGGCGGCGGCTCGGCGACCTGCTCAAGAGCCGCTTCCGCGGCTGGCGCGCCGCGATCGTCGCCGGCGACGAGGACTTGGGCCGGAACCTCGGGCTGCGCCCTTCGCGCCGCATCCCGATCCGCAACGGACCGCTCGAAGCGAGGATCCTCGTCCTCGAGCTCTGGTGAGCGGTCAGATCTTGATCTCGATCTTGGCCTTGGACGACAGCTCGTCGAGCTTGGCGTGGATCGCGTTCTCGAGGTCGTGCTGCTTGAGCAGATCCACGATCCGGTCCTTGACCTCGTCGAAGGTCAGCTTGCCCGCCGGCTTCTTCTCCTCCACCTCGATGAGGTGATAGCCGAACTTGCTCTCGACGACGTCCGAGAGCTTGCCGGGCTCGAGCGAGAACGCGGCCTGGTCGAAGGCCGGCACGGTCTGGCCCTTCCTCAGCCAACCCAGCTCGCCGCCCCGCGCTCCCGAGCCGGTGTCGTCCGAAGACTCCTTGGCCACCGCCGCGAAGTCGGCGCCCCCCGCGATCTTCGCGCGCAGCTCCTCGGCCTTCTTCTTCTTCTCCGCCTTCTGCTCCGGGGTCGCGTCCGTGGGGACGGCGACCAGGATGTGGCGAGCCTTCACGGTCTCCGGCTGCATCATCCGGTCCTGGTTGGCGTCGTAGAACTTCTTCGCCTCCTCGTCGGACACCTGCAGCGACGGGACGACCGTGTCCTTGACCCACTGGTTGACCGTCAGGCTCTCGGCGACCTCCTGCTTGAGCCGGTCGCGGTCGAATCCGCGCGAGGCCAGCATCTGGTCGAACTCCTCGTCGCTCTTGAATTGCGCCCGGATGGCGGCGACCTGGTCGTCGACCTGCTTCGGCGTCGCCGCCTTCGCCTGGGCGGCCAGGTCCTTGTAGAGCAGACGATTGCCGATCAGGTCGTCGAGCACGTTGCGGTAGAAGGAGCGGGTCGGGGGCGGCGGCGAGACGCCGCGCTGCGCCAGGGCCCCGCGCGCCTCGCTGGCGCGCGCGAGCAGGTCCGACTTGGTGATGTCCTGGCCGTCGACCTGCGCCACCACGTCCGGGATCTTGTCGGTCGGCAGGATCGGATCCTCTTCGGCGGCCGGCTGGGAGGCGGGAGCGGCGCCGGCGGCCGCCGCGGTCGGAGTCGCCGCGGACTGGGGTGGCGTCGCCGCGGGCTGCTGCGCCGACTGCGCCGGCGACGGAGCCGGCGCGGGATCACCGGCGGGATCGTCGGTGCGCGCCTGTCCCTTCGAGCAGCCGAGCACGAGCAGAACGGCCGACGCGCTGAGCGACGCCAGCAGAGAACGCGAGATTCGGATCGTCATTCGAGGCTCCGAGACGGAAGCGGGTGAGGGTGAGGGTACGGACGACCTCAGGTCGTCCACGGACGAGACAGGACGCAGGCGTTGATGCCGCCGACACCCATCGACAGCTTGCCGGCCCAGCCGCGCGGTGCACGGCAGCCGACGTCGAAGACGAAGCGCCGATGCAGTGCCGCGATCTCCGGGTTGAGCTCGTCCTGGGCGAGCGGAGTCGGGAAGAGCTCGCCGCGCTCGAAGCCGAGGTACTGCGCCGTCAGCTCCCAACCTCCCCCGGCGCCCATGCCGTGCCCGAAGGTACCCTTGCGGGCGCTGACCAGGACCTGCTCCGAGACGACCTCGCGCAGGTTCTCGATCTCCTGGTAGTCGCCCGGCGTCGCCGTGGCGTGCATGTCCCAGGTCCCGATCTCGCCCGGCTCGACGCCGGCGAGCTCGAGCGCCTGGCGGATCGCGGTCCGGGGACCTTCCTTGGACGGCGTGATGATGTGCTCGGCGTCGGAGGAGACCCCGACCGCGACCGGTTCGAGACCGAGAGGACGGAAGCCGAGACCGGTCATGTGCTCGTGCTCGCCGACGATCCAGATCGCCGAGCCACCCGACACGTGCGTGCCGCGCAGGGTCGTCAGCGGCTTGGAGACGCCGGCGTCGGCGGAGATCACGCGGGCGCCGTAGAACGCTCCGACGACCATCGGCAGCGGCGGCGGGTCGGCGGCGCCGAGCACGACGGCGGTGGCCTCGCCCCGCTGGATCGCGTCGATCGCGAGCTTGAGCGTGACGCCGAAGGTCGAGCACGCCGCCACGGGCGCGAACGCGAACCCGGTGATCCGGCCCAGCATCGAGATCTGCGACGCCGGCGTGTTCTGGATGTTCCAGAGCAGGTTCGCGGAGGCCTCGTGCCAGGGCGGGTTGGGGGCGCTCCACTTGCGCTGCAGGCGCTGGCGCCGACGCTGCTTCTCCTTGATCAGGGCGATCTTGCCGGTCTCCACCGGACCGTCGACCGACCGCGATTCGATCTCGCGCAGCTCGCCGAGGTACTCGGCGAGCTCGCGCGAGCGTTCCGCCCAGAAGCTCCACCACCGGTCCTCGGCCTCCTCGACCTCTTCGGGACCGACCTCGTCCGGCGACGGCGGCACCTCGACGGTCGGATCCAGGTTCTCGGGGTGGGCCAGATGCTCGGCGAGTGCCGCGTTGCGCTCCGGCTGCGCCCAGAAGCGGTTCCAGCGGCGCTGCGCGTGGTACAGGTGCAGGGTCACGCTGCCCGTCGTCCCCAGCGCCCCCAGGCCCGAGCCGACGTAGACGTGGGTCCGGGTTCCCAGCCGGGAGAGCTCCTGCTCGAGGCCGGGGTTCTGCCCCAGCGCCTGGATGAACGCGCCGATCGCGAACTGCGTCGGCAGGTCCATCTTCTCGACCAGTTGATGGAACCGGGCGGGCGGGAACCGCTCCTCGATCCAGCTCCGGTACTCCGAGAACTCGAACTCGGGGCGCCCGACCAGGAAGGAGTCGGGGCCGAAGCCGTTGAACGGCGTCAGCCAGCTCTCCGCGCTCTCCAGATTGCGCGCGAAGGCCTCGACGTTGGGTGAGCGCGGGGCGACGATCCCCCAGCCGAAGACGCCGACTCGCTTCACGATCCGGCTTCCACGCCCAGACGCGCGAGGCGCTCCAAGAGGTCGACGACCCGGTTCGAGTAGCCCCATTCGTTGTCGTACCAGGCGACGACGCGGAGCCAGCCGTCGCCCTCGGCCTGGGTCATCGCCGCGTCGAAGACCGAGGAGTGGGGATTCCCGATGATGTCGGTCGAGACCAACGGCTGCTCGCTGTACTGGAGGACGCGCGCCATCGGGCGATCCGCCGCCGCGCGCACCGCGGCGTTGACCGCCGCGGCGTCCGGGCGCGCGTCCACCCGGCAGGCGAAATCGACGATCGAGCCGTCGGGCACCGGAACCCGCAGGGCGACGCCGTCCAGCTTGCCCTTGAGCGCCGGCAGCACCTTGCCCACCGCGCGCGCCGCGCCGGTCGTGGTGGGGATCACGTTGAGCGCCGCCGCCCGGCTGCGCCTCAGGTCCTTGTGGGGGACGTCCGCCAGCCGCTGGTCGTTGGTGTATGCGTGCACGGTCGACACGAAGCCCTCTGCGATCCCGAAGGCTTCGTGGAGGACCTTGGCCACGGGGGCCAGGCAATTGGTGGTGCACGACGCGTTGGAGACGATGCGGTCGCCCGGGGCGAGATCCTGGTCGTTGACGCCGAGAACCACCATGCGATCGATCTCGTCCTTGGCGGGGACCGTGAGCAGCACCTTCGAGGCGCCCGCCGCGAGGTGGCGCTCGAGCTTCGCGCGGGTGCGGAAGACCCCCGTCGACTCGATGACGATCTCGACTCCGAGGTCGCGCCAGGGAATCGCGGCCGGATCCTGCTCGTCCGTCATCGCGATCCGTTCGCCGCGGACGTGGAGGGAATTCCCGTCGGCCCGGACCTTGCCGGGAAACTCCCCCATCACCGTGTCGAAGCGCAGCAGGTAGGCCAGCATCTCGTTGTCGTAGAGATCGTTGATCGCGACGATCTCGAGATCGTCGCGGTCCGCGAGGATGCGAAACACCGAACGGCCGATACGGCCGAAGCCGTTGATCCCGACCCGGACGCTCACGGCGCGGCCTCCCCGTCCTCGAAGGCGGCGAAGCGCCGCAGCAGGTCGAGGACCCTGTGGGCGTAGCCCCAGGCATTGTCGTAGAAGGTGAGCGTCTTGGAGACCCGCTCGGAAACCACCATCGTCGACAGCGAGTCGAAGACACCCGAGTACGTCGTCTGCAGGATGTCGGAGGAGACGATCGGCTCGGTCTCGAATTCGAGGATTCCGCGCAGATCGGACTCCGCGGCCGCCCGCATCGCGCCGTTGATCTCCTCGGCGCTGACCCGGCGGGGGTGCCAGCAGGTCAGGTCCACGACCGAGCCGTTGGGCACCGGGACGTGCAGCGCCATGCCGGAGATCTTGCCGCTCAGCTCGGGCAGCAGCCCGGAGAGGACCTCGTCGGCGTTGGTCGGCTGCGGGATGATGTTCTCGGCCGCCGCCCGACCGCTGCGCATGTCGGGCCTGGGAACGTCGGCCAGCCGGAGCTGGCTGGTGTAGGCGTGGATCGTGGTCAGGAACGCCCGCTCGATGCCGAAGGCGGCCTGCAGGACCTTGAGGACGGGACCCGCGCAGTTGGCGGTCACGGAGCCCACCGAGACCACGCGGTACCGCGGGTCGAGCGTGTCGTCGTTGACCCCCGCGACGATCGTCGCGTCCGGCGGCTCCGTCGGCGGCGAGCAGAGGATCACCCGCCGAGCACCGGCTGCCAGGTGCCGATCGAGCTCCGCGCGCGACCGCTCCCGGCCCGACGCCTCGATCACCACCGAAACGCCCAGCTCGCCCCAGGGCGGCGGCCCTTCCGGCCGCGGCGCCAACAGCGCGACCGACCGCCCGGCGATCTCCAGCCCGCCGTCGATCCGCGCCAGCGGCTCGGAAAAGCGGCCGAGGAGGGTGTCGAAGCGCAGCAGGTACTCGACCGCCGCGGGATCCGACGGCTCCTCGATCGCCACCAGGCGGAGGCTCTCCTCGCGCGCCAGAAGGCGAACCAGGTTGCGACCGATCCGACCGCAACCGACGAGACCGAGCTTGAGCATGGACATGTGAAGGACGGCTCCCGGCGGGTTCGAGCACCGCGCAGAGCAGCCATTCTGACACAGCCGCGCCCCGGCGTCCCGTACCCCGAGCCGCTGCCGGCCGCGCACGGCGTCGGCTAGGATCGGGCCCGTGGCCCGGCTGACTCCCTTTCGCGCGCTCCGGCCCGGCGCGGCCGTCGCGGCCCGGGTCTCGTCGGTCCCCTACGACGTCGTGTCGGCCGCGGAGGCCCGCGAGCTGGCGGGGCACGACGCCCGCTCCTTCCTGCACGTCACGCGCTCCGAGATCGACCTGCCCGCCGACCTCGACCCTCACGCGGACGAGGTCTACGCCCGGGCGAGGGAGAACCTCGACCGGCTCAAGCGCGAGGCACCCCTCGAACGCGACGCCGAGCCGGCCCTCTACCTCTATCGGCTGCGGATGGGATCGCACGTGCAGACCGGCGTCGCCGGCTGCTTCTCGGTCGACGAGTACGAACGGGGCGCGATCCGCAAACACGAGCGCACCCGCCGCGACAAAGAGGACGACCGCACGCGGCACATCGTCGAGCTGCGGGCGCAGACGGGCGTCGTCTTCCTGACCTATCGCGCGCTCGCGGAGGTCGACGCCGCGGTGACGCGGGCGGCCGACGCGCCACCGCTCTACCGGTTCGACTCGGCCGACGGCGTCGAGCACACGGTCTGGAAGACCGACGCGGCCGACCGCGACCGGCTGGTCACGGCCTTCGGCCGGATCCCGGCGCTCTACATCGCCGACGGCCACCACCGGGCGGCCTCGGCCTGGCGCGCCCGCGAGGAGATCCGCGCCGGCCGCGCCCGCCACGCCGCGGCGCCGGGCGCCGGCGACCCGGACACGTTCCTCGCGGTCGCCTTCCCCGACGACCAGGTCCAGATCCTCCCCTACCACCGGCTGGTCGCCGACCTCGCCGGCCGCAGCGGGGACGAGCTGCGCGCGGAGCTCGCGGCGCGCTTCGAGACCGTCGCCACGGCACCGCAACCCGACTCCCCCGGACGCTTCTCCGTCTATCTCGACGGTCGCTGGAGCTCGTTCGCGTTCCCGGCCGGGCACGCGGGTGCCTCGCCCGTCGCCCGGCTCGACTGCGGCCGGCTCCAGGACCTGGTGCTCGGGCCGGTGCTGGGGATCGGCGACCCGCGCAGCGACCCGAGAATCGACTTCGTGGGCGGCATCCGGGGAACGGCCGAGCTCGAGCGGCGGGTCGGCTCCGGGCGCGCCGCAGCGGCCTTCGCCGTAGCTCCGGTCGCGATCGGCGAGCTACTCGACGTGTCGGACTCCGGCGAGACGATGCCGCCGAAATCCACCTGGTTCGAGCCCAAGCTGCGCGACGGGCTGCTGGTGCACGAGATCTGAGCCGGGGCGGAGAGCGGCGGCCGGCCGCGAGAGCGGAAGGAGGTGGCATGAAGGTCCTGATCGCGGACAGATTCGAGCGCAGCGGGCTCGACGGCCTGCGCGCCGCCGGATGCGAGGTCGTCTCCCAGCCCGACGTCGCCGGCGCCGACCTCGTCGAGTCGCTGCGCGCCCACCGTCCCGACGTCCTGGTGGTGCGCTCCACCCGGGTCACCGCCGAGATGCTCGACGTCGACTCGCTCGCGCTGGTCGTGCGCGCCGGTGCAGGCGTCAACGCCATCGACGTCGAAGCGGCGTCGGCCCGCGGCGTCTACGTCGCCAGCTGCCCCGGCAAGAATTCCATCGCCGTCGCGGAGCTCACCCTGGGCCTCCTGCTCGCGCTCGACCGGCGGATCCCGGATCAGGTCGCCGACCTGCGCGCCGGGCGCTGGAGGAAGAGCGAATACGCGCACGCCGCCGGGCTCTACGGCCGGACGCTGGGCGTCGTCGGTCTCGGCTCGATCGGCGCCGAGGTCGTGCGCCGGGCGCACGCCTTCGGGATGCGCCTCGTCGCGTGGAGCCGCCGCTTCGACGGCGAGGACCGCTGGCTGACCATGGCCGAAGCGCGCGAGCTCGATCTCGAGGGCGTCCACCAACACGCGCCGATCCGCCTCGCACCCGCGCCGGCCGAGGTCGCCGCGCGCTGCGACGCCCTGACCGTGCACGTCGCGCTGGCGCCCGAGACCCGCGGACTGATCGGCGCCGAGGTGCTCGGCCGGCTCCGCCCCGGCGCCTTCTTCGTCAACACGGCGCGCTCCGAGATCGTCGACACCCGGGCTCTCGAGACGGCCGCCCGCGACCGCGGACTCCGGGTCGCGCTCGACGTCTTCGCCCGCGAGCCGGCCGGCGGGGAGGGCGAGTTCGACGACCCGATCTCGGAGCTGCCTTTCCTCTACGGCACCCACCACGTCGGCGCCTCGACCGACCAGGCCCAGGCGGCCATCGCGGCGGAGACCGTCCGGGTCGTGCGCACGTTCCTCGAGACCGGCCGGGTCCCCAACTGCGTCAACCTCGCGCAGGGCACCCCCGCGACCTACCGCCTGGTGGTGCGGCACCGCGACCGCCCCGGCGTGCTGGCGCACGTCTTCGACCGCCTGCGCGACGCCGGCATCAACGTCCAGGAGACCGAGAACGTGGTCTTCGAGGGCGCGCGCGCCGCGGTCGCCCGGGTTCATCTCGACGCCGAGCCGGGGGCGGAGATCCTGGCCGCGATCCGCGACGGCCACCCGGACGTGCTCGACGTCCGGGTGGTCCGCGTCTAAGCGTCCGGTCCCCGAGGATGACCCCGGGCGACGCTGCGGGACCCGTGGCCGAGCCGCGCGGCGGCCGGAGCCCGGAGGCGCGCGACCGCCTCCTCGCGGCGCTCCTCGGCCTGGCGGCGCTGGCGATGGGCGCGGCTCTGTGGGGCGGCGTCGGCGTGAGCTGGGACGAACCGCGTCACCAGGTCGCGGGGGAGCTCCACCTGCGCTACCTCGCGTCGCTCGGCGCGGACCGAGCGATCCTCGACTTCCACAACTTCTACCTGTACGGCGGGTTCTTCGACGCTGCGACCGCGCTCGTGGCGCGCTGGCTGCCGCAGCTCCCCGCCCAGGCGCCCCGCCACGCGGCCTCGCTCGCGCTGGGCGCGCTGGCGGTGATGTACGCGGCCCGCCTCGGCTGCCGCGCCGGCGGCCGCACCGCGGGCCTGCTCGCCGGGCTCCTGCTGCTCGCCACGCCGCGCTGGATCGGGCACTCCCTGTTCAATCCCAAAGACGTCCCTTTCGCCGCGTTCTACGTCGTCGCCGTCGAGGGGATCGTCGCCGTAGCCTCCCGCCGGGGGCGCGGCGGGGCCGGCGCGTGGCTGCAGGTGACCCTTGCGACCGCCGCCGCCACCGGCGTCCGGATCGCGGGCCTGATCCTGCCCTTCTACCTCCTGCTCGCCCTGGTCACCCGCAGGTCCGGGCCGGGCGCGGCTCCGGCCGGTGCGCGGCGGGACCCGAGACTGCCGGCCGCGGCGGCTTCGATCGCGGTTGCGCTGCTGCTGGCCTGGCCCTTCTGGCCCCTGCTCCATTCCCACCCGCTCGAGGGCCTGCTCGAGGTCACGGTGGCGAGCGGCGCCTTCCCCTTCTTCGATCCGATCCTGTTCGCCGGCCGCCTCCGGCAGGTCGGGGAGATCGGCCGCAGCTACCTCCCGGTCTGGCTGGCGATCGCGCTGCCCCTGTCGACCCTGGCCGGGCTGGCTGTGGCGGCGTGGCCGCAGCGGCGGGCGCCCGGAGCGCAAGGCGATCGGCCCTCGCTCGTGGGCGCACGGGGCGTGGTGGCCGTCGCGGCCCTCCTCCCGCCCGCGATGGTCGTCGCGCTCGGCTCGCCGCTCTACGACGGGCTGCGCCACCTGCTGTTCGTCGTGCCGCCCCTGACCGTGCTCGCCGCCTGCGGCTGGAGCGACCTGCTCTCGCGCTGGAAAGCGCGCCCGGCGCTGCGGCGGCTGGCGCTCGTGGCGCTGGCGTTGACGGTGGCCGAGCCGCTGCTCTGGACCGCGCGTTCCGGCGCGCTCTGCTACACCTACTTCAATCCGCTGGCGGGCGGCCTCGCCGGCGCCAGCCATCGCTTCGAGACCGACTACTGGGGTCTGAGCCTGAGGCGAGCGGCGGAGCTGCTCGACCGCGACCGGGCGGCGGGCGGCCGCCGTGGGCCGTTGCGCGTGCGGACCAACGCCCCCTGGCAGTGCGTCGAACCCTTCCTCGCCGACCCTGCTCGGATCCGCCGGACCGCTCTGGACGACCCGGCTCCGGCCGACCTCGAGCTGCTGTTCGACCGCTTCCTGCCCCCCGGACGTCTGCTCGATCCCGGACCGGGCGTCGTCCACGCCGAGCGGATCGTCGCCGGGCAGGTGCCGTTCTTCGTCCTCCGGCGCCTGCCGGAGACCGGACGGTGATCGAGGTCGCCGAGTCGGTCCGGCTCGGACCCGAGCCGGCGCCCGGGACGCCGCGCCTGCTGCTCGAGGTGCCGCACGGCGCGACCACGCGCGGCGAGCTGGACGCCGCTCTCGGCGAGCTCGACGGACCGCTGCCCGAGGACCTCGAGGCGTTCTTCCACGTCAACACCGACGAGGGCGCGCCGGAGCTGGCGCGCGCGATCGGTCGGCGGCTCGCCGCGGCGGGTTGTGCGGTCCGGATCCTGCGCTGCCGGATCCCGCGCACGCTGATCGACGTCAACCGGCTCGTCGAGGGAGAGGTCGCGACGGGGATGACGGCGGGCCTGCCGCCCTACGTGCGTTCGGGGCGCGACCGGCGCCGTCTGCTCGAGCTCCACCGGCGCTACCTCGAGCTCTCCGGACAGGCCTACGCCGAGACCTGCGCCGCCGGCGGGCTCGCCATGGCGGTGCACAGCTACGCGCCGAGGTCGGTCGAAGTCGAGGTCGGCAACGACGTCGTCGCGACGCTGCGCCGCGCCTACCGGCCCGCCGTCCTGCGGCGTTGGAAGCTGCGGCCGCCGATCGACCTGATCACCGCGACCACCGACGGCGAGGTGCTGGCGCCCCCCGGGCTCGCCGACCGGCTGCGCGCCGCCATCGCCCCGCTCGGACTGGAGGTGGCCGAGAACGCCACCTACCGCCTCCACGCCGCGACCACCGGCTGCCTCCACTCGCGCCGCTGGCCAGGACGGGTGCTCACGGTCGAGATCCGTCGCGACCTGCTCGGAGCGCCCTGGCGGCCCTTCGCCGAGAGCCGGATCGGACCGCGCAAGGTCGAGCGCCTCGCCCGCCCCCTCGCGGCGGCCCTCCGGGTGCCGGTAGGATGATGGAGTCTGCGGCCGGCTCCCGCCGGCCGACCCCAGGAGGCTCGATACCATGACGACTTCCGCTTCGGTCCAGCGCATCTTCAACTTCTCGGCCGGTCCGGCCGTGCTTCCCCTCCCCGTTCTCGAAGAGGCCCAGCGGGACCTCGTCGCCCTGCCGGGCGTCGGCATGTCGGTGCTCGAGATCAGCCACCGCTCGAAGACGTTCCAGGAGATCTGCTCCGGCGCGGAGACCGACCTGCGCGCGCTGGCCGGCGTGCCCGACGGCTACCGCGTGCTCTTCCTCCAGGGCGGCGCGACGCTGCAGTTCTCGATGGCGCCGATGAACCTCCTTCCCGCCGGAGGCCGGGCCGACTATCTCGACACCGGCGTCTGGTCCGCCAAGGCGATCGCGGAGGCGCGCAAGGTGGGCGAGGTCCACGTCGCCGCGAGCTCCAAGGCGACGAAGCACGACCGCATTCCGGGCGATTCCGAGATCTCCTGGAGCGATCGTCCGGCCTACGTCCACATGACCTCGAACAACACGATCTTCGGCACCCAGTGGCACCGCCTCCCGGCGGCGCCCGAAGGCGTGCCGCTGGTCAACGACGCCTCCTCGGACATCTTCTGCCGGCCGCTCGACGTCTCGCGCTTCGGCCTGATCTACGCCGGCGCGCAGAAGAACCTCTCGATCGCCGGGCTGACCCTGGTCCTGGTGCGCGAGGACCTGCTGGGGCGCGCTCCGGAGAACCTCCCCGTCTACCTGCGCTACGCCACCCACGCCGAGGCAGGGTCGATGTACAACACGCCGCCGACCTTCGCGATCTACGTTCTCCGGCTGGTCCTGCGTCATCTGCTGGCCGAGGGCGGTCTCGAGGCCGTGGCGGCACACAACCGGCGCAAGGCGGAGAAGCTCTACGCCGCGATCGACGGCAGCGGGGGCTGGTACCGCGGCCACGCCCTGCCGGAGAGCCGCTCCTGGATGAACGTGACCTTCCGCCTGCCCTCCGAGGAGCTGGAGAAGCGGTTCGTCACGGAGGCGACCGCCGAGGGTCTCGACGGCCTCAAGGGGCACCGCTCCGTCGGCGGCTGCCGCGCCTCGATCTACAACGCATTCCCCGAGGCCGGGGTGGACGCCCTGGTCTCCTTCATGGCCGACTTCCGCCGCCGCAACGGCTGAGCCGCGCCGCGTCTCAGTCCTGCGGGTGCCCGCCCTCGGCGCGCGCCATGGCCTGCTTCGCCCATTTCCCGGCGAACAGGATGGGCAGCAGGAGACCCGTGATGATCGGCACGGCGGCGACGAAGCCGTAGTCGCCGGGGGTCGGATTCTGGGCGATCTCGCCGCCCAGCAGTCCGGCGATCAGGTTGCCCAGCGCGGCCGCCATGAACCAGATCCCCATCATCTGGCCGCCCAGTCGGCGCGGTGCCAGCTTGGTGATCGACGACAGGCCGACCGGCGACAGGCACAGCTCGCCCAGGGTGTGGAAGAAGTAGACCAGGACCAGCCAGGTCGGCAGTACCTGGACGGCGCCGTCGTGGGTCCGCATCGACGCCAGGACCATGACCAGGAAGCCACCGCCGAGCCAGATCAGCCCCCACGAGAACTTGGTCCCCATCGACGGGTTCTTGTGCCGCCTGCCGAGCGCCTGCCAGATGATCGCGAACACCGGCGCCAGCAGGATGATGAAGATCGAGTTGACCGACTGCAGCAGCCCGGCCGGCATCTCCCAGCCCAGGATCATGCGGTCGGTCTGGCGGTCGGCGAAGGCATTGAGCGACGAACCGGCCTGCTCGAATCCGGCCCAGAAGATCGCCGCCGAAAGGAAGAGCAGGAAGATCACACCGACACCCTTCTTCTCGTCGGTCGTGAGCCCACCGGCGACGAACAGGTAGAGGAAGTAGATGAGCACGACCGCCAGGATCCCGACGCCCGTGGCGCGGCCGATCGTCTGGCTGGTCAGCTCGACGACGCCGTTCTTGACCAGGAGGCCGACGCCGGCGACGACCGCGAGAACGAGGACGACTCCGATGGCGAAGCGCCGCAGATCGCGCCGGCGCCCGGCCTCGCCGTCGGGACCGAGCGTGAACTTCCCGGCCTCGCCCAGGTACTTGCCGGTGAACGAGTACTGGACCAGTCCGACGACCATGCCGATGCCGGCGGCGAGGAAGCCGTAGTGCCAGTTGACGTTCTCGCCCAGCGGGCTGCAGATGAAGGGACCGAGCATCGCGCCGACGTTGATCCCCATGTAGAAGACCGAGAACCCCGCGTCGCGCCGCGAGCCGCCCTCGGGGTAGAGGTCGCCCACGATGGTGCTGACGTTGGGCTTGAGCAGGCTGGTGCCGAAGACGATCAGGAGCAGGCCGCAGTAGAACGGCGTCATGCCCGTCAGGACGAGGACGAAGTTGCCCGCGGCGATCAGGATGCCGCCCAGGAACACCGCCGTCCGCTGGCCGATCAGGCGGTCCGCGATCCAGCCGCCGACCAGGTTGAGGGCGTAGACGCCCGAGGTGTAGAGCCCGTAGATCGCTCCCGCCGTGCGGTCGTCGAGCCCCAGGCCGCTGTTGCCCATCACCGCCACGGGCGCGGTCATGAACAGGAACAGGAGCGCGCGCATGCCGTAGTAGCTGAAGCGCTCCCACATCTCGGTGAAGAACAGCGTCGCCAGCCCGCGCGGGTGGCCGAACCACTGCTTCCCGGTCGTCGAATCGCCCATCCTCATCTCCTCCATTCGAACCGTTCTCAGCTCGTTTCGGGACCGAGAGGGGCCTCGGGACCCCGCCGCCGGCGTGCCACCAGCCGGTCGTAGAGCACCATCAGGACCGTCGAGGCCAGACCGATGGCGCCCACGACGTACCACATCCGCTGCGGCGCCGCGGCGCCGGGCCCCGCGTGCAGGACGCCGTCCACCCGTTCTCCGATGAAATGGGTGACCAGCGTCCCCGCCAAACCGCCCGCGAGGATCGTCCCGATCGCCACGGGCAGGAAAGCGAAGCCCATGTAGGTGCCGATCTGCTCCTTGGGAGCCAGGTCCGCCACGTACTCGTAGAAGCGCGGCGCCTGGGTTGCTTCGCCGAGAGCGAAGAGCGAAATCGCGCCCACGGTCACGGCCAGGGTCGGAAAGCTTCCCATGACGAACCACGACCCACTCGCCAGGGCGAAGCCGAGCGTCATGGCCACCATGGGCGGCAGGCGCTTCGCGAGAGCGGCCGCGGGCACCGTGAGGATGATGATCGTCCAGGCGTCGACGGTCTCGATGATCTCGAACTTCCCGAAGTGCAGCACGTCCCGGACGTAGAAGGGCAACGAGTAGAAGATCTGCCAGAACATGACCCAGAATCCCGAGAAGATCACCAGGAACGTCACGAAGCGAAGGTCCTTGAAGACCAGCACCATGTCTGCGAGCACCCGGCCCATCGACTTGACCGGCGCCGCGTCGACGGGTCGAGGGGGCTCGGAGAAGAAGACGAGGGTCGAGGTCGCGAGCAGCAGGCTGACGCTGGCGGACATGACCAGAACGTAGGAGATCCCGAGGTTCTCCCGGACCTGCAGCGCGAGCAGCGGGCCGATCGCGCCGCCGAGATTCACCAGCGTGTAGTAGATGGAGTAGCCGAGCGCCTTGGTCTCGTGCGTCGTCGTCCGCGCCACGGTCCCGACGACGCTGGGTTTGATCAGCGAGCCGCCGATGGCCGTCACGACCAAGGCGACGACCATGTACGCGTCCGGGCCCAGGGCTTCCACGAGCGGTCTGCCCAGCGGCAGCCCGCCGAGCCCGATCATCAGGTAGCCGAGCGAGAAGATGGAGAAGCACGCCAGGAGGCTGCGCTTGAAGCCGAAGCGATCGACCACGGTCCCGGCGAGGATCGGCAGGAAGTACAGCAGACCGTTGAACAGGCCTCCGACCAGCCAGCCGGCCTTCTCGGGACCCAGGCCGACCTGCTCGGCCACGAAGACGGCCAGGATCGCCTTCGAGCCGTAGTAGGCGAGCCGCTCGAACAGCTCGAGGGTGTTGGCGACCCAGAAGTCGCGCGTGAACCCCGTGCGCACCTGGAACCAGAACTGCGCGAAGCGCGTCAAGTCGGGGAACCTCCCTCGCCGTGCCCCGCCCGCGCCTTGGCGAGCGGGATGCGGATCAGGACCCAGGCGATGGCGGCCAGCGCCGCGACCGACAGCCAGCCGCCGGCCGGGCCGCCGACCCAGGCGAGCTCGTCGACGCCGAACAGCGCATGGGTCAGCGAGGAATAGCCCGGGATCGCCAGGACGAGGGTCGCCAGCAGGACGCCGGTCAACGATTCGCCGGCGATCAGCCCCGACGCGACCAGGGTGCCCGTGCTCTCGACCCTCGCCGCGGACTCTTCGTCGAGCCGGCGCCGCGCCACGACACGTTCGACCAGGAGCTTGATGCAGCCGCCGACGAAGATCGCGCCCGAGGTCTCGAGCGGCAGGTACATGCCGACCGCCACCAGCATCGGCGACGGCGACTTGATCAGCAGCAGGCCGACGGCGAAGAACATGCCGAACAGGATCAGGCCCCAGGGCATCTCGCCCCCCACGATCCCCTGCGCCAGCTGCGCCATGAGGCCGGCCTGCGGCGCGGGCAGCTCGCGGTCCCCCATCCCCAGCCCGCCCTTGGCGATGTTGGCCTCGTGGAGCGCGATCATCGGGAAGACCAGGACGAACGACACCACCACCGTCGCGATCAGCTCGGCGATCTCCATCGCCCGCGGCGAGCCACCCAGGAGCTGACCGACCTTGAGGTCCTGGATCATGTCCCCGGACACCGCGCAGGCACAACAGACCACCGCCGAGACCCCGAGCACGGCGCCGACTCCAGCCAGCCCGCGCACGCCGAAGGCGACCATCAGCAGCGCGGCGACGATGAGCGTCGAGAGCGCCAACCCCGAGATCGGCTGGTTCGAGCCGCCGACCAGCCCCACCAGGTAGCCGCCCACCGCCGAGAAGAGGAAGCCGAGCACGATCATCACGACCGCGGCCACGGCCGCGCCCACCACGCTGTGGCTGAAGTGGTAGTAGATCCAGGTCATGGGCACGACCAGCGCCACCGTCCCGAGCAGGATCGTGCGCAGGTTCAGGTCGCGCTCCAGCCGCGTCTCCTGGCCCGTCGCGCTGCCCTTCTGCAGGGCGCCGCGGAAGGCGCTGGCGATCGAGCTCCGCATCCCCCACAGCGTCGAGACGGCGCCCACCAGCATCGCCCCCACGGCGATCGGCCGGACCTGGTTGTACCAGATCGAGAACGCGATCTCGGACGTCGGCACCGCGTGGCCGGCCGCGGCGGCGAGGTGCTGCGGCAGCTCGGGATTGAGGAAATAGGCGAGAGGGATCAGGACCAGCCACGCGAACAGGCCGCCCGAGAAGTTGATCGCCGAGAGCTCGTAGCCGATGACGTACCCGACGCCGATCAGCGCCGGCGAGATCGCCGGCGTCGAGACCACCAGGGCGCCCGAGTGCGTGACCTCGCCCAAGGAGTTGCGCGCGGAGTCGAAGTGGCGCACGACCGAGGTCGGCAGCTTGCGCACGATCTCGACCGATTCCTGGAACAGCTTGAAGCCCGAGCTGTCCTTGAGCACCTGCAGCAGCATGCCCAGGCCCATCGCACCGAAGACGTACCGGGCGCCGCTCTCGCCGGCCTGGCCGGCCTTGACGATCTCGGCGCACGCCCGGCTCTCCGGGAACGGCAGATCCAGGTCCACGGTCAGGGTCCGGCGCAGGAGGATGATGAAGAAGATCCCGAGAAGGCCGCCGATCAGCAGGATGAACGAGGTCTCCCAGAACTTGAACTTCGTCCACAGCTTCTGGCCTCCGACCGTGACCATGACGAAGGCGGGAACGGTGAAGATCGCGCCCGCGACCAGCGCCTCGCCCACCGAGGCCGCCGTGCGCGCGACGTTCTGCTCGAGCACCGAGCCGCGGAGGAACGGGAGCCGGAAGGCGGCGATCGCCAGCACCGCGGCCGGGAAGGTCGCCGAGACCGTCTGGCCCGCTTTGACCCCCAGGTAGGCGTTGGCCGCGCCGAGCACGGCCGCCATCAGCACGCCCAGCACGACGGCCTTGACGGTCAGCTCCGGCAGGTCCGTCTCGGCGCCGACGTAGGGCCGCTGCTCCCCTGTCACCCCAGAGCCTCCTCCCGGTTCACGCTGCGGTCGAAAATTCGCCCGATCCTACTGCGGATCCGGCGCCTCCCGCTTGCGGATCCCGTGCCGGGGCCCGGAGGACGCGCTGCCCAGGTGCGGACCGGTCCGCGCGCGGGTCGGCTTCGCGATGACGGGTGAGGTGAATGGTCGGGGCGAGAGGATTTGAACCTCCGGCCTCACGGACCCGAACCGTGCGCTCTACCAAGCTGAGCTACGCCCCGGCGGCACTGCGAGGAGCCCTCACCGCCTCGGGTTCGCGGTGAAGCGCGGGCGGGAGCCCGCTCGAGGGCGCAGAGACTACCGCCGGCGCGAGCGACCGGTCAAGCCGCCACGGCGCGGGCCGGAGCGCGTCGGCACCGCCCCACCGAGCGGTGCGGAGGCCCCGGCGCGCGGTAAGATCCGGGGGCTTCTCCGCGGAGGGCCCGCCATGACGATCCGTACCCTGTCCGAGCTGTTCGAAGCGGCGATCCGGCACGACAAGCCGGACTGCCTGCTCCACAAGTCCGGCGGCCGCTACGTTCCGGTCTCGACCCGGGACTTCGCCGGCCGGGTCCGTCGCCTGGCCAAGGCGCTCGAGAACGCGGGCATCCGGCCCGGCGACCGCGTCGCCCAGATGGCGGAGAACGGCCCGCACTGGCCGACGATCGACTTCGGCGCCCTGGCGCTGGGCGCCGTCCACGTCCCGGTCTACCCGACGCTGCTGCCGGAAGGCGCGGCCTACGTGATCCGCGACTGCGGCGCCCGCGTGCTGTTCGTCCAGGGCGAGGAACGCCTCGCCGCGATGCTCGCCGTGCGCGACCAGATGCCGGCGGTCGAGAAGATCGTCGCCATCGACGCTTCGGCCCCGGGCGGCAAGGTCGAGGAGTTCGAGGCCTTCCTCGTCTCCGGCGAAAACGTCACGGACCAGGAGTTCGCGGGCTGGTTGCGACGCGCCCGTCCCGAGGACCTCGCGACGCTGATCTACACCAGCGGCACGACCGGCGACCCCAAGGGAGTCATGTTGACCCACGGCAACCTGACCACCAACGTGCTCTCCGCCGGCGGCGCGCTGGGCCTGAAGTCGGGCTGGACCGCGCTCTGCTTCCTGCCGCTGGCCCATTCCTTCGAACGCACGGTGGACTACGCCTACTTCTACTACGGGCTCTCGATCGCCTACGCCGAATCGGTCCAGACCGTGGCGCAGAACTTCCTCGACGTGCGGCCGCACGTCTTCGTCTCCGTGCCGCGGGTCTACGAGAAGGTGATGGCCCGCGTCTACGAGAACGCCCGCTCCGGCAGCGCGGTCAAACGCTCCATCTTCCACTGGGCCGTGGGGGTCGGCCGCGAGCACGTGGCGGACCGCCTCGCCGGGCGGCCCGCGGGCCTGCGCCTGCGCATCGCCGACCGGCTGGTCTTCTCCAAGATCCGGGCGCGTCTCGGCGGACGCTTCGAGCTGGCCGCCTCGGGCGGGGCGCCCCTGGGCCGCGACGTGGCCGAGTTCTTCTGGGGCGCCGGGATCCGCATCTTCGAGGGCTACGGCCTGACCGAGACGTCGCCCGTGCTCACCGTCAACCGACCCGGCGCGGTGCGCCTGGGCACCGTGGGCCCGGTGATCGACGACGTCCGGCTGCGCATCGCCGAGGACGGCGAGATCCTGGCCCAGGGCCCGAACATCATGCAGGGATACTTCGGCAAGCCCGAGGCGACCGCCGAGGCGATCGACCGCGAGGGATGGTTCCACACCGGTGACATCGGTCATCTCGACGACGACGGCTTCCTGGTCATCACCGACCGCAAGAAGGAGCTGATCGTCAACGCCTACGGCAAGAACATCGCGCCGGCGCCGATCGAGAACGCCCTCAAGGCCAGCCGCTGGATCTCGCAAGCCGTCGTCGTCGGCGACCGGCGCCAGTTCCTCTCGGCTCTGATCGTGCCCGACTTCGAGGCTCTGCGCGGTTGGGCCAAGGAGCACGGCCTCGCGGGTTCCGACGCCGACTTGGTGCAGGACGCGCGGGTCGAGGAGCTGCTCGACCACGAGGTCGACAAGGTCAACGAGCACCTCGCCCGGTACGAGCAGATCCGGTCCTGGGAGCCGCTGGCCGCCGAGCTGACCCTGGAAGGGGGCGAGCTCACGCCGACGATGAAGGTCAAGCGACGCGTGATCCAGAGCAAGTACCGAGATGTCCTCGACCGCCTCTACGCGGCCGCCGAAGCCGGAGCCCGCTAGTCATGTCCAGCGCATTCCATCTCGAGGTGGGGGCCGAGGGGCTCGCCACCCTGACCTTCGACCTGCCCGAGAAGAAGGCGAACATCTTCAACCGCCCGGTGCTCGCCGAGCTGGAGGCGCTGCTCGCCGAGCTGCGCGGACGCACCGACGTCGCCGTCCTCGTCCTGCGCTCGGCCAAGGAAGGCATCTTCATCGCCGGCGCCGACGTCGACGAGATCGAGCGGGTCACCGACGCGGCCGAAGCCGAGGCCGGCTCGCGCCTCGGGCACCGCCTGTTCTCCGCCTGGGAGGCTCTGCCCTTCCCGACCGTCACCGCCATCCGCGGCACGTGCCTGGGCGGCGGCACGGAGCTCGCGCTCGCCTCGACCTGGATCGCGGCGTCCGATCGACCGGACCTGCGGATCGGGTTGCCGGAGGTGCGGCTGGGGATCCTCCCCGGCTGGGGTGGGTGCACCCGGCTGCCCCGTCGCGTCGGGCTGCTCGCCGCCCTGGACATGATCCTGGCCTCGCGCAACGTCTCCGGCTCGCGCGCCCTCCGCCTCGGCCTCGCCGACGTCCTGCTGCCGGACGCCGGGTTCGACGAGCGCGTGCGCGACTGGGCGCTGTCGCGCGTCGGCAAGCGGCGTCGGCCGCGCGGCTCGGGTGGGCTCAAGGGCCTCCTGCTCGAGGGCAATCCGCTCGGGCGCCGCTTCGTGCTCGGCCAGGCGCGCGCCAAGACCCGGGCCCAGACGAAGGGCCGCTACCCCGCACCGCTCCGGGCGATCGAGGTCGTCGGGGTCGGTCTCGACCGCGGCCGCGCGGCCGGATTCGAGGCCGAGGCACGCGCCCTGGGCGAGCTCGCCGTGTCCCCCGTCGCCAAGAACCTCATCCACGTCTTCCGTCTCATGGAGGCGTCGAAGCGGGACGACGGCGCGACGCCCGCCGAGGTCCGGCATCCGGCGGTGCTCGGCGCCGGAGTGATGGGAGGCGGCATCGCGCAGCTGATCGCCGACAAGGCGGGCCTGGCGGTGCGGATCAAGGACATCCAGCCGGAGGCGCTCGGGACGGCGCTGCGTCACGCCGCCGGGCTGTTCTCGAAACAGGTCGCGCGCCGCCGGCTCAAGCCCGCCGAGATGAAGCGCAAGATGAACCTGCTCCAGCCGACGCTCGAGGACTCGGGGCTGGCGGCGTGCGATTTCGTCGTCGAAGCCGTGGTCGAGAACCTGGCAGTCAAGCAGAAGGTCTTCGCCGACCTCGACCGGCGCCTCCGACCCGCGGCGATCCTCGCTTCCAACACCTCCTCGTTGTCGATCGACGCGATCGGACAGAACGCCGCCCACCGCGGCCGGGTCGTGGGGATGCACTTCTTCAATCCGGTCGACAAGATGCCTCTGGTGGAGGTGGTCGTGGGGCGCAACACGAGCCCGGAGGCCGCGCGCGGCGTGGCCGCCTTCGCCCGGCGCCTGGGCAAGACCCCGGTCCTGGTCCGGGAGTGCCCCGGATTCCTGGTCAACCGATTGCTCATGTTCTATTCGGCCGAAGCCCTCTGGCTGCTCGACGAAGGCCATCGCATCGAGGACATCGACCGCGCGATGCTGCGCTGGGGCATGCCGATGGGACCGATGCGGTTGGCCGACGAGGTCGGTCTCGACGTCGCGGCGAAGGTCGGGCACATCCTGACCGACGCGTTCGGCGAGCGCCTGCCCTTCCCCGCCTGGCTCGACCGGCTGCCCGAGAACGGACGCCTGGGGCTGAAGAACGGCCGCGGGATCTACCGCTACGAGGGGCGCAAGGAGAAAGCCGTCGACCCCGCCGTCTACGGCGAAATCGGGATCACGCCGACGCGGCGCGATCCCGACCTCGACGCCCTGGCCGAACGGATGATCCTGCCCATGGTCAACGAGGCGGCGCGCTGTCTCGAGGAGGGGATCGTCGACGGCCCGGGGCCCCTCGACCTGGCGCTGATCTTCGGCACCGGCTTCCCGCCCTGGCGCGGCGGCCTGTGCCGCTGGGCCGACGAGCAGGGCCTGCAGCACTTGGTCGAGAAGCTCGAGCGCCTGGCGCGCGACGTCGGGCCGCGCCACGAGCCCTCCGAGGCCCTGCGCCGGCTGGCCGCGGCGGGCGGCTTCTATGCCGCCGCGGCCGACTAGATCGCTCGGGGCCGCGGCGGCGCGCCCTGGCGCGCGGATTGCTCCGATACTGGGCGGAAGGAGGCGTCGATGCCCCGTATCGACCTGCGCCCGCGTCACCCCGTCGTTCTCTCCCTGGTCGCCCTCGCGCTGGCGAGCGCGACGGGGCAAGCCCAGAAGCCGCCGGCCGGGACCTTCGGCGGGAAGGTGGAGGTCTCCGAGGCCCTCGCCGACGTCCTGGTCACCGACCATGACGGCAACGTCGTGCTCGGCCTCAAGCCCTCGGATTTCCGCGTCCGCGTCGACGGTCGTCCCGCCGAGGTGACGGCGGCGATCTTCTACAGCAACCGCAGGTTCCTCGATTCCAGCGCCGCCTCCGAGCTCGGCATCGACCCCGCCGCGGTGCCCGATCGCCGGTACTTCCTGCTCCTGTTCGACGACACCCGGCAGGAGAGCTTCGACAACCCGAGGCTGATCTCGCGCCAGCTCTCCGCGGGCCGCGACACGGTGGCGTGGCTGCGGCGCGAGCTCCAGCCCACCGACCGCGTGGCCGTGCTCGACTTCAACGCCCATCTCGACCTGCAGCAGGACTTCACCAACGACCTCGACGCCCTCTCGAGCGCCGTCGAGCGCGCCGCCCGCGGCGAGCGGCCGCCCGCCGACTGGCCGTCCCGGCGCACCGCCCCGGGCGACACTTCGGTCGCGGCGTCGATGGCGCAGGGTTCCGATATGGCCGCGCGCACTCCGGAGATCCACAAGGCGATCACGTTCGCCGCCGAGGCGACCCGCGGCATCGCCGGACGCAAGAGCCTGATCCTGTTCACGACCGGATTCGGCGATCTCGACACCTTCGGTCACTACCGCCCCGACCCGCGCTACGACCGCAAGATGATCGAGGCCCTCAATTCGGCCAACGTCGCGGTCTACGCCGTCGACCTCGCTCCCCCGGCCACCCGGCACTCACTGGAAGGCTGCTTCTCGCACCTGGCCACCGCCACCGGTGGCCAGTCCTTCCTCGACGTCGTGCAGTTCGGGATCCCGCTCGACCGCGTCGCCCGCGAGACCAACGGCTACTACCTGGTTTCGGCCCGGGTGCCGGGCGGCGTGAGCGGCTACCACGAGGTCGACGTGGAGGTGACGAACCCGGAGTTCCGGGTCCGCTCGCGACGCGGCTTCGGCTTCCAGCCGGGGGACCCGGCGACGAGGTAGGCGGCCGCGCCTCAGCGGAGCGCCGGCAGGGCCGTGGTCACGTCGTCGTCGTCGTCCTCGTCCTCGTCGTCGCCTTCGTCGACGCGGACCAGGACCACCGAGACGTTGTCGTAGCCGCCCCGGGTGTTGGCGTCGCGCACCAGCCGCCCGCACGCGTCTTCGAGCTGACCGGGGCCGCGCAGCCGCTCGAGGATGTCGTGGTCGGAGAGCATCGTCGTCAGCCCGTCGGAGCAGAGCAGGAAGAGGTCGCCGGGGCGGATCCGCCACTCGCGGACGTCGATGTCGACCGCGGCGTCGCCGCCCAGCGCCCGGGTGACCACGTTCTTGAGCGGATGGACGCGCGCCTGCTCCTCGGAGAGGAATCCCGCCACGACCTGCTCGTTGACCCAGGTGTGGTCCTGGGTGAGCAGCTCGAGCTTGCCTTCGCGCAGGCGGTAGGCGCGGCTGTCGCCGACGTGGGCGATCGCGGCGGAGTCGCCGTCCACCAGGAGGCCGACGACGGTCGTCCCCATGCCGTGCAGCGACGCGTCCTGGCGGATCGCTTTGAGCACCCGGTCGTGGGCCACCCGGATGGCGGCTCTCAGACGGTTCGAGTGCCGCCCCAGACGGGGATCGAGATCGAAGGGCAGGGTAGCGTCCTCGTCGGCCGTCTTGGCGACGAACTCCCGGATGGCGTCGACCGCGATCCGTGAGGCGATCTCGCCGTGGCTGTGCCCGCCCATGCCGTCGGCGACGACGAAGCACTGGAATTCGGGCTCGATGTCGAAGCAGTCCTCGTTGTGGCTGCGGATCACACCCACGTCGGACAGGCCGCTGGCGCGGGGGCGCAGGCTCACGAGCCCCTCCCGAACAGACCGGACCACCCCTTCTTCGAGCGGGCGCGCAGCCCCTCGAGCGCTTTCGTCACCGCGGGATCCTCCCCACCCAAGGCCAGCGCCTCATTGTAATACCGCTCCGCCTTGTCGACGATCCCGGCCTCGGCGTGCAGCCGGCCGGCGAGCTTGAGGTACTGCACGCCGACCGGGTTGAGCTCGCAAGCCCTGGCGATCGCGTGGACCGCCTTCTGGAGATTCCGGCGCTGATGGGCCAGCGCCTGCGCCAGGTGGTGCCACGCCTGGTGGTTGCCCGGGTCCAGCTGCGTGACCTTCTCGAAGTTCTCGGCGGCCTGGGTGTAGTTGCCGTCCCGGTAGAAGGCGACACCGGCCTCGAGGTGGAAGCGGCTGAGTCGCGGCGTGTCGCCGCCCTCGGTACTGGGGCGCGCCAGCTCGAGATCGTGCTGGCTGCGGCGCCCGGGATTCGACAGGACGTTGAAGGCCTCCGTGATGTCCTGGAAGGCCAGCTCCGCCTGGGCGCGCTCCTCGCCCTGGAAACGGTCCGGATGTCGCTCCCGCGCGAGTTGCCGGAAGCGGTCTCGGATCTCGTCCGGGCTGGCGCCACGCGCCACCGAGAGGATCGAATAGTAGTCCTTGATCATCGTCAGACCGCCTTGATTCTATACAACCGCTCGGCGGTCGACCGGACCGGCTCCGAAACGTTGCGGTCCTTGCGCAGGAGCTTGAGGTCCTTGACCGAAATCCTCGACACCAGCCGGACCGAGATGCCCACCGGGGTCCTGGAGTTCATGACCAGCGCCTTGCACACGCCGTAGCGCGAGATCCACTCCCGGCGGCGGGCGATGAAGGCCAGGACCTCTTCGTCCATGGAGCGGTTGGAGGCCACCTGTTCGACCTCGTCCTCGGTGAAGGCGGCGTTGCAGATGACCCCCATGGCGACCATCCGGTTGGTGTCCTTGATCAGGATCGAGCGCAGGGTCCGCGACGCGCCGCGGCAGAGCTTGATCCTCACCGGGACCGGCAGTGAGCGCACCTGAGCCTCCGACAATCCCGTCGTCTCGTCCACCTCGCCCTGCACGGGCAGCGCGCGGACGCGCTCGATCTCGGCGAGGTCCTCGTGCGTCAGCTCCCCCGGCTCCGTCTCGAGGAGGTCCTCCTCCTCGGCCGCCCCGAGGTGCAGGTCGCGGGGCAGCAGGTGCTCGCGGTACTCCAGGATCTTGCGCCGCGAGTAGAGCGAGAGTCGCGGATTGGTCTCGAGAGTGTCGAGGATCGCAGGCGCTTCGACGATCGCGTCCTGGCGCAGAAGGAGGACCTCCTGCAGGTCCGGAGAGAGCTGCGGGGCGACCTCGGCCAGGAGCTGCCGCGGCACGTCCCGGCGGCGCAGCACGGTCTCGACGAGCACCGCGTCGGGGTGCTGGAGCAGGAACCAACGGAGCACCTCGGGGGCGGCTTCCGAGGCCAGGAAGGCGGTCGCGAACCGGGGCTCGACCGCCGAGAGCGAGTCCCGGGCGTAGCCGGCGACGAGCGCGTCCCGGGACGCCGCGAGCTGGACCTGGATCGGGATCAGCTCCTCGGGCGACAGCGGCAGGATGCCCTGCGCCGCGAGCAGCTCGAGCTCGGGGCTCGCTCCGGAACGGATCTGCTCGAGGAGCGGATTGGTATCGGTCACGGCGCCGACGCCGGAGGAGCCGCCAGGCGCGCCGCGGCTTCCCGGTCGATCCGCAGGTCGCGCACCAGCCGCGACGTGGACGTGTCCGTCGGCAGCGGAAACGGCCTGCCGTTCACCTCGACGCGCACCCCGGGCGCGTTGCCCAAGGTCAACAGCACCGAGTCGCGGGCCTCGAGCGTCACGACCTCGCCGCTGGTCCGCAACTCGCTCGTGCGCCGCTGGCCGTCCACCACCAGCTCGACCCAGCAGTCCTCCGTGAACTCGAGCTCGACCCGCAGCGGCCGCTGCTCCTCGGGGGCCGCCGGGACCGCCACCGGCGCGCCGGAGTCCGGGCCGGCGCGAGCGACGCTTCCGTCGGGCTCGGTCCCGCGCCGAGCCACGGTGTCCGGCGGCGCCGCCGGCTGGAGCGGGGAGGACGCGGCCGGGAGCGGACGGGGCGAGGGAGTGGCCGCCCGGGCGCGGCGCTCGGCCAGCCAGGAGACGAGCGCCGCGATCGCCAGCAGGAGCACGACCGCGGCGACCAGCATCAGCCCGTAGCCGAGCGGCGTCGGGCCGGCGGCGGTGCGTGCCGAGCGCGGCTCGACCGGCGGCAGCTCGGGTTCGGCATCCGCGGCCAGCAGGTAGAGGTTGACGACTTCGTCGGCGTCGAGGCCGACCACGCGGGCGTACTCGCGCAGGAAGCCGCGCGTGAAGACGGGAGCGGGCAGGACCTCGAAGCGGTCCTGCTCCAGCGCTTCGAGGTAGCGCAGGCTGATCTTGCTCGAGTCCGCGATGTCGCGCAGGCTCACTCCCCGCGCCTCGCGCTGGGTCCGCAGCCAAGCCCCCAACGAACCCTGGGGGAGCGCGGACGCCACGGAGCCCGCGGCGGGATGGTCCCGGTCCTGCGGCCGATTCTTCGTCATCTCCACCCAGGCAAGACTTCGAGGCGGAAAGGGTATCGGGAGGCCCCCGCCGCGGTCAATCTGCGCGATCGCGCCGGCTCCCGCGCGCTCGGGTCAGATCCGCCCGCTCTGGTGGCGCCCCCCGGGCCCGCCGCCGGAACCGCACAGCAGTTGAGCGCGCCGGCGCACCGGCAGCGTCAGGTGGGCGTCGTTGGCGATCGCCTCGAGCTCGCGCTTGGCGAGCATCGGCAGCGCCGCGAGCGCGGACGCCGGCGGCGTCGAGGGGTTCCTGCAGATCGCGAACCGGATCGTCGGACGCACGCCCCAGCGCGGGCTCGACGCCACCTTGGCCAGGACCTGGGGGTTCGTGGACTGGCCCGCGGCAAGCGGCATGAGCTGGCCCTCGGTCAGACGCGGGTTCTCGAGCAGCGCGCCGATCACCCGCGGCGTCGGATCGGTCCGGATCGCCGAGATCACCATCGTGCTCGCCCTGCGCGCCACGGCGATCTTCTCCCCCACCGCCAGGCCCGGCAGACGGTCGATCAGGCGCTGGTCGGCGGACCGGCGGACCACCGGATGCAGCCGGATGTCGATGCCGAGCCGCACCAGGTCGGCCCAGTAGAGCCCGGTCACGCAGCGCAGGGCGAGCAGCCGGGGGGTGCGCGGGTGGAACGCCGCCTCGCGCCGCACCTCGTAAGCCGAGGACAGGCCCGGGACGTCGAGCAGCGCCTCGATCAGGGCTCCGGTCAGGAACGGGTTGCGGAACGCCTGGCGTGCCCCCCGGACGTCGATCTCCCCGATCCGCTCGGCGACGAGCTGCTTGAGCTCCTCCTCCCCCGCCTCGCGGAGGAGACGGTCCAGCTCCCTTCCGGAGTCCGATCTCATCTCGATGCCGCGATCCGTCCTCGCTCCGGTATCATCGCGCCGCGATGGCGCGACGGCTGATCGAAGAATACCGGGGCGAAGCGGCGATCGCGAACCTCGAGGACGACTGGCTGGCGGCCATCGAAGAGGACCCGGCGGACCTCGATTGGTTCGCGGGAGTCGCGGAGACCCTCGCCGCGGAGGGCCAGGAGGACCGGGCCCGGTCTCTGCTCGAGCTCTACGAGTCCGAGCTCGAGTCCCGCGAGCTGTGGCAGCTGCGCCTCGACCTGCTGCGCCGGGCCGGGACGCTCGCGATCCGCCCCAGCCGCTTCCAGCGCGCCGTGATCGCGACCCTCGAGCGGCTCTGGGCCGACCGCCCGAACCTGGCGGCCGCGGTCGAATACGTCGGGCTCCAGAAATCCACGGAAGACCCGGCCCGGCTCTGGGACAAGGTCACCCGCCTGCAGAGCCTGCTGGTCTACGACGTCGGCCAGGTCGTCCTGATGCAGGGCCAGGGCGTGGGCCGCGTGGTCGAGGTCAACCTCTCGCTCGAGAGCCTCAAGATCGACTTCGAGAAGCGCTCCGGCGTGACCGTGGGCCTGCGGGCCGCGGCCAAGCTGCTCAAGCCGCTGCCGCCCGGGCACCTGCTGCGGCGCAAGCTCGAGGGTCCGGAGGCGCTCGAGCGGTTGCGCGACGAGGACCCGCCCGGTCTGCTCGCCGCCGTGCTCGAGACCAGCGACAAGCCGCTGACCGGGGGCGAGATCCGGGAGGCCCTGAGCGGCATCGTCCCCGACTCCCGCTGGACCAGCTGGTGGACGGCGGCCCGCAAGCACCCGCAGGTGGTGGCTTCGGGCGGCGGCCGCCAGGTCTACCGCTGGGAGACTTCCGCGCAGGGCGCCCTGGACGCGGTCCGGCGGGCTTTCTCGCACGCCGACGCCCGGGGCAAGCTCGAGCTGCTGCGCAAGAACGCCGATCGCGACGCCGGCCTGGCCGCCGAGATGGCCGGAGACCTGGCCTCGATCGCCGGCGAGGTCGCCGAGACCGAGCCCGGCCTCGCCCTCGAGATCTGGTTCGGGCTGGAGCGGGTCGGACGCCTGCCCGGGAGCCTGGAGGAGCTGGCCGGCTCGCTGCTCGGCCCCGAAGGCGACCCGCGGCGCCTGCTCGAGGGGATCCTCGACCGGCTGCTGCGGGAGCGCGCGCTGGGCATGCTGCGCGAGCGGCGCCCCGACTGGGCATCCGTCTACCGCGACCAGATGACGCGCGAGGAGGATCCCCGGGTCCTCGACCTGATCGCCACGGCCCTGGCCAAGACCGACCCCGCGACGCGCGAGCGCATCGTGGACGACGCCCTGGCCCAGCCGGGACGCGCTCCGGCGACCTTCGTCTGGATCGCCGAGCGCGCCGCCGAGGACGAGTCGCTGCGGGTGCGGAACCCGTTGCGGCTGCTCCAGCTGATCCTCCACGCCCTCGCGGATCCCGACTTCGCGCGCTTCCGTCAGCGCCTGCGGCCCCTGGCCGACTCCGGCGGGACGGTGCCGCGACTGCTCGGCCACCTCGAGGAGGAGCAGGCCCCGGCGGCGGCCGAGGCCGTCCAGCGGGCGCCCGGCCTGGAGGCCTATCAGCGCGACCCGTTGACCGCCGCGCTCGAGCTCCGCTTCCCGGCTCTGCGCGGCGGGGACCAGCCCGGCGGCGCGCTCTACGCGACCGCGGCCTCGATCGCCGCCAAGCGCGCCGAGCTCAAGCGGCTCAACGAGGTCGAGATCCCGGCCAATCGCAAGGCCATCGCCGAGGCCCGCGCCATGGGCGACCTGCGCGAGAACTTCGAGTACAAGTCCGCGCGCGACCGCCACGAGTACCTCAACTCGCGCCTGGCCAGTCTGCACCGCGACCTCGGCCGGGCGCGCGAGATCGACTTCGCCCGACTCGACACCCGAGAGGTGCGCATCGGCACCCGCGTCCGGCTGGCGACGGACGGCGCGGCCGAGCGCGCGTACACGCTGCTCGGCCCCTGGGAGAGCCGCCCGGAGGAGGGCGTCCTGTCCTACGAGTCGGAGCTCGGCCAGCGCCTGATCGGCCTCCGCCCCGGCGACGAGGTCAAGATCGGCGACGACACTCTCCGCGTCACCGCCATCGAGCCCGGCGGCTGAAGCCGCACCCCCTGCCGAGAGGCGGAAGGACTCCAGCTCCCGCAAGCCAGCGTGTCCCCGACGGAAGCCGCGCCTTCGCTGGCGGGCGACTCCGCAGGCCGGAGGCGTCTCGAGGGGACAAGCAACTTCGTTGCATGTCCCCTGGGGGAATCCTCCGCCTCGCCCTTCTGCAGACTCGAGGTCTGTCCACGGGAGGGGAGGCCGGGGTCGGCGCTGAGGCGAACGGCAGGCACTACGTCGCCGCGCCACCTTCCCCCCATAGGTGAGCCTTTCGTCTTTGGTCTGAAACAGCAGGGCTTGTGGATCTGTGCCGCGCCGGCTCAGAGAGGCTTTTCGCCGAAGTAGGCGAGGATGCCGTCGACCACGGCGTCGGCGACGCGCTCGCGGTACTCCCGGGTCTGGAGAAGCTTGCGGTCCTCGACGTTGGCGAGGTTGCAGACCTCGAGCAGCATCTTGGCCGGGACGGCGTTGTAGCGCAGCACCGCGGGGACCCAGGAGCGGTGGCCGCGGTAGATGCGGTCGCGCACCGGCTGGAAGGGGTGTACGTCGAGGTGGCGCGACCGGAAGGAGTCGATGATCTTGCCCGCCAGCTCGCGCGAGAGCCCCTCGCTCTTCTGGCGCGTCGCGAGCGGGAAGCTCACCCGCTGCTGCTCCCGGTACTCCTTGCGCTTCTCGAACACCGATCCCGACTTGCCGAAGGTCCCGGCCGTGCCGGCGGCGTCCGGGACGTAGGCGGTGGCGCCGCGCAACGAGGGGTGGAGCGAATCCGCGTGGACCGAAAGGAAGATCACCTTCGCCGGATCGCCGTGAGCCGTGAGGTGCCGGAACAGGCTGTTGGCCAGGTACCAGCGCAGGTGGACGCCGACCACCGAGTCGACGATCGGGAAAGGCGGGTCGGTGAGCACCACGTGCCCGCGGGAGTACGGCAGCACGTCGCGGTCGACGATCACGTAGCTCTTGCCGTCGCGGGTCGTCGTCTCGACGCGCGCCAGCGTCTTGTTCTCCAACCGGCGCTTCACCCGCAGCATGATGTCGTAGACGTAGCTGCTCTCCCACACGCCCGCCTTCGACGCTCCGACGTCGGCACCGCCGTGGCCCGCGTCCAGGATCACCGTGACGCCGTCGAGGGCGCGCGCCTGGACGGGGTTCTTGTACTGGTCGGCGAGCGCGCGCTCGACCTCCCACTCGAGCCGCCGCGGATCGCCCGGGGGCAGGTACTCCGGCAACAGGTCGTCGAGCGGGATCTTGATCGGGTAACCGATCGGGATGTCGGTGACGTCGGCGATGTCGCTGCGGCGGGCGATCTCGGCCGCCAGGGCGTTGACGTCCTCGGCGTGGAGACGGCCGGTGAACCGAACCACCACCGCCGAGTAGAGCGCCTCGCCGCCGTGGAGCCGGTAGAGGGCGTACTTGCCCCGCTGGTCCTCGCCGTATTCGAGCGGCGCCGCCTCCGGTGAAGCCGCGGCAGCGGTTCCCGCGGGCGCCGCCGTGGCGGCGGCCGGCGGCGGCGGCGGCGCCTCGACGCGGAAGATCGACAGCAGCAGGTCGTGCGGGACAAGCACCTCGTCGCCGGGTGAGAGACGGTCGCTCTTGCGCCCGTCGGCCTTCCGGATCGCGGCCGCGTTGCCCGAGTCACCGGTCAGCCACTCGGCGACCGGTCCCAGATCGTCGCCCCGGGAGCGGTGCGTCCAGCCCTCCGGAGCCGCGCGGTCCTGGGGGAAGAGCGCGTGCAGGGCCGCGAGCTTGAGGTCCGGCGCCAGCAGCCGGTAGGGGACGCGGTAGCGCACTCCGGCGAGCAGCCGGCGCGGGTTGTGGTTGAGCTTCGCGATCTCGGCGCACCCCGCGGTCGATCCGGTGAGGCGACGGCAGAAGGAGAGCAGCCCTTCGGCCGGCTGCGGCTTCGCCTCGAGGAGGATCTGCGACTGATCGACCAGGGCGGCGCGATCGCCGGAGGAGAGCGTGGCACGCAGCGTGGCGGCGCCCGCGGCGCCGCCGCAGAGCGCCGCGACGACGACCGCGGCCACCGCCACTCGTGCTGCCAGCGGGATCGACGGCCGGGCGCGGCGCGCGGCGTCAGGCGGCGGCCGCCGCTCCACGAATCTCCGTCGAGACTCGTCGTCCGCGCGGCCGCCCGGCGCGACCGGCGTGACCAGAACGTGGCAGCGGCGGGAGGCCGGCGGCCGAGCCGCGAGCCGCGTGGACGACTCGGTGGACCTCTCTGCCGGGCAGCGCCATACTGAGCGAAGATCCTAACAGACCGAATCCGCTCCGCCGTGACCGAAACGAGCTTCGCCGACCGACTCGACGCGCTGCGCGAATCGCCGCTCGCGCAGCGGATCGCGCGCGCAGCGGCGCCCGCGCGCGTTTGGCTGGTGGGCGGCGCGGTGCGGGACGCCGCGCTGGGCCGCGGCGGTGTCGATCTCGACGCGGTCGTCGACCGCGACGCCGCGGGCGTCGCGGGGCGCCTCGCGCAGGCCCTCGGAGCCCGGCTCGTGCGGCTCGGGGAAGAGCGCGAGGGCGTCTTCCGGGTGGTTCTCGCCGACGCCGAGGTCGATCTCTGGGACCTCGCCGGCGGCCGCCTCGAAGACGACCTGGCCCGCCGCGACTTCACCGTCAACGCGGTCGCGTGTGATCTCGCCACCGGCGAGATCGTCGATCCCTTCGGCGGCCTCCGGGACGTCGCGCGCCGCCGCCTCCGCGCGACCCGCGCCACCGTGTTCGACGAAGATCCGCTGCGCGTGCTCCGTCTGGCACGCTTCGCCGCGACGTTGTCGGAGTTCGCCGTCGAGGAGGAGACCGCCGAGCTCGCCCGCGCCCGGGCGCCGCTCCTCGTCCGGGTCGCCGGCGAGCGGATCCGCCAGGAGCTGGTCCGGCTCTGGAGCGGCGCGGGATGGGCTTCGGCACAGAGCGCGCTCGAGCGCTCCGGAGCCTGGCCGGAGCTCTGGCGCGCCACCGCCGTGGCCACACCCGAGGCTTCCGCCGTCGAAGCCGGAGCGACGCTCGAGCGCGTCACGGCCGCCGTCGCCGAGGCACCGCGGCGACCGGAGGCGAGCGTGGCCGCCGGCCACGCTCTGTGCGCGCGGGCCGCTGCGGGGGAAGCCGCCGGGGCGGTCGTCGAGGAGCTGGCGCGGCGGCGAGTGATGACGCGCCGGGAGCGGCACGACGTGGGCACCCTGCTCGGCGCGCTCGGCGCGCCCCTGCCACCCGGGGACGACGCCGGGCTGGCGTCGTGGCTCCACCGCGCCGGTGAGCTCCACGCCGAGGCGCTCGGGCTGGCCGCGGCGTTCGCCCCGGCGGCGGGTCGGCCGGGCTGGGAGGCGGCGGCGCGACGCGCCCGGTCCCTGCTCGCGGAGCGCGGCGGCGAGATCCTGGATCCGAAGCCGCTGCTCTCGGGCGGAGAGATCGGGGAGCTGCTCGGTCTGGCCCCCGGGCCGGAGCTGGGCGCGGCGGCGAAGGCCCTGCTCGAGGCTCAGATCCGGGGGGAGGTGCGGACGGTGGCGGAGGCCCGCCGGGCGCTGGCGCCCGCCGGGGGTACGGGGCGCGACCCTAGCGGCCGTTCCCGATCAGGCGCTGATTGAGCTCCTTGATCCGCTCCATCAGCTTGTCGATCTTCTCCTGCGCCTCCTGGCGCAGCCGATTGTAGTCGCCCTTCATCCGCTCGATCTCGGCCTGGCCCTCCTGGATGCGCTGCTCGAGCGCCTGGCCGCTCTGGTCGCGGGTGTCGATCAGCGTCTGCAGCTCCGCGATGCGCTCGTCCTTCTCCGCGATCCGCAGCTTGATCTTCTCCTCCTGCTCCTCGTAGAGCTTGCGGTACTGCTGGAGCATGAGGATCTCCGAGAAATCGGCGGTGGACGGGCTCATCTCCCCTCCCTTCTCCTCGATGTCGGGGAACATCTTGCGCAGCTTCAGCGACAGGTCCTCGGGGTCGGTGCTCAGCTCCATCGCCTGGCGGTAGGTGATCGCGCTGTGGACGAGCAGAGCGAGCAGCGATTGGTTCATCGACTGCATGCGGTAGTAGCCGACCGAGGACTCGACCTCTTCGAGCAGGGCCGAGGTCTCGCCCTTCTCGATCAGCTGGGCGATGCGCGGCGAGACTTTCAGGATCTCGAGCGCGGCGGTGAGGCCCTGGCCGTCCGCGCGCTCGATCAGCTTCATCGAGACCACGCCGCGCAGCACCTGCGCGACCTGCGCCCGCACCTGGTTCTGCTGCTCGGCGGGAAAGGCGTCGAGGATCCGGTCCACGGTCTGGGTCGCGCTGTTGGTGTGCAACGTCGAGAACACCAGGTGCCCGGTCTCGGCCGCGGTGATCACGGTGGCGATGGTCTCGGGGTCCCGCATCTCGCCGACCATGATCACGTCCGGGTCCTGGCGCATGACGTTGCGCATGGCCTCGGCGAAGTTCGGCGTGTCCGTGCCCACCTCGCGCTGCGAGATCGACGCGACCCCGTCGGTGAACAGGAACTCCATCGGGTCCTCGATGGTCACGACGTGGACGGGACGGTGCCCGGTGATGTACTTGATCAGCGCTGCCAGCGTCGTCGACTTGCCGCTGCCGGTCGGGCCGGTGACCAGGACCATGCCCATCGGCAGGTCGCAGAAGTCGAGCAGCACGTCGGGCAGGTTGAGCGCCTCGAGCTCGCGGATCTCGTACGGAATGCGGCGGAACGCCGCCGCCAGGGTGCCGCGCTGGTAGTAGACGTTGGCGCGGAACCGGGCGAGACCGTGGACGCCGTAGCCGAAGTCCACCGACTGCCGCTCCTCCAGACGCCGGCGCTGGTGGGGCTTGAGGATCTCGTCGAGCATGCCCGAGATGTCGTCGGGCTTGAGAACGTCCTCTCCGGCCGGGATCAGGCGTCCGGTGACACGGATCAGCGGCGGACGCGTCGGCTTGAGGTGCAGATCCGACGCCCCCCTTTCGGTCATCTGCCGCAGCAGACCGTCGAGAGTGGACATGCGAACTGTCATCCTATCCGGCCGTTGTCACAGTGCGTCTGTGAAAAAGTTCACTCCCCGGCGCGGCCCGGGGAGCTCGCCGGCGCCGCGCGGCCGACCCTCGGAGGCGGGCTCAGTAGCGCCGCATCAGGCCGACCACGATGCCCTGGACGCGCACGTCGGTGGCCGCGACCCGGAGCGGGGACATCGCCGGATTGGAGGGTTGCAGACGCACCTCGTCGCCCTCGGGATAGAAGCGCTTGAGCGTCACCTCGTCGCCGAGCAGGGCAACGACCATCTCGCCCGCCCGCGCCCGGTCACGGCGCTCGACGACGACCCAGTCGCCGTCGTGGATCCCTTCGTCGATCATCGAATCGCCGGCGACGCGCAGGACGTAGTGGTCCTGGACGCGATCGCCGAACAGCAGCCGCGGCACGCCGATCGACTCGCGTCCGGAGACCGCTTCGATCGGACGCCCGGCGGCGATGCGGCCGAGGAACGGCAGGTCCGCCGTGCGCCCCTCGTCCACGCCCGCCGACGGCAGCAGCTCCAGACCGCGCCTCTGGTGGCGGTCGCGACGCAGGTAGCCCTTCTCGGCGAGCAGCTTGAGGTGCTTGTAGGCCGTACCGTAGGAGGAGAACCCGAAGTGCTCGCAGATCTCCCGGTGGGTCGGAGCGATGCCGTTGCGGCTCCGGAACTCGAGGATGAAGTCGAGAATCGCCTTCTGCCGCTCGGTCAGGAAGCTCGACATGGCGCAAGCGTAGGCGGTAAGCAGGCGTAAGTCAACCCGGCGCCTTGCCACGCTCCGCCACCTCCCGGATACTCGGGCCCCGATGACCGCCACCGTGGATTTCCCCGTTCTCTCCCATCGCCTCGACAACGGCCTGCGCGTCGTGCTGGCACCCGACCGGACGCTGCCCCTGACCGCCGTCAACCTCTGGTACCACGTCGGCTCCAAGAACGAGCGCCCCGGCCGCACCGGCTTCGCCCACCTCTTCGAGCACATGCTCTTCCAGGGCAGCGAGCACGTCGGGACCAACGACCACTTCCGCCACCTCCAGAGCATCGGCGGGGTCGCCAACGGCTCGACCTGGTACGACCGGACGAACTACTACGAGACCGTGCCCTCCGAGCAACTCGACCTCGCCCTGTGGCTGGAGTCCGACCGGATGGGATTCCTGCTGCCGGCGCTCGACCAGAAGAAGCTCGAGACGCAACGCGAGGTCGTCACCAACGAGCGACGGCAGAGAGTCGACAACCAGCCCTACGGGCGGCCGTACGAGCGCCTGTTCGAGCTCCTGGTACCCCCCGACCATCCTTACCACTGGCCGGTGATCGGCACCTTCGAGGACATCGCCGCGGCCACCCTCGGGGAGGTGCAGGAGTTCTTCCGCTCCTGGTACGCGCCCAACAACGCCGTGATCACCCTGGCCGGGGACTTCGCTCCGGACGACGCCCTGGAGCGGGTCGAGCGCTGGTTCGGAGGCCTGCCCGCGGGTCCGGTCCCCGAGCGCGGGAGCTGGCCCCTGCCGCCCCTCGAAGCGCCGGTCGCCGAGACCGTGGAGGACGACGTACGCCTGCCCCGCGTCTATCTCGCCTTCCGGACGGCGCCCTACGGAACCGACGAGTGGTACGCGGCCTCCCTGCTCTCGACCCTGCTGGCCGACGGCAAGACCAGCCCGCTCTACCGCGATCTGGTCTGGGAGCGCCAGCTGGCGCAGGACGTCGCCTGCTACGCCTACCCGACCGAGGAGGTCGGCTTCCTGCTCGCGGTGGCGACGGCGCGCCCGGGGATCGAGCCCGGGCGGCTCTCGCAGGCCCTGCGCGAGCACCTCGACCGCGCCGCCGCGCCGCCCGCGCCGCCCGACTTCGAGCGCGCCCGCAACCGCACCCTGGCCGCCCTCTGGAGCGACTTCGAGACGCTCGACCGGCGCGCCGACCAGCTCTCGATGCACGCCACCCTGTTCGACCGCCCCGAGCTGGCCTGGTCGGAGCCCGAGCGCTACGCGAAGGTGACGCCGGAGGAGCTGGCCGGGTTCGCGGCGGACCGGCTGGGGCCGCAGCGCTCGGTCGAGCTGACCGTGGTCCCGCGGCAGGCCGCGGCATGAGCGGCCCGGACCGCGGCCGCCGGCCCACGGCCGGGGAGCGCCGACCCTTCCGGTTCCCGGAGTTCCGGCGCGAGCACCTGGACAACGGTCTCGAGCTCGTCCTGGTGCCGCGGCGGGAGATCCCCCTGGTCGAGGTCCTGCTCCAGCTGCCGGCCGGCAGCGACCGCAATCCGCTCGAGCGACCGGGCCTCGCCGCGCTCACCGCGTCGCTGGTCGACGAGGGCACCGCCGAGCGCTCGGGCCCGGAGGTCGCCGCCACGGTCGAGAGGCTGGGCGGATCGCTGGCGACGCACGCGGACTGGAACTCCGCCGGGATCGAAGCCGGGGCGCTGGCCCGCGACCTGGCCACGGCGCTCGACCTGATCGCCGAGGTCGCCCGCCGCCCCAGCTTCCCGCAGGCCGAGCTCGAGCGTCTGCGCCGCCAGGCGCTGGCCGAGCTGCTGCGCCGCCAGGACCAGCCGGCGGTGCTGGCCGAGGAGGCGCAGTCGCGCGCGCTCTACGCCGGCACGCCCTACGGCGCCCTCCTGCTCGGCGACGAGGCCGCGCTCGAGGGCCTGACCCGCGACCAGGTCGTCGCCTTCCACGCCGCCTGCTACCGCCCCTCGCGGGCGGCGCTGCTGGTCGCCGGCGACTTCGATCCCGACGCCGCGCGGCGCCGGGTCGAGGACTGCCTGGGCGGCTGGAAGGGCGATCCGCCGCCCCCCCCGGCGCCGATCCGGCCCGACTCGCGGGGGCGGCGCGTGATCCTCGTCGACCGCCCCGGCGCGGCCCAGACCGAGCTGCGCATCGCCCAGGTCGGCGTGCCCCGGACCCACCCGGACCGGACCCGCCTGGGACTGCTCAACGCCATCCTGGGAGGCAAGTTCACCAGCCGGCTCAACCTCAACCTGAGGGAGCGACACGGCTTCACCTACGGTGTCACCAGCCGCTTCGTGGACCGCCGCGGGCCCGGCCCCTTCGTGATCGCGACGGCGGTCGCCAACGAGGTCGCCGGCGCCGCGGCGCGCGAGGCGCTCGCCGAGGTCGAACGCTTGCGCGCGGAGCCGGTCGGCGACGACGAGCTGGCCGAGACCCGCGACTACATGCTGGGGGTCTTTCCCTACACCCTGCAGACCCACGCCGACGTCCTCGGCCGCCTCGCCGAGCTGACGCTGTGGGGGCTGCCCGACGACCACTACGAGCGCGCTCTGGCCGAGGTCGCCTCGACCACCGCCGCGGACCTGCTCGACCTCGCCCGGCGCCACCTGCGCCCCGAGGAGGCGATCCTGGTCGCGGTGGGCCCGGAGGCCCAGCTTCGGCCTCAGCTCGAGGGATTCGGCGAGGTGGAGGCGGCGCGGGGCCGCTGAGCGGGCCCCGCCGAAGTCACTTCAGCTCGGCGGTCGCATGCCCGTCGGCGTCGACGCGGATCACCAGCTGGTAGCTCTTGCCCCCCTCGATCGTCCCGGAGAGGACGACCGCCTTGGTGGGCATCCCCGGCATCGCCACGTAGACCCGCAGCGTCAGGGGGCCGGTCGGAACCCGCCGCTGCCCCTCGAGGGTCCCGGAGACCTTCTCGGAGCGCAGGAAGCCGGTCTTCTTCACGAACTTGAACGACTGGCGGAGGATCTGGCGCTCGCCGGCGTAGATCGTCAACACGCCCTCCGACTGGTCCGAGGCGAAGTCGATGTGCATCGGCGCGTCCTTGGCCGCGGTCGGCGCCGGCGCCACCGGGGCGGGCTTCGCCGGCACCGGGGCCGGCGTCGGGGCCGGGGCCTTCTCCGCCGCCGCACGCGAAGCCTCGGTGCGCTCCCGGTCCCGCTTCTGGGCCCGCTGGGCGTCGCCCAGGAGCTGGCGCGCCTCCTCCTGCTTCGGGTCGAGGGCGAGCACGCCGCGCGCGGCCGTGATCGTCCGGTCCCAGGCCTGGTGGGCGCTGGCGTCGCGGGCCGCGGTCAGACCGTCGGCGATCTGCTGCTGGCGCTCGGCCTCGGCGGCGAGCTCGCGGGTGCGGTTCTCGATCGCCTCGCGCAGGAGCTTGACCTCGAGGCTCTGCGGGTCGGCCAGCTCCGCCTGTGCCACGGCCTGGAGCGCGCCGGGCAGGTCGCCGCCGGCGAACTTGGTCCGCGCTTCGGCCAGCGCCGTCGCGGCGGTGATCCGGTTCTGTTGCTCCGGCGACGGCGTCGGGGCCACCGGCAGTGGCTTGGGCGGCGGCGGCGGCTGGCCAGCGAAGGCGAAGACCAGCACGGCGGCGATCGCCACCAGCGCCGCGCCTCCGGCCAGCGCCAGCCAGAGCTTCCGGCGCCCGCCGCGCGGCTTCGGAGCGGCCGGGGCTGCGGCGGAGCGCGGCGGAGCGGCCGGCGCCGAAGACTGCGGCGGCGGGGCGACCGGCGCCGGCGGGACCTTGGGCGCAGGGGGGCGCTCGGCGGGCGCTGCCGGGGCCGCGCCGAGCTCCCGGGTCGGCGCCGGGGGCGGCGCGGGTCGCGCTTCCAGCTTCTGCGTCGGCGCCGGAGGCGGCGCGGATCGTGCCTCCGGCTTCTGCGCCGGGGGCGGTGCGGGCTGCGCCTCCAGCCTCTGCGTCGGCGCCGGGGGCGGCGGGGTGGCGACGTCGGACGGACCGGACGCAGCCGGCGCGCCGGCCAGCAGGGCGCCGCGGTCGAGCTTGCGCGTCGGCCCGGCGTCCCCGGGCGCAGCGCCCTCCCCCATCGTCGCCCGGGCGGCGGCCACCGCAGCGGCGATCTCGCCCTGGTCGAGCTTGCGCGTGGGACCGGCGTCGACCGGCGCCGCCGGGGCCGGAGCCGGCTTGCCGGGCGAGACCTCCTGCGTGGCGACCGTGTCGTCCATGCTGTCCCGCTGCTGCTCGAGGACCGCGCGCAGCTCGCGCGCCACCTCGGCGGCGCGCGGGAAGCGCCGGTTCGGGTCCTTCTGCAGACAGCGGGTGAGCACCGCCGAGAGACCGGCGGGCAGATCACGGACGATCTCCTCCGGTGGCGTGAAGGGCTCGTAGACGATCTTGTGGGTGACTTGCGTCAGGTTCTCGCCCTGGAACGGCTTGCGCCGCGTCAGCATCTCGTAGAAGACGACGCCGAGCGAGAAGATGTCGGCCCGGTGGTCCACGTCCTTGCCCTGGATCTGCTCCGGCGCCATGTAGTTGGGCGTCCCCAGCAGCTGACCCTCCATGGTCAGGTTCGAGGTGTCCAGCCGGGCGATGCCGAAGTCGGTGATCTTGACCTTGTTGTCGGACGTGATGAGGATGTTGGCGGGCTTGATGTCGCGGTGGACGACGCCGCGCGAGTGCGCGTAGTCGAGCGCCTCGGCGACCTGGGAGATCACCTCGACGACGAAGTTGTGGCTGAAGGGGTCCGCGTTCTGGAGCTGCTGCTTGAGGTTGGTCCCCTTGACGTACTCCATCGCGATGAAGCAGATGCCGTTGGCGCCCTCGTCCACGACGTCGTGGATGGTGACGATGTTCGGGTGCGAGAGGATCCCGGCGCTCTGGGCTTCGCGCACGAAACGGCTGCGGAACTGGGTCAGCTCGTCGTCCTTGGCCGCGAAGCCGACGCGGAAGGTCTTGAGCGCGACGAGGCGGCCGATCAGCGGGTCCCGGGCGAGGTATACGACGCCCATGGCACCCTTGCCGATCTCTTCGAGGACCTCGTAGCGGCCGAGCCGGGATGGGAGCGTTGCGCTCATTATTTGTGGGTTCCGGGATCCGTAGGTTCCGGAGGAGACGCGCCGGATTCTAGGCTCCAGCCGTGAAAGCCGTCAAACGGCCTTTGTTATAGTTCACTGCCCGCTGTTCCCCGTCCCGAGGAGGCCGAGCTCCAATGCAGGTCGACAGCCCCACCCGGATCCGCAACGTCGCCCTTGCAGGGCACAACGACGCCGGCAAGACCACCCTGGCGAGCGCCCTGCTCCATACCGCCGGCGCGACGCCGAAACAGGGCCGGATCGAGGACCGGTCCGCCCTGACCGACTTCGACCCCGAGGAGCAGGAGCGGGGCATCTCGATCGGCTTGGCCGCGTGCCGGCTCGACTGGCGGGACCACGAGGTCCAGCTCGTCGACTGCCCCGGCTACGGCATCTTCTTCTCCGAGACCAAGGCCGGCCTGCGGGTGGCCGACGCCCTGCTGGCCTGCGTCAACGGGGTCGCCGGGGTGGAGGTCAACACCGAGAAGACGATGGAGTACGCGGCCGAGATCGGGCTGCCGACCGCCATCTTCCTGGCCAAGATGGACCGGGAGCGCGCCGATTTCCAGCGCGCCGTCGACGAGCTCCAGGAGGCCTTCGGGCGCCAGGTGCTCCCGATCCAGGTGCCGATCGGGTCCGAGAAGGGCTTCCACGGCGTCGTCGACCTGCTGACCGGCAAGGCCCACGTCTTCGAGCCGGGCGGCAACGGCCGCTCGACGGAGCAGGCGGTCCCCGACGAGCTGGCCGCCACGGTGGAGACCTGGCGCACCCGGATGATCGAGGCGGTGGCCGAGAGCGACGAGTCCCTGCTCGAGCGCTTCTTCGAGGAAGGGAGCCTCACCGACGAGGAGCTCGTCGCGGGGCTGCGCGCCGCGGTGGCCGCACGCAGGATCTTCCCGGTCCTGCTGGGCGCTCCGGCGACCAACGTGGGCTCCTCCACCCTGCTCGACGCGATGATCGACCTGCTCCCCTCGCCCGCCGACCGCCCCTTCCCGGCGCAGCGAATCGACGGCAGCGAGGTCGAGCTGGCCGCCGACCCCGCGGCGCCGTTCGCCGCGGTCGCGTTCAAGACGCTGAACGACCCGTTCGCCGGCCGGTTGACCCTGGTCCGGGTGCTCTCCGGCACGCTGTCGAACGACGCCCAGATCTGGAACGTCCGCGCCGAGGAGGCCGAGAAGGCCCACGCGCTGGTGCACGTCCAGGGCAAGCAGGGGACGGCGACCCCGAGGTTGATCGCGGGCGAGATCGGCGCCATCCCGAAGCTCAAGGTGACCGAGACGGGCGATACCCTGGTGTCGAAGGAGCAGATTCTGCGGGCGGCCTGGATCGAGATCCCGGAGCCGGCGATGGCCTTCGCGATCGAGCCCAAGACGAAGGGGGACGAGGAGAAGATCGGCGAAGCCCTGCACCGGCTGATCGAGGAGGACCCGTCGCTGCGCGCCGGGCGCGATCCCCAGACCGGTGAGTTCCTGCTCTCGGGCACCGGACAGCTCCACGTCGAGATCGCCCTGGCGCGCCTCAAGCGCAAGTCGAACGTCGAGGTGATCCTGCACCCGCCCAAGGTCCCCTACCGCGAGACGATCCAGAAGCCCGCGGACGGCCACGGCCGGCACAAGAAGCAGACCGGTGGCCGCGGACAGTTCGCCGACTGCAAGATCCGCATCGAACCGCTGGAGCGGGGCGGCGACTTCGAGTTCGTCGACGAGATCTTCGGCGGCTCGATTCCGCAGAACTACCGGCCGGCGGTCGAGAAGGGGATCCGGGAGGCCCGGCAGCGCGGCTACCTGGCCGGCTTCCCGGTGGTCGATTTCCGGGTCCGGCTGCTCGACGGCCAGTACCACGACGTCGACTCGTCGGAGATGGCGTTCAAGATCGCCGGTTCGCTGGCCTTCAAGGCGGCGATGGAGAACGCCGGCCCGACGATCCTGGAGCCGATCATGAAGGTCGAGATCCAGACCTCGGAAGAGTTCATGGGCGACATCATGAGCGACCTGTCGCACCGGCGCGGCCGCCCGCAGGGGATGGACTCGAAGAACGGCTCCCAGGTGGTCAACGCCCTGGTGCCGATGGCGGAGATGCTGAACTACGCCCCGGCTCTGCGCTCGATGACGCAGGGCCGGTCGTCGTTCCACATGGAGTTCTCGCACTACGAGGAGATGCCGCGCCTGGTGCAGGACAAGCTGGTCGCCCAGGCGCGCAAGGAGCAGAAGGAGGAGCAGGAGGCCTGAGGCCTGCGCTCCGCACGAGGGAGGAGTCCGGATTGACCCAGGCCAGTTCTCTGCGCGCCGGGATGTGCGTGCTGCACGACGGCGACATCTGCCGGGTGATGTCGGTGACCCACCGCACGCCCGGCAATCTGCGCGCCTTCGTCCAGGCGCGGATGCGCAACTTGCGCACCGGCAACAGCTTCGAGCACCGGTTCAGCGCCACGGAGTCGGTCGAGCGGGCGATCCTCGACACGGTGCCGATGGAGTACCTGTACTCGGACGGCGACACGCACCACTTCATGAACCAGACGACCTACGAGCAGCTGCCGCTGACCGACGAGATCCTGGGCGACGGCATGCAGTACCTGCTGCCCAACTCGGTGATCAAGGTGGATCTCTACGAGGGCACGCCGGTGGGCATCGAGCTGCCGACCACGGTGGTGCTCGAAGTGGTCGACACCGAGCCCGGGATGAAGGGCGCCACGGCCTCCTCCTCCTACAAGCCCGCCAAGACCGAAACCGGCCTGATCGTCCAGGTCCCCCCCTTCATCGAATCCGGCACCAAGGTCGAGATCGACACCCGCGAGAACAAGTACCTGCGCCGCGTCTGAGCCGACCGGCCCGCCGCGCGCCCGGCGGCGGGGAGACGCGGAGGCCAGCGCCGCGCCCCCGCGCAACAGCAGCCAAGACTCTTCTGTTCAAGACGAAAGAAAAGACAAAAGCAAAGGCTGCCATAGAAGGGGAAGGTGGCAGGTGGGTCGTTTCGCCTGCCGTTCGCCGCCGCGCAGCCTCGAACGTGGCTCCCGTGGACAGACCTCGAGCCCGCGGACCGGCGAGGCAGTGGATTCCCCGAGGGGACACCCTGGCTTGCTGGGTGTCCCCTGGACACGCCTTCGGCTGCGCACCGGCACCGTCGAGCGAAGATCCGCTACGCCGGGGCCAGGACCAGGGTGTCCTGGCCGATCGGGGGGGCGCTGCCGCCGGGGTAGAAGCCGAAGACGAAGTTCTCGAGTGCGAGGCCGGCCTCGGCGACCAGGGCCTCGAAACGCGGGCGCGCGTAGGCGACCGCGGCGGTGGGGCGAGCGCGGCGGCGCCATCTCACCGGCGATCCGGCGCCCGGGAAGGGGAACCAGGGGAGCGGGCCGGCGCCGTAGCGCTCCGGGTCGAAGGCGAAGGCGGTGACCACCGCGCGGCCGCCCGGGGCGAGCACCCGGCGCACCTCGGCCAGCGAGCGACGGGCGTCGTCCTCCAGCAGGTGGGTAAAGACCGACTTGGCGAGCACCAGGTCGGAGCCGGCGGTCGCGGCCGGCCAGGCGCCGGCGCCCCCGAGAGCCTCGAACGAGAAGCGTGGATCCGAGGCGCAGGCGCGCCGGCACCACTCGATCGAGGGCCGGTGGATGTCGAGGCCCCGGTAGCTCCCGTTCTCGCCCAGGAGCGGCGCCAGGAGAGGCGCCAGCGCCCCCGGGCCACAGCCGAAGTCGAGGATGCGCAGGCCCGGACGGAGCATCTCCAGGCGCTCCAGGAGCTCGATCGCCTGCTCGGAGGAGGAGCGGAAGGCCGCCACCGGCCCGGCGTGGCGGCGCAGCCAGAGCGGCGGCAGGACGGCGGCGGAGCCGCGGCTCCGCCGCGCCAGGGCCTCGAAGGGCGAGGCCGCGCGCAGCGCCGCGGTGCGCGCCAGGACCCAGGCGTCGCCGAGGGCTTCCAGCCAGCCGGCCGTCATGTCGGCTTCGTCTCCAGGGCCACCGGGCTCGCATGGCCGTTACGAAACGGGCCGGTGGATCGCTCCACCGGCCCGGGGAATTCCAGGTGCTGCGGCCGGCGGCTCCTCAGGAACCGCCGATCTTCTTCGGCGAGGTGGACTTGCGGGTGGCCACCGGGGACTTCGCGGTGTGGGCCTTGCCCTTCGGCGCGGCCTTCTCCGCCTTGTGCTCCGCCTTGCGCCCTCCCGGATGCTTGGCCGCAGCCGCGGGCTTCGCCGCCTTCTTCTTCGGCGCCGCCTTGCCCGGCTTCTTCGCCGCCGGCTTCTCCTCCGCGCCCTCCCCCTCCGGCTCGAGCTCCGGCGCCGCCGCGGCCTGCTTGCGGCTCTTCTTCGCCTTGCCCTTGCCCTGGGCGGCCTTCTCGTCCGTTCCTTCCGGCGCGGCGGCCGTCTTGAGCTCGAAATCGACGAACTCGATCACCGCCATCTCGGCGCCGTCGCCCAGCCGGGGTCCGAGCTTGACGATCCGGAGGTACCCCCCCGGGCGGGTCGAGAAGCGCGGCGCGATCTCGTCGAACAGCTTCTTGATCACCTCGCGCTGCAGGATCCAGCGCCCCACCAGACGGCGGGCGTGGACCGTGCCGCGCTTGCCCTGGGTCACCATCCGCTCGGCCAGCGGGCGCAGCTCCTTGGCCTTGGGCAGCGTGGTGACGATCCGCTCCGACGTGAACAGGGACGCGAGCTGGTTGCGGAACATCGCCAGGCGGTGCCCCGACTTGCGGCCGAGCTTCCGGCCCGACTTGTTGTGCTGCATGGCGGCTCCCCCTCCTCCGGGCTCAGGCGCCGGTCTCGGCGTCGCCCGCGACGTCCATGCCGAAGGAGAGACCCAGGCGGGTCAGCAGCTCCTGCAGCTCCTCGAGCGACTTCTTGCCGAAGTTCTTGATCTCGAGCACTTCCTTCTCCGAGTGCGAGACCAGGTCCCCGACGGTGGCGATCGAGGCGTTCTTGAGGCAGTTCGCCGTCCGCACCGAGAGGTCGAACTCGTCCAGACTCTTGGCCAGGACGGCGTCGAGCTCGCTGTCCGCCGCCGGTCCCGCCGCCTCCTGCTTGCGCGCGTCCTCGCTGGTGACGAAGGTCTCCAGATGGTCGCTGAGCAGCGTCGCCGCCAGCGACAGGGCGTGCTCCGGGGTGATCGTGCCGTTGGTCCAGACCTCGAGGGTCAGCTTCTCGTAGTCGGTCATGCGGCCGACTCGCGCGGTCTCGACCTTGTAGTTCACCCGGCGCACCGGGCTGTGGGCGGAGTCGAGCGGGATCCAGCCCACGCCCAGCGTCTCGTCGAAGTTCTTCTCCGCCGTGACGTATCCGCGACCCTGCCGGACCATCACCTGCATCCTCAGACGGCCCTCCTCGTTGACCGTGGCGACGTGCGCCTCGGGGTCGCAGATCTCGACCTGCGGGTCGCCGATCAGGTCTCCCGCCTTGACGTCGCGCGGGCCCTGGACGTCGAGCGAGAGGATCTTGGGCTCCTCCGAGTGCAGTCGAACCGGGATCATCTTCAGATTCAGCACGACGTCGGTCAGATCCTCCTTGACGCCGGGGATCGACGAGAACTCGTGCAGCACGCCCTCGATCTGCACCGACGTGATCCCGGCCCCCTCGATCGAGGAGAGCAGGGAGCGGCGCAGGGCATTGCCCACAGTGGTCGCGAACCCGCGCTCGAACGGCTGGGCCACGAACTTGGCGTAGCTGTCCGTGAGGGTCTCGGGGTCGCTATCGACACGCTTCGGGCGCTGGAAGTCATTCCAAAGCATCGTTTCCGTCTCCTAAGCCGGGCTCGGACAGCCGCGTCAGCGGCTGTAGAGCTCGACGATCAGCTGCTCCTGGACGGGCAGCTTGATTTCATCTCGACTCGGCAGCGCCAGGACCTTGCCGGTGAAGTTCGCGGCGTCGAGCGACAGCCATTCGGGAACGCCGCGCCCCGTCGCCGACTCGAGCGAAGCCCGGATCTGGGGGTTGACGCGGCTCTTCTCGCGCACCACGACCTCCTGATCGACGCGCACCTGGAACGAGGGGATCGACACCTTGCGTCCGGCGACCAGGATATGGCCGTGACGGACGAGCTGCCGGGCCTGGGCGCGAGAGGACGCGAAGCCGAGGCTGAAAACCACGTTGTCGAGCCGCCGCTCCAGGATCTGGAGCAAGTTCTCGCCGGTGATCCCCTGGCGCCGGTCGGCCTCCTGGAAGTAGAGCCGGAACTGGCTCTCCAGGACGCCGTAGATCCGCTTGACCTTCTGCTTTTCGCGCAGTTGGATGCCGTAGCCCATCGCCTTGCGACCGCGCCGCTGGCCGTGCTGCCCGGGGGGGTATCCGCGCCGCTCGATGGCGCACTTCTCCTTGAAGCAGCGCTCGCCCTTGAGGAAGAGCTTCATGCGCTCGCGCCGGCAGAGCCGGCAGACTGGACCCGTGTACCGTGCCACTGGAGTTTCTCCTCGCTCGTCTCCTCCCCGACGCTACGGGGACGCCAACCTGGTGAAGACGCTCTCGGGCTCGCGGTGCACGCCACCCCGCCGAGGCGCTTCCGGCCGTTTCCGGCCGACTGCAACTACTGAAAAGCAAAGACCCTTCTGTTCAAAGACCCGCGACTCGAGCGCCGCGCCTGGCGGTCGGCCGGATCGCCGTACCCGGCGTTTCTTTCCATGGATGGGGAGGACCCCGGGGACTTGCGTCTCGCCTGCCGATGTTCGTCGCCGTCGTTCTCGTCGTTCCGGGTTCCCTTCTATGAAAGTCTTTTCGTCTTTCCGTATTTCTCTTGGTACGCCGGGTCTAGACCCGGCGGCGCTTGCGGGGGCGGCAGCCGTTGTGGGGGATCGGGGTGACGTCGCGGATCGACTTGATGTCGACCCCCGAGGCCGACAGCGCGCGGATCGCCGACTCGCGGCCGGCGCCCGGGCCCCGGACCTGGACGTCGAGCGAGCGCACGCCGGCGTCCTTGGCCAGGTTGCCGGCGTTCTGGGCCGCGACCTGAGCCGCGAAGGGCGTGCCCTTGCGCGAGCCCTTGAAGCCGATGCGGCCGGCAGACGACCAGGCGAGCACTGCGCCCTCCGGATCGGTGATCGAGACGATCGTGTTGTTGAAGGTCGCCTGGATGTGGGCGATCCCGTGCGGGACCACCCGCTTCTCCTTCTTCTTGGCGCCCTTCTTCTCCTTCTTGCCGCCCGTGGCGGCCGTCGCAGCCTTGGCCATCGCTCGTCCCCGTCGTCCCCTTCAGCCTACTTCTTGGTGATCTTCTTCTTGGTCGCGACCGTGCCGCGGCGCGGACCCTTGCGGGTGCGCGCGTTGGTGTTGCTGCGCTGGCCGCGGACCGGCAGCCCCTTGCGGTGCCGCACGCCCCGATAGGCGCCGATCTCCATCAGGCGCTTGATGTTCTGCGCGATGTCCTTGCGCAGATCGCCCTCGACGCTGCCCTCTTCCTGGATGATCTTGCGGATGCGCTGGGCCTCGTCTTCCGACAGGTCGCGCACCTTGGTCGCTTCCGGCACGCCCGCCGCGACGAGGATCTTCCTCGAGCGCGTCCGGCCGATGCCGTGGATGTAGGTCAACCCGACCCACACCTGCTTGTTCTGGGGAAGGTCCACCCCCGCGATTCGTGCCATCGTCGTCCCCTATCCCTGCCGCTGCTTGTGCTTCGGGTTGTCGCAGATCACCCGGATCACGCCAGCCCGGCGCACGATCTTGCACTTCGGACAGATCCGGCGAACCGAAGATCGGACTTTCATGGCTCGGCTCCCCCTTCCCTTCGGTCACCGTTCCCGTCACTTCAACCGGTAGACGATGCGCCCGCGCGAGAGGTCGTACGGCGACAGCTCGACGAGCACCCGGTCCCCGGGCAGAATGCGGATGAAGTGCTTGCGCATCTTTCCCGAGATGTGCGCCAGCACCTGGTGCTTGTTCTCGAGCTCGACTCGGAACATCGCGTTGGGCAACGGCTCGACCACCGTCGCTTCGACCTCGATCGCCTCTTCCTTGGCCAAGTTCCGGTCCTTCCCGCTTCCGTCAGACGCCGAGCACCCGGACGCCGCTCTCCGTCACGGCCACCGAGAACTCGAAATGGGCCGACAACGACCCGTCCCTGGTTCGCGCGGTCCAGCCATCGGCATCGACCGCGACACTCGGACCCCCGGCGTTGACCATCGGCTCGATGGCCAGCACCAGCCCGGGCTTCAGGCGCGGCCCGCGGCCGGGATCGCCGAAGTTCGGGACCTGCGGGTCCTCGTGGAGGGACGTGCCGATCCCGTGCCCCACGAACTCCTTGACGACCGAGAAGCCCTGGGCTTCGACGTAGGTCTGGACCGCGTGTCCGATGTCGGACAGGCGGCGATTCGGCTGGACCGCGTCGACCGCGATCTCCAACGCCCGTCGGGTGACCGCGATCAGCCGCTCGGCCTCCGGAGCCACCTTCCCGACCGGGAAGGTCCTCGCGGCATCCCCGTAGTATCCCTTATAGACCACTCCGCAATCAACCCCGAGGATGTCCCCCTCCCGCAGCAGGGTCCCCTCGTCCGGGATGCCGTGGACGATCACGTCGTTGATCGAGGTGCACAGGGTGGCCGGATACCCCTTGTAGTGGAGGAAGGCGGGCACCCCCCCGCGCTCCCGGATCCGGGCCTCGGCCCAGCGGTCCAGCTCGCGCGTCGACACCCCCGGGCGCACGAGATCGGCGATGCCGTCCAGGACCTCGTGGACGATCCGGTTGGCCTCGTTCATGAGCTCGACTTCCCCCGGGGTCTTGAGCACCATCACAGAGCCCTCACGAACGCCTCAGAACGGCCAGGGTCGCGTCGGTGACTTCGGCCACCGGCCGGTTGCCGTCGACACGCGCCAGCAGGTTCCGCTCCCGGTAGTGCCCGACCAGCGGCTCGGTCTTCTCGCGGTAGACCCGCAGGCGCTCGCGCACGACCTCCTCCCGATCGTCGGCCCGACGCCGGGCCAGCGCCCGCTCGACCAGCACCTCCTCGGGCACGTCCAGCAGGACCACCGCCTGGAGGGACCGCCCTCGCTCCGCCAGCAGCCGGTCGAGGGTCTCCGCCTGGGCGGTCGTGCGCGGGTAGCCGTCGAGCAGGCACCCCTGCGCCGCGTCGGGCCGGGCCATCCGGTCGGCCACCACCTCGGCCATCAGGACGTCGTCCACCAAGGCGCCGGCGGCCATCACGTGCTCGACCCGGGCGCCCAGCTCGCTGCCCTCGGCCACGGCCTGGCGCAGCATCTCCCCGGTCGAGATCGCGGGGACCCCCAAGGCCGCAGCCAGGCGCTCGGCCTGGGTGCCCTTGCCGCTGCCGGGCGCGCCCAGCAGAACCGCGCAGAGTCCTTCGGCGGACATCGTCAGCCCCGCTGCCGCCCCCGGACGCGACCGCGCTTCAGGAACCCGTCGTAGTTGCGCATCACGAGCTGGCTCTCGATCTGCTGCAGGGTGTCCATCGCGACGCCCACGACGATCAGCAGCGAAGTGCCTCCGAAGTAGAAGTTGATCCCCATGCCCTGGGTCACCCACTGGGGCAGGTAGGGATCCATCGCCGGGCCGATCCAGGGCAGGTTCTGGATCCTCACGCCGTTGAGCAGGAAATCCGGGAGGATCGAGACCAGGGCCAGGTAGCCGGCCCCGACCAGGGAGATCCGCGTCAGCACGCGGTCGATGTACTCGGCCGTCCGCTTTCCCGACCGGATCCCGGGGATGAAGCTCCCGTACTTGCGCATGTTCTCGGCCAGGTCGACCGGGTTGAAGATGATCGAGATGTAGAAGTAGCTGAAGAAGATGATTCCGATCGAGTAGAGCAGGTAGTGGAGCGGCTGACCCCAGGCGAGCGCGTCCGAGACCTTCTGCAGCCAGGGCACTTGCGCCATCTGCGACAGCGTCGCCGGCAGCACCATCAGCGAGCTGGCGAAGATGACCGGGATGACGCCCGCGGTGTTGACCCGCAGCGGCAGGTAGGTGCTCTGCCCGCCGTAGACCTTGCGCCCGACCATGCGCTTGGCGTACTGGACCGGGATCCGGCGCTGCGCCCGCTCCATGTAGACGATGAAGGCGACCACGACGACCATGAATGCGACCAGGATGACGAGCGAGATCGGCGAGAGGTTGTTGGACCGGACCTTGCCGAGGGTGTCGGCGATCGCCCGCGGAAGGCTGACCACGATGCCGGCGAAGATGATCAGGGAGATGCCGTTGCCGACGCCCCGTTCGCTGATCTGCTCGCCCAGCCACATGATGAAGGCGCAGCCCGTGGTCAGGGTCAGGACCGTCATCAGCATGAAGCCCCAGCCCGGCTCCGGCACCAGCGGCGCGCCGGCCGGCGTCGTGGTCTTCTCGAGGAAGAGCGCGATGCCGGTGGACTGGACCACGGAGACGAGAACGGTTCCGTAGCGGGTGAACTGGGTGATCTTGCGGCGGCCGAGCTCGCCCTCCTTCGAGAGCTTTTCGAGGTAGGGCACGACCACTGTCATCAACTGCAGGATGATCGACGCCGTGATGTACGGCATGATCCCGAGCGCGAAGACCGCCGCTCGCTGCAGGCTACCGCCGGTGAACGTGTTGACGAAGCCCAGAAAGGTGTTCTGGACCGCGTTCATGAACTCGATCAGCGCGCGTGGGTCGACCCCGGGCGTCGGGATGTGGCACCCGATGCGGTAGACCGCGAGCAGGCCGAACGTGAAGAAAACCCGCTTGCGCAGGTCCGGGATCGCGAAGATGTTGCGCAGGCTCTCGATCACTTCAGCCGATCTCCTCGCACCGTCCCCCGGCCGCCTCGATCTTCTCGCGCGCCGTGCGGCTGAACTTGTGCGCCGCGACGGTCACGGCGGACTGGATCTCGCCGTTGCCGAGCACCTTGACCGGCAGGCCGCGGTGCACCAGTCCGCGCTCGAGCAGCACCTCCGGATCGATCGAAGCCCCCAACGAGGCGAGCTGCGAGACGTTGACGACCGAGTACTCGACCCGGAACAGGTTGTGGAACCCGCGCTTCGGGACCCGGCGGATGAGCGGCATCTGGCCGCCCTCGAATCCGGGCCGGGTGCTGTGCCCCGAACGCGACTGGCCACCCTTGTGCCCGCGGCCAGCGGTCTTGCCGAGACCGGAGCCCGGGCCCCGGCCGACGCGCTTGCGCGACTTCTTGCTGCCGTGCGCTGGAGAGAGATCGTGCAGTTTCATGTCAGCCCTCGACCACCTCGACGAGGTGGGGAATCCTGGTGATCATTCCGCGGACCGCCGGCGAGTCCTCGCGCTCGACCTCGTGCCGGATGCGGCGCAGGCCCAGCCCGCGCAGGATCTCGCGGTGCGCCGGAAGCGCCCCGATCGAGCTGCGGACCTGACGGATCCGGATCTTCGCGACCTTCTTCGCCTTGCTCATCTTCTACCTTCCCCGCCCTCTCAGGCGCCCGGCGTCGGGCTCTCCGCCCGCTCGGCGGCCGTCTTCGCCGACTCCATCACGACCCGGCGCGACTCGGCGCGGAGCCGCAGGAGCCCGTCGAACGTCGCCTTGACGACGTTGTGCGGGTTGGTGGTGCCGAGCGACTTGGTCAAGATGTCCTGAATCCCCGCGGCCTCGATCACGGCGCGCACCGGCCCGCCGGCGATCACGCCGGTGCCGGCCGAGGCCGGCTTGAGCAGCACCAGGCCGGCGCCGAAGTGACCCAGCGTCTCGTGCGGAATGGTGCTCCCGGCCATGGGCACGGTGATCAGGTTCTTCTTGGCGATCTCGATCCCCTTGCGGATGGCCATCGGGACCTCCTTGGCCTTGCCCGCGCCGTAGCCGACACGGCCGTTGCCGTCCCCGATCACCACCAGGGCGGAGAACGAGAAGTTCTTGCCGCCCTTGACCACCTTGGTCACGCGGTTGATGTTGACGACCTGCTCGACGAACTCGCTGTCCTGCTCGAAATCCCTAGCCAACGTCGCTCTCCTTCAGAACTCGAGGCCCTTGGCGCGAGCCGCCTCGGCCAGCTCCTTGACCTTGCCATGGTACCGATAGCCACCGCGATCGAAGACGACCTTCTGGATTCCCTGCGCGATGGCGCGCTCGGCGACCGTCTCGCCGACGAGCTTGGCCGCCAGCTTGTTGGCCGAGCCGCCCGAGAGCTTGCCCTTGAGCTCGGGCTCGAGCGAGGCCGCCGCAACCAGCGTGCGCCCCCGCTCGTCGTCGATCACCTGCGCGTAGAGGTACTTGTCGCTCTTGAACACCGCCAGGCGCGGCCGCTCGGTCGTGCCGGCGACCCGCTGACGCAAGCGCTTGTGCGCCCGGTCGCGGCGGTATCGCTTCTCTATCGACTTCTTCTTCGCCAGATCCGACATCTCGACTCTCCCGACCGGCGCGGCCTACTTGGCGCCGGCCTTGCCGACCTTGCGGCGGATGACCTCGTCCGAGAACTTGATTCCCTTGCCCTTGTATGGATCCGGGGCGCGCAACTTCCTGACCTCGGCGCAGACCTGCCCGAGAGCCTGGCGGTCCGGCGAGCTGAAAGTCAGGCGGTTCGCCTTCGGGTCGAGCTCGGCCTTCACGCTCGCCGGGAGCTTGTAGACGATCGGGTGCGAATACCCGAGGGCGAAGTGGACGTCCTGCCCCCGGATCTCCGCCTTGTAGCCCACGCCGACGATGTCGAGCGAGCGCGTGAAGCCCGTGGTGACACCCTTCACGGCGTTGGCGAGCAGCGCCCGCAGGAGGCCGTGCTTGGCGCGGTCCTGGCGGCCGTCGCTCGGCCGGGCGACCCGGACCACGGCCCCGTCGATCTCGACCGAGAAGCCGGGAATCAGCTCCTGGCGGACCTTACCCTGCGGCCCCTCGGCGGTGAACACGCCGTCCGCGACCTGGACCTTGACCCCCTTGGGGACCTCGATCGGCATTCTTCCGATACGCGACATCGCGCAGCCTCCTTACCAGACCTCGCAGAGGATCTCGCCGCCGATGCGCCTCTCGCGCGCCTGGCTGTCCGAGAGCACTCCGAGATTGGTCGAGACGACGCCGATGCCGCGCCCGTTGAGCACGGGCCGGATCTGGTCGGCGCCCCGGTAGACGCGGCGGCCGGGCTTGCTGACGCGCTTCAGGTGCGTGATCGCCGGCGTCCCGCTCTCGTCGTACTCCAGGTAGATGCGCAGCGTACCCTGCGGCGTCTGCTCGACGAGCTTGAAGTTCCGGATGAAGCCCTGCTCCATCAGGATTCGACAGATTTCGGCCTTCAGCTTCGACGTCGGAACGTCTACCCGGTCGTGCTTGGCCAGGTGGGCGTTGCGGATCCTCGTCAGCAGGTCCGAAACCGGATCCATGTTGCTCATCTCGCTCTCCTCACCAGCTCGCCTTGATCACGCCCGGGAGAAAGCCCTGTCGGGCCAGGTCCCGGAAGCAGATCCGGCAGAGCGCGAACTTTCTCAGGTATCCGCGCGGCCGGCCGCAGCGTCTGCAGCGGTTGTGCACGCGGACCTTGTACTTGAGGGTCTTGCGGGTCTTCGCCATCCTCGCCGCGGTCGCCATTGCCTCTCCCCGGCCTCAGTTCTTGGCGAACGGCATGCCGAGCTCGCGCAAGAGATGCAGCGCCTGCTCGTCGTTCGCCGCGGTCGTCACGAAGGTCACGTTCATGCCCTTCGACTTGTCGACCTTGTTGAAATCGATCTCCTGGAAAATCAGGTGATCCCGAATCCCGAGCGTGTAGTTGCCACGGCCGTCGAACGCCTTCGCCGGCAGTCCGCGGAAGTCCCGCACGCGCGGCAGCGCGATGCTCACCAACCGGTCCATGAAGTCCCACATCCGGTCGCCGCGGAGCGTCACGCTGCAGCCGATGGGCATGCCCTCGCGCAACTTGAACGAGGCGATCGACTTCTTCGCCCGCCGGATGGAGGGGCGCTGCCCGGCGATCCTGCTCAGCTCCTCGACTGCGTCGTCGAGGACCTTGATGTTCTGGATCGCCTCGCCCACGCCCATGTTGAGGACGATCTTCTCGAGCCGGGGAACGGCCATCACGTTGCCGATGCCGAACTCCTTGCGGAGCTTCGGAACGACATCTTCCCGATACTGCTTCTTGAGCCGCGGCACGTACTTGTCGCCCGTTGCCGCCGCCGCCTTCTGGGTCTGCTTCGCCATGTTCCCGCCGCTCCTAGCTCATCGTCGCGCCGCTCTTCTTGGCGACGCGCGAGCCCGATCCGTCGGCCAGCCGGACCCTGCCGATCCGGGTCGGCTGGTCCGTCTGTGGATCGATCACCATCAGGTTCGAGACGTGGATCGGGGCCTCCTTCTCGAGGATGCCTCCCTGGATACCGCGCTGCGGATTCGGCCGCGTGTGCCGCTTCAGCATGTTGACCCGCTCGACGATCGCCGTGCCGCGGGAGGGCAGGACCCGCAGGACGCGGCCTCGCGCACCCCGGTCCTTGCCGGCGATCACCAGGACCTGGTCGTTCTTCTTGATCTTGATCTTCGACTTGGTCTTCATCTTCGTCCCCACCTGCCGGGCCTCCCGCGCTCAGATCACTTCCGGAGCCAACGAGATGATCTTCATGAACTTCCGCTCGCGCAGCTCGCGTGCCACGGGACCGAAGACGCGCGTCCCGATCGGCTCCTTCTGGTCATTGATCAAGACGGCCGCGTTGGTGTCGAACCGGATGTAGCTGCCGTCGCGACGTCTCTCGGCGCGGACCGTGCGCACGATGACCGCCTTGACCACCTGGCCCTTCTTCACGGTCCCCTCCGGCGCCGCTTCCTTGACCGACGCCGTGATGACGTCACCGAGGTGGCCATACTGCCCCAGGGCGCCCTTGAGGTGAATGCAGGCGATCTTCTTGGCCCCGGAGTTGTCCGCCACGTCGAGGATGGTCCCCATCTGAATCACGGCTCAACCCTCCTCGGCGCGCTTCACGACCTCGGCCACCGTCCAGCGCTTGAGGCGCGAGAGCGGCCGGCTCGAGACGAGACGCACGGTATCCCCCACCTTGCACGCGTTGGCCGCGTCGTGGGCGTAGAACTTCGACGTCCGCTTCTCGTAGCGGTGGTAGAGGCGGTGAACCACCGTGTGCTGGACCGCCACCACGACGGTCTTGTCCATGCGGCTGCTGACCACGACGCCGAGCTTCTCCTGGCGTCGTCCCCGGGTCTTCGTCGCGCTCGTTTCGCTCATCACGATTCCCTCTTCAGGCCGTCCCGCGCTTCTCGCGGATCACGGTCAGCACGCGGGCCAGCTCGCGCTTCGCCTCGCGGATCTTGGACGGCTTCTCGAGCTGTCCTGTGACCTTCTGCAGACGCAGGGCGAAGAGCTGCTCGGCGAGCTCTTGCTCGCGGTGGCGCAGGTCGACCTCCGACTTCTCTCGCAGTTCGTTCAGCTTGGCGGTGGACTTCATCGCCGGTCTCCTACTTGAGCTCTTCGTGACGGGAAACGAAGCGGGTCTTGATTCCGAACTTGTGGGCGGCGAGCGTCATCGCCTCGACCGCCACGTCCGAGGTCACGCCCTCGATCTCGTAGAGAATGCGCCCGGGCTTGACCACGGCGACCCAGCCCTCGGGGTTGCCCTTGCCCTTGCCCATCCGCGTCTCCAGCGGCTTCTTGGTGAACGGCTTGTCGGGGAACACCCGGATCCAGATCTTCCCGCCGCGCTTGACGTGGCGGGTGATCGCGATTCGCGCCGCCTCGATCTGGCGCGCGGTCACCCAGCCCGGCTCCAGCGCCTGCAGGCCGAAGTCGCCGAAGGCGATCTTGTCGCCGCCCTTGGCGGGACCCGCCCGGCGTCCCCGGTGCTGCTTCCTGAACTTGACCTTCTTGGGCATCAACATGACGCATTCCTCGCTTAGGCCGTAGCCCGCCGGGCCTTCTCCTTGAGGAGATCGCCCTTGTAGACCCAGACCTTGACGCCGATCACGCCGTACGTCGTGCGCGACTCGGCGAAGCCGTAGTCGATGTCCGCCTTGAGGGTGTGGAGCGGCAGCCGCCCCTCCTGGTACCACTCGGTGCGCGCGATCTCGGAACCGCCGAGCCGCCCCGCGACCATGATCTTGACCCCCTTGGCCCCGAAGCGGAACGCCGACTCCATCGCCTTCTTCATGGCGCGGCGGAACGATACGCGGCGCTCGAGCTGGCCCGCGATCGACTCCGACACCAGCTGGGCGTCGAGCTCCGGACGCTGGATCTCCTGGATGTTGATGTGGACCTCGCGCCCCGTCCGCTTGATCAGGTCGTCGCGCAGCCGGTCCACCTCGGCGCCCTTGCGGCCGATGATGATGCCCGGCCGCGAGGTGTGGATCGTCACCCGCAGCCGGTCGGCGGCGCGCTCGATGTCGATCGCCGCGACGCCGGCGTGGCCGAGACGCTTCTTCAGGTCGCGGCGCAGAGCCAGGTCCTGGTGCAGCAGATCGGCGTAGACCTTGCCCTCGGCGTACCAGCGCGAGTGCCAGGTCTTGTTGTAGACGAGACGGAAGCCGTAGGGATGAGTTTTCTGGCCCACGTCACTTCCCTCCCTTGGCGTCGCCCTTGCGGGTGTCGAGCTTGATCGTCACGTGACTCTGCCTCTTCAGGATGCGGAACGCCCGGCCCATGGTGTTGGCCCGGATGCGCTTGAGCGTCGGTCCACCGTCGACGAACGCCTCTTTGACGTAGAGACGGCCGACGTCGATGTTCTGCTCGCGGTCTTCGGCGTTGGCCACCGCCGAGCGCAGGAGCTTGGCGAGCGGCCGCGCCGCCGACTTCTTGGTCGTGCGCAGGATCGTGGCGGCCTCCTCCACGTCCTTGCCGCGGATCAGGTCGACCACGAGCCGGACCTTCTGCGGCGAGGCTTGGAGATGACGGAGACGAGCGGTGACTTCCATGGCCGTGCCCCTCTAGCCCTTCCTCGGTGCCACGGTCTTCTCGGCGGCCTTCTTGCCGCTGTGGCCGCGGAAGGTCCGCGTCATGGCGAACTCGCCCAGCTTGTGGCCCACCATGTTCTCGGTGACGTAGACCGGGATGAACGCCTTCCCATTGTGGACAGCGAAGGTCTGCCCCACCATGTCGGGGATGATCGTCGAGCGCCGCGACCAGGTCTTGACGACCCTCTTGTCGCCGCTCGACTGGAGCGCGGCGACCTTCTCGGCGAGGTGCGAGTCGATGAAATAGCCCTTCTTGAGCGAACGCGACATCTCGGCTCTCCGTCCCTACTTCCGGTTCCGGCGGCGAACGATCATCGCGTCCGTCCGCTTGTTGTTGCGTGTCTTGTACCCCTTCGTGGGGACGCCCCAGGGCGTCGAGGGGTGGCGTCCGCCGGACGTCTTGCCCTCGCCGCCGCCCATCGGGTGGTCGACCGGGTTCATCGTCACGCCCCGGTTGTGCGGCCGGCGCCCGCTCCAACGGGTCCGGCCGGCCTTGCCGATCGAGACGTTCTCGTGCTCGAGGTTTCCGACCTGGCCGATCGTCGCGTAGCAGTCGACGTGGACCCGGCGAACCTCGCCCGACGGCAGCTTGACCTGGGCGTAGTCACCCTCCTTGGCCATCAGCTGCGCCGCGGCGCCGGCCGAGCGCACCATCTGTCCGCCCTTGCCGCGCTTGAGCTCGACGTTGTGGACCATGGTGCCGAGCGGGATCCGCCGCAGCGGCATCGCGTTGCCGACGTTGATCTCCGCGTCCTCGCCCGAGACCACCACCGTGCCGACGGTCAGCCCCTCGGCCGCCAGGATGTAGCGCTTCTCGCCGTCGGCGTACTGCACGAGCGCGATGCGGGCCGAGCGGTTGGGATCGTACTCGATGGTCGCCACCTTGCCCGGAACCCCGAACTTGTCGCGCTTGAAGTCGATCGCCCGGTAGCGCCGCTTGTGGCCGCCGCCGCGGAACCACACCGTGGTCTGGCCCTGATTGTTGCGGCCGCCGCTCTGCGACTTGCCCCGCGTCAGCGACTTCAGTGGCCGGTCGGTCGTGACCTCGCGGAAATCCGGATAGGTCTGGAACCGGCTCGACGGGTTGACGGGTCGAATCTGTCGAATCCCCATGGATCCCGATCTCCTCTCAGGCGCCCTCGAAGAAGTCGATCGTCTTCTCGCCCGCGGCGAGCCGGACGTACGCCTTCTTCCAGTCGGGCCGCTTGCCCGTGTAACGCCCCTGCCGGCGCACCTTGCCCCGGAAGTTGGCGACCCGCACGTCGGCGACCTTGACCTTGAACTGGGCCTCGACGGCGTGTCGGATCTCGATCTTGTTGGCCCGCGAGTCCACCTCGAGCGCGAGGACGTTGCCGTCCTCGCGCTGCACCGAGGACTTCTCGGTGATCAGCGGGCGCCGGATGATGTCCTGGATCCTCATCGCGCCAGCACCTCCACGAGCCGGCCCAGGGCCTGCTCGCTGAACACCAGCCAGGGGCGGTCGACGACGTCGTAGACGTTGAGCCCCAGCGGGTCGACGCTCTTGACCTCGGGGTTGTTGCGCGAGGCCAGCGCCAGGTTCTCGTTCTCGAAGCGATCGACCAGGAGGACCTTGCCCTCGGCGCCGAGCTTGGCGAGCAGGTCGATCAACTCGCGGGTCCGGTGCGTCTCCAGATCGAGGTTCTCGACCACGATCACCTGCGCGTCCTTGAGCTTCCGCGACAGGGCCGACTTGAGCGCGTTGCGCTTCTCGCGCGGGGAGACGTCCTTGCCGTAGTCGCGCGGCACCGGACCGTGGGTCGTGCCGCCGTGGCGCCAGAGCGGGCTGCGGACCGAGCCCATGCGGGCGCGGCCTGTGCCCTTCTGTTTCCACAGCTTCTTGCCCGAGCCGGCGACCTCGCTGCGCACCTTCGTCTTGTGGGTCCCCGCCCGCCGGCCGGCGAGGTACGCCTGGACGACGGTATGGATCAGGTGCTTCTTGTACGGATAGCCGAAGACGTCATCGGGGAGATCGAGCTCCCGGACCGTCTTGTTGTCGAAATTCCTGACCGCGATCTTCATGGCGTTCCGCTCTCTGCCTTGCGACCGCGCTTCGCCCGCTGGATGGCGACGTAGGCGTTGGGCGCGCCCGGCACGGCACCGCGCAGGTAGATCAGGTTCTTCTCGGGGTCCACCTTGACCACGAGGAGGTTCTTGACGGTCACGCGCCGGCCGCCCATCCGGCCCGGCGCGCGCATCCCGGGGTAGACCCGGGAGGGGTAGGACGAGCCGCCGATCGATCCGGGCGCGCGATGGAACATCGAGCCGTGGGTCGCGCGGCCGCCGCCGAAGCCGTGACGCTTGATCACGCCCTGAAAGCCCTTGCCCTTGCCGGTCCCGACGACGTCGACGTACTCCTGCTCCTTGAAGATGGAGACCTTGATCTGATCGCCGGGGTTGAGCGCCTCGTCGGCGGTGACCTCGAACTCCATCAGGCGCCGCGTCGGCGTCACGTCCGCCTTCTTGAAGTGTCCCTGCATCGGGCGGGTGACCCGGCGCGGCGGCTTCGCCTCGACCAGCCCGATCTGCACCGCGTCGTAGCCGTCCTTCGCGCCGGTACGGCGCGCGACCACCACGCACGGACCGGCCTCGACCACGGTCACCGGAACGGTGGCTCCGTCCGCCGTGAAGATCTGGGTGATCCCCAGTTTCCTTCCGAGAATGCCTTCCATGATGCCTGGCTCCTGTTACGCCTGTCGCTCCCGGCGCCCTACTTGCCGAAGGCCTTGATCTCGACGTCCACGCCCGCGGGCAGCTCCAACTTCATCAGGGCGTCCACGGTGCTCGACGTCGGCTCGAAGATGTCGAGCAGACGCTTGTGGGTGCGGACCTCGAACTGCTCGCGCGACTTCTTGTCGACGTGCGGCGAGCGGTTCACGGTGTAACGCGCGATGTGCGTGGGCAGCGGAATCGGCCCCACGACCCGGGCGCCCGTGCGCCGCGCAGTGTCGACGATCTCCCCCGTCGACGAATCCAGGATGCGGTGGTCGAACGCCTTGAGGCGAATCCGGATCTTCTCGTTCAACATGGCCCTTTCCTCTGCCGGTTCCGTGTCCGGAGGACGTCGATCACTCGATGACCTCGGTGACGGTGCCGGCGCCGATGGTGCGGCCGCCCTCGCGGATGGCGAAGCGCACGCCCTTCTCCATCGCGATCGGCGCGATCAGCACGATCTCCAGGTTCACGTTGTCCCCCGGCATCACCATCTCCGTGCCCGCGGGCAGCGTCCCCACTCCCGTCACGTCCGTCGTACGGAAGTAGAACTGCGGACGGTAGCCGTTGAAGAACGGCGTGTGACGGCCGCCCTCCTCCTTCGTCAACACGTACACCTCTGCCTTGAACTTCGTGTGCGGCGTGATCGAGCCCGGCTTGGCCAGCACCTGACCCCGCTCCACCTCGTCCTTCTTCGTTCCCCGCAGCAGCACCCCGATGTTGTCGCCCGCCTGACCCTGGTCCAGGAGCTTGCGGAACATCTCCACTCCCGTCACCGTCGTCTTCTGCGTCGGACGAATCCCGACGATCTCCACTTCCTCGCCCACCTTCACGATCCCCCGCTCGACGCGACCCGTCACCACCGTCCCCCGGCCCGAGATCGAGAAAATGTCCTCGATCGGCATCAGGAACGGCTTGTCCACGTCCCGCTCCGGAATCGGAATGTAGCTGTCCAGCGCGTCGTACAGCTTCAGGATCGACTGCGACCCCAGCTCCGAGTCCTCGCCCTGCATCGCCTTCAACGCAGAACCCCGGATCACCGGCGTGTCGTCCGCCGGAAACTGGTACTGCTTCAACAGATCCCGCACCTCCAGCTCCACCAGGTCCAGAAGCTCCGGATCGTCCACCACGTCGCACTTGTTCAGGTACACCACGATGTGCGGCACCCCCACCTGGCGAGCCAGCAGGATGTGCTCCCGCGTCTGAGGCATCGGACCGTCCACCGCCGACACCACCAGAATCGCTCCGTCCATCTGAGCCGCGCCCGTGATCATGTTCTTCACGTAGTCCGCGTGACCCGGGCAGTCCACGTGCGCGTAGTGGCGGTTCGCCGTCGAGTACTCCACGTGGGACGTCGCGATCGTCAGAATCTTCGACGGATCACGCCTCCCCTGGGACTCCGAAGCCTTCGCCACCTCGTCGTACGACACGAACTTCGCCCAGCCCTTCTCCGACGCCACTTTCGTCAGCGCCGCCGTCAGGGTGGTCTTGCCGTGGTCCACGTGACCAATCGTCCCCACGTTCACGTGCGGCTTCGAACGATCGAATTTCTCCTTGGCCATCTCCCTCTCTCCGGTATCGTTCCTGGATCAGCTCGGTCCTGAACAGAAGGTCCTGGTAGTCATCCCGCCGCCTTGGCGACGACTTCCTCGCTGACGCTCTTGGGCGCCTGCTCGTAAGCGGCGAACTGCATGGTGTAGCTGGCCCGCCCCTGCGAAAGCGACCGCACGTCGGTCGCGTAGCCGAACATCTCCGCGAGCGGCACCTTGCACGAGATGACCTGCACGGTTCCGCGCGGCTCCATGTGCTGGACGCGCCCCCGCCGCGAGGTCAGGTCGCCGATGATGTCGCCCATGTACTCCTCCGGCGTCACCACCTCGACCGCCATGATCGGCTCGAGCAGGACCGGCTTGGCCTTCTTCGAAGCATCTTGGAACGCCATCGAGCCGGCGATCTTGAACGCCACCTCGGAGGAGTCCACGTCGTGGAAGCTGCCGTCGTAGAGATCGACCTGGATGCCCGAGATCGGATACCCGGCCAGCGGTCCGTTCTCCATCGCCTCGCGGATGCCCTGCTCGATCGGCTTGATGAACTCGCGCGGGATGGCGCCGCCGACGATCTCGTTGTTGAACACGAACTCGGCCTCGGTCGTCGGCGACATCCGGATCTTGGCGTGGCCGTACTGGCCGCGGCCGCCGGTCTGGCGGATGAACCGGCCCTCGCCCAGGGCCTCGATCGTGATCGTTTCCTTGTACGCGACCTGCGGCTTGCCGACGTTGGCCGAGACGTTGAACTCCCGCGTCAGCCGGTCGACGATGATCTCCAGGTGGAGCTCGCCCATGCCCGAGATCAGGGTCTGGCCGGTGTCCGGCTCCGTGTGCACCCGGAAGGTCGGGTCCTCCTGCATCAGCTTGGCCATGGCCAGGCCGAGCTTCTCCTGGTCGGCCTTGGTCTTGGGCTCGATCGACACCGAGATGACCGGCTCCGGGAAGCTCATCGCCTCGAGGACGATCGGGTGGCCGGGGTCGCAGATCGTGTCGCCCGTGGTCACACCCTTCAAGCCGACCCCCGCCGCGATGTCGCCCGCGAGCACCTCGCTGATCTCCTCGCGCTTGTTGGCGTGCATGCGCAGGAGGCGACCCACCCGCTCCTTCTGGTCCTTGGTCGTATTGACCACCGCGGTGCCCGAGGCCACCCTGCCGGAGTAAACCCGGAAGTAGGCGAGCTGACCGACGAACGGGTCGCTCATGATCTTGAACACCAGCGCCGAGAAGGGGGCGGCGTCGTCCGCGGCGCGCTCGAGCGGCGCCTCGCTGCCGGGCTCCAGCCCCTGGACCGGCGGCACGTCGCCCGGCGAGGGCAGGAAGGCCACCACCGCGTCGAGCAGCGGCTGGACGCCCTTGTTCTTGAACGCGCTGCCGCACAACACCGGCTGCAGTCGCTGCGCGATCGTGCCCCGGCGGATCGCCGCCGTGAGCTCGTCCTCGGAGATCGCCTCGCCGGCCAGGTACTTCTCGAGCAGCGCGTCGTCGGTCTCGGCGACGGTCTCGACCATCCGCTCGCGGGCCTCGAGGGCGGCGTCGCGGATCTCGGGCGGGATCTCGACCAGCTCCGGATCGGCGCCCTTGGTCTCGTCCTTGTAGAGCAGTCCCTTCATGCGCACCAGGTCGACGATCCCCTTGAGCGTCTCCTCCTTGCCCCAGGGCAGCTGGATGACGACCGGGTTGGCGCCCAGCCGCGACCGCATCATCGACACGCAGCGCTCGAAGTCGGCGCCCACGCGGTCCATCTTGTTGACGAATGCGATGCGCGGCACCTTGTAGCGATCGGCCTGGCGCCAGACGGTCTCGGACTGGGGCTCGACGCCGGCGACGGCGTCGAACACCGCCACCGCGCCGTCCAGCACACGCAGGCTGCGCTCCACCTCGACCGTGAAGTCGACGTGGCCGGGGGTGTCGATGATGTTGATCCGGTGGCCATCCCAATAGCAGGTCGTGGCGGCCGCGGTGATGGTGATGCCGCGCTCCTGCTCCTGCGGCATCCAATCCATCGTCGCGGTCCCTTCGTGGACCTCGCCGATCTTGTAGTTGACCCCGGTGTAGAACAGGATCCGTTCGGTGGTCGTCGTCTTACCGGCATCGATGTGGGCCATGATGCCGATATTGCGAGTCATCGAAAGCGGGACTTGTCTCGCCATAACAGTGCGCCCCGAAGGTACGCTCGAACTCTCGTCTTCCAAAAAAGCGGCATAAATGGCGGCGAGAGGCGCCGCCGCGCCGCTTGGTTAATCTCTACCAGCGATAGTGGGCGAAGGCCTTGTTGGCCTCGGCCATCCGGTGGGTGTCCTCCTTCTTCTTGATCGCCCCACCGCGATTCTCGGCGGCTTCCATGAGCTCGCCGGCCAGCTTCAGCTTCATCGACTTCTCGCCGCGGCTCGCGGCGAACTGGATGATCCAGCGGATCGACAGCGCCAGGCGGCGGCTCGGATTGACCTCCACCGGCACCTGGTAGGTCGAGCCGCCGACGCGCCGCGACTTGACCTCGACCGCGGGCTTGACGTTCTCGATCGCCCGCTTGAACACCTTGAGCGGATCGTCCTCGGTCTTCTCCCGCACGATCTCGAGCGCGTCGTAGAGGATGCGCTCGGCGACGGTCTTCTTGCCCTGGCGCATGACCACGTTGACGAACTTGGTCACCAGCTGCGAGCTGTAAACGGGATCCGGCAGGACCTCGCGCTTGGGAACTTCCCTTCTCCTCGGCATGGCGTTCGACCTCTAGGCCTTGGGCCGCTTGGCGCCGTACTTCGAGCGGCTCTGACGGCGGTCCTGGACGCCCACCGAATCGAGGGTCCCGCGCACGACGTGATAGCGCACGCCGGGCAGGTCCTTGACGCGGCCGCCGCGGATGAGCACGATCGAGTGCTCCTGCAGGTTGTGGCCGACGCCGGGAATGTAGGTGGTGACCTCGATCCCGTTGGTCAGCCGCACGCGGGCGACCTTGCGCAGCGCGGAGTTGGGCTTCTTGGGCGTCTGTGTGTACACGCGCACGCACACACCCCGCTTCTGCGGAGCCTGATGGAGCGCGGGGCTCTTGGTCTTGCTGAGCTGGCGCTCGCGACCGGCTCGGACCAGCTGATGGATCGTCGGCATTCGGAAAGCTCTCTCTTCTCTTCTCTCGTTCTCTCTAGGGCCCGCCGCACCGCAGGCGAACCCCGGGCGCGGTTCGGTTCAACCCGCGACCGGGGAGACGTTCATGATCCCGTGCTGCTTCTGCCCGACTGGGTCCTGAGGACTACAGCGGGGGGAACGCGGAGAATACCGGTCCCCGCCGCCCCCCGTCAAGCGCCCCTGTTTCGAGGCAATTAGGCCCTGCCGGGACCTGTTCCCCCCGGTGCAACGAGGGCCGGCTCCCTCTGGCCACGTCTCTGACGAGAGACCCCCACCGGATTCCCGAGCGGGGCCGCTCAGGGGCCCCGGATCCTCGATGCAACCTCTTGAACACGATAGAATTACCTCCGTGAAGCCCGTCTCCGATCCCGAAGCGGAACGCCGCGGCGAGTTGCTCCTCGACCTCCTGGAAGCCGCCGAGCAGATCCAGCGCGAGAACCTCCGCCGCCGCTACCCCGAGGCCACCCGGGAGGAGATCGAGCGCCGCCTCCGGGACTGGTACCTGACCCCGGACGACGACCTGGCCGCGACCCCCTTCCTCCGCGAGATCCCGGCCGAGCCGCGATGACCCGGATCGAGCAGGGTCTCGCCGCGCTCCAGAAGAACCTGACCGAGCTCGGGGTCGACTGGGCGCTGGTGGGCGGGCTCGCCGTATCGGTCCGAACCGAGCCGCGCACGACCCGAGATGCCGACGTGGCGCTGGCGGTCGCCGACGACGCGGAGGCCACTCGCATCGTGCGGGGCTCCAGGATCGGGGATTCCGGCCGCTCCGCCACGTCGATCAGGAAGCCGCCGGGAGGCTCGCGATGGTGGAGCTGGTGCCGCCCGGCTCCGACGAGGACGAGTTCCGGATCGACGCGCTGTTCGCCCGGAGCGGAATCGAGCAGGAAATCGTGCGGGACGCCGAGGTTCTCCGGGTCTTCCCGGATCTGACACTCCCGGTCGCCCGGATTCCGCACCTGATCGCCATGAAGATCCTGGCGTCGGCACCTGAGCGCGAGTCCGACCGGCAGGACGTCCGGAAACTCCTCGAGGAGGCGAGCGCCACCGAGCTCGACGAAGCTCGGGCATTGCTCCGTCTGATCTCGGAGCGCGGTTTCGACCGGAAGAAGGACCTCCCGGCCGAGCTCGAATCCGCCCTCGCCGGATTCCGCTGACGGGTGGACTCTCCTCCGCCCGGCCGGCGTCCGGATC
>CAWAGZ010000011.1:0-330433 GCA_963781755.1 uncultured Acidobacteriota bacterium
ACGCTCGCGTGGGTGCGTCGCGTTGCTGCCCTGGGCTCGGTTCGACGCCGCCCTCGCAGCGGCGGTCTTCGCTTTCGCCGGCTGGCGCGCCGCGGCCGGAGCGCCGCGGTCCCGCCGCCGGCTGGCGCTGGGCGTCGCTGCGGGTGCCGCCGCGTTCATCGTTCAGCGCCTGGTGTTCGGGGTCTGGCTGCCCGACAGCGTGAGCGCGAAGCTGGGCGCCGCCGCGGGCAGCGCCGCGGGCGCCGGAGCGGTGGCGCTCGGCTTTCTGCAAGGGGCGGTCGGCACCTCGGCCTACTGGCTGGTCCGCCCCGGCGTGCATCTCCTGCTCCTGGCGCCGGCGTCGGCCGGGTTGGTGCGGGTGGCGCGCGAGCCCGCCTTGCGCCGAAAGCTGGCGCCGCTGCTGGCCTGGACCGTCGCCTACGTCGCCGCGTTCGTCGGCTCCGGCAACGGCTACGCGGCGAACTTCCCCTGGTATTTCGCGCCGCCGCTGTTGACCCTGGTGGTGCTGGCGGCCGCCGGCCTCGGAACGCTGCCCGCCGTCTGGCGGCGGCGCCGGGCACGCGCGGAGCCGGCCGGGGGCACGACGGCGCGGACTCGGGCGCTCGCCGCCCTGGCCGCCGCCGCGCCGGTCCTGGTCGCGCTCGGCGTCTGGCTGGCCGCCGCGCCCGGGATCGAGGCCGGGCTGACGCGGGTGCGAGGCTCTTTCGTCGCTTACCGGGAGCGCTCCTACGCCGCCACCGCGATCTGGCTCGCGCGCTACGGCCCGGCGCGCTCGATCGCCAGCAACGAGGTCGGAACGCTGGCCTGGTACTCGCCGCCCGGCACCGAGATCGTGGACCTGTTCGGTCTCTCGCGGGCGCCCGCCGACCGTGGCAGGGACTGGCTCGAGATGGTCGCCGCCCGGCCGCCGGAGGCGATCGTCACCCGCCTCGACTTCCGCTACCGGCGCCGGCTGGAGGAGAAGCTGCCCGGGGCCTGGGTCTGGGTCCGCGCCGGCGCGCTCGACGTCGGGCTGGCCCCGCCGCTGGCGGCGCGGCTGGCACCGCACCGCGAGGAGCTGGAACGAATCTACGCCGCGGTGGACCTCGAGCACGCGCGCCGCCGCCCGCGGCGAGCGGTCCGGGATAGACTCCTCGGCGTGTCACCCCCGCGGAATCGTGAACGATCGCTCACCGGCCGCGCCGAGTCGCGCCGGCGCCGGGCGCGCCGCTTCGCGGTGCGACTCCACAACGCGCGCAGCCGCCACCAGGAGCTGATCCTGCGCCGCCTGCTCGGCCCCTCCTCCTGGCGCTGCCACCCCTACGCCGCCCCGCATCCCGAGCGCGGCATCGGCGAGTAGCCCCCGTCCGGCACCCCAAGGCCGGGCCGAAGTCCGAACCGCTTCCTGTTCAAGACCAGAAACGAAAAGCTTCCATAGATGGGGGATGGAGGCTGGGCGATCGTTTCGCCTGCCGCCGGCCGCGACGGCGACCTGGGCCCCCCTCTCGCAGACAGACCTCGAGTCCGCGGACCGGCGAGGCAGTCGATTCCCCCAGGGGACATGCAACGAAGTTGCTTGTCCCCTCGACACGCTGCCCGCCGCGTCGCCCGTCAGCCGCGCCGCGGCCCACGCCCCCCTCCCGTAGACAGACCTCGAGTCCGCCGCCGGTGATTCAGCCCGATCTTGCGCGGGCGGCGAGGACGTGGGCGGTGTGGTGGCGGCCGTGCCAGGCGTAGTGGTGGACGCTGCGCCCCAGGGTCCAGGGCGCGTCGGGCCACTCGGGGTGGAGGAACTCGCGCTCGAACGCGGCGGCCGGTAGCGTGCGCAGCAGCGCCGTCCAGCGGCCGTGGAGGCCCGCGAGCAGGGAGAGCGAGAGGGCGATCGGGGCGCGGCGCGCGTCCTCGAGCCGGGCCCACTCCTGCTCGTCGTAGGGACGGATCGTCGGGCGCTCCTCGACCAGCGCCAGGCGGTGCCGGCAGTAGGCGTTGAGGTGGCTGTCGGCGAGGTGATGCGCGAGCTGGCGCACCGTCCAGCCGCCATCGCGGTAGGAGCGGTCGAGGCTCTCGGCGTCGAGTCCGGCGACCGCGGCTGCGAGCTCGCCGGGCAGCGCCGCGAGCGCGTCGATCGCGGTCTCGATCGCGGCGGCGTCGAGGCGTTCCGGCGCGCGCCAGGGTCCGATGGGATAGCGGGGATCTGCCATGGCGCCGTTTCTACCGCACTCCGGCCGCATCCCGATCCGCGCCCGGCGCGGCGGGGCCGAGCGGGATCTCCGCCCAGTCGCCTTCGGTCAGCTCGCGGGCGGCGAACTCCCAGACCACGACGCGGACGCCGTTCAGTCGGCCCGGGTCGCGGGCCAGCTCCGCGGCCAGCTCGCGCCGCGTAGCCGAAGCGCCACCCGCGTTGCGCACGATCCGGTCCACGGGCAGGCCGAGATGCAGCGACAGGCGCTCGGCGAGGCCGGCGTCGCCGCCCCAGCCGAGGCTGGTGTCCGAGTAGACGCCCGTGAAGCTGTCGCCGAGCACCAGCACGGGTGCGCTTCGCTGCGGCCTCCAGGGCGCGCCACCGGCGTCGAGGACGCGGCCGACCACCACCCGCTCGCGGGGCAGCAGGTCGCTCGCCGCCGGCAGTCCGAGCAGCGCCGCCGTGTCGCCGAGGGCGGCGACCTGCGCCGGTTCCTCGCGGTAGCGCGCCGGATCGCCGGGCGGCAGCGGCGCGACGGCGCGCAGGGTCAGCGCCAGGCCGCGCGCCACGGCGTCCATCGCCCGCGGGCTCCAGTGGGTGTCGCGCGCCAGGTAGGCCGCGCCGTCGGCGCGCGACGCCAGGGCCAGCCGTTCGCCCGGATCGTAGATCTGGACGCCGGCCGCCGCCAGGCGAGCGCCGAGCGCCGTGTCGCGCGGCGAGGCCAGCGGCGGGACCGGTGCGCCCGACCGGCGGCGAACGAACCGGTCCGGCTCGACCGCCAGCTTGACCGGCGCCGGCAGAACGACGAGCGCCACGCCGCGCGCGGCCAGGGCGTCGCGCAACGCCACGACCGCCGCCACCGGGTCGCCGGCGAAGTCCGCCGTGGGGCGCGACCGCGTCAGGTGATCGAAGTCGGGGCGGAAGAAGAGCCAGCCCTCGCGGCCGACGTAGGCGTGCTCGTTGCCGTAGCCGAGCCAGCGGAAGAGCGCCTCCTGCGCCGCCGGCCGGACTCTGCGGACCAGCTCCGAGCGTTCGTCGAAGCGGGTCTCGATCTCGTCGATGACCGCGCGCGAGCGCGCCAGCAGAGAGTCGCCCGCGGTGCCGGCGAAGACCGGTCCGAGCGGCGCCCAGACGCGCGACCGGCCGGCCGCCGCGGCGCCGAGCTCGAGCGCCGGTCCCGCCGCGACGACGAGCAGGAACACCGCGGTCAAGGCCCGGGCGATCCGGCGCGGGACGGCGGTCGCCGCCATCTCCTCGAGGGCTTCGCGTTCGCGGGCGTCGGGGTCGAAGTGGGTCATGGCACGGAGAGCGGCGGCGGGTCTCAGAACAGGAAGTAGAGGAACGGGTTGAAGCCCTGGAGCGCGAGCGCGACGACCGAGGCGACGAGCAGCGCGGCGGCGGTCAGCGCCTTGGTGCCGCGCATCTCGCGTGTCCAGGACCAGGCCTGGGGCGCCGCCCAGACCACCACGGCGGCGGCGAGGAAAGTTCCGAGGAGGTAGGGCGTCGCGATCAGCCCGGGGAGCAGGTCGGCCGCCGCCGTGCGCGTCCCGAGGCCGAGCAGCCGCGCCAGGTAGTCGCGGGTGGCGCCGAAGTCGGCGGCCCGGAAGGGGACCCAGGTGAGCAGCACGAGCCCGAAGGTGGCGGCCGTGCGGGTGGCGCCCGGCAGCCAGCCCCAGAGGCGCTCGACGCCGAACCGGCGCTCGAGTGCCAGCAGGGCGCCGTGCAGGGCGCCCCAGAGCACGAAGTTCCAGGCCGCGCCGTGCCACAGCCCGCCGAGCAACATCACCAGCGCGAGGTTGACGTACGTTCGCGCGCCGCCGCGGCGGTTGCCGCCGAGCGGGATGTAGAGATAGTCGCGCAGCCAGGTCGAGAGCGAGATGTGCCAACGGCGCCAGAACTCGGTGATCGAGCGCGAACGGTAGGGCGCGTCGAAGTTCTTCGGAAAGACGAAGCCGAGCATCAGGCCGAGGCCGATCGCCATGTCCGAGTAACCGGAGAAGTCGAAGTAGATCTGGAACGCGTAGGCGGCCAGCCCGTACCAGGCGCCGAGCGGCGAGGAGGAGGCGGCGTCGAAGACGGTGTCGGCGATCTTGCCGCAGGGATTGGCGAGCAGGACCTTCTTGGCCAGGCCGACGGCGAACAGCGCGACGCCGCGGGCGAACAGCTCGAGGCTGACCCGGCGCTCGATCAGCTGGCGGTCGACCTCGGAGAAGCGCACGATCGGCCCGGCGACCAGCTGCGGGAACATCGAGACGAAGCAGGCGAAGTCGACGAAGCGGGTCATCGCGCGCGCCCGGCCGCGGAAGACGTCGATCGAGTAGCTCATCGACTGGAACGTGTAGAAGCTGATGCCGAGCGGCAGCACGACGTCGAAGGTCGTCCGGACCGCGGCGGTCGGCTCCCCGAGTCCGGAGACGAGGGCGTTCCAGCTCCCGACCGCGAAGCCGAAGTACTTGAAGAACCCGAGCAGCGAGAGGTTCGAGACGATCGACAGGGTGAGCGCGACGCGTTGCCGCCGGGTGCGCTCGCCGCCCGGCTCGAGAGCGGTGAGCTCGACTCGCCGGTGCTCGACGCCGAGCGGCCACCAGCGGCCGGTGGCCTGCACCAGGCCGGCCCAGTAGTCGATCCCGGTCGAGGCGAGCAGGAGGACGACGTAGGCGGGGTTGGTCCAGCCGTAGAAGACGTAGGAGAGGAGGGTCAGGACCAGGTTGCGCGCGCGCCGCGGCGCGGCGAAGTAGAGCGCCAGGGCGAGCGGCAGGAAGCCGAACAGGAAGAGGTGGGAGCTGAAGACCATCCGGTCAGCGCTCCGGGAGCAGGGCGACGTCGAACCCGAGCGGCGTCGCCGGCGCCGGCGGCAGCGTGTCGGACAGGTAGACGCTCTCGAGCTGGGGCTGGGCGGCGAACGGCTCGAGCTCGAGGCGCGCGCGGGCGCCGGGCGTCCAACCCATCGCGGCGGTGCGCTCGCCGTCGAGCAGCGCCCAACGCACCACGCGCAGGCGTTCGGAGCCGCGGCCGTCGCCGTCCAGGGTCCGCCACTCCTCGACCACCAGCGCGCGGCGGTAGGGCGAGATCTCCGCCAGCGTCGGCACCGTCGAGCGCGCCACCAGCTCGGCGCGGACGATGCGCGGCGCCACGGCCGGAGAGGACGCGAGCTCGGCGAGGGCGCGCGCGGCGTCGGCCGCGACGGCCTCCGGCGCCAGCTCGCGGGCGAAGATCGCGAGGTGCGAGAGGTCGCCGCGGAAGGAACCCTCGCTCCCGGGCTCGGCGCCGAAGGTCAGGGTGCGCACGCGCCAGGGCCAGAAGTCCGCGGCCCACGGCGGGCTGCCCGCCGGACGGCCGTCGAGGTAGGTGCGCAGGCGGCCGGGGGAGTAGCTGAAGGCGAGGTGGTGCGCCCGCGCGTCGGGCATCCTGGCGAGCAGCGCGGGCGCGCCCCCGGCCGGACCCGCGGCGCCGGTGCGGATGCGCAGGAGGACGTCCGAGCCGCGCAGGGTGACCAGCAGACCGCGCCGGCGCGGCCCGTCGCCGAGGGCGAGCAGCGGAAGCTCCGGCCCGGGCGCGAGTGCCGCCGGCTCGGCGACGAGCTCGACGGTGACCGTGTTCGAGGCCCGGAGCGCCGACGCGACGCGGGCGGCGCTCTCGGGCGCGGCGGAGAAGAAGCCGCCGGCGAGCGCCAGTCGGCCACGCCGGTCGGTCCACGCCTCGCCGCGCGCCTCGAGCAGCTCGCTGTCGGCGTCGGGCGCGATCCGGTTGGGCCGGTCGGCGGTCTCCCACACGAACGTCAGGGCGCGCGGATCGGCCGGCCAGCCCGCCGCTCCCGGGGCGGGAGGCGCGGCGGGGGCCGCCGCCGTCCCGCTCCCGGCATCGGCGGACGGGAGAGAGCGCGGCCCGGGCCGGCGCCAGACGTCGGGGTAGCGATCCACGGCCGGGTCCGACGTGACGCGCACCGCCCGGCCGCGCGGCTCGAGCGTCGCCGGGTCGAGCTCGACCAGGAAGACGTCGTAGTCGGCGCGGAAGTGGTCGTGCTGGTCGTGGGAGGCCGCCACGGCGAGCAGCGTCCGGTCACGGGCGAGCATCGGGAAGTAGAGGTAGCCGCGGTCGGCGGGCAGCCGCGGGTCGTGCTTGGCGAGGATCGTCCAGGTGCGCCGGCTGGCGAGGTCGACGGCGTCGATCGGTCCGCCCGCGCCGGCGGTCCAGACGCCGAAGCGGCCGTCGGCCGCGAGCCAGGCCTGGCAACCGCCGAGCGGCGTGGCGAGGCGGACCTCGCCGGTCTCGGGATCGCGCGCCGAGAAGGTCGGGGTCGAAGCGGTGGCCCAGCGTCCGGTCGGATCGACGAGGAAACCCTCGCCGTGCGCCGGGCCGCGGACGAGCACCCGGGAGGTCGCGGTGCCCAGATCGAGCAGGCGGGTCGCCCCGTCGCCGCCGATGAAGGCGAGGGCGTCGTCGCGCCACCACAGCGCCGCGCGATGCTCGCCGTAGCTGCGCGCACGGCGCGCGATCACGTGGTCGCGGCGGCCGTCGATCTCGATCAGATGGAGGACGCCGACGGTGTCGGGGGGCGCGTACTTGCGCGCTCCCGCGGGCAGCGACAGATAGGCGACGCGCTCGCCGTCGGGCGAGAGGTGCGCGCAGCAGTGGTCCCGGCCCGGCTCGTCGGGGGAGAGCCGGCGCGCCGGACCGCCGGCCAGCGGCCGCACCCAGATCCGCCAGGCGCCGTCGCGATTCGACTCCCAGACGACCCAGCCGGTCCCGAGCTTCGCCGCGGCGAGCGCGGAGCCGGCGGCTCCGGATCCCGCTCCCGCCGCACCGGCGGCGGCGCCCGGCGCCGGGGCGCACGCGGTCAGTGAAGCGCAGGCGAGGACGAGCGGCCCCAGGACGCCGAACCACCCGATTGCCGACCGCGCGCGCATGGCGGGGCATTCTATGCAGCCGACGCCGATGACCCGGATGCCTGCCGGCGGCGGGGGGCGCGGGGGCCAGCGCGGGAGAGTCTTTGGTCTCGAACAGAGAGGCCTCGGCCTCTCGGCCGGGGCCTGGCTCAGCGCGCGGCGGGGATGCGGCGCTCGATCGCTTCGCCCAGGCGGTCGTAGTCCTCCGGGCCGTTGTAGATCTGGGCCGAGACGCGCACCCAGAGACGGCCGGCCGTGGCGTGGAGCTGGACCTCGATCGCGTCCTCGAACAGGAGCGCGTCGCGCAGCCGGGCGGCGTCCTCCGCCGTGGCGCCGAGGCTCTGCGGCAGGGGCAAGGTGGCCATCGTGCCGATCAACGCCTCGGGGGTCTCGAAGCGCGCTCCCCAGCGTTCGGCCAGGGCGCGCGCCGAGCGGATCACGAGGTCGTGGTTCCAGCGGCGGACCGCGTCGACGCCCAGCTCGCGCATCAGGGCGAGCGCTGCGGGCGCGGCGAGGTGGGGAGTCGGGTCGCGGGTGCCGACGAGATCGAACTCCATCGCCAGTCCCTGGTCGAGGCCCCAGGAGATCACCGTGGGATGGAGGTGGCCCTGGCGCTCCGGGGCAGCCCAGAGCACGCCGCTGCTGCGCGGCGACCAGGCCCACTTGTGCAGGTTCCCGACGTACCAGTCCACGCCCAGATCCGGGATCGCGAACTCGAGCGCGCCGGGTCCGTGGGCGCCGTCGACCAGCACCGGGACGCCCCGCTCGCGACAGCGGTGGGCGATCTCGGCGACCGGCAGGACGAGCGCGCTGTCGGAGGTGACGTGGTCGATCAGCGCCAGCCGGGTGCGCGGACCGAGGCCGGCGGCGTAGGCGCGGACCAGCTCCTCGGGATCGCCGGGCGGGAAGGGCAGGTCGACGGTGCGCACGACCGCTCCGTGGGTCCGGGCGGCGAACCGGGTGGCGTTGGCCACCGCGCCGTAGGCGAGGCCGGTGATCAGGATCTCGTCGCCGGGGGCGAGCGCGAGCGAGCGCAGGACGGCATTGACTCCCGTGGTCGCGTTGTCGACGAACACCAGGTCGTCGCCGCGCGCTCCCAGGAAGGCGGCCACCTCGCCGGCCGCGACGCGCATCCGGGGCGGCTGCGTCCGCGGTCCGCCGACGCGCACGCCGGTCAGCTCGCGCAGCAGGAAGCGGGCGGGCTGGCGCTCGATCTCGTCGCGCAGGGCCTGCTGCACGGCGAGCACCCGGCGCGGCGTCGCGCCGACGGTCCCGTGATTGAGGTAGGTGATCCCGGGATCGAGCGCCCAGTCGGCGAGCCGTCCGCGGCCGAAAGTGGTCATCTCCGTCCGCGGGCGGCTTCCGGGTTCGCTGCTAGGCCAGCCCGGTGACCCGGACGACCTCTTCGAAGCTGGTGGCGCCCTCGGCCAGCCGCCGGAGCGCGGACTGACGCAGCGTGCGCATGCCGTTGCGCACCGCCTCGCGCTTGATCTCGGGCGCGTCCTTGCCCTCGACGATGAGCGCCTTGACCGATTCGTCGATGGTCAGGAGCTCGAAGATCCCGGACCGTCCGAGGTAGCCGGTGCCCCGGCACTCGTGGCAGCCCTGGCCCTCCTTGACCTTGACCCGCTTGCCGGGCGGCACGGTCAGCCGCAGGGAAGCGGCCTCCTCGGGGTCGAGCGACCGCTCGCCGGCGCAGTGCGGGCAGATCTTGCGCACCAGCCGCTGGGCCATCGCGCCGATCAGCGTCGAGCTGATCAGAAAGCGCTCCACGCCGAGGTCGTTGAGGCGCGAGATCGAGGTCGCCGCGTCGTTGGTGTGCAGGGTCGAGAACACGAGGTGGCCGGTCAGCGCGGCCTGGACGGCGTACTGCGCCGTCTCGGGATCGCGGATCTCGCCGACCATGATCACGTCCGGGTCCTGGCGCAGGATGTGACGCAGGGCGCCCGCGAAGTCGATCCCGATCCGGGGCTGGACGGCGGTCTGGTTGAATTCCTCGATCACCATCTCGATCGGGTCCTCGATCGTGGTGATGTTGAGCTCGCGGCTGGCGATCGACTTCAGGGCCGAGTAGAGGGTGGTCGTCTTGCCCGATCCCGTGGGGCCGGTGACCAGGATGATCCCGTGCGGCCGGGTGATGTACTCGTTGAACCGGAAGAGCTCTTCCGGGAAGAAGCCGAGCGCGGCCAGGTCCTGGGTCAGGATGTCGGGGTCGAAGATGCGCAGGACGATCTTCTCGCCGAAGGCCACCGGCAGCGTGGAGACGCGCAGCTCGACTTCGCGGCCGCCGCGCATGGTCTTGACGCGGCCGTCCTGCGGCCTGCGCTTCTCGGCGATGTCGAGGCGCGACATGGTCTTGATCCGCGACACCAGGGCGTTGTGGACGATCTTCGGCATCGACTGGATGTCGTGCAGGACGCCGTCGATGCGGAACCGGATCAGGCTCGACTCGCGCTTCGGTTCGACGTGGATGTCGCTGGCCCGGGAGTCGAAGCCGTGCTGGAGCATGAACTCGACCGCGTTGACGATGTGCTGATCGCTCGACTCGATCTCGGCCTCGTTCTTCATCCGAACGAGCTGCTCGAGGTTGCCGAGGTCGATGCCCGCGGACAGGTCCCGCTCGGCACGCTTGACCGAATGGCGCAGGCCGTAGAACTCGGTGATCGCGCGCAGGATCTCGGGCTCGGAGGCGACGACCAGTTCGATCTCGCGTCCGGCGATGCGCCGGAAGGAGTCGATGCCCTCGATGTCGAACGGATTGGCGCAGGCGACCCGCAGCTTGCCGTTGGCCATCGCCAGCGGGATCATGCGGTGGCGCTTGGCGAACGGACGGGAGATCCGCGCCTCGATGAGGTCGGCGTCGAGCGACAGGGAGTCGATCCGGACGTACTCGAGGTGGGCTTCGTCGGCGATCGCCTGGGCGATCTCCTGCTCGGAGATCGTCACGCTCGGATCCTTGAGGCTCGGGAAGCGGAAGGAGGAGACCAGATCGTAGGCGACGGCCTTCTGCTCGTAGGTCACCGCCGACCGCACCCGGTCGCCCATCTGCCGGGCCTCGCGCTGGACGTCCTCGGCCTGCTCGGGGCTGATCAGGCCCTGCCTCTGGAGGACGTCGGCGACGAAGGCGGACGAGAGCGACATCGCCCGCAGTGTAGCCGAACCCCTGTTCGGCGGGGAGAGAGATCTGCCATACCGGGGACGGCGTTGCCAGCCGCTCGGACGGAACCCTCTAGAATCCGCCGATGGCTCCCGCGCTCTCCGGGGTCGGGCTGGCGACCGCGGCGGCGCTGGGGTGGTCGCTGTTCGACCTCTCGCGGCGTTTCCTCTCCGGGCGGATGACCGCGTGGGTCCTGGTGGCGTGGACCACGATCGCGGCCCTGCCGGTGGTGCTGGCCTGGGGCGCGGTGGCCGGCGACTGGCGGATCTCGTCGGCCTACCTGCTGCCCGGGCTGGGTTCCACCGTGATCAACGTCGCGGCCAACTTCGCCTACTTCCGGTCGATTCAGATCGCGCCGCTCTCGGTCACCCTCCCGATGTTGTCGCTGACGCCGGTGTTCTCCGCCGGCCTCGGCGTGGCGGTGCTCGGCGAGAGGCTCGGCACCGCCGCGCAGCTCGGCGTCGTCCTGGTGGTGGCCGGAGCGATCCTGCTCTCGACCCGCCGCGGGGCGGATGGCGGGCGCGGTTTGCGGGTCGAGCGGGGCAGCGCGCTGATGGGGCTCGTCGCCCTTTGCTGGTCGACCACCCTGCTGCTCGACAAGATCTCCCTGCGCTACGCCAGCGCGCCGGTCCACATGCTCGTGCTCCACGCCGGCGTTGCCGCGGGAGCGCTGCTCGCCCTGACCGTGACCGGCAAGCTGGGCGACCTCGGCGCGGTGCGCGGCAGCGGCTGGCTGCTGGCGGCCACCGTGGGGTGCGGCGTGGGGGCGCTCGGCGCCCAGCTCTACGCCATCCAGAGCCTCCCGATCGGGCTGGTCGAGACGTTGAAGCGGGGCGTCGGCGGGTTCCTCGCGGTGGTCTGGGGGCGTGCCTTCTTCGCCGAGGCGGTGTCCTGGCTCAAGCTCGCCTCGGTGACGCTGCTGGCCGCCGGCGTCTGGCTGGTGCTGCGCTGAGCCGGGAGCGCTCCCCCGGATGACCGTGGGCGCGGGCGCCGGATAAACTCCCGAGCGCGCCCCTGTCCGCCCGTCCGAGGCCGACCCATCCGACCCCCACCGTCCGCCCCGTCCATCCCGAGACCGCGCCCGGCAGCGCTCGCCTCGCTGGTCGCGATCCTGCTCGCCTCGTCAGCCGCCGGTGCCGCACCGGCCGCGAGCTCCGGCGTCGTTGCGGCCCCGGCCGACCCGTTCGAGGCCGGCGTGCCGTTCGTGCGCGCGTACGTGGTGGCGGACGGACTGCCCCACAACACGGTCCACAGCCTGCTGCTCGACCACCGCGGCCTGCTCTGGGTGGGAACCCAGGACGGCGTCGCCCGCTACGACGGCCGCGCCTGGACCGAGCTCGAGCTTCCCAGCCGCGAGGTCTCCAACTTCGCCCGCGCGCTGTTCGAATCGAGCGACGGCGCGCTCTGGGTGGCGACCCAGGGTGCGGGACTGTTGCGCTACCGCGACGGTGTCTGGACCCGCTTCGGGCCCGGCGCCGGACCCGGCGCCGGGGGATTCCCCGACCTGCGGGCCAACGCCGTCGCGGAGACGGCCGGACCGGACGGACCGTGGATCTGGGTCGCCGGACACTCCCACGGCCTCTCGCGCTTCGACGGCGAGAGCTGGCGCACCTGGACCACCGCCGACGGGCTTCCGGCCGACCGGATCTGGGACCTGCTTCCGGTGGCAACGCCGGAGGGGGGAGACTCTGGGTGGCGACCGAGCGGGGCCCGGCGTACCTCGAGCTCCCCGAGGGCCGGGTCGTGGTGCCCGCGGGCACGCCGGAGGACTCGGCGAGCAGCCTCGCCGAGGTACCTGGAGCGGAGGGCTCGGGAGCGGCGATCTGGGCCGGTCTGTACGGCGGCGGGCTGCTGCGCTTCGCCGACGGGGCCTGGCGGCGCTTCGGCGCGGCCGAGGGGCTGCCCTCTCCGTTCGTCACCGACCTGGCGACGCGGCCGGGCGCGCCCGGCCAGCTCTGGGTGGCCACCGACGGCGGCGGCCTCGCGCTGTGGGACGGCGCCGGCCTGCGGCCGGTGGCGCTGGGGGCGAGCTTCTCGTCGCGCGCGGTCTACCGCGTGCTCGAGACGACGGCGGCCCAGGGCGCCGCGGCGGTCTGGATCGGCACCCGCAACAACGGCCTGCTGCGCCTGACCGCGGGCTACTGGCGCTCGTTCGTCCCATTCCCGGAGATCCCGCGCTCCACGGTGTCGTCGCTGCTCGTGCGCGACGACGCGCCGTCCGGCCCCGAAGTCTGGTTGGGCACCGACGGCTACGGACTGGCGATCTGGCGGGCCGGCGAGTGGCACCGGGTCAGCCGCGCCGGAGGCGAGATCGGACACGATTCCGTGCTCGCTCTGGCCGAGACCCGTGCCACGGGCACGGGACGGAAGGTCTGGGTGGGGACGCGCAACGGCGGCCTCTCGATGTGGGACGGCGCGCACTGGCACCGTTTCGACGTGGCCGGCGGCGAGCTGGCCAGCGACCTCGTGCAGACGCTGCTCGAGACGGTCGACGCGCGCGGCCGTGGAGCGCTCTGGGTCGGCACGCGCGAGGGACTCTCGCGCTTCGACGGCGGGCGGTGGGAGAGGCTCGATCCCGCGCGAGGATGGCCCGCGAGCTCGATCCTGGCCCTGCTCGACGACGGCGGGGCGATCTGGATCGGCACCTCGAGCGGGCTCTACCGGTGGCGGCAGGGGAGCGTTCGCCACTGGGGGCCGGAGGAGGGTCTCCCGAGCCCCACCGTCCACGCCCTGCATCTGCGCGCGCGCGCGGACGGGAGGCGGGAGCTGTGGCTGGGGACCGACGGTGGCGGCGCGGCGATCCTCGATCCCGACGACGACTCGGCGCGCATCCGGCCGCTCTCGGATCTCGGCTACCCGCACCTCCCCGACGGGGTCGTCTACGGCGTCGTCGAGGACGCGTCGGGACGCCTCTACCTGCCCACGAACCGCGGTGTCGCGCGCCTCACCCCCGGGGGCGCGCAAGGGGCTGCCGCGTGGCTGGAGCGGTTGACGGTGGACGAGGGGCTGCCCGCCAGCCAGGCGAGCCGGGGCGCCCTGGCGGTCGACGACCACGGCCGCATCTGGGTCGGAACCGTGGGCGGCGCGGCCGCCCTGGATCCGGCGAACGAGCCCGAGGACCGGGCGCCGAAGCGCATCGTCCTGGGCGCGACGATCGCGGACGGGAGTGGCCGGATGCTGGCTCCCGGCACGCGGCTCCCACACGACCGGGACCGCGTCATCTTCCGCTACGCCCTGCTCTCCTACTTCGCCGAGTCGCAGACCCGGTACTGCACGCAGCTGGCGGGGCGCGAGGCGGCGGCGACGGAGTGGACGTCCCTCGCCGAGCGCGAATTCGCCTCCCTGCCGGCGGGCGCCTACGTCTTCCGGGTCTGGGGGCGCGACGCGGGCGGCCGGGTCTCGGGTCCGGAGGAGCTCGCGTTCACCGTCGCGCCGGCGCCGTGGCAGACGCTGTGGGCCAAGCTCGGCGCCGCCGCTCTGGGCGTGCTCGCGATGGTCGGGCTGTTGCGCACCCGCGCCCGCGTGCACCGCCGGCGCGAGGGCGAGCTCGAGGACCTCGTCGCGGTACGGACCTCGCGGCTGCAGCGCGCCAACGCGCTGCTGATCGAGCTCTCCTACGTCGACGCGCTGACCGCGATCCCGAACCGGCGCCGGTTCGACGAGCTGCTCGAAACGGAGTGGAAGCGCTCGTTGCGCACGCGCTCGCCGTTGGCGGTGGCGATGATCGACATCGATCGGTTCAAGGCCTACAACGACGGTTTCGGTCACCAGCGGGGGGACGACTGCCTGCGCCGGGTCGCGGCCGAGCTCGCGGACGGCCTGCCGCGCAGTGGCGACTCGATCTGCCGCTACGGCGGCGAGGAGTTCGCCGTCGTCCTGCCCGCAACCGACCTCGAAGGCGCGCGACAGGTGGCCGAGCAGCTGCGCCGGCGGGTCGAGGTGCTGGGCGATCGCAACCCGGGCTCGGACGTAGCGCCGGTGGTCACGGTCAGCTGTGGCGTCGCCGCGGCGGTGCCCGACGTCCACGGCGGAGATCCGCGCTCGCTGGTCACGGCCGCGGACCGGGCGCTCTACGAGGCCAAGAACTCGGGTCGCAACCGCGTCGTCGCGGCGGGCTGAGGACCCTCTCTCAGGACCTGCCGGGCCAGGACCGGGCCAGCTCGCGCCCGGCCGCGACGTGGGCCGCCAGCTCGGGCATCGAATCGCCGCCGTACTTCTCCAGACAGGCGTCGGCCAGCACCAGCGCCAGCATCGACTCGGCGATGACGCCGGCCGCGGGCAGCGCGGTGACGTCGCTGCGCTCGTACTGCGAGACGTGGGGCTCGAGGGTGTCCAGGTCGACCGAGGGGAGGCCGTCGCGCAGGGTGGAGATCGGCTTCTTGTAGAGGGTGACCACGATGTCCTCGCCGTTGGTGACTCCGCCTTCGAGCCCCCCGGCGCGGTTCGTGACGCGCGTGAGAGCGCCGTCCGGAGCGACCGCGATGGCGTCGTGGGCGACGCTGCCGAATCCCCGCGAAGCCTCGAGAGCGGAGCCGATCTCGACCCCCTTGACCGCCGGGATCGAGAGCATCGCCTGGCCGATCCGGCCGTCCAGCTTGAGGTCCCAGGCGACGTGCGAGCCCAGCCCCGGCGGAACGCCGTGCGCGATGACGGTGACGGCGCCGCCGAGCGTGTCCCCGCGCCGCTTGGCGTCGTCGACCAGCGCGACCATCTCCGGCTCGAGCTCGCGCCACACGGCACGCAGGGGCGACGCGTCGTCCACCGCGGCCAGCTCGGCCCAGCCCGGAACGGGGCGGTCGGCGCCGATCGGGCCGAGCGAGCGCACGCCGCTGGCCAGCGCCACACCGAGCTCGGCGAGAAGCATCTTGGCGAACGCGGCGGCCGCGACGCGCGCCGCGGTCTCGCGCGCCGAAGCCCGCTCGAGCACGTCGCGCAGGTCGCGGCGCAGGTACTTCCGGCCGCCCGCCAGGTCGGCGTGGCCGGGGCGCGGGCTGCGCATCCGGCGCAGCTCGGCGAACTCCGGATCGATCTCGGCCGCGTCGGGGGACATCGCCCGCCGCCAGCTCTCGTAGTCGCGGTTGGCGATCCAGAGCGCGATCGGCGAGCCCAGGGTCTCGCCGCCGCGGACGCCGCCGCGGATCTCCGCCCGGTCGCTCTCGATCTGCATCCGGCGGCCGCGGCCGTAGCCGTGCTGGCGCCGCGCCTGGTCGCGCTCGAGCAGCCCGAGGTCCACCCGGAGGCCCGCGGGAACGCCCGAGAGGACGGCCGTGAGCCCCGGCCCGTGGCTCTCGCCGGCGGTGGTCAGTTGGAGGCGTCGGAGCACGGCGGGAGACTATCGGAGTCCGGTGAGGTGGCGCGGTGCGGCTTCGGGGGACCGGGCTCACAGGCAGCGCGCCGGGATCGGAGTACGATCGGCGCCGCCATGGATCTTCGGGACCGGGAACTGGTCGAGGGGCTCCTCGCCGGCGAGGCGAGCTCCGCGGCCGAGGTCGAGCGCTGGGTGCGCCTGGCCGCGACGTCGTTCCGCTCCCGCCTCGGCCACGACTGGGAGGACGCGGTGCAGGACGCCCTGGTCGAAGTCCTCGAGTCGCTGCGCGCCGGGCTGTTCCGCGGCGAGGGGGCGCTGCGCGGCTACGTCTGGCGCACGGCGGCCCGCAACTGCCTCGACCGGGTACGCCGACAGCGCCGCTGGGTCTACGTCGAGCTCGACGAGTCGCGCCTGGCGCCCGCCGCCGCGACCGCGCTCCGCGATCTCCTGGGCAAGGAGAGCCGGGAGCGGCTCGTGGCGCTGATGGAGCGGCTCCCCCGCACCTGCCGCGAGCTCTGGCGCGAGATCCTTCTCGGTCGCTCGTACCGCGAGATGAGCGAGCGCACCGGCGTCGCCGAGGGAGCCCTGCGGGTTCGCGTGCTGCGTTGCCGCAAGCGGGCCGTGGCGCTGGCGGCGGCCGGGGCGGCCGGCGGTAACGATCGCCGCCTCGCGGCGCCGTAGCTCCGGAGGGGATGCGATCGTGGACCACCGAGAGTGCATCGAGCGGCTTCCCTGGTACCTGGCCGGCAGCCTGGAGGCGGCCGAGAGGGACGCGGTGGCGGCCCATCTCGAGGGCTGCTCCGAGTGCCGGGACGAGCTCGAGGCCACGCGCGCCGGGGCACGCCTGTTCGCCGAGGAGCACCCCTCGAGCGAGGCCCTGGTGGCTTTCGCGTGGTCCGACCTGCCGCCCACGGAGGCGCGCCTCGTCGAACGTCATGTCGCGAGCTGCGCGGAGTGCCGGGAGGAGCTGGCCCTGGCCCGGGCCAGCCGCGGCCTCGAGGGCGGCGCGGTGGATCCACGGGTGGTTCCGCTGCCGGTGCGCCGCGACGCCGGTCTCACCTGGCGACGCGCGGCGCTGTGGGCGGCGGCTGCGGTCGCCGTGGTCGGACTGGCGTTCGGGATCGCCGGGACGCGGCGCGCCTCGCGCCTCGACGCCGAGCGCGCACGGCTGACCGCGAGCTTGGGCGAGCTCCAGGGCGCCGCCGCCGCCGAGCGCGCCGCCGGCGCGCGCGCGGAGCTCGCCGAGCGGCGCGCCGCCGATCTCCAGTCGCGGCTCTCGAGCCTGCTCGCGCCCCAGGCGGGGTTGGCGGTCGTCGAGCTGCTCCCGCTGGCGGCCACGCGTGGGGCCGAGGAGCCGGCGCTGACCTCGGTCGAGCGCGGGAACGCCGGCTACGTCACGCTCCTGCTCGCCCTCGAGCGCCCGGCGGCATTCCGCTCCTACACCGTCCGCCTGCGCGGGCCCGACGGCGGCGAGCTCTGGTCGGCGGGCGGAGTCCATCCCGACGCGTCCGGCGCGCTGACGCTGCTGGTCCCGACGACGCTCCTGCCGGGCGGCCTGGTGGGCATCGAAGTCGAGGGCGAGACCGCGGGCGGGACCCATCCGGCAGCGACCTACCGGCTGTTCGTCCGGGCCGCGGCGCCGGCCCCCGCCACGCCCTGATCCAGCGCCCCGCCGCGGCGCGGTAACGGCCGCGGAGCTCGGGCGCCGTATCTCCCCGAAAGCGGAAGCCAGATCGGCCGGCGACGGCCGGGGAGGTACCTGCGATGGGATGGGGATTCGTGTCGAATCGGCTGCGGGTGGCGGGCGCGGTGCTGGCCTGCCTGACGATCGGCGCCGGCGCCGGCAGGGCGGCGATCTTCCGGATCGGCCCCGCCTCCGACGCCGCCTGCGACGCCAACAGCATCAGCGCGGCGCTGATCATCGCGGCGCTCAACGGCGAGGACGACGAGGTCCGGCTGTCCAACGAGCAGACCTACAACAACGTCTACCTGCCGTTCACCGACTTCCCGAACCGGGTGACGATCGTCGGCGGCTTCGCGAGTTGCAGCGCGGGGAGCCCGAGCGGGACGACGACTCTCCACGCCCAGACCACCCATCCGGTGGTCGAGGCCTCGACCACCACGGGGGCCAACGACCTCGTCGTCAGTCACCTCGTCCTCCAGGGACCGGGCACCTCCTTCGTGATTCCCGGAGTCCAGGTCGCGGGCAACAGCCACGTCCAGGGGGTCGCCCTGAACGTGACCGGGTTCGGCGACAGCGGCGTGTACGTCACCGGAGCGCTGGCGCACTTCGAGCTGGACTACGACAGCCGCGTCCACGACAACTACGGCTTCCACGGCGGCGGCGTGCGCTGCGGCGCCGGCGCGCTGGTCGATCTCTACGCCGAGATCGACCACAACGACGCGGACAACGGGGGGGGCATCTTCGCCGGCGGTTGCACGGCGAACCTGCGTCCCGGCGCCGCCGTTCACTTCAACCACGCCGGCGCCGACGGCGGCGGCGTCTACGTCAACGGCGGCGGAGAGATCCTCGTCGGCGCCGACCAGGCCCCTCCGGGCGCCGGAATCAACGTCAATACCGCGGACGATCAGGGGGGCGGGATCTACGCCCGCGACCTCGACACCTACGTCCTCGTGATCAACGGCGCGATCAACCAGAACACCGCCGCGACCCAGGGCGGAGGGATCTTCGCCGACGCCCTGGCCTTCGTGCAGCTGAAGCGTCAGGAGGGCTTCTGTTTCTACGACTCCCAGTGCGTCGACCTGATGTACAACCACCTGAGCAGTGGCCACGAGGGGGCCGCGGCTTACGCCACCGGGGGAGCGCAGTTCCTGTTCGAGCAGGCCCAGATCCACTACAACTCGGTGGCCGCCGGATCGCCGTTCGGCAGCATCGTCCATGCCGACGGCGCGGAGACGCTGGTCGTGCTGCAGAGCGTGGCGATGGCCGGCAACTCCGGGGCGGACACGCTGCTGGAGGGGAGCAACGACGGCTACCTGCGGGCAGGCTTCGTCTCCGGCGGCGGCAACACCTACCCGTGCGGCGGCTCGACCTGCCCGGACCGGCCGATCGTGCTCTCGGGCGGCGCGACGGCGGATCTGTACAGCAGCGCCTTCTACCCCAACGGCCCGGTGATCGCCGGGACCGACGGGACGCTCCTCACCACGGCCGACTGCCTGATGCTCTCCGACGCCACCAATCTGCCGGCCGGGTCCTTCTTCGCGATCGCGGATCCTCAGTTCGTGGACGTCGCCCGCGCCGATCTCCACCTCAAGCCGCGATCGCCCGCGGTGGACTTCTGCGACGCGCCGCCGTACGCGGCGGTGGCCGACTTCGACGTCGAGGACCGCCCCTACGACGTCCCGTTCAACGCCAACGGTTCGCCCGGCGTCGGCGGCGGCACCTACGATCTGGGGGCCGACGAAGTGCGGCCGACCTTCGCCGACGGCTTCGAGACCGGCAACACGTCGCGCTGGTCGTCACGACGGTCGCCCTGAGCGGCACCTCCGGACGGGTCAGTCCGGGGCGCCGGGGAGGAAGCGCTCGAACGGTTCCTTGAGCTCGGGCGGGAAGCGCACCGGCCGGCGGGTCGCGGCGTCCACCCAGACGTGCTCGGTCGAGCCGGTGGCCAGCAGGTCGCCGCCGCGGGCGACGCGGTAGCCGAAGACGACCCCCCGGCTGGCAATGCGCTCCACCCAGCAGGCGACCTCGACGGTCTCGCCGTAGCGGGACGGGCCGCGGTAGGAGAGGTGGGAGCCGGTGACCAGCAGGAGCAGGCCGCGCTTCTCGATCTCGGCGTAGTGGAAGCCGGCCTCCTGGCAGAGCCGGGTGCGCGCGACCTCGAACCAGATCAGGTAGTTGGCGTGGTGGACCACGCCCATCTGGTCGGTCTCGGCGTAGCGGACCTCGATGTCGACCGCGACGTGGTGGGGTGGGGCGTCGTGCACGACGCGGAGCTTACCGGACCTCGGGCCGCACGCGCGGGCTGCGATATTCTCCAGCGCCCGTGCCGATCCATCCCTACCGTCAGACGCTGCCGAGGCTGGGGGAGAGGGTCTTTCTCGCCCCCTCCGCGCACCTGGCGGGAGACGTCGAGGCCGGCGACGACGCGTCCTTCTGGTTCCACACCGCGGCCCGCGGGGACGTCCACTGGATCCGGGTCGGCGCCCGGACCAACGTGCAGGACGGCACCATCCTCCATGTCACCCACGAGACCCACCCGCTCGCGATCGGCGCCGACGTGGTGATCGGGCACTCCTGCATGATCCACGGCTGCACGCTCGAGGACGGCTGCCTGGTCGGGATCGGCGCGCGGGTGCTCGACGGCGCGGTGGTCGAGAGCGGCGCCCAGGTCGGCGCCGGCGCGGTGGTCACGCCGGGGACGCGCGTTCCCGCCGGGCAGCTCGCGGTCGGGATCCCGGCGCGCGTGGTCCGCCCCCTGTCCGATTCCGAGCGGGCCAACATCCTCGAGATCGCCCGCCGCTACGTCGGGGTCAAGGACCGCTACCTCGAGGAGCTGGGGCGGGGGTACTGAATGGCGAAGCACTTCCAGGCCCCGAAGGGCACCCGCGACCTGCTGCCGCCGGAGACCGGCCTCTGGGCGGCGGTGGAGGCCACCGCGCGCCGCGTCTTCGGACTCTACGGCTACGGCGAGATCCGCACGCCGCTGTTCGAGGACACGGAGCTGTTCGCCCGCGGCGTGGGCGAGGGCACCGACATCGTCGGCAAGGAGATGTACACCTTCACCGACAAGGGCGGCCGCAGCCTGACCCTGCGCCCGGAGAACACCGCCTCGGTGTGCCGGGCGTACGTCGAGCACGGCATGCAGACGCTGCCGCAGCCGATCCGTCTCTACTACGTCGGCCCCCAGTTCCGGTACGAGCGCCCGCAGAAGGGGCGCTTCCGGCAGTTCCACCAGATCGGGGCCGAGCTGCTGGGCGGGAAGGGTCCGGAAGCCGATGTCGAGATCCTCGTCCTGCTGGTCCACTTCCTGCGCGAGCTCGGGTTCACCGACCTCCAGATTCTGCTCAACACCGTCGGCGACGACGCTTCGCGTCGAAGCTACAGGGAGGCTCTGACCAGGTACCTGCTTCCATTGAAGGAGAAGCTCTCGGAGGACAGCCGTCGGCGTCTGGAGACGAATCCGCTGCGCATCCTGGACACCAAGAGCCCCGAGGAGCAGGGGCTTCTGGCCGTGGCGCCGCGGCTCGAGGACTCTCTGACTCCCGAGAGCCGCGACCACTTCCGACAAGTCCTTTCATCATTGGATGCTTTTCGCCTTTCCTACCGCGTGGAGCCGCGGCTGGTCCGGGGCCTCGACTACTACACGAACACGGTGTTCGAGATCGTCTCCGAGGGGCTCGGGGCGCAGAACGCGATCTGCGGCGGCGGCGCCTACGAGGGCATGGTCGAGGAGCTCGGCGGGCCGCCGACCTACGCCGTCGGCTTCGCCATCGGCGAGGACCGGCTGATCGAGGTCCTGCCTGCCGCTTCCCCGGCGCGCGGCCGCGCGCCCGGACCGGTTCTCGTGGCGCCGGTCGGGAAGTCCGTTGGGGCGGCAGATCTGTCTTCCGTCGCAGCAGATCTGCGCGCCGCCGGGATCCCGGCCGTCGAGGCGAGCGGGCGGCCGGGGAAGGTGTTCGAACTCGCCGAGAAGCTCGGTTCGCCGTTCGTCGTCTTCCTGGGCGAGACGGAGCTTCGCGAAGGCCGGCTCTCGGTCCGGACGATGAGCACCGGCGACCGCGAGACATGGCGGCGGGACCAGGCGATCGCCGTGATCAGGAAGAACTACCCCTAGATGAAAGTCTTTCCGTCTTTCGAGAGAATGTGGACATGAAACGCACCGGTGCGGGGACTCTGACGCGGGAGAGCGTGGGCTCGACGGTGCTGCTGCGCGCCTGGGTGGCGCGGCGGCGGGACCTCGGCGGGCGGCTCTTCCTCGACCTGCGCGATCGCAGCGGAATGTGTCAGGTCGTGGTCCGGCCGGAGGAGAGGGCGGAGCTGGTCGAGGCGCTGGCCGCGGTGCGCTCCGAGTGGGTGCTCGAGGTCGAGGGCGAGGTCGTCGAGCGCGAGTCGCCCAACCCGAAGATGCCGACCGGCGAGGTCGAGGTCGTCGCCTCGCGGGTGGAGGTGCTGGCGCGCTCCGAGCCGCCGCCGTTCGCGATCGAAGGGGGCACCGAGGCGTTCGAGGACCTGCGGCTCAAGTACCGCTACCTCGAGCTCCGCCGCCCCGAGCTGCAGCGCAATTTCCTCCTGCGCCACCGCGTGACCCAAGAGGTCCGGCGCTACTTCGACGAGCAGGGCTTCCTCGAGGTCGAGACGCCGATCCTGACGCGGTCCACCCCGGAGGGCGCCCGCGACTACCTGGTGCCGTCCCGGGTCCACCGCGGCGAGTTCTACGCCCTGCCGCAGTCGCCGCAGCTGTTCAAGCAGCTGCTCATGGTGGCCGGCTTCGAGCGCTACCTCCAGATCGCCCGCTGCTTCCGCGACGAGGACCTGCGCGCCGACCGCCAGCCGGAGTTCACCCAGATCGATCTCGAGATGTCCTTCCCGACCGAGGAGGACGTCTACGAGCTGATCGAGGGCCTCTTCGCGCGGATCTTCCCGATCGTGGGCGTCGCTCCGCCCACGCGCTTCCGCCGCATGACCTACGCCGACGCCCTGGCGAAGTACGGCGTCGACCGCCCCGACCTGCGCTTCGGCGCCGAGATCCGGGACGTGAGCGACGTGGCCGGAGAGAGCGGATTCAAGGTCTTTTCGAAGACTTTCATTGAGGGGGGGGTGATTCGCGCACTGGTGATTCCGGCCGGTGCCGCGACCTCGCGTTCCAAGATCGACTCCTGGGGGGAACACGTCAAGCGGCTGGGTCTGCCCGGCTTGCTCAGCCTCAAGAAAGCTGAACGGAGAGACGGTCTTTTCCATCCGAGAAGGTCTTTCCGAGAGCGACCGCGGCGCGCTGGCGTCGGCGCTGGAGCTGGGGGAGGGCGACCTGGCGCTGCTCGCCGCCGGGTCGGCCGCGGTGGTGGCGCCCGCGCTGGGGGCGCTGCGGCTCGAGCTGGCGAAGCAGCTCTCCTGGATCCCGGACGGGAGCTGGGAGTTTCTCTGGGTGACCGACTTCCCGCTCCTCGAGTGGCACGCCGAGGACGCTCGCTGGTACTCGACCCACCACCCCTTCACCAGCCCGGATCCGCGCGACCTGGAGCGGCTGGAGAGCGATCCCGGGACGGTCCGCGCCCGCGCCTACGACGTCGTGCTCAACGGCACCGAGCTCGGGGGCGGATCGATCCGGATCCACGACCCGGAGATTCAGCAGCGTGTCTTCCGCCTGCTCGGCATCGGCCCGGAGGAGGCCGAGCGGCGGTTCGGCTTCCTGCTCGAGGCCCTGCGCTACGGCGCGCCGCCGCACGGCGGAATCGCGCTCGGTCTCGACCGGCTGATCATGATCATGGCCGGGGTCCCGTCGTTGCGCGACGTCATCGCCTTCCCCAAGACCGCTTCGGCGACCTGCCTGATGACCGAGGCGCCTTCGCCGGTCGATCCCGCCCAGCTGGCCGAGCTCGGGATCGCGCCGCGCGAGAAGTGAGCCGGACGAGGCGCGATTGCCTCCGCCGCCGCTCGAGAGCTTCGATCTCGCCCATCCCGGCGGCGTGACGCGCCACCTGGTCGGCGCCGGCGCGCTCGAGGCGGCGGCCGGCGCGCTCGCCGCCGAGCTGGCTGGCCGCGATCTCTTCGCGCTCTCCTCGCGTCCGATCCTCGATCTCCACGGCGACCGCCTGGAGCGCTTCCTCGCCGCCGGCGAGCGGCAGCGCATCCTCGAGGTGCCGGACGGCGAAGCGGCCAAGACCGTGGCCCAGGCCGACCGGGTCTGGCGCGAGCTGAGCCGCTCCGGCGGCCGCCGCGACTCGCGGATCGTCGCCTTCGGCGGCGGCAGCGTCGGCGACCTCGCCGGCTTCGTCGCGGGCGCCTTCCTGCGCGGGGTCGGCTGGCTGCAGCTCCCGACCACGCTGCTGGCCCAGGTCGACGCCTCGATCGGCGGCAAGACGGCGGTCGACCTGCCCGAGGCGAAGAACGCCGTCGGTCTCTTCCACCACCCGGTCGCCGTGGTTGCGGACACCGACCTGCTGGCGACGCTGCCGCGGGTCGAGCGCCGCTCGGGCCTGGTCGAGGCGATCAAGACCGCGGCGCTGCTCGCCCCCGACCTGCTCGACCGCATCGAACGCGACCTCGAACGGCTGCTCGACGGCGACCCGGAGGTTCTCGCACCGGTGGTGGCGGCCACGGCCAAGGCCAAGGCGGATCTCGTGGCCAGCGACCCGGACGAGAGCGGTCCCCGCCGTCTGCTCAACTTCGGGCACACCCTCGGCCACGCCATCGAGGCCGAGCTCGGGTACGGTTCGATCGCGCACGGCGACGCCGTCGCCCACGGCATCCGCTTCGCCCTCCGCCTCTCGGTCCGGGAGGGGGGCGATCCGGAGTTCGCGCGCCGTCTCGGCGGCCTGCTCGACCGTCTCGGCGTGCCGCCGCTGCCGTCTCTCGGGGCCGACGCCCTGCTGCGCCGGGTGGGCCGGGACAAGAAGGCCACGGCGGCCGGCGTGGCCTGGGTGGTGGCGCGGGGACCGGGGCGGGGCGGGGTGGTCTCGGGGTTGGCTCGGGAAGCGCTCCGCGCGGACCTGGAGAGCTGGCTCGGTTCCCGGGGCCCCGACTCTCTATAATCCCCGCGTCGTGTCCGGAATCCTGCACCGCTTCCACCTGCGGCCTCTCGTGTTCGTCCTGCTCCTGGTCGTCGGAGCGGTGCCGCTCGCCATCTCGACGACTCTGCTGATCCTGCAGAACCGCGATCTGCTCGAGACCGAGGAGAAGCGCTACCTGACCGAGTCCGCGCAGTCGCTGTCGCGCGAGCTCAACGACTACCTGGTCGGATCGCGGCTGCGGCTGGAGCAGATGGGATCGAGCCTGCTGGTCTATCCCGGACCGCGCCCGGTCGAGGAGCGCCTGCGCGAGCCTTGGGTGGGCGACATCCTGGAGCGCTTCACGATCTCCAACCCGAACCTGCTCGCGCTCTCGGTGCTCGACTCCAGCGGCCGGGGCCCCCGGCTCGCGCCGCCGCAGCTGGATCCGGAGCTGTCGGACGCGCTCGACGCGACCTTCAACCAGGCGCGGACGACGGGACTGCCGGTGTGGCAGTTCGCGGTCTCGAAGACCTCGAACGAGCCGGTCTCGGCGCTCGCGGTGCCGGTCACCGACCGGACGGGCGCGCCCGCTCTGGTGGTCCAGGCCCTGGTCCGCCTGCGTCTGATCGAAGCCGTCTTCGAGCGCGAGGCGCAAGGCAGCGTCGGCGTGTTCCTGGTGGACCGGAACGGCCGCCTGCTCTGGTCCGAAGGCGCGGACTCCGCGACGGCCGCCGCGATCGCCAGCTCCAACCTGGTGCGGGACTTCGCCCGCAAGCCGCTTCACCTGACGGCCGAGTACACGGTGCCGACCGAGCTGGGTCCGGTCGACATGCTGGGCCAGGTCAGCCCGGTGGCGGAGAGCCGCTGGGGGGTCCTGGTCCACAAGCCGGTGGCCGCCGCCTTCGAGGCGGCGCGCCGGATGGTGTGGAGCGCCGTGCTCGCCACTCTCCTGCTGCTCGCTCTGGCGGCGCTGCTCGCGCTGATCGTGACGCGCTGGATCGGCGAGCCGATCCGCCGCTTCATCGCGGCCACCCACGAGATCGCGACCGGCAACTTCGGCAAGCGGCTGCCGGAGGACCGGATGGTCGCCGAGATCTCCGATCTGTCGGCGGACTTCAACCGCATGAGCGGCCACGTCGAGGACTACGTCGAGAAGCTCAGGGGGGCGGCGCGGAAGAACCGCGAGCTGTTCATCAGCTCGATCCGGGCCTTCGCCGCGGCGATCGACGCCAAGGACCCTTACACCCGCGGCCATTCGGAGCGGGTCGCGGAGGTCGCGCGCACGATCGGGAGGCACCTCGGGCAGAGCGAGGACTTCCTGCAGAAGCTCTGGATCGGCGCTCTGCTGCACGATGTCGGAAAGATCGGGATCGAGGACCGGATCTTGCGCAAGGGCGGCGTCCTGACGACGGAGGAGTTCGAGGCCATGAAGTCGCACCCGGTCGTCGGTGCCGATATCCTGGCGCCGATCGAGCCGCTGCGCGACATGATCCCGATCGTGCGCTGGCATCACGAGAACTGGAACGGCAAGGGCTATCCGGACGGGTTGAAGTCGGACGAGGTCCCGGTCATGGCGCGGATCGTGGCGGTGGCCGACTGCTTCGACGCGATGACCACCAACCGGCCGTATCAGAAGGCCTACGACAAGCGCCACGCGGCGGAGATCATCACCAAACTGGCCGGGTCCCGCTTCGACGCCAAGATCGTGACCGCGTTCCTGCGCGCCTACGAGATGGGCGACCTCGAGCGGCTGGTCGAAGATACGCAGCCGCCGACGGCGATCGAGGTCGACCTTCCGGCGGCGGCCAACGTCTGAGGCCGAGGACGCACGGACGAGCGACCGGACCACCGGCGAGCGACGGGAGGAACGATGGTCTATCAGTACATTCTGGCCAACCTGCTGGCCAAGAACGACGGTGCGGTCGGCGTCCTGTTCGTCGACGACTCCGGCGAGACGATCGACGTCGCCTGCTCGGACTTCAGCCCCTACCAGATGCGCGTCGTCGGGGCCTACGTCGGAATCTACCTGCGCCAGGCCGAGCAGTTCCTCGAGGAGATCGGCCAGGGGCTGCCGACGCTCCTCCACATCGAGAAGGAGGCCCTCCATCTCTACGCGCGCGCGCTGCCGGAGCGCTACTTCGTGCTCCTCGTGCAGCGCAGCCCGGGCCTGACGGGCTGCGCGCGGCGCAGCCTCGAGGCCGCCTGCGAGCAGCTCACCAAGGAGCTGTTCGAGTCGGCTTGATGGAGCCCGGGCGGGGACTCTGGGGGCGGCTCCGAGCCGGACTGGCGCGCACCCAGGAGCGGCTGGCCGAACGGCTCGGCGACGTCCTCGACCGACCGGCTTCGCTCGACGAAGAGACCCTGACCGACCTCGAGGAGGCTCTGATCGGAGCCGACGTGGGCGTCGAGACGACGACGCTCCTGCTCGACCGTCTGCGCGAGCGGGTCCGGAGGTCGGACCTCGGGCGCGAGGGCCGGCTCCGCGACCTGTTGGCCGACGAGGTCGAACGCCTGCTCGCGGAGAGCGCAGCGGCGGCGCCCGCGGTCTGGCCGCGCGTCACCCTGGTCGTCGGGGTGAACGGCGCCGGCAAGACGACGTCGATCGCCAAGCTCGCCCGCCGCGACATCGCCGCGGGGCGCCGGGTCCTGCTCGCTGCCGGCGACACCTTCCGGGCCGCGGCGATCGAGCAGCTCGCTCTCTGGGGCGAGCGTCTCGGGATCGACGTCGTGCGCCAGGCGGCCGGCTCGGATCCGGCGGCGGTGGTGTTCGACGCGCTGCAGGCGGCGCGGTCGCGGCGGGTGGATCACCTGATCGTCGACACCGCCGGTCGCCTCCACAACAAGGAACACCTGATGGCCGAGCTCGCGAAGGTCCGGCGGGTGGTCGACCGCGAGGGCGCCGGCTGGTCGGTGCGCACGCTGCTCGTCCTCGACGCCACGACCGGGCAGAACGCCCTCGCCCAGGCGCGGGCGTTCCTGGCCACCGCGGCCGTGGACGGCGTTCTGCTGGCGAAGCTGGACGGGACGGCGAAAGGGGGGATGGTCCTGGCGGTCGTGCGCGAGCTGCAGCTGCCGGTGCTCTACCTCGGCGTCGGAGAGGGCGCCGAGGACCTGGTCGACTTCGATCCCCGGGAGTTCGCCGCTGCCCTCCTCCGCTGATCCCGTCGCCCGCGCCCTGGCGCTCGCCCGCCGGGGGCGTTTCACGGTCGCGCCCAACCCGCGGGTGGGCGCGGTGGTGGTGCGCGACGGACGGGTCGTCGGCGAAGGTTGGCACCGCCGTGCCGGCGGGCCCCACGCCGAGACGGTGGCTCTGGGGCGTGCCGGCGGAGCGGCGCGGGGCGCCACCCTGTACGTGACGCTGGAGCCGTGCGCCCACCATGGGCGGACTCCGCCCTGCGCCGAGGCGGTCGTGGCGGCCGGGATCGAGAGAGTCGTCGCCTGCCACCGGGATCCCGACCCGCGGGTGGCGGGGCGCGGCTTCGCCCGGCTCGAGGCGGCCGGGATCCGTGTCGAGACCGGCGCGCGGATCGCCGAGGCGGTCGAGCTCAACCTCGCCTACCTGGTCGAGAAGACCCGGGGACGGCCCGCCTTGACGCTCAAGTGGGCGGCCTCGCTCGACGGCCGGACCGCGACCGCGGCGGGCGAGAGCCGGTGGATCTCGGGCCCCGAGGCCCGCCGGCTGGCGCTCGAGCTGCGTGACGAGCACGACGCGGTCCTGGTCGGCAGCGGCACGATCCTGGCGGACGATCCGAGCCTGACCCGGCGCCTCGGCCGGGCGCCGGGGCCGATCCTGCGCGCGGTCGCCGACCGCGGTCTGCGCACTCCTCCCGGCGCGCGCCTGTTCGACGGCACGGGAGCGGTCGTTGTGTACACTGAGCGGAGCGGCGCGAAGCGCGCCGAGGCGCTGCGCGAGAGGGGCGCCGAGGTGGTCCGCCTGGCCTCCCTGGAACCGGCCGCGGTGCTCGCGGATCTCGGCCGGCGTGGCGTCCAGAGCGTCCTGCTCGAGGGCGGCGGAACGCTCGCCGCGGCCTTCTTCGAGAGTGGGGCCTGGGACCGCGTGGTCGCGGTGACCGCGCCCCTCCTGATCGGCGGCGCCACGGCACCGGCGCCGCTCGGCGGGCGCGGCGTCGGCGACCTCGCGGGCGCGGAGCGGCTCGAGCGCGTGCGCGTGCGGCGGGTGGGCGAAGACTGGGTGACGACGGGGATTCGAAGCGGATGTTTACGGGACTTGTTCGCGAGCGTGGGCGCCTGAGCGTCGATCCGGGGCCCTCGCCGCAAGGCGGCGTGCGCCTCGAGATCGCTCTGAGCGACGAGCTCGCCGCGGAGCTGGCGCCGGGCGCCAGCCTCGCGGTCTCCGGAGTCTGCCTGACGGTGACCGCGACGCGGGCGGGAACGGTAACGGTCGAGCTCTCACCGGAGACTCTGGCGCGCACCCGACTCGGGCGTTTGCGCGCCGGGGACGAGGTCAACCTCGAGCCGGCGCTGCGCGTGGGCGACCCGCTCGGCGGACACTGGGTCCAGGGGCACGTCGACGGCACGGTGGAGTTGGTCGCCCGCCGGGACCTCGTGGACCACAGCCGCTTCACCCTCGCGTTTCCGCCCGCCTTCGACGCCTGGATCGCGGAGAAGGGCTCCGTCGCGCTGGACGGTGTCTCGCTGACCGTCGCCGCCCGTGCGCCGCGCAGCTTCGAGGTCGCCCTGATCCCGGTGACGCTCGAGCGGACCACGCTCGGAGCGGCCCGCACGGGGGACCGGCTCCACTTCGAGGCCGACATCCTCGCCAAGTACGTCGAGCGCGCGCTGGTGGCCCGGGCCACCGTTCCGGGAGGACGGCGTTGAGCTGGCGCGAGCTCGCGCCCGAGCCGGCGCGCTTCTGGATCCGGTTCGCTCCCAAGCGCTGGCCGGCGCCCGACAGCCCGTACCTCGACCTGGTCGATCGCCGCGTCTGCTGGCCGGGGGACGAGGCCGCGATCGCGCTGCCGGAACCGCCCTCCGGCCACCTCGATCTCGTCTACCTGCCGCCGGTCCCGCGGCGCCGGCGGGCGGAGCGCGAGCGCTGGATCGTGGACCTCGAGCGCGCCGGCGGCGCGGCGCTGGTCGAGGTCGACCCCGACGAGGCCGCCGAGCCGGCGGCGACGGGCACGCGGATCCTGAATCTCCTGCCGCTGTTGATCGGCGCCGAGCCGACGACGCTGACGGAGCTGCCGCCGGAGATCGCGGTCGTGATGCCGCTGCTGCCGGGACTCTCCGCGACCCCGGCGGACTGGAACCCGTGGCTCACGGCGCTGGCCGCCGCGGGGCGCCGCGCCGTGCTCGGGGTCCTGGTCGAGCTGACGCCGAGCGACCGGCGCCGGCTGGCGGACTGCACCGGCGAGTCGCGCTGGGAAGCGATCTTCCACGGCGATCCGCCCGCGCTACGCGACTTCGCACGGGCCGCCGACGCGGCCGGCCTGGATCCGTTCCCGCCGCGCCCGCGGCTGTTCCTGCCGCCGCGCCGCGTACGCAACCGGGATCTGGCCTCGGCGCTGGCGCAAGTGGGCGAACTGTGGCTCCGGCTCGGCCGCTCCGAAGCCGAGGGACAAGCGCTGCTGGCCGCGGCACGGCACGTGGAGGCGACGCCGCTGGACCTGGCGGCGCTGGCACGCGAGGGCAACCTGGAGGTGATCTCCTGGCTCTCGCCGCGGGCGCGCGACCTGGTCGCGGAGAAGGTCGCCAGCGGCCGCTATCCGCTGCTCGACGAGCTGCACTCGGCGTACCTCGCCCTGGAGGGAGAACCGTCCGAGTGAGCGCGACCCTCGGGGTCTACGTCCACGTCCCTTTCTGCCGCACCCGCTGCCGCTACTGCGATTTCTACCGGGTGGGCGAGAACCGCGCCCGGATGGACCGCTTCACGGCGGCGCTGGCGCGCGAGATCGACGGCTGGAGCGGGCTCCACGGCCGCCGGATCGAGAGCGTGTTCCTCGGCGGCGGCACGCCGTCGCTGCTCGAACCGGAGGAGGTCGCCCGGATCCTGAAGCACCTGGGACGCCGCTTCGAGCTCGCCCCCGACGCCGAGATCACCGCCGAGGCGAACCCCTCCGACCTCACGGACGAGCGCCTGCGCGGGCTCGCCGCGGCCGGCGTCGGCCGGCTCTCGATCGGGGTCCAGTCCTTCTGCGATCGCGAGTTGCGGCTGCTCGGACGGCGCCACGACGCGGCGCGCGCCGAGCAGGCCGTGGCTGGGGCCCGCGCGGCCGGCTTCGAGCGCCTCTCGATCGACCTCATGGTCGGCATCCCGGCGCAGACGGACGGCAGCTTCGCGTCCTCGCTCGCGCGCGCGATCGAGCTCGCGCCGGACCATCTCTCGCTCTACCTGCTCGAGGTCCACCCCGGCTCGGAGATCGACCTGCTGCGCCGTGAGCGCCCGCGTCTGTTCGCCGGCGAGGAGGCGCAGCGGCGCCGCTACCTGACGATGCGCGAGCGGCTCACGGAGGCCGGATATCGCCACTACGAGGTGTCGAATTTCGCCCGGCCGGGGGCGGAGTGCCGCCACAACCTGCGCTACTGGCGTTGCCAGCCGTGGCTGGGCCTCGGTCCGGCGGCGCACTCCTACGTCGACGGCCGGCGCTTCCGCCACGCGCCCGATCTCGAGGCCTGGATCGCGGATCCGTCGGCGGTCGAGGAGCTCCCCGCGGACCCCGCCGCCGAGCGCGTCTTCCTGGGACTGCGTCTGGAGGAGGGGATCGACGTCGCCCTGCTCGAGGCGGCCGGCGTCGCGCCCGAGGAGGTCGCGCGCCGCCTCGCCCGTCTCGAGGACTTCGTCGAGCAGCGCGACGGCCGCCTGCGCCTCACCGCCGAAGGCCTCCTGCTCTCCAACCCCGTCCTCGCCGAGCTCCTGCGCTAGGTGCCAAACCCGGGAACGGGTTCCCGCCGGGGTGGGCGCGAGGCCCCCGCGCTCGCCTGCCGAGCAGTGGAGCGGCGGTGCTCTCGCGGCGGAAGCTCTCGGTCGAAAGGAAGGACTCGCCGGTCGCCCGCGCCCGAGCTTCGGCCCGAGTCGCGTCTTTCCCTTCATTGGAAGTCTTTGCTCTGCCGACTCCAGGCGTACGTCGCGCTCGCGGACGAGCAGAGCGCGACCCAGGACCGAGGGGGGGATCGGCCTCTTCTGGGGGATAGTCTTCACGGTATGGAACTGATCGATCTGCGCTCCGACACGGTGACCCGGCCCGACGCGGCGATGCGGCGGGCGATGGCCGAAGCCGAGGTCGGCGACGACGTCTACGGCGAGGACCCGACGGTCAACCGGCTCGAGGAGGAGGCCGCCGCCGCGCTCGGCTTCCCGGCCGCCATGTTCGTGCCCTCCGGGATCATGGGCAACCAGATCGGGCTGCGCCTGCTGGCGCCGCGCGGCAGCGAGCTGCTCTGCGACGTCCGCGCGCACGTGCTGCTGTTCGAGGTCGGGGCGATGTCCGCCCTCTCCGGCATCCAGCCTCGGCCGCTGCCGTCCGCCGACGGGCTGCCCGCGGTCGGCGAGTTCGCGGCCGCCTGCATCGCCCCGGGTGGGCACCGGGTCGCGACCGGAGCGATCGCGCTCGAGAACACGCACAACGTCGCCGGCGGCCGGGCGTTCCCGCGCTCCCGGCTCGACCCGATCCTCGACTTCGCCCGTCGCGCCGGGGTGCCGGTGCACCTCGACGGGGCGCGGATCTGGAACGCCGCGGCCGCCCTCGGAACCACGCCCGCGGAGCTCGCGCGCGGCTGCGACACCGTCATGTTCTGCCTCTCGAAGGGTCTCGGCGCGCCGGTCGGCTCGCTGCTCTGCTCGGACGCCGAGCGGATCGCCGAGGCGCGCGAGATCCGGCGCCAGCTCGGCGGCGCGATGCGTCAGGTCGGCGTGCTCGCCGCCGCGGGCCTGCTGGCGCTGCGCGACGGTCCGGCGCGGCTGCCCGAGGATCACGTCCGCGCGCGCAGGATCGCGACCGCGCTGGCCGGGATGCCGGGCGTCGGCCTCGACCCGGAGACGGTGGAGACCAACATCGGGATCTTCCGCGTCGCGCCGCGGGAGGGCGACCGGGAGACCGGGCCGGCGGCGCGCTGGGTCGAAGCCGCGCGCGAGGCGGGCGTCCTGGTCTCGGCCCTCGACTCCGAGCACGTCCGCTTCGTCACCCACCGCGATCTCACCGCGGCGACGGTGGACGCGGCGATCGACCGGCTGGCGAGGATCCGATGAGGTGCTCCGTCGCGCTCTGCGCCCTCCTGCTGCTCGGCGGCTGCGCGGGCGAGCGGGGGAGGGCCGGGGAGGAGGCGTCGACCGGCGCCCTGGCCGCGGTCACGGTTCCCGCCGCGGATCCGCTGGTTCGGGCGCGGACGGCATACGCCGAGGGGCACCGGGCGATGATCGCCGACCGCGACATCGACCGCGGCGTCGAGCGGCTCGAGGAGGCGGTGAAGCTCGACCCGGGCTTCGCCGAGGCCTGGTACCAGCTCGGGACGGCGCGCCTGACCCAGGCCGCGGTGGCGCGCCCGAGGGACGAGACCGCGGCGCTCGAATTCTTCCGCCAGGGGGTCGCCGACTGCCGGACGGCGCTCGAGCTCATCCAGCGCGGCTCGCTGCGCGAGTGGAACGCCTTCGAGCTCCACGACGCCCGCGACGAGCTGCGCGGCGACCTCGAGGCGATCGGCCGCGACGTCGATCTCTCCGACGCCGCCGCGGCCCGCGCCGCTCTCGACCGCTACGCCCGCCACCGGGGCTACGACGAGACCCCGCCGAGCGGCGAGTAGCCGACCTCTCGAAGCAGTTCCGCAGGGGGTGGGCGCGAGGCCACCGCGCGCGCCTGCCGGACGGCATCGCGCCGGACCGGTCGGCCGAAAGACACTCTGTAGAAGGGAAAGGCAACAGGCCACGAGTCGCCGCCGGACCCGCGGCGCTGGCGGAGCCCTGTCGTTTCCATCACTGGAAGTCTCTGTCCGGCCGGGGCGGGAGGCGGTTCAGGGCCTTCCCACCGGCGGGCGGAAGCAGGCTTCATCCGGGGAGGCGGGCGATCAGGTCGATCTCGAGACGGGCGCCCTTGGGCAGCGCCGCCACCTGGACGGTGGAACGAGCCGGCTTGTGGTTGCCGAAGGTCTCGGCGTAGATCGAGTTCAGGGCCGGGAAGTCGGCGAGGTCGGCGACGTAGACCGTCGCCCGGACGACGTCGCCGAAGCCGCAGCCGGCGGCGGCGAGGACGGCCGCGAGATTGGCGAAGACCTGCCGGGCCTCGGCCTCGAAGCCGCCGGTGACCAGCTCGCCGCCTCCCGGGACCAGTGCCACCTGGCCGGAGGTGAACAGGAAGCCGCCGACCGAGACCGCCTGAGAGTAGGGGCCGATCGCGGCCGGCGCCGCGTCGCTGTGGTGGGTTCGTATCACGCGCTCTGCTCCTCGTCGTTGAACTCGACGACACCGATGTACGGCAGGTTGCGGTACCGCTCGCCGTAGTCGAGGCCGAAGCCGACGACGAACTCGCGGCCGATCCGGAAGCCGCAGTAGTCGATCGGGACGTCGGTCTCGCGCGCCTCGTGCTTGTCCAGCAGCGCACAGAGCTTGACGCTGCGCGCGCCGCGGAAGCGGAACAGGTCGAGGATCGTGCGCAGCGTCCACCCCGTGTCGACGATGTCTTCGACGAGCAGGACGTCGCGGCCGCGGATCGCGAGCTCGATGTCGCGCTTGATCCGGATCTCGCCCGCAGAGGTCCCGGATCCGTAGCTCGAGGTCTGGAAGAAGTCGATGGTCAGCGGCAGCTTCATGCGCCGCGTCAGATCGGTGACGAAGTAGACGGCGCCCTTGAGGACGCCGATGACCACGAGGCCGTCGCTCTCGGCGTAGTCGCGGTCGATCTCGCCGGCCAGCTCGCCGATCCTGCGGTCCAACTCGGCGGCCGAGATCAGAGGACGGATTCGGTGGCTATCTTTCTCAGCGGTCATGGTTTACAATCGCCGAAATCACTCTATCGAGCCCCGTGACGGTTCACGATCTCTCGGCCCAACATCGTCGCTACGTCGACCTCGCCGGTCGCTTCAAGGCCGGGTGGACATTCCACCAGTTCCTCCAGGGCCTCCAGAAGTTCTTCGTCGAAGCCGAGATCCCGCGCTATCCGTCCGACTTCCAGGAGATCCACGCCGCCCTGAAGATGGTGGCGGAGAATCTCACCGGCCCCGAGTCGAGCCAGGTCGCGCAGGAGCTCGACCGCGCCGCGCGCCTCCTGGCCCAGATGTTCGCCCTGCTCGCGGCGGCCGACGCCCGCGTCTCGCCGCCGCTCCTGCGCCAGTTCTTCGAGCGGGTCCGCAACTACGACGACCAGATCCTAGCGCAGATGGTCCGCTTCTATCTGCTGCTGGCCCGCGAGGAGGGACTCTCCGGCAACCGCCTCGACAAGGTGGACTTCCTGGTCACGAAGCTGTCGGAGGAGGTCGATCCGGTGAGCGGCTCCGTGCTGATGCGCGAACGCGCGCGCCTGCGCGAGATCTTCACCGGCTTCTGGTCGATGTTCGACGACCTCCAGCCGGACCTGTCCTGGCTCGAGGACCGGCGCAACGAGATCGAGGACTACCGGCGGGAGCTCGGCGCCCTGGCCGATCTCGACGCGCTCGCGGACAGCCGCCTGGTTTCCCGCTATCGCGAGACCAAGCAGATCCTCGGTCGCTACCTGATCCACCCGGAAGTGCTGGCGACGGTGGTCGAGACGAATCTCTCGATCAAGAACAAGGTGCGGCAGAACTTCCGCATCGAGGAGGAGCGGATCCGCTCCGAGTCGAAGCGCATCCTGGACATGGAGAGCAAGGTCCCGGTCGACATGCAGCTCGACCAGGAGCTCTCGCTGTTCCGTCGGAAACTCGAGGAGTTCGAGAACAAGCAGCGCTCCGACAACGTGAAGCTGGACGACATCGCCTTCCTGCGCCGCCAGGTCGAGGACCTGATGCCGCGACTGCTGAGAGGAGTTCCCGGCTCCGGGGACGGCGGCGGAGCCGGCGAACCCGCCGGCGCGGGCGATTCCGGTGGCTCGTCTCCGGCCGCCGGCGCGGCGCCGGACGAGGGCCTGTCCGGTCATTTCAGCGAGATCGTCGACGCCCTGGGCGGGACCGACAAGCAGGCGCCGCCCAAGCAGGTCGCGCTGGACCGGGAGATCTACCACCTGCGCCTGGAGCCGCGGGAGATCATCGCCTACCGCAGGCTGCACGTGACCCCCGAGGGTGACTCCGAGGTGGAGCGCTTCCTGCTCGAAGCCGCCGCGCTGCGCCTGAAGATGAACCAGGAGGCGGGCGAGATCACCGAGATCCTGGACGAGACGGCAGTGACCAGGAGCTCGCCCGTCTTCGAGCGCGCGCGCCGCACGACCCAGCTCGCCGACGCCCAGATCCAGCGCTTCGGGCAGCTCATCGAGGACGCGGTGCGCGGCAATCTGTTCGCCGAGGCGCAGCAGCTCCAGCTCCTGCGCATGAGGCTGATCCGCGACTACTCCGGGCTCTGGCTGCTGGTCAACCGCCCGAGCTCCAGCTCGGACGCCGGCTGAGCCGGCTCCCCGGCTCAGCCGGCGGTCAGCGCCGGATCGGCCAGCAGCGCGGAGAGGAGCCGCCGGACCCGGTCCGCGGCTTCGTGGCCGGCGGCGAGGACCTCCTCGTGGGTGAGCGGCGCCGGAGCGACTCCCGCACCCGGATTCGCGACCAGCGACAGGACCAGACAACGCACTCCGAGGTGACGCGCGGCGATGATCTCCAGGACGGTGGACATGCCGACCAGGTCGGCGCCCATCGCGCGCAGCATCCGGACCTCGGCCGGCGTCTCGTAGCTGGGCCCCGGCAGGCCGGCGTAGACGCCCTGCGGGAGCTCGAAGCCGAGCTGCGCGGCGTGCTTCTCCGCGAGGGCGCGCAGCGCCGGGTCGTAGGCGTCGAGGAGGTCCGGGAAGCGTGGGCCCCAGGCCGGCGGCGGCTCGCCCGCGAGCGGGTTCCGGCCGGTCAGATTGAGATGGTCGGTGACCGCCGCGAGGGTCCCCGCGCGCCACTCCGGCCGGATGCCTCCGGCGGCGTTGGTCATGACCAGCACGCGCGCGCCGAGCAGGGCGGCGAAACGGACCGGGAAGACGACCTCGCCCGGCTCGTAGCCCTGATAGCCGTGGATCCGGCCTCGGAAGTAGAGAATCCGGCGGCCCGCAGGCGTCTCGATCAGCTCGAGCCGGTGCCCGTGGCCGGGCACCGCGCGCACCGGGAACGGGAGCCAGTCCGCGAGCGGCTCGGGCCCCGCGACGGCGGCGCCCAGCTCGACCTCCAGACCGGAGCCCGCCACGACGGCGACGTCCGGGTCGGGACGCCCGAGCCGGCGCCAGCGGGCGACGGCGGCGGCGAGCTCCTCCTCGAGGTGGCGCACGGCGCGAGATCCTAGCAGCCGCGGAGCGTCCTTCGGATATTCTTTCCCGTCCATGTCGGAGCTCGAAGAGCAGATCGCCGTCCGCCGGGAGAAGCGCGACCGGATGCGCGGGCGCGGAGTCGAGGTCTACCCGGCGCGCTGCGAATACGACCTCGAGCCCGGAGCGGTCCGCGCGCGCTGGGACGGCTCGAGCGCCGAGCAGCTCGAGTCGGAAGCGGTCCGGCTGCGGGTCCCCGGTCGCGTCCGGGCGCTGCGCAACCAAGGCAAGGTCGTCTTCCTGGACCTCTCGGACGGCGGCGCACGGCTCCAGGTCTTCGCCCGGCGGGGCGATCTCGACGACGCTTCCCGCGAGTTGCTCGAGGACCTCGACCTGGGCGACTACCTGCTCGCCGAGGGACCGCTGCGCCGCACGCGCTCCGGCGAGCTGTCGATCTTCGCCGAACGACTGACGCTGCTGGCCAAGGCGTTGCGTCCGCTGCCCGAGAAGTGGCACGGCCTGGCCGACCTCGAGGCCCGCCACCGGCAGCGCTATCTCGACCTGGTGGCCAATCCCGAGTCGCGGCGGGTGTTCGAGATCCGGGCCCGGATCGTGAGTGGCATCCGGAGGTTCCTCGACGCGCGCGGTTTTCTCGAGGTCGAGACGCCGATGATGCAGCCGGTGCCGGGGGGAGCCATGGCGCGCCCCTTCGTGACCCACCACAACGCCCTCGACATCGAGCTCTACCTGCGCATCGCGCCCGAGCTCTACCTCAAGCGCCTGCTGGTCGGCGGCCTGCACCGGGTCTACGAGATCAACCGCAACTTCCGCAACGAGGGGATCTCGACCCAGCACAACCCCGAGTTCACGATGCTCGAGTTCTACCAGGCCTACAGCGACTACCGCCAGCTCATGGACCTGACCGAAGAGCTGATCGTGGAGCTCGTCGACGAGATCCATCCGGACAAAGGCAAGAAGCTTCCATATAAGGGAAAGACTCTCGATTTCACACCGCCGTGGCCGAGGTGGACCATGGCGCAGGCGCTGCACGAGCTCGCGGGCGTACCCTTGGCCCTGACTTCGAACTCGCAGGGGCTGCTGGAAGTCTGTGCGGAGCGCGGACTGATCCGGCCGGATGGTCTCGGCGCGGCGGTCTCGCCGGGAGCTTTACCCATCTATGGAAGCTTTTTGGCTTTTGTGTTTGAACAGTTGTGTGAAGACAAATTGGACGGGCCGGCGTTCATCGTCGACCATCCGGTCGAGGTGTCGCCGCTCTCGAAGCAGAAGCCGGAGGACCCGCGCTTCACCGAGCGCTTCGAGCTCTACCTGGGCGGCATGGAGATCGCCAACGCCTTCTCGGAGCTCAACGACCCGGACGTCCAGGCCGAGCGTTTCCGGGCCCAGCTCGCGGCCCGCGAGGCGGGCGACGGCGAGGCGCACCGCTTCGACGCCGACTACGTGCGGGCGCTCGAGCACGGCATGCCGCCGGCCGGGGGCGAGGGGATCGGCATCGACCGCCTGACCATGGTGCTCGCCGACCGCGCCTCGATCCGGGACGTGGTCCTCTTCCCGCTCCTGCGCCCGGACGAGGCCGACCGGCCCCCCGACCCGTGAGCGCCGGGGATCGCTCGTTCCCGCTCTACGTCGCTTTGCGCTACCTGCGCAGCACGCGGCGCGACGCTTTCACGACCTTCCTCTCGGCCGTCGCGGCGGGGGGGATCGGCCTCGGGGTCGCGGCGCTCGTCCTCGCCATGGCGGCGCTGGCCGGGATGCAGCACCTGCTGCGCTCGGAGATCCTGGCCCGGACGCCCTCGCTGGCGATCACCCTGCCCGCCGGAGCCGACGGGCTGGCGGTCGAGGCGGCGCTCGCCCGGGAACCGGAGGTGCGGTCGGTGCAGCGCGTGCTCGAGGGCAGGGGCTGGTTGCTGGCCGGCGGCCGGGCGGTCCCGGCGGAGCTGGTCGGCTTCGAGGGCGCCGTGCCGCCCTCCTTCCCCGGGGCAGCGGGCGGGACGCCCGGCCTCTACGTCGCCGACGACGACGCCGCCCGGCTCGGATTCCGGCCGGGGGAGATCGTCTCCCTGGCCGCGCCGCGACCGACGCTGACGCCGCTCGGTCCCCAGCCGCGGCTGCTCTCGATGCGGCTGGCCGGGACCTTCGAGGCGTCGCGCACCGAGGAGGACCGGCGGGTCGCGCTGCCGCTCGAGCGCGCCGAGATCCTGCTCGGCTCCGATCGCCCGCTGCGCATCCAGGTGGCGACGCGCGACCTCGACGGCGCGCTCGCGCTGGCCGGGCGCCTGCCCGGGAGCCTGCCGGCCGGGAGCCGGATCGAGACCTGGCGCGACCTCAACCGGCCGCTGTTCCTGGCCCTGGCCCTCGAACGCACGGTCCTGTTCCTCGCCGTGTCGCTGATCGTGGCCGTCGCCGCGATCGCGCTCTTCTCGGACCTGCAGCTGGTGGCGGCGACCAAGCGGCGGGAGCTGGCGCTGCTGACGGCGATGGGCGCGGGGGAGCCGGCGCTGCGCCGCGCCTTCCTGATCCTCGGGCTGCTGCTGGGCGGGCTCGGCGCCGCCGCGGGCGGGGTCGTGGGCTGGATCGCGGCGGTGGTGCTGGACCGGACCCACGCCGTCCACGTCCAGCACGGGGTGGTGCTGTTCGACTCCCTGCCGTTTCACGTCCGGCCGGGGGACGTCCTGGCCGTGACCGGCGTCACCGTGGCGCTGACCGTCGTCTGCTCCTTCCTGGCGGCGTCGCGGGCCGTGGGGACCCTGCCGACCGAGGACCTGCGCCGATGAGCGTGGCGGTCTCGGCGCGGGCGCTGGTCAAGAGCTTCCGGGACGCGAGCCGCACGGTGGAGGTGCTGCGCGGCGTCGATCTCGAGCTCGCCCCCGGGGTGCTGGCGGCGGTGGTCGGTCCGTCGGGCTCGGGCAAGTCGACTCTGCTCCACATCCTGGGCGGCCTCGACCGGCCCGACGCCGGGACGGTCGAGGTGGGGGGACGCCGGATCGACCGTCTGGCGGCCGCCGATCTGGCCGCCTTCCGCAACCGCACGGTCGGGTTCGTCTTCCAGTTTCACCAGCTCCTGGCGGACTTCACGGCGCTCGAGAACGTGGCGCTGCCGGGGCGCATCGCCGGTCTGCCGGCGGCGGAGGCCGGCCGGCGGGCGGGCGACCTCCTGGGGGAGGTCGGCCTGGGGGACCGCGCCGACCACTTCCCGAGCCAGCTCTCGGGCGGCGAGCAGCAGCGGGTGGCGCTCTGCCGCGCGCTGCTGCTGGAGCCGCCGCTGGTGCTCGCGGACGAGCCCACCGGCAACCTGGACCCGGCCGCCGGCGAGGCGGTCTTCGAGCTGCTGCGCGCGCTGGTGGAGCGCCACGGCACGACGGCGCTGGTGGTCACCCACAACCGCGAGCTGGCGCGTCGCTGTGCTAGGATCCTGGTGCTCGAGGGAGGGGTGCTGCGGGACGGAAACACCTGACAGCGCTCGACTTCGGCCGGAGGGCCGGGAGCGGACAGCCGGTGTTCGAGAAGTTCAACGAGAAGGCGCGAAGAGCGTTGTTCTTCGCCCGCTACGAGGCCTCCAAGCTCGGCAGCCGGGTGATCGAGTCCGAGCACATCCTGCTCGGGATCCTGCGCGAGGGCGAGGAGACGGTGGGAGAGCTGTTCCGTCGCTTCCACGTCAAGCCCGAGGAGGTCCGCCGCGAGGTCGAGGGCGAGCGCGTCTTCGTCGAGCGCATCTCGTCGACCGCCGAGCTGCCGCTCTCCGAGGAATCCAAGAAGGTCCTGGCCTACGCGGCCCACGAAGCCGAGTCGATGCTCCATCCGGCGGTCGGCTCCGAGCATCTTCTGGTCGGCATCCTGCGCGTCGAGGGCTGTCTCGCGCAACGCATCCTGGCGCAGCACGGTCTCGACGTCTATTCACTGCGCGAAGAGGTCCTCGGGCTCGCCAAGGAGAAGGAGGCTTCGCAGCAGAAGAAGGAGCTGCCCTTCCTCTCCGAGTACAGCCGCGATCTCACCGCGCTGGCGCAGCAGGGCGGCTTCGATCCGCTGGTCGGGCGCGAGCGCGAGGTCGAGAGGATCATCCAGATCCTCTCCCGGCGGACGAAGAACAACCCGATCCTGCTCGGCGAGCCGGGGGTGGGCAAGACCGCCATCGTCGAGGGCCTGGCGCAGCGCGTGATCGAGGGTCGCGTGCCCATCTTCCTGGCCAGCAAGCGGGTCCTGGCGCTCGATCTCTCGCTGATCGTCGCCGGCACGAAGTACCGCGGTCAGTTCGAGGAGCGGCTCAAGGGCATCCTCAAGGAGCTCCGGGAGAACAAGGACATCATCGTCTTCGTCGACGAGATCCACTCGCTGATCGGCGCCGGGTCCGCGGAAGGCTCGCTCGATGCGGCCAACATCCTCAAGCCGGCGTTGTCGCGGGGCGAGATCGCCTGCATCGGAGCGACGACCCTCAAGGAGTACCGCAAGTTCATCGAGAAGGACCGCTCGCTGCTGCGCCGCTTCCAGGCCGTCAACGTCCAGCCGCCGACCGTCGAGGAGACGATGAGCATCCTCGAAGGGATCAAGGAACGGTACGAGTCCTTCCACAAGGTGCGCTACGCGGACGACGCCCTGCGCACCGCGATCTACCAGTCGAGCCGCTACATTCCCGACCGCTTCCAACCCGACAAGGCGATCGACGTCATCGACGAGGCCGGCGCCAAGGTCAAGCTGAAGCGGGTGCGCGACACGCAGAACCTGCGCCGGATCGAGCAGGAGATCCGCGACATCGTCAAGCAGATGAAGCAGGCGATCTCGGACAAGGAGTTCGAGTCCGCGGTGTTCCTGCGCGAGCGGGAGATCGAGCTGCGCGAGGACCTCGAGCGGATGGGTGCCTCGACGGCGGGCGAGGACTCCGATCTCGAGGTGACCGCGCGCGACATCGAGGAGGTCATCTCCTCGTGGACCGGGATCCCGCTCGCCTCCCTCGAGAAGGACGAGGCCGAGCGTCTACTGCACATGGAGGAGTGGCTGCGGGGCCACGTCGTGGGCCAGGACGCGGCGCTCTCGGCCATCTCGCGCGCCATCCGGCGCTCGCGGCTCGGGGTCGCGAGCCCGCGCCGGCCGATGGGCTCGTTCATCTTCCTCGGGCCGTCGGGCGTGGGCAAGACCGAGGTGGCGCGGCGTCTCGCCGAGTTCCTGTTCGGGTCCCAGCAGGCGCTGGTGCGTTTCGACATGAGCGAGTACATGGAGAAGCACGCCGTGTCGAAGCTGATCGGCTCGCCGCCCGGCTACGTCGGGCACGAGGAGGGCGGCCAGCTCACCGAGAGGATCCGGCGCCAGCCCTACTCCGTGGTCCTGTTCGACGAGATCGAGAAGGCGCATCCGGACATCGCCAACCTCCTGCTCCAGATCCTCGAGGACGGGATGCTGACCGACGCCTACGGCAACCAGGTGGACTTCAAGAACTCCCTGGTGCTGATGACCTCGAACCTCGGCAGCAAGCTCGTCCTGCGCGGCGGCCGCATGGGCTTCGGCGGGCAGACGGAGGAGGAGGCGTTCCGCCGCATCGAGGAGGAGATCCTCTCCGAGCTCAAGCGCTCCTTCAGCCCCGAGTTCATCAATCGCGTGGACGAGGTGATCGTCTTCCATCCGTTGGGGCAGAAGGAGCTCGAGAGCATCGTCGACATTCTGATGCTCGAGGTCAACGAGACCCTGGCGCAGCGCCGGCTGAGCGTCGAGCTGGCGCCGGAGGCGAAGAAGTGGCTGCTCGAGCGCGCCGGCCTGGATCCCTCGACGGGGGCGCGTCCGCTGCGCAGGACGATCCAGAGACACGTGCAGGACGCGATCTCCGAGCTGTTGATCCGCTCGGACGGAGAGGACATCGAGGCCTACGAAGTCGGCCTCGGCGAGGACGGGCTGGTCTTCCGGGCGCGTCCCCGGGAGCTCGAGCCGAGCAAGACCTGAGCAGGGGCCGGACCGGGGCGTCCGCCCTCGAGGCCCTCCGCGCGAGGGATGCGACCGAAGCGAGGGCCCCGGTATTCCGTTTGCACGCGGTTTGGGGGATGATGCCCCGTCCGAAGGATCCATGCGCGCTCTGAGAGTCATCGTCTCGACCCTGCTGCTCGCCGTCGCGGCCTCCGCGGCCCACGCCGTGACCGTCAAGTCCCTGGAGTTCAAGGGCTTGCACATGGTGGCCGAGGAGACCCTGCGCTTCTATCTCGGGCTCGAAGCCGGACAGGAGCTCGACGAACCCGCGCTCGACCAGCACATCCACGACCTGTGGGACAAGAAGCTGATCGACGACATCCAGGTCGAGAAGGTCCCGGTCGAGGGCGGAGTCAAGCTCGTGATCACCATCACCGAGCGCCCCATCCTGCGCTCGATCGACTACAAGGGTCTGAAGCGCCTCTCGCGCTCCGACATCAGCGAGCGGATCTCTAAGGACCAGATCGACGTCCGCGAGGGCGATCCGCTGGACCTGGGCGAGATCCGCCGGCTCGAGAACGCGATCGAGGACCTCTACCGGGACAAGGGCTACCGCTTCGCCGACGCCCGCTGGTCGCTCGAGGACGTCTCGCCGACGGAGAAGCGCGTCGTCTTCCAGATCGACGAAGCCGAGAAGGTCCGCATCGGCTCGATCAAGTTCGACGGCAACAAGGTCGTCGGCGACCACCGCCTGCGCTGGGCGATGAAGAAGACCAAGAAGACCAACCTCATCACCCGGATCCTGAAGAAGGACATCTACAATCCCGCCACGGTCGAGGCGGACCTGGGGAAGGTCCGCGACCTCTACCACGCCGCCGGCTACAAGAACGTCGAGGTCGGAGATCCCAAGCTCTCGGTGATCGGCAGGGGCGGGAAGCGCCGCCTGGCCATCGACGTGCCCGTAGACGAGGGCAAGCGGTGGAAGCTCGGCGAGATCTCGATCGAGGGCAACAAGGTGTTCTCCGATCAGTCGCTGCTCCGGCAGTTCAAGAAGCCGCGCGGGGGCTGGCTGCGCTCCAAGGTGATCGACGACGGCATCGAGCAGATCCACGACCTGTATCGCAACTACGGACACATCTTCTCGGACGTGAAGTCCGAGCTGCGCGAGCGCGATGGCAACGTGGCCGACCTGATCGTCAAGATCACGGAAGGCGACCAGTACCGGGTCGGCCGGCTGGAGTTCCAGGGCAACACGCGGACCCGGGACAAGGTGCTACGGCGCGAGTTCCGCGTCCAGGAGGGCACCGTGCTCAACATGGGCGCGGTGAAGAGCAGCCTGTTCAAGGTCAACCAGCTCGGGTACTTCAAGCTCAACGAGGACGAGCCGATCAAGTTCGAGGACTTCGACAGCGAGAAGAAGACGGTCAACCTCAACGTCGTCGGCGAGGAATCCGACCGGACCGAGCTCCAGGTCGGCGGCGGTTACAGCGAGGGCTACGGCTGGTTCGGCCAGCTCTCCGTCAAGACGCAGAACTTCCTCGGACGCGGCGAGACCCTCGGCGTGTCGTTCCAGAACGGCCAGTACACCAACCAGTTCAACGTCTCGTACTTCGTGCCCTGGTTCCTCGACCGACCGCAGTCGATCGGCTTCCAGGTGTTCAACAGCAAGCTCGACTACACGGCGCTGGTGGGGCAGGAGGTCAAGCAGGAGAGCAAGGGCGGGGTGTTCACGTACGGTCGCAACCTCGGCCTCTTCAACAGCCTCTCGATCAGCTTCACCCGCTCCGACCTGACCGACACCGAGACCTTCTTCACCACCGACGGCTCGACGATCACCCAGAAGATCGTGTCGTCCCTGTCCTCGATCCGGCCGGCCTACGTCTACGAGAGCCGTGACGACCACTTCCAGCCCACCGTCGGGACCCACTTCACGGCCTCGGTCGAGTACGCCGGCGGCCTCCTGGGCGGCGAGAACTACTACATCCGGCCCGAGACCGGGTTCGCCTGGTTCCGGCCGGTCACGCAGTCTCCGAAGACCGTCTTCGCCGTCAACCTCGAGGGCGGGCTGATCCGCGCCTTCGGCGGCCACGAGCTCAACCCGCTCCAGCGCTACTTCCTGGGCGGCGAGACCAGCATCCGTGGCTTCCGGTTCCGGACGATCTGGGTGCGCTGCGTCGGTGGCGAACCGTATCCCGGCCGGCCCGACCAGCCCTGCCAGCCGAACGAGACGCTGATCCAGAGCGCCGCGGTCCCGATTCCCGTCGGCGGCGACCGCTACGCCCAGCTCAACCTCGAGTACCATTTCGTGCTCGGCGGGCCGTTCCGCCTGATCGGGTACGTCGACGGGGCCAACGTCTTCGGCGAGGGACAGAAGTACGACTTCGGGAGGCTCCGTTGGTCGGCGGGAGCGGAGCTGCGGATTTTCGTGCCGGTGTTCGGAGCGCCGCTGCGGTTCATCTACGCCAAGAACCTGGACCCGTTGCCGGGTGACCAGTTCGATTCGTTCCAGTTCAGCATCGGAGCCACGTTCTAGGACACCAGATTCGAATTCGGAGAAAGGGAGTCGAGAGAATGAGGGAGGGGATCGTGAAAGTCCTCCGTGCAGCCGGGATCGTCGCGGTCGCCGCGGCCGCGACCTGGGTCGCCCCGGCGACGGCCCAACAGGCGGCGACGGGACAGTTGAAGGTGGCGGTGATCGACGCGCGCAGGCTGGTCACCGATTCGGTCGCCGGCAAGGCGGCGCTCGCCAAGCTGCAGAAGATCCGCGACGACAAGCTCGCCGAAGCCAAGTCGAAGCAGGACGAGATCGACGGCTTGCGCAAGCGGCTCAACGAAGGCCGGATGTCGCTGGCCGACGACAAGATCGCCGACCTCGAGAAGCAGCTCGAGGACAAGGCCACGGAATTCCGGCGCTTCCAGGAGGACGCGCAGAAGGACCTGGACAAGGCCCAGGAGCAGACCTTCGCCGACATCGAGAAGAAGGTGTCGCCGATCATCGAGCAGGTCGGACACGAAGGCGGCTACACCATGATCTTCAACAAGTACCAGAGCGGTCTGGTCTACGCCGACGACGGCATCGACATCACGAATCAGGTCATCCAGCGCTTCGACGCGGCGACGAGCCAGGCGGCGAAGCCCAACTGAGCCGGTGAGCTGGGGCCTCGGCGACCTCGCGGGGCGCCTCGGGGGGGAGGTGGCGGGCCGCCCCGAGCGGCGCGTGGAGCGGATCGCGACGCTCGAGGAAGCCGGCCCCGGGGATCTCTCCTTCCTGACCTCGAGCCGCTACCTCGAAGCCGCCCGCGCCAGCCGCGCCGGAGCGATTCTCGTCGAGCGGCCGGTTCCCGAGCTGGTCGCCGACCAGCTCGTCGTCGCCGACGCGGCGCGCGCGCTGGCCGAGCTGCTTGGAGCTGTTCCATCCCGAGGCGAAGCCGGCGGCGGGGATCCACCCGACGGCCGTCGTCGGCGACGGCGCCCGCGTCGACGCCAGCGCGCACGTGGGTCCGTACGTCGTGATCGGCGCGCGGGCGATCCTCGGCCCGGCGTCGGTCGTGCACGCGCACGCGGTGGTCGGCGAGGACTGCGAGATCGGCGCGGGAGCGGTGCTCCATCCCCACGTCGTGCTCTACCGGCGGGTGCGGGTGGGGGCGGGCAGCGTCGTCCACGCGGGCGCCGTCCTGGGCGCCGACGGCTTCGGCTACGCGACCCGCGAAGGCGAGCACGCCAAGATCCCGCAGGTGGGGGACGTCGAGCTGGGGCGCGACGTCGAGGTCGGCGCGCTCTCGGCGGTGGACCGGGCGCTGCTCGGGACGACGTCGGTCGGGGACGGCACGAAGATCGACAATCTGGTCCAGGTTGGGCACAATGTCCGGATCGGACGCGCGTCGATCCTGTGCGGTCAGGCGGGAGTCGCCGGAAGCGCCCGTCTCGGCAGTGGAGTGGTCCTCGCCGGCCAGGCCGGCGTCGCGGGACACCTCACCGTGGGCGACGGCGTCCGGGTCGCCGCCAAGTCGGCGGTCTTCGAGTCGGTCGCGGAGGGCGAGACGGTCGCCGGCATCCCGGCGGTCCGGATCGGGGCCTGGAGACGGCAGCAGGCTCTGGTCCGCCGGCTCGCGGAGCTGTGGAGCCGGTTGCGACGGCTGGAGCGGCGGACGGGCGGAGGAGAGAAGGGGAGCGGAGAGCCTTGAGCGCCACGAACTGGGACGTCCGATGGGTGATGTCGGTGCTGCCGCACCGCTATCCCCTGCTGTTGATCGACCGGGTGCTCGAGATCGAGCCCAGGCGGCGGATCGTGGCGATCAAGAACTTCACCATCAACGAGGAGTTCTTCCAGGGGCACTTCCCCGGCCACCCGATCGTCCCGGGGGTGCTGCTGATCGAGGCGATGGCGCAGGCCGGGGGCCTCCTGCTCCTGCACGACGACCCTCACCGCGCCGAGAAGCTGCTCTACTTCGGCGCCATCGAGCGCGCCCGCTTCCGTCGTCCGGTGGTCCCGGGCGACCAGGTCCGGTTCGAAGTCGAGATCCTGCGCCTCAAGGCGATGCACGCCAAGATCTCCGGACGGGCCGTGGTGGATGGCAACGTCCACGTCGAGGCCGAGATGCTCTCGACCTTCGTGCCCCGGAACGGTGCGCCAACGGAGAGGGCTTGAGCGCGCGGGTTCATCCGCTGGCCAGCGTCGATCCTGCGGCCGTGCTCGAGGACGGCGTCTCGGTGGGCCCTTTCGCGGTCGTCGGCGCCGAGGTCGTGGTCGGAGCGGATACCGAGATCGGCGCCCACGTCTACGTCCAGGGACCGGCGCGAATCGGCCGCGAGAACCGCATCCATCCCCACGCCTGCCTCGGGACCGATCCCCAGGACCTGAAGTACGCGGGTGAGCCGGTCCGGCTCGAGATCGGCGACCGCAACCAGATCCGCGAGTTCTCGACCATCCACCGCGGCACGGGCAAGGGTGGCGGGGTGACCCGGGTCGGTAGCGACAACCTGCTCATGGTCTACAGCCACGTCGCCCACGACTGCGTGGTCGGCGACCGGACGGTGTTCGCCAACTGTGCGACCCTGGCCGGGCACTGCGAGATCCACGACGACGCGGTGCTCGGGGCGTTCTCGGCGCTGCAGCCCTTCGGCCGCATCGGCCGGCACGCCTACATCGGCGGCTACTCGCGCCTGCTCGCCGACGCCCTGCCGTTCGTCAAGACCGTCGGCATGCGGCCCGTCGTGCTGGGCGTCAACCGGATCGGCATGCAGCGCAAAGGTCTGGACGCCGACCGGATCCGCGAGGTCTCGCGGGCGCTCCGGATCTTCCTGCGCTCCGGTCTGAACACCTCGGCGGCGGTCGCCCGTCTGGACGAGGAGTTCCCGGACAACCCCGAGATCCGCTACCTGATCGACTTCGTGCGCGCCGCGCGGCGCGGAGTCATCCGGGCGCTGCCCGGACGGCGTGGAAGCGACGAGGAGAGCGGCGGCGATGCTTAGGGTCGGCGTCTTCGGCACCGGCGCTCTCGGGCGCCACCACGCGCGCATCCTCGGCTCGCTCGCCGGCGTCGAGCGGGTCGGGATCCACGACGCGCGGCCCGAGCAGGCGGCCGCCGTGGCGCGGGAGCACGGCGCCCGGGTCTTCGACCGTTTCGAGGACCTGGCCGGAGAGATCGACGCCGCGGTCGTGGCGGTGCCCACGGTGGCGCACGCGGAGGTGGGAGTCGCGCTGCTCGAACGCGGAGTTCACGTCCTGGTCGAGAAACCGATCGCGGCGGACCTCGCGCAGGCGACGGCGCTGATCGACGCCGCAGCGCGCGCCGGCCGCGCGCTCGCGGTGGGTCACGTCGAGTTCCACAACCCGGCGGTCACGGCGCTGCTCGCGGCGGGGGGAGCACCCCGGTTCGTCGAGGTCGAGCGCCTCGGGGTCTTCACGCCCAGGAGCCTCGACGTCGACGTCATCGCCGACCTGATGATCCACGATCTGCAGATCCTGCACGCGCTCGACGATTCCGGGGTCGTCGAGATCCGCGCCACCGGTATCCCGGTGCTCTCGGGGCGTATCGACATCGTCAGCGCGCGCCTCGCGTTCGCCTCCGGACTGGTGGCCAACGTGACCGCCTCGCGGGTGTCGGGGGAGCGGGCTCGCAAGCTGCGCGCCTTCTACTCCGACCGCTACCGCTCGCTCGACTACCAAGCGCAGGAGATCAAGGGCTACCGTCTCGAGCAGGACGGCCCGGAGAAGCGCATCCTGCCCGAGACGATCGCGGTCGAGAAGGCCGAGCCGCTGCGCTGCGAGCTCGAGTCCTTCGTCGCCGCCTGCCGCGGCGAGGCCGCGCGCTACGTGTCGGGCGCAGAAGCGCGAATCGCGCTCGCGACGGCGATCGAGATCGCGCGCCGGGCCTCCGAATCGCCCGCCGTCGGCTGAGGCCTGTGCTAAGGTTCGCCGGGATCCGGCGGGCCCGCCGGATCCCCACGCTTTCGGTCGGACACCGTCGGTCTGACCATCAGTCCAGCTCGAAGAAACCGTTGGTTGGAGGCGACGATGAGCGAAGTCCGGATCGGTGTGATCGGGGGCAGCGGCCTGTACGGCATGGCCGGCCTGGAGGTCGAGGAGGAGCGGCGCATCGCGAGCCCCTGGGGCGAGCCCTCGGACGCCTTCGTCGTCGGCCGGCTCGACGGTCGCCGGGTGGCCTTCCTGGCCCGCCACGGCCGCGGCCACAAGCTGCTGCCGACCGAGCTGAACTTCCGCGCCAACATCTACGGCTTCAAGCGCCTCGGGGTCGAGTTCCTGATCTCGGTCTCGGCGGTCGGGTCGATGAAGATCGAGTACGTCCCGGGACACATCGTGGTGCCCGATCAGTTCTTCGATCGCACCCGCCACCGCCCGGACACCTTCTTCGGCAACGGCCTGGTCGCCCACGTGTCGCTGGCGCGGCCGGTCTCGGAGGCCCTGGCCGGAATTCTCTACGACGCGGCGAAGGCCGAGCACGCGACGGTTCACCGCGGCGGCACCTACCTCAACATGGAGGGACCGCAGTTCTCGACCCGCGCCGAGTCGATGGTCTACCGCCAGTGGGGGGTGGACGTGATCGGGATGACGAATCTCCAGGAGGCGAAGCTCGCGCGCGAAGCCGAGATCGCCTACGCCTCGCTCGCGATGGTCACCGACTACGACTGCTGGCACGAGGAGGAGGAAGCGGTCACGGGCGAAGGCGTCATGGAGGTGCTGCGCAAGAACGTGGCGCTGGCGCAGCGAGTGGTGCGCCGGGCCGTGACGATGCTCGACGACACCCGGAACGACTGCGCGGAGGCCCTGCGCATGGCGCTGATCACCGAGCCCGGCGACGTCCCGGCCGAGACCCTGGAGATGCTCGCCCCGCTGCTCGACAAGTACCTCGACCGCAGCGGCCCCAAGCCGGCCTGGAAACGCTGAGGAAGGGTCCGGAAGTCTTTCCCGTCGGTCCTCCCATCTCGAGAGCTGTCGCGAAGCGGCGCGAGCTGCCGGAACGGGCCACGGAAGAGGATTGGAAGCCTTGAAGCGGATCCTGATCACCAACGACGACGGCGTCTACTCGGAGGGCGTTCGCCTCCTGGCCCGCCAGCTCGGATCCCTGGGTGAGGTCGTCGTCGTCGCCCCCGACCGCGAGCAGAGCGCGACGGGGCACAGCCTGACCCTGACCCGTCCGCTGCGCATGCAGAAGCTGGAAGAGGGCTGGTACGCCGTCGACGGGACGCCCACCGACTGCGTCAACCTGGCGGTGCTCTGGCTGCTCAAGGACCGCGTCCCCGACCTCATCGTCTCCGGGATCAACTTCGGGCTCAACGTCGGCGACGACGTCACCTACTCGGGAACGGTCTCGGCGACGTTCGAGGGGTCGCTGCTCGGAATCCCGTCGATCGCCTTCTCGCAGGAGATCGCGGAGGGGTTCTCCTTCGCCCGCACGGCGGCCCTCGCGGCCCGTTTCGTCGAGAGCCTGCTCTCCGAGCCGGATCTTCCCCGCGACCTGATCCTCAACGTCAACTTCCCGGCGAACGGGGCGCGGGGAGTCCGTTTCACGCGCCTGGGCAAGCGGGTCTACCGCCAGTCCGTCACCGAGAACGTGGATCCCCGCGGGCGCAAGTACTACTGGATCGCGGGCACGCCCGAGTGGCAGGAGGACCGGGGAACGGACCACGAAGCCGTCCAGTCCGGTTGGGTGTCGGTCACGCCGCTGCACCTCGACCTGACCGACTACCGGGGCCTCGAGGCGTACGCGGGCCTCGCCGGGAGGCTGCACGCGCTCGCCTCCGCGGAGGCTCCGAGTGCTGGATGACACCTTTCTGCGCGAGCGGATGGTGCGCGAGCTGATCGAGTCGCGGGGCATCCACGACTCGCGGGTCCTGGCCGCGATGCGCGAGGTGCCCCGGCACCTGTTCGTCCGTGAGCACCTGATGAGCCAGGCGTACGGAGACCACGCGCTCCCCATCGGTGCCGCGCAGACCATCTCGCAACCCTGGGTGGTGGCCCGGATGACCGAGGCGCTGGAGATCGAAGCCGGCCACAAGGTGCTCGAGGTGGGCACGGGATCGGGCTACCAGACGGCGATCCTGGCCCGGCTCGCGCGCTGGGTCTACAGCCTCGAACGGATCCCCGACCTGGCCCACCAGGCGATCCACCGGATGCGTCAGCTCGGGATCCTCAACGTCAAGATCCAGACCTTCGACGGCACCGTGGGGTGGAGCGAGGTCGGGCCCTTCGACCGCATTCTGGTCACGGCGGGGGCTCCCGGTGCGCCGCGGCCGCTGATCGACCAGCTGGCTCCCCGGGGACGGCTCCTGCTGCCCGAGGGGGAGCGGCGGATCCAGCGCCTGGTCCTCTACGAGAGGCTCTCCCGCGGGGGGGTGCGCCGGCGCGAGCTCGACGAGGTGGCGTTCGTGCCCCTGCTCGGCCGCTTCGGCTGGAGCGACGAGGAGACGCCGTGAGAGCGTTGCGGTACCGCGTCCTGGGCCGGGTCCAAGGCGTTGCCTACCGGGCTTTCGTCGTGCGCCTGGGGCGAGCCTGCGGCGTCCGCGGCCGGGTCCGCAACGAACCGGACGGTTCGGTCACCGTGGTGGTCCAGGGCTTGGACGACGACCTCGCCCGCATGCGCGCCGGGCTCGAGAAGGGGCCGCCGGTGGCCCGCGTCCTGAAAGTCGAGGAGGAGCCGTTGCCGGCCCTGCCCGGGCCGGAGGGCTTCGACGCCGATTTCTGATTGCGATCGCAGGATCGAGAGGAGACCCAGGTGGACGATCTCAAGAAGTACATCCGTGAGGTTCCGGACTTCCCCAAGCCGGGGATCAACTTCTTCGACATCACGACGCTGCTCATGGACCCGTTGGCCCTGCGCATGACCGTCGACCGCTTCGCGTGGCTGTTTTCCCAGGGCCACCGGGTCGACAAGGTGGTGGGGATCGAGTCGCGCGGGTTCATGTTCGGACCGTCGCTCGCCTACAGCCTCAACGCGGGCTTCGTCCCGGTCCGCAAGCCGGGCAAGCTGCCGGCCGAGAAGATCTCCGAGACCTACGAGCTCGAGTACGGTCAGGACCGGCTCGAGATGCACGCGGACGCCGTCTCGAAGGGGGAGCGGGTCCTGATCGTCGACGACGTGATCGCCACCGGGGGGACGGCGCTGGCGACGGCGCGGATGGTCGAGAGCCTGGGCGGCGGGGTGATCGGATTCGGCTTCATCATCGAGCTCGCCTTCCTGGCCGGCCGCGCCAAGCTCCAGGGTTACGAAGTCGAGTCCCTGATCCGCTACTGATAGAATTCCGCCCCCGAGGCGGCTGTAGCTCAGCTGGATAGAGCAGGAGCGTCCTAAGCTCTTGGTCGGGGGTTCGACTCCTCCCAGCCGCACCAGACCTGAACCGATCCCGGCCGCGGCCGGAGGACGAGGAGAGACCGAGGGACCATGGCGCGCAAACTCGAACGTCAGGAGCTGAAGCGCAACGAGCTCAACGACGCGGTCGAAGCGAGCGTCGAGTTCGCCGAGAGGCACCTGAAGGCGATCCTCCTCGCCCTCGGCGGAGCCGGCTTGGCGGCGCTCGCCGCCTGGGGCGTGTGGGGTTGGCACCAGTCGCGGGTGGCGCAGGCCAGCGAGCTGCTCGGCGACGCTCTGCGCGTCGCGCAAGCCGAGGTCGTGGACTCGGGCGCCAAGCCCGACGATCCGGTCCATCCGACGTTCGCCAGCGAGTCCGCCCGGGACGCACGCGCCCGGCAGCTCTTCGAGCGGACGGCGAACCGGTTCCCCTCCTCCGGCGCCGGCATCGCGGCCACGCTCTGGCTGGGAGACCGCGCGTTCGCCGACGGGGATCGCGCCGGGGCGCGCAAGCTCTGGCAGAAGGTCGTCGACTCGGGCGCCGAGGGGGCGTTCGCGGTGAGCGCGCGGGTCGATCTCGACCGCCTCGACCGGGAGGAGGGCAAGAGCGAAGACCTGCTGACCGAGCTCAAGAAGGAGCTCGACGACGGAACCAGCGGGGTGCCCGCCGACGTGCTGCTGGCCGAGATCGCGCGCACCTACGAGGCGCTGGGCAAGTCGGCCGACGCGCTGGCGACCTGGCGGCGGCTCCTCGACGAGCACTCGGACTCGCCCTACGCCTCGTTGGCGCAGGGACAGATCGCCGCCGGGAGTCCGACGGCCTGAGCCGCGCCCCTTGCGCGATCCCTACCGGATCCTCGCCGACCTGCGCTCCGGGCGTGCCCTGGAAGGCCCCGACCTCGAAGCCGTCGCCCAGGGCGCGACCGACGGCTCCTGGACCGACGCCCAGCTCGGCGCCTTCCTCATGGGTGTCGCCGTCCGCGGCCTGGACGAGAGTCGCACCCGCGACCTGACCCTGGCGATGCTCGAGAGCGGCGAGCGCTGGGAGCTCTCGCGCGAGATCCCGACGCTCGCCGACAAGCACTCCACCGGCGGTGTCGGCGACAAGGTCTCGATCGTGCTGGCCCCGGTGCTGGCGGCGTGCGACGTCCCGGTGGTCATGCTCACCGGGCGCGGGCTGGGCCACACCGGCGGCACCGCGGACAAGCTCGAGTCGATTCCGGGTCTGCGCCAGTCGCTGGACCGCGCCGGCGCGATCCGGCTGCTGCGCGAGACCGGGATGGCGCTCGGGCTGGCCACGGCGGGAATCGCCCCCGCCGACCGCAAGCTCTACGCGCTGCGCGACCGGACCGCGACGGTGGACTCCCTGCCGCTGATCGTCGCCAGCATCCTGTCGAAGAAGCTGGCGTCCGGGGCCGCGGCGATCGTCTTCGACGTCAAGACCGGCAACGGGGCCTTTCTCGCCGAGCCGGAGGCCGCCGACGAGCTGGCGCGCCAACTCGTCTTCGTCGCCACCGATCTGGGAACGCGTGCCTCGGCGCTGGTCACCGACATGAGCCAGCCGCTCGGCGACTGGGTCGGCCACGCGGCGGAGGTCCGGGAGGCGCTCGACTGCCTGGGTGGCGCGGGGCCGGAGGAGACGGTCGAGCTGACCGCGCGGCTGGCCGCCGAGCTCGGCGACCTGCTCGGGGTGGACCTGTCCGAGAAGCGCGTCCGCGAGGTGCTGCGCTCGGGCCGCGCGCGCGAGGTCTTCGCACGCTGGGCGGTCGCCCAGGGCGCCGAAGCGGCGTGGTTCGAGCGGCCCCTGCTCCCGCTGGCGCCCGTCGAGCGCGTGATCGAGGCCCGGCGCTCGGGCGTGCTCGCCACGGTGGCGGCGCGCCAGCTCGGCCTGTTGCTGGGCGAGGCCGGGGGCTCGCGCAAGGCCGTCGGTGCCGACCTCGACCGCGGCGTGGCCCTGCGCTACGTGGCCCGGCTCGGCCGCCGCGTCGAGGCCGGCGAGGAGATCGCGCGCGTCTACCTGCGGCGCGAGGACGGCGGCCTGGTCGAGCGCTTCGCCGCCTGCTTCCGGATCGCCGACGAGGGCGTGGCCCCGCCCCTGGTGCGCAAGCGCGTCGTCGCCTGAAGACAAGACGAGTCGGTTCCTCTGCACGGTTGACCGAGGCCGCCTGCCGTTCGCCCTGCGCTCGATCACCGTCGGAAGAAGCTTTCCAGAGAAGGGAAAGACTCGGGACAGGGTCAGCCACGGGACCGAGGGCGTCGGCCGTGCCCCCACTCCCCTCATTGCAAGTTTCTGTTTCGCCGTGTCACGGCGTGGGCGCTTCCGGCTCCCGGAGCCGGGCGCGGGTTCCCATGGGGGGTGGCGGGGGAGCGGCCTTTACGCCTCCCGGCCGGCGGCGCGTGAGCGCCGTCGGCCCAGGGCGGGCCGAGGGGTGCCTCCGGCTCAGTGCAGGGGGGCTTCGACGGTGCGGTCGCTGCCGTAGACGAAGGTCGCGTGGCCTTCGTCCACGCTCACGGCGGGGCGGATCTCGACCGGGCCGTCGGCCCGGGCGCGCTCGACCAGGCCGCCGGAGCCGTCGAGCTCGTCGAGGCTCCAGGCGTCGGTGCGCGCATCGCGCCAGAGCAGGAGGGCCCCCGCGCCGTCCGCTCTCCCGGATCCGGGGCTCTCGAAGGTGGGGTAGAGGGATCCCGGAGGACCCTGGCCGATCTCGGCGAAGGCCTTGCCGTCGAGGCGGGCGACCACGACCCGGTACTCCGAGCCGTCGTAGCGGCTCCAGGCGACGAGCGCGCCCCCGGGCGTCGCGACGACGTCCGGGGTGATGTCCGGCACGTCGTTGTCGCGTCCCACGCGGCGCGGTTCGGACCAGCCCGACGGGCCGCCCAGCGCGGCCCAGATCTCGTCGTCGGTGCCGTCGAAGCCGGCCCAGACCAGGAGCGCCCGGCCGTCGCCGAGCCCGGCTCCGGCGAGCGCGAGCTGGCTGCCGGGACCCTGCGGCGCGACTTCGACCGGGGTGCCGAAACCGTCGCCCCGCCAGGGTGCCCAGCGCACCGCGAGGGTCTCGCGCGACATCCCTTCGAGCCAGGCCAGGCCGGTCAGGGCGCCGTCCGCCACCAGTAGCACCGGCCGGTCGCGGATCTCCGCCGCGGCGCTCGCGGGCGGCTCGAGCCGCACCGGTCCCGCGCCCAGATCCGCGGCCACGACGAGCTCCCGGCGGCCGTCCAGCGGGCGGGTCCCGGCCACGACCCAGCCCTTGCCGAGCCGGGCCACGGCAGTGATCTCGGCGCCGGCGGGCAGGTCGAGGTGGCGGGAGCCGCCGGCGACCTCGAGCCGCCAGCCGGCGGACTCCTGGTAGACCCGGGCGGAGCCGGCGTGGGCGGCGAGCTGCGACGTCGCAGCGGCGGCCGGAAGCGCCAGGAGAAGGGGCACGACGGCGGCGGCGAGAGTTCTCGGAAGGTGCGCGGGCATGGCGAAGCAGGATGGTACGGAGCGCGACTTCGGGTGTCAAACGGAGGTCCGGGCCCGCCGCCCCCATTGCTATCATCACCCGATGCGCGCAGCGGTCCTCGCGGTCGGCTCCGAGCTGTTGTCGAGCGACCGGCTCGACACCAACTCCCTGCGTCTCGCTGCGGTCCTGGAGCGTCACGGCGCCCGGCTGGTCCTGAAGTCGGCGGTCGCGGACGACGAGGAAGAGATCGCCGCGGCGCTGACCGCTTCCCTGGCGCGCGCCGAGCTCGTGGTGGTCAGCGGCGGCCTGGGGCCGACCGCGGACGACGTCACCCGCGAGGGTTGTGCCGCGGCCCTCGGCCGCGAGCTGGTCGAGGACGCCGGCGTCTGGGCGGCGATCCAGAGCCGCTTCGCCTCGTTCGGGCGCCGGCCGGCGCCGAACAACCGGCGCCAGGCGCGCGTGCTCGCCGGCGCCGAGGTGCTCGCCAACCGGCGCGGAACGGCCCCCGGACAGAGGGTGGAGGTGGGCACCAAGACGATCTTCCTGCTCCCGGCGGTGCCGCACGAGTTGGACGCGCTCGTCGCGGCCCACCTCGAGCCCTGGCTGCGCGAGCGCTCCGGCGGCGAGGCCCGCGAGCGCCTCACTCTGTACACGGCGCTGCGCCCGGAATCGGACGTGGATCACGACCTGGGGCCGGCGTACGAGGAGTTCGGACGCGATCCGATCACCGTGCTCGCTTCGCCGGGCGAGGTGCGGGTCCGCCTGACGGCCGGCGGGTCCGAGCCGGAGCGCCAGGACCGCCTCGAGGCGATGGCGAGCCGGGTCCGCGAGCTGCTCGGGGACTCGGTCTTCGGCGAGGGCGAGGAGTGCACGCTGGAGAGCGTGGTGGGCGGGCTGCTCGCCGGCCGGGGCGCCACGGTCGCCACGGCGGAGTCGTGCACCGGCGGCCTGGTCGCCGAGCGGCTGACCCGCGTCGCTGGCGCGAGCGACTGGTTCCCGGGCGGCGTCGTGACGTACTCGAACGCGCAGAAGCTCGCCTGGCTCGGCGTGCGCGAGCAGGACCTGCGCGATCACGGGGCGGTCTCCGAGGTCGTGGCCCGCGCCATGGCGGAAGGGATCCGGGCGCGGGTCGCGAGCGACTTCGGCGTCGCGGTGACCGGGATCGCCGGACCCTCGGGCGGCAGCGCCGAGAAGCCCGTCGGCACCGTCCACGTCGCGGTCGCGGGGAGCGCCGGGACGCTCCACCGGAGGTACCGCTTCCCGGGCGATCGCGAGCGCGTCCGCCGGCAGTCGGCGCAGGCCGCGCTCGATCTGCTGCGGCGGGTGCTGCTGGGGCTCGAGGCCGGGGCGGCAGCGTGAGGTTGTTCGTCGCAGCGACGCCGCCGGATGAGCTCCGCCGCGGGCTCGCCGAGCTCGTCCGCTCCCTGCGCTCGCTGCAGCCGCCGTTGCCGGACGCGGCCTGGGTCCGGACCGAGAACCTCCACCTGACCCTCGCCTTCCTGGGCGAAGTGGCAGCGGAGCGCGAGCAGGCGGTGAGCGCGGCGCTCGGCGACGGACTCGCCGGCACGCCCGCGCTCGCGGCGCGGACCGGCGGCCTGGGCGCGTTCCCGGAGCGCGGAGCGCTCTCCGTCGTGTGGCTCGCCGTCGAGCCGTCCGCCGGCCTCGGCGCGCTGGCCGGCGCGGTGCGCGGTGCGCTCGACGGCGCCGGCGTGTCGTACGACGTCAAATCCTTCCGGGCGCACCTGACGCTGGCCCGCACCCGCCGGCGCTGGCCCGGCGCCGTCCGCGGGCGCCTGGCCGAGGTCGCCCCCCCGCCGCTCGCGTTCCCGGTCCGCGCGGTCGATCTGATCGAAAGCCGCTTGGGTGGAGGAAGCGCCACCTACGTGCAGCGAGCGCGATTCCCGCTGGTCGAGGAGGCGGCATGATCGCGCGCTGGACGCTGCTGCTGGCCGGCTCCTACCTGCTGGGATCGGTGTCGTTCAGCTTGATGATCGTGCACCTCGTGCACCGGGTGGACGTCCGCACCGTGGGCAGCGGGAACGCCGGCGCCACCAACGTGCTGCGCACGAGCGGCCGCTGGCCGGCGCTGCTGGTCCTGCTGCTCGACATCGCCAAGGGCGTGGTTCCGGTGCGCGTGGCCCAGGCGCTCGGCGCGCCGTCGGAGATCGCCGCCGGAGCGGGTCTGGCGGCGATCGCGGGACACGTGTATCCGCTGTACTTCGGCTTCCGGGGGGGCAAGGGCGTGGCGACCGGCTTCGGGGTGTTCGTGGCGCTGTTTCCCTTGGCGGGAGGGGCGGCGCTGGCGCTGTTCGTCGGCGTGGTGGCGCTGACCCGGGTGGTCTCGCTGGGGTCGATCGTCTCGGCCGCGAGCGTGCCCCTGCTCGCGCTCGCCTTCGCCCGCTTCGGTTGGGCGTCGCCGGTGAGCGCCGTCGCGCTGCTCCTGACGGCAGCCGGCGCGGCCCTGGTCCTGTACCGGCACCGCGGCAACCTGGCGCGGCTGTGGGCGGGCACCGAGCGCCGGCTGGGAGAGGGAGCCGGGCGATGAGCCCGATCGGGATCCTGGGTGCGGGCTCGTTCGGCACCGCGGTCGCCGTGCACGTGGCGCGGGCGGGGCGGGGCGTGCGGCTGTGGGCGCGCCGGCCCGACGTCGCCCGCGACCTGCGCGAGCGACGGGAGAACCGGCTCTACCTGCCGGAGGTCGAGCTGCCCGAGGGGCTGCGGGTGGTCGACGACCTGGCCGAGCTCGCCGGCGCGGACCCGATCGTCGTGGCGGTGCCGTCGCACGGCTACCGGCAGGTGTTCGCGGACTTCCTCGATGCCCGTCCCCGGGGACCGGAAGGCGCCGCGGACGGCGGCGGGCCGACCGTGGTCTCGGCCACCAAGGGGATCGAGATCGAGACCCTGGCGCGGATGAGCCGGGTCACCGCCGAGGAGAGCGGGCGCCGGGGGCTCCGGGTCGGCTTCGCGGTGCTCTCGGGACCCACCTTCGCCGCCGAGCTGGCGCGCGCCACGCCCTCGGCCGCGGTGGTGGCGAGCGAGGACCCGCAGCTGGCCGCTTCGCTGCGCCACGCCCTGGCCACGCCGACCTTCCGTCTCTACTCCTCGAGCGACGTGGTCGGCGTCGAGCTCGCGGGCACGGCGAAGAACGTCATCGCGATCGCCGCCGGCGTGCTCGCCGGGCTGGGTCTCGGCCACAACACGATGGCGGCGCTGATCACCCGCGGCCTGCACGAGATGACCCGCCTGGCGCTCGCCTACGGCGGTGACCCGGAGACGCTGCGCGGACTGGCCGGCCTGGGCGACCTGGTCCTGACCTGCACCGGCGGACTGTCGCGCAACCGCAAGACGGGGATCGAGCTGGCGCGCGGCCGCACGCTGGCCGAGATCCAGGCCGGGACGACCGAAGTCGCCGAGGGGATCAAGAACGCCCTGGCGATCCGCCGCCTGGCCGCGGAGAAGCAGATCGAGATGCCCATCGTCGAGCAGATGTGCGAGGTCCTCTACGAGGGCAAGAGCCCCCGCGACGCCATCCGCGACCTGATGACCCGCGAGCTCAAGGACGAGTCGCGGCTCTAGGATCGACCTGCCCGTGGCCGCCCACCAGACCGTTCTGATCCTCGATTTCGGGTCGCAGTTCACGCAGTTGATCGCGCGGCGGGTGCGCGAGAACCGGGTCTACTGCGAGGTCTGCCCGTTCGACCTCGGCCTGGACGAGATCCGCGCCCGGAAGCCGATCGGGTTGATCCTCTCGGGCGGGCCGCAGAGCGTCTACGACGAAGGCGCGGCACTGCCCGACCCCGGTCTGTTCGCCCTCGGCGTCCCCGTCCTCGGGATCTGCTACGGCATGCAGGCGGCCGCTCACCTGCTCGGCGGCGTCGTCGAGCCGAGCGCGCGGCGCGAATACGGGCGAGCCGATCTCGAGGTCGCGACCGGCAGCCTGGTCTTCTCGGGGCTCGAGCCGCTCCAGGCGGTGTGGATGAGCCACGGCGACAACGTCACTCGGCCGCCGGCCGGCGCGAAGGTGACCGCGCGCAGCGAGAGCGTCGAGATCGTCGCCTTCGAGGATCCCGCGCGCGGTCTCTACGCGATCCAGTTCCACCCCGAGGTCAGCCACACGCGTCACGGCGCGGCGATGCTGCACAACTTCCTCCACCGCGCCTGCGGCGCCCGCGGCGACTGGACCATGGCCGGGTTCCTCGAGGAGGAAGTGGCCCGCCTGCGGCGCGACCTCGGCGAGGACCGGGTGCTGTGCGGGATCTCGGGCGGCGTCGACTCCGCGGTCACCGCCGCTCTGCTGCGGCGCGCGGTGGGCGACCGGCTGGTGTCGGTCTTCGTCGACACGGGCCTGCTGCGCAAGGGGGAGCGGCGGCAGGTCGAGGCCAGCCTGACCGAAGGCCTCGACATCCCGGTGATCACCGCCGACGCGGGCGACGACTTCCTGGGTGCGCTGGCGGGAATCGAAGACCCCGAGGCCAAGCGCAAGGCGATCGGCCGGGTGTTCATCGAGGTCTTCGAGCGCGAGGCCCGGAAGCTCGCGCGCGTACGGTACCTGGCTCAGGGGACCCTCTACCCGGACGTCATCGAGTCGACCAGCGTCAAGGGCCCTTCGGCGGTGATCAAGAGCCACCACAACGTCGGCGGCCTGCCGGAGCGCCTCGGCTTCGAGCTGGTCGAGCCGTTGCGCTGGCTGTTCAAGGACGAGGTGCGGCAGCTCGGCCGCGAGCTGGGGCTGCCCGAGGAGTTCCTCGTGCGCCATCCCTTCCCCGGGCCCGGCCTGGCGGTGCGGATCCTGGGCGAGGTCACGCCCGAGCGCGTCGCCCTGCTCCAGGCGGCCGACACGATCTTCCTCGACGAGCTGCGCGACGCCGGTTGGCACGACAAGGTGGCGCAGGCGTTCGCCGTCCTGCTGCCGGTGCGGTCGGTGGGGGTGATGGGGGACTTCCGGACCTACGACAACGTCCTCGCCCTGCGCGCGGTCGAGACCCACGACTTCATGACCGCGGACTGGAGCCACCTGCCGCACGACCTGCTCGGCCGGGTCGCCAACCGGATCGTCAACGAGGTGCGCGGGATCAACCGGGTCGTCTACGACGTGACCTCGAAGCCCCCGGCCACCATCGAGTGGGAGTGACCGCGGGGTCGCCCGCGGCGGGCGCTCAGGCGCGGCGCCGCGCGGGCAGCGCGACCAGCAGCGGCCGGTGCGGGGCGACCAGGGTCTCGAGGGTCACCGAGGCGAACGTGGCGCGCGCCTGCTCGTCGACCTCGTCGAAGAGGTGACGCAGCCGGCACTCGGGGAAGTGGTCGCAGCCGCCCGGCTCGCAGGTTCCCAGCAGACAGGCGCCGGGCCGGCGCGGCGATTCGAAGACCTCGATGACGTCCAGCACCGTGACCGCAGAGGCCGGACGAGCCAGGCGGTAGCCGCCGGCGCTGCCGCGGGTCCCGTTGGCGAGCCCGGCGTGGACCAGGCGCTGGAAGACCTTGGCGAGCGCGGCTCCCGGCAGCCGGTACTTGGCGGCCACCCGCGCGGCCGTGACCGACTCGTCGCCGGGCGCCGCGGCCATCTCCAGAGCGGCGTAGAGCGCGTAGCGGGTGGCGCGCTGGTAGTTCACCGCGGGTCGAGGGCGAGGTCGAGGGCCAGCCGGGGGGCGGGCCGGAATCCCTCGCGGTGGAAGAAGCCGATCAGCGCCTGGTCGTCCCAGGCCACCTCGGTCTGGATCGCCCCGACCCGCAGCCCGCGCAGGTTGCGGCGCAGCTGCGCGATCAGGGCGGTGCCGACGCCGCGCCCCTGGAAGTCGGGGTGGACACCCAGGGTCTCCAGCACCGCGGCCGGCTCGGTGCGGCCGAACTCGCCGTAGAAGACGCGGGCGAGCAGGAAGCCGACGAACAGCTCTTCGAGCTCGGCGGCGAGCGAGACGCGGAGACCGGTGGCGGCGAGGTTCTCCGCCAGCTGGATCCGGAAGAACTCGTCGCGCCGGCGGCCGACGAGGCGGGCGTCGATCGCGATCACGGCGTCGAGGTCCTCGGGTTTCAGGCCCCGGATCCGGATCGCGTCCTCGCGGTCGAGGGTGTCCTGGATGTGGTCGTTCATGCCTCTGCCTCCTCAGGCGGCCGCGCCGCCGGCGAGATCGACGCCCATGCGCGCCAGCTTGCGCGCCCGGAACGCGCCCCACAGCGCGGCGCCGTAGGCGCCGGCGAGCACCGACTCGGGGTGGGTTCGCAGCTCGAGCGCGGTGCCCTGGGCCTCGGCCGCCTCGGCGAGCGCCGCGACCAGGCCGGCGTCCGCCGCCAGGCCCCCGGTGATCAGGACCACGCCCTGGACCCCCAGGCTCGACAGGAGCTTCAGGTAGCGGCCGGCCATCGACTGGTGGATCCCCTTGATGATGTTGGGCGCCGGAATGCCGCGCGAGACCATGTTGATGACGTCGGTCTCGGCCAGCACGGCGCAGATCGAGGAGCAGGGCTCGGGCTGGTCGGCGGCGAGCGAGAGGGGGCCGATCTCGTCCAGGCCGACGCCCAGGTAGCGGCAGATGTTCTCCAGGAACTGACCGGAGCCGGAAGCGCACTGGCTGGTCATGCGGTAGCCGACGACGCGCGCGCGCCCGTCCATGGCCAGGCCGCGGCAGTGGAGCGCGCCGACGTCGAGCACCGCCCGCGCCTCGGGGTCGAGATGCAGCGCGCCGCGCGCATGCGTGGTCATGCCGTAGAAGTGGCCGGTGCGAAAGGCGACCCGCTCGCCCTCGCCGGTGGTGGCGACGTAGCCGAGGCTCTCGCGCGTCCAGGAGAGCTCCTCGAGGGCTTCGTCGAAGACCTGCTCCACGACCCGCTGGGGATCCCGCCGGCGGATCCGCTCGCAGCGCGTGACGCCGACGGCGGGGGCATCGCCCGGCGAGTCCACGAGCGCCACCAGCTTGACCGCGGCGGTTCCGACGTCGATGCCGACGACGCGCAGCGCCTCGGCCGAGGGATCGTTCATGCGGCGGCTCCTTTCGCGTCGACGCCGGAAGCTCCGCGCAGCGCGAACAGCGCCGCGCCCAGGGCTCCGGTGTAGATGCTGTCCGGCGAGATGTTCATCGTCCGGTCGCCGTAGTTGGTCTGGACGAGCCCGCAGAGCGACTCGACGGCGGCGGGGTTCTTCGCCACGCCGCCGGTGAAGGTGAACTCCTCCTCGACGCCGCCCGAGCGCGCGAGCAGCGAGAGGGCGCGCAGGATGATCGCGCGGTGGAGCCCGGCCAGGATGTCCTCGCGTTTCTCGCCCAGCGACAGCCGCTCCCGCAGCTCCGCGCCCGCGAACACGGTGCAGGTCGAGTTGATGCGCACCGGCCGCCGGGACTCGAGGGCCAGCGGCCCGAGCTGGTGCAGTCCGAGGTTCATCTCGTCGGCGATGTAGCCCAGGTAGCGTCCGCAGCCGGCGGCGCAGCGGTCGTTCATCTGGAACGAGGTGACGATCCCCTGGTCGTCGACCTGGATCGCCTTGGTGTCCTGGCCGCCGATGTCGAGCACCGTGCGGGTGCCGGGGAAGAGGTGATGGGCGCCCAGCCCGTGGCAGAGGATCTCGGAACGGATCTGGGACTTCGGGAAAGGGAGGGTGGCCCGGCCGTAGCCGGTTCCGACCGAGGCCGTGATCTCGAGCGGGACCTCGGTCGCGGCGGCGACGGCGGGCGCCAGCTCCGACGCCCCCGGTCCCGCGGATCCGGCCTCCAGGGTTCGCAGGGCGGCCGCGATCAGGGCCGGGAAGGGGTCCTCGGCGGCGGGGAGGTTCTCGACCTCGAGGATCGTGCGGTCGAACAGGCTCGCCAGGGCGTCGAAGCGCACCCCGCCCTCGCGCGCGGTTTCCTCGGCGAGCGCCATGTAGCGGCCGCCGGCCAGGTCGCGGAAGAAGTCGCTCTTGCGCTGTCCACGCTCGGAGTAGAGCTCCGAGGTCTCCGCCTCCATGCGGGCCAGGATGCGCTCGATCGCGGCGACCAGACCGCCGCCGTCCTCGCGGTCCGTGGCGTGCCCGCGGACCCGCTCGCCGAAGACACCGAGCAACCGCCGGTACTGCTGCTCGCGGAACTTGCGCTCGAGCTCGGCCAAGCGGATGACGTGCGCCGGTCGGTCGCCCTCGGCCGCGCCGGCGGCAGGCAGCGCCGCGGCGATGCGGCCGAAGCGGGCGTCGATCAGCGCCTCGGAGAGCGCGATGTCACAGGCGACCTTGTAGTTGCTCCGGCTGTTGGTGATCCCGCGGCCGAGCAGGTTGCCCTCGGGGTCGAGGACGACCGCCTTGGTCGTCGTCGAACCGAGGTCGATGCCGACGCAGCACTTCATGCCGTCGCCCTCCCGCGCTTCTGGTCGAGCATCTGGAAGTAGGACTCGAGCCGGTTCTTGAGGTTGGCCGCGGAGAAGTAGCGCGGGTCGACCAGGTCGCTCTCGATGAAGCCACCGGGACGGCCGGTCCGGTTCTCGATCTCGCGCAGCATCGCGAGCTGGCCGGCGCTGAACGAGTTGCAGCTCTTGATCGAGTGGATCAGCACGCCGTCGGCCTCGTACTCCTCGACGTAGCGGGCGATCAGGTCGACCCGGGAGGGCAGGTTGAGGTTGGTGTAGCAGCCCATGCAGTAGTCCGCCAGCGACTCGAGCGGATGCTCCGGGTCGTGACGGAAGCCGGTGTCGTAGACGCCGCCGACCTTGGCGTAGGTCGAGGCGACCGCGACCGCGCCCTCGTCCGCGAACATGCGCCAGAACTCGTGGAAGTGGGTCCAGTTGGGCGGTCCCTCGACGACCAGCCGGAAGCGCTCGGCGGCGAGCGGGCCGTCCGGAGTCACCGGTCCGAGCCCGAGGCGGACGCGCTCCTCGACCTCGGCGCGCAGCTCGCGGTAGTAGGCACAGGCGTCCTCGGTGCCGCGGAAAGCCGAGAAGATCGGCCCCAGGTAGTAGACGGCGCCGAAGTAGGAGTCGATCGGCGAGGGCCGGTGGCGCGCGGAGCGCAGGACCTCGACCAGGTCGTCCTCGGCCGCCGCCGAGCGGGCGAGCATCTCGCGCAGCCGGTCCTCGTCGTAGCGGCGGCCGGAGATCCGCTCGAGCTCCGGGATCACCCGGTCGCGCAGCTGCGCCACGACGTAGCGGCGCATCGGCTCGGTGATCCGGCCGTCCGCCTGGTAGGGGACGTGGAGCATGACCACGGGCGCCTGGTACTCCTCGCCCAGAATCTCGAACCACTTGAGGAAGGTGAAGCAGCCGGTGTAGGAGAGCAGCAGCAGGTCGGGGCGCGGCAGCCGCTCGCCCGTGGGGCCGACGTTGCCGGACTTCATCATGCCGTAGTCGCACTTGACGTAGGTGCAGACGTCCTCGGACTGTCCCGCCTTCTCGGCGATGGCGATGTACTCCTTGGACTTGCCGCGCATCGCCGACTGCAGGGCGTTGATCTCCGGTAGCACCGGCAGCAGGTCGAAGCTGCGCACCAGCTCGGTGAGGTTGCCCGGGACGAAGGTGTAGACGCTCTTCTCGCCGCTTTCGGGGATCCGGCCCAGCCGCGAGTAGTGCTCGGCGATCATGCGCTTCTGGCGCAGCTGGCTGGCGTCCTTGAGGGCGGTCGGGGCACGCGACGGGGCGGCGGTTGTCATGTCTCGCTCCACAGCTTGATCGAATCGGCGAAGGTGCCGGCCTGCTCGCGAATGACCTGGAACTGCCCGGAGTTCTCGGCGTACTTGAACGCCGTCCAGGGCACTCCGATCGACTCCACGGCGCGGGTGGCGAGCGGTTGGTCGAGCAGCGCGGGGTCGCAGAAGCTGGGAGCGCAGAAGACCACTCCCTCGGCGCCGCAGGCGCGGGTGCGCTCGATGACGGCGGGCCGCTTGGTCCCTTCGGGCGCGAAGCGGGTCGGACTGTCGACGGCGTCGAACAGGAAGGCGCGGACCAGGTTGTCGAGCGGGTCGCCGTCGAGCGGCACGTCCGAGCGCAGGAAGCGGTGGACCTGCACGAAGTCGTCGTCCACGATGTAGCAACCGGAGCGCTCGAGGGTCTTGATCAGGCCCAGCGGCGGCTGCTCGCAGAAGGAACCGACCAGCAGGACGCGGGCCTGGTCCATCGGCCGACGCTCCTCGTCCTCCTCGACCGCCTCGCGGTAGTCGACGAGGAGGCGGTCGAACTTCTCGAGCGGCAGCACCAGCCCGGCCCGGAGCATCAGGTAGAGCTCGGCGGTCGGGACCTTCCAGGGCTCGCGGCGGCGCAGGTCGTACAGGGCCGAGACCAGCCTCCGGTTGTGGTTGTAGGCGGCGAGCGAGGAGCGCAACGCCTCCGGGTCGTACGGGCGGGCGCCGCGCTGCTCGAGCTCGTCGGCCAGCGACCGCAGCTCGCCGGCGAAGAAGCGTCCGCCGATCTCGAGATCGAAGTTCTGCGGCACGTCCAGATAGCGGATCAGCTTGCCGGGGAAACGCATCTGCCAGACGCCGGAGAGGTTGCGGATGACGTCGCAGATGGCGGGGAAGAGCAGGCCGTCGAGGATGTCGAGCTGGCCGCCGAGCCCGAGCTCCACGGTCGAGCGCGGCAGGTGGCAGATGTAGGACTGGTAGAAGGCGTCGCCGCGGATGATCTCGACGTCCTCGCCGCCGCCCATCAGCCCGACCGGCAGGACGCCTTGGGCGTGCAGCAGCTCGCGCGGCGCCCAGATCGGGAGGAAGCCGACCGCCAGGCCGCCCGTCTCGCGCTTCCAGTCGGCGACCGAGCCCAGGGTGACATCGCGGTAGAGCGCCTCCGCGTGGTCGAGCAAGCCCTGGATCCGCGGGGTCACGGCGCCACCTGGGGCAGCTCGGTTTCGAGCTGGGCGAACTCGCCGGCGGCGAAGCCGTGGGCGCGGAAGAAGGAGAGCACCGGGACGTCGGCTCGGCGGACCATGGTTCGGACGCGGCCGATGCCCCCGGCGCGGAACCGGGTGCAGGCTTCGGCCAGGAGCCCCGAGGCGATCCCCTCCCGGGCGTGCGCCGGATCCACGCCGATGGCGAAGATCCAGCCGCACGGCTCGGACCCGAACTCGAAGGCGCGCACCTCGCCGAGCAGGTAGCCCACGAGCCGGCCTCCGACCTCGGCGCCCAGAGCGACCCGCAGTCGCGTGCGGTCGCGGACCAGGAAGTCGTCGCAGACGTGTCGCCAGTATCCGGGAACCGCGCGGCCGCGGTGTCGGGCGTCGATCTCGACGACCCGGGCCAGGTCGTCCGGCGAGAGCCGGCGGGTGCGCGTGCCGGTCCGGGTCCGGGCCGGCGCGGTCGCGGCGCTCACGAGCCGACCCCGACCGGCGGGCGCAGCGGCGCCACGAGCTCCTCGGTGAGCTGCTCGCTCCAGGGCTCGCCCGCGGCGAGCCGCCGGCGCAGCTCGAGGAAGTCGATCTCGCGCCGCTCCCGGGACCCTTCGTGGAAGGCGCGGAAGCCCGTCCTTCCTTCGGTCATCATGTTCAGGGCGAGCCAGGCGCGATTCGACTCCCGGTTGCGGTCCCAGTGCTCGAGCTTGTGCTTGCGCACGCTCTCGGTCGTCTTCGACAGGCAGCCGGGCATGGTGTGGGCGAGCCGCCAGATCAGCTCGTCCACCGCCCGGTCGAGTGGCCCGAGGTCGATCGTGCCGCGCCGCAGCAGCTCGCGGCCCGCCTTCCTCGCGTCGTCCTGCAGTGGCTCGCCGTAGACCAGGTTCCCCTCCTCGTCCAGCCAGCGGTCGGTGACCACGAGCGGATTGGGGATCAGCCGGCCGTCGACTCGGAGAGCGGGGACGATGCGGGTCAGCAGGCCGAGGCGCATCGCTTTGTGCGCGCTCCAGGTGTCGCACAGGGTGCAGCTCTCCATCGCGGCCTCGACGCCGACGAACAGGGGCAGAAAGTCGGTGGAGCCGCCGTCCGGCGCCGAGCCGTGCCGCGGTCCGGCCTGGCCGAAGAGCGCGAGGTCCTGGGCGAGCGAGAAGTCGCACGCCATGCCGATCTCCTGGCCGCCGGCGATCCTCATGCCGTTGACCCGGCAGAGCACCGGCTTGTCGCAGGCGAGGATCGCGCTGACCATGTCGTTGAACAGGCGCATGTACTGCCGGTACTCCTCGGGACGGCCGGCGTAGTAGGTCGCGTACTCCTCGGTGTTGCCGCCGGTGCAGAAGGCGCGGTCGCCGGCGCCGGTGAGCACCACCGCGACCGCCGCGCGGTCGTTCGAGGCGCGGCGCAGGGCGAGGATCACGGCCTTGACCATGTCGGTGGTGTAGGAGTTGTGCTGGCCGGGATTGTCGAGGGTCACCCGGACGCTGTGCAGCCCGGCCGCCGTCTCGCCGCCCGGTCCGGCGAGCGGGATCTCTTCGTAGCGAACTCCGGCGCTGGACGGCGACGCGAGGGCGTGGTCCTTGAAGGCGAAGGGCATGGTCAGGCCTCCGGAACGAGGATGACGCGCCGGGGCAGGGCCCCGGCGTGGAGCTGGGAGAAGGTCTCGTTGATGCTCGCCAGCGGGCGCTGCTCGACGAAGGGCGCGATCGCCACGCGGCCGGCGAGGACGAGCTCGAGGACGGCGGGGTAGTGCTCGGGCAGGCAGGCCCAGTTGCCCTGGACCGTGGCGTCGAAGGCCATGAGATTGGACAAGCGGATCTCGATCTTCCGGGGCGTGAAGCCGACGACCGAGAGGTAGCTGCCCGCGCCCAGCAGCCCGAACGCCGTCGTCTGCCCGGCCGGCGTCCCCGAGGTCTCGAACAGGAACCAGCGGAACTCGGGGATCGAGCGGGCCGAGGCGAAGGCGCGGACCTCGCGCTTGAGCGCCTTGAAGTCGAGCTCGCGCGCGTCGAGCGCGAGAGCGGCGCCGTGCGCGCTCATGGCCTCCAGCCGATCGTGGTCGACGTCGACGGCGACCACCGCGGCGCCCAGCGCGGCGGCGATCTGCACGGCGAAGCCCCCGACGCCGCCGCAGCCGACGACGACGGCCAGATCGCCGGTCGCGAGACCGCTGCGCAGGACCGCCTGGTACGGCGTCGAGACCGCGTCGGCGATGACCGCCAGAGACGCCAGGTCGAGCCCTTCCGGGTTGCGCTGCGGATCACTCAGGTCGGGCACCGGGCAGAGTCCGCGGGCGGGGACCCGGAGATGGCTGGCGAAGCCGCCGTGGACGTCGTTGCCCGGGAAGATCTGCGCCGGACAGACGGCGCCGCGTCCGGCGCGGCAGGCGGCGCACTCCCCGCACGGCAGGACCGCCGGAACGATCACGGCCCGGCCGAGCCAGGATTCGGCTCCCGGTCCGGCGGCGGCCACCACGCCGGCCACTTCGTGGCCGAGCGTGAGCGGGAAGGGGTGGCGGGTGGGGACGCCTTCGTAGAAAAAGCCGAGGTCGGTGTGGCAGACCCCGCAACCGGCGACGGTGACGATCACCTCGCCGGCGCCGGGGGTCTCCTCGCGGCGCTCGAGGACCAGCGGCTCGGCGGGTCGGACGGCGGTCCAGGCGGCGATCTCCAAGGTGCGTTCTCCTCGTCGGAGGTCGTGAATAGGAAATCGGTATCCGAATACTCATTTACGGCTCCGCCGCCGTCGCCACCCCGGAAGGGGGGGGACTCGGATCGGCGGGGCGGGCTCCCGGGAGCGGCCGGGGCCTTCTCGGGGAAGGTGGAATCCGGAAGAATGAGGGGATGTCCCCGACCGCAGCGTCACCGCTCGAGCTCGACGGCCGCAGCCTCGACCTCGAGAGCTTCCGCCAGGTCGTGCTCGAAGGCCGCCCGACGACCCTGGCCCTCGCGGCGCGGCAGCGGATGGGCGAGGCCCGGGAGGTGGTCGAGCGCGTCCTGGCCCGGGGCGAGCCGCTCTACGGCGTCAACACCGGATTCGGCAACCTCGCCGGGGTGCGCATCGCGGACGGCGACCTGGTGGCGCTCCAGGAGCGCTTGCTGGTCTCGCACGCCGCCGGCACCGGCGAGCCGCTCGAGCCGGAGGTCGTCCGCGGCATGCTCCTGCTGCGCGCCAACACGCTCGCGCGCGGTCACTCGGGGGTGCGCGGGGAGGTGGTGGACGCGCTGCTCGAGATGCTCCGCCGGGGGATCGTCCCGGTCGTGCCGTCGCGGGGGTCGGTGGGGGCCTCGGGCGACCTGGCGCCGCTCGCGCACCTCGCCCTGCCGCTGATCGGGCGCGGCGAGGTGTTCTGGCGCGGCCGCCGCCGTGCCGCCGCCGAGGCGCTCGCCGAAGCGGCGATCGCCCCCCTGGTCCTGGCGCCGCGCGAGGGTCTCGGCCTGATCAACGGCACCCAGGCGATGACCTCGGTGCTCGCCCTGTGTGCGCTCGACGCGCGCCGGCTGACGGCGATCGCGGACCTGGTGGGAGCGCTCTCGACCGACGCCTTCCGCGGCACCGACACGGCATTCGACCCGCGCATCCACGCCGCCCGACCGCATCCCGGACAGGTGCGCTCGGCGGAGAACCTGCTGCGCCTCATGGCGGGTTCCGGGATCCGGGAGTCGCACCGCATCGGCGACGTCCGCGTCCAGGACCCTTACTCGTTCCGGTGCATGCCGCAGGTTCACGGCGCGGTGCGCGACGTCCTGTCGGACACCGAGCGGCGACTCGTCATCGAGATGAACGCCGCCACCGACAATCCTCTCGTGTTCGCCGACGGCGACGGGGCCAGCCTCGCCGGCGGCAACTTCCACGGCGAGCCGATGGCGTTGGCCGCGGACTTCCTCGCCATCGCGCTGGCCGAGCTGGGATCGATCTCGGAGCGCCGGACGGAGAAGCTGACCAACGAGGCCTTCTCGGGACTGCCGGCGTTCCTGGTCGCGGACGCGGGGCTGAACTCCGGGTTCATGCTGGCGCAGGTCACGGCGGCGGCCCTGGCGTCGGAGAACAAGACGCTGTGCCATCCCGCATCCGTGGATTCGATCCCGACCTCCGCCGACAAGGAGGATCACGTCTCGATGGGGATGTGGGCGGCGCTGAAGTGCCGGGCCGTGGCGGCGAACGTGACGACCATCCTCGCCGTCGAGTTGCTCGCCGCGGCGCAGGGGGTGGACCTGTTGCGGCCCCTGCGCTCGTCGCCGGCGCTCGAATCGCTGCACGCGGACCTGCGCCGGCGGGTCGCGCCCTGGGAGCGCGACCGCGAGATGGCGCCCGACCTCGCGCTCGCGCGCGAGTTCCTGGTCGCGGAGGTCGACCCGCACCTCGCCGGCTTGGCGTGAGGCCGTCCGAGGCTCGAAGGGTCGAGCCGATCCGGAATCGCGAGGGGAGGGAACGACAGGACGACGGTCGGGGGGTGCGACCCGGGGTCGCGAACGGGGCTCGCTCCGAAGGCTCGCGAACGACCTCGCCGTCGCCCGCGTCTGCGAACCGTTTCTCCTCTCCGCCGGAATGGCAGTCCCTTGTCCCGTGAGACGGGGGCGGACTCGGCCGGAGGCTCGCGAAGGCCGAGCAAATCAATGCCGCCCGACACTCCAGGGAGAGCGGGGAGGACGCCCGTGACTGCCGGATCGACCACCCCGACCGTGCCGCACGATTGAATCGCTCGGCGCCTGGGATGTCAAGACGAACGGCTGAGGCACTTCGCCCCAGGCTTCCTTCGAGAATTTGGATGCCATTGATTCGAAACGGCTTGTCTCGGAGGTGACATTTTCTGTCCGAGACGGAGTCGATCCGGAGGCGGTCCGGTGGCCCCCGGGAGGCGGGCCGGGCCGCCGGTCGCGCCGGGGACCCGCCGCGCCCACGCGGCGAGCACGTAGAATCGCGTCATGTTCGTTCCGACGACTCTCGAGGGCGCCCGCACGGTCCGCGCGCCGCGCGGTTCCCGGCTCAGCTGCCGGGGTTGGCTCCAGGAAGCCGCCCTGCGCATGCTCATGAACAATCTCGACCCGGACGTCGCCGAGCGCCCGGAGGATCTCGTGGTCTACGGCGGATCCGGCAAGGCGGCGCGCAACTGGGAGTGCTTCGACGCCCTGGTCGCGACCTTGCGGAGGCTGGCCGACGACGAGACGCTGCTCGTCCAGTCGGGCAAGCCCGTGGCCGTGTTCCGCAGCCACCCGGACGCGCCGCGAGTCCTGATCGCGAACTCCAACCTGGTTCCCAAGTGGGCGACGATCGACGAGTTCCGCCGCCTCGAGGGGCTGGGCCTGACGATGTACGGGCAGATGACCGCCGGCTCCTGGATCTACATCGGGACCCAGGGCATTCTTCAGGGGACCTTCGAGACGCTCGCGGAGTGCGCGCGCCAGCGCTTCGGCGGCAACCTGGCCGGACGGCTGACGGTGACCGCCGGACTCGGTGGGATGGGCGGCGCCCAGCCGCTCGCCGTGACCATGAACGACGGCGTCTGCCTCGCCGCGGAGGTCGACCCGGCGCGCATCCGCAAACGCCTCGAGACGCGCTACCTCGACCGCCTCGAGCCCTCGATCGGGGCCGGCATCGAAGCCGCCCTGGCGGCGCGGGAGCGGCGCGAGGCGGTGTCGATCGCGGTCGAGGCCAACGCCGTGGATCTGCTCGCGGCGCTGCTCGAGCGCGGCGTCGCGCCCGACGTCCTCACCGACCAGACGTCCGCCCACGACAACCTGGGTGGCTACGTCCCGCACGGGATGCCCTACGCGGCCGCGCTCCGGCTGCGCGAGGACGACCCGGACGAGTACGTGCGTCGGGCGATGGCTTCGATGGCCGAGCACGTGCGCCACATGCTCGAGCTCCAGCGGCGGGGCTCGGTGACCTTCGACTACGGCAACAACCTGCGCGGACAGGCCCGGGACGCCGGGGTCTCGGACGCCTTCGAGATCGGCGGCTTCGTGCCGCTGTTCATCCGGCCGCTCTTCTGCGACGGCAAGGGGCCGTTCCGCTGGGCCGTGCTCTCGGGCGATCCGGAGGACCTGCGGGCGACCGACGAGGCGCTGCTGACCGAGTTCCCGGACGACGCCAAGCTGCACCGCTGGGTGCGGATGGCGCAGGAGCGGGTGGCGTTCCAGGGGCTGCCCGCGCGCATCTGCTGGCTCGGCTACGGCGAGCGCGCCCGGGCGGGGAAGGTGTTCAACGACCTCGTCGCCACGGGCCGGGTCTCGGCGCCGATCGTCATCGGCCGCGACCACCTCGATTGCGGCTCCGTGGCCTCCCCCCACCGCGAGACCGAAGGCATGCGGGACGGCTCGGACGCGATCGCCGACTGGCCGATCCTCAACGCGCTGATCAACGCGGTCAACGGCGCGAGCTGGATCTCGGTCCATCACGGCGGCGGGGTCGGCATCGGCAATTCGATCCACGCCGGCATGGTGATCGTGGCGGACGGATCTCCGGCGGCGGCCGTCCGGCTCGAGCGGGTCCTGACCAGCGATCCCGGGCTCGGCGTCGCGCGGCACGCCGACGCCGGGTACCCCGAGGCGATCGCCTGCGCCCGGCGCGCCGGGGTGGACGTCCCGATGCTGGAAGACCGCCGCCCTGCGCAAGAGTCGGCGCAACACGACACCGGTACCCGCGGCTGAGCGCTATCGTCGGGGTCCGCTGCCGGCCGGCCTCGATCGGGATCGGCCATGGACGCGGGGGCAGCGAGCTTGCAACCCCGGCACGGTGACCCGATGAGCCCCCAGCCCCGTTCGCATCTCGTCGAGCTCGCCCTGCTCGCGGCCCTGGTCGCGAGCTTCTGGCTGCCCGCGCCGGTGGGCGTGCCGCTGGGCGCGGTCGCGCTCGTCGCTTGGATCCGCGGCCTGGCTTCGCGGCGCGAGCAGCGGGCGGGCGCGGCGCTGTTCGGCGCCGCGCTGTTCTGCGCCGGTCTCGCGGCCGCTCTGGGAGGATTCTCGGGGGGAGCGGGACGGACGCTAAAGCCGGGGCCGTTGACCGCCGCGTACCGGTCCTGGCTCGGCAACCTGCGGGCTGACGCGCGTGCCGGGGCGGCGCTGGCAGCTCGGCTGCCTGGGGGGCAGGATGCGGTGCGCGCGGCGTTCGACCTGCTCGAGAGGCAATTGGAAGTTCGCAGCCCGGAACGCACCTACCTGCTGCTTGACGCGGACGGGGAGGCGGTGGCCTGGAGCGGGCGCGGGCTGCTTCAGGAGCTGGCGCCGGAGAGGCTCCGGCCCTCCGGTTTCGATTTCCGCCAGAGCGCGACCTCGGCCACGCTGTTGGCCATCGAGCCCGTCGGGGGCGCCCACGAGGGCTGGCGCCTGATCGCCGGCGAGAGCCGGTCACGCACCGGTAGGCCGCCCCTGCTCGGCTTGGTGCCCACCTCCGGAGGAAGCTGGTACCTGACGCCGGGAACGCCCGAGGAGGGTCCCAGGCTGGCCTGGCTGGAGCTTCCGCACGAGGCGAGCTCGCGGGTCCCGGAGGGCCTCTGGCGGGCCGCGCGGCTGCTGCTGGCACTCGGCCTGTTCGTGGTTGCCGCTCTGCGCGCGGCCGGCCGCGCGCTACTCTCCGGCACCGTCGTCCCGCGGCGCTATCCGGCGCCGACGATTCTCGTCCTGGTCGCGGCCGCGTTGCCCATCGCGGCGTGGGCGGCCGGCGCCGGCGTCCGGACCACGCTCGCCCTGGCGGGCGCCGGTTTGCTCGCCGGAACCGGCTGGTGGGTCGGTCGGGGGGCGCGCACCGGTCTCTGGATTCTCGCGCTGGGCGCCGCTGCGGCACCGGCGGTCACTGGAATCGCACGGCAGACGGCGGCACGGGCTGGAAGCCTCACCGGTTCGCTGGGAGGAAGCGCGGACGAGATCTCCCTGCGCGCCGCTCTCGTACTCGGGGTCTTCGCCCTGGTAGCAGCCGGCGGCGCCACGGCGCGGTCGCGGGGAACCGAGGGCTGGGCCTGGGCCGCGGCGGCCCTTGCGGTGCTGGGGGCCGCGAGCGCGGACATTCCCGTGGTCGCCCTGACCCTGCTGGTGCTCGGCGGGACGGCGGCGGCGAGATCGGTGCAGCGCGCCGGTCTGGCTTCCGTACCGGCGCTGGGCGCGACCTTCCTGCTCGCGGCGATGGTCGCGGGAGGCGCCTGGGTGTGCGGCGACCGATGGGCCCGTCGGGACGGGGTGACCACGGAGGCGTCCACGCTGCTGCCGCCGTCGCGCACCGAGCTCACAGCGCTCGAGCGACGGATCGGGGAGAGCCTCGGCGGGAGTGGAATCGGACTCACGCTCTCGGCGCGGGTGCCGCGAACGGAAACCGGCGACTTGGCGTACGCAATCTGGCGGGACTCCGCGCTGGCACGCTTCGACGCGCTGTCGGCGCTGGTGGTGGAGGGGCCAGGACAGCAGGCGTCGAGCTTCTCTTTCGGTCTGCCCCTGGACGGGCGCGGGAGGCTCGACCTGTCGCCGCCGCGCTGGGTAGACCTGGCGACGGCGTGCTGGCCTGCGCACCGGATCCAGGGCGAGCGCGAGCTTGAATCACCCGACGGCGCGGCGTGGCACCTGCGCTGGTGGCTGGTGCCGCGCCTGGGCTTCCACGCGGGTGCGGTCGCGTCGGGAGATCTCGCGGCCGGCTTGGTGCGCGGCAGTCGGGAGCTGAGGCGGCCCTTCGGTCTGGCGCCGGACGCCCGCTGGGCGGTCTGGAACGGCGACGGCACGTTGCGGGGCTCGGCCTGGGAGGAGGGCACGCCGCGTCCCAGCGAACTGCCAGCCGGCCCGGGGTCCTCGGCAGCGGCGCGCGGCCAGATCGCGACGCCGGAGGGACCCGCGAATGTCGGTTGGGTCCGCGCGCCGGACGCACGCGCCGCCGTCTTCGTGCCTCGCCTCTCCTACGGGCTCGCTCTCGAAAGGGCAGGGATCGTGGCCGTGGGCTCGGTGGTGCCGCTGGCCCTGCTGGCGGTGATCGCCCTCGTCGCGGCGCTGCCGCGCAGCGCCGTCCGGGACCTCGTCCGGCGCGCGCTGCGCTCCTACTCGAAACGGCTGCTGATCGTCTTCGCCCTGCTCCTGCTGCTGCCGTCGGCGTTGCTCTACGTCTTCCTCTCGCGCACCCTCGAGCGACGCATCGTCCAGGAGCAGGAGCAGGCCGCGCGCACCGCGCTGCGCTCGGTGGAACGGGTCCTGGGCGAGTACGTGCTCACTCTCGAGCCGGGTTTCGGTATCGGCACCGCGATCGACGACCCGCTCCTCGAATGGCTGTCGCGGGTCGCCCAGCACGAAGTCAACCTGTACTGGGGCAGCGAGGTCTACGCCTCGTCGAAGCGCGACCTGTTCGCCGCCGGTCTGCTGCCACGCCGCCTGCCGGGCGAGGTCTGGGTCCACCTCGGGCTGGACGGCGACACCCTCGCCCGGCGCACGACGCGCGCCGGCGAGGCCGAGTACCTGGAGCTCTACGCGCCGCTGGAGGTTCCCGGGCAGCCGACGCGGGAGGCCCGTCTCGTCCTCTCGATGCCGCTGCTCGCCCAGCAGGAGGAGGCGATCGCCGAGGCGGGGAGGCTGCGCCGGCGCGCTCTGCTCGCGACCCTGGGGCTGTTCCTGGTCCTGACCGCGATCGGGACCCGCCTGGGGCGGCGCTTCACCCGCCCGATCGAGGAGATCGTTGCCGGCACGCGCCGGATCGCCGCGGGCGCGCCGGAGCTCGGGTTCCGGCCCGAGGAGGCGGAGTTGGAAGCGCTGGCCGTCGCCATCGACCGGATGGCAGGGAGGATCGCCCAGGCGCGCGATCACCTGCTCGCCGAGAAGCGTCTCGTCGAGCGCATCGTGGAGTCGGTGACGGCGGGAGTCGTCGCGGTGGACGCGGCCGGAACGGTGTTGATCGCCAACCGGGCCGGGCGCGAGCTCCTGCGCGTCGAACCCGGCCAGCGTCTGGCGGAGCGCCTGGCCGGGAGCGACGAGCTGGCTCCGGTCGCGGACTTCCTGGCCGGTGCGGTCGCGGCGCCGGGGGCGCAGACCGCGGTGCGCCTGAACGCCGGCGACGGCGATCCGGAGCGGGAATGGACGCTGGTCCGGGTGCCGCTGCCCGACGCCGGAGACGCGGCGGCGCTGATCGTCGTCGAGGACGTGACCGAGGTGCTGCGCGCGCAGCGGCTGGACGCCTGGGCGGCGATGGCGCGCATCATCGCCCACGAGATCAAGAACCCGCTGACGCCGATCCGGTTGTCCGCGGAGCACCTGCGCGAAGCGTGGGCGCGGGACCGGGAGCACTTCGAGGCCGTCTTCGACCGCTGCGTGGCGAACATCCTGCAGCAGGTCGAGGAGCTGCGTGAGATCGCCTCCGAGTTCTCCACCTACAGCCAGATCCCGCGCATCGATCGCCAGGACGGCGACCTCGTGGCGACGGTGGCCGAGGTCTTCGCCGCCTACGGCGCCGCGCCCCCCGCCGGGATGGAGCTCGAGTTCTCGGCGGATCCGGACGCGATCCCGCTGCGCTTCGACGCCCGTCTCCTGTCGCGCGCCGTCCGCAACTTGATCGAGAACGCGTTCCGCGCGGCGGCCGAGCACGGCCGGATCGAGGTCCGCGTCGAGTCCCGGGACGGGCGGGCGACGATCTCGGTGTCCGACCAGGGTCCGGGCGTCCCGCCGGAGCTCCTGGCGAGGATCCTCGAACCGTACTTCTCGACCCACGCCAGCGGCACCGGCCTGGGGCTTCCGATCGCGGCTCGGATCGCCGAGGAGCACGGCGGCAGCCTGAGCGCCAGAAACCGCCCTTCCGGTGGATTCGAGGTCATCGTTACAATCCCCCTCGTATGAATCGATCCCGGAGGGCGGGCGCGCTGCTGGCGACGCTCGGTCTGACGCTGGCGGCGGCCGGCTGCTTCGGCGGCAAGCGCGCGCCGAAGAGTCCCGGCGTGGCGGTCTGGGTCTCGCCCCGGTCGGCGGCGCTGGACGCCGCCCAGGCCTCGCGCCTGGGCGAGGTCGGGGTGACCGAGTCGTTCGTCGAGAGCGCCCAGCTGGAGTGGAGCGGCGGTCACGCGCGGTTGAAACCCGTGACGACGCCCCGCCCTGCGCGCCGCGAGCCGACGACGCTGGTGATCACCGGCAGCTGGCCGGCCGCCGACGTGGACCCGAAGGCGGTGGCCAAGGAGCTCGCGCAGGCTCTCCCGGGTCTGCGCCTCACCGCCGAGCAGCAGGGCCGTCTGCCGATCGGCATCCACTTCGACCTCGTCGTCTCGGGAAGCCTCGACAAGTACGGCGACACGCTCTACGAGCTGCGCGACCAGATGGACGACCGGCTCTATCTCTCGGCGACGGTCGCGCGGCGGGACATCGCCGGCGACGCTCTCGACCGTTTCGTCGAGCCGCTGGACTTCCTCGTCGGCTTCGTCTACGGCCAGCGTCCCGGCGAACCGGAAGATCCCGGCGCCTGGGATCTGCAGTCGGTCGAGGGCAGCGTGCGTCGCCTCGAGAAGGTGGGCCGGCCGTACTACCTCGGCGCGGTGACCGTGGGGACGGCGACCCTGCGCGACGCGTCCGGCGCGACGCGCGAGTCCTCGACCGAGTTCGACCTGGGAGCGCTGGTCTGGCAGCCCCGGCTGGAGCTCAAGCGCGGATTCACCCTCGAGGGCATCGACCGCCAGGTTTACGAGTTCCGCGCCCGCACGCCGGTCACGGTGGGACCGTGGTCGCTCGCGAAGGGCGAATCGGTGCGCGTCGTTCGCGCCGCGACCACGAACATCGAGGAGTTTCGGCGCCGTTGCGGCGCCTGGCCGGCTCCCCATCTGCTGGGCGAGGTCCTCTGGCGCCTCCCGGCAGAGGGCGAGAAGCTGTCGATGGACGCCGCCAACATCGCCGACGCCCTGTCGCCGGATCCGTCGCACCCGGGTCTCGAGATCGTCGTCGAGCGGACGTCGGCGCGGGGCAGGACCTGGAAGCTGCAGCTCTCGCTGGTGGACCACAACGACGAGGACACGGACGTCTCCTACCTCGACGCGAACTTCGTCGATCTCTCGGTCGAGGGCGCCCGCATCGCCGACGTCACCGCCGGCGACTTCGCCCGTTTCGAGCTCTCGCGCCAGGGGGAGCGGGGGACCATGCAGGCGCTGCGACAGGCCGACCAGGTGCGGCTGTTCGCGCCGATCGTCGAAGGGCGCCAACGTCTGGCCACCGGTCCGATCGAGCTCGAGCTGAGCGGCAAGCAGGCGGTGGTGAGGACCTCGGGGAAGTTCCTGATGACGGACGGACAGTTCTTGACGCTCGAGACGCGCGAGTGGACCTTCGGGAGCGGCAAGTGAAGCGGTCCTCCGACGCCACGGGCCGGCTCCTGGTCACGCTCCTCGGAGCCTGCCTCGCCGGATCCTGCTCGACGGCGCGCCCGGGTCCGGCCCCCGCCGTGGCGGTGGAGCGGGTCGAGACGGAGGGCGGCGAGACGGCCCGCCTGCTCGCCGGCAGCGAGACCCGTCCCGGTCTGATCGAGTTGCACATCGACCGCACCCACGGCCGGGTTCTCGCCGTTCTGCCTCCGCCGTCGGGCCCCCGGGGGCGGATCGGCGAGTATCTCTACGTCGAGGGGATCGCCACCGGGCTGGGCTCGAACGCGGTCGGGCTCGACCGCGGTCAGGAAGGCGAATCGCAGCTGGTGGAGCTGCGCCGGGTCGGCTCGCGGATCCTGCTCGAAGCGGAGAACCTCCGCTTCCGCGCTCTGGGCGGGGACGCCGAGGAGGACGCCGCGGTGCGCGAGTCGTTCGCCACCTCGGTGCTCTGGGGTACCGACCTGCTCGGCGAGGACGCCGGTGGCCGGCTGCTGGTGGACCTGACGGGCTTGCTTCTGCGCGATGCCCACGGCGTGACCGCCCGCCTCGCCGCCGCCGGCCAGGGGAGCTTCTCGCTCGACCGGGACCGCAGCGCGGTGGATCTCGACTCCTGTCTCGCCTTCCCACGCAACGACGAGTTCGAGAGTCTGCTCACCTTCGCCAGCTCCGCGCCGGGAACCGAGGTGCGCGCGGTCGCCCCCGATCCGCAGGCGATCACGCTGGTCCTGCACCAGTCTCTGGTCGCGCTGCCCGAGCCGGGCTACCGGCCGCGCGAGTACGACCCGCGCATGGGCAGCCTCTCGATCGGCTTCACCGACTACGCGGCGCCGCTCGACCGGCCGGTCGAGCGGCGCTGGATCCTGCGTCACCGGCTCGAGAAGACGGATCCGTCGGCGGCGAGCTCGCCGGTGCGCGAGCCGATCGTCTACTACGTCGACCGCGCGGCGCCCGAGCCGGTCCGTTCGGCGCTGATCGAGGGCGCGAGCTGGTGGGCCGAGGCGTTCGCGGCGGCGGGTTTCCAGGACGCCTTCCGGGTCGAGCCGCTGCCCGACGGCGTGGACCCGCTCGACATCCGGTACAACGTGGTCCAGTGGGTCCACCGGGCGACCCGCGGCTGGTCGTACGGCGGTGCGGTGGTCGATCCGCGGACCGGGGAGATCCTGCAGGGGCACGTCACCCTCGGCTCCCTGCGCATCCGGCAGGACCGGCTGCTGTTCGAGGGGCTCGCGGGTGTCGTGGCGACCGGCAGCGGCGCACCCGACGATCCGGTGCAGCTGGCCCTGGCCCGCATCCGCCAGCTCGCGGCGCACGAGGTCGGACACACGCTCGGACTGGCGCACAACTTCGCGGGCTCGGCCCTCGGTCGCGCCTCGGTGATGGACTACCCGGCGCCGCTCGTGACGGTGAACGACGCCGGAGGGCTGGACTTCTCGCACGCCTACGCGACCGGTGTCGGCGCCTGGGACCGGGCGGCGATCCGCTGGGCCTACTCGGAGTTCCCGCCCGAGGCCGACGAGAGCGTCGAGCTCGACCGCGTCGTGCGCGAGACGCTGGCTGGCGGCCTGCTCTTCCTCTCCGACGCCGACGCCCGGCCCGCGGGGGCGGCCCAGCCGCTCGCCAGCTTGTGGGACAACGGGGCCGATCCGGTGGCCGCGCTGGCGCGGACGATGCGTGTCCGGCGCATCGCGATGGCCCGGTTCGGCGAGCGCAACGTCGCGCTCGGCCGGCCGCTGGCGCGCCTGGACGAGGTCTTCGCCACCGTCTACTTCCACCATCGCTACCAGCTGGCCGCGGCCGTCAAGGTCCTCGGCGGGCTCGATTACCGTCACGCCGTGCGCGGCGACGGCGAGCCCCCGGCGCGCCCGATCGCCGCGGAGCGCCAGCGTCAGGCGCTGGCCGCCGTGCTGGACACCCTGGCGCCGGCCCGCCTCGACATCCCGGAGGAGGTCCTGCGGGTGCTGTTGCCCCGGCCGCCCGAGCTCGCCCGCAACCGCGAGCAGTTCGCCTCCCGCACCGAGCCGGCTTTCGATGCGCTGGGCGCGGCGGCGACCGCGGCGGATCTCACGCTGCGCGCCGTGCTCGACCCCGACCGGGCGGCCCGCCTGGTGGACTTCCACCGTCGCGACGCGGCCCAGCCCGACTTCAGCGAGGTCCTCGACACGCTGATCGAGCGCGTCTTCGCCGAGACCGCGGAGCTCGACGTGCGGCAGGCGGAGATCGCCCGCGTGGTCCAGCGTGTCGCGGTGGACCGCATGATCGAGCTCTCGGGCGACGCGTCGGCGGCGCCCTGGGTGCGCGCGCGCGTCGACAGCTCGCTCTCGGACCTGCTGCAGAGGATCGACAAGATCGTCCCTCTGGATGCCGCCGAGCGCGCCCACGATTCCGCCCTGACCGCCGAGATCGGGCGGCACCTGGCGCGTCCCGCGCCGGCCCAGGCGCCGGCGCCGGCCGCGCTGGACGAGCCGCCGGGCGATCCGATCGGCGACCGGTCCGGGCCGCTCCCGGCGGACCTCGCCGACTGCGGCTTCGAGGCGCCGGGCCGGTGACCCCGCTGCGGAGGAGCGCGACCGCGTTCGTCTGGCTGGCCGGCTGCGTCCTGGCCGGCGCGGGCCGGGCGCCGGCCGGCAACCCGTCCGCACCCGCCGCCGGCGCCGCCGGGCGAGCGGTGCCGGTGCGGGTGCTGGCGGTCTACCCCCACGACCCCGAGGCCTTCACGCAGGGGCTGCTGTGGGCTGGCGGACACCTCTACGAGAGCACCGGTCTCTACGGGCGCTCGAGCGTGCGCGAGGTCGAGCTCGAAAGCGGGCGCGTGCTGCGCCGCGCGGATCTCCCGGCGGAGGACTTCGGAGAGGGCCTGGCGCGCGTCGACCGGCGGCTGATCCAGCTCACCTGGCGCGAGGAGCGGGCGCACGTCTGGAGCCTCGACGGGCTCGAACGGGTCGGCGACTTCGACTACCGGGGCGAAGGTTGGGGCCTGACCTTCGACGGCAGGAGCTTGATCGAGAGCGACGGCAGCGCTCTCCTCTCCTTCCGCTCCCCGGTCGACTTCCACCTCGAGCGGACCCTCGCCGTGCGGCGCGGCGGCCGTGCCGTTCCGTACTTGAACGAGCTCGAGTGGGTGGACGGCGCGGTGTACGCGAACATCTGGCAGAGCGACGAAGTGGTGCGGATCGATCCGGCGAGCGGGGAGGTGACGGGGGCGTGGGACGCCTCCGGTCTGCTCGATCCGGCCGAGCGCGCCCGGGCCGACGTGCTCAACGGCATCGCCTGGAATCCGGACCGGCGGGTCTTCTACCTGACCGGGAAGCTCTGGCCGAGCCTCTTCGAGGTGGCGCTGCCCGAGCCGGAGCCGTCCGCGCGGTGAGCCCGCGCGCCTTGTCGCCTCCTCGTCGCGACCGATACACTGGCGCGCCCGTGGAGGAAGCCGATCGATGAGCGAAGCGACGTGGTACGTGGCGGTCGACGGACGCCAGGAGGGTCCGCTGACCGAAGCCGAGATCCTGGCGCGGATCCGCTCCGGGAGCGTCGGCCGCAGGGCCCACGTCTTCGGCGCCGGGATGACGTCGTGGGCCGAGATCGGCACGGTGGCTCCGTTCGGCGCGGCCTTCCGCGCGGTGGCGCCGCCGCCGCCCCCGCCGGCGTCGGGCGCGGCGCACGAGATCGACTACGAGATCATCGGTGGCGACATGCAGTTCGTCGAGATCACGCTCGATCCGCAGGAGGCGTGTGTCGCCGAGGCCGGCGCGTTCTTCTACATGGACCCCGGGATCCAGATGGAGACGATCTTCGGCGACGGCTCCGCGCGCAGCGAGGGCTCCGACTTCCTGGGCAAGCTGCTGTCGGCGGGCAAGCGCGTCCTGACCGGGGAGTCGCTGTTCATGACCGTGTTCTCGAACCACGGCGCGGAGCGGCGCCGGGTCGCGTTCGCGGCGCCCTACCCGGGGAAGATCGTCGCCCTCGACCTGTCGCGGCTCGGTGGCCAGGTCCTGTGCCAGAAGGACGCCTTCCTGTGCGCCGCCAAGGGCATCGCCGTGGGCATCGCCTTCCAGCGCAAGCTCGGCGCCGGTCTGTTCGGAGGCGAGGGCTTCATCCTGGAGAAGCTGGAAGGGAACGGGTGGGCCTTCGTCCACGCCTGCGGCACGCTCCACGAGCGCGAGTTGGCTGCCGGAGAGACGCTGCGGGTGGACACCGGCTGCCTGGTCGCCTTCGAGCCGCGGGTCGACTACGACATCCAGGCGGTCCCCGGCGTCAAGACCTTCCTGTTCGGCGGTGAGGGACTCTTCTTCGCGACCCTGACGGGCCCGGGCAGGATCTGGCTGCAGAGCCTGCCGTTCGCGCGTCTGGCCTCGCGCGTGATCGCCTCTTCCGGCATCGGCCGCGGGCGCAAGGAGGAGGGCTCGATCCTGGGTCCGCTGGGCAACCTGCTCGACGGGGACGGCTGAGACGTGGCCGTCCGCAATCCCGACCGGAGGCGGCCTTGGAACGGCCGTCGGTGGGCGCGCATCGGATTCGTCCTGGCCGCCGCCGCCGCGCTGGCGCCGGTCGCGGCGCCGGGCGCCGGAGACTCGCCCGCGCCCGGTCCCGAGGTCGAAGCCGCGCAGGTCGAGGCCGCCCTGGCGCGCGTCTACCCCGCGCTGGTCAACCTCACCGTGGTGACCGAGCGCTTCACCGACGGCCGCGTCGTCCGCAGCCCGGGCGCGGGCAGCGGCGTGATCGTCAGCGAGCAGGGGCACGTGCTGACCAACTACCACGTCGCGGGCGACAGTACCCGGATCACCGCGACGCTGACCACCGGCGAGGTGCTCGAGGCCGACGTCGTCGCCCACGATCCGCTGACCGACCTCTCGGTGCTCAAGCTCCGCCTCGCGGGCCGGTCCGCGGACGCCGAGCCGATCCGTCCGGCGCGCTTCGCGGACCGGGAGCTCCAGGTCGGCGACACGGTGCTCGCGATGGGCAACCCGCTGACCCTGTCGTCGTCGGTGACCCTGGGCATCGTCTCCAACGCCCACCGCGTCTTCACCGACTTTCTCGGCAACGAGCTCGAGGACATCGACCTCGGCGACGGCGGGCCGACCGGGCTGTTCACCCAGTGGATTCAGCACGACGCCCTGATCCTGCCCGGCAACTCGGGCGGGCCGCTCGTCGACCTCGACGGCGAGGTGGTGGGGATCAACGAGCTCGGCGGGGGAGGGATGGGCTTCGCCATCCCGGCGTCGATCGCCCGCGAGGTCCTGCGCAAGGCGCTGGCCGAGGGGAAGGTGCGGCGGGCCTGGCTGGGGTTCTCGGTCATGCCGGTGACCAAGATCGGCCGTTCGGACGGCGCGCTGGTCGCCTCGGTCGTGCCCGGCTCGCCCGCCGCGAAAGCCGGGCTGAAGGCCGGGGACGTGCTCCTGGCCGTCGACGGCAAGCCGGTCGCCGTGCGCTTCTTCCCCGAGGTGCCGGATCTCTACCGACGGGTCGCCGAGCTGCCGATCGGCGCCACGGTCGAGCTGCGCTACGAACGGGACGGCGAGGAGCGCACGACGCGCGTCGCCACCGAGGAGATGGAGGAAGCGCGCGGACGGCAGGCGGAGTTCCGGCGCCTGGGCGCGACGGCGCAGGAGCTGACCGGGCCGATGGCGCTGGTGCGTCAGCTCGAGCCGCGGTCGGGTCTCCTGGTGACCAGCTTGCGCGCCGGCTATCCGGCGGCCGGGGCCAAGCCGCCGCTCGAAGTCGGCGACCTGATCACCGCCGCGTCGGGGCGTCCGGTGCACGCCATCGGCGATCTGGCCGCCGCGCTGGACGGATCGTCGAAGCCGGAGGTCCTGTTCGACATCCGCCGCGACGAGGAACGGCTGATCTCGGTCGCCCGGCTGGCGCCGCCCGAGTCGGCGCGCTGGGGAGGCGAGCTGCCCAAGCCCTGGCTGGGCCTTCGAACCCAGGTCCTGACCCCCGACCTGGCCCGCCTGCTCGGCGATCCCGCTCTCCGGGGCTTCCGCGTCACCGAGATCTATCCCTGGACGGAAGCCGAGAAGGCGGGCTTCCGGGTCGGCGACGTGGTGGTGACGCTGGACGGCGAGGCGGTGGAGGCGGAGCGGGTCCAGGACGCCGAGAACCTGAAGCGCGAGATCGAGTCGCGGACCATCGGCGACGTGGTCCGGGTCGGACTGATCCGCGACGGCGCGTCGAAGACGCTCGAGGTCCGTCTCGAAGCCCGGCCGCGCTCGGCCGACGAAGCGCGCACGGCGCGCCAGCGCGAGCTCGAGTTCGGCGTCCGCGACCTGACCTTCCTCGACCTGGTCGACCACCACCTGGACCGCGACCAGAAGGGCGTGCTGGTGACCGACGTGACCTCGGGAGGATGGGCGCAGATGGGCGGCCTGGACGCCTCGGACCTGATCCTCTCGATCGCGGACCGGCCGATCGACGACGTCGCGACGTTCGAGAAGGTGATGGCCGCCGTCGTCGAACGCCATCCGCCGGTCGTCCGGATCTTCGTCCGCCGCGGCTGGCGCACTCACTTCGTCTTCCTCGAGCCGCAGTGGTCCGAGCTCACGCTGCCCACCGGAGGTACCCGATGAACCTCGCCACCCGTGCCGCCGTCAGCGCCGCGGCTCTGCTCGGCCTCGCCACGTCGGCCGGGGCGACCGACTGGTCGACGCTCGTCGCCCGCTACGCTCCGGCGATCGTCAACCTGAAGATCTCCCTCAAGGCGGAAGCGGAGACGGGCGGCGAGCCGCAGGAGTCCACCGAGGAGGTCCAGGGCGCCCTCGTCGATCCCTCCGGCCTGATCCTGGTCTGGAACTCCCACTTCTCGGCCAACCGGTTCCTCGACCTGTTCTCCGAGATGGGCGGCGGCAACTACAAGATGAAGGTCACCCCGACCGACATCAAGGTCTACCTGAACGGCGACCCGACCGAGCACGAGGGCTTCCTGGCCGCGTCGGACTCCGACCTGGATCTGGCCTTCATCCAGCTCGAGCAGCCGCCGGCGACGCCGCTGACCGCGGTGGACTTCAGCCAGGCGGCGACGGTCCAGGTCGGCGACGAGGTGGCCGCCGTGTCCCGGCTGACCGCGACGTTCGACCGGGTGCCCTACTTCGACGTCGTCCGCGTCGCCGGGCAGATCCAGAAGCCGCGCGCGGCGTGGATCGTCACGGGCGGCAACGCGACGCAGATGGGGATGCCGTACTTCGCGGCCGACGGGCGTCCCGCGGGGGTGCTGGTGACGGTGATGTCGCGGGCGAAGAGCGACTCGATGTCGAACCCGTCCGGTTTGATGGCCAATCTCCTCTCGCTCGGGCGCGGCGAGGTCGAGGTGGGTCCGCTGGGGATCTTCCTCCTGCCCGCGGACCGGATCCGTCCGGTGATCGACCTCGCCCGCCAGCGCGCCGCGGAGCTCATCGCGGAGCGGGCGAAGCAGCCGCCCGCGGACCCCGCGAACTAGGTCCGGAACGCAACGCCCGCGAGCTCAGCGGTCGCGGGTTTCGACTTCTTCGATCTTGAGGATGCGCGCCCAGGCCGCGCGCAGGCCGGCCGGAAGGTCGAGCTGCGGGAACAGCTCGCGGATCTTGTCGCGGTCGACGAAGACCCAGATGTCGTCCCAGTCGGCGTAGCGCAGCAGGTGCGACATGGCCCAGGCACGGCGTTCGTCGGTGCCGTTGGCGAGCACCTGACGCAGCTGCCCCGCGGTCACCGGCGAGTCCGGGAAGAAGTACAGGGACTCGGCGCGCTCGAGGTCGGAACGATCGGTTCCGGAAGCCTGCATCCTGAACCCAGTATAGCGACTCCCCGGCGACGCGCAACCGCTTGACCGGGTGGCTGGGCTCGGCTAGATTCCCCGTCTCGCCAGGCGGGCATAACTCAGCTGGTAGAGTGTCAGCTTCCCAAGCTGAAAGTCGCGGGTTCGAATCCCGTTGCCCGCTCCAACGACTTTCTCGGGTGCCCTTGCAGAGCGAAGGCGTCTCGAGGGGACAAGCAACTTCGTTGCATGTCCCCTGGGGGAATCTCCCGCCTCGCCGGTCCGCGGAGTCGCGGTCTGTCGGCGGGAGGCGGGGCGGAGAGGTGACAGTCACGCCACATCTCGGATGTGGCATGACTGTCACCCGCACGAGGGCCGGCCAACCGGTGCCGCGGCGGGACGAAGGCGTCTCCAGGGGACACGCAGCAAGCCAGCATGTCCCCTCGGGGAATCTCCCGCCTCGCCGGTCCGCGGAGTCGAGGTCTGTCGGCGGGAGGCGGGGCGGTTGTTGCGGTAGGTCTTTCCCTTATTTGGAAGTCCTTGGCTTTCGATTTCGCGGCGCGTGCGCTTGCGCCGTCCGCCGTCGGCAGGCGCGCGCGGTGGAGGCGGCGCCGGTTTCAGTCTTGAACAGAAGAGTTTCTATGTCTTTCCGTCTCGGTGGCGGGGAGGCAGGGCGCTGTCGTCGCCGCCGACGGACCGCCAGAGCTCGCGCAGGTCCTCCGGTACCGGCGCCTCGATCTCGAGCGGCTCGCCGGTCACCGGGTGCTCGAGCGCCAGGCGCCAGGCGTGGAGCGCGGGGCGGGGGAACGCCTCGAGGGCGGCGGCGGCCGGTCCTTTCAGATGGCGCCAGCGCGGCTCGCCGTAGGTCTCGTCCCCGACCAGAGGGTGGCCGGCGGCGCGGGCGTGGACGCGGATCTGGTGCGTGCGTCCGGTGAACAACCGGAACTCGAGCAGCGAGACCGGTCCGGCCGTCGCCCGACGCGACCAGCCGGTGCGGGCCTCCCTGCCGGAGCGCACCGCGGCCATGCGCTTGCGGTCGCGGGGGTGACGGCCGATCGGCGCGTCGATCTCGCCCTGGAGCCCCCGCGGCGTGCCCCAGACGATCGCCAGATAGCGCTTGTCCACCTGCCGCGCGGCGAACAGGCGCGTCAGGCGCAGGTGGGTCGCGGCATCGCGGGCCACCAGCATCGCGCCGCTGGTGCCGCGGTCGAGGCGGTGGACGATGCCGGGCCGGCCGGGGCCGCCGACTCCGGCCAACTCGGGGTAGCGGGCCAGCAGGCGGTGCGCCAGGGTGCCGGTCCTGCGGCCGGCGCCGGGGTGGACGACCAGGCCGGCCGGCTTGTCGAGCGCGAGCAGGTACGGGTCCTCGTGGAGGAGCACGAGCTCGCCGGCCTCCGGGACGATGCGTTCGTCCACCGCCGCGGGCGGCTCCCAGGCGATCTCGACGCCGACGCGCAGCTTCTCGCCCGGCTTGGTCGCCGTCCGGTCGCCGAGCCGGACGCGCCCGGCGTGGATCCACGCCTGGACGCGGCTGCGGGGCAGTTCGAGGTGCGCCGACAGGGCGCGGTCGAGCCGCTCGTCCTGCCAATCCGCCGGCACCGCGACCCGGCCGGGGGCCGGAGGCGTGACCCGCGGCGGCGCCGGGGTCATCGCTCGGCTTCGGCTTCCCGCGGCGGCGCCGGCGTCAGGAAGGAGTCGAGCAGGACGAGGCCGACTCCGACGACGATCGCGCTGTCGGCGAGGTTGAAGTCCGGCCAGCGGAAGCTGCCCAGGTAGAAGCCCAGGAAGTCGGTGACGCCGCCGCTCACGACCCGGTCGAAGACGTTGCCCAGAGCGCCGCCGAAGATCAGGGCCAGGGCGGTGAGGATCCTGCGGTGCCCGGCGGGTGCGCGCCGGTAGTAGGAGGCGACGAGGATCATCGCCGAGACCTCGATCGCGACCACGATCCAGGCGAGGATCGAGCCGTCCCGGGACGCGAACATGCCGAAGGCGATGCCGGTATTGCGCACGTGCGAGAGCTGAAAGAAGCCGGGGATCACGTCGCGCGCCGTGTGCAGCGGCACGTGGGACTCGATCCACCACTTGGTCCACTGGTCGGCCGCGAAGACCAGAGCGGCCAGCAGCGCGAAACGCGTCTTGGTGGCGGAGTCCCCGGACGTCATGGCGCGCTGACGGGCCCGGCGCCCTCGAGGACGACCACCGCGGCGGCGGTCCTCGCGTCGTGGGTGATCGAGAGGTGGAAGGCGTCCGCGCCCAGCTCGAGGGCGCGCCGCTGCGCGGCGTCGTGGAGCTCGAGCGACGGCGCCCCGCCGGCGCGGCGGACGACTTCGATCTGATGGAAGCCGACCCCCGCGGCCCAGCCGGTGCCCAGCGCCTTCATCGTCGCCTCCTTGGCGGCGAACAGCCCGGCGAGGTGCGCGACGCGGCCCGGTCCCGATTCGATTCGGAGCTCGCGCGGCCGGCAGATCCGGCGCACCGCGGCTTCGCCGTGACGCTCGAGCAGACGCGCCATGCGCTCGAGGTCGACGATGTCGAGGCCGAGTCCGAGAATGTGGGTGGTCATCGATTCTCCAGCGTCTGCGTGACCGCGACGACGATCGCCCGCGCCCGCCCCGCGTCGAGGAAACCGCGGATGCCGCCGATCCCGTGGGCGCCGGCGGCGATCGCCTCGGCGGCGCGGGCCGGCTCGTCGATGCCTCCGAGCGCCAGCACCGGGAGGCCGAGGCGGCAGACTTCGGCGAGCGAGGATATCCCCCGCGGGGAGATCCGGCCAGCTTTGCTCGGCGTCTCGTGGACCGGTCCGAACAGGGCGTAATCGGCGCCCTCGTCGCGCGCGCGCTCGACTTCCGCGGCGCTGTGCGTCGAGCGCCCGACCAGGCGCGGGCCGCCGCCCAACGCGCGGCGCACCGCCGCGACCGGGAGGCCCGAGACGGGCAGGTGCACGCCGTCGGCTCCGGCCGCGCGCGCGACGTCGGCGCGGGCGTTGACCAGGAGCAGGCCGGGAGCGGGGAAGGCGCGGCGAGCGGCGCGCGCGAGTCCGAGCAGGGCCCGGTCGTCGAGCTCCTTTGCCCGCACCTGGAGAGCGTCGACCCCCGCTGCCGCCAGCGTCGCGCACCAGGGCTCCCAGCCCCCGTGCGCCAGGGTCGGCCGATCCGAGATCGCCAGGATCCGGGGCAGACGCGAGACGGCGGACGAGCGGTCGGTCGGCATCGGCGGTCGGGCGGGTGACGAACGGATCAGGAGGAGGACTTCGCGGCGGGAGCTCGGCGCAGCATCAGGTCGAGGTCGTGGAACGCCCAGACCAGATGCACCAGACCGAAGCCCGCGACGGCTCCGCGCAGCCAGGGGATCGCGGCGAGGCCGCGCAGCGCGCCCCCGGCGACGACCAGGAACATCCGCTCCCAGGAGGCGGTCCACGGCGACACGGTCAGGATCATGCCCGCCTCGAGGCAGTAGACGATGAAGAGGACGCGGAAGACGGACTCGAGCCGCACGGACGGGCCATCCTACAGCACCGTCTCGTGCGGCTCGGAGGCGCGGCGGTCAGTGCTTCTCGCGCCGCGGCGGGGGAGCGCTCCGGCTCGAACCGTGCCCCGAGCTCGAGGCGCTGGAGCGCGCCGGCGGAGGCGAGCTGGGACGCGTCGTGCTCGGCCGGGGCGCGGGCGCTGTCGGGCGGACGCTGGGGCGGACGCCCGAAGGCGCCGGCGCCGAGGGACGCGGCGTCCAACTCGGGCGCACCGCGCCGGGTCGGGCGCTCGGGGCGGGCGTCGTCGGCAACGTGGTGGCCGGCGGCGTCCAGCGCGGCACCTCGACGCGTCCGGACGACGGGCTCCCCGCGCCCGGCCAGCGGCTGCCGGCCGGCGGCGGGCTGTAGGTGCCGTTGGCTCGGGGCTGGAGGCCCGGCTCCGTGCGGCGGATGCCGCCGACGACGCGCAGGACCGGCTCCTCCCGGCGCGTCCCCGGGCTCGCCGCGGAGCCGGAGCCCACCGGGACGCCCGATCCGGTCACGCCGGGAGAGACCCAGCCCTCGCGCGCCCGCCACCCCTGGTGACCGGAGGGATCGACCACCGGCCGTCCGGGCGCGGCGGCGGAGGGTGCGCCGGTGCGCGGGACGAGTCGCCCGGAAGCGTTGATCTCGACGCTCTCGCCGGGCGCGAGGCGCCGCGGCGGCTCGGAGGTGCCCCCGATGCGCGGCGAAGCGTCGGTCGCGCGCGTCTTGCCGAAGGCCTCGAGCGGAACCCGCGGCGAGGGAGGCGGGGTGGCCGACCGCACGATGGCCGGAGCGCCGCTCCCGCCCGCGACGGTTCCCGGAACCGGCTTGCCCGGGATCCGGGGGCGGACCGAGGCGACCGGCAGATCGCGTCCTGCCTGGCGCAGCCCCTGGTCGTCGAAGAGCCGTCCGGTGCGGTCGGCCCGCTTCACGATCGGGACGTCCGCCAAGCGGATCCGCGAGCCGGCGTCGGGGGTCAGCGCGCGGGTCACGGCCGGCGGCAGCTCACGCTTGCGGCCGACGAAGTCGGTCACGTCCGGGACGCCGCCGCTCGGATCGCGCCGGACCCGGTGCAGGAATTCGGCTTCACCCACGCCGGGGCGGTCGAACGTGCCGCGGGGGAGACCGCGGGTGTCGGTGGTCAGGACGCCGCGCGGCACCCTGCCGCCGAGCTCGTGTTCGAGGTCGCGGCCACGACGCTGCCAGTGGCGCGAGTCGCGCTTGCGCAAGCAGTTGGTGGGGACGAAGTTCCAGTTGGAGTAGTAGCCCCACGGCCCGGTCGACCAGCCGTAGACGCCGAACCGGAACCCGGCGCTGCCCCAGCCCGGTCCGTACCAGTGGGTGTAGTAGCCGGTCGGACACCAGCCGACCCAGTCGGCGCCCCAATGCCAGTAGACCCAGGCGGGGGCGTAGACGTTGCCGGGACGCCAGACCCAACCGTGGCCGGGGATCAGGCACCAGGTGCCGTAGTGATAGGGGACCCAGCCCCAGGGCTCGAAGGAGACCCAGGTCAGGCCGCTCGGAGTCCAGGACCACCGGCCGCTCCAGTAGGGGTTCCACCCGGTCTCGACGCGGGGCTGCCAGTACCAGGTCGAGTCGACGTCGACCCAGTTGCCGTAGCCGGCCATCGAAGCCGCCTGGTAGGCGAGCGTCGGCTCGACGTGGGCGACCGTATCCTCGGCGCCGGACGCAGTGCGGTCGAGCCCGTCGCACCAGCGCTCGAGATCGTCCACGCCTCCGGCGGCCGCGACCTCCACGGTGCCCCAGCGATCGCCCTGGAGGAAAGCCGACTCGTCGGTGCGCACGATGGTCGAGCCGCGGTCGGTGACGACCTCGGCGTAGCCCGCCCGGACGACGACCTCCGTCCACTCGTTCGCCGAGACCTCGATGCGGTAGCTGCCGGGCTCGTGGATCACGATGTCGGCCGTGGGCGTGCGTACCTCGGGCAACGCGTCGCCGAGCGCGGACTCGTCGACGACGAGCTGGATTTCGCCCTGCTCGAGGTCGATCTCGGTCGTGCGGTCGCCGCGGTCGCCCGAGAAGGCGATCTTGGCCAGGACCAGGGAGCTTCCGCCCCCGACCCGGATCAGGTTGTGGTCGGCGAGCGCGATCTCGAGCCGGGCGTCGTTCGCCAGCTGGATGCGGTCGCCGGTGAGCAGCGGTTCGTTGACCTGGGCGTCTTCGCCGGGACCCGAGCCCTCGCGGGCCAGGGTCGCGGCGCCGTCCAGGACGCTGACGTAGGAGTAGCTCTCTCGGGAGTCGTAGCTGCCGGCGTCCTGCGTGCCGGAAGCCTGCGCCGCGGCGGGGGAGCCGATCGCCAGCCACGCCAGGGCGACGGTGCAGATCAGGGCTCTGAGGGTCATTTTGGTCTCCTCCACGGTAGCTTCCGCCAGCTGATGGAGCAAGGGCCTTGCCAGGCCCCCCGGCGCCCGGCCCCGGCCCGGGCCGGAGGCGCGCTGCGCGGGAGCGTCCTGACCAGGGAACGGTGCCGTCCCGTGGCGACCGCCGGCGCCGCGCGGGCTCGACAGCGGTCGCCGGTCCTGGTAGCGTCCGCGGTGGAAATCCCGGCCGAACGGAAGCTCATGTTCAAGAAGCTCTTCGGCAAAGGGGAAGGGTCCGCCCGCGAGGCACCGGACCACTCGCTCGAGGATCTGATCGTCCTCGAGCGGTGGGAGGAGGCGATCGAGGTGCTCCAGGCCCGGGTCAAGTCCTTCCCGCGCGACTACCACGCCCACCTCAAGCTGGCCGACGTCTACGTCCGGACCGGCAAGAACCTGAAGGCGCTCGACGAATACCTCCTGGTCGCCGACTCCTACACCAACGAGGGGTTCTACGATCGGGCCGTCGCCCTGCTGACCAAGGTCGAGCGCCAGAGTCCGGGCAACGAGGAGATCGCCGCCCGCCTGCAGCGGCTCCAGCGCCTCAAGCTGCTCGAGCAGAGCCGCGTCCTGGCGATCGAGGGGCTGCTCTCGGGACAGGAGGACCAGGGGCCGCTCGACCGCCTCTCGCCCCTCGAGGCGCAGCAGATCTGGGAGAGCGTGGCCAGCTCCGACCTGGTCAAGAAGTTGCCCGGCGACCAGCTCAAGCGGCTCTTCGCCGGCGCCGCGCTGGTGATCTGGGAGCCCGGGGAGTTCGTCGCCGAGCGCGACAGCCAGATCGAGAGGATGTTCCTGGTGGTCAAGGGACAGATCGAGGCCGTCCTGATCCCCGTGGACGGCAAGCCGGTGCAGCTGCGTGTCCTGACCATCGGCGACCTGTTCGGCGAGCGCTCGCTGCTCGAGCACAAGCCGTGGGCGGCGTCGTACCGCGTCGTCGAGCGCGCGCGTCTGGTCCGGATCGACCGCGCGGGGCTGGAGAAGGCGATGGTCGGCAACCCCGATCCGATGCAGCTGCTCGAGGCTCTGCGCTCCCAGCGTCACGACCGCGAGGTGGCGGCCGCGGCGGAAAAACTGCTAGCGTCCGCCGATTGATGGCGGTTCGTCCGATCCTCCTCTATCCCGACCCGATCCTGCGCCGCGCGGCGTCCGCCGTGGATCGTTTCGACGCCGAGCTGAAACGCCTGGTCGACGACCTCGCCGAGACCATGTACGCCGCGCCCGGCGTCGGCCTGGCCGCGCCGCAGGTCGGCGTCGAGCGGCGCGTCGCCGTGGTCGACGTGGCGCCGGGGGCGCCGGCATCGCGGCTGCACGTGCTGATCAACCCCAGGGTGGTCGAGTCCGAGGGCCGGCAGACGGACGACGAGGGCTGCTTGTCGATCCCGGGTTTCACCGAGCGCGTGGACCGGCCGAAGCGGGTCCGTATCGAGGCGGTGGACGCCAGCGGTGCTCCCATCCGCTTCGAGGCCGACGGCTTCCTGGCGCGCGCGATGTGCCACGAAATCGACCACCTCGACGGCATCCTGATCGTCGACCGGCTCACGGGCCTGCGCAAGGAGATGGCGCTGCGCCGCCTGCGCAAGATGTCCTACGTGCAACAGGCCTCGGCGTGAGCGCGGCGCGGACGGTCCGCTTCTACAACACGCTCGGCCGCCGGATGGAAGTCTTCGAGCCGGCGGATCCGCCGCGGGTGGGCATCTACACCTGCGGGCCGACGGTTTACAACCACGTCCACATCGGCAACCTGCGCACGTTCCTGTTCGAGGACCTGCTGTGCCGGGCGCTGCGCTTTCTCGGCTTCGAGGTCACCCAGGTGATGAACCTGACCGACGTGGACGACCGGACGATCCAGGGCGCCGAAGCGGCGGGCGTTTCGCTCGAGGAGTTCACGGCGCCGTTCATCGAGTCGTTCCTGAAGGACCTCGACACCCTGAACGTGGTCCGGGCCACGGAGTACCCGCGCGCGACCCGGCACGTGGCCGAGATGATCGCCCTGGTCGAGCGCCTGGTGGAGCGGGGGTTCGCCTACGAGAGCGACGGCTCGGTCTGGTTCCGGATCGCTTCCGACCCGGACTACGGGCGCCTCTCGGGGATCGACCCGTCGAGCGTCCGCCAGGGCTCGCGGGTGGCCGCCGACGACTACGAGAAGGAGGACGCGCGCGATTTCGTCCTCTGGAAGGGAGCCAAGCCGGGCGAGCCCTCGTGGGACTCCCCCTGGGGCCCGGGGCGTCCGGGGTGGCACATCGAGTGCTCGGCGATGAGCGCCCGCTACCTGGGCGAGAGCTTCGACATCCACTGCGGAGGCGTGGACAACATCTTCCCCCACCACGAGAACGAGATCGCGCAGAGCGAATCGGCGAGCGGCAAGCGGTTCGTCCGCTACTGGCTGCACTCCGAGCACCTCGTGGTCGAGGGCGAGAAGATGGCGAAGCGCCTGGGCAACCAGTTCACGCTCGCCGAGTTGCTCGAGCGCGGCCTGTCGCCGCGCTCGATCCGCTACGCGCTGATCTCGGTCCACTACCGCCAGAAGCTGAACTTCACCTTCGACGGCATCCGCGGCGCCGGCTCGGCGCTCGAGCGCGTGGACGAGATGCGCTATCGGTTGCGCCACGCCGTGGGCGGGGCAGAAGCTTCCACAGAAGGGAAGACGGGCTCGGCCCCATCGGGGCGGTCGGACTTCGCCGCGCCGGGAGAGTTCCTCGAGAAGTTCGGAGACGCTCTCGCCGACGACCTCAACATCTCGGCGGCTCTCGGGGCGCTGTTCGAGTTCGTGAAGACCGTCAACCTGGCGATCACCGCCGGAGCACTCGACGCCGGAGATGCCGTGGCGATCGAAGACGCCCTGGCCCGGGCCGACCGAGTCCTCGGTGTCATCGACTGGGCTCCTGCGGAAGCCGCCGCGTCGGCAGAGCCCTCGGGTCCATCTGTGGAAGCAGTTGAGTCCTTGATCCGACAGCGCAACGAGGCGCGGGCGCGCAAGGACTTCGCGGAGTCGGACCGGATCCGCGACGAGCTGGCGGCGCAGGGGATCGTGCTCGAGGACACGCCGCAGGGGACCCGCTTCAAGCGCAGCCGGTGAGCCGACTCGGTCGCCGGGCTTCGAGATGAGCCGCGGTCCCCGCCTCGAGGGCTTCGCCGACCTGCCGCACACGCACGCGCGGGGCGCGGCGGCCGAGGAGGCGGCGGTGCGCCACCTCGAGTCGCTCGGCTACCGGATCGTGGAGCGCAACCTGGTCACCCGTCTGGGGGAGATCGACGTCGTCGCGATGGACGGCGAGACGCTCTGCTTCGTCGAGGTCAAGGCGCGCGCGACCGACGAGTTCGGCCCGGCGATCGCCGCGGTCGGGCGGCGCAAGCGCGAGCGGCTGACCCGCGCGGCGAAGATGTTCCTGGCGCGCAACCGCTCGCACCGTCCCTGCCGCTTCGACGTGCTCGGCCTGGACCGCGCGGCGGACGGCAGTTGGCACTTCACGCTGGTCCGGGACGCCTTCCCGGCGACCTGATCTGCCTTGACACCCTCGGAGCCGCTTGGGTATCGTTCCGCGGCCCGGGCGGGAATAGCTCAGTGGTAGAGCACAACCTTGCCAAGGTTGGGGTCGCGGGTTCAAGTCCCGTTTCCCGCTCCAGAATCTGCTAGATTTCGGGGGCCGCCCGAGCGATCGGGCGGCCCCCGTTCCATTCGGGAGCGACACCCCCGGGGCGACGTAGCCAAGTGGTAAGGCAAGGGTCTGCAAAACCCTCATTCGCCGGTTCGATTCCGGCCGTCGCCTCCAGCGCCGCTCCTCTTCTCGACGGTCTTCCTCCGGTCTCGCATTCGCTCCGCGTTCCGCCTGCGGCGGGGAAGCGGGGAATTGCGCCTCGCAGAGGTCCCGCCAGGCTGTCCCGGGTTTCGCTTGGGGAGGCGCTGGAGGGCGGTAAGATCCTCCGGCTGATCCCGCCGGAGTGGCGAAATGGTAGCCGCAGGGGACTTAAAATCCCCGGCCTCTAGTCAGGCGTGCAGGTTCGAGTCCTGCCTCCGGCACACGCCCTGCGCAGGGCGCGGGTGAGGTCTACTGCGCTTCGCCGTCGCGGGCGGTGGCCTCGCCGACCAGCTCGAGGGAGCGCTCCGAGGGGATCTCGGCGGGACGGCGGCCGGGCGCGTCGGCGGCGCGGGTCTCGATCTCGAACGACATCGGCAGCTGCATCACCCGCTTCACCGCGCACTGGTCGATCGCGCGGCCGATGGCGTCGTGGTACTGGGGCGGGAAGCCCGGCGGCAGGCGCAGGTTCAGGCGGACCCCCGTGATCGGGCCCGGGCCCGCCGGCAGCGTCTCCAGGTCGAGGCCGAGGCCTTCGGTCGGGATCTCCCGGTTCTGGCAGAAGCGCAGGGCGTAGAGGCCGGCACAGGTGGCGATCGAGGTCAGGAAGAGATCGAAGGGGGCTGGCGCGGAGCCGTTGCCGCCGCCGGCGGCCGGCTGATCCGTGGTCACCACGTGGGGGCCGACGCGGGCCGTCACGCACGCGCCACCCGGGAAGTGAACTGGGATCTTCATCGCCATCCTCCTCGTCCTCGTCGCTCGCCCGCGCCTTCCAGCGGCGCCGGCGTCTGACCAGCCTAGCGGTCCGGGTCCTCGCGAGCCACACCCGGCCGGGTGGCTCCGTCCGCCGCCCCGGACCGGCCCGACCGAGAATTCCAGTGATCTGAAAGCCGACGCTCGGGCCAACGTGGCGGAGGCTCCGGAAATGAGTTCGTTCCCGTGTGGGGGAGGGCGTGGTGCGAGCGCGCGCCGGAGCCCCGCCTTTCCCTTCGACAGAAGGTCCTTCGGACGGGTGACCGGGCGCGGCCGCCTCCGGCAGGCGCAGGCGTCGGGACCACGCCCTCCCACCCGACGGGAAGGACTCTGTCCGGGGATACCGCGGGGTCAGGTCAGGGCTCGGACTCCACGATCCGGTTCTTCAGGGCGTAGGCGACCACCTGGGCGCGGTTGTGCAGGTGGAGCTTGTCCAGGATGTTGCGGACGTGGAACTTCACCGTGTTCTCGCTCACCCCGAGGCGGTCGGCCAGCTTGCGGTTCGAGGTCACCCCCTCGACCAGGCAGTGGAGCACGTCCAGCTCGCGGTCGGTCAGGGCGTCCGGGTCGTCGCGCCGGTCCGGCAGCGGCTTGGCGAACTCCTTCATCAGCTTGCGCGCCAGCGCCGGCGTCAGCGCCGGCTCGCCGCGTGCCACGCCTTCGAGCTGGGCGAAGAAATCCTCGGCGTCGAGGTTCTTCAGCAGGTAGCCGTGGGCGCCCGACTTGACCGCTTCGAACAGGTTCTGGTCGTCGTCCGAGGCGGTCAGCACCACCACCCGGACGCCGGGCAGGTCGGCGGCGATCAACCGCGTGGCGGCCAGACCGTCGAGCTCCGGCATGGCGAGGTCCATGAGCACGACGTCGGGCTTGAAGCGGTGCGCCATGGCGACCGCCTCGCGGCCGTTGCGCGCTTCCGCCAACACCTCGTGGCCGCGCGCCCCGAGCAGGCTCTTGAGACTCTCGCGGAAGAGTGCATGGTCATCGGCGATGACGAGCTTCATGTCGGTGTTCCCCCTGAGGACATCGTATCGGATCGGCGCAGGGGGACGAGCAACCGGATCCGGGTCCCGGTCGCCGGCGCGCTGTCGATGGTCAGCCGGCCGCCGATCGCCTGGGCGCGTTCGCGCATCGTCGCCAGGCCGAACCGGGGGGCGCCGGAAGATCCCACCGCCGCCGGGTCGAAGCCGCGCCCGTCGTCGGCGACCTCCAGGCAGAGCTCGCCGTCGTCGCCCTGGAGACGGACCTCGACCGCCCGGGCGCGGGCGTGCTTGCGGACGTTGGACAGGGCCTCCTGCGCGATGCGCACGACCTGGAGCTCGGCGTCGGAGGCGAGGAGGATCCCTTCTTCGACCTCGACCCGGGCCTCGAGGCCCGTCTGGTCCTGCCACTGGGAGACGAAGTCGCGCAAGATCTCGGAGATCGCGCGGTCCGTCTGTCCGGCGGCGCGCAACGCCAGGATCCCTTCGCGTACGTCGGTGTAGACCTCTCGCGCCGCGCCCGCGAGGCGGTCCAGCTGCACCGTGGCCTCTTCGATGCGTCCGGCGCGCATGTACTCCCGGATCGCCTGGGCGGTGGCGTTGACCGAAGCCAGCACCTGGGCCATGCCGTCGTGCATCTCGTGCGCGATGCGCAGCCGCTCCTCCGCGACCGCGAGGCTGCGCAGGCTGACGTGGAGGTAGGCGGCGTCGACCGCCAGCGCCGCCTGGGTGGCGAAGCGCTTGAGGGTCTCCTCGTCCTCGGCGTCGAACTCCACCGCCGCCAGCTTCTCGGACAGGTAGAGATTGCCGCGGAACGGCGCGGTGCACAGGATCGGCACGGCGAGCAGCGACGACATCGGGGGATGGTGGGGCGGGAATCCGGCCGACTTCGGGTGGTGGGAGAGGTCCCCCACCCGCAGCGACTCCCCCTCGTGCAGCACGATGCCGAGCAGTCCCCGGCCGACCGGCGGCGTCCCGATCCGGTCGCGCTGCTCCTGTGACATCCCGCTGGTCGAGAAGGACTCGATGCGGCCGGAGGAGTCGTAGACGGCGAGCGCGCCGTAGCGGGCGCCGAGCAGCTGGCGGGCGCCGTCGACGACCTTCTGGAGCACCGTGTCGAGGTCGAGCTCGCCCGAGATGTCGATCGCGGCCCGGTGCAGGGCGAGCAGCTCGGCGTTGCGCTCTTCGAGCCGCGAGTGCAGGCGCTCGATGAAGTGGAAGACGACACCGAGCAGGAACAGGGCGCCGAGCAGCACCAGGGCGTCCATCAGCAAGCGGGCGTCGGGACCCTGGAGCTGGGGCAGGAGCCGGACGCGGATCGCGTCCAGCAGGACGACGTAAGCCGCGAGGCCGAGGAGGGCCGCCCATTTCAGGCGCGTGAGGGACATTCGGGATCGGCCCCAGGATAGCAAGGACCGCGCCTCCACGGCGATCCGGACACCGTCGAGCCCGGGCGGGACAGAGGCTTTCAGTGATGGGAAAGCCTACCCGGGGCCGGTGCTACGGCAACATCGACCCGCAGCGTGGTTCCCGCGTGGGAAGGATGAGAGGCGAGCGGGAACGAGGTCTTCGGACGCGCGTTCAGGGTCGGCGGGTGCCGGCTTTGAGGACGGCGTAGAGAGGGCACCAGCCGGCCAGGCCGGTCGCCACCAGGACGACGCCGAGCAGCACGGCGGCGGCCGGATAGGACTCCGGCAGGAGCCGGATGCAGGCCAGCGCGAGGAACAGCCCTCCGCCCGCGACGCGAGCGAGGCGCTCGAAGCGTGGGACGTTGCGGTAGGAGCGGCTCACGGTCGCTGTCTCAGCGAGCAGCGTAGGTGGTTCCCGCGGGCCCCGGCACGTCTCGTGGCGGTGGCCGCCCCTCGCCCGCGGGCGGGCGGATCCGACCCCCGTCGGGGCGGGGGGGAGCCGGCGCGGGGCCGGGAGGCATTAGGATGCACCCCGGAGATGTCGGCAAAGATGCTCGCGGACCGCCACGGGAGGGAGACGGCTTGCTGGACGTCCTGACGCCCGAGCGCGGGCTGCCGCAGAGCGAGGAATCCGAGCGCGCGGTGCTCGCCGCGGTCCTCCTCGATCCCCGCCTGCTGGCGGCGGTGGCCGGGCGTCTCCGGGCCGACGACTTCCTGCCCGAGCGTCACCGCGCGATCTACGCCGCGATGATCCAGCTCCAGGAGGAGGGCAGCTCGATCGACCTGCGCACCCTCCAGGCGCACCTCGAGCAGAAGGGTGAGCTGGAGAGCATCGGCGGCCTGGCCTATCTCGCCGGTCTGGACGTCGACCTGCCCGACCTCGGACGCTTCGACTCCTACGTCGAGATCGTCAAGGAGCGCTCGGTGCGCCGCCGGCTGATCGACGTCTGCCGCGAGGTCATGCGCGACTGCTTCGACGGCGGAACGGACGCTCCGGCCGCCCTGGCGCGGGCCGAGCAGGCCGTGCTCTCGCTCGGCGAGGAGGCGATCCGGCGCGGCTTCGTGCCGCTGGCCCGCATCCTCGAGGAGACCCTCGAGATGCTCGAGGAGAGCCCCGGAAAGGGCCTGACGGGGGTCTCCTCCGGCTTCCTCGATCTCGACCGCATGAGCCACGGCCTGGGGCGCGGCTCGCTGATCATCGTCGCGGGACGGCCGGGGATGGGCAAGACGACCTTCGCGCTCAACGTCGCGCAGCACGTCGCCATCCGGCTGCAGCGCACCGTCGGCATCTTCTCGCTCGAGATGGGACAGCAGGAGCTGGCGCTGCGCATTCTCGCGGCCGAGTCGGGGGTCAACTTCTCGAAGCTCCGCTCGGGCCTGTACTCCCAGGCCGAGGCGGTGAAGCTGATCGACACGATGAAGGCCATCAGCCGCTCGCCGCTCTACATCGACGACGCCGCGGCCCCGTCGATCCTCGAGGTCGCGTCCAAGGCGCGGCGGCTCAAGGCGGAGAAGGACATCGCCGTCCTGGTCATCGACTACCTGCAGCTGATGCAGGCCGGCGGCCGGTTCGAGAACCGCAACCTCGAGATCGCGGCGATCACGCGCTCCTTCAAGCAGCTCGCCAAGGAGCTCGACATCCCCGTCGTCCTGCTGTCGCAGCTGTCGCGGCAACCGGAACGGCGCGGCAGCGACCACCGCCCGCAGCTCTCCGACCTGCGCGAGTCGGGTGCGATCGAGCAGGACGCCGACCTGGTCCTCTTCGTCTACCGCGACGTGGTCTACAACGAGGAGGCCGACCCCCGGGAGGCGGAGCTGATCCTGGCCAAGAACCGGAACGGCGAGACCGGCAGCGTGGATCTCGTCTTCTTCGGCGAGACCACCCGTTTCCTGAGCCGAGCGGCGCCCGGCCGAGAGGCACCGATTGACTGACTCCGAGGGCGCCGGGTCGTTGCTCCGGCGCGCCTGGGTCGAGATCGACCTGGGCGCGCTGGCGCGCAATTTCGGGCGGGTCGCCGCCGCCGTGGCGCCGGCGCGGGTGCTGCCGGTGGTCAAGGCGGACGGTTACGGCCACGGCGGCGTGGCGGTCGCCCGGGTCCTCGAGCCGCTGGGCGCCGCCGGCTTCGCCGTGGCCCTGGTCGAGGAGGGCGTCGAGCTGCGCCGGGCCGGGATCCGCTCGCCGATCCTCGTCCTCTCGCCGACGCCGGCCGGCGCCGTGGGCGAGCTGTTCGACTTCGGACTGGTCCCTGCGGTCTCGGGGCTCGACCAACTCGACCGCCTCGAGGCCGAAGCCGGGGCGCGCGGACGGAGGATCGACCTGCACCTGAAATTCGACACCGGCATGACCCGGCTGGGGCTGCCCACCGCGGCGGCGCCGGCGGTGCTGGCGCGCGTGCGCCGATCGGAGTTCCTGGCCCTGGCCGGCCTGATGTCGCACCTGGCCGAGGCCGACCGCCCGGAGAGCCCGGCCAACGAGCGCCAGATGGCGCGGTTCGGCGAGCTCCTCGCGGCGCTGGACGGCGCGGGCTACACCGCCACGGAGCGCGACCGGATCGCCGTCCACCTGGCCAACAGCGACGGCGCGCTGCGGCTGGCCGGCACCCGCCACGACCTGGTCCGGGTCGGGCTCGCGCTCTACGGCGCCGGCCCCGCGGGCGTCGGCTCGGAGCTCGAGCCCGTGATGTCCGTGCGCGCCGAGCTGGTGCAGGTGCGGGAGGTCGAGCCCGGGACCCGCGCCGGGTACGGCGGACGCTGGACGGCGACGCGCCCGAGCCGGGTCGGCGTCGTCCCGGTGGGCTACGCGGACGGCTACCCTTGGCGCGCCAACGGCAGCGCCGAGGCCCTGATCCGCGGCCGGCGGGTGCCGCTCGCCGGAGCGGTGAGCATGGACCTCGTCCTGCTCGACCTGACCGCGACGGGCGGCGAGGTCGGCGAGGTCGTCACGCTGCTCGGACGCGACGGCGACGACCGCGTCGACGCGGTGGAGCTGGCGGAGCGCTCCGGGAGGCTGGTCTACGAGGTGCTCTGCCACTTCGGCCTGCGCCTGCCCCGGCGGGAGACGGGCGACCCCGGCGGCGCGGCGGCGCGCGCCGGACGCCGCGCGCGCGAGACCGTCACGGAGAGCGGATGATCCGTCTGCCCGGCACTCTGGAAGCCTTCTTCACCGAGGTCGGCCGCTTCTTCGAGATCCTCGGCCGGGTCCTGCTCTGGACCCCGCGTCCGCCGTACGACCTGCGCCAGCTGCTGCGCCAGATGGTCCGGGTCGGGGTCGACTCGCTGCCCGTCGTGCTGCTCACCGCGCTGTTCACCGGGATGGTCTTCTCGCTCCAGACCTTCTCCACGCTGCGCCGGTTCGGCGCCGAGGGGTTCGTCGGCTCGCTGGTCGCGCTGTCGATGGTGCGCGAGCTCTCCCCGGTCATCTCGTCGCTGCTGATCGCCGGCCGCTGCGGCTCCGCGATGGGTGCCGAGATCGGCACCATGCGCGTCACCGAGCAGATCGACGCGCTCGAAGTCTTCGCCACCGACCCGGTGCACTACCTGGTCGTGCCGCGGGTCTGGGCGACGGTGATCACGCTGCCGCTCCTGATCGTGATCGGCGACGTCGTCGGAATCGTGGGCGGGTACCTGATCTCGGTCGTCTACTTCGGCGCCAATCCGGTGACCTACGTCCAGAACACTTTCCGTTACATGGACGTCGAGGACGTGACCTCGGGCCTGATCAAGGCCGCCGTTTTCGGACTCATCGTCTCGGTGGTCGGCTGCCAGAAGGGCTACCACACCCGCGGCGGCGCCGAGGGCGTCGGTCGCGCCACGACGCGCGCGGTCGTCATGGCTTCGATCTCGATCCTGATCGCCGACTTCTTCCTGACCAAGATCCTGTTCTGATGCCGGCTCCGCCGACCCCGAACCCGTCTCCGAGCGCGCCGCGGGCCGCGGTCAAGATCCGGTTGCGCGGGATCACCAAGAGCTTCGACGGCAAGGTCGTCCTCGACCACCTGGACTTCGACGTCCACGAGGGGGACTCGGTCGTGGTCCTGGGCGGCTCGGGGGCCGGCAAGAGCGTCCTGCTCAAGCACATGATCGGGCTGATGCGCCCCGACGAGGGGACGGTCGAGGTCGACGGGGTCGAGCTGGGCAGCCTCGACGGACCGGAGCTGACCTCGTTCCGGCGCCGCTTCGGGATGGCGTTCCAGGAGGGCGCGCTGTTCGACTCGATGTCGGTGTGGGAGAACGTGGCGTTCCCGCTGCGCCGCGCCAAGTGGGCGCGGGAACGGATCGCCGGGCGCGTGACCGAGTGCCTCGACATGGTGCATCTCGAGGGCGCGGGCGGGAAGATGCCGGCCGAGCTGTCCGGCGGCATGCGCCGCCGGGTGGGCTTCGCGCGCGCGATCGCCCTCGAGCCGCGCATCCTGTTGTTCGACGAGCCGACGACGGGTCTCGACCCGGTGATCAAGGCGGTCATCGACGAGGTCATCCTCGAGCTCCAGGAGAAGCTGAGCTCGACGGCGGTGACCATCACCCACGACATGGACAGCGCCTTCCGGATCGCCGATCGCATCGCGCTCCTGCACCGGGGGAAGATCGTCGCCGAGGCGCCGCCGGAGGAGTTCCGCCGGCTCGACGACCCGCGCGTCCAGCAGTTCATCCAGGGCCTCGCCAGCGGCCCGCTGACGGAGTAGACCGGGAATCGGACCGGAGGAGAGATGGCAATGCCGCAAACCGTCAAGGTCGGACTCTTCATGACCGCCGCGCTGGCGCTGCTGGGGTGGCTCATCCTGAGGGTCGAGGACTGGCGCCTGTTCGGCCCCGAGGGCCGGAGGGTCGACGCGGTCTTCGAATCGGTCCAGGGTCTCGACGACAAGGCCGCGGTCCGGGTCGCCGGCGTGCGCGTGGGCCGGGTCGACGGCATCCACCTCCAGGGGCGCAGGGCCCGGGTCACGCTCCTGCTCGAGACCGACGTCCCGCTGACCGAGGGTGCCGAAGCTTCGATCGCCAACCTCGGCCTGCTCGGCGACAAGTTCGTCGAGCTCGATCCCGGGCCGCTGGGCGCGCCGCCGCTGGCGGCCGGCGCCACCCTGCCCGGGAAGTCGCCGGTGTCGATCGACCAGGCGCTGGCCAAGATCGAGAAGATCGGGGACTCGCTCCAAGGCTTCCTCTCGGGCGGCGGCGCCGGCGGCGGGGGCCTCGGCGACCTGGTGTCGAGCATCCGCCAGACCTCCGACGAGCTGCGCGCGGTGATCGCCGAGAACCGCCAGAGCCTGGGCGGCACGGTCAAGAACTTCGAACGCTTCAGCTCGACGCTGGCCGAGGACATGCCCCGCCTGACGAGCCAGATCGAGCGCGTCCTGGGGCAGGTCGACGCCGTGCTGGCGGAGAACCGCGGCAACCTCAAGGACTCGATGGGCAACATCAAGGAGGTCACGGCCAAGGTCCAGACCGCCGTCGACAACCTCAACGAGATCACGGGCAAGATCGCCCGCGGCGAGGGCACGATCGGCAAGCTGGTCAACAGCGACGAGGCCCACGACGAGCTGATCTCCGCGCTGGGGAGCGTCCAGAAAGGGGTCGACACGCTGAGCGACACGCTCGGCCGGGTGAGCAAGCTGAAGCTCGACGTGGCGCTCGAGAGCCTCTACCTCTCGGACCAGAACGACTCGCGCAGCGCGTTCCGCCTCGACCTGCTGCCGAACGGCGACGACAGCCGACACATCTACCGCTTCGACCTGGTCTCCGATCCGCGCGGACGGGTGACCCAGAAGACCGACTCCGTGACGGTCACGCACCCCGATGGCTCCACCGAGACGACGACCACCGACCGGATCTCCTTCGAGAAGCGACGCAACGACTACTCGGCGCTGTTCGGGTTCCCCTTCGCCGACCGCCGGCTGGTGCTGTGGGGCGGGCTGATCGAGAGCACGGGCGGCGTCCAGGTCGAGTACGGGCTGGTGCCGAAGAAGCTCTGGCTCTCCTTCGAGGCGTACGACTTCTCGCGCGAGCAGAACCTCGACCCGCACCTGCGTCTCGCCGCGACCTGGTACCCGTGGAAGAACGTCTACGTGCGCGGCGGCTACGACGACCCGCTGGTCAAGTCGTACCGGACGCCGTTCCTCGGTGCCGGAGTGGCCTGGTCGGACGACGACCTGAAGTACCTGCTGGGATCGGTGCCCAAGTTCTAGGTCGCGCCGCCGCGATCGCCCGCCCACCATGGCCGCGCCCAAGACCGTCTACTCGTGCCAGTCCTGCGGCTTCCAGTCCGCGAAGTGGCTGGGGCGCTGCCCGGAGTGCAGCGGCTGGTCGACGTTCGTCGAGGAGGTCCGCGCGCCGGCGCACCGGACGCGCGCCGGGCGGGGAGCCGGCGCCGCCCTGACGCCGCTCGACCAGGTCGAGCAGGACGAGGTGGACCGGGCGCCGTCCGGTCTTCCCCAGTTCGACCGGGTCCTGGGCGGCGGCGTCGTGGCGGGCGGCGCGGTGTTGCTCGCGGGCGAGCCGGGCATCGGCAAGTCGACGCTCCTGTTACAGCTCGCCGAACGCCTGGCGGCCGGCGGGCGCGACGTCCTCTACGTCAGCGCGGAGGAGTCTCCGCGCCAGCTGCGAATGCGCGCCGAGCGCCTCGGGGCGACCTCCCCGAGGATCCTCGTCGCCGGCGAGACGCGGCTCGAGACGCTGCTCGACGCCTGCGTCGAGGCCGCGCCCGCGGCGATCCTGGTGGACTCGATCCAGGCCCTGCGCAGCGACGAGCTCGAGTCGCCGCCGGGCTCGATCGGCCAGGTGAGGCACTGCGCCAACCGCTGGGTCGAGGTGGCGAAGAAGAGCGGCTCGGCGCTGTTCCTGGTCGGACACGTCACCAAGGAAGGCACGATCGCCGGGCCCAAGTCGCTCGAGCACCTCGTCGACACGGTGCTCTCCTTCGACGGCGAGCGCGAGAGCGAATACCGGATGCTGCGGGCGACGAAGAACCGGTTCGGCCCGACCGGAGAGCTGGCGCTGTTCGAGATGCGGGAGCGCGGCCTGGTCGCCGTGCCGGACCCGTCCCAGGTCCTGCTCGGCCGGCGCCGGAGCGGCGCCCCGGGCTCGGCGGTTCTGCCGACGCTGTCCGGCTCGCGTCCGCTGCTGGTCGAGGTCCAGGCCCTGGTCAACCCGACCCACTTTCCGTCGCCGCGGCGCATGACGGTCGGCCTCGATCCCAACCGGGTGGTGCTCCTGGTCGCGGTCCTGGAGCGATTCGCCGGCCTCGGGTTGGCGGATCGCGACGTGTTCCTCAACGTCGTCGGCGGTCTCTCGATCCGGGAGCCGGCCGCCGACCTCGCGGTCGCCGCGGCGCTGATCTCGGCCACCACGGGAGTCGCGTTGCCGGCCGACGCGGTCTACTTCGGCGAGGTCGGGCTGCTGGGCGAGATCCGCCCCGTGGGCGGCACCGAGGCGCGCCTGCGCGAGGCGGCCGCCCACGGCTTCGAGCGTGCCGTGGTGACCCACACGGAGGGGCTGCCGAGGAACCACGACCTCGAGCTCGCCGAGATCACCTCCATCGACGAGCTGGCAGCGGCGATCCGACCCCGTCGCTCGGGGTGACAGTTACGCCACAGCTGAGCGCCCGGCTGTCAGATGTGGCGTAACTGTCACCTGCAGCGGCGACGGAATCTATTCAGCGCCGGGTGCCGGGCCAGATCAGGTCCGGTGGCGGGTCGGCGGGGCGCCCGAAGACGTAGCCCTGAACCATGTCGACGTCGAGCGCCATGACCGCTTCGAGCTCGGGCTCGGTCTCGACCCCCTCGGCGATCACCTGCGCCTCCATGTTGTGGCAAAGGTCGACGATCGAGGTCAGGAGCTTGAACTGGCGCGTGTCCGGCTCCAGGCCGGCGATGAGCTCGCGATCGAGCTTGACGATCTCGGGCTCGAGGTCGGAGATGTACTTGAGGTTGGAGAACCCGGCGCCGAGGTCGTCGATCGCCAGCGAGATCCCCTTGCGGCGGATCTCGGCCAGGACGCTGTGGCACTGCGCGAAGTACTTCAGCGGTACCGACTCGGTGATCTCGAGCGTCAAGGGCCAGCGATGGCGGAACATCGGGTCGTCGGGCCGGACCAGCCAGCCGTAGTCGAACTCATGCGGATGGATGTTGAGGAACAGCGAGTACCCCGAGCAGCGGCGCACCGCCTGTTCGCGGTGCATCCGCCCGAGCTCGGCGATGCGGCCGGCCTGGATGGCGACCTCGAACATCTCGGGAGTGGAGGAGAAGATCTTGCTGCGCGGGCGCGCCAGCGCCTCGTAAGCCATCAGCCGTTGGCGGCGGATGTCCGCGATCGGCTGGAAGACGACGTCGACCAGCTCGTTGTCGAGCGCCTCGTGGATGGCGCGGACCTTCTCCGCGGAGAAGATCGGCTCGGACGAGACCAGGCGCGAGGTCACAGACTCTCCGGCTCGTGTCCGGTGAGGCGGCGGAACGCCTCGACGTAGCGCTCGAGGGTGCCGGCGACGACGTCGTCCGGGAGCTCCGGCGGCGCCGAGTCGTGATCCCAGCCGGAGGCGTCGAGCCAGTTGCGGACGAACTGCTTGTCGAACGAGGCCGGCTCCTGGCCCGGCCGCCAGGCCGATGCCTCCCAGTAGCGGGAGGAATCGGGGGTGAGGACCTCGTCGATCAGGGTGAGGCGGCCGTCGATCCAGCCGAACTCGAGCTTGGTGTCGGCCAGCAGCAGGCCGCAGGCTTCGGCGCGTCGCGCTCCTTCCCGGTAGAGCGCGAGAGTGAGATCGCGCAGCCGCGACGCCGTGTCGGCGCCCACCACGGCCGCCATCGTCTCGAAGGTGACGTTCTCGTCGTGTCCGCTCTCGGCCTTGGTCGCCGGGGTGAAGATCGGTTCCGCCAGCCGGCTCGCCCGCTCGAGACCGCGGGGCAGAGGAATGCCGCAGACCGTCGCGGAATCGCGATACTCCCGGTAGCCGCTGCCGGCGAGGTAACCGCGGGCGACGCACTCGAACGCGATCACCTCGGCCTTGCGGGCGAGCACCGCGCGTCCCTCGAGGTCGTCGGCGTGGCGCGCGAGCTCGGCCGGGAAGCGGGCGACGTCCGTGGCGACGAGGTGGTTGTCGACCATCCCGGCCAGCTCCCCGAACCAGAAGTTGGTGAGCTGGCTCAGCACCTTGCCCTTGCCCGGAATCGGCGGCCGCAGGACGTGGTCGTAGGCGGACAGCCGATCGGTCGCGACGATCAGCAGGCGATCTCCCAGGTCGTAGACGTCCCGGACCTTGCCCCGGCGCGGCGCGGGAAGCCCTTCGAGATCGGTCTGCCAGACGGCGGCGGTCCCTGCTTTCATGTCGTGCATCCTCCGGCGCGGGCGATGATCTCACGCCCCCAGCGTGGCGCGAAACTCCCGCTCGATCAACTCGATGAGATTCCCTCCGCGCAGCTCGAGCAGGGTGTTGTCCCCCCACAGAGTGGCGTCGACGATTTCGTAGATCGGCGTGTTGTCGAGTCCCTTGAGCTGCGCCAGCCCGAGCTTGCGCAGGCCGGCGAGGAGGCTGTGGCCCGGCACCTCCAGCTTGACCGCGATCCAGGTGCGCTCGCCGTCGACCAGGCGAAAGATCCGCTCGTAGGGCCGTTCGCCGGCGAAGCGCGAGACGAAGTCACCGGTGGCGACGATGCCCTCGTTGACCAGCGAGCCGTTGTCGTTGATGTAGGCGTAGAAGCCGCGCTGGCGCTCGTCCTTGTCGACGACGTCGATGTTGTGCCGGCTCATCGGCGCGAAGAACCGGTTCACGGTCGTCTCGGGGTAGCCGTAGGTGACGAGGAGGGTCTTGATCTCCTCGATATCGCGCGTCCCCTTGCCGGTGGTCAGCCGCGTCAGCTCGACCACGCCGTGGCCGAAGAACTCGTAGCGTTCGCTCTCGGTGGCGACCCCGATGCGGATCGGCAGCAGCCGGTACTGCCCGTGGTTGAGGGCCACCCGCAGCCCCTTGCTGAACGGGAATCCGCGGGTGAGGGCCTCGCGATAGGCGCGCTGGATGAGCAGCGCCAGGGCGACCAGGTGGCGGGCCTCGCGGCTCGAGTAGAAGGCGCCGTCACCGAGGTACTTCTCGAGCTTGGCGCGATGCTGGCTCGCCAGCCGGTTCACCTTGCGCTGGAAGCGGAACATCATGCGGAAGGAGCGGTCCTGCTCGAGCGAGCCCGACCGCCGCAGCACGGTGACGGTCTCGGTGAAGTCCGAGATGTCGTAGATCAGCCCGAAGCGCGAGACCACGGGATCGACCACCCAGGGGGCCATGAAGTCGAGCGGCCGCGTGGCGGCGGACAAGTGCAGCCATTCGCCGGTCGCGCCGGCCCGCCCGGCCGCCCTCGCCTTGCCCAGCAGGGTCTCGCCCTTGCGCTCGCACATGACGATCGAGCGCCGCAGCGCCTGCAGGATCTCGAACTCCTTCAGCTTGACCAGGAGGCTCTCCCAGACGTGGACCATCTTGGAGGGGAGCAGCTGGCCCTCGTCGTAGCCGGGTCGGGCGGCGAGATAGGTGAGCAGCCCGGGCCGGTTCAGGTGGGTGCGCGGGTCGTCGGTCCGCGACAGCCCGAAGGCCGCCGCCAGCCGGCTCAGCTCGGGGTCGCCGCCGAGCTGCGAGGCGTACCACTCGACGACACGCAGGAGCCGGGTGCGGAAGTCGCGTCCGTCGAGGTGGAGACAGCCGTTGAAGTAGCTGCTCAGCTCGGCGAGGTTGGGGCTGACGTGCTCCTCGGTGAGGATCAGCACGTTGTCGCGCATGCGGGTGAAGAGAGCCGGGAAGAGCTGCTCCTCCTCCTCGTCGGTGTCGCTCGACAGGCGCTGGACGAGCTCGTAGTTGAGGTTGGTCAGCCGGTCGATGACCTTCTGGTAGACCTGGAACTTCAGACCGTCGCCGTGCTCGCGCCCTGCGGTCAGGTCGCGGCGCAGGAAGCGCTTCGGCGTGTCCTTGAAGACGCGGGCCATGGTGCCCGAGTGCCAGAGCCAGAAGATGGTCGGGAAGCTGCGGCCGTAGCTCGCGGTGGTGACGTTCTCCGCCGCGCGCATGAGCAGGAGGCGGTAGCGCTCCCAGGCGCCCTGGAACGCCTGCGAGTCGAAGGCCGTGCGCTGCAGGACCGCGAGCTCGACCTCCTCCTCCTGGATCACGTACTGCTCGAAGGCGCGCTCCAGCGCCCGGAGCTCCGAGGTCGCCAGGACGGGGAAGCCGAGCAGGGGCGTGGCCGACTCGTCCTCGAGGTAGATCCGCTGCACCTGGGGCAGCGACCGGTCGGCGTCGGGGATGATCCGGCGCACCTCCTCGGGATCGCGGAGGAGGAAGTTGGAGGGCCCGGAGAGGAGTTGGTAGAGCGGGTCCATGGAAGGTGGATCGTGGTGGTCCGAGCCCATGACGCTATCCCATCCCGGCGCCGCGGGCGAGAGGAGCGTGGGCCGGAGGGACGCAGGTTGATAGGATCACGCCCGAGTCCGCCCCGGCCCAGCCGATGGAAACCGTCCCTTCCGCCCTCGCAGCGCCCCGCGTCGTCGTCGCCGTGCGGCCGGATCTCGACATCTCCGTTCTCGTCCCCGTCCTCAACGAGGAGGGAACCGTCGCCGAGCTCGCGGGCCGGGTCGCGGCGGCCCTGGACGGACTGGGCAGGAGCTTCGAGATCGTCTTCGTCGACGACGGCTCGACCGACGGCACCTCGGAGCGCGTGCGCGCGGCGCGCGAGGCCGACCGGCGGGTCAAGCTGGTGCGGCTGCGGCGGAACTTCGGCAAGGCGGCGGCCCTGACGGCGGGGTTCGACATTTCGCGCGGCCGGATCGTGATCACCCTCGACGGCGATCTGCAGGACGACCCCGAGGAGATCCCGCGCCTGCTCGAGACGCTCGAAGCCGGGGAGCTCGACCTCGTCTCCGGCTGGAAGAAGGAGCGCAAGGACCCGATCTCCAAGACGCTGCCGTCGAAGCTGTTCAACTGGGCGACGCGCCGGATGGCGCACGTCGACCTCCACGACTTCAACTGCGGCTTCAAGGTCTATCGTCGCGAGGTGCTCGAGCAGGTGCCCGTCTACGGCGAGCTCCACCGCTACATCCCGGTGCTGGCCAGCCGGCGCGGTTTCCGCGTCGGCGAGGTCGTGGTGCGCCATCACCGGCGGCGAAGCGGCTCCTCGAAGTACGGCTGGGACCGCTTCTACAAGGGTCTCCTCGACCTGATGACGGTGCTCTTCATCACCAAGTACACGCGCCGGCCGCTGCACCTGTTCGGTCTCATCGGGATGGCCTCGTTCGCGCTCGGCTTCGTCATCGACGCCTGGCTCGCCTGGCGCTGGGCCTTCCGCGGGGAGGCGCTGTCCAACCGGCCGCTGCTGTTCCTCGGCGTGCTGCTCATGCTCGCCGGGCTGCAGGTCCTGACCACCGGACTGCTCGCCGAGATGATGACGCACCGGACCTTCCAGAGGTCGGACAGCTACTCGGTGCGGGAGGTCCTCGATTAGCGGCCCGCCGCTCTCGATCCTGTTCCTGACCCAGACCTACCCGCGCTTCGAGCACGACAGCGCGGGGCCGTTCATCCGCGATCTCGCGCGCGGGCTGGTGCGCGGCGGCGACCGGGTCCGGGTCCTGCTCCCGAGCGGCCCGCAGGTCCCGACGTCCTGGCAGGAGGAGGGCGTCGAGGCGCGCAGCTTCCGCTACGCGCCGCGCCGGTTCGAGGTGCTCGGCTACGGCCGCTCGTTGCGCTCCGACGAGGCGATCCGCGGCCCCTCGAAGCTGGTGGCGCCGCTCTACCTGCTCGCCGCGCGACGTGCCGTGGCGCGCGAGCTGGCGACCGGGCGCTGGGACCTGCTCCACGCCCACTGGATCGTGCCCAACGGCGTCGCCGCGGCCGACCTCGCCCGGCGCATCCCGCTGGTCGTCGGCCTGCACGGCAGCGACGTCTTCCTGGCCGAACGTCCCTGGGCGCGTCCGCTGGTCGCCCGCGCCCTGCGCCGGGCGCGGGCGCTGACCAGCTGCTCGCCCGAGCTGGCCCGGAGGGTCGAGGCGCTCGGGTTCGACTCCAGGTGGTCGCGGGTCATCCCCTACGGCGTGGACGTCGGGCTGTTCACGCCGGCGGGCCCGGGCCGCGCCGAGTGGCGGGCGCGGCTGCAGATCCCGGCCGACGCGCCGGTCTTCCTGGGCGTCGGCCGGATGGCGACCAAGAAGGGTTTCCACGTGCTGGCGGAGGTCCTGCCCGGCTTCCTCGCCGCGGTGCCCGAGGCCCACGTGGTGCTGGCCGGCGGCGGCGACCTGCTCGTCGAGCTGCGCCGAGCGACCGCGGAGCTCGCCGACCGGGTGCACTTCCCGGGTCCGGTGCTGCACGACGAGCTGCCCGGTCTCTATCGCGCGGCGGACGTCTTCGTCCTGCCCGCGGTGCACGACCGCGCGGGCAACGTCGACGGCCTGCCCAACGTCATCCTGGAAGCCATGGCGAGCGGCCTGCCGGTGGTGGCCTCGGCGATCTCCGGCGTGCCGCTGGCGGTGACGGACGGCGAGACCGGCCTGCTGGTGGGAGAGAACGAGCGCGACGAGCTGGCGCGCGCCCTCGTGGCGCTGGCGCGCGACCCCGACCGCCGACGCCGGCTGGGCGACGCCGCCCGATCGCGCGCCGAGTCCGAGCTGACCTGGGACGCCGTGGCGGCGCGCTACCGCGCCGCCTACGACCTCGCCCTCAGTCGAGCTTGAGCCGGATCTGAAGCGGCTTGCCGGAACGCAGGACGTCCAGCTCGACGCCGGCGCGGCGGGCGCGCACGCGCGAGAGGAGCTCGGCGGCGCTGGTCGCCGGCTTGCCGTCCACCCGCAGCACGAGGTCCCCGACGCGCAGGCCCGCGCGCTCCGAGACTCCGCCCGCCGCGACCGCGTCGACGCGCAGTCCCTTGATGCCGACCTGTGCGTACTCGACGTTGGACAGTGCCGCGTCGATCCCCGGTGGCGGCCTGCGCGCGCCCCCGTGCTTCTTCTTGTCGCCGGCCGCCGCGGCGGCTTCGGCGGCTTCGCGACGGGCCACCAGGCGGTCGAGCAGCGTCTTGGCGTCCGCGTTGGACGGGTCCAGCTCGACGGCGCTGCGGAAGGCCGCCTCGGCGCAGGAGTAGTCGTGCTCCGCCAGGCACGCCGTGCCCAGGTCGTGGGCGACGTCGGCGCGCGCGGGAGCGATCTGGCGCGCCCGGGCGAGGGCCTCGTGAGCGCCGGTGGCGTCGCCGGCGTCGAGACGCGCGACGCCGAGCAGCATCCAGCCGTCGGCTGCCCCCGGGTCCAGCTTCACCGACCGCTCGGCGGCGGCTCCGGCGCCGTTCGGGTCCTTGCGCGCGATCCGGACCTCGGCCTCCATCCGCGCCGCGGTGGCCGCCAGGCCGAGGCGGTTGTCGGGATCCAGGCGCTCCACCGTCGCCAGCGACTCGAGGGCGCCGTCGGCGTTGCCGAGGCCCCGTTGCGCGCGGCCCAGCTGCAGCCAGAGCTCGGCGTCCTCGGGGCGGGCCCGGGTCGTCTCGAGCAGGAGGGCCACCGCTTCGACCCACTTCCCGCGGTCGGCGTCCGCCAGGGCCAGAGCCCGGGCGATGTCGACGTCGTGGTGGTCCAGGGCCCGCGCCTTCTGGAGCGCGTCCCAGCCGCCGTCGGCATCGCCCAGCTTCTGCAGGGTCAGCCCGAGATTGAACAGGGCGTAGGCGTCCTTGGGATCGAGCCCCAGCGACTCTTCGAGCGACGAGCGCGCGGACTCGTAGTCGCCGCGCGCGAAGAAGAGCACGGCGACGTTGTCCAGCGCCTGGCCGCGCAGCTCTGTCGAGACCTTCGCGGGCTGCGCGTGGGCCTCGGTCAGGACGCGCTGGAAGCCGGCCAGCGCGTCGTCGTCGCGGCCCTGCCGCATGTCGACGAGGGCGAGGTTGTAGCGGATGCCGGCGTCGTCGGGCTGCAGCGCGAGGGCGGCGCGCAGGAGCTCGCGGGCCTGGTCGTAGCGGCCGGCGTGGATGGCGTCGACGGCCAGGCCGGTCTTCTCGGCCGCGGCGCGCGCGCGCTGCGCGACGGCATCCCGCTGTGCGTCCAGGTAGAGCGACTGGAAGTCGGGATTGAACAGCGTCGGGTCGAAGCGGGCGTCGGGCCGGTCGAACAGGACCCGGCGGAGCTCGGCGGCGGCGGCGTCGCGGTCGCCGAGCTGGAAGGAGAGCCACGCCGCGGTGATCCCGAGCCGCGCCCGTTGCGCGGGATCGGAGTCCGCGGCGGCCAGGTTGAGGTAGAGCTCGAGGGCCCGGCGCAGGTTGCCGTCGGCGTACTCCTTCTGGGCCTCGGCCTCGGCGGCTCCGATCGGCGGCGGCGTGGCCTCGGCGCTCGCCGGCAGGTCCTCGACCACGATGCCGCCGGTCGAGGGTTCCTGGGCGCGCGCCGGCGCCGGCGCCGACAGGACGAGCAGCGCGGCGAGGCCGGCGAGGGTCGGGGCGAGTCTGCCGGACGGGCTCATGGCGCGTGGGGAACGCGCTGCAATCTACCATCGGCGCCCGCCCGGCGCGCCGCGGTCGCGGCCGCCGGTCAGCCGCTGCTCGGACGCTCGCGGACCTGGGTCTCGAGCTTGCCGTCGACGTCGAACGTCACCACCGTCTCGACTTGGCTGTGCACGGTGACCGTTCGGCTGACCGCCGGCGCGGCGTCGGCGCCGGTGGCGGGGAAGACCTCGACGCGGTGCTCGCCCGGTTGCAGCCAGCGCCGGCGCAGCGGCGCCGCGCCCGCCATCTCGCCGTCCACCCGCACGACCCCCGAGGGCGTCCCGAGGTGCGGCTGGACGGTGAGCTGCCCCGGCGGCTCGATGGGGATCGAGAGCCGCTTCGTCTCGCCGGCCGCGAGGCGGACCCGCCGCTCCGAGCGGAACGAGAAGTCGGGGGTGGTGATCGAGAAGTCGACGCCGTAGGAACCGGCGGCGAGCTCGACCCGGCGCTGCCGGTCGAGGCGGTAGCTGTGGCCGGCGACGCGCATCTCGAGCGCCGGATTCCAGGCCGGGCCGACCTGCAGGTGCGCCGGCGCGGGCGGCTCGACCACGGGCTCGGGGAGCTTCGCCGGCGCCGGCTCGGGCGGGGTCGGAGGGGCGGTCGACGCGGTCGTGCCGCCCGCGGCCGGGGCGGAAGCCGCGGGCGACGCCGCGCCGCTTTCCCGCGCCTGCCGGCGGCGAGGCGGTAGCTGCGGCCGGCGTCGCGTGCGTGGTCTCCCGGGCGGCCGGCGGGGTCTTCGCCGGCGCCGGCAGGGTCGCGCCGGGGGCGTACTGGTTCCAGGCCCAGGCGGCGATCGCGGCCGCCGCCGCGGCCGCCGCGAGTCCGGCCGCCCAGCGCCAGGCCCGGCCGGTACGGCCGGCGCCGAAAGTCGTGGCGGCCATCGACCGGCTCTGGACGCGCGAGGCCGAGTCGGAGTAGTGGAAACCGATGTCGTCGAGGCTGGGCCGGGGAGCGCCCGGGGTCGCCGGGGGGGCGGGGCGCGCCGGTCCGCTGGCCGGCGCGGCGGCCGGCGCGGCGCGGGACGGGTCCGGCGGGCGCGGAACGATTCGGGTCGGGACCTCGGTGGCCGCCCCGGGCGCCCGGAACGACTCGAGCGTGGTCGCGCCCGGCCGCTTCTGCATCAGCTTCTCGAGCGCGTGCACCAGCTCGCCGGTGGGGGCCCACCGCTTCAACGGGTCCTTCTCGAGGCAGCGCGCGACGACGCGGTCGAGCTCGACCGGCAGGTCGGGCACCCGCGCCGCCAGCGACGCCGGCGTCTCGTGCAGGATCTTGTAGAAGATGGCGGAGATCTCGGCCGCCCGGAACGGCCGCTCGTAGGCGAGCAGCTCGTAGGCCAGGACGCCGAAGGAGAAGACGTCGGTGCGCGCGTCGATCGCCTGGCCGCGGATCTGCTCGGGCGCCAGATAGGCCGCGGTCCCCAGGGTCATGCCGACCTGGGTCAGGCTCGACGGCTGGTGGGCGAGCTTGGCGATGCCGAAGTCGAGCAGCTTGGCGGAGCCGTCGTCGAGGATGCGGACGTTGGCGGGCTTGACGTCGCGGTGGACGATGCCGTGCTCGTGAGCGAAGGCGAGGCCGCGGGCGGCCTGGATCAGCCAGAGGATCTTCTCCGGCAGCGGGACGTACTCGTTGCGCTTGATCTTGCGGTCGAGGTCCTCGCCGGAAAGGTACTCCTGGACCAGATAGGGAGTGTCGCCCTCGAAGCCGAACTCGAAGACGGTGACGATGTTGCGGTGTTGGAGACTGCCGGCGATCTCGGCCTCGCGCTGGAAGCGCTGGCGGGTCTCGGTGTCCTCGACCGAGCAGGTCTTGATCGCGACGTGGCGCTTGATGAAGGGGTCGTAGCCCTTGTAGACGACCCCGAATCCCCCGACGCCGACCTTCTCGACGATCTGGTACTTGCCGAGTGTCTCCATGCCCGCGCCGGTGCTTCAGGATAGCACGCGGTCGGCGGCGACTCCGGCGCTCAGTCGACGGTTCGGAAGCGCTCGCGGAGTCGCGCCCAGACCGAGCGGAGCTCGACGGCTCCGGGTCGCGCCGGGATCGCGAGGCAAGCGACGAAGGCACCGTTTCGCGCCTCTTCGCCGTCGCAGACCGCTCCGCGTGCACCCTCGCCCACGACGGCGACCGGCAGCGGAGCGCCGTTGGCGAGAGCCGCCAGGTCGGCGCCCGCGGCCCGCGCGTCGGCGAGCGCCGCGGCGATCGGCGCGTCCGTCCCGGCGCTGCGCAGGGTGCGTCCGAAGCCGTCCGATCCCCGCGGTCGGAATCGCAACACGGCGACGCCGCGCGAGGCGAGGAAGGCGAAGAGGGGATGGAACTCGCCCCAGCTCGGCGGGCGGTCGTCCGTTTCGAGCCACACCACCGCGGCGGCCGGACGATCGACCGGACGCCAGAGCTCGGCGGGCAGCTCCACGCCCGCGGAGACGAGTCGGAACGACTCCGGAGCGACCAGCGCCGCCGGATCCAGCCGCGGCTCGAGTCCCCAGGTGAGCGGTCGCATCAGCCGATCGGGAGGTAGCAGGGCGAGGTCGCGGGCGGAGCGGGGACCGGCCAGCGTCAGCCACCACGTGCCGTCGGCCGCGGGCACCGCGGCGACCGCCAGCGAGCCCGGCGGGAGATGTCCCGCCCACGGGGCGTCGCCCTCGAGCGGCACCGTCCGCCGCCGGCCGTCGCAGGCGACATCGGCGAGGATCGAGCTGCCGAGCCGCCGGGCGTCGAGCGCGACGCACGGGGTCTCGAGGGGCAGCTCGCGGCGGCCGCTGCCGAGGTCGAGCCACTCCAGCCGCGGCAGCTCGGAGGCGTCGTCGGCGACGATCAGGAGGCGCCGGCCCGAATCCGAGAAGAGCTGCGGCCGGAAGCGTCCGTCCGGGCCGGTGGGCAGCACCAGCCGTCGCTCGCCGCTGGCGCGGTCGCTCCAGACGACCTCGTCGGCTCCGGGCGCGACGGTGCGGACGAGCGCGACCTGGAGCCCGTCGCCGGAGATCGCGGCGATGCGGAATCCGGCGGGCGCGTCGAGGAGGCTCCGGCCGAGCGTCGAGGGGGGGACGGTCTCGATCAGCGACTCGCCGCCGTCGGGGTTCGGCCGCGCCGTCCACAGCTTCCGCCCGTCCGCCGAGCGACCGACGTAGCGCTCGCCGCCGGGACCGGGGAGCGGGACCGCGATCCCCGTCCCCGACGCCAGCACGATCCGCTCCGGTTCCGCGGCCGTGGCGGGCCGGGCGAGGGCCAGCCAGTCGCCGCCGTCGAGCACCGCGAGAGCGCGGCCCGGGTCGCCGCCGGCGAACGCCTCGCGGCCGCCGTCGGGCCCGAACCGGACCGCGCGCGAGCCGTGCGCGTCGGTCTCCGTGGCCAGCAGGCGGCCGCGGGAGTCGGCGTCCACGGCGCGCTCGGCGCGGCAGGAGAGGAAGACGTCGAGCGGCCAGGTCCGCACCGGCGGCGGGCTCCGGCGCGGCGCTTCGCTCTCGGCTCCGCACGCGGCCAGGACGGCGAGCAGAGCGAGGACGGCCAGCCGACGCGGCCCGCGACCGGCGAGTCCGCCGAGCCGCTGGTAGACTGGCGTCATGTCGGATCGCAAGTATAGACAGAGCGGCTACCAGGATTCCGGCGCCGGCAAGGGCGAGCGCGAGCGGCCGCGCACGCCGGGCGAGCGCCCGCCGCGTCCCGGCCCGCGCGACGCTCCCCGCGGGCGCGGCCTGGGCGCCCCGACGGAGGACGTCTTCCGCTGCGCCCGCTGCGGCGAAGCGAGCGCGGTCGCCGCGGCGATCGCCGGCGACGCACGCTGCGCGAGCTGCGGCAACGACCTCCACACCTGCACCAACTGTGCTGGGTTCGACACCGGCGCGCGTTTCGAGTGCCGGCGGGAGATCCCGGCGCGGGTCTCGCCCAAGGACAAGGCGAACTCGTGCGAGCTGTTCGAGCCGCGGCTGCGGCGGGAGTTCGCGCGCGAGAAGGCGAAGCCGAACGACGCCAACGGCGCGCGCGCGGCTTTCGACGCCCTGTTCAAGTTCTGAGCGACGGCTCTCCGCCGGAAGGAGAGCGGGACGTAGAAACCTCCCGCGGCAGCTGCCGCGGGGAAGGCGAGGAACGGCGCCGCGCCGCCGACGGGGCAGAAGCGCAAAGCTTCCACAGATGGGAAGGGCATCTGGATCTCTCGCTGCGACCGAAGCCTTCGCCCAGACGCGGCGACCGCCCGCCGGGTCTTTCCCATCATTGCAAGCTGTTGTCTTTCTGTCTTTCGGACTTTCTGTCGTGGGGCGTCGAGACTGGGCCGCTGCGGGCGGGGGATTCGTTCCCTACGCTGCGGGGTCAGGCGGGGCCCGGTTCCTCGGCGCCGAGCGCCTCGCGCAGGAACTTGGTCAGGCGGTCGCGATCCTCGTCCGAGAGCTCGACGATCTCCAGTCGCATGCGCCAGGCGTCCTCGCCCCGGGCCGCGATGCGGTGGGCTTCGAGAACGGTCGTCGTGGCGGTGACCGTGGAGCCGTCGAGCTGCAGCTCGACCTCGCAGCCCGAGCGCGGCTCGAGGCCGATGGCGGTCTCCACCGTCAACTGATTGGCGTCGATCTCGATGACCCGGAACTCGGACGAGGAGCTCACCTCCACCGGGTCCGCGTCGGCGATGCGGAAGCGCCCGAACAACCGGGTCTCGAGCGTCACGATGGCGTGGGACTCGAGGAAGCGGACGAGCTCCTGCGCCTGGGGGGAGAGCACGTCGCTGAACTGGACGCCGGCGCGGTAGACCGGTAGCTGCTCGCCCGAGACGGTCGCCCGCGTGCCGTGGAGGAAGCACCAGACGACCTTGCCCGAAAGCGCCAGGACCCGGCTGCCGTTGCCCAGGCGCAGCATCAACGTGCGCTGCGGCGCGAGTCTCGTGTTGGTCTCGACCGCCATGCCGGAGAGGCTGATGTCCAGAACGGCCCCGTCGAGGGAGACCACGAGGCTGCCGTGGCTCTCGGGAAGGCGCACGCGCTTCTGGCGCCGGCGGTCGAGTTTCGAACTCATCGGGGAAAGATCTCAGCCGCCAATATACGACATCTCGACCCGTTTCCCGTCCGCCCGATCGAGGCCCGCCCGCTGCTCCGAGTAGCGGTCCTCCCTCCCGGTCCAGATCCGGGCGATCCGGTCCGCCAGCTCCCGGTCCGAGGCGTCGCCCCGCACCGCGGCGCGGAGGTCGTGCCCGAAGCCCGCGAACAGGCAGGTGAACAGTCGGCCCTCCGCCGACAGGCGCGCGCGGGTACAGTCGCCGCAGAAGGGCGCCGTCACGGAGGCCACGATTCCGATCTCGGCCGACCCGTCGGTCAGCCGCCAACGGCCGGCGACCTCGCCGCGGTAGGTCGGCTCCACGGGCTCGAGCGGGTGGCGCGCGGCGATGCGGGCCAGGATCTCTCGCGCCGGCACGACGTCGTCGAGCCGCCAGCGGTTCGTGTTGCCGACGTCCATGTACTCGATGAAGCGCACGACGATCCCGGTGCCGCGGAAACGCTCGACCAGCGGCAGGACCGAGTCGTCGTTGAGGCCGCGCCGCACGACGCAGTTGACCTTGACCGGGGAGAGTCCCGCGGCGTCGGCGGCGGCGATCCCCTCGAGCACGCGGGCGACCGGGAAGCGCGCGTCGTTCATCCGCCGGAAGACCTCGTCGTCGAGCGAATCGAGGCTCACGCTGACCCGCCCGAGACCCGCGGCGGCGAGCTCGCCGGCCCGGGGGGCGAGCAGGGAGCCGTTGGTCGTCAGGGCCAGGTCGATCCCGGGGTGGGCCGCCAGCCGGCGGATCAGGAAGTCGAGGTTCCGGCGCAGGAGCGGCTCGCCGCCGGTGAGGCGGATCTTGCGCACGCCGAGGCCGACGAAGATCCCTCCCAGGCGGTCGAGCTCCTCGAGCGAGAGGATCTCGGCGCGCGGCAGGAAGTGGTGGTCGGCGCCGAACGCCTCCCGCGGCATGCAGTAGACGCAGCGGAAGTTGCAGTGATCGGTGACCGAGATCCGCAGGTCGGCCAGCGGTCGGCCGAGCCGGTCGGGTCCGGGCGGGGAGGGCGCGCTCACGGGCGAATGGTACCGCGGCGCGGGCCCCGGCCCATCCCCCTACGGGAATCCGGCCAACCCGTCCTCCCGCACCGAAGGGCTTTCCGCGGCAGGCACCGCGGGGGCGGCGGGGAACGGCGCCGCGTCGGAGGCGAGGCAGAAGCGAAAGGCTTCCATGGAAGGGAAAGGCACCCGGACCGATCGCCGAGCCCGGCGCTCCCGCCCCGGCAGGGCGATCGCCCGTGAGGTTGTTCCCATCACTGAAAGCCTTTCCGTCTTTCTGTCGCTGCTCTTCGGTTTCGGCGGCGCTCGTCTCAGCGGTAGAGGTACCCGGGCCAGAGGAGGTTCAAGGCCAGAGTGTGGAGGGGCTCGAACAGGGCCGGGAAGAGGCGCCAGGCGACCAGGAGCCCGATCCAGGAGAGCATCGGCTGGCGCAGGAAGCCGAGCCAGGCGCGGCTCCAGCGCTCGGGCAGGAGCAGCGGGACCGCCGCCGAGCCGTCCAGCGGCGGCAGCGGCAGGAGGTTGAAGATCCCCAGCACGAGGTTGAGCGAGAACAGGATCGAGAGCAGCGTCGCGGCGGCCGAGGCGATCCCGGCGGGAGCCTCGACGACGCTCGAGAAGGTCGCCTGGGCGGGGGCCGAGAAGAGCCCGCTCCAGACTCCGATTCGGATCAGCAGGGCGGCGACGCCGACGAGCAGGAAGTTGGCGGCCGGCCCGGCCACCGACATCCACGCCGCGCGGCGCGGATAGCGGTCGGCCCATTCCGGATCGTAGGGCGCGCTGGCCCAGCCCATCATCCAGGACCGGGTCAGAGCGAAGGTCAGCAGCGGCACGACGACCAGGCCCACCGGCTCGCGCTTGAGGTGGGGCCGGGGGTCGAGCGAGACCTGGCCGCCGCGGTAGGCGGTCGGGTCGCCCAAGCGCAGCGCCGACCACGCGTGCGCGGCCTCGTGGCAGCAGGTCGAGAACAGGAAGACGAGGAACCAGGCGCAGCCCAGTCCGATCAGCTCGGGTCCGAAGTCGGTCACCGGCGGAATCTTCCCACGCTGGAGGTCGCCCCGCGCCGGCGGGGGAGCGGGTTACGATCTGCCCGGTCCACGGACCGGAGAGGGGGAGGACCACGATGCGCGGAGGGATGCCCACCCGGGCCGCGGCTTGCGCCAGCCTGATCGGACTGCTGGCCTGCCAGGGACCGGATCCCCGGGAGCAGGAGGTCCGGCGCACGGTCGACTTCGCGCGCAAGACGCTGGAGCGCACCCGGACCGATCGGCTCGCGGCGCTCTCGCTGCGCGAGGTCGCCGAGCAGGGAGGCACGATCCTGACCTACGTCCTCGCCAACGCCCCGGGGCCGCACGACGGCTCCGGCGAGCCGGTCGCCGGAGCGGCCGCCCACGGAGCGAAGATGGCGCCCATTCACGAAGGCGGTCCGGCCCGGCCCTGGAGCGTCCGCCTGGGTCAGGAGCGGGACACCGGCACGGTGGTGATCGAGGGCTTCGGCGGCGACGTCGGTCATCCTCTGCAGGTCGAGCGCGTCCGCCTGGACCTCGCGACGTCCGGCCCGCCCCGGCCCTGACGGCTTCCGGATCCTCTGGCGCAACTTCCGGAGCGCGACCTGCGTAACCGTCCGGACATGCCCGACGGCGGTCCAGCTCTCCGCCTCCTGCGGCGGTTCGTCGAGGTGCGGCCCGGCGAGGTCGCGACGCTGGCGCTGGCGACCGGGTACTTCTTCTTCGTCCTGGCGGGCTGGTACGTGCTGCGGCCGATCCGCGACGCCATGGGGGTCGCCGGCGGCGTGCGCAACCTGGCCTGGCTATTCCTCGGGACGCTGCTCGTCTCGCTCGCGGCGCAGCCCGCGTTCGCGGCCCTGGTCGCGCGCTGGCCGCGCCGGCGCTTCGTGCCTTGGACGTACCGCTTCTTCGCCCTCCACCTGGTGGTCTTCTTCCTCCTCTGGAACGCGGGGCTCCCGGAGCCGGGACGGATCTGGCTGGGCCGGGTCTTCTTCGTCTGGGCGAGCGTCTTCAACCTGTTCGTCGTCTCGGTCTTCTGGGCCTTCATGGCCGACGTCTTCCGCACCGGCGAGGGCAAGCGGCTGTTCGGCTTCATCGCCGCGGGCGGAACCCTCGGGGGGATCCTGGGCGGGGCGCTGACCGGCTCGCTGGTGCGGGTTCTCGGCCCCGGTCCGCTGCTGCTGGTCGGCGCGCTCCTGCTCGAGGCGGCGGTGGCGTGCGTGCGCGGCCTGGGCCGGCGCATGGGGGGCCCCGGCGCTCCGGATCCGGGCCGCGAGGGCACGGTCATCGGCGGCGGAAGCTGGTCGGGCGTCGCGCGCCTCTTCTCCTCGCCCTACCTGGCGGGGATCGGCTTCTTCCTGCTCCTCTACACGGTCGGCTCGACCTTCCTCTACTTCCTGCAGGCGCACATCGTCGCCGACGCGCTCGCCGGCGCCGCCGCGCGCGTCGCCTACTTCGCGCGGGTGGACGTCTGGGTGAACAGCCTCACGCTCCTGCTGCAGACCTCGCTCACCGGCCGGATCCTGGCGCGGATCGGGGTCGGCGGCACGCTCTGCCTGGTGCCGCTGCTCTCGATTCTCGGCTTCGGCGCGCTCGGCGTCGCGCCGACGCTGGCGGTGGTCGCGGTCGTCCAGGTGGCGCGCCGCGCCGGCAGCTTCGCGCTCTCGCGGCCGGCGCGCGAGCTGCTCTTCGTCCCGCTGGCGCGCGAGGACAAGTACAAGGCCAAGACCTTCGTCGACACTTTCGTCTATCGTTTCGGGGACCAACTCGGCGCCTGGACCGAGACCGGCCTCGGCGCGCTGGGTCTCGGGCTCTCCGCCATCGCCTGGTGCGCGGTGCCGCTGGCCGGGATCTGGCTCACCCTGGCGGTCTGGCTCGGCCGCCGCCACGTCCGTCTCGTCATCGCACGCGAGGGCGGCTGAACCCGCCCCCGCCGTCCTGGAGGAAGCCATGGGCACGACGCGCAGAGACCTCATCAAGCTGACGGCCGCCACCGCGGGAGCGGTCGGACTCGGACTCACGGAGCTGGGAGGATCGGGAGCCTTCGCCGCTCCCGCCGACCCGGACGCCCCGCCGCAGCCGACGCCGGTGCCGCCCCTGGAGGGGATCGCCCGCGCCCCGCGCGCGCTGCGCATCCTGATTCTCGGCGGCACCGGTTTCACCGGTCCCCACCAGGTGCGCTACGCGCTCGCCCGCGGCCACAAGCTGACCCTGTTCAACCGCGGCCGGCGGCCCAAGGAGTGGCCGGGCGAGGTCGAGGAGCTCACCGGGGACCGCGACAAGGGGGACCTCGAGGCGCTCAAGGGGCGGGCGTGGGACGTCTGCATCGACAATCCCACGTCGCTGCCCGCCTGGGTGCGCGACGTCGGCCGGATCCTGGGCGGCAAGGTGAAGCAGTACGTCTTCATCTCCACCGAGTCGGTCTACGCCTCCGACGCCGAACCGGGGCAGGACGAGACGGCGGCGACCGCGCCCTACACCGGCAAGGACGTCTACGCGGAGACCCTGGAGACGATGCGCGCGAGCGGCTACGCCCTCTACGGACCGCTCAAGGCGGCGAGCGAGCGCGAGGCGGAGACGTGGTTCCCGGGCGTGACCACGGTGATCCGGCCGGGCCTGATCGTCGGGCCGGGCGACGAGAGCGACCGCTACACCTACTGGCCGGTGCGCCTCGACCGCGGCGGCGAGGTCGCGGCGCCGGGCGACGGCAGCGACCCGGTCCAGATCATCGACGCCCGCGATCTCGCGGAGTGGACGATCCGGATGGTCGAGGCGGGGACGATCGGGACCTTCGACGCGGTCGGTCCGGCCTACGAGCTGACGATGTCCGACCTGCTGTGCGGCATCCGCGCCGCGACGACCGCCGGCGCGAGCCTGGTGTGGATCCCCGCCGACTTCCTGGCGGCGCACAAGGTCGAACCCTGGTCCGACATGCCGGTCTGGGTCCCGGCGAGCGGCGAGACGGCGGGTTTCGGCAGCCGCAGCAACGCTCGCGCCCGCGCCGCGGGGCTGAGCTTCCGGCCGGTGGCGCGCACCGCTCTGGACACGCTGGACTGGTTCCGGACTCTGCCGGAGGAGCGCCGGGGCAAGCTGCGCGCGGGCCTCGACGCGAGCCGGGAGACCGCCCTGCTGGCCGCCTGGCGCGAGCGCAAGGCCTGAGACGACGGCAGGGAGTCAGCCGCCGGAGGAATCTTCGGCGCGATCGGTCGTGCCCGGTGGGCGGCGCGCCGCGGCGGCGAGGAGCTCGCTGAGGCCGCCCGGCGCCGGGCCGGACAGCTGCTCGGGCCGGAGGCGGAAGCTCCAGTTGCCGGCCTCGCGGCCCGGGACGTTCATCCGCGCCTCGCCGCCGAGGTCGAGGAGATCCTGGATCGGCAGGATGGAGAGGTCGGCGACCGAGGTCAGCGCGGCCCGCACCATGGCGGCGGTGAATCGCTCCTCGTCCGTCCCGAGGTAGACGAAGGCGCGGCGACGGACGTCGTCCGGCGCCGTGGCGATCCAATTCCTGCACGTGTCGTTGTCGTGGGTGCCGGTGTAGACGACGCAGTCCGGGGTGTGGCGGTGCGGCGCGTGCAGGCTGTCCTCCTCGGCGAAGGCGAACTGCAGGACGCGCATGCCGGGCAGACGGAGGCCGCGGCGCAGGGCGTGGACCGCCTCGTCGACGTCGCCGAGATCCTCGGCGATGAGCGGCAGCGGGTCGCCGAATCGTCCGGCGAGGGCGGCGAACAGCGCCCGGCCGGGACCGCGCACCCAGCGGCCGTTCTCGGCCGTGGGCTGCTCGCCGGGGATGCGCCAGTAGGCGACGAAGCCGCGGAAGTGATCGAGGCGGATCCGCGGCGTCAGCTCGAGCTGCCGGGCGATGCGCGCGATCCACCAGTCGAAGCCGTGGCGCTCGAGCTCGCGCCAGCGATAGAGCGGGTGACCCCAACGCTGCCCGGTGGCGGAGAAGTAGTCGGGGGGGACGCCGGCGACCGCGCGGGGGCGTCCGTCGACCCCCACCGCGAAGTTCCGCCGCCGGGCCCAGACGTCGGCCGAGTCCAGCGCGACGTAGATCGGGACGTCGCCGATCAGCTCGATGCCCAGCGCCCCGGCCGCGTCGCGCAGGGCCGACCACTGGCGTTGGAAGAGGAACTGCTCGAAGCGCCGGAGCTCGATCGCCGCGTCGAGCTCGCGGCGGGCGCGGTCGAGGTCGCGGCGCCGGCGCCGGCGCAGCCCCTCGTCCCAGCCGGTCCAGGCTCCGCCGCCGCAGCGCTCCTTCAAGGCGGCGAACAGCGCCCAGTCGTCCAGCCACGAGCCCGCCGCGGCCGCGCCCTCGCGCCATGCCTCCCAGCTCCGGAGGAGCTCGGCGGAGGCGCGCGTCGCGAAGCCCGCCCAGGCGGCGCGGTGGAGGCGTTCCTTGAGCTCGCGCGCCGCGGCGAAGTCGACGGCGGCTCCGGGCCCGGCCGCGCCGGCCGAGGCGTCCGCCCCGTCCAGCAGACCGTCGGCGGCGAGCGCCTCGGGCGAGATCAGGAGCGGGTTGCCGGCGAACGCCGAGAGCGCGGTGTAGGGCGAGTCGCCGAAGCCGGTCGGTCCCAGCGGCAGGACCTGCCAGTGCGCCAGGCCGCTGTCGGCCAGCCAGCGCAGGAAGCCGTGGGCGGCGGGCCCGAGGTCGCCGACCGGGAAGGGGCCGGGCAGGCTGGTGGGATGGAGCAGGACGCCCGCGCCGCGGCGCGGGCGAGCGGGGGAGCTCGCCGCAAAGCGGCGCCGGGCGCTCACTCCCGCTCGAGGTAGGTGTAGCCGGCGAGCCCCTGCTCGTAGACGCGCAGCAGCTGGCGCGAGTCCTCGAAGGTCATGCGTCCGTCCTTGAGCGCGCGCTCCGCGGCGCGGCGCACGCGCGCGACCAGGTCGTCACGGTCGTAGCTGACGTACTTGAGGACGTCGGTGACGGTGTCTCCGGTGAGCACGTGCTCGATGTGGTAGCCGCCGTCCCCGGCGAGCGTCACGTGCAGGGTGTTGGTGTCGCCGAACAGGTTGTGCAGGTCGCCGAGGATCTCCTGGTAGGCGCCGACCAGGAAGATGCCGAGGTGGTAGTCCTCCTCGCCCAGGGCGTGCAGCTCGAGCACGGGCTTGACGTCGCGCCGGTCGATGAAGTGGTCGATCTTGCCGTCCGAGTCGCAGGTGATGTCAGCGAGCACGGCCCGGCGCGACGGCTCCTCCTGCAGGCGGTGGATCGGCACCACCGGGAAGAGCTGGTCGATCGCCCAGGAGTCGGGCAGCGACTGGAAGACGGAAAAGTTGCAGAAATAGGTGTCGGCGAGCTGCCGCTCGATCCCCTCCAGCTCCTCGGGGACCTCGTCGAGCTCGCGCAGCATGCGCAGGATCTTCTGCGTCAGCGCCCAGTAGATGTCCTCGGCCAGGACGCGTTGGGTCAGCGAGAGGTGATTGAGGGTGTAGAGCGAGAGGATCTCGTCGCGGTAGCCGGCGGCGTCGTGGTAGGCCTCGAGCAGGTTCTTGCGCGAGACCTCGCGGTAGCTGTCGAGCAGGTAACGGATCGGAGCCGGGGTGTCCTCGGGGAGGACGTCGGGGAACGGCCCGACCTTGAACTCTCCGACGCCGAGGACGTCCACGATGAGCGCGGCGTGGTGGGCGACCAGCGCGCGACCCGACTCGGAGACCAGCGTCGGGTGGGGAACCCCGGCGGCGTCGCACAGCTCCATGGTGCCGAAGACGATGTCGTTGGCGTACTCCTGGAGCGTGTAGTTCATCGACGAGGAGAAGTTGGTCTGGGAGCCGTCGTAGTCGATGCCGAGCCCGCCGCCGACGTCGAGGAACCCGAGCGGCGCGCCGAGCTTGGCGAGCTCGCAGTAGGTACGGGCGGCTTCGCGCAGCGCCTCCTTGACGTTGCGGATCGACGAGACCTGGCTGCCGAGGTGGAAGTGCAGCAGCTGGAGGCGGTCGAGCAGGCCGTGCTCGGAGAGGAAATCGACCGCCTCGGTCAGGCCGCGGGCGCCGAGGCCGAACTTCGAGCGGTCGCCGCCCGAGGCCTCCCAGTGGCCCGCGCCGCGCGCCGACAGCCGGGCCCGGACCCCGATCGACGGCTTCACTCCGATGCGCTCGGCGACCGACGCGATCAACGGCAGCTCGGAGAACTTCTCGACCACGAGGATCACGTGCAGGCCGAGCCGCGAGGCGAGCAGCGCGGTCTCGACGTACTCCTCGTCCTTGTAGCCGTTGCAGACGACGATCGCCTCGGGATTGTCGAGCATCGCCATCACCGCGAGCAGCTCGGGCTTGGAACCGGCCTCGAGGCCGAAGTTGTAGGGGCGTCCGGCCTCGACCAGGTGCTCGACGACGTAGCGCTCCTGGTTGACCTTGATCGGGTAGACGCCGCGGTATTCGGCCTCGTAGCCGTATTCGCCGATGGCGCGCCGGAACGCCTCGTTGAGCTCGACCAGGCGCGCCTTGAGGATCTCCGAGAAGCGGATCAGCAGCGGCGGCGAGATGCCGCGCCGGCGCACCTCCTCGACCAGGTCGCGCAGGTCGACCCGGTCGGTTCCCGGACCCGACGGGTGGACGGTCAGGTTGCCCTTCTCGTTGACCGAGAAGAACCCGTTGCCCCACTGGCGGATGTTGTAGAGCTCGACCGAGTCCTCGACCGACCACTTGCGCGGAGCCCCGTTGCTCATCGCGAGCCCTCCCGTCCGAGCACGGCGATTCGAGCGGCCGGACGGGTCCCCGCGGCGCTCGCCCGGCCCCCACCTCCTACGGGACCCCGGGGTCTGCTCGTCGCCTTTCGAGGCTCGCCACGCCGGTCGCGGGAGAGAAGCGAAAAGCTTCCATAGATGGGAAGGGCAAGCGGAACCATCGCGGTGCAACCGGCCGGCGCCTGGACGCGGCGATCGGCCCTCGGGTCGTTCCCGTCACTGAAGGTCTTTCCGTCTTTCATGGGATCTCCTCGCCCTGCCTCCGGGGAGCGCCGGGTCGGCGCCCTTCCGGACGCCGGTCGAGCGCGCGATGGTAGCACCGGCGCAGCGTGGCGGCGGGCGGTGCGGGCGGGCTCGCCAACGAAGGCCGGGCTACGGCTGGGTGGCCGACCAGCCTGAGGTGTCGGCGCTCTCGAAGCCGTCGCGGAAGATCGTCAGGTCGGCGCCGGTGACGTCCACCGTCGCCGTCTTGCTGCGCTCCGAGCCGTAGAAGTTCTCGGCGGTCGCGGTGACCACGTAGGTGCCGGGGACCTCGTAGACGTGGTCGCGGGTCACCGGCGTGGTGGCGGGGATCTGCGAGTAGAGGTAGGTGCCGTCACCGAAGTCCCAGATGACGTCGGCGGTCTGCGCCAGGTCGTAGAGGGTGACGGTGAAAGTCGCCGGGGTCCCGGTCGTGATCGGCGGCGCCGGAGCGGCCAGCGCCAGCCGCGGCGGCAGCGCAGTCTTGACGTTGTACTCGATCGTCTCGTCGTAGGTCTGGCCGTAACCCTCTGACTTCCAGGTCATGAGGTCGAAGCCGTCGGCGTCCGGGTGGCCCACCGGGTCGCCGCTGTTGGGGAAGTCCGGGTTGCCCACCTCGTCGCAACGCATCGGCTGCCAGTTCTGGTAGTCCGCAGTCAGCAAGCCGTGCGCCTTCTTCTTCCAGAAGTGCGTGAAGACGTCCGCCAGCGGCCAACCGGTCTGGTTCGCCAGGTCCAGGATCTTGGTGTTCAGGTTCTGAACCGTCGTGTTGGCGTCCTCGATGTTGCGCTGGCTGGCGGGCGGGCAGTTGTACTCGAACCAGGTGTACTTGTGGCGGGGGGTCAACGTCGTGATGACGACGTCCAGGCCGTTCGCCGTGGCTTTCTGGACCAGCTGCTCGAGGTCGGTGCGGACCGTCTCGGTGCTGATGTTGCGGGTCAGGTCGTTGGTCCCCTCCATCAGCACCATCACGTCGTGCGGGTGGAGCGTGCCGTTGCACACCCAGTACTTGAGCGAGTTGATCGGACAGGGGCTGCCGAGCGATTCGCACGGGCAGGTCCAGCTCGACCGGTCGATCCGGGAGAGCGCCTCGGTCGTCGCCTCGCCCCCCTTGCCCAGGTTGAGCACCGAGATGTCCCAGATCGGGTCGTTCTCGGCCAGGTCGTTGAGCCGGTTGTTCAGCCGCTTGACGTAGCCGCAGGTCTCCGGCGGGTCGTTGCTCGGACCGGCCCAGCAGGTGCCGTTCGCGGGCGGCGTCGAGGTGTAGTCGTAGAAGCCGTAGGTGATGCTGTCGCCCCAGCCGACCACCCGGCGGTTGGCGGCCGCGGCCGGGCCGGCGAGCGCTGCAGCCGCGATCGCGGCGACGGCGAGGACGGAGAGGAGGCGGCGGATCATTCGGGGCGGGTGGGCGGTTGTCGGGTCGGAACCTGAAATTTTACCTCAGCGACGCTAGACTGACCAGCCGATGGGCCGCCAGCTGCTCAGCACCGACGACGTCGAGGCCATCCGCTCCGCGGTGGCGCGGGCCGAGGCGACCTCGGGAGCCGAGATCGTCCCGGTCGTGGTCGAGTCCTGCGACGGCTACGAGATCGCGACCTGGATGGGCGCGGCGCTGGGCGCCCTCGCCGGGGCGCTGGCCGCGGCCACCTGGGTCCTGGTGGCTCCGCCCTGGGGCGCGACCACGGCGCGGGCGCTGCTGCCCACCGCGCTGGGCGCTCTGGCCGGAGCGCTGCTCTCCCACCTGCCGCCGCTCCGCCGCCGGCTCGCCGGGCGGACCCGGCTGGCGCGGCGGGTGGAGGCCGCGGCCGGCGCCGCCTTCATCGCCCACGAGGTCTTCCGCACCCGCGACCGGACCGGCATGCTGCTGTTCGTCTCGTACTTCGAGCGCAAGGTGACGATCCTCGCCGACTCGGGGGTCCACGCGGCGGTCCCGAAGGAGGAGTGGCGCGCCCTGGCCGACGGCTTGGCCGCCGACATGGGCCGCGAGACGCCGGGGCGAGCCCTGCTGGTAGCGGTGGAGCGGGCGGGCGCCGTCGTGGCGGCGCGCGGACCCGTGCGCCGGGCCGACGACGTCAACGAGCTGCCCGACGCTCCCATCGCCGGCGGGACCTGAGCCGGCCGCCGGAAATTTCGACCGCCGCCGCCGGCGCCTTCCGGCGGGGACACGCGGGAAGCCAGGGTGTTCCCGGCGGAGGCCGTGACTCGGCCAGCGGGTGCCGGTGCGACGCCGAAGGCGTCTCCAGGGGACACCCAGCAAGCCAGGGTGTCCCAGGCGTAGGCCACGCCTCGCCCAGCGCGTGCCGGTGCGAAGCCGAAGGCGTCTCCAGGGGACACCCAGCAAGCCAGGGTGTCCCAGGCGTAGGCCGCGCCTCGCCCAGCGCGTGCCGATGCGACGCCGAAGGCGTCTCCAGGGGACACCCAGCAAGCCAGGGTGTCCCCTCGGGGAATCCACTGCCTCGCCAGTCCGCGGAGTCGAGGTCTGTCTACGGGAGGAGGGGCCGAGGTTGCGGGGCCGGCGCCGGGGGGCGGGGGTGTTGTAAGCTGCGCGCCGCTTTCCCGGAGCCATTCCAGAAGAGTGACGTCGAAACGTCTTCATCGGACCGTGGCGGTCCGCATCGAGTTCGGAGGAGGAGAATCGAGCCATGAGTGAACCCGTCCAGCCCGGGCAGCCCGCGCCCAAGAAGGGGATGTCGACAGGCGCCAAGATCGCGATCGGATGCCTGATCGGATTGGTGGTGGTCGTCGGCGGCTGCTTCGTCGTCACCGGCTACTTCGTCAAGAAGGGCGTCAACAGCGTCAAGGAGTTCGCCGAGAAGGCGCAGAACGACCCGGACGGCGCCGCCTTCGACGCCGCGGTGTTCGCCTTGAAGATGAACCCCGACGCGGAGATCGTCTCCAAGGACGAGGCCGCCAAGACGATCACCGTGCGCGACAAGAAGAGCGGCAAGGAGATCACCTTCAACCTCGACGACATCAAGTCGGGAAACCTGTCGATGGAGTCGGACGGCGAGAAGGTGAACGTCGGCGTCAACACGGGCGAGAACGGCCAGGGCGGCTCGATGACCGTCGAGTCGAGCAAGGGCGACAAGATGACCTTCGGCGCGGGGAGCAACGCGTCGGTGCCGGACTGGATCCCGACCTATCCGGGCTCGAGCTCGGACAGCTTCTCGGCGATGGAGGTCAACGGCGAGAAGAGCGGCACCTACACCATCCACAGCTCGGACGGCGTCGAGCAGCTGATGGCGTTCTTCGAGGACCGGATGAAGGGCGCCGGCTTCGAGGTCAACAAGACGACGATGAGCTCCAACGGCAACGTGGGCGGCAATCTGACCTGTACCGCCGGGGCCCGGACGGTCAACATCACGCTGACCACGACGGACGGCGAGACCCAGGGGTTGGTCGCCTACAACGAGAAGCCGTAGACTCGAACCGTCGAGATCCCGCGGCGCCCCGGGGCCGGCCGGCTTCGGGGCGCCGTTTTCGCTCATGTTCGGACGCCAAACTCAAGGCTCGGTGGTCTGCCCGTCCTGCGGACGGTTGGTCGGCGTGCGCGACGCCCGCTGCTTCAGCTGCGGCGCGCCGAACCCCAGCCTCTGGGGTTTCTCGCCGCTGCTGCGCCGGATCGGGGGCGAGAACGCCTTCTCCAACCTCCTGATCGGCGGCTGCGGGTTGATGTACATCGTCTCTCTGGTGCTCTCGCGGGACTCCCTGTTCGCCGGCGGAGGCGGGCTCTTCTCGCTGCTCTCGCCGCGGACGGACGTCGTGTTCCTGCTCGGCGCCTCGGGCTCGGTCCCGGTCTTCGGCTACGGTCGCTGGTGGACGGTCCTGTCTGCCGCCTGGCTCCACGGCGGGCTGCTGCACATCGCGTTCAACGTGCTCTGGATCCGCGACATCGCTCCCGTGGTCTCGCGGTTCTACGGCGCGGGACGGATGGTCCTGATCTGGACCGCGGCCTCGGTGGTGGGCTTCGGCGCCAGCTCGCTGGCCGGGCTCATCTTCCCGGGCGTGCCCTTCATCGGCGGTGGCCGGCTGACGCTCGGGGCGTCCGCCTCGCTGTTCGGTTTCTTCGGCGCCCTGATCTGGTACAGCCACCGCTCCGGACAGACCGGGATGCGGCGGGTGGTGTGGATCTGGGCGATCGTGGGCATCGCCTTCGGTCTGGTCGTCCCGGTCGTCGACAACTGGGCGCACGTCGGCGGGTTCGCCGGCGGCTGGCTGACGGCCCGCCTGCTCGACCCGCTGCAGGACGAGCGTCCCTCGCACGTGCTGGCCGGGCTGATCTGCCTGCTGGCGGCGGCGGCCTCGATCGTCGCCTCGGTGGTCACCGGGTTGCCGCTGATCCAGGGACACTGAGCCGCGGTGGCCGAGACGCGCAAGAAGAAGGCCTCGCTCGACGCCGCCTGGCGCGAGGCGAAGTCCCTGGTCTGGCAGCACCGGCGCCGGCTCCTGGGCGCTTTCGGGCTGCTGGTCGTCGGGCGCCTCGCCGGGTTGGCGCTGCCGGCGTCGTCGAAGTTCCTGATCGACGAAGTCGTCGGCCACAAGCGCTTCGACCTCCTGGTCCCGTTGGCGATCGCCGCCGGCCTGGCGACCGTGATCCAGGCGGCGACCTCGTACTCGCTGTCGCAACTGCTGGGCGTCGCGGCGCAGCGCGAGATCGCCGAGATGCGCAAGCGCCTCCACGCGCACGTCCTGCGCCTGCCGACCCGCTACTTCGACGCGGTCAAGAGCGGCGAGCTGATCACCCGGGTGATGACCGACGCCGAGGGGATCCGCAACCTCGTGGGCACCGGGCTGGTGCAGCTGGTGGGCGGAGTGTTGACCGCCGTGCTCGCGCTCGCGGTCCTGTTCTGGCTCAACTGGCGGCTGACCTTCGCCAACCTGCTCGTGCTGGCGGGGTTCGGCACCCTGCTCGCGATCGCCTTCCGGCGCCTGCGGCCGATCTTCCGCGAGCGCAGCAAGATCCAGGCGGAGGTGACGGGGCGGCTGGGCGAGTCGATGGGCGGCGTGCGGGTGGTCAAGGCGTACACCGCCGAACCGGTCGAAGAGCGGGTCTTCGCGGCCGGCGTGGATCGCCTGTTCGCCAACATCAAGCGCACGATGACCGGGATCTCCGCCGTCACCGCGGCCTCGACGGCCCTGATGGGCGCGGTCGGGACGGTCCTGCTCATCGTCGGCGGCCGCTCGGTGGTCGCCGGCCAGATGACCCTGGGCGACCTGGTGATGTACGTCTTCTTCACCGGACTGTTGGCGGCGCCGGCGGCCTCGATCGCTTCGATCGGAACCCAGCTCACCGAGGCGCTGGCCGGCCTCGACCGGATCCGCGAGATCTTCGGCCAGGCGACCGAGGACGGCGACGACGCCGCCCGTGAGCCGGTCCCGACGGTCGCCGGAGACGTGGAGTTCGACGGCGTCGGGTTCGAGTACGAGGCCGACCGGCCGGTGCTGCGCGACGTCTCGTTCCACGCCGCCGCGGGGACCACGACCGCGCTGGTGGGCTCCTCGGGCTCGGGCAAGAGCACGCTGATCGGCCTGGTCCTGGCGTTCCACCACCCGCAGCGGGGCACGATCCGCGTGGACGGCCGCGACCTGGCCGGCCTGCGCCTGCGCGAGTACCGCTCGCACCTGGGCGCGGTGTTCCAGGACAACTTCCTGTTCGACGGCACGATCGCCGACAACGTCGCCTACTCGCGGCCGGCAGCCGGTCGCGAGGCGGTTCTCGCGGCGGCGCGCATCGCGCACTGCGACGAGTTCGTCGAGCGCTTCCCGGACGGCTACGACACGGTGGTCGGGGAGCGCGGCGTCAAGCTCTCCGGGGGACAGCGTCAGCGCGTCGCGATCGCGCGGGCGATCCTGGCCGACCCGTCGATCCTGATCCTCGACGAGGCGACCTCGAGCCTGGACAGCGAGAGCGAGGCGATGATCCAGGACGGCCTGGCCCGCCTGCGCCGCGGCCGCACGACTTTCGTCATCGCCCACCGCCTCTCGACCATCCGCTCCGCCGACCAGATCCTGGTCCTGGAAGGGGGCGAGATCGTCGAGCGCGGCACCCACGCCGAGCTGATCGCCCACGACGGGCGCTACAAGCAGCTTCACGACCGCCAGTACCGGCTGGAGTCCGATCGCTTCGTCAACCCCGGCGAGGATTTCACCCCCGAGCCCGAGCAGCCCACGCCCGCCCCCGCGGTCCCCCGCCCCGACCGCCTCTGAATCCCGCCCGCCCAAGACCCGACACCAAGAACCAAAGACCTCCATAGATGGGGGATGGAGGCGGGGCGATCGTTTCGCCTGCCGTCGGCCCCTGCGCCGACCCCGGCCCCGCCTCCCGTGGACAGACCTCGAGTCCGCAAATCGGCGAGGCGGAAGATTCCCCCAGGGGACATGCAACGAAGTTGCTTGTCCCCTCGAGACGCCTTCGGTTCGCCCGGTTCGCGCACGGGATAGCATCGGCGCCGCTTTCCCCGATTCGCGATGGAACCGTTCTTCGGCTGTCTCGCCGTCGTGCTGGTCCTGCTGGTGCTCGGCGGGCCGGTCGTGGCGTTGGTGATCGCGCTCCAGGCGCGCCGCCGCGTCGGCGATCTGGAGCGCCGCGTCGGCGAGATGAACGGCCAGCTCGAGGTCCTCCGGCGCCGTGCCGCCGCGCCCGAGCCTGCCGAGCCTCCGGGTCCGATCGCGGAGGAGCCTGCTCCGCAGGTGGAACCGGCGCCGTCGCTGGCGTTCGCGCCCGCCCCGCCGCCCGCGACGGAACCCGCCGGAGTCGCCGCACCGGATCGCGAAGCCCCGCCGCCACCGACACCCCCGGCTCCGTCCCCATCGATGGATGCCTCTCGGACTCTGCCCGAGGACCCTGGCGGTGGAGCGGCCGCAGCGCCGGCGCCGGGGCTCGAGGAGCGCCTGGGAGCCCGGCTGCCGGTGTGGATCGGAGCGGTGGCGCTGGCGCTGGCCGGCGCCTACCTGGTCAAGTACTCGGTCGACCGCGGCTGGCTCTCGCCGACGGTGCGGGTGGCGCTCGGTCTGCTCTTCGGCGTCGTCCTGCTCGGTCTGGGCGAGTGGCTGCGGCCGCGTTCGGCGCGCATCTCGCAGGCGCTCTCGGCGGCCGGCATCGCCGATCTCTACGCCGTGCTGCTCGCCGGCGTCCGCCTCTACGGCCTGATCCCGCCGCTCGTCGGCTTCGGCCTGATGGCGGCCAACACCGCGGTCGCGGTGCTGCTGTCGCTACGTCAGGGACCGATGATCGCCCTGCTCGGCCTGGTCGGCGGATTCGCCACGCCGGCGCTGGTGTCGACGGACGAGCCCAACGCCGGCGGTCTCGTCGCCTACCTGTTCCTGCTCGACGCCGGACTCGTCGCGGTGACCCGCCGCCGGCGCTGGCCGTGGCTCTCGCTCGGAGCCCTGGCGGCGTCGCTGGCGTGGGTCGCGGGTTGGATCGTCGGCCTCTACCGCGCCGGCGACGCGCTGCCGCTCGGCCTCTTCCTGCTCGCTTCGACCGCGCTGTTCGCGGTCGCGGCCCTGCGCGCGAAGCCGTCGCTCGACGTCGCCGAGAGCCGGCTGTCGGGGCTCCTGGCTGCCGCGGCGGTCGCCTCCGGGCTGCTCCTGCTCGCCGTCCTGGTCGGCGTCGGTGGCTACGGCCCGGCGGAGTGGGGGATGTTCGCCCTGCTGGCCGCCGGCTGCTACGCCCTGGCGGCGGCCCGCGACGACCTGTTCGGTCTCGCTCCGCTCGCCGCGGCGACGACCTTCGTCCTGCTCGCGGTCCGCGGGTGGGATCTCGCCCAGGCGGCGAGCGCGGGGTATCTCGCGACCCTCGGGCTGCTGGCCGCCGGTCTGGCCGCCGGCGCCTGGCTCGTCTCGCTGCGCGCCGCGAGGCCGGCGCGCTGGGCGACGCTCGCCGGCGCCGTGCTGGTCCTCTTCCCGCTGCTCGGCTACGCCTCGACGCGCGACGCGCTCGATCTGCCCTGGGCGGTCCTGGCGCTGGCGCTCTCGGCCGTGGCGGTGGCGGCGGCCGTGCCGGCGGCGCGGGCGCGCGCGGAGCGGCCGGAGTCCGAGGCCGTCCTGGCGGCGTTCGCGGTCGCGGCGACGCTCCACGCCAGCCTGGCCCTGCCGCTGGCGCTCGATCGTGCCTGGCTCTCGGTGGCCTTCGCGATCGAGGTGCCGTTGCTGCTCGAGCTGCGGCGGCGGCTGCGGGTGCCGGAGTTGACCACGCTGGCGCGCGTGGCGGGGGCGCTCGCCGCGGTGCGCCTGCTGCTGAACGCCGAGATCCTGGCCTACCCGATCGGCGACCGGCCGATCGTCAACTGGCTGCTCTGGGGATACGGCGTGCCGACGGTCGCGATGCTGGTGGCCGCACGGCGGTCGCGTGCGGACGGCGAGCCCCGGGACGTCGCGATCTGGGAGTGCGGCGCGGTGGCGTTCTCCTTCGCCCTCGTCACTCTCGAGGTCTGGCAGGCGTTCGCCGGCTCCAACCTCCGCCGTCCGCTCGCCGACTGGGGGCTGCTCGAGTGGGGCACCCAGGCGGTGGCGTGGTTCCTGCTCGGGGGCGTCTGGCTGGAAGCGGGCCGGCGGTCGGGTCGGCGCGTGTTCTCGCTCGCGGCGCGGGGACTGATCGCGCTCGCCGGCCTCCAGACGCTGGCGGTCCAGGCGGGGGTCGAGAACCCGGCGTGGGCCGCCCACCGCGTCGGCGCCACCCCGATCCTCAACCTGCTGCTGTGGTGCTACGGCGCGCCGATCGCGCTGCTCCTGCTCGCGGCCGGGCGCGTCGAGCGCGAAGGCGGCCGCCGGTTGCCGCCCGCTGCGCGCTTCGCCGCGCTGGCGCTGACGTTCGTGCTCGCGACGCTCGAGGTCCGTCAGCTCTTCCGCGGCTCCGACCTGACGGCCGGTACGGCCTCCAACGCCGAGCAGTTCGCCTACTCGGCGACCTGGATCGTGCTCGCCACCGGCCTGCTCGCGCTGGGCATCGCGCGCCGGGCCCGGGCGCTGCGCTTCGCCGCGCTGGCGGTGATGTCCGTGGCGGTGTGCAAGGTCTTCCTCTACGACACGCGCGAGCTGGTGGACCTCTACCGGGTGTTCTCCTTCCTGGGGCTGGGCGCGAGCCTGATGCTCCTGGCCTGGCTCTACCAGCGCTTCGTCTTCCGGCGCGAGGAGGGAGCGTGACGGCGCGCTGGGTCGCCGCCGCTCTGGCGGTCGCGCTCGGAGCGGGGAGTGCCCGCGCGCAGGACGCGCCGGCGACCGGCGCGGCCGGCGGCCGGCAGGTCTCGGTGCGCGAGATCCGTGTCGAGCGGCCGGGCGCGGTGCGCTTCGGGCTCGCGGCCGACGAGATCGCCCGTCTCGGCGACGCCGGGGGGATCGGCGTCGTGGCGCCCAGCGGCGAGCGTTTCGGCGCCGAGCGCATCCTCGCGCGCGACGAGGCGCCGTGCCGGGACGTCGAGATCGCCGGCCTCGAGCGGGTCGCCGGCGGCTACCGGGTGCGGCTGCGCGTCCCCGCCGACGCGGGGCGCCACGCCTCCCTGGACTTCGACCTCGACCGCGCGACGCTGGCGGCGGGCTGCCGGCTGGAATCGAGCTCCGACGGCAGGAGCTGGGAGCCCCTGGCCGAGGGAGATCTGTACCGTCTCGGCGAGCCCTCCTCGCTGGCGCGGACACGGCTCGACTATCCGCCGACCGGCCGCCGCGAGCTGCGCCTCTCCTGGCCCGCCGCGGCGGGCTACCCGCGGATCCGCGGCGCCCGCGTCTGCGCACCGGTCGAGGCGGCTCCGCTGCTGCTCCTCTCGGTCGCTCCGCAGCGTCTCGACGCGCCCCACGACCGGTCGCGCTTCGCGCTCGCGGTCCCGTCGAGCGCGGTGCGCTTCGCGGGCCTGGTGCTCGAGCTGCCCGCCGTGCCGGCGGCGCCGTTGGCGTGGCGGCTCTCGCTGCCTCAGGGCGGGAGCTGGTACGAGCTCGCTTCGGGACGGTGGCCGGAGCGCCTCGCGCGGTACCGGATCGATCTCGGCGACGTCGCCTTCGCCGCGCCCGAGCTGCGCCTCGAGCTCTTCGGACCGGCCGTCGAGACTCCGACCGCGCACTGGGACCTCTCCCGCCAGGTCGCGCGGTTCGAAGCGGCGGAGGCGGGGACCTACCGGATCGAGCTGCCGGCTCCGGCGCGAACGCTGCGGCCGGCCCGCGGCGAGCCGGCGCCGGCGAGCGCCGGCCCGCCACGGCTGGAGAGCGGGCGCTGGCCGACGCCGCAGCCGGGGGCGCCGCTGGCCGTCGCGGACTTCGAGCGCGCCTGGCGCGTCACGACGAAGGGGATCCCGGTGGGAGCTCCCGCCGTGCTGCCGCTGCCGGACGAGGTCCTGGCGTCCACGCGCGTCGATCGCGGCGACCTGCGCCTGGTCGCGGGCGGGCGCCAGGTCCCGGCGCGCCTGGAGACGGCCGCGGCGCCGGAGATCTCGGAGATCCGCGAGGGGCTCGATCCGGCGCCCTCCGGCGGCGGGCGCAGCGCGCTGGAGCTGGAGCTGGGGCCGGGTGGGGTTCACGGCGCGCCGGGCGCGACCTCCACCCTCACGCTCTCCGCCGGCCCGGCCGGACGTCCGTTCCGTCGCGGCTTGTCGCTCGTCGGACGGACCCAGCGGCCCGGGGTGGATCGCGAGCAGCGGATCTACGGCGTGACCTGGAGCTGCGCCGCGGAGCCGCCGCTCCCGTGCGAGGTCGCCCTCGAGCTGTCCGGGCTGGCGCTCGAACGGCTGCGGGTCGAATTCCAGGACGGCGACAGCTCGCCGCTCTCGGGGCTGACGCTGGAGCGGCGGGTGCGCCGCCGACAACTGGTCTTCCTGGTACCCGCCGGGGAGCTCGAGCTGGTCGCGGGTTCGCCCGCGACGCCGCCGGCGGCTTTCGACCTCGCGGCGCTCGACGCGGCGCTCGGTCTGGCGTCGCCCGCCCGTGCCGAGCTGGGCGCGGCCGAGGCCCGCCACGGGACACCGTCTCCCGGACTGACGCGGGGCCTGCTGTTCGCCGCCGTCGCCGCGGTGGCGCTGGCACTGCTCCTGATCCTGCGCCGGCTGCTCCCGGCGCGGCCCCCGACGGGCTAAGATCGATTCATGCTCGCACCGATCCGGCGTCTCCTCCCGCTCCTCGCCCTCGTCTCCGCGCTGCCGGCGGCGGCCCAGAACTGGACCGGCTCCGCGGGCCTCGAGGTCCACGCGGTAGACCCCAAGGGCCATGCCGTCGCGGGCGCCGAAGTGGTGCTCGAGTACCTGGGATCGCCCGGAGCGACGGGTCCGGCCCCGGTCGTCACGGACGCTCACGGACGGGTCGCCGTCGGCGGGCTCGCCAGCGGGCTCTGGGGCCTGGAGGTGCGCAAGGGCGGTCTGATGACCTTCCACGCGGAGGTGCGCCTCGCCGCCGGCGCCAAGCCGCGGGTCGAGAACGCCTCGCAGCAGAACGTACCCGGAGCCCTCGGCCCGATGCGGGTCCGGCTCTCCCGCGCGCGCAACGCGCCGGCCGCCGTGGCGGCTGCGCCGGTCGAGGTGGCGCCGGCTCCGGTGGTTGCGAAAGCTTCGGTGAAAGAGGAGCCCGCGCCGGCCGCCGTGGCGGCTGCGCCGGTCGAGGTGGCGCCGGCTCCGGTGGTTGCGAAAGCTTCGGTGAAAGAGGAGCCCGCGCCGGCCGCTGTGGCGGCTGCGCCGGTCGAGCCCGCGCCGGCTCCGGTCGTTGCGAGAGCTCCGGTGACAGAGGAGCCCGCGCCGGCCGCGGTGGCGGCTGCGCCGGTCGAGCCTGCGCCGGCTCCGGTGGTTGCGGAAGCTCCGGTGAAGGAGGAGCCTGCGCCGGCCGCCGTGGCGGCTGCGCCGGTCGAGGTGGCGCCGGCTCCGGTGGTTGCGAAAGCTCCGGTGAAGGAGGAGATCGCACCGGCACCGGCACCGGCACCGGCGGCGGTGGCGCCTGCGCCGGCTCCGTCCGGAGACTCGACGCGGACTTCGCCGGTCCCGCCCGCCGCCCCGGCGGCTTCGCCGGGACCGCCTCCGCCTCCGGCCGGCCCGCGCTCGCCGGCGCCGGAGCCGCGCTCGGCAACGGTGTCCACGCCGCCGGGTTCGCCGGCGCCGGTGGCCCTGCCGGCGCCGACGCCGCGCTCGCTGCCTCCGACGGCCGCTCCGCCGACGGGCGCACCGGCGGCTGCGCCGGCAGCCTCCGCTCCGGCTCCGGCTCCGGCTCCGGCGCCGGCGCCCACTCCGGCGTCCGCCGCGCTCGCGGCGAGCGCCCCGGCGCCGCCGGAGTCCGTCGTCGAACCGCTGGCGGGCGGCAACGGACAGCGTGCGACGGTCCACCTGCCGGCGGGGGGATCGGGATGTCCGGCGGGGCTCGCCGCCCGGCTCGGGCTGATTCCGCTCGGGGTCTACGACAAGCTGCTCCACGCGCTGCCCTCCGGCTGCGCGGTGCTGCGCGTCGACCTGGCGCCCGGCGCCACGGTCGCCGAGACGACCCTCGAGGCCGCGGGCGCGGGGGAGTCCGTCGCCTGCGTCGCGGGCCGGGAGTGCCCGGCCGGGAGCTGCTTCTTCCTCGCCGCGCCGATCGTGCGCCGGCTGCCGGATTCGACCGTGGTGCTGGTGGCCTTCGAATCGACGGCCGCGGCGCCGCGCGCCGCGAGCCTCGCCGTCCGCACCGGACCCTGATCCGCGGCGATCCGCGGCCGGCGTCCGTTCCGGCGCGGTCTCAGAGCTTGCGCACCTCGACCCGGGCGTCGTTGAAGCAGGCGCCGCCCGCGACGTCGGTGAGGGAGTCCGGCACCAGAGCATTGGCCGTTGCGCCGTTCTCCGTGTGGTGGCTCCAGAGCCCCTTGGGCAGCGCGACCACGCCGGGCTTCATCGCGCTGGAGATCCGCGCCGGGCAGATCACCTCGCCCCAGTCGTTGGAGATGCACACGCGGTCGCCGCTCGCGATTCCCCGGTCGGCGGCGTCGCGGGCGTGGATCTCGAGCGCGGCGGGCCCGGTCGCGAGCTGACCGAAGGTCGAGGAGACGGTCCGGCCGCTGGCGGGGGAGATCAACGCCAGAGGGTGCGCGGCGGTCGCCGGGTCGGCGCGGAAGGCGTAGAGCCCTTCCGGCGCCTCGCGGTCCAGTGCCTCCGGGAGCAGGTCGATCCTGCCGTCGGCGGTGCGCGGAAAGACGTCGACGAACTGGACCGGACGCTCGCCGGCCGGGGCCGGCGCCCAGCCGGAACGCTCGAGCCGGGCGCGCAGCTCGTCGCCGTGGCCGGTCGAATCGAGCAGCCGCCGCGCCGCCTCGGCCTCGTCCGGGATCTCGTCGGAGCGGGCGACGCCCGTGCGCCGCGCCAGCTCGGCGAACACCTCGTAGTTCGGTCTCGATTCGCCGACGCGGTCGACGGCGGGCTCGGTGAGGTGCAGGGCGTACGCCCCGTAGCCGCGCGACAGCTCGCGGTGCTCGAGAAAGGTCGTGGCGGGCAGCACGACGTCGGCGTAGCGGACGGTGTCGGTCGCCACCGCGTCGAAGACGACCGTGTAACAAGTCCTCGCGCTCGAGCCCGCGTCGGACCAGGGTCTGGTTGGGCGTGGTCGCGAGGGCGTTGGAGTCGTAGACGAAGAGCAGGCGGACCGGAGGATCGTCGGAGCGGGTCAGGACCTCGCCCAGCCGGTTCATGTTGACGACCCGGGTCGCGGGCTCCGGCCCCGCCATCGGCGTCGCGTCGAAGCCCCACCCGCCCGAGTTCGACATCGTGAAGCCGCCGCCGCGGACCCCGAACTTGCCCGCCACCGCCGGCAGGGCGAGCACCGCCGCGACCGCCGAGCCGCCGTTGCGGTTGCGCTCCAGCCCCCAACCGCAGCGCATGACCGCGGGGGAGGCGCCGGCCCACAGCTCGGCCAGCCGGAGTAGATCGGCGGCGTCCACGCCGGCGACCGCGGCGGCGCGCTCCACGGTCCACGGCTCCGCGCGCCGGCGCAGCTCCTCCCAGCCGCGGGCGTGGGCGGAGAGGAAGTCGAGGTCGGCGCCGCCGGACTCGAACAGCTCGCGCACGACCGCCAGGGCGAGGGCCACGTCGGTGCCCGGACGTGGCGCCAGGTGCAGGTCGGCTTGGCGCGCGAACGGGGTGGCGCGCGGGTCCACGACGACCAGCCGCGCGCCGCGCTCGCGCGCGGAGTGGATCGCGGGCAGCAGGTGGATCCCCGAGACCTGCGGATTGCAGCCCCAGACGACGATCAGACGCGCCTCGGCGTAGTCGGCGGGCGCGACGCCCTCCATCTTGCCGTAGAGCGCCGCCGCGACCGCGCCGGTGGGCGCCGCGCAGACGGTGCGCGCCAGCCGCGACGCGCCCAGCCGCCGGAACAGCAGCGCGTCGGTGATCCCCTGGCTGAGCAGGCCGTTCGAGCCGCCGTAGAAGAAGGGCAGGATGGCTTCGCCGCCGAAGCGGTCGCGGGTCTCGACCAGACGCGCCGCGATCGCGTCGAGCGCGCCGTCCCACGAAACCGGCTCGAAGCGCCCTTCACCCTTGGCGCCGACGCGCCGCATCGGGTGGAGGATCCGGTCCTCGCCGTAGAGGTGTTCGGGCAGGCGGCGGACCTTCGAGCAGATGAAGCCGGCGGTGAGCGGATTGCGGTCGCGCGCGCCTTCGATCCGCACGGCGCGCCCCGCCTCGACGGTGACCTCCAGCGAGCAGGCGTCCGGGCAGTCCAGCGGACAGGCCGAGGCGGCGCGGCGCAGGCTTTCCGTCATCTCGCGGCCTAGACGCCCGGAGCGGGCGAATCCTCGTCGAAGGGTTCGCCGCGGAACGCGGCCGCGACGCGCTCGAGGAAGGGCTCGAGGCGGCCGGTCGAGGGCAGCACGATCCACCACGCACCGTCGTCGCGGCGCTCGATCCGGCCGCCGCCCTCGCCCGTCAGCGGCACCCGGATCGCCTCGCGCGAGATTCCGGCCGCGTCGGCCAGCGCGAGGACGCGGTCGACGGTGGACTGGTCGAGGACACGGAAGCGGACGGTCTCCACGGTGGCCTCCACGGATGTCAGTCGAGGAAGAAGTCGGCAACCAGCTCGGCGCCCGGTTCGACCGCGTACGCCGAGAGATCGGTGACTCCGGCACCGGCCAGGACCTCGTCGTCGACGAAGAAGTTGCCGGTGCACTCGCGCGCCTGCCGCGTCAGGATCCAGTGCGCGGCGTCGGCGAGGATTGCGGGCTTGCGGCTGTGCTTCAGCATCGGCTCGCCGCCGATCATCGCGATCGCCGCCGTCGCGATCGCGGTCCGCGGCCAGAGCGCGTTGAACGCCACCCCGCGGTCGCGGTACTCCTCGGCCATGCCCAGGACGCACATCGACATGCCGTACTTGGCCATGGTGTAGGCGACGTGGCCCTGGAACCAGCGCGGATTGAGGTTGAGCGGCGGCGCCAGGTTGAGCACGTGCGGGTTGGCCGCCTCGAGCAGGTGGGGCAGGCAGGCGCGCGAGCACAGGTAGGTGCCGCGCACGTTGACGCCGAACATCAGGTCGAAGCGCTTCATCGGCGTGTCGAGCGTGCCGGTCAGGGAGATCGCCGAGGCGTTGTTGACCAGGACGTCGATGCCGCCGAAGGTCTCGACCGTCTTCGCCACCGCGGCCTCGACCTGCTCCTCGGCCCGGATGTCGCAGACCAGCGGCAGCGCCCGGCCGCCCGCCTCCTCGATCTCGCGCGCCGCGGTGTGGATCGTCCCGGGGAGCTTCGGGTGCGGCCGGTCGGTCTTGGCCGCGATCGCGACGTTGGCCCCGTCCGCCGCGGCGCGCACGGCGATCGCCAGCCCGATCCCGCGCGAAGCCCCGGTGACGAAGAGCGTCTTGCCGCGCAACGATTCCGTTCCCATGCCCGGATCCTAACGCGCGCCGCCCGCCGGAGGGAGGCGGGGCACAGAGGTGACAGTCACGCCACATCTCGGATGTGGCATGACTGTCACCGGCACGAGCCTCGGCCCACCGGTGCCTCCGGCACACCGAAGGCGTGTCCAGGGGACACGCAGCAAGCCTGCCTGTCCCCTGGGGGAATCTGCCGCCTCGCCGGTCCGCCGAGCCGCGGTCCGTCGGCGGGAGGCGGGGCGAAAGAGGCGGAGCAGCGAACGGCAGGCGCAACGACCGTCCTGCCACCTTCCCCTTCTATGGAAGTCTTTGCCCTTCTTCTTTGTTTTTGTCTTGAACAGAAGTGTCTTGGCTTCTGCTGCGCGGGGCGCTTCGCCGGCTCGCGTGCCCTCTGGCGCCGGTCAGGGCATGACGTCCGACCAGCGGAGGGTGTCGCCGAGCTCGAAGCCGTCGCGGAATAGGCCGTCATAGAGCCGCGCCTGGACGCTGCGGTTGTCGCTGTCGGTACCGTAGGAGCCGACGCTCTGCCAGACGACGACGACGTCGCCGAGTGCGTCCGACGAGACGACGGGCCAGTCCTGTTGGGACATGGTCCAGAAGTTGATCTGGAGCTGGTCACCCCATGCGGATCCGTCCCGCTTGTACCAGCGGCTCTGGACGCTGAGGCCGCTGTTGTCCCGGAAGGACCCCTGGCTCTCCCAGACGATGGTGAAGTCGCCGTCCGCGTCGGTCTGCCGCTCAGCCGTTCCCCAGACCAGACGAGCTCGCCCAGACACGACGACGAAGTTGCCCGCGACGTCGCCGGCGACGCGGGGCGAGGTCGCGTCGCCCGTCGTGTAGGTGTTGACCTGGAACTGGCCGCCGAGCGGCGTCCCGTTGGCGGAGTACCGTCGGGCCTGGATGCTCGAGCCGCTCGGGTCGCCCGCGGAGAACTGGGTCTGCCAGGTCACCACGAACTGGCCGTCCCCTCGGAGCCAGACGTCCGGATACCACTGTGTGCCCGTCGTGTAGGCGTTGACCTGAAGCTGATTGCCCAGCGGCTCTCCGTCGGCGTCGTAGCGCCGGACCTGGACGCTGGAGCCGTCGTCGTCGGGGCCGATGGAGCCGAAGCTGCCCCAGGCGACCACGAAGGCGCCGTCCGGCGTCGAGGCCACCCTCGGAACCCCCTGGAGGCCCGTCGTGTAGCTGTTGACCTGGATCTCGGGCCCGGCGGACAACGGCTGCGCGAGCAGCGGTCCCGCCGCGCCCGCGGCGCAGCACAGGGCGAGGAGCGCGATCCACGATCGCGCGCTGCTGGGATCCGGGCGCCGATGTCTGGGCACGGTCTCCTCCTTTCTGCAATCCTCGGGCTTCTTGCCGTCTACTGTCCTCCTGCGCCGAAGCGGTTCGGAGGGGCCACGGGTGCGCCCGGCGACGAGGCTGTGCGAGGATCCGAGCGTCTACCGGGAGGTGGCGGATGCGCTGGCAGGGGCGAAAGCCGAGCTCTCAGGTCGAAGACCTGCGGGGTCGCGGGTTTCCCGGCGGCGGACGCGGGCTCGCCGTCGGCGGCTGCGGCACGCTGATCGTCGTGTTACTGGTCTCCTGGCTGACCGGCGTGAATCCGCTGACGCTGCTCCAGGTGATCGAGGGCTCGACCCCTTCGACCCCTTCCGCCGGGCTCGACGAGCCGCTCGGGCCGGCACCGGGAGGAGGCGCGCAGCCGGGCGCCCGGAGCGACGACCGCCTCGCGCAGTTCGCCGCCGTGGTTCTGGCCGACACCGAGGAGACCTGGGGCCGCATCTTCCGCGAGCGCGGCCGCCGCTACGAGCTGCCGACCCTGGTCCTGTTCGACGGCTCGGTGCCTTCGGCCTGCGGCCTCAACAGCGCCGCGGTGGGTCCCTTCTACTGTCCGGAGGACCGCAAGCTGTACCTGGACCTGTCGTTCTTCTCCGAGCTCGACCGCAGATTCGGGGCGCCGGGCGACTTCGCCCAGGCTTACGTCATCGCCCACGAGGTCGGGCACCACGTCCAGAACCTGCTGGGGATCTCGGAGCGGGTGACGCGGGCGCAGGCCGCCGCGCGCTCGCGCGAACGGAGCAACGAGCTGTCGGTTCGGCTCGAGCTGCAGGCCGACTGCCTGGCGGGCGTCTGGGGGCACCAGGCGGCGGCGCGCGGACTGCTCGAGCCGGGAGACGCCGAGGAGGGTCTGCGCGCCGCGGCGGCGATCGGCGACGACCGGCTGCAGTCGCTCTCGCAGGGATACGTCGCGCCCGAGAGCTGGACCCACGGCTCCTCGAAGATGCGCGTGGCCTGGCTGCGCCGGGGCCTCGAGAGCGGCGATCCGGACCGGTGCGACACCTTCGCCGGCGACGCCGAGTGACCGGCTCCGGTCGGCCGCCGGTCAGGGCACGACGTCCGACCAGCGCAGGGCGTCGCCCCGCTCGAAGCCGTCGCGGAAGAGGCCGTCGTAGCGCCTGGCCTGGACGCTGAAGCCGTCGTGATCGGAGCCGGCCGAGCCGAGGCTCTGCCAGACGATGACGACGTCGCCGAGAGAGTCCGAGGCCACGTCGGGCCTTTCCTGGTCCGACGTCGACCAGTGGTTGATCTGCAGCTCCGAGCCCCTGGGAGCTCCGTCGGGTGCGTACCACCGGCTCTGGACGCTGTCGCCGTCGCCGTCCCGGTTCGACCACTCGCTCTGCCAGACGATCTCGAAATCGCGGTCCCGATCGGCCGCCGCGGTCGGGGACCACTGGTGGCCGGTGGTGTAGCCGTTGACTTGGAACTGGCCGCTCTGGGGGACGCCGGCCGCCGAGTAGCGGCGCGCCTGCACGCTGTAACCGTCCGTGTCGGAGCCGAACGACCCGTAGCTGTCCCACGCGACCACGAAGCCGCAGGCCGTGTCGCACGCGACGGCGGGATTCCTCTGACCCCCGGTGGTGTAGGCGTTGACCTGGAATTGCGGACCCTGCGGCGCTCCGTCGGCGGCGAAGCGCCGTGCCTGGACGCTGTAGCCGCTCTGGTCGCTGCCGTCGGAGCCGCGGCTCTGCCACACGATCACGAAGTTTCCGGCATCTCCCATCGCGACGTCGCCGGTACGCTGAGAGAGAGTGGTGTACGTGTTGACCTGGAACTGGTCGCCGAGCGGCGTGCCGTTCGCGTCGTAGCGCCGGGCCTGGACGCTGAAGTTCGAGCTGTCGGAGCCGGGGGAGCCAGCGCTGCTCCAGACGACGACGAAGTGACCCGAGGCGTCGCCCGCCACCCGGGGCATCGACTGGGTCGAGGTCGTGTAGGTGTTGACCTGGAACTGGCCGCCCCGCGGCGTGCCGTCGGAGTGGAAGAGACGGGCCTGCACGCTGGCGAAGTCCGAGTCCGTTCCGTCGGAGCCGAGACTGTCCCAGATCACGACGAACGCGCCGCCGGGCAGGAAGGCGACGTCGGGACTCTGCTGAGTGGAGGTGGTGTAGTCGTTGACCTGGAACTGGCCGGAGGCCGGCTGTCCAACGGCGTCGAAACGTTGCGCCTGCACGCTGTAACCGTCGGTGTCGGAGCCCGGCGACCCCTGGCTCTGCCAGACGACGACGAACCCCCCGTCCGGGCGGGAGGCCACCCGGGGCGCGCGCTGACCGCCGAGGACGTAGCTGTTGACCTGGAACTCGGGTCCGGCGGATGGCGGCTGCGCGGACAGCGCTCCGGCCGCGGCCACGAAGCCGCACAGGCCGACGAGCGCGACCGGCGCTCGGGCACGGCCGCGACCGGACGTCGTCGATCCGGACGTCGTGCTCTCGACACGGTCTCCTCCCCCCGGGGGGCGACGGACTCTCCCCCCTCCGTGAGATACCTGCGCCGTTCGGGGCGGCGGGGGCTCATGGCGGCGCCGCTGATCCCGTAAGCTCGCCGCGTGACTCGCCCTCGCCGCCTTCGATCCGCGCGTCGCGGCCTGGTTCCGGAACCGCTACGGCGCTCCGACCGAGATCCAGGAGAGCGCCTGGCCGCGCGTCGTGGCGGGCGAGAACGTCCTGGCGGTGGCGCCCACCGGGAGCGGCAAGACGCTCACCGGCTTCCTCTGGCCGCTCGACCGGCTGCTGACCGGCGCCTGGGAGGGCGGGGGGCTGCGGGTGCTCTACGTCTCGCCCCTCAAGGCGCTCAACGCCGACATCGAGCGCAACCTGAGGCGGCCGCTGGCCGAGATCGAGCAGACGTTGCGCGCGGCGGGAGAGGACCCGCCGGCGGTGCGGGTCGGGGTGCGCAGCGGCGACACCCCCCAGGCCGAGCGGGCGCGCATGCTCCGGAGGCCGCCCGAGATCCTCATCACGACGCCGGAGAGCCTCAACCTCCTCCTGCTCGGCAAGCGTGCGCGCACCCTCTTCTCCGGGCTCCGGCTGGTGATCCTCGACGAGATCCACGCCGTGGTCGCGTCGAAGCGCGGCACCCACCTGATCGTGGCGGTGGACCGACTGGTGCGCGTCGCCGGCGAGTTCCAGCGTCTCGCCATCTCGGCGACCGTGCGACCGGTCGAGACCGTCGCGCGATTCGTCGGCGGATGGCGAATGGAGCGGCGGGCGGGTGGCGAGGCCGCCTACCGGCGCCGACCGGTCGCGGTCGTCGAAGCGCGCGGAGACAAGCGCTACGAGATCGCGGTGCGCCTGCCGCCGTCGCTGGCCGCCGGGCCGGCCGGACGCCCCGAGGGCGACGAGTTCTGGCGCGCGATGGCCGCCGACCTGGCGGCACGGATCGGAGAGGTGCGTTCGACCCTGGTCTTCACCAACAGCCGCCGCCTCGCCGAGAAGACGACGCGCCTGGTCAACGAGGCCGCCGGACGCGAGGTCGCCTGGTCGCACCACGGCTCCCTTTCGCGCGAGATCCGGTCGGCGGTCGAACGCCGGCTGCAGGAGGGGAGCCTGCCCGCGGTCGTCGCCACCAGCTCGCTCGAGCTGGGGATCGACGTCGGCGCCCTGGACCGGGTGCTGCTGCTCCAGACGCCGCGCTCCCTGGCTTCTGCGGCGCAGCGGATCGGCCGCGCCGGCCACGCCGTCGGCGACGTCAGCCGGGCGGTGCTCTACCCGACCCATCCGCGTGACTTCCTCGACGCCGCGGTCGCCTCGCGCGCGGTCGTCGAGGGGGAGATCGAGCCCTTGCGTCCGGTGCGCTCGCCGCTCGACCTGCTGGCGCAGACGATTCTGGGCGTCGTCGCGCACGAGCGCTGGCAGGTCGACGAGCTCTACGACTTCGTGCGCACCAGCGATCCCTTCCACGAGCTCTCGCGCATCCAGTTCGACCTGGTCCTGGAGATGCTCGCGGGCCGCTATGCCGACGCCAGGATCGAGGAGCTGCGCCCGCGCGTCGCTCTCGACCGGTTGGCGGGTACGGTCGAGGGCCGGCCGGGGACCGCGCAGCTGCTGGCGCGCTCCGGCGGCACGATCCCGGACCGCGGCTATTTCCGGCTGCGCCTCGAGGAGGGGGGCGCGCTGCTGGGCGAGCTCGACGAAGAGTTCGTCTGGGAGCGCTCCGTGGGTGACGCCTTCGTGCTCGGCACCCAGGCGTGGCGGATCCGCTCGATCGGGCCCCACGAAGTGACCGTCGCGCCGGCGCGCAGCGGGGCGCTGCTCGCCCCGTTCTGGCGCGCCGACGCCCGCGACCGCGTGGCTTACTTCTCGGAGCGGGTGGCCGGGCTGCTCGAGCGGGCGGAGGAGCAACTCGCCGACCCCGGATCGGAGGGCCGGCTGGTCACCGATCTGATCCAGGAGAGCGGCTTCGAGCCGGAAGCCGCGGCGGAGCTGGTTCGCCTCCTGCGCGAGGAGCGCGCCGCCCTCGGCGTCGCGCTGCCGCACCGACACCACCTGGTCTTCGAAGAAGCGCCCGAGAGGGGCGGCGACGCCTCCCGCCGCCAAGTCGTGCTCTACACCTTCTGGGGCGGGACGGTGAACCGCCCGCTGGCCCTCGCCCTGGCGGGGCTGTGGCAGGAGCGCGAGGGCGAGCCGATCGAGACCGTGGCGGAGGACGACGCCGTGCTCCTGGTGCTGCCGCCCGGCGCGGATCCCGTGGCTCTGCTCACCGCGCTCGAGCCCGGACGCTGCGAGGAGCTGCTGCGCGCCCGGCTCGAGGCGACCGGCTTCTTCGGCGCCCACTTCCGGCAGAACGCGCAGCGGTCGCTGCTCCTGCCGCGCGCCTCGCCGAGCCGACGGACGCCGCTCTGGATCTCGCGCCAGAACGCCAAGAAGCTGCTCGAGGCGGTGTCCCGTCACGACGACTTCCCGCTCGTTCTGGAGACCTGGCGCACCTGCCTGGCGGACGAGTTCGAGCTCGCGGTGCTCGAGGAGAGGTTGCGCGAGATCGCGACCGGGAGGGTCCGGATCAGCACGGTGCGGACGTCGCACCCGTCGCCGTTCGCCGCCCAGCTCCTCTGGCACCGGACGAACACGCTGATGTACGAGGACGACGTTCCGGAGACGCGGCGCGCCTCCTCGCTGCGCGGAGACCTGCTGCGCGAGGTGGCCCTGGGCGCGACCGACCGGCCGGCCGTGCCGGCCGCGCTGGCCGAGCGCTTCCGGCTCAAGGCGCAGCGTCTGCTGCCCGGCTACGCGCCGCGCGACGCGCCCGAGCTCCTGGAGTGGGTCAAGGAGCGGCTCTGGATCCCGCTCGGGGAGTGGCGCGAGCTGCTCGCCGCGATCGACCGTGACCGCGTCGCGACCGAAGAGGGACCCGACGCCGACGGCATGGTCGCCGAGATCGGCGGCAAGCTCGTGCGCTGGCGTCCGTCGCCGGCGCCGGCGACGGAGGCCGTCTCGGCGTTGGAGACGGCGTTGCGACTTCCGGGGGGCTCCCGGCTCGCCGGAGCATTCGCCGCAACCGCCGCCCCGCTCGCTCCGGGGATCGAGCTGGAGGCGGATCCCGTGGCGCTTGCCACGGCCTCCGGCGCTCCCGTGACGCGAGGCGTCCCGGCACCCGCGCCGGAAGCTGGCGAAGCCGAGGCCCTCGCCGCGGCGGTGGGTCAGATCCTTCCTTTCTATGGAAGCTTTTCGGTGGCGGGCCTTGCCGAGGAGCTCGGAGTTGGACTCGAAGAGCTGGAAGGCGCCCTGGAAGTCTTGGTGCGCGCGGAGCGCGCGGTGGTGGGGGAGCTGATCGAGGGAGCGGAGGAGCGGCAGGTCGCGGCGCGCTCGGCGTTCGAGACCCTGCTGCGCTGGCAACGCTCTTCGGGACGCGCCGAGGCGGCGCTCGAGCCCCTGCCGGTCGCTGCCCTGCCGCTGTTCGTCGCCTCCCGGCAGGGCCTGGTCGAGCGCGCGGCCGACGTCGACGGGCTGAAGCGCGCCCTGGAGAAGCTGTTCGGCGTGGCGCTGCCGGCGGGTCTGTGGGAGCGGGAGGTCCTGCCGGCGCGCCTCGAAGGCTACGCGACCTCCTGGCTCGACGCCCTGTTCGAGGACAGCGACCTGGTCTGGTACGGCGGCGGCCGGGAGCGCGTCGGCTTCGCCTTCCGCGGCGACCTGGATCTGTTCGTCGAAGGCGGTGCCGCGGCCACGCCGTTCGGGGAGCGGGTGGTCGACGCCCTCGCGGCCGCGCCGAGGGGCGCGTCGCTGGGCGACCTCGCCGAGGCGCTGGGAGCGCCGACCGGCGAGGTCTCGCGATCGCTGTGGGAGCTCGCCTGGCAGGGGTCGGTCGCCTGCGACTCGATGAAGGCGCTGCGCGCGGGAATCCGCTCCCGCTTCGAGCCGGCGACGGATCCGGCGGCCGCGACGGCCGCGCGGGCTCCGCGGCGCGGCGCCTTCCGGCGCTGGCAGGGAAGCCGGCCGTTTCCCGGCCGTTGGTTCCGGATCCCGCCGCGCCGCGAGCCCGACGACCCGCTCCTCGAGGAGGAGCGCCAGCGCGAGCGGGCCCGCCTCCTGCTCGACCGCTGGGGCGTGGTCTGCCGCGAGCTGCTCGCGCTCGAAGGTCCGCGGCTCTCCTGGGGCCGGTTGTCGCGCACGCTGCGGGTGCTCGAGCTCTCGGGCGAGATCGTGGGGGGGCGCTTCTTCACCGGCCTGGGCGGCCTGCAGTTCGTCACGCCCGCCACCCTCGAGAAGCTGCGTTCGGGGATGCTCGAGGAGCTCTCCTCGGCCGCGGTCTGGTGGCTCAGCGCCGCCGATCCGGCGTCGCTCGCCGGCGCCGAGATCGCGCCGTTGCGCGGCGGCCTGCCGCGGCGCACCGCGACGTCGCAGATCGTCTGGCGGGGAGCCGAAGCGGCGCTCGAGATCCGCCGCTCCGGACGCGAGCTGGACTTCCGCCTGCCCCGGGACGCCGGGCTCGACGCGGCTCTGCTCGAGCCGCTGCGCATCGCCCTGACGCGCAGCTTCGAGCCCGAGCGGTCGCTGCTCGTCGAGCGCATCGACGGCGGGTCGGCCGCCGAGAGCGATCGGCGCGAAGCGTTCGCCGCGTTCGCGGTGAGCCGCGAGCCGGCGGGCCTGAAGCTCCGCCGGCGGTGGTCCTGAACACCGCCGCGCGGCCCGGTGAGATCCTCCATCCTTCCGGGGCACGGGACTTGCTAGACCTCCGGGCAGGGAGTCCCCGTGTCGTCGCCGGGATCCCGCTCTCCGTCCACGCGTCGTCGGCGGGGGGCCACGCAACCGAGACCGATCGTGAGGATGTACCGCATGAGCAAGCTGACGAGAATCGTCGTCCCGATGCTGGCCTTCGCCTGTCTGCTGGCCGCCCCCGCGCTCGCCGGAGAGCACCGGATCGGCGTCGGGTACCGCTACTTCACGACCGTCGACCAGCTCCACGTCGACAACCTGAGCGCCATCGACGACAACGGCAACTCGGTGGTCTTTTCCTACCAGTATCTGCCGGGCGGCCTGCTGCGTTTCGAGGGCGACCTCGAGTACTACTCCGGAGGCTACGGCGGCTCGACCGAGAAGGCGTACTCGCCGCAGGCCTACGTGCTGATCGGCCGCGGCTTCTACGGCGGGGTCGGGATCGGGGCGACGCGCAGCAACGGCTTCCCCAACGGCGACCAGTGGACGGATCCCTGGTATGCGGCGCGGGTCGGGTTGGATCTGCTCCTGCTGCCCAAGATTCACCTCGACATCAACGCCAACTACCGCGCCAACGCGTTCAGTCAACTCGACAACGCGAAGTCCGACGCGATCACGCTCGGCGCTTCGGTTCGGGTATCCTTCTGAGTCCAACGACGAGGAACGGAGAACCGATCATGGCGACTCGAACCGCGAAGGCGGTCTGGAACGGCGGGCTCAAGGACGGCAAGGGCACGATGCGGCTCGGCAGCGGAGCTTACGAGGGGAAGTACTCCTTCGGCTCCCGCTTCGAGGAGGATCCGGGCACCAACCCGGAGGAGCTGATCGCAGCGGCCCACGCCGGCTGCTTCTCGATGGCGCTGTCGGGCGCGCTGGGCAAGGCCGGCTTCACCGCCAAGAGCATCCGGACGGAAGCGCGGGTCCACCTCGCGGTGGGCCCGGCCGGTGCCTCGATCCCGCGCATCGAGCTCCACTGCGAGGCCGAGGTGCCGGGCATCGACGCGGCCGCCTTCGCCGAGCAGGCCGAGGGGGCGAAGAAGGGCTGTCCGGTGTCGAAGGCTCTGGCCGGCGTCGAGATCAGCCTCGAGGCCAAGCTCGTCTGAGAGGTGACAGTCACGCCACATCTGAGATGTGGCATGACTGTCACCGGCAAGTTCGAGCCTATTCGACGGAGATCCGGACGCGGCCGTCGCGGTCGCGCACGTCGAAGCGCAGCTTGGCTTCGCCGCGCGCGATGCGCTTGCCGAGATCTCCGGGCGGGTCGATCCCCATCATCAGACAGCGGGCCGCCTCCCAGGGCATCTCGACCACCGAGACCTTGCCGTCGCGGTCGGTCGATTCGATCTTGAGCGCTCCGCGCGAGCGGCGCGCGACCACGCGATCGCCGTCGTCGTCATCCGTGTAGGAGTAGACGCCCCCCTCGCCCTGCCCGTCGAGAGCCTGCATCATGGCGCGCGCCTGGCGGTCCGCTTCGGCCTTGCAGGCGATGTCGGCGGAGCGGATCAGGCCGGTGAGCCAGGTCGACGCCAGGTCGATGTGGACGCTCGAGCCGTCGCGGTCCTCGACCCGGATCTTGAGTCGAGTGGCGTGGTCGTCCTTCGCGGGGTGGCCCGGATCCGCCGCGGGCGCGGCGGCGTGCGGTTCTTTCGCCGCCGGGGGCTCGTCGGCTCGCGCGGCGCCCGACGCCAGGAACGCGGCACCGGCCAACAGCGCGAAGAGCAGCGCGGGCACGCGGCGCGGGCGCGGGGGTGACGCAGCGGAGATCTCCATGGCAGCTTCCTCCTGAGCCCCCCTACGTCCGATCCGGGCCCGGGGTTTCGCTCCGACAAGGGCCGTGGCTCGGAAGAAGGCTGCTCCCGGCGGACCGAAGGCGTCTCCAGGGGACACCCAGCAAGCCCCAGGGTGTCCCCGGCGGAGGTCGTGACTCGGCGAGCGGGTGCCGGTGCGAGCCGAAGGCGTGTCGAGGGGACACGCAGCAAGCCAGCATGTCCCCGGCGGAGGCCGAGCCTCGGCCAGCGGGTGATTCTGCGAACCGAAGGCGTCTCGAGGGGACAAGCAACTTCGTTGCATGTCCCCTAGGGGAATCTGCCGCCTCGCCGGTCCGCGGACTCGAGGTCTGTCGACGGGAGGGACGGTCGAGGCAGCGCGGCGGCGAACGGCAGGCGGAACGACCGTTCCGCCACCTTCCCCTTCTATGGAAGTCTTTGCTTCTTGTCTTTGTCTTTGTCTTGAACGGAAGGGTCTTTGCTTCTGTTGTGGGGGGGCGAGGCGGCGGCTTTCTCTCTTGTCGCGTAGGATCCGGTGGTGAACGCGAAGAGGCTGTTGGCGGCCGTGGCCGTGATCGTCGCGCTGACGGCACTGTGGAGTTGGTGGCGCAGCGACCGGCGGCGGATCTCCGCCCGGCTCGACGAGATCGAGTCGCTGCTCGACAAGTCCGGGACGGAGGACCAGCTGACCGCCTTCGGCAGGACGCGCCGGATCGTCGCCGCCTTCGCGCCCGGATTCGTGATCCAGGCCCGGCCCTACGAGGGCTCGATCAGCGACCTGCAGCAGCTGGCCGGCGTCATCCACGGGTACCGCGAGAGCTCGCGCCGGATCGAAGTCCGCGACTCGGGGCGCGCGACGACGGTCGATTCGACGCGCGGCACGGCGGAAACCACCACGGTCTTCGGCCTCTCGGGCGAGCGCGGCGGCGGACCGGGGACGGAGCGATTCCGGGCGCGCATCGCCTGGGTGAAGCTGGACGGGGACTGGAAGATCCAGGAGTTCGAGATCCTCGAAGTGCTCGAACGCGGCGGGATGCTCGGGTTCTGAGGCCATGAGCGATCGCCGCGCACCGGTGCGCGCCGCCGCCGTCTCGGTCGTCGTCGGCGTCGCCGTGTTCGGGCTCAAGCTGCTGGCGGCCTGGCGCACTTCCTCGCTGACCCTGCTCTCGGACGCGCTCGAGTCGGTGGCCAACGTGGTCGCCGCCGGGTTCGTTCTGACGGCGCTGCGGATCTCGGCGCTGCCGGCCGACGCCAACCATCCCTTCGGGCACTCGAAGATCGAGTACTTCTCCGCCGGCCTCGAGGGGACGCTGGTGGTCCTGGCGTCGGTGACCATCGGCTGGCAGGCGGTGATCCGGTTCGGGAGCGCGCCGCACCTGCCCGAGCTGGGGATCGGGCTCGGGCTCTCGGTGCTCGCGACGACAGCCAACCTCGGACTCTCGGTCTACCTCGGGCGCGCGGGCCGGCGCCATCGCTCGCCGGCGTTGCTCGCCGACGCGCTGCACGTGCGCAGCGACGTCTGGACCTCGCTCGGCGCCTACGTCGGTTTCGGCGTCGCCTGGATCACGCGGCGCTGGGAGCTCGACGCTCTGGTCGCGCTGGCGGTCGCGGGCCACATCCTGATCGCCGGGGTCCGTGCCATGCGCGGCTCGATCGGCGGACTGATGGACGAGGGGCTGGCCGAGGACGAGCTGGCGGCGATCCAGCGCGTCATCGAGGCCGAGCCCGCGCCGGTGATCGAGCACCACGACCTGCGCACCCGCCGTGCGGGCTCCGAGGTGTTCGTGGAGTTCCATCTCGTCGTCGCCGGCGCGACTCCGGTGCGCAGCGCCCACGACATCTGCGATCACCTGGAAGCCGCGATCCGGGGGTTGCACCCCGGTGCGCACGTCACGATCCACGTCGAGCCGGAAGGCGAGGCGCGGACGCGTTCCGAGGGCGGGGCGGCGGACGACGCGTCCGCCGCAGCTCGGCGGGACCCGATGCGGCTCTAGCTTCGCGGCGCCGCGTCCGCGGCGATGCGCGCCGGGACGCGGGACAACGTGGCCGCGACGATGCGCACGCCGGGCGCTTCGGGCAGGCGGAGGTGGCCCCCGGTCTCCGGGACCGGGAGGCGCAGCGCCCAGAGTCCCGCCGGCTCCGCGATCCGGTCCTCCCCGCGCCGGTCGCGCAGGAACGGGCAGCTCCACGCCAGCCAGGGACCGGATTCCGACGCCGCGGGCGCCCAACGACGCGGCTTTCGCCAGTCCGGAACGGCGACCCGGAAGGGGGCTCCCTCGACCTCGAACGTCACCGTTTCCAGATCGCCCGCGACCGCCGCAGCGAGCAGCCAGAGCTCGGCGAAGCCGGCGGGCAGGTCGAGCGTCTGCCCGTCGGCGGCGAGGGCCCGGGATCGCCGGTCCGGCTCGGAGGCGATCCGGAACGGCACCGGAGAGTCGTCGAGCTCCGCGGGCAGGGCCTCGGCCGGGAAGCTGCGGCCGCGCCCGTCGAAACCGCCGTCGGCGACCCGCTCGCCGCGGTCGGCGACGAGTCGCGTCCGCCCGGGAAGGGTCAGGTACCGGACCTCCGGAGGGGGCCGGTGTGGCGGCGGCTCGAATCGCAGGCCGATCGTGGTCAGCCCCCCGGCGGGGACCTCGATCTCCAGCCCGACGCCCTCGGGAACCGACGCAGGCGGTCCGATCTCGCGCTCGCGTCCGTCGAGGGGAACCTCCTTCGCGGGTCCCGCCGCCGGTCGGATCCGCGCCGTCGCGGCCTCGGCCCCCGGATTGCGGAAGCGCAGGACGAGGCGGTCGCCGTCGTCGGCGGGCTTGAAGGCCTGGACGAGGCCGGCGCCGTCCACCCCGACGGGTGCGAAGCTGCGCGCGCCGGCGCCGCCCGGCCGGGCGCGGAAGACGCGCAGCGGATGGGCGAAACGCTCGGCGAGCTCCGCGACCTGGCTCTCCGCGGCGCCACGGAAGCCGCTCAGGGCCAACCGGAAGTCGTGGCGGCCACGGTCCTGCGTGCGCTGGTGTCGCCACTTGAAGCTGGCGCGCGGAGCGTGGATCCAGGTCTGGCGCAGGGTCGCGGCGTCCGGGTGGTCCCAACCCGCGCGGACGTCGGAGAGGATCGCGGCGCCGACGTCGTCTCGCCGGTCCTCGAGCGCGGCCCAGAGCTGCGCCGGCACCTCGTAGAGCGAGGCCGAGGAGGCCGGGCGGCGGACCGTCCCCAGGCCGGTGTCGTAGGCGGCCTCCGGGGCGTCGAGGTCGAACCGGAAGCGGGCCTTGAGCAGGCCCGAGCGGCCGCGCCAGTCGCACGTCACCGCGCACTCCAGCCGGTCGCCGGCGGCGCCGGACGCCAACGACCAGCGCTCGACGACCCGCGCGCCCGCCGCGGCGCGCCCGACCTCGAGCGCGGCGCGCAGCGGGCCGTCCTCCAGCACCCGGAGCACCCCGCCCTCGAGCCGCTTGCGCGGTCCGCGCGCCAGGTCCTCCCAGAGAATCTCCCAGGCCGGGTACTTGCGCGAGCGGTCGGCGAAGAGCTCGAGCCGTGCCGGCTCGGCGAGGAGCTGGCGCCCGAGCGATTTGTCGAGCAGCTCCGCGAGGTTGCCGGCGCCGTCGAAGACCGCCCGGTAGCGCTCGTTCTCGAGCGCGTCCGGCGCGGCGCGCGCGCCGCGCGCAGGAACCGCGTCGCCCTCCGTCAGCCGGAAGAGCGAGACCGAGAGCGGCGCCACCCGCGCCAGGAAGAGCGCCGTCGGGCGGCCGGAGCGGTCGCGGCTGCGCTGCGCGGGAGCGCGCCGTCCCTCGGGATCGACCACGATCAGCGCTCCGTCCGGGTCCCCGTCCCGCAGGGCGACCTCGACCAGGTCTTCGCGCTCGCGCCCGAGCGCGTTGAGCACCAGCAGCGGGATCCCCTCGTCGCCGCGGTCGAGCGCGGTGGCGATCCGGTGGATCGCGGTGAGCAGGACCTCTTCGAAGTCGGCGGCGGCGAGCGCCTCGTCGGCGAGCGAGATCCGGTAGGCGGCGGGGATCGCGGTGCCGGTCAGGTCGTCGTGCATCTGATGGCAGAGCACGCGCCACCAGGCCTCCTCGAGCCGCCGGCGCGGGACGTCGTGGCCGAGGACGGAGGCGAGCGCGGTCGCGGCCTCGGCTTCCCGCGCGCGCCGCTCGTTGCTCCGGTTGGCGCGCTTCATCTCGGCGCGCGCGGTGTAGCAGCCGGTACCGTGCTGGCGTAGCAGCAGCTCGCCGTCGTGGACCGGCAGACGTTCGCGCTCGGCGTCGGTCGTCTCCAGGTAGATGCGGTCGGAGGCTCCGTGGCGGACCTCGATCGGCCCTTCGGCCGCGAGCGCGCGTTCGAGCGCGGCGACCGAGCTCTCGGGCGGCGCCCCGCCGCGGTCCCCGACGCCGACGTAGAAGAGCAGCCGCCGCGGCCGGCCGGCGCGCCCGAGCGCGTCGAAACGCCGTTGCCAGCCGGCGTCCGCGGCCAGTTCGCCCTCGATCCTGCCGCTGTACTCCCCGGGATCGAGCGCGGCGAGCAGCTCCGCGCCGTCCGCCCCGCGCCATCGCCCATAGGGGAAGGGGATCGGGCGCGCCGCGCGCAGGACCGCGCCGCGGCGCAGCTTCTGGGTCGAGAAACCGATCAGCCCCGCGTGACGGGCCAGGGTCGGCAGCGTGGCGGGGAAGCCGAAGCAGTCGGGCAGGAAGAGGTCCGCGCTCTCGCGGCCGAGCCGGCTCGCGAACCAGCGCTGGCCGAGGTGGATCTGGCGCAGGATCGACTCCGGCGAGGGCAACAGCGTGTCGAAGGCCTCGACCGCCGCGCCGGCGGGATGCCAACGGCCCTCCGTCACCCGCGCCCGGACGATCTCGAACAGCTCCGGGTGGTGCCGGGCGAGCAGGCGGTAGCGGTAGGCCCCTTCGAACGAGAGGGTGAGCCGACTCCAACGCCGCAGCAGCGCGTCGTTCTCGCGCACGGTGCGTGGCAGGAACTTCCGGACGGTGTCGCGGACCGTCCACCGCCACTGCGTGTCGAGATGGGAGAGGACGAGGACGTGCAGGCGCGGCCGGCGCCCGCCGGCGTCCGGCTCGACGGGGGAGGGCGGGATCGTCTCGGGGTCGTCGGGCACTCGTCTCGTCTCGCGGTCGCGGAGTCGGGATTCTAGAAGGTCGGCGCTCCGGGCGGCGCTATACTCGTTTCGAGCCATGTCCGAGATCGCAGCCCGCGGGTACGCGCGCCCCGACGTCCTGGTCGCCACCGACTGGGTGGCGGAGCACCTCGAGGACCCGGAGATCCGGATCGTCGAATCGAACGAGGATCCGCTGGTCTACCCGTCGGGGCACATTCCCGGGGCGGTCGAGATCGACTGGAGCCGGGACCTCAACGATCCCGTGCGCCGGGACTACCTGGACGCGGAGGGCTTCGCGGCCCTGATGCGGAGGTGTGGGATCACGCCGCAGACCACGGTCGTCTTCTATGGCGACAAGAGCAACTGGTGGGCCTGCTACGCGTTCTGGGTCTTCCAGCTGTTCGGGCACGCGCGGGCCAAGGTCCTCGACGGCGGCCGGCTGAAGTGGCTGCAGGAGGGACGCCCGATGAGCCGCGAGGTGCCGACGCCGGCCCCTGCCGCCTACCCCGTGTCGCGCCGCGACGACTCCGCGATCCGCGCCTTCCGCGACGAGGTCGCCCGGCACGTCGCGGCGCACGGCTCGCTGGTCGACGTGCGCAGCCCCGAGGAGTACTCCGGGGAGCGCCTGCACATGCCCGACTATCCCAACGAGGGCGCGCTGCGCGGCGGGCACATCCCGAGCGCCCGCAACGTCCCGTGGTCCCGGGCCGTGAACCCCGGCAGCGGCGAGTTCCGCGCCGCCGCGGAGCTCGAGCGCATCTACCTGGCCGAGCAGGGTCTGCGGCGCGAGGACGAGGTCGTGGCCTACTGCCGCATCGGCGAACGCAGCAGCCACACCTGGTTCGTCCTGACCTACTTGCTGGGCTTCCCGCGGGTGCGCAACTACGACGGCAGCTGGACCGAGTGGGGCAACCTGGTCGGAGCGGCGATTGAGCGCTGAGCCCGAGCCTCCGGCGCGGCTCACCGAGCTGGTCGAGACGCTCGAAGGGCTCGAGCGCGGGGAGCGCATCGACACGTTGATCTCGCTCGCGGAGCGGTTCGCGGGCGTGCCCGACCGGATCGCCCGGCGCCCCTACGCGGTCGAGCACAGAGTCCCGGGTTGCGAGTCGCAGGCCTACGTCTGGACCGAGGAGCGCGGCGACGGGACGCTCGATTTCCACTTCGCCGTCGAGAACCCGCAGGGCATCTCGGCCCAGGCGATGGCGGTGATCCTGTCCGACTCCCTCTCGGGGGCGCCGCTCGAGGAGGTCGTGGCGGTCTCCTCCGACGTCGTCGAGCGGATCTTCGGCCGGGAGCTCTCCACGGGCAAGAGCCTCGGGCTCTCGGGCATGGTGCAGTTCGTCCAGAGGGAGGCGCGGCGGCGGCTCGCGACGGCGCGCGTCTGAAGCCCTCGATCCCGCGGGCGGGGCAGGGGAGGAGGTAGCGGAGATGTTTCGACGCATCGTGGTCGCTCTCGGGGTCGCGGCGTTCGCGTTGCCGTCGGTGGCGCCGGCCGCGGCTCAGGATCTCGGATCGGCGTTGCGGGCGCTCGACTACGGCAACTCCGCCGCCGCCCAGGCGGCGCTCCGGGCGCAGGCCGCGGAGATCTCGTTCTGGCTGGCGGTGGCGCAACGGGGCGCGGACCGCAAGGCGAGCGCCGGCCGCGCGGCCGATCTCGCCTCCGACGCCCAGGCCTGGATCCGGCCCGCGGCACGGGGCCTGATGGCGCAGGCCGACGGCCAGCTCGCCGACGCCGTCGCCGGGCTGCGCGAGGCGACCACGCTGGCGCCGCGCGACGCCCGGCTGTGGAAGGAGCTGGGCGACGTCCAGCTCGAGCAGGGCGACGGCGCGGGCGCCAAGACCTCCTACCAGCAGGCGGTCGCGCTGCAGCCCGCGTATCCGGCGGCCAACGAGGCGCTGGGCGATCTGGCGCGGCGCGCCGGTGAGTTCGGACCGGCGTTCAACGACTACAACCACGCCCTGGACGAGAACAACCTACCCTCCTCGGCGCTGGTCGGGCGCGCGACGGCGCGGCTCTACATGGGCGACAGCCAGGGTGCGCTCGCCGACCTGCAGATGGCGGCGACGGAAGCGCAGCCCGGCATGGACCGGTCGCGCGCGCTGATGGGGATGGTCCTGGTGAGGACCTATCTCGGACAGCTGCCGCAGGGGCTCGACCGCGCCGAGCAGGCGATGCGGATGTGGCAGGAGCAGGGGCGCGCGGACATGGAGGCCTCGACCGCCAACGCCACCGGCCGCCTGCTGCTCGAGACCGGCGACCCGGCCACGGCCGCGACGTGGTACGAGCGCGGCTGGCAGGCGATCGACGGATCCGACCTGCCGCCCGAGCAGCGAGTGATCTGGCACGTGCGCGAGCTCCACGGGCTGGCGCGCGCCGCGGCGCAGAGCCGCGAGCTCGACAAGGCCCGCCAGTACGCTTCCGAGGCGACGACGCTGATGGCGTCCGACCCGGCCAACGCGGAGCACTACGCCTGGATCGGTCCCTACCTCGAAGGCTACCTCCTGCTGGCCGAGCGGCACTACGACGAAGCGATCACGGAGCTGCGCAAGTCGGACCTCGACCGACCGTTCATCCGCTATCTGCTGGCGGAGGCCTACTTCCGCGCCCGCGACCGGACATCGGCGCGTGAGTGGTATCAGAAGGCCCTCGAGGCCGCGACCGGGCTCGACACCGAGTCGGTGCTGGTGCGGCCGCTGGCCACCGCCTGGTTGGCGAAGTACCGCTGAGCCGAAGCATGACCGCGAACGCCGCCGGGCGGCAGGGCGCTCCCCGGCGCCGCGGCGGGGCGGCGGCGGTCGCCGCGGGGATCTTCGCGAGCCGGATCTCCGGGCTGGTCCGGACCGCCGTGATCAGCTCCGCGTTCGGCGTCGGACCGTACGCCGACGCCCTGGTCACCGCACTGCGCGCGCCCAACCTGCTCCAGAACCTGCTCGGCGAGCAGGCTCTCTCGGCGTCGTTCATCCCCGTCTACGCGCGCCTGCTCGCCGCCGGACGGCGCGAGGAGGCGCGCCGCTTCGCCGGCGCCGTCTTCGGGCTCCTGCTCGCCGTCGTCGCCGGGCTGGCGCTGCTCGGCGTCCTCGCCGCCCGGCCGCTGGTGGCGCTGTTCGCCGGCGGCTACTTGCAGGATGCCGCGCGGGTGGCGGCGGGGACGCTGGCGGTGGACCGCTTCGAGCTGGCGGTCCGGGCGGTGCGCTGGACGTTTCCGATGACCGGCTTCCTGGTGCTGTCGGCCTGGGCGCTGGGCGTGCTCAACAGCCACCGCCGGTTCTTCCTCTCCTACGTCGCACCGGTGGTGTGGAACGCGGCGATCGTCGCGGCTCTGGCCTGGGGGATTCTGGTCGCGGGCTTCTCCGGCGCGGACCGCTCGGAGCGTCTCCTGATCGCCGCCTGCGTCGGCGCCCTGGTGGGGGGACTGGCGCAGTTCCTGGTGCAGCTTCCGGCCACCCTGAAGGAGCTCGGCGGGCTGCGCATCTCCTTCTCGACCGCCGTCGAGGGCGTGCAGCCGGCGCTGCGCGCCTTCTGGCCGGCGTTGGCGGGCCGGGGGGTGGTTCAGCTCTCCTCGCTGCTCGACCAGGTCCTGTCGACGCTGCTCGCGGTGGGGGCGGTCTCGGCCTTGAGCTATGCGCAGGTGCTGTACCTGCTCCCGGTGAGCCTGTTCGGCCAGTCGATCGCCGCGGCGGCGTTGCCCGACCTGTCCGCCGCGGGTGAGGGCGCGACGCGCGACGCGATCGCGGCGCGCGCCCGGCGCGCGCTGGGACGAACGGGATTCCTGAACCTTCCGGTGGCGGTGGCGTATGTCTGCCTGGGGCCGATACTGATGGGAGCCGTCTATCGCGTGCTGCCGGGTGGGAGGTTCAGCGCGGCCGACGCGTGGCTGGTCGGAATGGTGCTGGGAGCCTACGCGCTCGGCCTGCCGGCCTCGACCGGCTCGCGGGTGCTGCAGAGCACGTTCTTCGCCATGGGAGACACCCGCACGCCCGCCCGCGTCGCGGCCGGCCGCATGGTCGTCGGCGTCGCGGTCGCCCTGCCCACGATGATCGTCCTGGATCGCGTCCGGCTGATCGACCTGCCCGGACTCGGCGGCCTCGGGGGCGCGCTGCGCCTGGGCGCGATCGGACTCGCGCTTCGGCGCCAGCGTGGCGGCGTGGTTCGAGTGGGGCCTGCTCTCCCGCTCGCTGGCGACCCGGCTCTCGGGCTTCCGCTGGCCGGCCGCCGAGGCGCTGCGGGTACTGGCCGCGAGCCTGGCGGGTGCGGCCGCCGGTCTGGGCGCCGCCCGCTTCCTGGCGGCCCGGCTGGCGCCCCTGCCGCTGGCGCTGGTCACGGCGGCGTCGTTCGGGGCGGCGTTCCTGGCCGTGGGAATGGCATCGGGTTTGCCGGAGTTGGAGCGGGTGATGGCCTCCCTGCGACGGTCCCGTTCATGATCAGCCACTTCTGCCGGACCCTCCAAGTCACTCTCGTGGCGGCAGTTGCGCTCTCCGGCTGCGCTTCCTCGGGGCTCGGCGGCGCGGCGCGGCAGGAGCTGCAGATCCAAATTCGTGAACGCGGGCTCGACCCGCACCAGATCGTCCTCCCTTTCGAGCCGAGCGAGGAGATGCGCCGCTGGGTCCGCGAGAAGGTCGAGACCGCCGGCGATCCGGAGCAGCGGCTGGAGCAACTGCTGCGCGCGGTCCTGCACCGCAACGGCGGGGGCCTGAGCTACGAGCGCGGCTACACGGCGACCGCCGAGGAGGTCTGGAGGACGGGCAAGGCGAACTGCCTCTCGTTCACCCACCTGTTCGTCGGACTCGCGCGCGAGATCGGGTTGCCGGTCTACTACCTGCGCGTCTCCGACCTCCAGAACTTCGAGAAGGACGGCGACCTGGTGGTGGCTTCGGAGCACGTCACGGCCGCGTACGGACCGCCCAGCAAGCGCCGGGTGCTGGACTTCACCGACCGCCCGATCGCCGCCTACCACGAGATCGAACGCATCTCGGACCTGACGGCGGTCGCCCTCTACTACTCGAACCTGGGAGCGCAGAGGATCCGGCAGGGACGCGGGGAGGAGGCGCACCGGCTGCTCGAGACCGCCGTGCGCCTGGATCCGGAGCTCGCCGACGCCTGGGTCAACCTGGGCGTGGCCGAGCGCCGCCTGGGCCACGAGGACCTCGCCGAGCACGACTTCCGCCGGGCGCTCGAAGCCAACCCCCAGATCATCTCGGCTTACAACAACCTCGCGTCGCTGCTCGAGCGCCAGGGACGGCAGGAGGAGGCGCGCCGCCTGCTCGAGCTGACCGACCGGCGGACGAACCACAATCCGTTCAGCTACCTCGCCCTCGGCGACCTCTCGCTACGCGAGGGGCGCCTCGACGAGGCCGAGCACTACTTCCGCCGCGCCCAGCGGCTCGATCCGGGGCGCGCCGAGCCTCTGGCCGCTCTCGGCCAGTGGGCGCTGGCCGCCGGCAAGCCCCGCGACGCTCAGCGCTGGCTGGAGCGGGCCGAGAAGGTCGACCCCGAGGATCCACGGGTCGGCGAGCTCGCGCGCAGCCTCCGCCTGGCCTCCCAGCAGGGCTGAGACCAGCCTTCCGGCGGTCTTCGCCTTCGTCCGCGTCCGCTGGCCGGGACGCGACGACGAAACCTCGTGCCGAAGCGGGCGTAAGGATGGGTGAACGGCAGAGTTCGGGGAGCGCGAGATGAGCAAGCCCATGCGAGTCGTCGTCGGTACCGTGGTGGTCGGAATGGCCGCGGTCGGGATCCTCCTCTGGGCCCGCAACGCCGCCGCCAAGGAGGACGGTCTCAAGACCGTCGAGGTGACGCGCGGGACGATCGTCGACAAGGCGCTCGCGGTGGGACAGATCGTCCCCGACCAGGAGATCCAGGTGAAGTCCCAGATCTCGGGGCTGGTCAAGACCTGCTACGTCGAGGTCGGGGACCGCGTCGAGGCGGGTCAGCCCCTGTTCTCGATCACTCCGGATCCGACGCCGCTCGAGCTCGCCGACGCCGAGCGCGCGGTCGAGCTCGCCCAGGTCGGCTACGACCGCAGCCAGCAGGATCTCGAGCGCTCCCACAGCCTGTGGAGCGGCGGGATCGTCGCCAAGGACCAGTTCGACGCCCGCCAGAAGGAGTTCGACCAGTCGCGCATCGCCCTCGAGCAGGCCCAGGACAAGCTCGCCCTGCTCAAAGAGGGCCGGATCGAGCGCCGCCACGGTCCGGGCGTCGACTCGATCATCCGCTCCTCCGCCTCGGGGACGGTTCTCGAGCGCAAGGTCAACCCCGGAGACCCGGTGGTCCCGCTGACGACCTTCCAGGAAGGCACGGTGATGATGACCATCGCCGACATGAGGCAACTGCTCTTCCGCGGCACCGTGGACGAGATCGACGTCGGCAAGCTGCACGAGGGGATGCCGGTGCGGATCGAGATCGGAGCCCTTCCCGGGGAGACGGTCGCCGCGCGTCTGTCGAAGATCGCTCCCAAGGCGCGCGAGAAGGAAGGGGCGACGGTGTTCGACGTCGAGGCCGAGATCGACACCGCGAGCGCCCAGGTGCCGCTGCGCGCCGGGTACTCGGCCAACGCCGACGTCGTCATCCAGGAGAAGCCGGACGTCCTGTTGATCCCGGAGCGCCTGGTGACGCTGGAGGAGGGCAAGGCCAGCGTCGAGGTCCCGGGCGCCAAGCCGGACGCCCAGCCGGTCAAGAAGGAGATCCAGGTCGGACTGTCGGACGGCCTCAACATGGAGGTCGTCGCCGGCCTCGCCGAGGGCGACAAGGTGGTCCAGAGACCGCCCAAGGAGATCGAGTAGCGCCGGGCGGCGGCCGCTCCCGGACCGGGCTCCGATGTACGTTCGCAACTACTTCCGGCAGTTCCTGCGTGACGTCCGCGCGCAGCGGCTGCGTCTCTTCCTGACCGTCTTCGGGATCGTCTGGGGAACGGCCGCGGTGACGCTGCTGCTCGCCTTCGGCCAGGGTCTCCACAAACAGATCCTGATCAACCAGAAGGGGCTCGGGGACGCCATCGTGATCGCCTGGCCGGCGCGGACGAGCAAGACCTGGGAGGGTCTGCCGCGGGGCCGGGCGGTGCACTTGACGGACGACGACGTCGCGGCCTTCCGTCAGGAGATCCCGGAGATCGACCGCATCAGCGAGGAGTACGAGCACGACGGGACCCGGCTGAGCTGGGGCCGCAAGACGCTCGCCGTTCAGCTCGCGGGCGCCAACGCCGAGTGGGGCGCGATGCGCAACATGATCCCGCAGGAGGGCGGGCGGTTCATCGACCAGCGCGACGTCGACGAGCGGCGCCGGGTCCTGTTCCTGGGCGACCAGCTCAAGATCGACCTGTTGGGCGAGAAGGAGGACGCGGTCGGCAAGCAGGTCCAGGTCGACGGCGTGCCGTTCACCGTCGTCGGGGTGCTGCAGCACAAGGAGCAGGACTCCTCCTACAGCGGCCGCGACAAGGACAAGGCGGTGGCTCCCACCTCGACGGTCAAGGCGCTCTACGGGTTCACCCAGATCGAGGACTTCATCTTCCAGGTCCAGGACCCGCAGCTGGTCCCGGCGGCGAAAAAGAAGATGCTTGCCGTCGCGGCGCGGCGCCAGCGCTTCGATCCCACGGACGAGGAGGCGGTCCAGATGTGGGACACGACGGAAGGGCTCAAGTTTCTCGACACCTTCTTCCTCGCCTTCCGCTCCTTCCTCGGGATCGTCGGTGCGCTCACCCTCGTCGTCGGCGGCATCGGAGTCTCGAACATCATGAACGTCGCGGTCGAGGAGCGGACCAAGGAGATCGGGATCAAGATGGCGCTGGGCGCGAAGCGCCGCTACGTCCTCGGCCAGTTCCTGTTCGAGACCCTCCTGCTGACGGTGCTCGGAGGGGCGGTCGGGTTCCTCATCTCGTGGGGCGTGTGCGGCGTCTTCCCCAAGCTGGGCCTGACCGAGTACGTCGGCGATCCCGTGATCTCCGCGCAGGTCGCCCTGGTCACGACGGCGATCCTGGGCACGATCGGCCTGGTCGCAGGATGGTTCCCCGCCCGCACGGCCGCCAACCTGCGGCCGGTCGAAGCGCTCAAGATGTAGGGCGGAGACGACCCCGTGTCCATCCTCCGGTTCGGGCTCATCTGGCGCCTCTTCCGCCGCGCCGCCCACATCCAGTCCAAGCGCATGGCGATGACGGTCGCCGCCATCGCCTGGGGCACGCTGACCATCGTCCTGCTGCTGTCGTTCGGAGAGGGTCTCAAGCGCAGCTTCTCGCGCGGCAGCAAGGGTCTGGGCGAGGGCATCATCGTGATCTGGGCCAACACGACGGCGAAGCCCTTCGAGGGCTTTCCGCAGGGGCGCAGCCTGAGCTTCGCCGAGGAAGACACCGCGGCGCTGCGCGCCGCGATCCCCGAGATCGCCGCGGCCTCGTCCGAGATGCGGCGGTGGGGGACCAATGTCACCTGGGGGCGTAAGGCCCTGTCGAAGCCGATCGTCGGCGTCGACCCGGAGTACGGCGAGATGCGCAACCAGATCCCGCTCCCGGGCGGGCGGTTCATCGACCGGCTGGACAGCGCGCAGAAGCGGCGGGTCGCGTTTCTCGGCGACGCCCTGGCCGAGGAGCTGTTCGGCCACCAGGACCCGGTGGGGAAGGTCTTCGAGATCAACAAGATGCCCTTCACCGTCATCGGCGTGATGAAGGAGAAGATCCAGATGGGGACCTACAGCGGGCCGGACAAGAACAACGTCGTCATCCCGCTGTCGACCTTCCGCGCCATCTTCGGCCGCCGGAACCTGTCGGACATCGTGGTCAAGGGCGTCGACCCGGCGCAGAACGAGATCCTCAAGAAGCGGATCTACGAGGTGCTGGGCCGCAAGCTCCGGTTCGATCCCGGCGACGAGCGCGCGCTGCAGATGTGGGACACGGTGAAGTCGCAGAGCATCACGATGAAGATCTCGCTCGGCATCGAGATGTTCCTGGGCGTGATCGGAGGGCTGACGCTGCTGATCGGCGGCGTCGGGGTGGCGAACATCATGTACGCAGTGGTCAAGCACCGAACGCGCGAGATCGGAGTCCAGATGGCGCTGGGGGCTCGGAGGTCCTACGTCCTGGGGCCCCTGGTCGTGGAGTCGCTGTCGCTGACCGCCCTCGGCGGGGCGATCGGGACGACGGTGGGAGTCGGGGTCGTTCAACTGCTCGCCTATCTCCAGGCGCGCTCCGACAGCGACGCCCTCAAGTTCATGGGCGCGCCGACGTTCTCGCCCGGCGTGGCGCTGACCACGGTTCTGCTGCTCGGTGGCATCGGCTTCCTGGCCGGCTTCTTCCCGGCACGCAGGGCGGTCTCGATTCAGCCCGCGGAAGCGCTGCGCTACGAGTAGGACGGCGAGGCAAGGAATCGCGAAAGGAACGACGATGAACCTCTTCGTGGGCAGGAACGGCAGGAACGGCAAGGAGGGTCCGGAGACCGAGCCCGGAGTCCCGCCGCCGATCATCGCGATGTCCGGGCTGCGCAAGGTCTACGACACCGGCGCCATCCAAGTCGAAGCGCTGCGAGGCATCGACCTCACGGTCCAGCCCGAGGAGTTCGTCGCCATCGTCGGCCCGTCGGGCTCGGGCAAGTCGACGCTGCTCAACATCGTCGGCTGTCTGGATGTCCCGAGCGAGGGTTCCTACCGGCTCGACGGGGAAGAGGTCGCCGAGCTGAGCAACGACGAGTTGGCCGACATCCGGAACCGGAAGATCGGCTTCGTGTTCCAGAGCTTCAACCTCCTGCCGCAAGTGACGGCCTACGAGAACGTCGAGCTGCCGCTGCTGTTCAAGGGGACCGGCACGCGCGAGCGTCGCGAGCGCGTCGAGTGGCTGTTCGAGCAGGTGGGGCTGGCGGACCGTATGAAGCACAAGCCGACCGAGCTCTCCGGCGGGCAGATGCAGCGCGTCGCCATCGCCCGGGCGTTGGCGTGCGATCCGGCGCTGATCCTGGCGGACGAGCCGACGGGCAACCTCGACACGAGCTCGGGGCAGGACATCATGACCCTGTTCGAGCAGCTCGCGGAGAAGGGGAACACGCTGGTCCTGATCACGCACGACAACGCCCTGGCGCGCAGGACGCGGCGCCTGGTCCGCCTCCAGGACGGGCTCGTGGTGGAGGACCGGCCGGTCACCGCGGCCGCCTGACTCGGGTTGAGAGCCCCGGCGTCGGGAGATATCCTCGGGCGCCATGACCATCCTCGAACGGAATCGGGGCCGCGCTCGGCGCGGCGAGCGGCGCGTGTCCACGGCGCGGCCGGGTGCCTCCGCCTCGGCGCTAGCGGCTCTCGTCGCGGCATCGACGTTCGCCGCCGCCGGCTGCACCGCCAACTCTGCGACCGGTCAGCGGCAGCTCAATCCCTACACCGAGGCCGAGGAGATCGAGATGGGCCGCCAGGCGGACCCGGGCGTGGTGGCCCAGCTCGGTCTCGTCGGCGACCCCGACCTCCAGGCCTACGTGTCGGCTCTCGGGCTGAAGCTCGCAGCGCTGTCCGAGCGACCGCAGCTCCCGTGGTCGTTCAAGGTCGTGGACGATCCCGCGGTCAACGCGTTCGCGCTGCCGGGCGGCTTCGTCTACGTCACCCGGGGCCTGCTCGCCTACGTCCACTCGGAGGCGGAGCTGGCCTCGGTCCTGGGCCACGAGATCGGACACGTCACGGCGCAGCACGGTCTCGACCAGGTCTCGAAGCAGCAGGCCGCCGCCGGCGGACTGGTGATCGGCGCCGCGCTGGTGCCCGACGTGGCGCGCGTCGCCGACGCCGCGCAGACCGGCCTCTCGCTCCTGTTCCTGAAGTACAGCCACGACGAAGAGCGCCAGGCGGACGACCTGGGCCTCCGCTACACGGTCGCCGCGGGCTACGACCCGAACCAGATGCCCGAGATGTTCCGGGTCCTCGAGGCGGTGTCCGGGGATCCCGGCGCCGGACGGCTGCCCGACTGGCTGGCGACGCATCCCGATCCCGAAGAGCGGCGCGACCGTATCCAACGCGAGATCGCCGAGCGCAACCTGTCGGGCGCCGAGGTGGGCGAGGAGAGCTACCTGCGCAAGCTCGACGGTCTGATGTTCGGTTCCGATCCCCGCCAGGGGTTCTTCGAGGGCGACGTCTTCTACCATCCGGACCTCGCCTTCGAGGTCCGGTTCCCGTCCGGCTGGACGGTCGACAACGAGAGGACGCAGGTCGTCGCGACCGACCCGGACGGCGTCGCCCAAGTCACGATCAGCGTCGCCGGGGAGACGTCGGCCTCCGAGGCGGCGAAGGCATTCCTCGCGCAGGAGGGGGTGCAGACGATCTCTTCGCGCCGGACCCGGAGCCACGGTCTGCCGGCGGTGCGCGCGGACTTCTCGGTCAGCGCGAGCCGGGCGATCTCGGGCCGCGCCGCTTTCGTCGAGCTGGATCAGAAGGTGTTCAGGCTGCTGGGGCTCGTCTACTCCGACCGCGCGGGCGCGGTGCGCGGCGGCTTCGACACTTTCCTCGACAGCTTCGCCCGGTTGCGCGACCGCGCCCGGTTGAGCGTCGCACCGCAGAGGATCCGGATCGTCGAGCTGAGCCGGCCGATGAGCCTGGAGACGTTCCAGGTCAAGCAGCCCTCCGACGTCGACCCGCGGATCCTGGCGCTGATCAACGATGCGTACGACCCCGAGGCCGAGCTGCCCGCCGGGACGCTGCTCAAGCGCGTCGAAGGGAAGCGGGCAGGGAGCGCGACACCGGGCGCCGGGCCGGGCGGTTGAAGCGCGCCGACGGCGTCTCGGTCCGCGCGGCCCGTGCCGGCGACGCCGCGCGCCTGGTCCGCTTCAACCTCGCCCTGGCGCGAGAGACGGAAGCGCGGGAGCTCGATCCCGCGATCCTCGGCCCGGGCGTCGAGCAGGCGCTCGCCGACCCGGAGCGCGGCCGCTACTTCGTGGCCGAGATCGCCGGCTCCGCGGTGGGCGCCCTCCTGGTCACGACCGAGTGGAGCGATTGGCGCAACGGCTGGTTCTGGTGGATCCAGAGCGTCTTCGTCGAGCCTCGGGCACGGGGCCGGGGCGTGTACTCGGCGTTGCACGGCCACGTCCGGGACGCGGCGCTTTCGACCGGCGTCGTCGTCGGCCTGCGCCTCTACGTCGAGCAAGGCAACGCGCGCGCGCAGGCGACCTACCGCAGGCTGGGCATGACCGAGACGGGCTACCGCCTCTACGAGGAGGTCTTCTCGCAGCTTGGTTGAGGGGGGGCCGCCCTCCAGTTCCCGCCCGCCCAGCCCCCCACCCGCCCGGGGTCCTGGTCGCTGTCGCGGCCGTCGAGGGCCCGGAACCACGCCCTCGGGGAACGCGTAGCAAAGACCAAAGACAAGAAGCAAAGGCTTCCATAGAAGGGGAAGGTGGCAGGACGGTCGTTCCGCCTGCCGTTCGCCGCCGCGCCGCGCCGACCGTCCCTCCCGCAGACAGACCTCGAGTCCGCGAACTGGCGAGGCGGGAGATTCCCCCAGGGGACATGCAACGAAGTTGCTTGTCCCCTCAAGACGCCTTCGGTTCGCAGAATCACCCGCTGGCCGAGGCGCGGCCTCCGCCGGGGACACCCTGGCTTGCTGCGTGTCCCCTCATGGCGCCTTCGTCCTGCCACGGCGCACGTCGGCGCCCGCGCCCCTCGGCGTCCACGCCGAAGCGATCGGAAGCGGAGTCCCTCAGCTTCGCGAACCGGGAGCCGAGCCGTTGGCGAGGCCTCGTAGCGCTGCCACCTGCTCGGGCCGCTCGGGACGGGAGCCGGCGTCGCGCACCCGCCGCTCCGCCTCGTCGGGCGAGAAGCCGAGGGCGAGCAGCACCGCGGTGGCGAACATCCCGGTCCTGCCGATGCCGGCGGCGCAGTGGGCGAGCACCGAGTCGCCGGATCGGAGCCGCTCGGCGGCGCGTCGCACGAGGCTCTCGAAGCGCTGCGCATCGTCCGGGGCGCCGAAGTCCTCGATCGGCAACCGCCAGACCTCGCCGGGGACCGACCCGGTGCGTAGCGCCTCGGCGTACTCCGGCGACTTCGCGTCGATCTCGTGGTCGGGGACGAGGCAGACGACGGCCGATACGTCGAGCGCCCGGATCTCCTCCCAATCGTCCTCGACCGGTCCGTACCGGCCGGGCATGCGATGGAGATAGAGGCGGCCGCTCACTTCACGGCCGAGGTCGACGCGGCGAAACCGTCCCATGGTCCTCCGATTCGGGCGCAGCGTACCACCGCGACACCACGCGGATGAGCCGAGGCGGGCGCTCGAGCGCACGGTCGACCCGACCATCGGATACGATCGTCCGCCGGATCACGGACATGGCGGAGCCCAGCGAGACCACCGGCGTGCGACTTCTGAAGCGTCTCCCGGACGCCGCGCTGTGCGCGGTGGCCTTGCTGTTGGTCGCGGCGGCGACGCGCAGGATCTGGGGGGCCGACTTCTGGTGGCAGTGGGCGACCGGGCGGTGGGTCTCCGAGCACGGGATCCCCCACCTCGACGTCTTCTCCTACACCGCAGCGGGCCGGCCGTGGATCGAGATGCGCTGGCTCTACTGCTGGGCGCTGTTCCGGTGGACGAGCGCCCTGGGGTTCCCGGCCGCGGTCGTCGCCAAGGTCGTGGCGCTCCTGGCGGCCTTCGGCCTGGTCACGCGGAGCGTCCTGGAGCGCAACGGGCGCGCCGTCGCGGCGCTGGCGCTGAGCGTGGCGGTGCTCGCGTCCACGCAGCGCTTCTACGTGCGCCCGGAAATCTTCACGTACCTGATGTTCGCGGTCTTCGTCTGGGTGCTCGAGCGCCACCGGCGGCGTGGGGGGCGATGGGTCTGGGCCCTGCCCGCGCTCCAGGTGGTCTGGACCAACAGCCACACGGAGTTCGTCCTCGGCCCCTGCCTGGTCGGACTGGCCTTCGCAGTCGGGGCCGGGCGCTGGCTGCTGGCGCGGAGGTCGGAACCGGAGCGCGGAGCCGAGCTTCGTCGCGGCGTGCGTACGCTGGGGATCGTCTTGGCGCTGACCGCCGCGGCTTGCCTGGTGAACCCGTACGGCGCGGCCGGAGCGCTGTTCCCCTTCCAGCTCTTCGCGGAGTTGAGGGGCTCGGCGTTCAAGGACGCGATCTCAGAGTTCCGGGGGCCGTTCACGTTCGGCACCGGGTGGGTGGCGCTGCGCTACTACGAGGCGTTGATCGCCCTGTGCGCGGTTTCGGTCGCGGTCAACCTCCGACGCCTCGACCCGTTCCGGACGCTGCTCGTCGCCTCGCAGCTCTACTTGTCGATCCTGGCGATCCGGAATCTGCCGCTCTTCGCGCTCGCGGCGGTACCTTTCGTCATCGACAACTTCCAACGCGCGCGGTGGCCGCGCCCGGACGGCGCGACACGGCGGCGCGCAGCGGTCTTGGCGTCCTCGGCGGTGATCCTGCTGTGCGCCTGGCAGACCTGGGCGTTGGTCACGGACCGGTTCAACGTGGAGCAGGGAGACACCAACCAGTTCGGTGTCGGGATCGCTGCCTCGCGGTATCCCGAAGGGGCGGTGCGCTTCCTCACCGAGCACCACCTGGACGGCCGGATCTTCCACTCGATGCGGGCCGGGGCGTACCTGATCTCGCGCGGTTACCCCGTCTACATCGACCCGCGCCTGGAGGTCTACGGCGAGACCGCGTTCGGGACCTACCTGAGCGCCCTGCGCGATCCGGCGATCTGGCAGCGGGAGATGGAGCGGTGGAAGGTCGAGACCCTCCTGCTCGAGCCGGGCGCCGGCGCGGTGGAATTCGCCCTGCGGTCGGGCCGATGGCTGCCGGTCTACGCGGACGAGACGTCGATCGTCTTCGTGTCCACGACCTCCTCGTCGGGCCTGGCGTCCCTGGTTGGCTCCGTCGCGGCGGCGTCCGCCGTCGCCGGGGTGCGTGAGCGCCTGCCCGAGGTGGCGGTGGGCGCGAACCGGAGCCCGTGGCGGAAGGTGCGTTCCCCGGCGCCGTACGAGGCGTTCGCGGGCCTGCTCCTGGAGCTCGGCAGGATCCGCGAAGCGCGCCCGTTCGTGAGCGACGCGGCGCGGCTGTCCCCGGACCCGAGCTCCGATCTCGCCCGGCTCGCGACCCTGGACGCGATGCTCGGAACGCGGAGCGCCTCGGCGCCGAAGGCGGAGCCGGTCGTCGGCGCGAAGCCGGAGAGCACCGAGGCGCTGCTCCAGCTCGCCGCCCGGAAGGCGGGCGCGGGCGATCTGGGCGGCGCCCGGTCGATCCTCGAGCGCAGCGTCGCGGCCGATCCGAAGTCGGTGACCGCCTGGGCCTACCTGGGCAAGGTCTGCGGCGCGCTCGGCGACGTCGACGCGGCGCAGGCGAGCCTCGAGCGGGCCATCCAGCTGGCTCCGGACGACGCCCGCCACCGGGCCAATCTGGGGCGGATCCTGATCAACGCGGGGCACGTCCAGCCAGGGGAGGCGAGGCTCGAGGAGGCGCTCCGGCTGACGCCCGGAGACCCGGCGCTCTACCGGGACCTGGCGGCGACGAAAGCGTCGCAGGGCGAGTTCGCGGCCGCGCGCGACCTGGTCCGCCGCGGCCTCGCCGTCGCTCCGGGGAACCCCGAGCTGCTGGCGATCGCACGCAACCTCGTCGGTCGCTGAGTCCGCGGACGGGTCGCAGCGCGCCGGCAGCCGCCCGCTCGCTCAGGCCTCTCCGGAACCGGCGCCGTCCGCTCGCCGGTCCCGCGGGCCGGACGGCGCCCGCCGGTCCGGTGCGCCACCGGATGCAACGGGTCCGGCCAAGCTGTAGACGGCCCGGTCGCCGCCGTCCCGCTTGGCGGCGTACATCAGCTCGTCCGCTGCGGCGACGGTCGCGGTCACGGAGGTCCCGGCTCCGGAGGCCGTGACGACGCCGATGCTGCAGGTGATCCCCGCTTCCGATCGGGACAGCGTCTCTCGCAGCGAGCCCTGCAGATCGTCGACGAAGATCCGCGCACCGCGGGCGTCGGTATCCGGGAGGATCAGGGCGAACTCGTCGCCGCCCAACCTCGCGGCCATGTCGGCCTGGCGGACCGAGGCCCGGAGCGCCCCGGCCGTGGCACGCAACGCGCGGTCGCCCGCCGCGTGCCCGCGCGTGTCGTTGATCGACTTGAAGCGGTCGATGTCCACGTAGACGACCGTCAAGGCGCTGCCGCGCCGGCGGGACAGAGCCAGATCGTGATCGAGCCGGTCCTCGAAGGCGCGTCGCGTGTGGAGCCCGGTGAGTCCGTCGGTGCGCGCGAGGTGCCGCGCTTCTCGCAAGCTGGCGCGGAGCGACGCGATCAGCAGCGCCGTCGTCAGGAAGAAGCCCAACCGGACGAGCGCGTTCCAGTACGGGATCGCCGCATGGCTGTAGACGTGACCGGCGGCTTGATCGGCGGCGAGCCAGCACAGGCAGGAGAGCGCCGAGAGGGCGATTCCGGCGCTCCTGCCGGAGTACCAGGCGGCCAGGGCGACGGGCCCGAGGTAGAAGAGGGAGAGCGACACCTCGAAGCCGGTCAGGTAGTCGATCAGTCCGACGACGGCGATCCCGGCGAAGGCCAGAACGAGCATCAGAGGGCGGGCCGCGGGCTTGCGCGGCGGGTTCGACGCTCCGGGTGCGGTCGTCACGATCGGCGCTCCGGCCGGGGACGGCGCTCAGTGCACCCGGCGGCGGCGGTTGCGGATGTAGTCGGCGAGGATGAACTCGCCCAGGTTGTCGGGGGAGGCGAAGTAGGCGCGGCCGCGGTTGACCTGGGTGAGCTTCTCGACGAAGTCCTGCAGCCAGGGGTCGGTCGCGATCATGAACGTGGTGACCACGATCCGCTGCCGGCGGCAGAGATCGGCCTCCTCGAGCGTCTTGTTGACGATCTTCATGTCCAGGCCGAACGGGTTCTTGAACACCCGTCCGCCTTCGGTGATCGCGGAGGGCTTGCCGTCGGTGATCAGGAAGATCTGCCGGTTCGGCTGCTTGCGCCGCTCGAGGATGGTACGTCCCAGCTCGAGGGCTTCGCGCGTGTTGGTGTGGTACGGGCCGGCCTCGATGTAGGGGATCTGGGAGATCGGGATGCGCTCGGCCCGGTCGCCGAACTGGATGACGGAGAGGTAGTCCTTCGGGTACTTCGTGGTGATCAGCTCGGTGAGCGCCAGGGCGACGGTCTTCGCCGGCGTAATCCGGTCCTCGCCGTAGAGGATCATCGAGTGGGAGACGTCGATGGCGACGACCGTGGCGCACGAGGTCAGGTGCTCGGTCTCGTAGACCTCGAGATCCTCCTCGGCCAGCTCGAGCTCGCCCTCCGTCCGCTTCAACGCGTTGGCCAGCGAACGGACGCTGTCGATACGGTGCAGGTCGTCGCCGAAGACGTAGGGGCGCGTCTCGGGCAGCGGCTCCGTGCCCTCGCCCGCGGAGCGCGCCGAGTGGTACCCGGCGTCCCCCTTGCGCAGACCGGAGAAGATGGTCTCGAGCGCGCTCTTGCGGATCTGCCGCTCGCCGGCGCCGGTCAGGCCGAGCCCGCCCTCCGCGTCGCGCTCGACCAGGCGCTGCTCCTCGAGCTGCCGGAAAAAGGCTTCGAGGTCGAGACCCTCGTCGAGGTAGCCCTGCTCCTGGAGATAGCGCATCCAGTTCATCGCCTCCTCGGGGTCCCCTCCGGCGGCGAGCAGCAGCTGGTTGAAGATCCGCATCAGGTCGATGCCGGCGAGGATCTGCCGCAGCAGCTCGGGATCGAGGTGGAAGTACTGGTGGCGCAATGGTTCGGTCTCCTCGCGCGGTCTGCCGGATGGGGCACCGCGGTCGGTGCCATGTTAGCCCCGATCGCGTCTCGGACGGTACGGAGCCGTCGCTCGCCGAAAGCTACACCTTCCGCTCGCCGAGGACGCGCTCGATGCGGCGGTCGGGGATCAGCCAGACCAGGGCGACCAGGACGTAGAGCGCCTCGGACGCCCAGGGGGACCAAGGCGCGGCGGCGATCGCCGCCAAGTAGGCGAAGGGCGAGGCCTTGCCCTTCCAGTCGCCGCCGATCGCGCGCCGGAGCAGGGAGTCCGGGCCCTGGGACGCGATGATCCGCTGCTGCAGGACGTAGTAGGCGATCGCCGCCATCAGGAGCACGCCGCCGTAGAGCGCCGCGGGCGCGGCGGCGAACTGGTTCTCGCCCATCCAGCCGGTGGCGAAGGGGACGAGCGAGAGCCAGAACAGCAGGTGGAGGTTGGCCCACAGGATGCCGCCGGTCGAGCGCTCGCAGGTGTGCAGCATGTGGTGGTGGTTGCTCCAGTAGATGCCGAGGTAGACGAAGCTCAGCACGTAGCTCAGGAACACCGGCAGCACCGGCTCGAGCTCGGCGAAGCTGGCGCCGTGCGGCACCTTCAGCTCCAACACCATGATCGTGATCAGGATCGCGAACACGCCGTCGCTGAACGCCTCGATGCGCCCCTTGCCCATGGAGCCCTCCACGTCTCTTTCGCCCGCCGGATCTGCTGCTCTCGGAAGCCGAAGATAGCGAATCGCCCTCGCGCCCGATCGTCGCCGCCGCGATTCCGCCGGACAGAGACTTCCAGTGAAGGGGGAGACCGGGGCCGGGGCCGACGCTCCCGGTCCCGATTCGGGGCTTCCTCGGGAAGCCGTTCCCTTCTTGGGAGTCTTGCGGCTTTTCGGCCGGCCGGCAGGCGCCCGGATCTCAGAGCTTCTCGAGGGCGACGCGGGCGAGCTGGCGGGCGCCGTCGGCGTCCGCCGCGGTCGCCTCGGCGGCGTAACGGCCGCGGCGCACGAACAAGAGCTTGGCGCGGCCGTCCTCCTCGCGGAAGAGGACCGCGTCGTCGCCGGTGCCCTCGACCTTCTCCTTCGGTCCTGCCACGGCGGCGACCAGGTCGTCGTAATCGGAGTCGCGGTAGAGCCAGAGGACGTAGCCGGCGGTCTCCGAGGCGCCCGCTCCCGACGACACGAGGTAGGTGCAGCGGGCGAAGCCGCCATCGGGATCGGCGAACGGACGCGCCGACTTCAGCGCTCCGCCGACCGCGGCGGCGACGGCGTCGCCGGGCACGCGCACGCAGACGTCGGTCTTCGCCGGATCGATGGCGGGACCCGCCGCGATCACGGCTGCGGGGAGTAGGGCGAGGAGACCGGGGAGGTAGCGGGTCGGGGCTCTCATGCCGCCGGAGTCTAGCGGAGCCGGCGGAGCTTCAGCGGTCCGGGAAGCGCCGCGAGAAGGAGCGCACCAGGAGGAGGACCGGGATCAGCGCGAGCAGCGGCACGACCATGTAGACGGGGGCCCACGGGCTGGTGGGGGGCGGCGCGACGTCGATGGTGGCAAGGCCGAAGAGGAGCAGGAAGCAGCCGAAGCCGAGGAAGATCTTCCCGCCGTACGCGTTGATCTCGTACCAGTTGCGATCCGACACGAACGCCTTGCGCACCCGGATGCCGTAGTAGCGATTCCTCGGGATCCTGCGCAGGATCAGCGGGATCGAGAGCAGGATGGAAACCACTCCGATCATCATGAGCGCGTACGGAACGGGAATCAACATGGCACCTCGGGACGGGATCTTGGACCGATCGTCAGTGTACCGGAGCTGCCGCAGGATGGCCGACCTTCCGCAAGACCTTCCCGCCGGGGTGGGCGTAGTTCCGGCGTTGGCGCCTGCCGCCGCCCGTCACGACCTCGCGGCACGGCGAAAGGCTTCCATGGATGGGAAATTCGAAAGACATCTGGAGACGTTCGGGTTTCCCGGCGGTCGCCAGTTTCCTGTCTTTCCCTTCACTGGGAGATTCTGTTCTGCCGGGCCGCTGCGTTGGTCGGTTCGGCGAGGCGGGTGCCGGAGTGGACCGCGACCGCCGAGCCGACCGCGACGCATGCGGACGAGGGAGAGGATCCGAGCAGGGCTCCGAAGTCGGGGCCATAGAGCCGCGCCGCCGGACCCTCGAACCGGCTCTCGGCGGCCGGCCACACGTCCCATCGCGGGTGCTCGACCCGGTACTCGAGGGTGCCGCCGTCGCGCTGCCGGGTGTAGCCCCAGTAGTGCTCGGTCACGAACTCGGCCTCGGATCCCGGCTCGACCTGCCCCGCGGGTCCGGACACGCTGGCGCCGAGGCGGAAGTCCGCGCCGCCGAAGCGCCAGCCGTACAGGACGGAGCCGCCGCTCTCCGGGTCGAGGTCCCGGTCGTGGCTCATGGGGACGGCCCGGTAGGGCTCGTCGTACAGCCAGCGCGCCAGCCAGGCGATCGCCCGGCGGGGGACCAGCTCGCGCACGAAGACGACCGCCCGCCGGGAGGTCCCGTCGGGCAGCTCGCGCCGGACGTAGAAGCGCAGGTTGACCTCCTCGAAGTTCCGGTGCCCGGGGACCGGGATCCCGCGCAGGCGGGTGTCGAGGAAGAGGAACCCGACCAGGCTGACCAGGGGCCGTCCCCGCCAGGCATCGAGGACGGTTCCCGCCGGCACGAGGGGCTCCAACAGCTCCACCGGACACTTCCAGTTGAGCATCGCCAGGCTCTCCCAGCGCGCGGTCAGGAACGGACGGGGCACGATTCCGGCCATTCTCTCCCGAGCGCCTTCCGGGCCGCTGATTCCGGGGCGCGGAGTCGTCGTCGGCGACCCCCGCCCCGAGGGGTGTCCCCGCCGGGGGGCGATCTGCGTAGTTTGAGACGAGGGCTTCCCGATGAGGTCCCGGTCGCGGATGACGGACCCGGCCCGGACGGGGAGAGGAAGGCGCCGATGTTCCGATACCGGCTCCTCTTGCGAGTGGCGATCCTGACTGCGACGCTGCCGTACGGCGTCACGGCCGGCACGCGGGGCCAGGTCCTCCCGAGCGGTCCCGACTTCCAGGTCAACGCGTACACGCCCTCGTGGCAGGCCTTTCCGCGCCTGGCGGCTGCGCCGGACGGGACCTTCACGGTCGTCTGGTTCCCGAGTCGCAAGCCGACCACGGTGCCCGACTACTACAGCCTCGTGGGCCGCCGCTTCGACGCCGGCGGCAACCCGCTCGGCGGCGAGTTCGCCGTCAGCCAGTACCGCTCCTCTCGACCCAGCGGCGTGGCCACCGACGCCGAAGGCAACTTCGTGGTCGTCTGGGGCTCGGGTGGGCCCGGCTGTCCCGGATGTCGGAACGACTACGTGAAGGGGCGGCGGTTCTCGGCCTCCGGGGTGCCTCGGGGGAACCAGTTCGCGATCAGCGATCCGCCCGGTGGCTTCTACACCGGAGACGGATCTCTCGCCGTGCATCCCGATGGCAGCTTCGTGGTGGCCTGGGACGACGAGCAGGACGAGCGGGTGCGCCGCTACGCGGCCGACGGCACGCCCGAGGGTGCCGCGGTGGAGATCGCCGGGACCGAGGGCACGAACGCCGTCCTCCCGGTCGTCGCGATCGAGCCGGACGGCGGCTTCGTGGTGATCTGGGAGGTGTTCGCGCCGGGTTGGGAGATGAGCGTGTTCGGCCGCCGATTCGACGTCGACGGAGAGCCGACGGGGCCGGTCGTCCCCGTCGTGGACCCCACGTTCCGGTATCCCGGTCACGACCTCGCCACGATGGCGGATGGCTCCTGGGTCGTGGCCTGGTCGTCTCAGAGCTCGTACGGTAGCGAGCCTCCCCGGGTCCGCAGGTTCTCGGCCGACGGACAGCCGCTGGGAGAGCCGATCGCTCTCGAGTCCTACGCCTCGCGCCTGGCACGCGAGGTCTCCGTCGCGACCGAGCCCGCCGGCGGCTTCGTGGTGGCATGGGAGAGCCTGGGCTCGCCGGGGAGCGACTCCTCCTACTGGAGCGTCCAGGCGCGCCGCTTCACCTCGGAGGGGATCCCGCTCGGTGCGCAGTTCCAGGTCAACGCCTACACGACGGGCGACCAGTTCGGACCCAGGGTCGTTGCCCTTTCCGACGGCGACCTCGTCGTGGCCTGGACCAGCGACGGCTCCTACGGAAGCGATACCTCTGACACCAGCGTCCAGGCGCGGAGGCTCCGCACGCCCTTCTTCATGGACGGCTTCGAATCCGGCGACCTCTCGCGTTGGTCCTCGGCGCTTCCGGGACCGTAGCGCCTCGAGCCGGGCGCGGTACCGCGTCAGTTGGCGTCGCCGGTGGGGCCGCCGCGGCGGGGGCCGCGCTTGGGGGGCTTCAGGAGCTGGAAGCGGAGCATCTCCTTGTAGCTGACCGCCGAGTCGAGGTCGTGGCGGGCGACCTTCACCGCCTGGTGCAGCCCCTCGAGGATCAGCTCGGCCCAGAACGCCTTCTGCTGGCGGGTCGTGCCGTGGGTGGCGGCGAGATCGATCAGGCCGGGCACCCGCGCCAGCTCCTTCTCGTAGTCGTCGAACGGCATCTCGTCGGCGACGGTGATCTCGTTGCCGTCGGCGAACCACTTCAGCATCGGTGCGTACGGGCCGGTGTCGTCCTCGCCGCCCGAGCCCGCTTCGCGGCCGATCTCCGGGAATTTCTGCTGGAAGATCTTCTGGACCGCGGCGCCGACGAGCTTGCGCACCACCACTTCGGCCCCCTGCTGCTCGCCCTCGTAAACCATCTCCAGTTTGCCCGTGATCGCCGGAGCCAACGGCGGCAGGTCGCAGATGCGGGGGTGGACGGGAGAGTCGCCCGTGATCAGGGCGCGCCGCTCCAGGTTCGACGTCAGCAGCTCGAGCGCCGAGATCGCGACCCGGGCCGAGACTCCCGAGGTCTGGTCCACCAGGTCGCTCTCGCGGGCGGCGATGACCACCTCCTCGATCAGCAGGCGGGCGATCTGAGGCACCTCGATCGCCGGGCCGTCGCGCTCCGTCCAGGCCTCCTGCGCCGTGATCGTCGAGGCGACCTCCGCGTTGGGCGGGTAGTGGGTGAGGATCTGGGACGCGATGCGGTCCTTCAGCGGCGTGATGATCGTGCCGCGGTTCGTATAGTCCTCCGGGTTGGCGGAGAAGGCGAACAGGATGTCGAGCGGCAGCCGCACCGGGAAGCCGCGGATCTGCAGGTCGCGCTCCTCCAGGAGGTTGAGCAGGCCGACCTGGATCCGCGGCGCGAGGTCCGGCAGCTCGTTGATCGCGAAGATGCCGCGGTTCGTGCGCGGCACGATGCCGAAGTGGATGACCTCCGGGTCGGCGTAGGTGAGCTTGCGCGTGGCGGCCTTGATCGGGTCGATGTCGCCCAGCAGGTCGGCGATCGAGACGTCCGGGGTCGCCAGCTTCTCGTGGTAGCGCGATTCCCGGCCCAGCCACTCGACCGGGGCGTCGTCCCCGGCGTCCTCGAGGCGGCGCGCCGCCCAGGTGGAGACCGGGGCCAGGGGGTCGTCGTTGATCTCCGAGCCCGCGAGCACCGGCAGCTCGGGGTCCAGGAAATCGGTCAGGGCGCGCAGGATCCGGGTCTTCGCCTGGCCGCGCAGGCCGAGCAGGATGAAGTCGTGGCCGGCGAGCAGGGCGTTGACGACCCCCGGCAGGACGGTGCGCTCGTACCCGACGATGCCGGGGAACATCGGCTCGTGCGCTCCGAGCATGCGGATCAGGTTGAGGCGGATCTCGGTGCGCACGGAGCGTGGCCGGTAGCCGCTGCGCTTGAGCTCGCCGAGATTGCGCGGCAGGCCGCTCATCCGTGCTGCTCCTCGAGCCAGCGCTCGGCGTCGATCGCCGCCTTGCAGCCCATGCCGGCTGCGGTGACGGCCTGGCGGTAGCTGGGGTCCGCGACGTCGCCGGCGGCGAAGACGCCCGGGACCGCCGTGCGCGTCGTCGGCTCCTCGACCTCGAGGTAGCCGACGGCGTTCATCGGCAACTGGCCGCGGAAGATCCGGGTGTTGGGCTCGTGCCCGATGGCGACGAAGAGGCCCTGAACCGGGAGCTCGCGCTCCGCGCCGTCGCGAGTGTCGCGCAGTCGCAGCGCGCGCACGCCACCGTCGCGGCTGCCCATCACCTCGGCCACCTCGGCGTTCCAGGCCATCTCGATCTTGGGGTTCTTCAGGGTCCGCTCCTGCATGATCTTCGACGCCCGCAACTCGTCGCGGCGATGGACCACGATCACCTTCGAGGCGAAGCGGGTGAGGTACGTGGCCTCCTCCATCGCGGTGTCGCCGCCGCCGACGACGGCGATCTCCTTGCCCTTGAAGAAGAACCCGTCGCAGGTCGCGCAGGCGGAGACTCCGTAGCCCATCAGCTCGCCCTCGGACTCGAGGCCGAGCAGCTTGGCGCGCGCACCGGTGGCGACGATCAGAGCGTCCGCCGAGAATCCGGCGCCGGAGTCGTTGGTCAGGCGGAAGGGCCGCTGCGAGAGGTCCACCGACTGGATCGCCTCGAACCTCACCTGGGCGCCGAAGCGCCGGGCCTGCTCCCGCATCTTGTCGATCAGCTCCGGCCCCTGGATGCCCTCCGGGAATCCGGGGTAGTTCTCGACCTCGGTGGTGATCGTCAGCTGACCCCCGGGCTGCTCGCCCTCGAAGACGACCGGCGCCAGGCCGGCGCGCGCCGCGTAGAGCGCGGCGGTCAGCCCGGCCGGACCCGATCCGACGATGACGAGGCGGTGGTGCGAGACGGCGTTGCTGTCCGGATTCGGCATGCGGAAAGCGGTCTCCTGTGGGAAGCGGGCGGCGGCGCGCGCCGGGAGCCGGGACTTCGGGTGGCCGCCGTCCGCGCGCCTTCGCAGGCAGTATAACAACGCCGATCGGGCTCGGATTCCCACGCGGACGGGCCGCCGTGGACGCGTAGAATGCTCCCGAAAGGAGCGACCGCGATGGCAAAGTCGTTGAAAGGAGTCGCGAAGAGGAAGGATCCCGCCGTGCTCGCGAGCGACCGTCTGGTCGCCGCACTCAACGGGCAGATCGGTCACGAGATGCACGCCTCGTTGCAGTACGTATCGATCGCCGCGCATTTCGCGGCCGAGAATCTGCCGCAGCTCGCAGGGTTCTTCTACCGCCAGGCGGACGAGGAGAAGGAGCACGCCCTCAAGTTCGTGCGCTTCGTGGTCGACGTCGGTGGCCGCGTCCGGGTGCCCGACGTGGCCGCGCCGCGTTCGGAGTTCGAGTCCGCGGCCGAGGCCGTCCGCCTCTCGCTCGACTGGGAGCGCACCGTCACCGATCAGATCTACCGTCTGGTGGACGTCGCCAAGGCGGAGGGCAACTACATCGCGCTGCGCTTCCTGGACTGGTTCGTCACCGAGCAGCTCGAGGAGATCACCCTGATGGACCAGCTGCTGGCGCTGGTCGAGCGCGCGGGTTCCAACATCCTGCTGGTCGAGGACTACCTGTCGCGCAACGCCCTGGCCGAGGCCGGCGCCCCGGAGGCCTGAGCCGCCGCGAGCTTCGCGGCGGTCACGACGGACGGCCGAAGCCGAGGAGGGTTTCGGCGATCGCCAGCGCGTTGGCCGCACCGCCGCGGATCAGGTTGTCCATCGCGGCCCAGATCCAGTAGGCACCGGGCGCCCCGGCTTCGCGCACCGCGCCGACGACGAGCTCCTCGGCGCCGGCTGCGGCGACGGGGCCGAGGCGGCGCGGGTCGCGCGCCAGGCGGATCCAGGCGCCCCGGCCGAGCAACTTGCGAACTTCGGCGGCGGGAACGGCGCGGGCGACCTCGACGCGCAGGCTGACGGCGACGCCGTGGAAGATCCCGCCCGAGACCGGTTGCAGCGACACCGGGAAGTCTTCGCCCAGCGCCTGTGCGACCGAGCGCTCGATCGTACCGGCGTCGTCGCCGCCGGGCAGCAGGTTGAACGCGATCTGGGCGGGGAAGCGCCCGCCGCGCGTCGCGGCGCCCGAGAACGCGAGGATGCCGCGGGTCTGCTCGAACAGCTCCTCGATCCCCTCGTCGCCGAGCGCCGACACCGGGACGACGACCGTCGCCGTCGCGCGCAGCGGCTGGAGGGTGCGCAACGCGTCGAGGAGCAGGACGCAGGCCACCGCCGCGGCGTGCGGGCTGATCAACCGTTCGACTCCGGCGATGGCCTCGGGTCGGACGCCGCCCACCGCGACCTGACCGTCGTCGGGGCCGGCCCCGGCGGAGAGCAGGATCGCCGGCAGGCCGGGCGGCAGCCGGGCCAGGACGTCCCGATCCGCGGCGATGTCGCCGCACAGGAAGATCAGGTCCAGCCCTTCGAGCGAGCTCTCGTCGAGGCGGCCGACGAAGGCCGCGGCGCCGGCCGATTCGGTCACCGTGCCCACCTCGTCCTCCGACACCGAGAGCAGCCGCAGCTCGTGGCAGAGGTCGGGCCGGGCTTCGAGGCGCTCGCGCAGCTCGCGCGCGAGCAGGGAGATCGGGTGGACGACCGCGACGACCGCCATCAGGCCTCCGGAGGCAGCCGACGGGTCGCCTCGGCGCGGTCGCGGCCGGGCAGCACCCGGCCGACCAGCCAGACCACGGGGCCGCTCAGGGCGTAGGCGATCGCCAGGCCCGGGAAGACGACCTCGGGCCAGTAGGCGAGCAGCACGATCGCGGCGGCGATCGGAAGCGTGGCGCGGAAGCTCCGCCGTTGCCGGAGATCGATCGTCTTGAGGCTCCAGAAGCGGAAGGTGGAGACCATCAACAGCCCCAGGCCCACCATCCCGGCCGCCATCGCCCCGATCAGCCACGGCCGCCAGTCGGGAGAGGGGCTGACGATCAGGCAGGACGCGATCGTCCCGGCCGCGGCCGGCGAAGGCAGGCCGACGAACCAGCGGCTGTCGCTGCGCACGGTCTGGACGTTGAAGCGGGCCAGGCGGGTGGCGGTGCAGACCAGGAAGAAGAGAGCGACGAGCCACCCCGGCCGGTGGAGCTCGTGGAGCCCCCACGCCCAGGCTGCGAGCGCGGGAGCGACGCCGAAGGTCACGACGTCGGCCAGGGAGTCGAACTCGCGGCCGAAGTCGCTCTCCGTGCCCGTCAGGCGCGCGATCTTGCCGTCCAGGAAGTCGAGCAGCGCGGCGACGATGATGTAGGCGCCGGCCCGGACGTAGTGGCCGTTCAGCGCGACGATGATGGCGAAGAAGCCGAGGAAGATGTTGCCGACGGTGAACAGGCTGGGCAGCAGGTAGGCTCCACGCCGCAGCCGGGAGCCGACGCGCCGCTTGCGGGTCACGGCCGCGCTCCGCCGGCCGCGCCGGGAACGGCCATCACCGTCTCGCCGTTGCGCACGCGGTCGCCGACCGCGACCGTCACCCGGTAGCTCTCGGGCACGAACAGGTCGACCCGGGAGCCGAACTTGATCACGCCGAGCATCTCCCCGCGCTCGTGCCTTTCCCCGACGCCGAGATAGGAGACGACCCGCCGGGCGATGAGTCCGGCGAGCTGGCGCACCCCGATCCGGGTCCCGTCGGGCAGCTCGAAGACGTTGGTGTGCGCCTGGTTCTTGGCGCCGACCTCCGGACGGAAGGCGGCCAGCTTGAGGCCTTCACGGGGGCTCGAGCGCACCACCTGTCCCGACACCGGGCACCTCTGGACGTGAACGTCGAAGACGGAGAGGAACGTGACGACGCGCTGGAACCTGCCGGGCCCGATCTCCTCGTCCTCCAGGGTCGAGATCTCGGTCACCCGGCCGTCGGCCGGGGCCAGGACGGCGGCGGCGTCGCCGTCGTAGCGGCGATCCGGATTGCGGAAGAAGAGCAGGACGAGAAAGCCCAGAAGCACGGCCACGCCGGCGCCGGTGGCGCGTCCCCAGGCCAGGAGGCCTCCCGCCGCCAGGAGGAAGGGGAGAACGAAGGGCCAAGCCTCCTTGGCGAATCTCATCGCGGGGGTCGAGCGGCGGCGGGCGCCGTCAGGCCGGCGCGCCCGCGCTCTGCTCGCGGAGGATCGCCTCCATCTGATCCTTCAGGGAGAGCTTGCGGACCTTGAGGCGCTTCTCCTCGACTTCGTCCTCGGGCGAAGGCAGGGATCGCTGGCCGAGCTCGAGCAGCCGCGCCTCACAGGCCTGGTGCTCCTCGTGAAGCTGGCGAAACTCGGGGTGCGTCCGGAGCAGCTCCGCCTTGACGTCGTCGGGTTGGGGCATGGTCCGCCCTCCTTTCGGTCGCGTTCCCGCAGGTGGGACGAGGGCAGGATAGCACCCGGCCCCGAGCCCTCTCAACCGGCCGCGGGCCGTGTCTCCCGGCGGAAGAGCAGGGCGTCCTCGCCGTCCGGATAGTAGCCGGGACGACGTCCGGAGGGGGCGAATCCGAGGCGCGCGTAGAGGGCGATGGCGGAGCGGTTCGCGGCCCGGACCTCCAAGTGGCACTCGGGTCGTCCGCCGGCGGCGAGCTCGGGCAGCGCGACCTCGAGCAGTCGGCGGGCGAGTCCGCGTCCCCGGTGATCGGGCAGCACCGCGACACGCAACAGCTCGGTCTCGCCGGGGCCCAGGGCGAAGAGCGCGTAGCCGACCGGATGGGGCGTCGGCGCCGGCGGTCTCTCGGCACCTGGGTCGCCGACGACCCAGGCGGCGCCGCGGCCGCCCGGCGTGAGCCAGAGCGCGATCGCGATCTCCGCCCACGGATCGGCGAACGAAGCCGCCTCGATGGCGGCGAGGTCGGCGAGGTCCGAGCCGAGCGCGGCGCGCACGCTCGGCGGCGCCGTCGGGCGATCCGACGGTGCGCCGGGAGTCATCGCGGCAGGGTGACGGCCGGGGGACGCAGGTAGAGCGGCCGGGTGAGCAGCCCGGCGTCCCAGGGCCAGCGGCCGCCCGCCGCGGCGCGGGCGACGACGCCGGCCAGCGGCGGCGACTCCAGGCGCTCCGGTGGATCCGCGGCGCCCGACAGAGCGGCCGCGAGGCCGAAGCCGACCGCCAGGTCGACGCCTTCGAGGAAGCCGGGTTCCGCGGGGCTCGCGCGCCGCGGGTCGTCCACGCGCTGCGCGTCGGATCCGGAGCCGCGCCGCCAGCGCTGCACGAACCACTCGCCGCGCAGGGCGTCGACCAGGGCCAGCACCGTGCCGGCTCCGGCCGGCGCGGCGAGCGCCAGCGCCTCGAGGGTGGGCACGGCAGTGGCGCGCGCTCCCGTCGCCTGCGCCAGGCCGAGCACGGTGGCGCACGCGATGCGCAGGCCGGTGAAGCTGCCGGGGCCCCGCAGCGCGAGCCAGCCGTCGACTTCGCGAGGGGGCACGCCCGCCCGCGCGAGCACGCCGTCGACCAGGGCCAGGAGCTCGCGCGTCCCGATGTCGCGCGGTTCCGACTCCGCGGCCAGCAGCTCGTCGCCGCGCGCCAGCGCGACGGTCGCCACCGGCGACGCGCCGTCGAGGGCGAGCACGAGAGGGGGCGCGGTCACGGTGACGCAGTCTATCGGGGCGACGGGCCACGATAGACTCACCGGCGTGCCCGTGGCCGCCGAGCTGACTCCGATGCTCCGGCACTACCTGGAGCTCAAGTCCCGCCATCCCGACGCCCTGCTCTTCTACCGCATGGGCGACTTCTTCGAGCTGTTCTTCGAGGACGCGAAGACCGCCGCGGGGCTCCTCGACCTGACCCTCACGGCACGTCAGAAGGGCACCGACAACGAGGCGCCCATGTGCGGCGTACCGCATCACGCCGCCGAGGGTTACATCGGCAGGTTGTTGCGGATGGGCCGCAAGGTGGTCGTCTGCGACCAGACCGAGGATCCCAAGCAGGCGAAGGGCCTCGTCCGCCGCGAGGTGACCCGGATCTACACCCCGGGGACGCTCTCCGACACCGAGCTGCTCGAGGGCAAGGAGCAGAGCTTCCTGGCCGCGCTGGTCTGGGAGGCGGGCTCCGGCGCCGGTGCCTTCCTGGACGTGTCCACCGGCGCGTTCTTCGTGCGCCGGTTCGGCGGCGGCGCCGAGGCGCTCGGAGAGCTCGAGTCGCTGCGGCCGCGCGAGCTGCTCGCCGGCTCGTCCCTGCCGGAGGAGATCGAGGCCTGGAGCGCGCGGGAAGGCGTTTGCCGCACGGAGCTCGACGGCCTGCTCGAAGGTCCGACGGCCGCGGCGGAGCGGTTGCGCCGACACTTCGGCGTCGGCAGCCTGCGCGGTTTCGGGCTCGAGGAGGGGGAACCGGCGGTGCGCGCCGCGGCCGCGGCCCTCGCCTACGCGCAGGGCAACCAGCTCTCGGATCTCTCCCACGTGCGCGAGATCGCGCTCGCGACCCTCTCGGACCGCCTGGAGATCGACGCCACGACCCTGGCCAACCTCGAGGTCTTCCGCAACCTGCGCGACGGCGGGCGCCGGGGGACCCTGCTCGAGCTGCTCGACGCCACGGCGACGGCCCCGGGCGGCCGGCTGCTGCGCGAGTGGCTGCGCCGGCCGCTGCGCGACCCCGCCGAGATCGGACGTCGGCAGGACGCCGTGGCGGCGTGCCTGGAGGATTCCGCGCGCCGCGGCCGGGTGCGCGAGCGGCTGCAGCGGCTCGCGGACTTCGAGCGCCTGGCGAGCCGGGCGGTCGTCGGCTCGCTGGCGCCGCGCGAGGCGGCGGCGCTGCGCGACGCCCTGGGGGAGGTCCCGGCGCTGCTGGCGGAGGTGTCGGAGTCGACCGCGGTACTGCTCGCGGAAGCCGCCGACGCCGATCCGGTCGCCGATCTCGCCGGCCTGCTCGCCGAGCGTCTGGCGCCCTCGCCGGCCGCCAGCGTCGAGGACGGCGGGGTCATCCGGGAGGGGATCGACCCCGACCTCGACGAGGCACGCTCCCTGGCTCGGGACAGCAAGCGGCACATTCTGGCGGTCGAGGCCAGGGAGCGCGAACGCACGGGCATCGCCTCGCTCAAGGTGCGCTACAACCGCGTCTTCGGCTACTCGATCGAGGTCTCCAAGGCCAACGCCGGGAAGGTCCCCGCCGACTACGTGCGGCGCCAGACCCTGGTCCACGCGGAGCGCTACGTGACGCCCGAGATCCAGGGCCTCGAGGCGAAGATCCTCGACGCCGAGCAGCGCCAGCTCGAGCTCGAGCGGACCCACTACGAGAGCCTGCGCCGGTCGGTCGCCGAAGCGGCTCCGCGCCTGCTCCGGCTCGGCGCCGCGGTGGCGCGCGTCGACGTCGTGGCGGGGTGGGCGGAGCTGGCGGCGACGCGCGGCTACTGCCGTCCGCAGATCGTGGCGGCCGGCGCCGGCATCCGCATCGCCGACGGCCGGCATCCGATGCTCGAGCGGATCCTGGGCCGCGACTTCGTCCCCAACGACGCCGACCTCGATCCGGCCGAGCGCCAGATCGTCCTGCTCACCGGCCCCAACATGGGCGGCAAGTCGACCTACCTGCGGCAGGTCGCCCTGCTGGTGGTGATGGCGCAGACCGGCAGCTTCGTCCCGGCGCGGGAGGCGACCCTGGGCGCGGTCGACCGGGTCTTCTCGCGGGTCGGCGCCTCGGACGACCTGGCGCGCGGCGAGTCGACCTTCATGGTCGAGATGATCGAGACGGCCAACATCCTGCGCTTCGCCACCGCCGACAGCCTGGTCATCCTCGACGAGGTCGGTCGCGGGACGGCGACCTTCGACGGCCTGTCCCTGGCCTGGGCGATCGTCGAGCATCTCCACGAGGGCCCGCGGCCGCTGACGCTGTTCGCCACCCACTACCACGAGCTGACCGAGCTCGAAGCGCTCCTGCCGCGGGTGGTGAACCGCACGATGGCGGTCAAGGAGTGGGAGGACCGGATCCTGTTCCTGCGCCGGGTGATCCCCGGCACGGCGGACAAGTCCTACGGCCTCCACGTCGCGCGGCTGGCCGGACTGCCCGGATCCGTGGTCGAGCGGGCGGGGCAGGTGCTCGCCAACCTCGAGAGCCACGAGTACGACCCGCAGGGCCGGCCACGCCTCGCCGAGGGATCGAGCTTCCCGGCCGAGCGGCCCGGCCAGATGCCGCTGTTCACCCCCGCCGAGGAGGTGGTGGCCCGCGTGCTGCGCGAGGCCGACCTCGACCGGATGACGCCGCTGGCGGCGCTCAACCTCCTGGTCAGCCTGCAGGACCGCCTCAAGTGAGGAGCGTCCCGTGAAGGGCGCCGGCGTCCTGGTGGTCGGGGTCGAGGGCGACGTGCTCGACGCCGGCGAATGGCGTCTTCTCTCGCGGCTGCAGCCCTTCGGCGTCATCCTGGTGCGGCGCAACATCATCGAGCTCGATGCACTGCGCGCGTTGGTGGCGCAGATCCGCGCCGCCTGCCCGCGAGCGTTGCTCCTGCTCGACGCCGAGGGGGGGCGGGTCGACCGACTCCGCGACATCGTCGGTCCGGCGCCGGCGGCGGCCGATCTCGCCCGGCGATCGCCGACGCTCGCCCGCCGCGCCGGGCGTTGGATCGGCGCCGCGCTCGCCGGGTTCGATTTCGACCTCGACTTCGCGCCGGTCGTGGACCTCGATCGCGGCATGCTGAACAACGCGCTCGACCGGCGCTGCCTGGGTTCCACGCCGCGGGGGGTCATCGCACGAGCGAAAGCCTTCATCGAAGGACTGGAGAGCTCGGGGGTGGCGAGCTGCGTCAAGCACTTTCCGGGCCTCGGGGGAGCGCCTGCGGACACCCATCTCGAACCGGCGCGCATCGATCTCTCGGCCCGCCAGCTGGCCCGCGACCTGGCTCCCTTCGTCGCTCTCGCTCAGCGGTCGGGGTCGCTGATGGCGGGGCACGGCGTCTACCCGGCGCTCGATCCCGGGCTCCGGCCCGCGACGCTCTCGCCCGCGATCGCCACCGACCTGGTCCGGAAAGCCCTTCCCTTCAGAGGAGTGCTGTTCTCGGACGACCTGGAGATGCACGCACTCGCGCCCTTCGGCGATCTGGGAGACCGTGGAGAAGCGGCGCTCGCGGCGGGCTGCGACGCGCTGCTGTTCTGCCGCCGGCTCGAATCGGCGCCGGAGATCGCCGCGCGACTGGCACATCCACGCCTGGCGCGTCGCCGCCGGCAGGCGGAGGCGAGGCTCGATCGACTGCGCCGGGGGATCGCGCGGCTGCGTCGCGCGGCGGGAGATCCGCTGCCGCTCGATCAGGTGCGCCGGCGGCTGGCCGCGGCGACCGCGGCCTCGCTCAGTCCCTCTGGCGCGCGAAGCGCAGGACGGCGAAGCTGAAAAGGGTGCCGCCGATCACCGCGAGGGCGACGAGCTGGAACGCGAAGTCGGCTGCGCCGGAGCCCTTGAGGAACACCCCGCGCACGATCTCGAGGAAGTGGCGCAGAGGGTTGAGCAGGGTCAGCCACTGGAACAGCTTGGGCATGCTCGAGACCGGGAACATGAAGCCCGACAGCAGCATCGTGGGCATGAAGACCAGGAACGAGGAGAGGAAAGCCTCCTGCTGGGTCTTCGAGACGGTGGAGATCAGCAACCCGCCGCCCAGACCGCAGAGCAGGAAGAGGAGCGCGGCGCCGAGCAGCAGGAGCGGGCTGCCGCGGAAGGGGATGCGGAACCAGAGCAGCGCGACGGTCGAGATCAACGCCAGGTCGACCAGTCCGACGACGGCGAAGGGGATCGTCTTGCCGATGATCAACTCGCCGGGACGGAGCGGTGAGACCAGCAGCTGCTCCAGGGTACCGATCTCGCGTTCCCGGACGATCGCCAGCGCGGTCATCAGCATGCAGATGAGCAGCAGGATGGCGCCGATGACGGCGGGGACGTTGTAGTTCCGGCTGGCGAGGTCCGGGTTGTACCAGGCCCGCATGCGCACGTCGAGGTCGACCGGCGGCGCCATCCCCGCGCGCGCCTGGGCGAAGGTGGCGACGATGCGCTCCGCGTACCCCTTGGCGACGGTCGCGGTGTTCGAGTTGGTGCCGTCGAAGACGAGCTGGACCCGGGCGCGTCCGGCCGCGAGGTCGCGCTCGAAGCCGACCGGTACGACCAGGGCCGCCAGCGCCGTGCCGTGGTTCATGGCGGTGACGACATCCGCGGACCTGCGCGTGCGCGCCACGACGTCGAAGTAGCCGCCCGAGGTGAAGGCGTCGGTGAGCTCGCGCGCCGACGCCGTGCCGTCCTGGTCGCAGACCAGCAGTGGGGTGTGCCGCACGTCGGTCGAGACCGCGTAGCCGAAGACCAGCAGCTGGGCCATGGGCGCGACGAGGATCACCCGCTTCATCCGGGGATCGCGGAAGACCTGGCGGAACTCCTTGCGCACCATTTCGCGCACGCGCGCCCATGCCCCGGCGCTCATTCCGGCAGCTCCTTGTGGAAGCTCCTGACCGCGAGTCCGAGGCCGACGACGGCGAACAGGACCATCAGGGCGGCCTGGACGGCCAGCACCTCGAGTCCGACCCCCTTGAGGAAGATGCCGCGGGTCACGACCAGGAAATAGCGGGCCGGGACGAGGTAGGTGATCGCCCGCAGCGGCGCGGGCATGATCTCGATCGCGAACATGAAGCCGGAGAGGAGGAACGCGGGCAGGAAGGTCACGAGCATCGAAACCTGGGTGGCCAGCATCTGCGACCGGGTCGCCGCCGAGATGAACAGGCCGAGGCCGAGCGAGCCGGTGAGGAAGAGCAGCGAGAGGCCGCCGAGCAGCACGGCGCTGCCGCGGAAGGGGACGCCGAAGAGCCAGATTCCGAGCAGGGAGCAGACGACGACGTCCACCAGGCCGATCGCGAGGTAGGGGAGGAGCTTGCCGAGGACGATCTCGAGACGTCCGACCGGCGTCGCCGCGAGCTGCTCCATGGTCCCCCGCTCCCATTCGCGGGCGATGGTCAGCGAGGTCAGCATGGCGGCGATGATCATCATGATGACCGCGACCAGGCCGGGCACGATCATGTTCCGGCTCGCCAGCTCCTCGTTGAACCAGACCCGGCTCTCCGCCTCGACCGGCAGGCGCAGCTCGGCGCCGCGCAGCGCCACGCGCCTGCCGAAGGAGGCTGCCACCGCCTGGGCGTAGCCCATGGCGATCGTCGCCGTGTTGGCGTCGCTGCCGTCGAGCAGGGCCTGGACCCGCGTCGGCCGACCCGCGCGCAGGTCGGCCGCGAAGTCGGGAGGGATGACCAGGACCATCAGCGCCCGTCCCCGCGCGAACAGGTCGCCTGCGGCCTCGCCCGAGGCCGGGCGGGCGACGAGGGTGAAGTAGCCGGAGGCCAGGAAGGCGTCGGTCAGCGACCTGCTGTCGGCGCTCCGGCTCTGGTCGACCACGGCGAGCTTGATGTCGCGCACGTCCCAGGAGATGGCGTAGCCGAACAAGATCAGCAGGGCGAGGGGCAGCGCGAAGGCGAGCAGCAGGCTGCGCCGGTCGCGGGAGAGCTGGAGCGCTTCCTTGCGGGCGACGGCGAGCAGGCGGACGGAATCGATCACGGTCTCTCTCCGGTCGCCTCAGCCCTCGACCGCTCCGCCCGCGGCGGCGATCAGGGAGATGAAGACGTCTTCCAGCGAAGGCTCGATGGCACGCGTCGCGATCACGTGGAGGCCGGCGTCCTCCAGCCGGTGGGTGAGGTCGGCGGGGGCGCCCGCGCTCGCGGCCTCGGTGACCGTGACGTGCAGGGCGCGACCGAACAGTCCCGAGCGGACGACCCCGGGCGCGCCGTCGAGGACGCCGAGCGCGCGCACGGCGTCGTCGACCTCGATCTCGAGCAGCGGCTCGCGCGCCGAGCGGCGCAGGCCCGCGGGCGAGTCGAGGGCCACCAGCCGGCCCCGGTTCATCAGCGCCAGGCGGTTGCAGTACTCGGCCTCCTCCATGTAGTGGGTGGTCACGAAGACCGTGGTGCCGCCGTCGGCCAGCGAGTAGATGAGGTCCCAGAACCGCCGCCGCGAGATCGGGTCGACGCCCGAGGTCGGTTCGTCGAGAAACAGGATCGGGGGCTCGTGCAGGACCGCGCAGCCCAGCGCCAGGCGCTGCTTCCAGCCCAGCGAGAGCTCGGCGGTGAGGCGGTCGCGCTCGGCCACGAGGTCCGCCATCTCGAGCACCCAGTCGCGGCGCGCGTCGCGCTTCTCCCCGACCACGCCGTAGAGCCCGGAGAAGAAGCGGATGTTCTCCTCGACGGTGAGGTCGCCGTAGAGCGAGAAGAGCTGCGACATGTAGCCGATCGACGCCTTGACCGCGTCGCGCTCCGTCGCCACGTCGTGGTCGGCGACGCGGGCGCGGCCGGAGGTCGGCCGCAACAGCCCGGTGAGCATCTTGATCGTCGTCGTCTTGCCCGCGCCGTTGGGCCCGAGGAAGCCGAAGACCTCCCCGGGCGCGACCGAGAAGGTGACGTCGGAGACGGCGTCGAAGTCCCCGAAGCGCTTGCCGAGGCCCGAGACCTCGACCGCGGGCGCGACCGCCGTGGATCCGGTCACGCCGCGGCCTCCGCGTTGGCGCCGGCGATGCGGGCGAGGAAGAGGTCCTCGAGCCCGGCCTTGATCGGCTCGAGCGCCGCGACCTCGAAACCGGCGCGGCGCAGGGCCTCCCGGATCCGGGGCGCCGTCGCGGCGGCGGCGGCGACGGTCACGTGCAATCGCTCACCGAAGACCTGCGCCCTCGCCACGCCTTCGACGGCCTCGACGACGGGGCGCGCGGCGCGCGGACGGGAGACGGTGAGCTCGAGCAGCTCCCCCTCGAACCCCGCTTGCAGCGCGGCCGGCGAGTCGAGGGCGAGGACGCGGCCCTCGTGCAGGAGCGCCAGGCGATCGAAGCGCTCGGCCTCGTCGAGGTAGGCGGTCGAGACGATGGCCGTCACGCCGTGGCCGACCATCTCGTGGACGATGCGCCACAGGTCGCGCCGCGAGATGGGGTCGACACCGAACGTCGGTTCGTCGAGCAGCAGCACCCGGGGCTCGTGGATCAGAGCGCACGAGAGACCGAGCTTCTGCTTCATGCCGCCGGAGAGCTGTCCCGCCAGTCGGCGCCGGAACGGCTCCAGGCCCGAGAACTCGAACAGGCGCTCGAGGCGCCGTGCCCGCTCGTGGCGCGGAACCCGGTAGAGATCGGCGTAGAAGTCGAGGTTCTCCGCCACGGTCAGGTCGGTGTAGAGGCCGAAGCGCTGCGACATGTAGGCGAGGGAGGGCTTGACCCGTTCGGGGTCGCGTGCGATCGAGACGCCCTCGACGACGGCGTCGCCGGCGCTGGGACGCAGCACGCCGGCGAGCATTCTCAGGGTCGTCGTCTTGCCCGCGCCGTCGGGGCCGACGAGGCCGAAGAGCTCTCCCTGCCGGACCTCGAAGTCCAGACCGGCCACCGCCTCACGGCCGTCGAAGACCCGGCGCAAGCCGCGCACTTCGATGGCGACGGCTTCGCTCACCGGCCGCTCCCCGGCGCCTCGAGCTCGACGTCCGCCGGCAGCCCGGGCTTGAGCTCGACGTCCGGGTCGCCGGTGACGCGGACCTTGACGGCGTAGACGAGGCGGACGCGCTCCTGTGTCGTCTGGACGTTCTTGGGGGTGAACTCCGCTTCGCTGGCGATGTAGGAGACCTCGCCGGTGTAGCTCTTGCCCGGGAAGGTGTCCGACGTGATCGCGGCCTTCTCGCCCAGCTGCACGGCGCCGAGCCGGTTCTCCGGCACGTAGATCCGGACCCAGCGATCGTTCGGGTCGAGCAGGGTGACGACGGCGGCGCCGGCGGGGACGATCTCCCCCGGCTCCCGGTGGCGCACCGAGACGACGCCGGAGAAGGGGGCGACGATGCGCAGGTTCGCCAGCGTCGCGTCGAGCGTCGACACCGCGGCCTCGGCCGCCGTGACCTGGGCCCGGGCGGCGTCGATGCGCTCGCGGCGCGGGCCGCGTTCGAGCAGGCGGAGCTGCTCGGCGGCCTGATCGCGCTGGGAGGTCGCGAGGTCGATCCCGAGTTGCGACTTGTCCAGCGTCTCGCGGCTCACGGCCTTGCCCTCGTAGAGCTTGCGGGTGCGCTCCAGGTCGCGCTGGGCGTCGCTCACGCGGTCGCCGGCGGCGGCCAGGCCGGAGCGGGCCTGGGCGACCTCCTCGCTGCGGAAGCCCGCCTCCAGCTCGGCCAGCTGCGCTTTCGCCGCGGCGAGCGCAGCGGCGGCCTGGGAGCGTCGTGCCTCGGTCTCGGTGGCGTCGAGACGGGCGACCTCGGCGCCGGACTCGATGCGGTCTCCCTCGTGGGGGACCACCTCGACGATACGGCCGGGCGCCTGGAAGCCGAGTTGGGCGTCGGTCGCTTCGACCGTTCCCGAGGCCCGCACGCGACCATCGTCGGCGCGGGGTTTGAGGACGAGCTGCCAGATCGCGATGGCGGCGACTGCGAGCACGAGCACGACGGGGACGATGCGCTTGAGGTTCATCGGAAGCTCTCCGGATGAGACGAGGGAAGCGGGTTCGACGGATTCGCGGTCGCCTCGAGATTGCGCGCCAGCCAGTCGATCGAGAGGTCGCCCGTGGCGAGCGCCAGCCGGACCCGGGAGACCAGCGCGGCGCTGGCGGTTTCGGCGAGGGTGGCCCGGGTCGTCGCCACTTCGGCCTCGGCGGCGAGGTAGTCGATCTGGGTGCCCGAGCCGACTTCGAGGAGCAGCTTCTGGATGCGCGCGACCTCGGCGAGTCGCTGCGCGGCCTTGGTCAGCGCCTGCGAGCGGGCCTGGGCGTCGATCAGCGAGGCCAGCGCCCCGTCGACCGCGGCGCGGGCATCGAGCTCGGCCTGGGCGAGCCGGGCGCGCGCGTCGTCCACCCCGGCGGTGGCCCGCGCGACGCGGCGGTCGGTGGCACCGCCGTCCCACAGCGGCACCGCGAGCTGGAGCGCCACGTTCCACTCGCTGCTGAAGGTGAGCTCGGAGGCGCCGAGCTCCTGGTAGGCGCCGGTCGTCTTGAGCTTCGGAAAGTAGGCGGTCCGCGCCAGGGCGCGCGCGGCTTCGGCCCCGGCCAACGCCGAACGCGTTCGGGCGACGTCGGGACTGGTCTCGATCGCCCGTTGCTGGAGCTGGAGCCGGTCGGGGAGATCCGCCGTGGCCGCCGTGGGCTGCCGCAAGGGCGTGAGACGGTCGGCCCGAACGGCGTCGACCTCGACTCCGATCAGGCGGGCGAGATCGCGCTCGGCGCTGTCGAGCTCGGTGTCCGTCCGGGTGGCCTCGGCCTCGGCGCTGGCCAGGGCCGCCTCGGCCCGCAGGCGGTCGACCTCGGGGGCCTTGCCGACAGCGAGGAGCTGACCGACGCGGTCGACTTCGGCGCGCACGGCGGAGACCCGAGCCTGTTGGGCCGCCGCGGTCTGGCGCCGGGCGAGGACCTCCGAGTAAGCGGTGGCCACCCGCGCGGCGACCGCCTGCTCGGCGGCGGTCAACGCCGAGCCGGAAGCGGCGAGCTCGGCCTCGGCCTGGAGAACCTTCTGGTGACGGACCCCGGCGTCGAACAGCGTGTAGCTGGCCTGGACGCCGCCCTGGACGAGCGTGTCGTCGAAGGCGGGAGCGGTGCCCGGGCCGAAGCCGTGGATCGGAGTCACGGGCACCGGATCCTGGTATTGCGCGGCGCCGATCGTCGCGGCGATCAGGGGTCCGTGGTCGGCCCGCGCCTCGCCCACGCCTTCGCGGGCGGCGGTGACCCGCGCCCGGGAGGCCGCGAGCGAGGGATAGCCCGCCAGGGCGTGATCGACCGCGGAGGTGAGGGTCCATCGGGTCTCGGCGCCCGCCGGCGCCTGTGCGCGGACCGCGGCGGCCGCGAGCCAAGCCAGCGCGCCGGCCGCGAGCAGGGCGTGCGCGAGGGTGCGGCTCCGTTGTGGACGGTCGTTCATGGCTGCATCTCCCGATCGGAGCTTCCGGTGGCCGTGAGGGCCCGGACGTAGTAGGCGACGAGGGAATCGATCTGCGGCTTCGACGGGTCGAAGCCGGGGTGCGCGCGGGTCAGGATGCCGAGCGCCGCGGGGAGACCGAGGAAGAGCACCGAGCGCAGGTCGTCGGGGATCGGCACCGGCCGCCCCAACGCCGCGATCTGTCCGACCAGCAGCTCGCGGTACGCGCCCATGATCCTGCCGAAGCGCTCGACGAGCTCACGATCGCCGCCGGCGACCCCTTCGGCGATCAGGGTCAGGGGCACCCCGTGGGTCTCGAGCATCAGCGCGACGTGGTGCCGCACCATGTGCTCGATCCGCCCGGCGGGGGAGAGCGTCGCGTCCGCGACGATCGCGCGCATCCCCGTCAGCAGGCGCGTGCCCATCAGGTCGACCAGGGCGAGGACGAGCACGCGCTTGTTGGCGAAGTGGCGGTAGATCGCGGCTTCGGTGAAGCCGACCCGCTCGGCGACCCGCTTCAGGGTGAGCTGTCCGAGGCCGGATTCCTGGACGAGCTCGAAAGCACGCTCGAGGATCTCGAGCTGGCGCGGCGTGGGCTCGATCGGGACGAAGGGCGGCAGCGGGGGAAGTGAGTGAGTCATAACCGACGGCGGTGAGTATAGACATACTCACTGTCTTGTCAAGACTCTGGCTCCAACTTCGTAAGAGCCACGCTAACTGCCCTACTGTTAAATAGTTACAGAGGTCTGTCCGCTCGCCCGGGCGCCTCTCCCTTCCCGGTGGGGCTGGGCGTCCGGCCGGCCCTCATGCCCGCCGGCTGGCGGCGCGCCCGAGCCGTCGGCCCGAGAGCTCGAAGACTTGCCGTTGAAGGGACGGGCTCCCGACGGTGCGCCGCCGAGGGACGCGGGGCGCCGGTAGGCGTCCGGTCTCTCCCATCACAGGAAGTCTCTGCTTCGCCCCAGCACGGCGGAGGCTCGGACTCCCTGAATCTAGAACGGGATGTCGTCGTCGGTGGGGAAGTCCTGGCCCTCGTCCGAGCTGGCGCCGCCACCGCGGGAACCGCCTCCTGAGGCGCCGGAGTTGCCGGCGTCGCTGCGGGAGTCGAGGAACTTGAGGTTCTCGCACACGACCTCGGTGCGATACTGCTTCTTGCCCTCGCGATCCTCCCAGGAGCGGGTCTGCAGCCGGCCCTCGACGAAGATCTTGCTCCCCTTGTGCAGGTACTGCCCGGCCAGCTCGGCCAGCCGCGCGAAGCACACGACCGTGTGCCATTCGGTCTGGTCGTTCCAGTTGCCGTCCCGGTCCTTGACCCGCCGCGACGTCGCCACCCGCAGGTTGGCCACGGGCTGTCCGCTGTTGGTGTGCCGGACCTCGGGATCCTGGCCCAGATTGCCGATGAGCATGACCTTGTTCACCATGGAGATCGTCTCCTTCGTCGTCCGCGTAGGCCGCTCGGAGCGGAGAGCCGGACCCGGATGGGCGGGCTGCTCCGGGTCCCCGGGGGATGCGGCGCGGCGCGCGACGGTATCATAGCGGCTCGATTCGAGGCGCCTGGGACAGAGGACGGGAACGATGCGGCTGGTCTTGCAGAGAGTGTCGAGGGCGGGGGTGGAGGTGGACGGCGCCTGGCTCGGCGCCATCGACCGCGGCCTCCTGATTCTCGCCGGGGTGGAGCAGGGGGACGGCGACGCCGAAGTCGCGGCGGCGGCGGAGAAGATCCGGCACCTGCGCGTGTTCGAGGACGACGCGGGGAAGATGAACCTGGACGTCGCCGAGGCGGGAGGCTCGGTCCTGCTCGTCTCCCAGTTCACCCTCGCGGCGGCGACCGACCGCGGGCGACGGCCGTCGTTCGACACCGCCGCCCCGCCCGAGCGCGCGCGCGAGCTGCTCGACCGGCTCGCCGACGTCCTGCGGGAGCTCGGTCTCGGCGTCGAGACCGGGAGCTTCGGCTCGCACATGCGGGTCGAGCTGGTCAACGAGGGACCGGTCACCTTCGTCCTCGACTTCCGATCGTCCGCGGCCGGCTGAGATGCCGTCTCGAACCGGATGCCGGGTCCGATCGGGCGTCTCGCCCGAGGGCGCACCATGAGCGGCCGCGATGCTCCACCGCCGGGTGCGGCGGAGCTCGCGCACCTGGCGCGCATCGCCCGGATCGCCACCGAGGACCTCGAGCTCCGGCCGATGCTGCAACGCATCAGCGACGCGCTCGCCGAGATGTTCGGCTGGGAGTTCGTGGCGCTGATGCGCGCCGACCGCGAGACCCGGCACTTCGTCTGCGAGGCGGTCTCCAGCCGCGTCGAGACCGAGGTCGCCGCCGGCTACACCCGGAGCTTCGACACCGGGGTGGTGGGATCCGTCGCCGCCAGCGGCGAGCCGCTCCAGATCGACGACGCCGCCGCCCAGACCGATTTCGTGGCGGCCCTCCACGGCGCGCGCTCGGAGCTCTGCGTCCCGATCCGGCACCGGGGCGAGACGGTCGCGGTGCTCGACCTCGAGAGTCGCCGCCTGGCGGCCTTCCGGGGGCAGCTCCCGCTGGTCGAGGCCATCGCCGGTCAGATCGCGGGCGCAATCGCGAGCGCCCGGCACTTCGAAGAGACGCGCCGTCGCGCGGCTTCGTTCGCGATCCTCTCCGAGGTGACCAAGGCGGCGCTCGAGGAGGACGACCTCGACGCCGTGTTGTCGCGCGTCGCCGACTACCTGCGCGGCCGCTTCGACTTCCACCTGGTCGCGATCGTGGTCGCGGACGCGGGTGGCAACGAGTGGATCCATCGTGCCTTCGCCACGCGCGAACCGCTCGAGATGAAGCCGCGCGACCGCTGGCCGGTGGAGGCGGGAGTCGTCGGCCGCACGATCCGGACCGGTCGTCCGCAGCTCGTCCTCGACGTCGCGCGCGACGCCGACTACTTCGCGGTGGACGACGCGGTGCGTTCCGAGTTCGTCGTCCCGCTGCGCTGGGGCGGCGGTACCCTCGGCGCGCTCAACGTCGAGAGCGACCGGCTCGACGCGTTTCCGGCCGAGACGCGCGAGCTGATCGAGCTCGTCGCCGACCAGGTCGCCGGAGCGATCCGCCTGGCGCTGCTCAACAGCAACCTGTACGAGACCAAGCGTCAGCTCGAGCAGGCCAACGCCCGGCTCGAGGAGCTCTCGCTGCTCGACCCGCTGACGGGCGTCGCGAACCGCCGGCGTTTCGACGCCGCGCTCGAGCTCGAATGGCGGCGCCAGGCGCGGGCGGAGAAGCCGTTGTCCCTGCTTCTGCTCGACGTCGACTGCTTCAAGGCCTTCAACGACAGTCGGGGGCACCTCCAAGGGGACCGCTGCTTGCAGCGGGTCGGCGAGCTGCTGCGCGAAGCGGCGCTGCGCGCGGGAGACCTGGCGGCGCGCTACGGCGGCGAGGAGTTCGCGGTCCTGCTCACCAACGCCGGCGCCGACGCGGCGCTGTCGGTCGCGGAGCGCCTGCGCGCCCGTCTCGAGGCGCTCGGCATCCCCCACCCGGCGTCCGCCGTCGCCCCCGTGGTGACCGCGAGCGTCGGGCTGGCGACTCGGCTGCCGAGCCGCGCGGGTTCGCCGCTGGACCTGATCGCGGCCGCCGACGAGGCGCTCTACCGCGCCAAGCGCGAGGGTCGCAACCGCGTCCTCGCCGCCGCCGACCTGGGCTAGCGGGGGACGATCCGGTACTCGGCCAGCGGGACCGGCACGAAGCACAGGACGAGCATCGCCAAGGCGAACAGCGCCAACAGCTTCCGGCGCCGGTCGAGCGGCGTCTCCTCGTCGAAGACCGGGGGGTGGCGCAGCCCGAGGAGCAGGACGATCACGGCCCAGAGCCACCAGCCCGGCGACCAGAAGCCGAGGGCCACGAGCGCCAGCCAGAGCGGCACCGCCAGCCGGCGCTGCCGGCGCCCCATCAGGGCGTAGAGGATGTGGCCGCCGTCGAGCTGGGCGAGCGGCAGGAGATTGAGCGCGGTCGCGAGCATGCCGACCCAGGCGGCGAGCAGAAACGGGTGCGGGTTGAGCATCACACCCTCGCCCAGTGGTCCGTGGAACGCCAGCGAAGTCAGCCGCCAGAGCAGGTTCTCGCCCGGAAAGAAGAGGCTCAGGCCCGCGCTACCGGCTCCTGCCGCCCGCGCGAGGTCGGTGGGGACCGACTCCGCCACACCCACCAGGAGCACCGGTAGCAGGGCGACGAAACCGGCGATCGGACCCGCGATGCCGACGTCGAACAGCTCCTTCTTGCTGTGCAGGGGCGCCCGGATCCGGATGAAGGCCCCGAAGGTGCCCAGCACCAGCGGCGCGGGGAGGAAGTAGGGGGGCGTGGCCGGCAGGTTGTAGCGGCGGCAGGCGAACCAGTGACCCAGCTCGTGGCTGACCAGAATGAAGATCGTGGCGAGAGAAAAGCGCAGACCCCAGCCGAGCAGCCGCGCATCGCCCCAGACCAGGCGCACCGTTTCGGGATGGATCAGCAGGGGCAGCTCGGCCAGGAGTTGGCTGGGCGGCGTCCAGACGACGTCGAGGCGGGTGAGCAGGGCGAACATGCCGCCGAGCGTCGTGGTGGTGAAGAAGGTGAGGACCAGCAGGAGCGCGGCGAGCGGCCAGGACCCCGTCTTCCGCGGCGGCGGGACGGGGGGGAGGAACGACGGAGGGAGGTCCTCTACGCGCAGGGGGTCAGAGGTTCTTGAGGTCCTTGCCGGGCTTGAAGCGGACCGTTCGTCCGGGCGTGATCGCCACCTCGACGCCGGTCTTCGGATTGCGCCCGACGCCCTTCTTGCGGTCGCGGACCTGGAAGACGCCGAAGCCCCGCAGCTCGATCCGCTTGCCCGCGCACAGCGCCGCCTTCATCGACTCGAGGATCGTGTCGACGGCCTGGACGGCCTTGACCCGCGGAATGCTCGCGTGCTCCGCCACGCGGTTGACGATGTCCGCCTTGATCATGACTTTGGAAACCTCGGCCGGAGACTAATCGACGGTACCCGGGCTGTCAACGGAAACCCCTGACCGGTCAAGCTTTCCGCAGCTTCTTGCGCATGATGCAGAGCTCCAGGGCGATCGAGGCCTTGGCCACGACGCGCTGCAGCTCCGACAGCGCCTCGGTGGGCGTGGCGCCGGCGGCGGGCGCGACGAGCAGGACCGCCACCAGCCGGTCGCGGACGCGGAGCGGGAGGCCCGTCAGGTCGCTGTCGCCGGCGCTGCCGAACAGATCGTGGAGCTGCCGGTGCGCCACGAGGTCGGGCAGGGGACCCCGGTGTAGGGCCGCGCCGTCGCGCAATGCGACGAACAGCGAGGGCTGGTCGAACTCCAGATGGAAAGCGTCGAGGCGATCCGGATCGACGCCGTAGCCGTACCAGCCGGAGATCTCGGACTTGCGGATCTGGAACAGCGCCGCAGCGGTGGCGCGGCCGGAGGCGAAGTCGACCAGGATCCGCCCGACTCTGTCCGCATCGCCGGGGTTCAGCAGCAGGCGCTCGGCGCCCCCCAGCGAGCGGCTGTCCTCCGGGGTCTCCGGCTGCCGCCCGGTGGGCCCGCTGCCGCGGGACGCGGGTTTCGACGCGGCGAGACCCGCGATCGGAGCCGTGACCTCGGGGTTCGCCGGGACGCGCGCGGCGAACTCGTGCGGGGAGCGCAGCGCCGGCGCGGGAGGCGACGGCGGTGGCGGTGGAGGCTGGGGCGCGGCCGCTTCCGGCGGCGGTGCGGCGGCTGCGGGAGTCGCCGCGGTCGCGGCTCCGGCTTCCTGCCCGCCCTTGCCGGTGCCCAGCCCCGCGTCCCACTGCAGGATCTCCTCGTGCGGCGCCTCCTCCCGGTCGCGCCAGAGGAAGCGCGCGCGGTTGAGCCGGTCCAGGAGCTTGGCAAAGCGCTGCGGGCACTCGCCGCCGTAGTACTTCTCGAGCGCCTCGAAGATCCGGACCTCGCTGGCGACGTGGGCGACGATCCGGCGCGCGGTCACGAAGGAGAGCTCGTCGAGCGCGCGCAGGTCACGCGCGTCCTCCATGGCGATGTGAAGTTGCGTCCCCGTGGCGCGGAAGGGCACCAGCTGGTGCGCGCGCGCGACCTTGGCCGGAACCATCGCCAGGATCTCGTCGGCGACGCCGCGCAACTCCTCGGGCGACACCGTCGGCGCGCCCTGCTGCTCGCCGAGGCCCTTGAGCAGCGCCTCCTCGGCGAGGGCGTCGATCTCGAGCAGGCAGGTCCCGAGCTTGCCGCCGACGACCTTCTGATTGCGCAGCGCGCGCAGGAGCTGCTCGCGCGACAGGACTCCCTGTCGTTCGAGGATTTCACCGAGCCGGGGGCCGCGCGCTCGCATGGAGATGGAATAAGTCGTTGGAAGCGAACAGTTTGAACTGCGTTTCGCATCCTACTGATCGGGGACGGTGGTGGCAAGCGCGATTGCGGATAGCATCCCGGCGTGCTCTCGACGGCGGCCCGGACCGTCCTCCCCGTGCTGGTCCTCTCGCTGCTGGCCGTGGCGCCGGCCGGAGCGCGAACCCGAGCCGCCTCGGAGCCCGGTGCGGCGGCGTCGTTCCTGATCGCGCGCTCGCTGGCCGACGAGGGCCACGTCGACGAGGCGTTGGCCGCGCTCGACCGGGTGCTCGCCGCGGCGCCCGGAGATCCGTACGTGCTGCTGGCGAAGGCCGACCTGCTGCTTCATGCGGGCCGGGTGGAGGAGGCGAGCGCGGCGGCGTCGGCGGCGCGGGCGGCCAACCCGGACAACCCCGACGCCTTGCGCCTGGTGGGGCGCATCGGGCTGTTGCGCGCGGATCGCGACCCGGCGGGGGCCCAGGCGGCGATCTCGGCGTTCGAGCGCCTGCGCGAGAGCCAGCCGGAGGACCTCGAGACCCTGGTTTCGTTGGGCCAGCTCTACCTGGCGACCGGCCGTCCGCAGCAGGCCGCGGACGCGCTGGCGGAAGCCGAGCGCCTGCGTCCCGGCCACGCCGGCATCCAGTCGCTGCTGGCCCGCGCGCTCGATTCGACGAGCGACCTCGACCAAGCCGAGCGCATCGAGCGACAGAGGCTGGAGCGCGATCCCGGCGATCCCGGTCCGCGCCTCGAGCTGGCCGATCTGCTGGCGCGTCAGGGGCGGCACGAGGAGGCGGTCGCGCTGCTGGAAGCGGCCCCGGCCGACCAGAAGGAGAGCCTCGACGTGCGCCGCCGCCTGGGCCTCCAGCTGCTGCTCGCCGGAGATCTGGACCGGGCCCGGGAGGTCGTCTCCGCGCTCGTCGAGCGCTGGCCGGATTACGGCGGCGGCCGTCTGCTGATGGCCCGGATCGAGGCCGCCTACGGTCGCTTCCCGGCAGCGGAGAGCGCGCTGTCTCCTCTGCTGGGGAGCGATCCGCTGCCCGACGTGGTCGCCGATCTGCAGGTGCGCATCCTCGAGGGGCTGGGCGAGCTCGACGCGGCGGCGGCCCGGATCGAAGCCGAACGCGAGCGCATCGCCGCGCAGGGTGACGCGGTCCAGGCCGATCGTTTCCTGCTCGATCTGGCGCGGCTCTGGCTGCGCCACGACCGGCCGCAGCAGGCTCTGGACCCGGCGCGGAGCGCGACCGCGAGCTCGGATCCGGAGGTGGCGGCGAACGGCGCGCTGCTCGAGGCCGGAGCGTTGACGGACCTGTCGCGCTACGACGACGCGCTCGCCGTTCTGGGCCCGGCCGATCCCGGACGTCCGGCGATCGCAGCGCGCCGGATCGGCATCCTGCTCGACGCGGGACGGAACGACGCGGCGGCCGACGAGCGCCGCGCCCTGCTCGCCGCCCGCCCGGACGCCGACCTCGCGGTCGGCGCGGTGCTCGCCGACCACGCCCGCTTCGACGAGGCGATCCCGCTGCTCGAGAGCGCGACCCGGCGAGAGCCGGATTCGTTGGAAGCGGCTTTCCGGCTCGCCGCGGCCTGCGAGCGCGACGGCCGGTTGAGCGAGGCCGTCGACCGCTTCCGCGCGCTCGTGCACCGCGCTCCCGAGTTCGCGCCGGCCCTCAACTACCTGGGGTTCCTGTGGATCGACCGGGGCGAGAACCTGTCCGAAGCGCTCGACCTGGTCGAGCGGGCGGCCCGCCTCGACCCCGACAACGGCGCCTACGTCGACTCGGTCGGCTGGGGTTACTTCCGTCTCGACCGCTTCCCGGAGGCGGTCACGGCGCTCGAGCGCGCCGCGCGACTGCTCCCGGGCGACTCGACGGTGCTCGATCACCTCGGCGACGCGCGCCTGGCGGCCGGCGACCGCGAGAGGGCGGCCGAGGCCTACCGCGAGGCGGTGGCGGCGGGCGGCGAGGGCGCCGCCGAAGCCGCGCGCAAGCTGGCGCGGCTGGCGGGGGGCTCCTGAGGCGGGGACGGGCGTGGTGCTTCCGGCTCGCGGGAGCGGCGGCCTGCTGCCTCGTCGTGGCCGCTTGCCGCAGCGCCGCGCCGTCGCCACCGGTGACCGCGGCCCCCGCTCCGAAGACGTCCGTCCCGGAGCCGGCGGCGGTTCCGATCGCACCGGGGCTGCGCGCCGAGGATCTCGGGGTTCAGAAGCTCTACCGGATTCAGGTCCGGCGCGACGGCGAGGAGCGCTCGGGTCTGCGACTGGTGCTGCGCTTGTGGACGGCCCGCCGCTTCGAGCTCGCGGCCAGCGATCCCCTCGGGCGGCCGCTCTGGCGCCTGGTGGTCGTCGACGGCCGGGGCTTCCGGACCGGGACGGACGCGGGGGCGACCTGCCGCTTCGACCCCGGGCGGGAGTTCGTCTGGCCGGAGATCGGTCGGCTGCTGCCCGCGATCGATCTCCCCGCCGTCCTGCTCGGCCGCTTGCCCGAGAAGCCGGCCGCGACGGCGGGTTCGGAGGGCGACGGAACCGGCCGACGCTGGACGGCGGCGAGCGACGGCGGTGGACTGTCCGGCTGGACCCTCGAGGACGGTGCGGTGCGGCTGGAGTGGCGGCGGGAGCAGGGCGGCGGCGAGCTCCGGCTGGTGTCCCGGGGAATCGAGATCCGCTGGCGGGAGGTGGCCGGGGAGCCGGTCGCCGGAACCGTGCCCGCGCTTCCCGCGGGGGCGGACCGCGCGCCGGAGTGCGCCGTTGAAGAGCTTCCGTAGCTGCGCCAAGCTGAACCTCCACCTCGAGGTCGTGGGCCGGAGGCCGGACGGGTACCACGAGCTGCGGACCGTCTTCCAGACCATCGACCTCGCCGACGACGTGCGCGTCGATCGCCGCTCGGCCCCGGGTCCCGAGCTGGTGGTCACCGGTGCCGACGTCCCCGGCGACCGCCGCAACTTGGCCTGGCGCGCCGCGGAGGCGTTCCTGCGTCACTGGGGCGGCGCCGCCCGCGCTGGGGTGCGCATCGAGCTCGACAAGCGGATCCCCCCCGGGGCGGGTCTCGGCGGGGGCAGCAGCAACGCGGCCGCCGTCCTCACGGGCATGTCCCGGCTGTGGGGGCTCGGGAGCGAACCGGAAGGGCTGGCGGCGGTGGCCGCCGAGCTCGGCGCCGACGTGCCGTTCTTCCTCGTCGGCGGGACCGCCGTCGGCCTCGGGCGCGGCGATCGCCTGATCGCCCTCGAAGACGAGCGGATCCGGCCGGCGCCGCACGACGCGCAGCTGCGGCTCGCCCTGCCGCCGTTCGGCGTGGCGACCGCCGAGGTCTTCGGGGGGGTCGCGGCCGGCATGCAGCGGCGACCCTTCCCGGCGCTCGAACGCGCTCTGTCCGGCGTCCCGGTCCGCTGGGACGAGCTGATCGGAGACAACGACCTCGAAGCGGCGGCATTTCGGCTGCGGCCCGAGCTGGGGGCGTTGTATACTGAGTTGGTTCGCTCGCGAGCAAGGCGGGTGAGAATGTCCGGGAGCGGATCCACGCTCTTCGCTCTGTTCGACGAGGCATCGGCGGCGGACGACATCGCGGATCGCTTGCCTCCCGGGACCGCCTGGGTGCAGGTCTTGGCGCTCGGCCGTGCCGCTTGGCGGCGCGCCAGTGGGTTGATTCCGATCGAGGGAGGGGACTGACGTGGAGATCACCGAGGTTCGGGTCTATCCCGTCCGGGAGGAGAAGCTCAAGGCGTTCGTCTCGGTGGTCTTCGACCGCTGCTTCATGGTCAACGACATCAAGGTCATCCAGGGCAAGGAAGGTCTCTTCATCAGCATGCCGTCCCGGCGCAAGAAGAACGGCGAGTTCAAGGACGTGGCGCATCCGCTCAACCAGGACACGCGGAAGTGGGTGGAGGAGCGGATCCTGGGCGAGTACCAGGCGGCGCTGGACGGCAAGGCGCCGGCGAGCGCGCCGGCGACGGCTTCGCCGACCCCGGACTCCGCGGCCGAGCCGACGCTCGAAGAGGTCGAGCAGCAACATCTCAACGATTCCTTCTGGGGAGTCAGCTGAACCCATCCTGGGGCGTCGCCAAGTGGTAAGGCACGAGACTTTGGATCTCGCTATCGGAGGTTCGAATCCTCCCGCCCCAGCCACATCAGCCGCGCCCCGCGGGACACCGACAGGGAGACGGAAGCCAGGGTCGTGAAGGGAAACACGAGCTGCAGTACCTACGGCGAGATCAAGATCTTCGGTGGACGGGCGCATCCGTCGCTGACGCGGGAGATCTGCGAGTACCTCAAGGTCCCCCAGGGCAAGTCCAGCGCCTACAACTTCTCCGACGGCGAGACCTTCTGCCACATCGAGGAGAACGTCCGCGGCTCGGACGTCTTCATCGTCCAGCCGACGTGCCGGCCGGTCAACGAGAACCTGATGGAGCTGTTGATCCTGCTCGACGCCTTCAAGCGCTCCTCGGCCTCGCGGGTGACCGCGGTGCTGCCCTACTACGGTTACGCGCGCCAGGACAAGAAAGACGCGCCCCGGGTGCCGATCACCGCGAAGCTGGTCGCGGACCTGATCTCGGCGGCGGGGGCCGACCGGGTCCTGACCATGGATCTCCACGCGTCGCAGATCCAGGGCTTCTTCGACGTGCCCGTGGACCACCTCTTCGCCGCTCCGGTGATTCTCGAAGCGGTGCGCGAGCTGGCGATCCCCGACCTGGTCATCGTCTCCCCCGACGCCGGCGGCGTCGAGCGCGCGCGGGCGATCGCCAAGCGGCTGGGGGTGGGGCTGGCCATCGTCGACAAACGCCGGACGGCGCCCAACGTGGCGGAGGTCATGCACATCATCGGCGACGTCGAGGGCTGCAACGTGCTCATCCTCGACGACATCATCGACACCGCCGGAACGCTCTCGAAGACGGTCGAGGCTCTGCGCGCCGACGGCGCCCAGCGGATCCTGGCGGCGGGCGTCCACGGCATTCTGTCGGGGCCCGCGATGGAGCGCATCGACCAGTCGCCGCTCGAGCTCGTGCTGGTCACCAACACGACGCCGGTGGACGAGAAGTTGAAGCGTAACGGAAAGCTCAAGGCGCTCTCGGTGGCGCCGCTGCTCGGCGAGGCCATCCTACGCATCCACGAGAACAGCTCGGTCTCGTCGCTGTTCGTCTGACACCAGGGAACGAGGAAGCTTTCGACATGCCCGAAACCACGATCGAAGTTCTCCGGCGCGAGGGCGTCGGAAAGTCCAAGAGCCGGCGCTTGCGCAAGGCCGACATGATTCCCGCCATCCTCTACGGCGGCGGCCGCGAGCCGATCTCGATCCAGATCCCCCGCAAGACCTTGCTCGAGACCTTCAAGACCGGCGGCCACGAGAACCGGATCTTCCTGCTCCAGCTCGTGGGCACCGACCAGAGCCGGCACGCGATGATCCGCGACCTGCAGGTGGATCCGGTGTCCTCGCAGGTGGTCCACGTCGACTTCCAGCGCATCCTGATGGACCAGACGGTGCGGGTGCGCGTCCACCTCGAGCTCGACGGCATGCCCTACGGGGTCAAGAACGAGGCCGGCATCCTCGACTTCGTGACCCGCGAGATCGAGATCGAGTGCCTGCCGGCCGCCATCCCCCAGGTCGTCCGCCACGACGTCAGCGAGATCCACGTCGGCCAGCACGTCGAGGCCAGGGATCTGGCGCTGCCCGAAGGGGTCAGCTACGTGGGGTCTCCGGACACCGTCATCGCCTCGGTCAAGCACGCCCGGATCGAGGTCGTGGAGACGCCGGTGGAAGAGGCGCCGGCGGCGCCCGAGAGCACCGAGCCCGAAGTCATCCAGCGCGGCAAGAAGGAAGAGGACGAGGAATCGTAGCGCCCGCTCGGCTGGTGGTGGGCCTCGGGAACCCCGGCGAGGCCTACGCCCGGACCCGGCACAACCTGGGCTTCCGGGCGGTCGAGAGCTTCGCTTCGGAGCGCGGCGTCCCCCTGCGGCCCGGCGACTGCGCATGCCGGCTCGGTGGGTTGGGCGACGTGGTCCTGGCCCTCCCCCAGACCTACATGAACCGCAGCGGGTACGCGGTCCGCTGTCTGGTCGAGAGCCGCGGCATCGTCGCGACCGACGTCCTGGTGATCTTCGACGACGTCTCGCTGCCGCTCGGGCGCTTGCGCGCGCGAGCGGCGGGAGGACCGGGCGGTCACCGCGGCATGGAGTCGGTGGTCGAGAACCTGCGCGACGAGCGGGTCGCCCGGCTGAGGTTGGGGATCGCCCCGGAGACCGGCTTCGACGCCGCGGCGGATCTGACCGCCTTCGTCCTGGCGCCGTTTCCGGCCGCGGAGACGGAGATCGTCGCCTCGATGATCGAGCGCGCCGCCGAGGCGATCGGCGTCTGGATCGACTTCGGCATCGAGGCCGTGATGAACCGGTTCAACGGTTGACGGGCGCGATCCGGGCCGCCGGGATGCTCGGCGCGGGATCCTCGGCGTCGAGCACGCTGTCCAATCCGTCCAGCACCAGCCCGCCGTAAGGCAGCGAGATCTCGCGCAGGGTCGCGTCGCGGACGCCGAGCCGGGTCGCCTGGTCCGGCTCGATCCTCATCCGGTAGCGGCCGGCCAGGACGCGGACGAGGTCGAAGTAGCCGTCGGGCGCGGTCCGCGTCTCCGCGGCCACGTCTCCCGAGGGCGTGACCAGCTGCACGCGGAGGCCGGAAGCCGGGAGGAGCGCGCCCCCGCGGCGCACGTAGAGGGTTCCGATCAGCTCGTTGGTGGCGACGATCGGAACGTCCAGGCGCTGGACGCTGCCGGGGCGCAGGACCACGCTCGCGGGCAGCGCTCCCGGGATCCAGAGCGGGTCCGACAGCGAGGTCTCGTCGATCTCGAGGGCGAGGGCCTGCAGCGTCCTCAGGCGACCGAAGTAGAGGGTGCCGTCCGCCGCCGTCCGGGCGCGCGAGGGCAAACCGTCGACGTGCAGGGAGACGCCCGCGACCGGCGGTTCCCCGACCTCCCGTCGGCCGTCGTGGTCCAGGTCCAGGAAGGCGTGGAGCTCGAGCGCCGCCAGGGTGGCGGTGGGCCGTGCGTCCGTCCTCCAGCCGACCGAGTCCGCGCGCGGCGCGGCGCCCACGACGAGCGTCGCCGTCCCGCGGACTCCGCCGTTGCCGTCGACCTGGAAGCCCAGACCGTAGCCGAAGCGCCCCTCGGTGCGCCGGAGCTCGACCTCGAGCAGGGTCTGCGACGCGGCCGACGTGCGGGTCAGGCCCACGACGAGCAACCGGCCGCGCGACAACCGCAGCTCGCCCGAGAGCGAGAGAAGGCTCAGTTGCCAGTCGGGATCGTGCTCGACGTCGAGCTGCCCGCGCACCGTCAGGCGGCGGCCGAAGCGGCTGAAGAGCAGGCTGCCGCCGAAGTTCCGGGTGTGGTCCTGCGGGCGATCGACGTCGCGGTAGCGGAGCTGCTGCGACAGGAACATCGAACCGAACAGGCTCGAGACGCGCGCCGACGCCTCGACGACCCGCCCGCCGGCGGCCAGCGACTGGTCCCGGACGTCCAGGGTGAGCGGGAAGGTCCGCCGCGCGCTCCTCCAGAGTCCGTCGAGCCGCAGGTGCGAGGAGCTGTCGACCCTGCCGAACGCGGTGTCGTAGACCTCGCTCTCGAAGTCCGACATCCGGGTGTGGTCCAGGTTGATCGAGAGGTCGCCGATGCGGGTGAAGAGGCTGGCACGGGCAGCCGTTCCGCCGGCCAGGTCGTGGGCGGTGTCGAGCCGCGCGAGCAGACGGTCGAAGGACATCGTCCAGCCGAGACCGGCGTAGTCGTGGCGCCCGTCGGGCAGCTCGACCGCGGAGGTCCCGGCCGTCAGGGTGGAGCGTTCCGACAGTCCGTAGGCGGCGTCCAGGACGGCACGCGGGTCGCGGCCGCGCGGCTGCGACGCTCCGAGGCGGTAGTAGAACTGCCCGCGCGGGACCTGTCCACGGCCGACCTCGTAGGAGCGCCTCTCCTCGAGGTGCTCGCCGCGCGGCCCGTAGAAGACGAGGCGGAAGTCGTTGCGGCCGAACGACAGGGGTACGTCGGAGACGTTGTAGTTGCCGCTGCCGTCGCCGCTGGAGAAGCCGATCAGTTCGTCGCCGCGATAGAGCTCGACCTGCCAGCCGGGGGGCAGCGGGCCACGGAAGTCCTGGTGGTCGAAGCGGGTGGGCTGGTCGGCGGGGCGGTTGCTGATCAGCAGGCCCGGACCGTTGGCCGAGAGCGAGGTCAGATCCGACCCGGGGAAGAGGACCTCGCCAGCGAGCGCCTCGCGGGCGTGGAGGGGACCGAGCAGACCGCCGGCGGGGTCGACGCGGCCCAGGGTCCAGCGCAGGTCGGTCTCGCCGGTCGCGCTCGAGCCGGTCGCGAACACGGCGGCGTCGAGGTGCGCGACCTCGCCGGTCAGGTAGCTGCTGAAGCGGGTGTCGAAGCCCTCGCCGCGACCGGCCGCGGCGCGGACGTCGAGGTCCACGGCGGGAAGCGCGAGCATGCGGCGCGGGAAGGAGAGCGCGGTGGCGAGGTCGGGCTCTTCGCCCGAGCCGGCGGTGTCCCCCAGCCGCAGGTGGTTGCGCTCGCGCGCGAGCCGCAGCGTCCGCGGGACCGCGACGAGCTCCTCGACTTCGACCCGGGCGAACTGCCGGTCGATCCGCAACCGGACCTGGAACCAGGATTCGAGCAGGTGGCTGGAGACGTAGAGATCGCCTTCGAACGGCCTCACCGAGCCCGCGGGCAGGACTTCCCGGCGGCCGTCGATGTCGACTTCGCGGCGGGCGAGGTCGAGATGGAAGGCGGGTCCTCCCTCACCCAGACGGCCAGCGGCCGAGGTCAGGCCCGGATCGACGTCCACCGGCTCCTCGAGCAGACGGCAGAGCTCGCCCAACGGCAGGAGCACGTCGTCGCCGTTGGCCAGCGCCGGCACGACGTCGGCGAGGGTCTCGCGCCCGAGGCGGAACGAAAGGAGGAGCGGATCGGGGCTCAAATCGTCACCCGCGGGGGTCACCGCGGCGACCTGTCCGGCGCAGGCGAGCCAGCCGCAGCAGAACCCGACGACGGCCCGGTAGAGCAGGCGGTGGCCGGTCGGGTGCGCGGCGCAGAAGGGCATGTCGGCGGAAGCCGTCTCAGGGCAGTGGCAGACGCCGGCTGGCCAGCTCGCCGGCGTCGCGTTCCCGGTCCAGGAAGCGGACGACCAGGTCGCCGTGGGCGGCGAATCCGTCCGGCAGCGCGAGGTCGAAGGACCGCGAAGGGTTGGGTGCGTAGACGGCGACACCGCGGATCTCGGTCACGGTCTCGACGGCAGCGCCGTGCTCGCGCTCCACCCGCAGGTCGCCGTAGACCGAGCGGTCGCCGTCGCGCCGGAGCTCGACGTGGAGCGACTCGGGCGCGTCCGCCGTCGCGGGCACCAGATGGACGTCGTCGATCGTGACCTCGACGCCGCGCGAGCGCACGCGGACGAAGATCGGGATCGAGACACCGAACCGGGGCCGGAGGCGGACGGAAGCGGAGTTGCTCGGAGCCGCGTCTTCCGTCGGGTCGTCACCGGTCGGAATCACCTGAAACACGAGGTTGGAGCGGTACTCGCCGGCGTCGAGGTCGGGCCGGCGGCGGACCTGGAGGCGGACGAGCTGGGGCTGGCCGGGATCGAGGGTCACCTGGTGGGGCGAGAAGCGCAGCATCTCGTCGGCCCACCGCGTGCCGGAGTCGTCCGCCGGGACCTCGCTCATGTGTCCGGCCGGGTCCATCGCGAAGTGACCGAAGGAGACCCGGACGATCTCGCGCTTCGGTCCGCGGTTGACCAGGGTGAGCTCGGCGCTGCGGGCGTCGTCGTTCAGGACCAGCCGGACCGGGGTGACCAGCACGCCGCCGAGCGGAGCGCCGGAAGCGACCGTGGCCTGGGCGCGGACGGCAGGGGCTCCGACGAGCGCGAGGGCGACGGCGGTTGCCAGGGCGGTGGATCGAAAGGGGACAGGGAGCACGATTCGATTCCTCCTCATTCGTAGACCGCGACCAGGGTCACGACGCCGGAGTAGTCGCCGGCGGCGGCGTGGGAATCGATGCGCAGCGTGGCTCCGATCCAGATGTCGAGGCCGCCGGAAGCATCCAGGGTGAGCGTGGAGGCGGGCGCGACCCGGAAGTCGCCGATCTCGATCGAGCGGGAAGCGCCGGCCAGGCGTGCGGACGCGGGAACGATCAGGCTGACCGCGGTGCCGGGTTCACCACCCACGATGCGGAAGCGCGCCGGCCGGGCGCGGTCCCCCGATCCCACCAGGGTGACGCCGCCCGACGCCGACCGGCCGCCCGTGGGGGAGACCGTCACCGTGCCCGGGGCAGAGTCGCAGGCGACGCCTCCGAAGGCGAGGTCGTCGACGGCCAGCAGGTCGATCGCGGAGGCCGGCGTCGCGGCCAGCGCGAGGACCAGGAGCAGCGGGAGGGGGCGCTTGCTTCTCATGGCTCGGGGGGACGGAGGGTCGGGTGGGGGTCGTCGGGAATGAAACGGTGCCGGGGCGGGGCCTGAGCCCGCACCCCGGCGCACTGTAGAGGAATTAGTTGTAGGCGACGAGGACGTCGAAGCCGCCCTCGTAGTAGCCGGAGGCTTCCTTGCCCTCGAGGTGGAGGGTCGCGCCGACCGTCAGATGTTCGACACCGCCGAACGGGATGATGCTGGACTTGGACGGGATGCTGAAGAAGTCATCCACCTTGATGACCGAGAGGTTGTTGCTCAGGTCGATCGAGGTCGGGAGGAAGATCGAGTAGGAAGCGCCGGTCTGTCCGCTGACCTCGAACGTCGCGCCCTTGGCGCCGACGCCGTTGATGCTCTGCACGTCGCCCTTCACCTCGACGCCGTTGCCGACCGTGATCGTCCCGCCGCCGGAGCCCTGCACCAGGGTGCCGAAGTCGAGGTCGGCCGTAGTGTCGATGTGGATGGCCTTCATGATGTTGACGCTGGCGCCCGCGGTCGCGGACGAGCTGACCTGGGCAAACGCGCCGGATGCGACGAGGGCTGCGGCCACCAGGGTCACGGACAGGATGTTGCGATGGGTCTTCATGATCGACTCCTTTGAACTTGTGGGCGGCAGCGGCCGCCTCGTTTCGCCGGTAGTGAGCTAGTGCGACTTGGGTGCCAACCGGGGATGCCAGAGCAATACGTTTGGGTTCAATGACTTAGGCAAAACGACGCGATCCGGCGGACGGGCCTCGGGCGTCCCGTGTCCAGAGTCCGGACGACTCCCGGAGGCGGGGGCGGGCCCGGGAGTTGCGGCACGGCCCCGGTCGCAAGTAGACTTCCGCGCCTCGCGGCGGACCCGGTCCGCCACCATTCCTCTCTGTTCCACCGTCGAAGAGTGGGACCACATGGCCAAAGGGAGGCCCGATGCGAACGTACGAACTGGGGATCGTCGCCGATCCCAGGCTCACCGATGACGACTTCGTCGCGCTGGTCGAGGAGTACAAGCAACTGATCGCCAGCCGCGGCGGTGAGATCGTCCGCGAGGAGAGCTGGGGCAAGCGCAAGCTGGCGTATCCGATCCGGAAGCTGACCGAAGGCCGCTACGTCTTCCTGTTCCTGCAGATGGAACCGAAGACCGCGGCCCTGATTCCCGAGGTCGAGCTGCGGCTCGGCCAGAACGACAAGGTCCTGCGCTACCTGACGGTGCGCACGGACGTCGACATCCAGCGCGCCGCCAACCGGGCCCGGCCCGGCCAGGAGGTTCGGGTCATCCACGGTGATCCCGATGCCCCGGTCGAGCCGGCGCAGCCGGTGGAACCGGAGCCGGCGGCGGAACCGATAAAGGCGGCGGAACCGGCGCAGGCGGCAGAACCGGTGAAGGCGGCGGAACCGGTGAAGGCGGCGGAACCGGCGCAGGCGGCAGAACCGGCACAGCCGGCCGAGCCGGCCGAGGAGGCGTGACGATGGCGGGTCCACGAGGCGGTTTCGGTCGCGGTCGCAAGAAGCCCGCAGGCAAGAAGAAGACCTTCTTCAAGCGGCGGAAGGTGTGTCGTTTCACCGCCGAGCACATCGAGTACATCGACTACAAGGACGTCAAGCTGTTGCAGCAGTACATCCTCGAGCGGGCCAAGATCCTGCCGCGCAGGATCTCGGGCAACAGCGCCCGCCACCAGCGGATGGTCGCCATGGCGATCAAGCGGGCGCGCCATCTCGCGCTCCTGCCGTTCACCACCGACTGAGCCGGAGGCGACCCTGATGAGAGTGATCCTGTTGTCGGACCTGCGCCACCGCGGGCGCCGCGGCCAGGTGGTCGAGGTGAAGCCGGGGTACGCACGCAACTTCCTGCTGCCCCAGGGCATCGCCCTCGAGGCCACGGTCGGGAACCTGAAGTACTTCGACCACCAGAAGAAGAAGATCGAGGCGCGGCACGAGACGGAGAGGTCCGCGGCGGCCGAGATCGCTGCCCGGATCGCGGGCGTCCGCGTCACGCTGCGCAAGCGGGCGATGGAGTCCGGCTCGCTCTACGGCTCGGTGACCGCCGGCGAGGTGGTCGAGGCGCTTCACCAGAATGGCGTCGAGGTGGACCGCCGCCAGATCGACCTCGCGGGCGGGATCAAGAGCCTGGGCGACCACGTCGTGCGGATCGACCTCCACTCGGAGGTGATCGCCGAGCTCGCGGTGACGGTCGAGGCCGAAGAGTAGGAACGTGGCGGCGGGCGGCCCCGCAGAGGAGCGCACGCGGGGGGCCGGTACCCCGTCGATCGAGCGCTTCGTCGGCGAGCCGACGCGGGAGCTCGGGGACTGGCGGTGGCTGTGGGCCGGGGACCGGGAGTTCCCGATCCGCAGCCATCGCGGCGTTCTGGGCCGGGCCGTCGTGGCGTTCAAGAAGCTGCTGCGCCCCTGGGTCAAAGCGCCCCAGAACGACCTCTGGGAGCGCCAGCGCGTCTTCAACCTGATCGTCCTGGAGTTCCTGCAGCGCGGCGAGGACACGGGACAGGTCCTGCGCGAGGTCCACCAGCCCCGGATCGACCACCTCGAGGCCGTCTGGCGCGACGGTCTGGCCGAGGTCATGGCGCACAACGACGCTCTCTTCGCCCGCGTCGATCAGAAGCTCGATTACGTCCGCCGGGAGAGCCGTGGAGTCTGGGCGCGGCTCTCCTCGGCGGTCGCGCTCGCCGGCGCCGAAGGCGCGCCCGGCATCGCTCGCGTGCGCGAGGAGCAGGACTACTTCGAGCTCGAGCGCCGGTTCCGGGGCACGGAAGACGAGATCGCCGACCGGCTTCGCCCCTACCTGCCGTACCTGGAGGGACGGGGAGAGATCCTCGACCTCGGCTGCGGACGGGGCGAGGCGCTGAGCGTGCTCGCCGCCCGCGGCCTGCCGGCCCGCGGCGTCGACTCCTCGGCGTCGATGGTGGAGGAGAGTCGGCGCAAGGGTCTGCGAGCCGAAGCGCAGGATCTGTTCGCGGCGCTGGCCGCCGTTGAGGAATCCTCGCTCGGCGCAGTGGTCTCGTTCCACGTCATCGAGCACCTGGAGCCGCGCGACGTGGAGCGCCTGGTGCGGCTGGCCTGGCGGGCGCTCCGGCCCGGAGGCGTGCTCGTGCTCGAGACCCCGAACCCGCTCTCGGTCGTGGTCGCGGCGCGCAACTTCTGGATCGATCCGACCCATCGGCGGCCGGTGCACCCCGAGACGCTGCGTTTCCTGTTCGAGTCGGCGGGGTTCGATCCGGTCGAGAGGATCGACCTGCGGCCGTTCCCGGGGGACCAGAGGTTGCCGGAGATCGACGTCGAGGAGCTCGCCGAGGAGCTGCGGCCGCTCGCCGACCGGTTGAACCGGATCCGCGACCGCCTCGACGACACGCTGTGGGGCTGCCAGGACTACGGCATGATCGGCACCCGGCCCGGGCGGGTCTGAGCCGCCGCCCGGAGTCTCAGTCCCCGGCGTTTTCGCCCTGATCGGCCATCGCCTCGGCCTCCGCGGCCGCGTCGGAGGGCATCTTCTCGCCCCGGCGCGGGGTGTAGAAAGCGAGCTGCTGCGCCCAGGGCAGGCTCAGGATCCGCTCCCACTTCGGCTGCCAGGTCCCGGTCGGGGCCGTGCCGGCGACGAAGGCCTCCTGGAGGACGCGAGCCGCTCCGGGCGCGGCCAGCAGACCGGTGCTCTGCTCGACCTCGCGCAACTCGACGCCGGGTGGAACCGCGAAGGTCTCGCCCTGGGTCAGCCAGCCCTCGCTCAGACCCGATTCGGCGATCGCCCGCCAGATCGGCAACGCCGCCTCGGCTCCGGTCATCCGGTTGCCGATCGACTTCTTCTGGTCGAAGCCGACCCAGACGAGGATCGTCGAGCGCGGCGTGTAGCCCACGAACCAGGCATCCGTGTAGTCGTTGGTGGTCCCCGTCTTGCCGGCGATGGCGATAGGCAGGTTCGAGAGGCGGGCGCCGGTACCGCGGTCGACGACCCCTTCGAGCATGTGGGTCAGGACGTAGGCGACCGCCGGCTCCATCGCCTTGCTGGCCTCGACCTGGTGGCGCTCGAGCACGCCTCCGTCGGGTCGGCGCACTTCCTCGATCAGGTAGGGCCGCACCCGGATGCCCTGATTGGCGAAGGTCGCGTAGGCCGAGGCGAGCTCCATCGGGATCAGGTCGGCCGAGCCGAGCGCGAGGCTGGGGTAGGGCGGCAGCTCCGAAGTGATGCCGCACCTCCGGGCGAAGTCGATCACGTGCCCGACGCCGACGAGATCCAGGAGCTTGACCGCCGGCACGTTGACCGAGTGCTCCAGGGCGTAGCGCAGGGTGATGATGCCGTTGTATCTGCGGTAGTAGTTGCGCGGGCTGTAGCTGGGCAGGCCGTCGGCGCCGATGAAGACCGCGGGGGCGTCGAAGATCCGGTCGGCGGGGGTGAAGCCGGACTCGAGGGCGGTGCCGTAGACGAACGGCTTGAAGGCGGAGCCGACCTGGCGCTCGGCCTGGGTCGCGCGGTCGAACTTGCTGCGCCGGAAGTCCCAGCCGCCGACCAGCGCGCGCACCGCGCCGGTGGCCGACTCGAGCACGATCGCGGTGCCCTCGAGCTGGGGCTCCTGCTCGAGGACCCAGCGGTCCGGCCGCGCGTGGTCCGGGTCCCGATCGAGCCGGAACCAGGCCAGGTCCCCGGCGCGCAGTGCGGCGGAGACGTCGCGGCGTCGGGTCCAGGCCACCCCGTCGCGATCGACCCGGATGTCGCCGGTGGGCGTCCGGACCGCCGCCGCGTCGCGGTCGACGGCCAGCACCAGGCCGGGTACCCAGCTCTCGGGGGCCGGGTTGCGGCCGGCGCGCTCTTCGATCTCGTCGCCCGTCAGCAGCAGGCTCTCGCCGCGGCGGATCGGGCCCCGCCAGCCGCGCCGGTGGTCGAGCCGCAGCAGGCCGTCGCGTAGCGCGTCCTCCGCGGCGCGCTGGACCGCGCTGTCCATCGTGGTGCGGACCTCGAAGCCCTCGGTATAGAGGCGCTCGGTCCCGTACGTGTCCTCGAGCTTGCGTCGCACGGACTCGGAGAAGTAGGCGCCGATCTCGCGCGACGCGCGGTGGGGCGCCAGGACGAGGGGCTCGAGCAACGCGGCGTCGAGGGTCGGCCGGTCGATGAATCCTTCCTCGGACATGCGGCGCAGGACGTAGTTGCGCCGCGCCACGACCTGGTCCGGATTGCGCAGGGGGCTGTACTCGCCCGGCCGCTGGACGATCCCGGCGAGCGTCGCGGCCTCGGTGAGCGTGAGGTCGCGGACGCCGTGGCCGAAATAGTCGCGTGCCGCGGCCTCCATGCCGTAGTTGCCGTGGCCGAGGAACTCGAGATTGCAGTAGAGGGTGAGGATCTGCTGCTTGGAGAGGCGTTTCTCGAGCTCGACCGCCAGCAGGGTCTCGGTGATCTTGCGGTTCCAGGTCTTCTCGCGCCGGCCCATGAGCTCGCGAGCGAGCTGCATCGTGATCGTCGAAGCTCCCTGCGAGCGCCTGCCGCGCCGGTAATTGACGACCATGGAGCGCAGCACGCCTACGAGGTCGATGCCGCCGTGGCGGAAGAAGTCGGAGTCCTCGGCCGCGAGCACCGCGTTCTGGAGCAGGCGGGGGACCTCGCCCTCGCGCAGCAGCAACCGCCGCTCGCGGGCGTAGGAAGCGACCAGCTCGCCGTTGCGGTCGACCAGCCGGGTGACCAGCTTGGGGCTGTAGCGGGCGATCTCGTCGACGTTGGGGACGTGGATCGCCGCGGCCACCACGATGCCGAGGGCCGCGCCGGCGGCCGCCGCGACGACCACGGGGAGCAGCCAACGGCGCCAGCGCGCGGCGGCGCTGCGGGTGGGCGGGGTCGGCGTGGTCGCGGAGGCGGGACGGACCACGGCGGCGGGCACGCGCGGATTATAGACTCCGCAATCGTGGAACCCGGCCGCGAATCTCCGCCTCCGCAGCCCCGTCCGTTCGCGGCGCAGCCGCGCCGCACGCCCCGGGGTTGCGGCCGCGCGTCGCTGATCGGCTGCGGCGTGCTCACGGCGCTGCTCGGCGTCGCGGCGATCGTGCTGATGTTCTACGCCAAGGACATCCTGGTCTGGACGATCCGCGAGGTGCAGTCGGAGGTGATGTCCGCCAAGCTGCCGCCCGAGGTGACGGCGGAGGAGAAGGCCCGCCTGGGGCGCGGATTCGCCGCGGCGATCGCCAACATCCGGCAGGGCAAGGTCGAGCCGCCGGCGCTCACGGCGCTGCAGCGGCAGCTGACCCGGGCGGCCCAGAAGGCCCCGACCGGCAAGCTGACGCACGACGACGTGCTGGATCTGCTCTCCGCCCTGGAACGGGTCGGGGGCCTCCTGCGTCCCGACGAGTCGGCGCCGCCGCCCGAGCCCGCGGCACCCGCCACGGGGCCTCCACAGCCGATCCCGGAGGGCGCGGCGTCGGCGGCCGCCGCGCCGCCGCCGGCCCCGTGACCGACCGATTCCGCCTGGTCTCCCCGTTTCAGCCGCAGGGGGACCAGCCCGAGGCCATTCGCCAGCTGCTGGCGGGGCTCGACGCGGGTGCCCGGGAGCAGGTGCTGCTCGGGGTCACCGGCTCGGGCAAGACCTTCACCATCGCCGAGGTGATCGCGGCCTCGAACCGGCCGACGCTTGTCCTCTCGCACAACAAGACGCTCGGCGCGCAGCTCTACCAGGAGTTCCGGGCGTTCTTCCCGGACAACGCGGTCGAGTACTTCGTCTCCTACTACGACTACTACCAGCCCGAGGCGTACGTGCCCCAGACGGACACGTACATCGAGAAGGAGACGAGCATCAACGAGGAGATCGACCGCCTGCGGCTGCGCGCGACCAAGGCACTGTTCGATCGCCGCGACGTCGTCATCGTCGCCTCGGTCTCGTGCATCTACGGCCTGGGATCGCCGGAGGCCTTCTACGGCATGCTGCAGTTCTTCTCCCGCGGCGACGACACCGGGATGGACCGCGCCCTGGCCCGCCTGGCCGAGATGCAATACGTGCGCACGCCCCTCGACCTCTTCCACGGCAGCTTCCGCGCCCGCGGCGACGTTCTGGAGATCCTGCCCGCGTACGAGGACCGCGGCATACGGGTCGAGTACTTCGGTGACGAGATCGAGCGCGTCGTGAGGTTCGATCCCCTGCGCGGCACCGTCCTCGAGGAGGTCGATCGCGTCGCGGTGTTCCCCAAGACGCACTACGTGACGCCGCGGGAGCGGGTGGAGCGGGCGCTGACCACGATTCGCGAGGAGCTGCGCGAGAGGCTGGAGCAGCTCGAGGCGGAGGGCAAGCTGCTCGAACGCCAGCGTCTCGAGCAACGGACGAACTTCGACCTCGAGATGCTCAAAGAGGTCGGGTACTGCCACGGGATCGAGAACTACTCCAGGCATCTGACCGGACGCGCCGCGGGCGAGCCGCCGCCGACCCTGCTCGAGTACTTCCCCGACGATTTCCTGCTCATCGTGGACGAGAGCCACCAGACGATTCCCCAGGTGCGCGGGATGTATCACGGCGACCGATCGCGCAAGGAGACGCTGGTGGACTTCGGCTTCCGGCTGCCATCGGCGCTCGACAACCGGCCCTTGACCTTCGAGGAGTACGAGACGCGGGTGGGCCAGCGGATCTACGTCTCGGCGACTCCGGGCCCGTTCGAGCTGGGGCGGACCCGGGGCGTGGTGGTGGAGCAGCTGATCCGGCCCACGGGCCTGCTGGATCCGCAGATCGAGGTCCGGCCGGCGCGCGGGCAGGTCGACGACCTGCTGCAGGAGATCCGGACGGTCACCGGGCGCGGCGAGCGCGTGCTGGCGACCACCCTGACCAAGCGCATGGCGGAGGAGCTGACGCAGTACCTGACCGAGTGCGGCGTGCGCGTCCGCTACCTCCACAGCGACGTCGAGACCCTGGAGCGCATCGAGATCGTCACCGCGCTGCGGCGCGGCGAGTTCGACGTCCTGGTCGGAATCAACCTCCTGCGCGAGGGTCTGGACCTGCCGGAGGTATCGCTGGTCGCCATCCTGGACGCCGACAAGGAGGGCTTCCTGCGCAGCGAGACGTCTCTGATCCAGACCTCCGGGCGGGCCGCCCGCAACCTCGCCGGCCGGGTGGTCTTCTACGCCGACCGCGAGACGGACTCGATCCGCAGGGCACTGGCGGAGACCCGGCGCCGGCGCGAGCGGCAGCGGGAGTACAACGTCGAGCACGGCATCGAGCCGCGCTCGATCCTGAAGGACATTCACAGCCCGCTGATCGCGCTCTCGAACCTCGACTACCCGAAGGAGATCCGGCCGCACCTCCTCGAGGTCGCGGAGCACCCGGAGCTGCCGCTGGCGGAACGGATCTCGCGCCTGGAGAAGGCGATGCGGGAAGCGGCCAAGCGCCTGGAGTTCGAGGAGGCCGCCGAGCTGCGCGACAAGCTCCGCGAGCTGCGCGAGCTCGAGATCTACACCGCCTGATTCCACGGCCAGCGCCTGCCGCCGGGCGTTCCGCCGTAGTCGACCTTCGGGAAGCTCTTCAATGAAGGGAAGGCCGCTGCGATCTCCGGCGCCCCGTGGCCCGAGGCGCGGAGCGGCGGAGGATTTTTCCCTTCAGAGCTGCTTTGTGTCTCTGTCGTACCCTGGCGAGGCGATGCTTCGCGCGCCCACCCGCAACCGACGGTAGCCCGGGAGCGCGGGCGAGCGAGGATCCGGCCGGGGTGTCCGAAGGCGAGGGATGCGGCTCAGGTTACGATTCCCGCGTGAGCGAACCGGAGTCCCGCGGCGAGCTGCGAGAGCGGATCGAGGCGCTGCCCGACCTGCCCGGCATCTACTTCTTCGTCGACGGCGGCGGCAAGACGCTCTACGTCGGCAAGGCGAAGTCGCTGCGCAAGCGGGTCGCCAACTACCTCGGCCACGACCTGGAGCCGCGGCTCGCCAACATGGTGGCCGAGGCGGCAGACCTCGAGTTCGTGCTCGCGGGCTCCGAGGCCGAGGCGCTGCTGCTGGAGAACAATTTCATCAAGAAGCGCAAGCCGCGCTACAACGTGCTGCTGCGCGACGACAAGACCTACCCCTATCTCAAGCTCACGCGCGAGCCGTGGCCGCGCCTCGTGTTCACCCGGCGGATTCGCGACGACGGCGCCGAGTACTTCGGACCCTATCTTCCCGGCGGTCTCGCCCGGCGGGCGATCCGGCTGACCCAGAAGCTGTTCGGCGTGCGCACCTGCGCCATCGAGATCGACGGCTCCCTGCCCCGCCCGTGCCTGTACTGGGACCTGAAGCGGTGCCTGGGACCGTGCGTCGAGGGGCTGACCTCGCGGGCCGCGTACGCCGCGGCGGTCGAGGACGCGCGGCTCTTCCTCTCGGGCCGGATCGAGCCTCTGGCCCGGAAGCTGCGCCGGGAGATGGGGGAGGCCTCGGAAGCCCTCGACTTCGAGCGCGCGGCCCGGATCCGCGACCTCCTCCGGGAGGTCGAACAGCAGGGGGAGCGCGCTTCCCTGTCCTCGGTCGAGGCCGAGGACCTCGACATCTACGGCGTCGCGGTTCACGGTTCCCAGGCCGCGGTCTCGATCCTGGTGATGCGGGGCGGTCAGGTGCTGGACCGGCGCGAGCTGTTCTGGGAGGGGGGCGAGCCGATCGCCGCCGCGGCGTTGCTCTCCGAGCTCCTGCCCCAGGTCTACGACCGGACCACGTTCCTGCCCAAGGAGGTCCACCTGCCGCAGCCCGTCGAGGGGCAGGAGGCGGTCGAGGGTTGGCTGTCCGAGCGCAAGGGGGAGCGCGTCTACCTGCGCTTCCCGGCGCGCGGGCCGAAGGCCGAGAGGCTGCGGGTCGCGGGCCAGGACGCCGAGTACGCCTTCCGCCGCAGGTTCCGGGTCGCGACGCCGCAGGATGCCGGCGCGCGCCAGCTGGCGAAGCTCCTGGATCTGCCCGAGCCGCCGCGCTGGATCGAGGGCTTCGACGTCTCGCACAGTCAGGGAGCGGAGATCGTCGCGTCGCTCGTGGTCTGGCGCGAGGGCCGTCTGCGTCGCAGCGAATACCGCAGCTTCAACGTCCGGGGTCTCGCCGACGCCGACGACTTCCGCTCCATCGGCCAGGCGGTGGAGCGCCGGTACCGGAGGCTGCTCGAGGAGACCGGGGTGGCGCCGGACCTGGTCCTGGTCGACGGCGGCCGCGGACAGCTCAACGCGGCGCTCGGCTCGCTCGCCGGACTGGGGCTCGAGGCGGTGGCCGTCGTCGGCCTCGCCAAGCGCGAGGAGGAGCTCTACCTGCCCGGCTCGCCGGCGCCGCTGCGCCTGGCGCGCCGGGACGCCGGACTCCGCCTGCTGCAGACGATCCGCGACGAGACCCACCGTTTCGCGCTGGCCCGGCACCGGGCGCGGCGCTCCAAGCGCAGCCTGCGCAGCGTGCTCGACGAGGTCCCGGGCGTCGGTCCGGTACGGAAGCGCGCGCTCCTGCACCATTTCGGAACCCTCGCCGCGGTTCGCGAGGCGAGCGAGGAGGACCTGCGCCAGGTGGTGGGACCCGCGCTCGCCGCCCGCTTGCGGGCGGCGCTTCCGGCGCCGGCGAGCGACGCCGATTCGACGCCGCCCGGCAGTGAGAGCGGGATAGGCTAGGATCCGCCGGCGAGTCCCTGGACGACCTTGAGCCCCGAACGAACGACCCCGACGGCCTCTCTGTTCGACGTGCTGCGCGACCTGCGCGAACGCCGGGCGACAGGTGTCCTCGAGATCGACGCGCTGGGTCAGAAGCGGCGCCTCTACCTGCGCGACGGCAACCTCCATCTCCCTGGAGCCCACCCGCTGGCACGCCGGCTGGGAGAGCGCCTCGAGGCCCTGCGATCGCGCAAGTCGGCGCCGGGTGCCGTGCCCGACCGCGAGCTGTACGAGCTGGTGGAGCGGATCGCCGAAGTCCTCTCGGAGTGGGCGCCGGACAAGTGGCAGCTGAAGGAGGGCCTGGGTGAGCTCCCCTCCGAGCTCGTCGGCCCCCTGCCGACGGCCCGCCTCTTGATGCTCGGCGCCACCGCCGGCCTCGGCGAAGCGGAGGTCGAGCGGCGGGTCGCCGGGTCGGGAGCCCGCTACCTCAGCGCGCGGGGGAGCTCGACGCCGCCGGACGCGCTCGGCCTGCTGCCGGAGGAGGTGTTCCTGATCGAGCGCCTCCGGCTGTCGATGACCTGGGACGAGCTGGCCGAAGGGAGCCCGGTGCCGAAACCGGAGCTGGCGCGCAGGCTGTGCCAGCTGCTCGCCGTCGGTTGGGTCGCGTCCTCGGACGCGGGTGCCGCCCCGGTGGGCCACCAGCTGGAGGGCGAGGTCCTGTCGCGCCTCTCCGACCGGATCGAGCGCTCGCTGAAGGAGCACCCTCTGGAGATCGACCCGGAGGCGTACCGGGTTCGCGTCACCGAGATGCTGGCCAGCTTCGGCGGCCTCGATCACTACGAGCTGCTCGGCGTCGGCTCGAGCGCGTCGGCGGACCAGGTTCAGGCGGCCTACGAGGACCTGGCGCGGCTGGTTCATCCCGGCAACGCCGCGCGCTTCGGGTTGGGCGGCCACGAAGGGGCGATGGCGCTGCTCTTCGAAGGCGCCACGCGCGCCTACGAGACGCTGATGGATCCGGAGCGCCGGCGGCTCTACAACGAACGGCAGCTGATCGACGTCCCCGCCTCCGGACCGACGGGCGAGAAGCGCGAGGAAGAGCGGCGGAATGTCGCCCGGGCGCAGTACGACCGCGCCCAGTCGTTCGCCAACTCCGGCGATTACCACAACGCCATTCAGCTCCTCGAGCAGGCGGTCAAGACCGACCCCCGGGCGGAGTACTGGTCTCTGCTCGCGCGCTTCCAGGCGCGCAATCCGAGCTGGCTCCGGCGTGCCCTGGAGAGCTATCGGCACGCGATCCAGCTGGATCCCAAGAACGCCGAGGTTCGCTACTCCTCCGGCCAGCTTTTCGAGCAACTCGGGGAGGTGGAGCGGGCGCGTGTCCAGTACGGCGCCGCGGTGCGCCTGGATCCCAACCACTTCGCCGCGGCGGAGCGCCTGACCGTCCTGCAGCAGGTGCGTCAGCCCGAAGCCAAGAGCGGCGGTGGCAGCTTGTTCGCCCGTATCTTCCGCCGCGAGTAGGACCGCCGGCCTCTGCTAGCATCGGGCCGGGTCGGAGGTCCCGAAGCGGTCGCCCTCCGGGGAGTGTTCTCCGGGGGGAGGAAAGTCCGGACTCCAACGGGCGGCATGCTCGCCAACGGCGAGGCGCGGCGACGCGACGGAAAGTGCAACAGAGAGCAGACCGCCGGGATCCTCCGGGACTCCGGCAAGGGTGAAACGGTGCGGTAAGAGCGCACCGCCCGGGCGGCGACGTTCCGGGGCACGGCAAACCCCATGCGGAGCAAGACCGAATAGGGGAGCGCGACGCGGGCCGCCCGTCCCGCATCCGGTGGTTCGCCGCCGGCGCGCTTCCGGGTAGGTTGCTGGAGGCCGGCGGCAACGCCGGCTCGAGAGGAATGACCGCACCCGGCTCCGGCCGGGAACAGAATCCGGCTTACCGGGACCTCCGACCCCCTCATCTCCCCGACCCTGGAGCCGCGACCGAGATGCGCGCCCGCCTGCCGCCGCCGCTCCGACCGGGAGCCCGAGTCGGCGTCGCCGCGCTCTCGGGTCCGGTCGATCCGAAGGCGCTGGACGCCGGTCTCGCCGCGCTCTCTGCCCTGGGCTTCGTGCCGGTCCCGGCGCCCAACCTGCGGTCGCGGCACGACCTGTTCGCGGGCACGGATGCGGCACGCCTGGAGGGCTTCCACGCCCTGGCGGCGGACGAGGACGTCGCCGCGATCCTCTTCGCCCGCGGCGGCCACGGCGTGCTGCCGCTCCTGCCGGCGATCGACTGGGAGCTGCTCGGCCGGCGGCCGCGCGCCTATGTCGGCTACTCCGACCTGACGCCCCTGCTCGACGCCGTCGTGCGCCGGCTGGGGCTGGTCGCGTTCCACGGACCGATGGTCGCGGCGGACCTGGCGCGGGGTCTCGACGGCGAGGAGAGAGCGTCGCTGTTGGGCGCGCTGGGCGGCGATCTGCCCGCTTCGGTTCCGCTCCGCGGCTTCGCGAGCGCTGCCTCGGGTGCCGTCCACGGGCCGCTGCGCGGCGGCTGCCTCTCCCTGTTGACGGCGACTCTGGGAACGTCGTGGGCGCCGGAGCTCGAGGGCTCGGTGCTGCTCCTCGAGGACGTCGCGGAGCCGCTGTACCGGATCGATCGCATGTTGACCCACCTGCACCTCTCCGGTAGTCTGACCGGCGTCCACGGAATCGTGATCGGGTCGATGCGAGGAACCGACGAAGCGCCGGATGCGGCATCGACCGTGCCCTCCCGGGTGGCGTTGCGGGTGCCCGGTTCGACGGTCGCCTGGGGGGCGCCGGCGGGGCACGGCGGACGCAATTGGACGTTGCCGCTGGGTGCCGCCGTGACGCTCGATCCAGGGGCCGGTCGCCTCGTTCTCGAGCCTTCGGAACGCGAGCGATGAGCAAGCCCGTCTTCAAGACCACGAGCCGGAAGCCGGCGCAGCCCAACTTCACCGCCGAGATCGGCGCGGGCGACTACGTCTTCCGCGAAGGCGAGCTCGGCACCGAGATGTACATCGTTCACGAGGGCAAGGTCGAGATCACCAAGGAGGTCTCGGGCGAGGAGAAGCCCCTCGCGATGCTGGAGAAGGGTGACTTCTTCGGCGAGATGGCGATTCTCGAGGACCTGCCGCGGGCGGCGTCGGCCCGCGCCGTGAGCGACCTCAAGCTGCTGAGCATCAACGGCTCGACCTTCGACCAGATGCTGCGCACCAACCCGGAGATCGCCGTCCGGATGATGCGCAAACTCTCGCGCCGGCTGCGCGAGACCGACCACATGCTGCGCGAGGCGCTGGGCAAGCCGGGGCTGGGACCCATCGTCGAGATGCCCAGCCCCCAGGAGCAGAAGACCGAGGCCGCGCCGCAGCACCTCGTCCACGACAAGTCGGGGATGGAGTTCCCCCTCGCCCGTGGACCCGAGACGCTGGTCGGGCGCCGCGACCCGGTCACCGGGATCAACCCGGACATCGACCTGACTCCGGTCGACACGCAGCGCTCGATCAGCCGACGTCACGCCAAGATCTACCGCCGCGGAGGGAAGTTCTTCGTCGCCGAGGAGATCGGGACCATGAACGGGACCTTCCTCAACGGCTCCCGGCTCGAGACCGGCGTGCCGACGGAGATGTCGCCGGGCGACGAGGTCCGCTTCGGTCTCGTGACGCTGCGTTTCCACGCCGATTGAGGTGAGCGCGACGGGGGCGACGCGCGGGTCGCTTCGGCGCGACACGCCGCTCCGGTTCCTGCGTGGCGTCGGACCGCAGCGCGCCGACCACCTCGCGGAGGCCGGCTACGTCGACGTCGACGATCTCCTCCGTCTCCTGCCTCTGCGCTGGGAGGACCGGCGGGAGGTCGTCGCTCCGGCGGCGATCGCCGCGCCGGGGCCGGCGACGGTGCGCGGGACCCTCGACGAGCTGCGGCTGATCCGGACCCGACGCCGGAATTTCGTCATCGTCCGGGGACGCGTCGCCGACGCCGCCGGCTCGCTGCCGGTGGTCTGGTTCAATCAACCCTTTCTGCTCCAGCGTTGGGCGGACGGCGAGGAGGTGGTCCTCCACGGCAGCGTCCGTCTCGGCGAAGGCGGTCTCGCGGAGCTGGTCAACCCGACGGTCGAGCGCGCCTCGGAGCCGCAGGCAACCGGGCGCGTCGTCCCCGTCTACCCTTCGCTGGCGGGGCTGGGCCCGGCGGCGGTCGCCCGCCTGCTGGGCCAGGCATCGGCGGTTCTCGACGACGACCCGCCGCCCGACCTCGTTCCCGCGGTTCTGCTGCGGCGATACGCGCTGCCCGGACTGACCCGCGCCCTGGCCGATCTCCACCGGCCGGGCCCGGGGGCCGACGTCGAGGCGTTGAACCGGGGAGAGACGGCCGCCCACCACCGCCTCGTCTACGACGAGCTGCTCGCCCTGCAGCTCGAGCTCGCCCTGCTGCGCGCCCACCAGATCCGCGAGGTCAAGAGACACGCCTACCGGATCGACGATCGCGCCCGCGCCGTCGCCCGCGAGGTCCTGCCGTTCCGGCTCACCGGGGCGCAGAGACGCGCCCTGCGCGAGATCGTCGCGGACCTGCGCAGCCGCCACCCGATGCTCCGTCTGCTCCAGGGGGACGTCGGCAGCGGCAAGACGATCGTCGCGGCTCTGCTGCTCCTGCTGGCCGCGGAGAGCGGTCTGCAAGGTGCCTTCATGGCGCCGACCGAGCTGCTCGCCGAGCAGCACTTCGGCAACCTCGTCCGTCTGCTCGGCGGGCGATACCGGCTGGCTCTGCTGACCGGGTCCTCCGCGGACGCCGAGGCCAGGCGGCGGATCGCGGACGGGGAGGCCGACATCGCCGTCGGCACCCACGCGCTGATCCAGAGCGGCGTCGAGTTCCGCAGCCTGGCCCTCGCCATCGTGGACGAGCAGCACCGCTTCGGGGTCGAGCAGCGGCGTCTGCTCCAGGGCAAGGGCGACCGGCCCGACGTCCTGGTGATGACCGCGACGCCGATTCCGCGCTCGCTCGCGCTCACCCTCTACGGCGATCTCGAGCTGTCCGTGCTCGACGAGATGCCGCCGGGCCGCTTCCCGGTGACCACCGAGGTGGTCGCCGCCGCGGACCGCCGGGAGGTCTACCGCCGACTGCGCGAGGATCTGGGCTCGGGCGCGCAGGCGTACGTGGTGGTGCCGTTGATCGAGGAGAGCGAGGAGCTCTCGGCCGCTTCCCTGGAGGAGCTGGGCGACCGCATTCGCGGCTATCTCTCGGAGTTCCCGAGCGCCGTCCTTCACGGCCGGTTGCCGGCGCCCGAGCGCGAGCGGATCATGCGCGCCTTCGTCTCCGGCGAGCTCCGCGTGCTGGTCGCGACGACGGTGATCGAGGTCGGGGTCGACGTCCCCAACGCCTCGTGGATGATCGTGGAGAGCGCCGAGCGGTTCGGCCTGGCCCAGCTCCACCAGCTGCGCGGGCGGGTCGGGCGGGGCGAGCGACCGTCGCGCTGCGTCGCGATCCACGGCCGGCTGTCGGACGCGGCGCGCCGGCGCCTCGAGGTCTTCGCCTCGTCCACCGACGGGTTCCGGATCGCGGAGGAGGACCTCGCGCTGCGCGGTCCCGGTGACCTGCTGGGAAAGCGGCAGTCCGGACTGCCCCGGCTGCGGGTCGCGGATCTGGTCGTCCACCGCGAGTGGGTCGATCGCGCGCGCAGCGACGCGCGCGAGATCGTCGAGGAGCGCGCCGGCGACCCCGCCGTCGCCGGTCTCCTGGAGCGGGCCCGGTCGCGGGTGCGCAGCCGCTACGAGAGTTTCGCGGGGGGCTGAGGCGTGCGGATCCTGCTGATCGCGAACACGCTGCCGCCCTCCGACCTCTCGGGGGTGGGCGAGCAGGTCGTCCAGCTCGCCGCCGGACTGCGCGAGCGCGGCCACGAGGTCCGGATCCTGGGGCGCGGGAGCGGCGGGGCGCGCGGCCCGAAGCTGTTGTTCCCGCTGACCGTCGTTCCGGCCTGCCGGCGGGCCGTCCGCGAGTTCGCTCCCGACGTGGTCCAGGTGCACGAGTCGGACGGTGCGCTGGCCGCGGCGTGGCTGCGCGCCTCGCGCCGGTGGCGAGGCAACCGCCGACCCCTCCTGGTCGCGCTGCTCCAGGTGAGCTACCTCGAGGAGAAGCGCGCGGTCCGGCCGCTGGTGCACGCGGGACGGGTGCTCGCCGAACCGGGCGCCGCCGAGCGCCGCTTCCGGCGCTTCAAGGTCGGGCTCCAGATCGCGCTCGGGCGCTGGAGCGCGCGCCTGGCGGACCGCGTGCTGGTGCCGAGCGCGGCGACCGGCAACGAGATCCGCCGCGACTACGGCGTGCGGCGGACGTACGTGGTCCCCAACGTCACCGGCGGCATCGAGGTCGGCGCCGAACCGGTTCCGGGGCTGGACCGCGGCGCGGCCGACCTTCTCTACGTCGGCCGCTTGCGCATCCGCAAGGGCGTGGAGGTCCTGCTCGAGGCACTGGCCGGACGGGCGCCGGAGCGCCCTCCCGCGCGGCTGTTGGTGGCCGGCGACGGCGAGCAGCGGAACGCGCTCGAGGCGCGCGCCCGGGAGCTCCGGCTGGGAGCCGACCGGGTGCGCTTCCTGGGGCGGGTGTCCGCCGCCCGGGTGCGCTGGCTGCTCGAGGGCGCGAGCGCCCTGGTCGTGCCCTCGATCTACGAGGGGATGCCCCTGGTCGTGCTCGAGGCGATGGCCGCGGGCGTTCCGGTGGTGGCCAGCCGGGTCAGCGGCATCCCCGAGGTGGTGATCGACGGCGCGACCGGCTGGCTGGTGCCGTGCGAGGATCCTCCCGCGCTGGCGCACGCCCTCGAGGCGGCGCTCGGCGACCGGGAGGAGGCGCGGCGGCGTGGCGAGGCCGGCCGTCGCCGGGTCACGGAACGGTACCTTCCGGAACACGCCGCCCGGGCGTGGGAAAGCGCGATCGGGGGAAAGGGGGACGGTTGAACCGCTGGGCCACGACACTGTACGGAATCGCGATCCTCGGCGCCTTCGGGTGGCTCGCCGCCGGATGGGTCGGGCGCGGCGCCGGGCGCGAGTCGGAGGAGCTCGTCGTCCACACGATGGTCGCCCTCGCGGCGGCGCTGGCCTGGCTCCTGGCCGACCTCTGGGTGCCGATCTACTTCGGCGGCTGCGTGCGTGCGCTACGGCGCGGAGGAGGGGGCGCGGCGCCGCTCGAATCGCTCGGCGCCGACGGGCGCCGGGTGGCGGGCCTGGCCTTCGTCGCGGCGCTCCTGGTGCTGGGTCAGCTGGTCCTCGCCGGGTCCCTCTATCCGAAGGGCCCCCCGGTCTGGATCCACGTCGGTCTGGCCGTCTCCGGCCTGGTGGCGCAGGTCGCCTTCCTGGCCTTCGCGGCGCGCGCCCTGGGTCGCCTCGAACGGGCGTTGGAAGGCGCGGGGGCGGGCTCTCTGCGCGGCGGTTGAAGCGAGCCGCATGCTAGACTTCGTGCGCTCGAGGCGCCCCCTCCGAGGCCCGGCCGCTGGGGCCGCGACCCGGACGGCGGCGGGACCCCAGACAAGCGAAGCGGAAGCGGCAGGGCGGGGGCGCGCAGCGTCTCGATGAGACGCCGGCGTCCCGGGAAGGAGATCGTTCGGTGACGGACCGCCAAGTCGTCCTGTCGGGCATGCGCTCGACCGGCAAGCTCCACCTGGGCCACTACTTCGGCACGATCCGCAACTGGCTCGAGCTGCAGTCGCGCCACGACTGCTACTTCTTCGCCGCCGACTGGCACGCGCTGACTTCGGAGTACGAGGACCCCTCCCGGGTGACGGCGAGCACGGTCGAGGCGTTCGCCGACTGGATCGCGGCCGGGGTCGATCCCGAGCAGGCGGTGGTCTTCGTGCAGTCGATGGTTCCGGAGCACGCGGAGCTCCACCTCCTGCTCTCGATGATCACCCCGCTCGGATGGCTGGAGCGCGTGCCGACCTACAAAGAGCAACTGCGCGAGGTCGAGGGGCGGGATCTGAGCACCTACGGCTTCCTGGGCTATCCCGTGCTCCAGACCGCGGACATCGTCCTCTATCGCGCCGAGCTGGTTCCGGTCGGGGAAGACCAAGCCAGTCACCTCGAGATCAGCCGGGAGATCGCGCGCCGTTTCAACGCGCTCTACGGCGAGGTCTTTCCGGAACCCAAGGCGCTGTTCACGCGCACGCCGAAGGTCCCCGGGCTCGACGGTCGCAAGATGTCGAAGTCCTACGGCAACGCGATCAACCTCTCGGATTCGCCCGACGAGATCCGCGCCAAGTGCCAGTCGATGTTCACCGACCCGACGCGGATCCGGCGCAAGGACCCGGGCCACCCGGAGAGCTGCAACCTGTTCGTCTTCCACCGGCTGCTCTCTCCCGTCGAGGTCACCGAGCGGGTGGAGCTCGAATGCCGCGCGGCGGGCATCGGCTGCGTCGACGACAAGGCGCTCCTGGCGGACCAGATCATCGCCTTCCTCGATCCCCTGAGGCGCCGGCGCGAAGAGCTGCTGCGCGACCCGGGAACCCTGCTCGAGTTGCTCAAGAGGGGATCGGAGCGCGCCCGGGAACGGGCACGCGAAACGATGGACCGGGTGCGTGCGGCCCTCGGCCTCGACTACGACCGGCTGCTCGCTGGAGGGCACCGGTGACGCGCGCGCTGCCCGGAACCGGTCTCCTGCCGGAGTCGTGGCGGGTGCAGCTCCCGGTCTTCGAGGGTCCCCTCGACCTGCTCCTGCACCTGATCAAGGTCAACGAGGTCGAGATCACCGACATCCCGGTCGCGACGATCTGCGACCAGTTTCACGAGTACCTCGGACTCCTGGAAGAGCTCGACCTCGACATCGCGGCCGAATACATCTACGAGGCCGCGCTGCTGATCCAGCTCAAGTCGAGGATGCTCCTGCCGCGGCCGGTGGCGGAGGACGGCACGCCGGTCGAGGAGGATCCGCGCGAGGAGCTGGTGCAGCGCCTCCTCGAGTACCGCCGGCTGAAGGACGCGGCGCAGACGCTGGCCGAGGTCGACCGCCTGCGCCAGGGCGTCTGGACGCGCCCGCGCCAGCCCTGGCGCGAGGCCGGGGAGGAGGACGAGGAGATTCCGCTCGACGAGGTCTCGCTGTTCGACCTGCTGAGCACTCTGCGACAGGTTCTGGACCGCTTCGACCGCGAGCACCCGGAGCCGATCCTCCTCCCGGGGGAGAGCTTCCCGGTGCGCGGGCAGTTCGAACGGCTGCTCGCGGAGCTCGAGGCCGGACGGCCGTACGACCTGATCCAGGACCTGCGCGACCGTTCGTGCCGGGCCGAGGCGATCTCGACGTTCCTGGCGGTCCTCGAGCTGGCGCGCCTGCGCCTGGTGCGGTTGCACCAGTCGGCGGACGGCGCGGTCGTGCTCTACCGCACGACGCGCGATCTGGGGACCGAGGAGCTGGAGGCGATCCAGGGATGAGCCACCGACCGCAGCTCGAGGCCGCCGTCGAGGCGATCCTCTTCGTCACCGCCGAGCCGGTGCCGGTGGACCGGCTGCTCGCAGCTTTCGACGAGGGCGAGCGCGAGGAGGTGCGCTCGGCGCTCGACGCCGTCCGCGGCCGCTACGGAGCGGGCGACGATCGCGGCGTCCGGCTGGAGGAGGTGGCGGGGGGGCTGCGCATCGTCACGGCAGCCGAGTGCCACCCCTACCTGCGGCGCTACTTCGACGTCACCGGAGCGCACCGGCTCTCGATGGCCGCTCTCGAGACCCTCGCGATCGTCGCCTACCGGCAGCCGGTCACCGGCCCGGAGATCCAGGAGCTGCGGGGGAAGAACTCGAGCACCTCGCTGCGGACGCTGCTCGAACGGCGAATGATCCGGATCACGGGGCGCAAGGAGGTGGTCGGCCGGCCGTTCCTCTACGCCACGACGCGCGAGTTCCTGATGCACTTCGGGCTCCGCGACCTCGGCGAGCTGCCGCCTCTGGAGGAGTTCGAGGAGACGTTCGGCGGCGGCGAGGACTCCGCAGCGCGCGCCGCGATCTCGCACGAGCACGAGTCGATCGGGCTGGTCTCGACCGACGAGGCGGAAACCAGCCTGGGCAGCGCCGGCTTCGAGGTCCACGACCACCCCGGCGCGGCCGAGGGTGGCGCCGAGGAGGAGGAGCGGGAGTGAGCCTCGACCGGATCCAGAAGATCCTGGCCCGCTCGGGCGTGGCCGCCCGGCGCAAGGCCGAGGACCTGATCCGCGAGGGGCGGGTGACGGTGAACGGCCGGATCGCCGTGATCGGCGAGAAGGCCGATCCGGAGACCGACGCCATCAAGATCGACGGCAAACGGATCCGGCCCGTGCGCAACCAGCGCTACCTCCTGCTCAACAAGCCGCGCGGATTCCTGACCGCGGCGTCGGACGCCGCGGGGCGCCCGACCGTCATCGACCTGGTGCCGGCACCGCTGCGACGGGCGTTGGTTCCGGTGGGCCGCCTGGACTACAACACCGAGGGGCTGCTCATCCTCACCGACGACGGCGAGCTCGCCCACCGGCTCTCCCATCCCCGCTACGGCTGTCACAAGACGTACGAGGTGAAGGTCAAGGGCGTGCCCGACGACGACCAGCTCGAGCGCCTGCGGCGCGGCGTCGTGCTCGACGGCAGGCGGACGGCGCCGAGCCGGATCGAACCGATGCGGGTGACCTCGCACCGGGCGGGCGAGCCGGGCAACGCGTGGTACCGGGTGGAGCTCTCGGAGGGCCGGACGCGGCAGATCCGCGAGATGTTCTTCCGCATCGGCCACCCGGTGCAGAAGCTCCGTCGCGTCGCCATCGGACCCCTGCACGACGACGACCTGCCGCTCGGAGCGACGCGCGAGCTCACGGAGGCGGAGCTCGCCGAGCTGCGGCGGGTGACCAGTTCGGCCGCGGGTCCTCCCGAAGCGTCGCCGCCGCCGGGGCGCGCCACGCAGCGGCGCCGGACCCGGCGGCCGGGCGCGCGGCGTCCCGGCACCACGTCGCGCAAGTGAGCGCTCCCCGCGCCGTCGTCGCGATCGACGGACCTGCGGGGGTCGGCAAGAGCACCGTCGCCCGCCGCCTCGCCCGCCGCCTCGGCGTTCCCTACCTGGACACCGGCGCGATGTACCGCGCCGTGGCGCTCCACCTGCTCGACCACGGCGTCGATCCGGACGACCGGACGGCGGTGGCCGCGGCTCTGGACGGGCTGCGGCTGGAGATCGAGCTGGACGCCGAGGGACGGGCGAGCGTCCGGCTCGAAGGCCGGCCGGTGGAGGCGCGGATCCGCGCCCCGGAGGTCTCGGCGGTGACCTCGCGCGCGGCCGTCCACCCGGAGGTCCGGGAGCGCATGGTCGCGCTCCAGCGCGAGCTCGCCGAGCGGCACGGCGGGGTGATCGAGGGGCGCGACATCGGCACCCAGGTGGTGCCGCAGGCCCGCTTCAAGTTCTTCCTCGACGCGCCCTCCGAGGTCCGGGTTCGGCGACGCGTGGGCGATCTCCGGGCCGCGGGCCGGGGCGCCGAGGAGGCCGAGGTGGCGCGCGAGATCTCGGAGCGCGACGCCCGCGACCGGCAGCGCGAGCATGTCGCCGTTGGCGCCCGCGCCCGGCGCGGTGGTCGTCGACACCTCGACCGGCGACGCCGACGAGATCGTCGAGCGGCTGCTGGCGGTGATCGCCGAAGGGAGCTGAAGCCCCGCCTCAGGGGACGACGCTGGACCAGTTCGAGGTGTCGCCCGACTCGAAGCCGTCGACCAGCCGCTCGACGCCGACGTGCCCGTCGTCGTTGAGGTTCTGACCGTAGAGATCGCGCGCCGAGTCGCCGTCGGTCCACACGTACACCGAGGTTCCGACCGCGGTGCGCGCGGCGGCGAGCCGGGAGGTCGAGCGCGCGCGGGACTTCAGATCGACGATCCCCGCCGTCCAGACCTCCGTCCCGGTGGTGTCGAAGCGGCCGACGTGGATCGGCTCGTCGTCGACGGCGAGGTTCTCGGCCCAGGCGACGATCGACTCCCCGCCGGCGAGCGGCAGGGTCCGGACTTGGGACAGCTGGGCGCCGCTCAGCGGGACGACGACGCGGCCGTTGCCGCCCCAGAGCAGGGATCCGTCGCTCGCCACCCGCTGACCGGAGAGGCCGAAGACGTTCTGCAGCGAGTTGGTCTCGACCCAGAAGACCGTGATCGCGCCGGAAGAGGGGTCGTAGGCCGCGCTCGGATCGGTCCGTCCGTGGGTGACGTCGCCCGAGACCTCGACGCCGTCGTGGGCGAAGGCCTCGACCCCGTCCGTGTCGAGGTGCTGGACGGAGACCCGGAGGCCGGCGGAGGTCGAGTACCACGCGAAGACGGCGCCGCCGGCGCCGTCCGACACCATCGGCGGGAAGTTGCCGAACTGCAGCGAGCCGGCGTCGAAGACGGCGACGTGGTTGGCACCCCAGAGCAGCGAGCCGTCGGCGCCGGCGAGCTTCTGCGCCCACAGCGACCGGCCGTTGTACTGCACCCAGGAGACGATGACGTCGTTGCCGGCGGCGATCAGGTCGGAGATGAGGAGATTCGCCGACAGCGGCGGCGTGATCGTCGTTCCGGGACCCCATTGCGGATTGCCGTCGCCGTCGAGCTTCTGGACCACGACGTCGCCGCTGTCGTCGCTCCAGGCGACCGCCGAGCCGCCGTCCGCCGTGGCCGTGATCTTCGGCGAGTGAACGCTGGTGGTACCGCCGGAGACCTGGACGCCGGGGCTGCCCCAGAGCAGGGTGCCGTTCTCGTCGATCTTGGAGGCGTAGGCACGGTCGAAGCTGCCGTCGTTGTAGCGGTAGGCGAGCAGGGCGTTGCCGCCGGTGTCGATCGACAGGCCGTAGTCCTCGGTCGAGCTGAAGCTGCGGTCCGCGACCAGGACGCCGTTGTGCGGCCACATCTCGACGCCGTCGGCGTCCAGGCGCTGCAGGTAGACGTCGTAACCGCCGTCCGCGTCGTCGAACCACGCCACGTAGCAGCCGCCGTCGGAGCGCACCGCGATCTTCGGCTGGACCTGCTCGCTGCCGCGGTCGGCGAGCGCGAAGTTACGGCTCGCGAAGGCCGACCACTGCGCCGCGGCGGGCCAGGGCGCGGCGAGAGCGAGGAGCGCGGCGACGAGCGACGATCCGGCGGCGGCACGAGAAGCAGAGCGCATCGACAACCTCCCGGGAGCCGGGGTCGGAGGTTGCCGCCCCGGCTCCGCCGGACGCTACCAGAGGCCGGAGGGCGCTGGGGTCACCGCAGCCGGCGGGCGATCAGGATCCGGGCCTGCAACAGGTCGTCGTGCTCCCGTCCGCCGGCGGCCGGCGTGCGCGCCACCTGGAGCGGCGTCCAGCGCAACTCGCCCGCCCAGCGCCAGGGCTTCCGGCCGCTCCAGGAGAGCCCCGCGCCGACGCCCCAGTCGGTGCCGCGGTAGTCGAGCCGGGAGCGGTCCAGCAGCCCGTTCCAGCGGGCGTCCACCCGGAACGAGGAATCCAATTCGCGGATTCTCAGAGCGAGCCACGAGTCGAGCCCCGGATGGCGCACGAATCGATGGGCGAGAGTCGTCTCCAGGCCGGCTGAGCCGAGTCGCAGCTCGTCGTCCGAGGCGCCCTGGCAGGCGTAGGGGTTGCGCGCCGGATCGTCGCCTGCCGCGGCGGCGGCGGCCGGACAGGTGAAGTCGCCCCGGATCGTTCCCGCGAGCAGACCCAGGCGCACGCCGATGCGGATCCCGCCGCGCTCGAGGACGGCTCGGGACAGGCCGACGTCGAGCAGATTGGCGCGCGCGCCGTCGACCTCGACCGGTGGGACCCAGGAGCCGTCGAGCGCGAAGCCGCGCGGGAGTCCGACGCGAACGCGCGGGTAGACCAGCAGGGGGGCGCGATTCAGGTCCTCGCTCTTGGTGCCGCCGAAGCCGACCGTACGCTGGCGCTCGGAGAGCCGGGGCAGAGGGTCGAGCTCCAGGCCCAGGTCGAGGTGCCCCGGCTCCGGCGCCTCCACCGCTCCGAAGGCCGACGGCTCCACCGCTGCTCCGAACCAGCGCATCGCCCAGGCTTCCGGGCGCTGGCGGTCGAGCTTCTCGCTCCCGTCGAGAACGGTCTGGGCGGTCGCCGGACCCGTGAGGCCGAAGGCCCCGAGGGTCGCGGCGAGCCCGAGCGCGAGTCCCAGCGCTGCAGCCGTCGAGGGTCGTCGGGCCGACATCCGGACGCTCAGTACCCCGGCGCCGGCGGCGGAGCGCCGGCCCCGACCCGGACCGATCCCTGCATCATGCAGCACAGGTAGTGGCTCGTGCAGCGATACTGGAATGTCTGGTCGGCGTCGTCGCTGGTGAAGGTGTGCTCGAAGGTGGCGTCGGGCTGAGTGAAGGCGAAGCCGCTGTCGAACGCGCCGTTCTCGGCGCTCACGGTGTGGCCGGCGGCGCTGCCGTGGAAGACCCAGCGGACGGTGTCGCCGGGCTGGATCTGGACCGACTTGGGCTCGAAGTGGTTGTCGAGGACCTCGACGGTCACCACCTGTCCGGTGGTGGGCGTCGGCGGCGCGGGCGCCGTCGGCGAGTGGGATCCCCCCCGCCGCAGGCGGCGAGCGCACCGAGGCCCGCGACGGCCAGGGTCCAGGTGAGGGTGGGCAGGGTGAGCAGGTGGTCTCGGCGGCGTTTTCTCATGCGATCCTCCCGTAGCATCGGTGGCGGGTGGGTGCCGCGGGCGGGACGGTCGGTTCTGCCGCCGCGCGCTTTGAACTCCGGCGGCCTCCGGGGGGACATACCGGTCGTGAGAGTCCAGTCGGACGACGACGAGCTGTTGATCGCGCGCACCGCGGAGGGCGACCTCGCCGCTTTCGAGGAGCTCTACGCGCGCTACTCCCGCCGCCTGTTCGGCTTCGCCCTGCGCCTGACGCGGAGCCCGGACCTGGTCGAGGAGGTGGTCAACGACACGCTGCTCGCCTTGTGGCGCTCCGCGGCGCGCTTCGACGGTCGCTCCAAGGGCTCGACCTGGATCTTCGGCATCGCCTACCGAAAGGCGCTCCGGGCGCTGAGCCGCAGACGCACCGGAACGACTCTCGAGGAGGCGGGTCATGACCGGGCGGTGGACCCGGGGGAGCGCCCGGACGCTGCCTACGAGCGGCGCGAGGCGGCCTCGACCCTGGAGTCCGCTCTGCGCGAGCTGCCTCAGGAGCAGCGGGCGGTGGTCGAGCTCACCTTCTTCCAGGGACTCTCCTATCCGGAGATCGCCCGCATCGTCGACTGCCCGGTGAACACCGTCAAGACGCGCATGTTCCACGCCCGCCGCAAGCTGCGCGCGGCGCTGCCCCGGCTCGGGCTGTCGGGAACGATCGGAGGCTGAGACGATGAGCCGATCCGAGCATCTGGCGGTCCAGGAGCTGCTGCCGTGGCTGGTCAACCGGACTCTCGGCCCGGCCGAGCAGGAAGCCGTCCGGCGCCACATCGACGGCTGCGAGGAGTGCCGGCAGGAGGCGGAGCGCTGCCGGCGCCTCGCCGAAGAGTTGGAGCGCACGAGCGTGCCGGCGCCGGCGCCGCATCCGGCGCAGCTCGCCCGGCTCGAGGAGCGCATCGCCCGGGGAGATCTCGACCGCGAGGACCCTCCGGCGGCGAGGCTCCGGCGCTTCGGCGGCCAGCGCGGCGGCCGGGCTCCGCGGACCGCGCGCTGGCTCATCGGGGTCCAGGCGGCGGCACTCGTGCTCTGCGTGGGCTGGATCGCGTCTTCCGGGCGATCGGCGCGTCCGCGCCCGGCGACCGGGACGTTTCGCACCCTGTCCAGCCCGTCGCGGTCGCGCCCGGCCTCGGTGCGGGTCGTCTTCGCGCCGACCGCGACCGAGAGCGAGATCCGTAGCCTGCTGCTCGAAATCCGGGCCGAGATCGTCAGCGGCCCGTCGGCGCTGGGCGCCTACGGGCTCGCCCTGGCGCCGGCGGCGGCGGGGGAGTCGCCGGGCGACGTCCTCGCCCGCCTGCGCGCCGATCCCGAGGTCCGCCTCGCCGAGCCCATCCTCGGCCGCGAGGATGCCGGCGAGTAGGCCTTGCCGCGTGGCGGCCGCCGTCGGCGTGCTGACGGCGGTCCTCGCCGGGTGCGCCAGCGGCGGAGCTCCCCCCACGCCCGCGGTCGCGACCCGGATCGCCCCCGGCCGGCTCGTGCTGGCCACCTTCGCCTCGGTGCACCCGGACTTCTGGGAGCCCACGGTGCGCGAGTTCGCGGAGCGGCTCGGCGTGCGGCCGGTGTACGCCTGGTCGATGCAGTCGCTGGCCGAGGAGTGCGTCGTGTTCGAGCTCCCCGAGGGCGGCGACGCCGGGCTCGTGGTCGAGCAGCTTCGCCGCAGCGCGCGGGTCACGCTGGCCGCGCCGGTACGCACGTTCCACACCACGGCGTCGCCCTGGAACGACGCCTACGCCGGACTCCAGAGCGGTCTCGAGGAGCTCGGCGTCGCGGCGGCCCAGCGCTGGGCGACGGGGCGCGGCGTGCGGGTCGCGGTGGTGGACACGGGCGTCGACGTCGCCCACCCCGACCTGGTCGGGAGGATCTCGGTGGCGCGCAACTTCGTCGTCGACGGCGAGGAGAGCTTCACCCGCGACGCGCACGGCACCGCGATCGCGGGCGTGGTCGCGGCCGACGCCAACAACCGGGTGGGCATCGTGGGCGTGGCCCCCGACGCCGATCTGCTGGCTCTCAAGGCCTGCTGGCCGGATCCGCCGGGCTCGCGCCAGTCGACCTGCGACTCCTACACCCTGGCGCGCGCCCTGGATTTCGCCATCGGAGCCCGAACCCGCGTGCTCAATCTGAGTCTCTCGGGGCCGGACGATCCGCTGCTCGCGCGCCTGCTGGCCCGGGCCGAGGAGGCCGGGACGATGGTGGTGACGGCGGTGGACGAGAGCGGACGATCCCGCTTTCCGGCCTCGCTCGACACCGTGCTCGCTGCACGCTCCGAGAACCCGGCGAACGGAGCGGAACCGGCCGCCGCCGGCGCCGGTCCGGCCGGGGAGATCGAAGCGCCGGGGCGTCGACATCCTGACCACCGGGCCGCAGGCGACGTACGACTTCTACTCCGGCAGCTCGCTCGCCGCCGCCCACGTCTCCGGCGTCGCTGCGCTCGTCCTCGAGCGCCGCCCCGACTTGCAGCCGGCCGGCCTGCGCGATCTCCTGCGGCGAGCGTCGCGCGCGGCTCCCGGCGGGATCCCCCGCCTGAGCGCCTGCGCCGCGATGAGCCTGGCCGTGGGCCAGCCGGTCTGTCCGCCGGCGAGCGGCGACCCGGACCGATAGGTCGCGACGCCGACGCCAAGAAGCCCCGCGGCGGGGTCGACCGGCGGCCCCGATACGATCGGGCCGTGGAGAACGCCTTCGAGCGCCTCGATCGCAGCGCGGCTGCGGCCTTCGTCAAGGCCCGCGCGCGCGAGGCCGGCCTGGACCTGGCTGGCATCGCGACCCTGACCCCGGCCGCGACCGGCGCCGCCTACCGGCGCTGGCTGGAGCGCGGGGACCAGGCGGAGATGTCCTGGATGGCGCGCAACGTGGAGGTGCGGATGGATCCGCGGCGGCTGTTGCCCGGGGCCCGGAGCGCGCTGGTGGTCGGGCTGAGGTACGCGCCCCTGGAGGGGGAGGAGGGGGGCGGGACGACGGATCTCTGGCCGCGCGTCGCCCGCTACGCGCGCGGTGCCGACTATCACGACGTGATCCGCTCCCGCCTGCTGCGCGTGGCGGCGGCGATCGAGGAGCGCTGGCCCGGCGAGCCGACGCGGATCTGCGTCGACACCGCGCCCCTGCTCGAGCGCGAGCTGGCGGCGCGGGCCGGGCTCGGGGCGGTGGGCAAGAACACGCTGCTGCTGAGCCCCGGGGCCGGTTCCTACGTGCTGCTCGGGGAGCTTCTGACCCGTCTCGACCTGGCGCCCGACCCGCCGCTGGCCGACCTGTGCGGGCAGTGCACCCGCTGTCTCGACGCCTGCCCGACCGGGGCTCTGCCCGAGCCCTACCGTCTCGACTCCCGCCGCTGCATCTCCTACTGGACGATCGAGCACCGCGGCGAGGTGGATCCGTCGATCCGGCCGCACCTCGAGGCTTGGGCCTTCGGCTGCGACATCTGTCAGGAAGCTTGCCCCTGGAACCGGGACCTTCCGGCCGCCGACCATCCGGAGCTCGCGCCCCCTCCGGCACGGCGGGAGCTCGACCTCGCCGGTCTGCTCGGCCTGGCCGAGGTGGAGTACCGGGAACGCTTCCGGGGCAGCCCGATGAAGCGCGCCCGGGCCGCCGGCCTGCGCCGCAACGCCGCCCTGGCCCTGGCCGGCCGGGAGGACGATCCGGCGCGGGCCGCCCTGGAGCGGGCGGAGGCCGGGGATCCCGCCCCCGAGGTTCGGGAGGCGGCCGCGTGGGCCCGCCGTCGCCCGGCCCCTCCGCGCCCCCCCCGGGTTTGACTCCAAATGACGATGGCGCCTATACTTCCGACCCTCGAGCTACCCGCGAACCGGGACTCGGAGTATCCCCCCGACAGGGTACGACAGGCCGCGGCCTGAATCTCGAAAGCCAAGGAGGAAGTTCGGCTCATGGTATCGACGGACAAGGAGCGCATGAACCTCGACGAGGAGATCAGCGCCGAGGATCGCCAGGCATACGAGCAGTTCGTCGCGCTCTACGGCGAGAGCCTGCGCAATCTCAACGAGGGCGAGATCGTCGCCGGCAAGGTGGTGTCCATCGGGCCCAGCGCGGTGGTGGTGGACGTGGGCTACAAGTCGGAGGGCCTGATCCCGGTCGACGAGTTCCGCGACGCCGAGGGCAACCTCCCGATCCAGGTGGGCGACGACGTCGAGGTCCTGCTCGAGCGGACCGAGGACATCGAGGGCCACATCCTGCTGTCGTACACCAAGGCGGCGAAGATGCGGGTCTGGACGGAGGTCGAGCAGAGCTTCCGCGAGGGCCGGATCATCAAGGGCCGGGTCATCGACCGGATCAAGGGCGGCTTGACGGTGGACGTCGGCGTTCGCGCCTTCCTGCCCGGATCGCTCGCCGACATCAAGCCGGTGAAGAACCTCGAGTCGCTGCGCGGCCGCGAGCTGGAGTTCAAGGTCATCAGCCTGGACCGCCGCCGCAACAACATCGTGCTCTCGCGCAAGGCGGTGCTCGAGAAGGAATACGAGCAGAAGAAGGCCGAGACCCTGGAGAAGCTCCAGGAAGGCGTCGTGATGAAGGGCGTGGTCAAGAACATCACCGACTACGGAGTCTTCATCGACCTCGGCGGTATCGATGGGCTGCTGCACATCACGGACATCTCCTGGGGCCGCGTCAACCACCCCTCCGAGCACTTCGCGATCGGCGACGAGGTCGAGGTCGTGGTGCTCAAGTTCGACCGCGAGACCGAGCGCGTCTCCCTGGGCTACAAGCAGAAGTCCGAGGATCCCTGGGTCCTGGTGGACAAGCGATTCCCGGTCGGCGCGCGGGTTCGGGGCAAGGTCGTCAGCCTGGTCGACTACGGCGCGTTCGTGGAGCTGGAGCCGGGCGTCGAGGGCCTGATCCACGTCTCCGAGATGTCGTGGACGAAGAAGGTCGTCAACCCGTCGAAGCTCCTCACCCCGGGCCAGGAGATCGACGCCATCGTCACCGAGCTCGACCTCGGGCAGCGCCGGATCAGCCTGTCCCTGCGACAGACCGAGCGCAACCCCTGGGAGGATCTCTCGCATCACTTCCCGGTCGGATCGATCATCGAGGGCAAGGTCCGCAACCTGACGGAGTTCGGCGCGTTCGTCGAGATCACGGAGGAGATCGACGGCCTGATCCACGTCTCCGACATGAGCTGGACCAAGCGCATCAAGCACCCGAGCGAGGTGCTCAAGAAGGGCGACACGGTCCGGGCGCGGATCACCAACATCGACGTCGAGAACCAGCGGGTGTCGCTCTCGATCAAGGAGTTCATGCCCAACGAGTGGCAGGACTTCGTCGAGAACAACCGCGTCGGGGACATCGTCACCGGCCGGGTGGTCAACGTCACCGACTTCGGGCTCTTCATCGACATCTACGACGGCCTCGAAGGCCTTGCCCACATCTCGGAGATCGACTTCGGCGGCGGCCGAATCGCGGACAGCTTCGCCGCCGGGGAGTGGGTGAGGGCGCGCATCCTGCGCATCGAGGAGGAGGAGAAGAAGGTGGGGCTGACCCTGCGCGGAGTGACCCAGCCCACCGCCGAGGAGATCGCCGAGCTCGAGGCGGCGAGCCAGCCGGCGCCCGTGGAAGCGGCGGAGGAGAGCGCGGCCGCGGAAGGCGAAGCCGAGACCGCGGTAGCGGCGGAGGGCGAGGCCGAGAACGAGGTGGCCGCGGAGGTCGAAGCCGGGACCGCGACAGTCGCGCAGGGCGAGGCCGAGACCGCGGCAGCGGCGGAGGGCGCGGCTGGGGCCGAAGCCGAGCGCCCCGCGGAGCCCGAGGAGTAGGAGAGTCGCCATGGGCGATCTGACGGTCCTGGCGACCAGTGAGGGCCTGACCAAGGCGGAGCTGGTCGAAGAGGTGGCGCGCGTCACTCAGCTGACCAAGAAGCAGGCGGAGGAGATCGTCAACACGGTCTTCCACACCATCGTCGACTCGTTGCGCAGCGGTCGCAAGATCGAGCTGCGCGGATTCGGGAGCTTCCGTATCCGGAATCGGGGCGCGAGGATCGGCCGGAACCCCAAGACCGGGGACAAGGTCGAGGTTCCGCCCAAGCGCATTCCGTACTTCAAGCCCGGCAAGGAGCTCAAGGAGCAACTCAACCGGCAGGCGCCGTGACGGAGGAAGCTCGAACCTTCTCCCCAGGGCGGGCGATCGCGCTCTGCGTCCTGGCTTGGCTGGTGCCGAGCTCGGGACACTTCGCGTTGCGCCGGCGCGGCCGGGCCGCCGTCTTCGCGCTGCTGGTGCTGGTCTCCGTGCTCCTCGGCGTCCACCTCGACGGCAATCTCCACCGGGTCGTCCCGGGCCAGCCGCTGAGCACGCTGTTCACCCTCGGAGCGATGGGGCTCGGAGCGCCGTACTTCGTTCTGCGCTACGCGCTCGGCTACCAGGGGGTGCCCGCGGCCGCCGGCTACGAGTACGGAACCGTGTTCCTGCTCTCGGCCGGTCTGATGAACCTGCTCCTGGTTCTCGACGTCTGGGACCTGGCCACCGGCCGGAAGGAGTGAGCCCGTGAGCCACTTCGGCCTGATGACCGTCTACGCGGTGATCCTCGCCGTGTTCTTCGCCGCGCTGTGGAAGCGCGAGCGCCGTGAGCAGATCCGGCTCTTCCTCAAGATCTTCGGCAGCCTGATGGTGGGAGCGTTCCTGCTCGGCTGGCTGATGTACTTCCTGCCTCCGGGGCCGCCCAAGCCGTTTCCATGACCTGCGCCCGCCTCCTGGTGGTCGCGGGGGAGAGCTCGGGAGACCAGCGCGCGGCCCGTCTGGTGACCACGCTGCGCGACCGGATTCCGGAGCTCGAGACTTTCGGTCTGGGCTCGGACGAGCTGGCCGCGGCGGGAACCGACCTGGTGGCCGACAGTCGCGAGATCTCGGTGGTCGGTCTCGTCGAGGCGCTGGAGATCCTGCCCCGCGCCGCGGAGATCTTCCGCTCGCTGTTGCGTGAGGTCGAGCGCCGGCGGCCGGCCGCGGCGCTGCTGGTCGACTTCCCGGAGTTCAACCTGCGTCTGGCGCGCGAGCTCGCCTGGCTCGGGATCCCGGTCGTCTACTACGTCAGCCCGCAGATCTGGGCCTGGCGGCGCGGTCGGGTGCGGGTGATCGCCGACTGCGTGGACCGCATGCTGGTGCTGTTCCCGTTCGAGGTCCCCTTCTACCGCGAGCACGGCGTGCGGGTCGTCCACGTCGGACATCCCCTGGTCGACGAGGTCCCGCGGCTGGAGCAGGTGTGGCAGAGCCTCCCGCCCGGCGCCGCGCCCGAAGTCGTCCGGCTGGCCCTGCTGCCCGGATCGCGGCGCAGCGAGGTCGCGGCCCTGTTGCCGACGATGCTCGCGGCGGCGAAGCGGATCGGCGATCGGCTGGCGGTCGAGGTCCGCGTCGTGCGCGCTCCGGCGCTCGACGGCTCGGCCTACGCCGCGGCGATCGCCGCCGCGGGAATCCCGGTGGAGCTGGTGACGAGCGACCGCTACGCGGCCTTGGCCGGGTCCCATCTCGCGCTCTGCGCCTCCGGTACCGCGACGCTCGAAACCGGCCTGCTGGGCACTCCGATGATCGTCTGCTACCGGCTCTCGCCCTGGAGCTACTGGCCGGCACGGGTGCTGGTCCGGGTCGCGCACGTCAGCCTCGTCAACCTGGTGCTCGGGAAGCGGGCGGTGCCCGAGCTGATCCAGGGCGAGGCGACGCCCGACCGCATCGCCGCCGAAGCGCTGCGGCTGCTGGGCTCGCGCCGGGAGATCCGCCGGATGCGCAGCGATCTCGAGGATCTGCGCGAACGGCTGGGCAAGCCCGGGGCGACGGGCCGGGCGGCCGACGAGGTGGCCCGCTACCTCGGCGCGGGAGCTGCCGCGTGAAGCTCGCCGGGTTCCTCGCGCACTACCTGCGCCGTTACTGGCGGTGGGGGCTCGTGGCCGGGGTCGCGACCGTGGTCTACGCCGCGGCCACCGTGATGCTGATCCCGCTGATCCAGGCCATCTTCGGCGAGGTCCTGCACTACGACGGCCGCGGGCTCCCGGGCTCGGTGGCGGGAATCGTCCGGGTCGAGGGTGCGCCGACGGCGGCCGCGAACCCGCCGCAGGCCGGAGCGACCGGGCCGCAGGCAGAGGCGACCCGGCCGCAAGCGGGAGCGACCGGGCCGGCCTCGATGAGCAAGCGGGCGAAGGTCTTCCTCGACCGCTACCTCAACGAGGGGTTCGCCGCCCTGAAGCGCGCCCTGGGGGTGCGCCCGTCCAACGTCATCTACTTCGTGCCGCTGGTCTTCGTCGTCGTCTTCGTCGGCCGCAGTCTGTCCGACTTCCTCAACGGCTACGCCTTCCAGAAGATCGGACTCGGCGCCACGACGGACCTGCGCAACGACCTCTACTCCCGGACTCTGGATCAGTCGAGCCGGTTCCACGCCGAGCACCCGTCGGGAGAGCTGGTGAGCCGGGTGGTTCACGACGTGGGCGTGCTGCAGTCCGCGATCTCGACCCGGCTCGTCGATCTCGTGCAGCAGTCGGTGACCCTGGTCGCCCTGCTGATCCTGCTGTTCTCGATCCAGTTCCGCCTCGCCCTGTTCTGCCTGGTGGCGGCGCCCGCGATCCTGTGGCCGATCGTGCGCTTCTCCAAGGGGATGCGGCGCACGAGCCACCGCGCCCAGGAACGCACCGCGGACCTCGCCAACCTGGTGGGAGAAGGCTCGCGCGGACACCGGGTGGTCAAGGCCTTCGGCATGGAGGAGTTCGAGCTGGCGCGGTTCCGCGTCGCGACCCGGCGCCACCTCGCGGCCAACCTCCGCGGTCAGCTCCTGGCCAACCTCTCGAGCCCGGTGGTCGAGACGCTGGGTGTCATCGGCGCCGGGGCGTTCCTCGTCTTCGCGGGCCGTTGGATCCAGGCCGGGACGATGGACGCAGCCACGCTGATCAGCTTTCTGTTCAACCTCTATCTGTTGTACGACCCGATCCGCAAGATGAACAAGGCGAACATGGTCGTGCAGCAGTCGCTCGCCGCGGCGCAGCGGATCCGCCACCTGATGACGCTGCCGGTGGAGATCGTGGACCGGCCGGAGCCGCAGGAGGTGAGCGGTCTCGAGCGGTCGATCCGCTACCGCAAGGTCTGCTTCCGCTACGATCATCGCGAGGTCCTGCGCGGGGTCGACTTCGAAGTGCGGCGCGGCGAGGTGGTGGCGTTCGTCGGGCCCTCGGGGGGCGGCAAGACGACGCTGGTCAATCTCCTGCCGCGTTTCTTCGACGTCACCGACGGCGCGATCGAGCTCGACGGAATCGATATCCGCGACCTCCGGTTGGCCAGCCTGCGGGGCCTGATCGGCCTGGTCACGCAGGAGACGGTCCTGTTCGACGACAGCGTGCGCAACAACATCGCCTACGGCCGCGCCGACCTGCCGCTGGAGCGGGTGAGGAGCGCGGCCCGCACGGCGCTGGCCGACGAGTTCATCCTCGAACTGCCGCTCGGCTACGACACGGTCATCGGCGAGGCCGGGCTGCGTCTGTCGGGTGGACAACGGCAGCGGCTGGCGATCGCCCGCGCTCTGCTCAAGGACGCACCCATACTGATCCTCGACGAGGCGACCTCGCAGTTGGACTCGGAATCGGAGTCCCTGGTTCAGGAAGCCCTCGCCAACCTGATGCGCGGGCGCACGACCCTGGTCATCGCGCACCGCCTGTCGACCATCAAGCGCGCCGACCGTATCTACGTCCTGGACGCGGGGTGCGTGGTGGAGCAGGGGACGCACGACGAGCTGCTCGCCCACGACGGTCTCTATCGCCACCTTCACGATCTGCAATTTCAGGATTGAGGGCGGCGTGACCGGAGCGAGTCGCGCGGCCCGGGAGTCGGCGTCCGGTGGCGTCTCCGGCCCCGGGATCGCGATCACGGCCTTTTTCGCCGCGCAGTTCGTCCGCGCGCTGCGCCTCTCGGTACGCCTGCGCTACCACGGCGACGGCACGATCCGGAGCTGGGAGCGCGGCGACCAGCGGTTCCTGCTCGCGTTCTGGCACCGCCATCTCGTGCTCATGCGCTACGCTTACCGCGGCCGACGCATGACGGTACTGGTGAGCCGGAGCCGCGACGGCGAGCTGATCTCGCGCGTTCTCGCGCACCTGGGCGTGGCGACCAGCCGCGGCTCCAGCTCGCGCGGCGGGGCGTTGGGGTTGCGTGACCTGCTCCGCTGCGCCCGCTCGGGATCCGACCTCGCGGTGACTCCGGACGGGCCGCGCGGTCCGCTCCGGGAGGTCCAGCCGGGCATCGTCCTGGCCGCGGCGGCGAGCGGCCTGCCGGTGATCCCGGTCGCCATCGCGGCCAGCCGCGCGCGCTTGCTGTCGAGCTGGGACCGGATGCTGGTCCCGTTGCCGGGTAGCCGCGTCGAGGTGGTCTATGGCGAGCCGCTGAGGCTGCCGCGCGAGGCGAATCCGGCGGAGTGGGCGCCGCGCGTCCGGGAGGCGCTCCTCACCGTCGAGGAGCGGGCCGAGGGTCTGGCGCGAGGAGAGGAGGCTGGGCCGTGAGGAGCATGACCGGGTTCGCGCAGGCGGCGGCGGAACGGGGCGAGGTGCGCATCGAGGTGACCGCTCAAGGCTGGAATCACCGGCACCTCGACGTCGTCTGCCGGCTGCCCGAGGAGCTGCGCGGCAGCGAGCCCGCGCTGCGCGAGCGCGTTTCGGCCTTCGCCGCGCGCGGCCGCTGCGAGATCACCGTCCGGGTGACCCGGAGCGGCGACCGCCGGATGCGGGCCGGAATCGAGCGGGAGGCGCTGCGCGCCCTGCTCCACGAGGCGGCGTCGCTGCGTCGCGAGGGGCTGCTCGAGTCGGACGCGATCGGTCTCGGCGACCTCCTCCGGGTGCCGCAGATGGTGCGGCTCGAGCCCGAGCCGGAGGCCGGCTTGGACGCGGCGCTCCTGGCGGAGGCCGTCGAGCCTGCGCTGGCGCAGTTCGCGGCCGCGCGCGAGGCGGAAGGCTCCCGCCTCGGGAGCGCACTGGAGCGGCTGCGCGGTGAGCTCGCGGAACGGATCGACCGGCTCGCCGCCCGTCGCCAGGAGATCGCGGGCCGGCTCGAGGACGAGCTGCGCCAGCGGCTCGACGCGCTGCTCCCCGGCGGGGCCGCGGCGGTGCCGCGGGAACGCCTGGCCCAGGAGGTCGTCCTGCTGGTCGAGCGCGGCGATGTCCAGGAGGAGATCGACCGCCTGCGCGCCCACCTCGACCACGCAGCGGACGTGCTGGCAGGGGAGGGTGCGATCGGCAAGCGCCTGGACTTCCTGGCCCAGGAGATCCTGCGCGAGCTCAATACGCTGGGCGCGAAGAGCCGCGACGCGGTCCTCACCGCGCTGGTGGTGGATGGCAAGGTGTTGTGCGAACAGCTGCGGGAGCAGATCCAGAATGTCGAGTGAGGGGACTGCGCGCGGCGAGCTCTTTCTGCTCTCGGCGCCCTCCGGGGCGGGCAAGACGACGCTCATCCGCGGACTGTTCGAGGAGCTCTCCGGCGGTGGCGAGCTGGCCTTCTCGGTGAGCCATACGACCCGGAGGGCGCGCGCCGGCGAGGTCGACGGCCGCGACTACCACTTCGTCGAGGCCGCGAGCTTCCAGGGAATGATCGCGGCCGACCGGTTCCTGGAGTGGGCGGAGGTCCACGGGTCGTACTACGGGACTTCGCGCGCCGCCGTGATGCCGCTGTTGGAGCGCGGCGCGGACGTCCTCGTGGACCTCGACGTCCAGGGGGCGGAACGGCTGATGCACGCCTTTCCGGAGGCCCACAGCGTGTTCGTGCTGCCGCCGTCGTACGCCGACCTGGTGGCGCGCCTGAGGGGGAGGGGCCTGGACGACGAGGAGGAGATCCGGCGCCGGCTGGCGGTCTCTCTCTGGGAGGTTCGCCGTTACGATTCGTATCAATATGTTATTATCAACGACGATGTCGAGCGCGCGACCCGTGCGCTCGCCGCGATCGTCCTCGAAAAGCGCCAGATGCGCGCCCGTCAAGAAGCCCGAATCTCCGCGGTGCTCGCGGACTTCGAGCGCGCCCGCGAGAACGAGGGCGGATCCTGAGCCATGGAGCCCCGATGGAGAGCATTCCCGAGCGGATCGACAGCACTTTTCGCTACGTCCTGATCGCGGCGCGGCGCGCGGAGCAGTTGCTGCGCGGAGCCCGGCCGAAGCTGGAATCCGGCGTCGCCAAGCCCACCCGCATCGCGATGCGGGAGGTCTCGGCGAATCTGGTCGAGTGGGACTACGGCCCGGCGCCGATCCCGGAGCCCGAGCCGCTCGAGGAGGCGGTCGAGGAGACCGCCCAACCCTGACGTCCCGGGACGCGGAGGCGAGTCGGCGGTGACGAAGGAGCACGGCCTCCGCGGCCATCGGATCCTGCTCGGCGTCTCGGGCGGGATCGCGGCCTACAAATCGCCCGAATTGGTCCGCCGACTGCGGGACCGCGGCTTCGAAGTGCGGTGCGCCCTGACTCCGGCCGCCGCGGCGTTCGTCAGTCCGCTCGCGCTCGAGGTCGTCACCGGGCGGGCGGTCCATCGCGAGGAGTACCTCGAGCCGAACGGCAGCGGCGTCGAGCTCCACATCGAGGCCGCGGCGTGGGCCGACCTGTTCCTGATCGCGCCCGCGACCGCCCAGACCCTCGCCTCGCTGGCGCTCGGTCTGGCGGACAATTTCGTGCTCACCACGGCGTTGGCGTTCACCGGACCGCTGGTCGTCGCTCCCGCGCTGCACAGCGCGATGTGGCGCCACCCGGCCCTGGCCGCAAGAGTCGAGGAGCTGCGCGCCCGCGGCGTCGAGATCATCGGTCCGGGCGTCGGTGTGCTGGCCTCCGGCGAGACCGGCGTGGGCAGGATGGCCGAGATCCCCGATCTGGTCTCCGCCGTGGCCCGCCGCCTGGAGCCCGGAGACCTCGCGGGCTGCACCGCGCTGGTCACCGCCGGGCCGACCTTCGAGCCGATCGATCCGGTGCGCTACCTGGGCAATCGCTCGAGCGGCAAGATGGGCTTCGCGATCGCCTCCGAGCTCGCCCGGCGGGGCGCCCGAACCCTGCTCGTGGCCGGTCCGGTGTCCCTGCCGACGCCGCCCGGCGTCGAGCGCGTCGGGGTGGAGACGGCGCTCGAGATGCAGGCGGCCGTGCACGAGCTGGCGGGCGACGCGGAGATCGTCGTGATGGCGGCCGCGGTCGCCGATTTCCGGCCCCGCGCCCGCGCGGCCAACAAGCTCAAGAAGTCGCGCGGCGCGCCGCAGCTCGAGCTGGTCGCCAACCCCGACATCCTGAGCGAGCTGCCGCGACTGGCGCCGCGCGCCCTGCGGGTGGGCTTCGCCGCCGAGACCGAAGACCTCGAGCGCGAGGCGCGCGCCAAGCTCGAAGCCAAGGGCGCCCATCTCCTCGTGGCCAACGACGTCTCGCGCCGGGACATCGGCTTCGCCAGCGACGACAACGAGGTCACGGTCTATCGCCGGACCGGCGAGCCGGTCTTCCTCGGCCGGCGGCCGAAGGCCGACCTCGCCCGGGACCTGGTCGACCTGTTCTCCCGAGAGCTCAGCGGGCTGCGTCGTGAGACCGTCGCAGCCGATCGCTGATCTGCTGCGGTACCTGGCCGACCTGGGCTGGTCGGACCTCTACCTGGGGCCGGACCGCCGCGCCACCGCAGCGCCGGTGTCTGCCACCGGAGAGGTCGGGGACGAGCCCGCTCCGGCCGCGGCCCGGGGCGTCGGGCTCGAAGCCCTGGCGACGGAGGCTGCCTCCTGCACCCGGTGCCGGCTCTCCGAGAAACGCCACAAAGTGGTCTTCGGCAGCGGCGATCCGGAAGCCCGGCTGATGTTCGTCGGCGAGGGACCCGGCGCCGAGGAGGACCGGCAGGGGCTCCCGTTCGTGGGGCGCGCCGGGGAGCTGCTGACCCGCATGATCCGGGCGATCGACCTGGGGCGCGACGAGGTCTACATCACCAACATCGTCAAGTGCCGACCGCCGGGCAACCGCGATCCGCAACCCGAGGAGGTCGCGGCCTGCATCGGGTATCTCGAGACCCAGATCGACGCCATCCGGCCGCAGGTCCTGGTCTGCCTGGGGCGGGTCGCGGCCCAGACGCTGCTGGGCAACTCCTGGCCGGTCGGTCGGATGCGCGGGCAGTGGTTCGAGGTGCGTGGCGTTCCGACCTTGGTGACGTACCATCCGGCGGCGCTGCTGCGCAACGCGGCGCTGAAGCGCCCGACCTGGGAGGACCTGCAGCAGGTGCGCGACCGGCTGGCCCGGGGTCCGAACGGAGACTGAAGGGAAGGAGGAGCACGTGGAGGACGGAGTTCTGGGGGTGACCGTCGTCGCCGGGAAGCTGCCGGCCGGGAGAATGATGATCGGGGTCTTCGCCGGCGCCCGGGCACCCTGGCGCGACGCCCCCGAGGCGGTCGCGGCAGCGGTCCGCAGCGCGGTCGGCCGCGCCGGCTGGAGCGGCCGCGACGGCCAGTCGGTGGAGCTCGCGGGGACGGGCGGACGCTGGGTCGAGGTGCGCGGGCTCGGGGAGCCGGGCGCTTTCGACGCGCGCAAGGCTCGCGCTCTCGTCGAGCGAGGCGTGGAATCGGCGCGCGCCGCGGGCGAGAAGCGGGTGACGATCGTCCTCCCCGACCACGAAGTGACCCGGGGCGCGGAGGCAGCGGCGCGCACGGCGCGCGACGCGGCGCTCGCCGGCTACCGCTTCGACCGCTATCTGAGCGAGCCGGGCCCGTCGTCGCTCGCCACCGTGGCCCTGGTACCGCCGGGCGGCGACGTGCGGGGCTGGCGCGCCGGCGCGCGGGTCGGCGCGGCGCTCGCGGCCGGCACCGCCCTGGCGCGGAACCTGGCCAACACCCCCCCCAACGAGGCCACTCCGGATTGGATGGCGCAACGGGCGCGCGAGCTCGCCGCGCGCTGGAAGGCGAAGATCCAAGTGCTGGGGCCCGCCGAGCTCGCCCGCCGCGGCATGGGCGGCATCCTCGCCGTCGGCAGCGGGTCGGCGAATCCGCCCCGCATGGTGCGCATCGAGCTCGGGCGGGGTCCCCGGACCGTCGCGCTGGTGGGCAAGGGTGTGACCTTCGACACCGGCGGCATTTCGATCAAGCCGGCGTCCAAGATGGACGAGATGAAGTGGGACAAGTGCGGCGCTTGTGCCGTGCTGGGAATCCTCGACGTGGCCGCCCGGCTCGAGCTCCCGGTCCGGCTGCGCGGCTATCTGCCGCTGGCCGAGAACATGCCCGACGGCGCGGCCTACCGCCCGGGCGATATCGTCCGCTGCGCCAACGGCAAGACGGTGGAGATCCTCAACACCGACGCCGAGGGCCGGATGCTCCTGGCCGACGCGCTCTCGTGGGCGGCGAGCGAGAAGCCGGAGATCCTGCTCGAGTATTCGACCCTCACCGGGGCCTGCGTCGTCGCCCTGGGAGAGACCGGCGCCGGACTGTTCAGCCCGGACGACGAGCTGGCGGCCGGGCTGCTGGCCTCGGCCGGCGCCGCTGGCGAGCGCCTCTGGCGTCTGCCGCTGTGGGAGGAGTTCCTCGAGGAGATGAAGGGCTCCCACGCCGACCTCCGCAACTCGGGAGGGCGCTGGGGCGGAGCCTCCAACGCCGCCGCCTTCCTGTCCCAGTTCGTCGCCCCAGTGGGCCGCTGGGCACACCTCGACATCGCGGGGCCCGCCTACGTCGGAGAGGGCCGGTCCAAGCGCACCGCGACCGGCTACGGCGTGGCGCTGACCGTCGGCTTCCTGCGCGGCCTCTCCGGGCCGGGCGCCGATTGACGGCCGTGCTCGGGCGCCCGCGTCGCCGACCGTGACCGGTCTGCCGCCGACGCCGGCCGGCTCGGCCGATGCCCCGCTGCTCGAGATCCGGGACCTGGGCGTCTCGTTTCCGACCGGAGAGGGGGAGACGCCGGTGGTCCGCGGCGTGTCGCTCACCGTCAGGCGCGGGGAGATCGTCGGCCTGGTGGGGGAGTCGGGGTCGGGCAAGACCCTGACCGCGCTGGCCACGCTGGGCCTCGTGCCGGCTCCGGGCAGGATCAGCTCGGGGTCGATCCGTCTCGAGGGACGGGAGCTGATCGGCTTGGCCGAGTCGGAGCTGCGCTCGGTGCGCGGCGGGCGTATCGGGCTGGTCTTCCAGGAGCCGGCGGCGGCGCTCAATCCGGTCCTGCGGGTGGGGACGCAGATCGTCGAGGCGATCCGCGCCCACCGGCCGGCGAGCCGGGCCGAGGCGCGCCGGCGCGCCGTCGAGCTGCTGCGCCGCCTCTCGCTGCCGGACGCCGAGCTCCGGCTGCGCGACTACCCGCACCAGCTCTCGGGAGGGCAGCGCCAGCGCGTCCTGGTGGCGATCGCTCTGGCCGCCGGCCCGTCCCTGCTCATCGCCGACGAGCCCACGACCGCGCTCGACGTCACGGTCCAGGCCCAAGTCCTGGAGCTGTTCGTCGAGCTGCGCCGCGACCTCGGCCTGGGCATCCTCCTGATCACCCACGACCTCGCGGTGGTCGCCGAGACCTGCGACCGGGTCGTCGTCCTCTACGCCGGCCGGGTGGTCGAGGAGGGCTCGATCCGCGAGGTCTTCGAGGCTCCGGCGCACCCGTACACGCGCGGCCTGCTCGCCTCCCTGCCGCGGGTCGGCCACCCCGCTCCCCGCGGCGGCCTGCCGTCGATCCCCGGCCAGGTCCCGTCGCCGGAGCGGCTCCCGGCGGGCTGTCCCTTCCACCCCCGCTGTCCGGAGGCACGTCCCGAGTGCTCGTCGCGGGAGCCGGCCTGGGTCGCGACCGGTCCGGGGCGCGGGGCGCGCTGCGTGCTGCTGGAGACCCCACGGCGATGAGCGGTGGCGCGCTCCTGGAGGTCCGCGGCCTGCGCACCGAGTACCCGGTCCGCTCCGGGATCCTGCGCCGCCGGGTCGGCGCGGTGCGCGCCGTCGACGGCGTCGACCTCGATGTCGACGCGGGCGAGACGGTCGCTCTGGTGGGCGAGTCGGGGAGCGGCAAGACGACGCTGGCGCGGTCGATCCTGAGGCTCGTCGAGCCGTGCGCCGGCCAGGTCCGCTTCCGCGGCGAGGACCTCCTCGCCCTCGGTCCCGCCGAGCTGCGCCGGCGCAGGAAGGGCTTCCAGATGGTGTTCCAGGATCCGTGGAGCGCGCTCAATCCGCGTCTGCGCGTGGGCGAGGCCCTGTTCGAGCCGATGCTGGTTCACGGCCTGGCGCGGCGGGCCGAGCAGGGCGCCCGGGTGGCGCGCATGCTGGAGGAGGTCGGTCTCCCGGAGGAGGCCGCGCGTCGCTACCCGCACGAGTTCTCGGGCGGGCAGCGGCAGCGGATCGGCATCGCACGGGCGCTGGCGACCGAGCCCGAGCTGTTGGTCGCCGACGAGCCGGTGTCGGCACTGGACGTCTCGGTCCGGGCGCAGGTGATCAACCTGCTGGCCGATCTCCAGGCCCGCCGCGGTCTGGGCATGCTGTTCATCGGTCACGATCTCGCCGTGGTCGAGCAGCTCGCCGACCGCGTCCTGGTCCTCTACCTCGGCCGCGTCGTCGAGGAGGCCACCGCCGCCGACCTCCTCGCCCACCCCCTGCACCCGTACACGGTCGCGCTGCGTTCGGCGGTGCCGACCCCCGATCCGGACGGGCGGCGCAACCGGATCGTCCTGCCGGGCGAGCCGCCCAGCCCGGCGTCCCCGCCGCCGGGGTGCCGCTTCCATCCGCGCTGCCCGATCGCGCGCGAGGTCTGCCGGCGCGAGGAGCCGCCGCTGGCGGAAGTCCGGGACGGACGCCGCGCCGCCTGCCACTTTCCAGGCGAAATGGTCCCGGGAGGGCCTCCGGTGGGCGGAACTTTTCCAGATTCGTGACGTAAAGTTAGGCGACGCGCGAACCGACGCGAAACCATGGGGACACGTGGAATGAACGAATTCTCTCGCAGGCTCCGCGGCCCGGTCCTGGGGGCCGCCGTGGTGCTTCTGACCTTCTCCTCGGCAGCCCTCCCGGCGGCCGATTCACAGTCCGTCGAGGTCGTCTCGCAGCCGGTCGGGGAGCCGGCGTCCACCGAGGTCCGGATCGCGGACGACCAGGTCCACCTCTCGCTCGACGAGACCGTGGCGCTGGCCCTCGAGCACAATCTCGGCCTGCGGGTCGACCGCTTCAGCCGCGAGCAGGGGCGGCTGGGCATCCAGCAGGCGATGGGGATCTACGACCTCAACCTGACCGGGACGGTCGGCAAGTCGCACAGCGAGAGCCCGGCGGCCTCGAACCTCGAGGGCGCGGATTTCCAGAAGCTGGACCAGGAGCAGCTCAACCTCGGCCTGGCCCAGCTCCTGCCCAGCGGCGGTACCGGCACGATCAACTGGAACAACAGCCGGCTCGAGACCAACAACCAGTTCTACGTCCTCAACCCCTCGTACAACTCGGGCTTCGACCTCTCGGTCAGCCAGCCGCTGCTGCGCGGGTTCGGCCGCCAGTACACCGAATTCAACATCCAGGTCGCGCGGCTGCAGAACGACATCTCGCGGCAGGCTTTCGTGGAGCAGGTGGTGGCGACGATCCAGCAGGCGGAGAACGCCTACTGGAGCCTGGTCGCGGCGCGCTCGGACTTCGACGTCGCGCAGCAGAGCCTGGAGCTGGCCAAGCAGCTCCACGAGGACAACAAGGTGCGCGTCAAGGTCGGCACGCTCGCCCCCCTCGAGCTGGTCTCGAGCGAGGCCGGGATCGCGAGTCGCGAGGAGGGGATCATCCGGGCGCGCGCGGCCGTCGGTGACGCCGAGGACGTGGTGCGCTTCCTGCTCGACATCGCCGACGAGAAGGTGTGGGCGCTGCCGATCGTCCCCGACACGGATCCGGCGGTGCCGCCCACGGCGCCGGACCTTCACGAAGCGCTCTCCCGCGCGCTCGACTCGCGGCCGGAGCTGGCGCGCGAGAAGGTGGCGCAGCAGAGCCGCGAGATCGAGGCCGCCTACTATCGCTCGCAGACGAAGCCACGCCTCGACCTGACGGCGTCCTACGGCTACAACGGAGTGGGTGGTGACGCCATCATCCGGGATCAGGACGGGACCGTCATCTCGAGCACCCCCGGCGGCTGGAGCGACGCCCTCGACCAGATCCGGCACCGGGACTCCCCCTTCTGGTCGTTGGGCCTGCAGTTCGCGTATCCGCTGCAGAACCGGGCCGCCAGGACGCGCGCGACGATCGCCGGGCTGACGGTCGAGCAGGGGAAGACCGGTCTCGAGCAGCTCCGGCAGCAGGTCGAAGCGGACGTGCGCAAGGCGGTGCGCGGACTGACGACGGCGCAGCAGCAGATCGATTCGGCCCGGGCGTCCGTCACTCTGTACGAGAAGAACGTCGACGCCGAGCGCAAGAAGTACGAGAACGGCCTCTCGACCAGCTATCAGATCCTCCAGGTCGAGGACGACCTCTCCTCCGCCCGCAGCCGGCTGGTCGCCGCCGTGACCGGTTATCGCGCGGCGCTGGTGGAGTACCATCGCTCGGTCGGCGATCTGCTCGACGCCACGGGGGTCACGATCGACGAGTAGGCGCGAAGCCGAGTGCAATTCTTGATCTGCTGATTTCTCTTCTGGAGGTACCCATGAGTGAGCCGGAAGTCGCGAGTCCCCCGGATGGGGGTTCGAGTCTCTCGACCCTGACGCTGGTCCTCACCTCGCCGCAGCAGGGCTTCCGGGCGATCGCCGCCAAGCCGGTGATCGCCCTCGCCCTGTGCGTCCTGGTGGTCCTGGGAGTCGCGGTCGTCGGGCTGAGCATGTCGAAGGTCTCCGGCGCCGACTACGTCCGCTCGCTCCAGGAGCAGGGCCGCACCGTGCCTCCCAAGATGGTCGACAATCCCGAGTCGGCGATGAAGATCGCCCGCGTGGTCGCCGTCGCCTTCACGGCGGTCGTCGTCCCCATCCTCTACCTGCTTTTCGCGGCCGTGCTGCTCGTCGGCTTCCGGCTCCTCGGCAGCGAGATCAGCTATCGCAAGACGCTGAGCGTCGTGGTCCACGGGATGCTCCCGATGGCGGTCGCCGCGGTGATCGGCATCGTCATCGTCCTGGCTCGCGACAAGATCTCGCTCGAAGAGATCCAAGGCGGCGGCGTGGTGATGTCCAACCTGGGGTTCCTCGCCCACGAAGGCGCCTCCAAGGTCCTCCGCGCGCTGCTCACCAGCGTCGACCTGTTCTCCGTCTGGTCGATCGCGCTGCTCGCCACGGGCTACCGGATCGTGGCCAAGGTCTCTTCCGGTGCGGCGTGGGGTACCGTGCTCGTCGTCTGGGTCGTCGGCGTGCTGATCAAGGTCGGCATGGCCGCGATCTTCTGATCCCGAAGGGGGAACCGTGAAGCCGAAGCTCTTCCTGATCCTCGGGGGAATCCTCGTCCTCGCCGTCGTCGTCTTCGCCAGCATCAAGGCCGGCGGGGGAGGCGACAAGGTCAAGGTCTACGTCGAGAAGGCCGTCCGGCGCGACATCACCCACACGGTCAAGGCCAGCGGCCAGATCACCCCGCGGGTGAAGGTCAACATCTCGTCGCACCTGATCGGCAAGATCGACAAGATGTACGTCCACGAGGGCGAGGACGTCAAGGAGAGCCAGCCCTTCCTGCAGCTCGAGCAGCAGGCCTTCATCGCCGCCCGGGACGACGCCAAGGCGCGTCTGGCGATGGCCGGGACCCAGTTGCGCCAGGCCGAGGTCAACCTGGCCGACCAGAGCATCAAGTTCGCCCGCGCCCGGGAGCTCTTCGACCAGGGTATCTCGTCGCAGGAGGCGCTCGAGGCGGCCCAGCTGCAGCACGAGTCGGCGGACCTCCAGGTGCGCTCCGCCCACGAGGCGGTCACCCAGGCCAAGGCGCTGCTCGACAAGGCCGAGGACGACCTGCGCAAGACCACGATCTGGGCGCCGCTGGCGGGCCGGGTCATCGCGTTGAACGCCAAGGAGGGGGAGGTCGTCGTCTCCGGGACGATGAACAACCCGGCCTCGGTCATCGGGACGATCGCCGACCTGTCCGAGATCCTCGCCGAGGTGGACGTCGACGAGACCGAGGTGGTGGACGTCCACCCGGGTCTCGACGCCACCGTCGAGGTCGACGCCATCCCCGACTTCCCGTACCAGGGCAAGGTGGTCGAGGTGGGCAGCTCGGGTTACGCCAAGGCCGGGCAGCCGGACGTCCAGTTCTTCCGCGTCAAGGTGCTCCTCGAGCACCCCGACGATCGCCTGCGGGCGGGGATGTCGGCGCGCGCCGACATCCAGGTGGCGACCCACCAGAACGCCCTCGTGATCCCGATCCAATCCGTGGTCGACCGCAAGCCGCTCGCGGCCGAGGCGGCCGGGAAGAAGGCCGAGGCGACGGCGGAGTCGAAGCCCGACGAGGAGGTCCCGGTGGTCTTCGTCGTGGCCGACGGCAAGGCGCAGCAGAGTGCCGTGAAGACCGGGATCTCCGACACGACCCACGTCGAGATCTCCTCGGGCGTGACCGAGGGACAGGAGGTCGTGACCGGTCCCTACCGCTCGATCAAGAAGCTCCAGGACGGCGACCGGATCGAGATCTCGGAGGAGAACAAGAGCGGAGAGGGCAGCGACCAGGGAGGCGACGAGGGCCGCTGATGGCGCTGATCGAGCTGCGCGACGTACGGAAAGTCTACGAGATGGGCACGGAGCAGGTCCACGCCCTGGCCGGGGTCGACCTCGAGATCGAGGGCGGCGAGTACGTCGCGATCATGGGAGCTTCGGGCAGCGGCAAGTCGACGCTGATGAACCTGGTCGGCTGTCTGGACACCCCGACCTCGGGCTCGTACGTCCTCAACGGGGTCGCGGTCGAGGGTCTCAACGACCTCGAGCTCGCCGCGATCCGCAACCGCGAGATCGGCTTCGTCTTCCAGACCTTCAACCTGCTGGCACGCACCAGCGCGATCGAGAACGTCGAGCTGCCGCTGGTCTACGCGGGCGTCGCCCGCAAGGAGCGCCACGAGCGGGCGGTGAGGGCGCTCGAGCGGGTCGGGCTGCTCGACCGCGCCCGCCACCAGCCCAACGAGCTCTCGGGCGGCCAGAGGCAGCGCGTGGCGATCGCCCGGGCGCTGGTCAACGACCCGTCGATCCTGCTCGCCGACGAGCCCACGGGGAACCTCGACTCGACGACGTCGGAAGAGATCCTGAACCTGTTCGACGAGATCCACCGCCAGGGCAACACGGTGGTGCTGGTCACCCACGAGGCGGACATCGCCCGCCATGCGGGTCGCCAGATCGTGCTGCGCGACGGGCGCGTCCTCTCCGACGACCGGACGCCGGCGCGCGCCGGAGCGGGGTCCGAGCCGTGATCTTCTCGGAGAACTTCCGCATCGCGCTGCGCGCCCTGCGCGCCAACAAGATGCGCTCGATCCTGACCACGCTCGGGATCATCATCGGCGTCGCCGCGGTGATCGCCGTGGTCTCGATCGTCCAGGGGCTGCAGTTCATGATCACCAAGGAGCTGCAGGGGGTGGGGGCGACCTACATGATGGTCCTGCCCAAGCAGGACCGCAACCAGGGCCCGGGCATCGTGGCGCGCCAGGTGCGGCTGACCTGGGACGACGGCAAGGCGATCCTCGAGCAGGTCCCGGGGATCCGGCTGATGACCCCCCTGATCGGCGGCAAGGCCACGGCCAAGTACCGCGACCGGCAGCACGATCCCGACTTCGTCTTCGGCGTCAACCAGAACTGGCCCGACATCAGCAACTACACGGTGGACCGCGGGCGCTTCTTCTCGCGGCTCGACCTCGACGAGCGGCGCAAGGTGGCGGTGGTCGGACCCAAGGTGGTCGACGAGCTGGCCCTGGGCTCCGAGCCGGTGGGCAAGGAGATCTACATCGGCAACCTGCCGGTGACGGTGATCGGCGTCATGGAGAGCCGCGGGACCTCCCTGGGCACGGACATCGACAACCTGGTCTTCGTCCCCTTCGACACGGCGTTGGCGTTGTTCGGGCGCACCGCCGCCGACCACGTCCAGCTGCGGCTCCAGGCGCGCAACGTGGACGTCGTGGACCAGATCAAGGACGAGATCACCCGCGTCCTGCGGGTCCGCCACCGGATCGCCGAGGGCCAGCCTGACGACTTCCAGGTCGTCCTGCAGGACGAGATCCTCGAGACCGTGGGCAAGATCCTGGGGAGCGTGACCGCGGTCGTCGGCGGTGTCGTCGGTATCGCGCTGCTGGTCGGTGGCATCGGGATCATGAACATCATGCTGGTCTCGGTCACCGAGCGGACGCGCGAGATCGGCACCCGCAAGGCGGTGGGCGCCCGGCGCCAGGACATCCTGGTGCAGTTCCTGATCGAGGCGGTCACCCTGTCGCTGGTGGGCGGCGGCATCGGCTTGCTCCTCGGCTACGGGCTCGGGGCTGGGGTCGCCAAGCTGCTGCCCGGCGACTGGCCGGCGGCCCACGTGCCGCTCTGGGCGATCCTGCTGGCGATCGGCTTCTCGGTCGTCGTCGGGGTCTTCTTCGGCATCTACCCGGCGAGCAAGGCCTCGCGCCTCGACCCGATCGAGGCGCTCCGCTACGAGTAACCGCCAGTCCGGCGCCGGGCGGCTTGCGCCGGACGTCGCGAAGGCCTAGGATCGAGGCGGTTCCGCCAGGAAATCGCCCGCCCGACGCGGTAGCGGAGCATTCCGTGCTCCGACCCGGCGTCCGCAGGCCTACCGTACCGGATCGGCACCCAGGGGAGATCTCGATGTCCAGAACGTGGTCGCAGGCAGGGTCCGTGCTCCGCACCGCCGGTGCGGCGCTCCTACTCATCTTCGCCGCGGGCGCCGCCCGGGCCGCCTCGCCGCCGGCGGCTCCCGTCCCCGAGGTCGGCGCGCCGGTCCTGCCCACGGTCTGGAACGGCAGACCTGCGCGACCTGCCGCAGGTCAGCCCGCTGGCCAACGGCCGCAAGCCGTTCATCGCCGACGAGGAGCTGACGCCGAACGAGATCGAGGCGATGAAGCACACCTTCCACGGCGTCAAGCTGGGCGGACCCGGGAGCGTGGTCGCGGCGCCCGCGCCGGCGCCGATCGCCAACTTCGCCGGCATGAGCTTCTCGGCGAACGGCAACGGCTGGCCGCCGGACACGAACGGCGACGTCGGGCCGAACCATTACATCCAGGTGGTCAACACTTCGGTGGGGATCTTCGACAAGGCGAGCGGAGCCGAGCTCGCCGCCGTCTCGTTCAACACGTTCTTCCAGGGCTCCGCCCGGCTCGGCGTGCCGGACACGGCTGAACTTCGGCGACCCGGTGGCGCTCTACGACGCCATGGCCGACCGCTGGCTGGTCATCGGACTTCGCCTTCGCCAACGCCAACACCGCCCCCTTCTACCAGTGCATCGCGGTCTCCCAGACCGGCGACCCGGTCTCGGGCGGCTGGTACTTCTACCAGCTGCGCGCCGACACCGGGCCGCTGATCGGCTACCTCAACGACTATCCGAAGCTGGGGGTCTGGCCCGACGGCTACTACATGACCGCCAACATGTTCGGCACGCGGCTTCGCGGTGCGGCTCTGGGCGCTCGACCGAACTTCGATGCCTCGCCGGCGGTCCGCTCAACGAGGTCCACTTCGACATCTGCCAGACCGGCGCCTGCGGCAGCTTCCTGCCCGGCAACCTGCGCGGCGCGGCGCCGCCGGCCGGGTCGCCCGAGTTCTTCGCCTCCGCGGGAGCGCCCGACCACATCGACCTCTACCGCTTCCACGTGGATTGGACGACGCCGGCCAACTCGACGCTGACCGGACCGATCGCGGTTCCGGTCGCGCCGTTCTCGGGCTTCGGTCAGGTGCCCGAGCTGGGGGGGAGCCTGCTCGACTCGCTGAGCTTCCGGCTGATGATGCAGCTGCAATACCGCAACTACGGGAGCCACGAGGCGCTGTTCGTGACCCACACGATCGACGTCGACGGCCGCGCTGCGGCGCGCTGGTACGAGATCCGGGATCCGGCCGGGACGCCGACGCTCTACCAGGAGGGCGACCAGTCCCTTCCCGACGGCGGCCACCGCTGGATGGGGAGCATCGCGGCCGACCAGGACGGCAACGTGGCGCTCGGCTACAGCGTGTCGAGCTCGGCCATGCATCCGGCGATCCGCTATGCGGGCAGACGCGTGGGTGAGGTCCCGGGCCAGCTGCCCCAGACGGAGCAGGTCCTGATCGACGGCGCCGGCTCGCAGAACGGAATCAGCCGGTGGGGGGACTACAGCGCGATGACCGTGGACCCAACGGACGATTGCACCTACTGGTACACGACGGAGTACTACTCGACCACGGGGAGCAACTGGCAGACGCGCATCGGCTCCTTCAGGTTTCCCTCCTGCGGTCAGACGCTGGGGACGCTGAACGGCCAGGTGGTCGACGCCATCAGCTCGGCGCCGATCCCGAATGCGCCGGTTGCCGTCGACGGCGCCGAGTCGCTCTCCACGGTCGCCGACGGCGGCGGCAACTACAGCCTCGACGTCCTGGCCGGGACCTACACGCTGACCGCCGGGCCGGTGCCGCCCGGATACCCCTCGAGCCACGCGGTCACCAACGTCGGCGTCACGGCGGGCAACACGACGACGACGGACATTCCGCTCGACCCGGCGCCCTACCTCGACGCCGGGGCGACCGTCCGTGGACGACTCCGGCTCGGGCGGCAACGGCAACGGCTTCGCCGAGCCCGGCGAGAGCGACATCCACCTGACGGTCGAGCTGGACAACATCGGAGCGGCGACGAGCCACTCGGTGAGCGCCGTGCTGAGCTCGTCCACCTCGGGCGTCACGATCACCCAGGCCAACTCGGCCTACCCGGACATCGCGGGGGGCACGTCGGAGGCGAACTCGACCGACTACGTCTTCTCGCTCGACAGCGCGTTCGCCTGCGGGGACGCGATCGCCTTCCACCTCGCAGTGAGCAGCAGCGAGGGGAGCTACTCGGCGGACGTCACGCTCCCGACCGGGATCCTCGAGCCACGGGTCACCGTGCTCACCGACGACTTCGAGAGCGGAGCCAACGGCTGGACCACCGCCGGCTCCTTCAACACCTGGGCGCTGACCACGGAGAGCGCGAACAGCCCGACCCACTCCTGGACCGACAGCCCCGGCGGCAACTACGGCAACAACACCAACTCGTGGCTGATCTCGCCGGTGTTCAATCTCAACGGCCGCGACAACGTGCGTCTCTCGGCTTCCTACACCTGGGAGCTCGAGGCCGGATACGACTACGTCTACGTCGAGTACTCCACCAACGGCGGCACCAGCTGGGCCACGTCGACGCCGTTGGCGTCGTTCAACGGTTCTCAGGCCGCCTGGACGCCGGTGGATACCGACGCCCCGGCGCTCGACGGCCAGGGCAACGCCCGGATCCGCTTCCGGCTGCAGTCGGACGGCGGGGTCGTCGCCGACGGGATCCACATCGACGACTTCTCGCTCAGCTACCAGCCGGTGGTTTGCCAGTACCCCGCGGTCTTCCGCGACGGCTTCGAGACCGGCGACACCAGCCAGTGGTCGAGCGTGACGCCCTGAGGTTCGCCTGAGTCGGCGCCCGGCATCCGCCGGGCGCCCTCCGGCCGTCCTTCCAGGCCCGGGTCCCGTGAGGGATCCGGGCCGCTTTGCCTGGGTGCGGCGGGGGAGCAGGGGAGTCTGGTGCCGGAGGTGGGAGTCGAACCCACACACCCTTGCGGGCGGGGGATTTTGAGTCCCCTGCGTCTGCCATTCCGCCACTCCGGCGCCGGGTGGGCGATGCTATACCGCGAGGGCCGGCGGAAGCGCCCGGCGGCGGCGGGGCGGCCTCCCCGGAACCGTCCTCGTCCGAGGACGTTTGCGCTTTTGTTACGCTCCCCGAGTCACTTGACGGGAACCCCCGTTTGGAGTATCCTCTCCGCGCGGTGGTTTCCGTTGCATCTCATCGCATCTGACTGTATCCAAGGCACTTAGACGAAGGGAGCGCGGCACGTGAGTTTCAAGGTCGGCCAGAAGGTCGTCTACCCCAATCACGGAGTCACCGTCGTCGAGGACATCGCGACCAGCGTCATCGACGGCGCCGAGCGAACCTGCTATCACCTGCGCCTGCTGTCGAGCAATTCCAAGGTGATGGTTCCGAAGGACAACCTGGATTTGGTCGGATTGCGGCCCCTGTGCGAAGTGCGGGACATCAAGACCGTCCTGACGATCCTGGAGAACGGCAGCTTCGAGGCCCAGAAGGACTGGAAGGGCCGCTACAAGCAGAACGTCGAGAAGATGAAGACCGGGCGCCTCACCGAGGTCGCCGAAGTGCTCAAGAATCTGAAGTTCGTCAGCCAGAAGAAGAGCCTCTCCTTCCGCGAGAAGAAGATGTACGAGCGCGCCAAGCACTTCATCGTCAGCGAGCTGGCCCACGTCAAGGGCCTGTCGGAGCGCGACGCCGAAGCGCAGATCGAGAAGGCGCTGTCCTCCAGCCTGGCCAAGCGCGCCAAGCTGGCGAGCTGAGTTCCGCGCCGTCGTCGGCGCCGGTGGGGCCGCGCTGGCGGATCGGCGCGGCCTTCACCGTTTCACGGAGAAACCGTTGAATCGAGACCATGCCCTCTTCCTCCTGATCGGTTTGCTCGCCGGCTTCCTGGGCGGCTACCTCGTCCACGAGGCCGTCGTCGGGGTACAGCCGGCGAGGGTCGCGGCGGGGAGCGCCGCGGCGGCGCCGTTCGCGGGTGGCGACGCAGGGGCGGGGGCCGGGAGCAACGCGGCCGCCGCCGGCGGCGCCCCGATGGCCGAAGTCGCCCGCCTCCAGGCGCAGCTCGAGAAGAACCCCGACGACACCGACGCCCTGGTCGATCTGGCCAACCTGGAGTTCGACATCCAGCGTTGGGACCGCGCGGCCGAGCTCTATCAGCGCTACCTCACCCTGCGCCCGGACGACCCGGACGTCCTGACCGACCTCGGCATCACCCTGCGGGCGCAGGGACACTTCGACCAAGCGCTCGACCTGTTCCGCAAGGCGGCCAAGGACTCGCCGACGCACTGGCAGTCGCTGTTCAACGAGGTCGTGGTGCTGGCCTTCGACAAGAAGGACCTCGGCGCCGCGGCAAAGGCCCTGACGGAGCTCGAGGTGCGGGCCCCGGGCAACTCCGACGTCGCCCGGCTGGCCAGCGAGGTCGCCCGCCTCAAGGACTCCGGAGGGTGAGCACGGCGCCGATGGGCGCCACCTTCGCCGAGGTCGCCGTCCCGGTCCCGCTGCCGGGTCCCCTCACCTACCGTCTGCCGCCCGGGATGGCCGCTTTCGCACGACCCGGCCAGAGGGTCCGGGTCCCGGTCGGACGCCGGACGGTCACCGGGGTCCTGTGGAAGCTGGTCGCGGAGGCTCCCGAGGGGTTCGAGATCCGCGACGTCTCGAGCGTCGCCGACCTCGAGCCGGTGCTCACGCCCGACCTGCTGGAGCTCGCCCGCTTCGCCTCCGAGTACTACCTCGCCCCGCTGGGGGAGACCGTCGCCGCCATGCTGCCCCAGGACCTGCCGTCCTGGGGGGACACCCGGGTGGCGCTGACCGACGCCGGCGCCTTGGCTCCGGCGCGGGACGACGTCGAGCGCGAGCTGCACGCGCTGCTGCTCGCGCGCGGCCGGTTGTCGCTCGCCGAAGTGCGCCGCTAGGTCCGGGCTCCGGACCTGCCGCAGCACATCGAGCGCCTCGCAGCCGAAGGCCGGCTGGCCCTCGACGGACCCGACCGCCGCGGCAGCCGCTACGTGACGGCCGTGGACCTCGCTCCCGGTGACCCCGCCGAGCTGCTCTCCCGGTGCGGCCGGTCGGCGGCGGGCCGGGCCGTCGTCGAGCACCTCCTGGCCGCGGCGCGCCCCGCCACCGTCGACGAGCTGCGGGCCGGGACCGGAGCCAGCCCGGCGGTGATCCGCCGGCTCGTGACGCTCGGCGTCCTGCGCCGCTTCTCGCAACCCGGCCGGCTCTCCCTGGCGCGCCACCTGCTGCCCCCGAGGACGACCGCGGAGGCGGAGACGATCCTCCTGCGCGCGGACCAGAGCGAGGCGCTGGAGTCGCTCCGGCGGGCGATCCACGGGCGCCGTTTCGAGCGTTTCCTGCTCCAGGGCGTGACCGGCTCGGGCAAGACCGAGGTCTACCTCCGGGCGGCCCAGGAGGCCGTCGAGCAGGGGCTCTCCGTCCTCCTGCTGGTGCCCGAGATCGCCCTCGTCCCGGCCTTGGCACGCGCGGCGGCGGAGCGGTTCGGCGGCCGCCTGGCGGTGCTCCACTCGGGCCTGGGAACCGCCGAGCGTCAGCAGGAGTGGGAGCGGATCCGGAAGGGCGAGGCGCGCGTCGTCGTCGGGCCGCGCTCGGCCCTCTTCGCGCCCCTCTCGGACCTGGGTCTGGTGGTCGTCGACGAGGAGCAGGACCTGGCCTACAAGCAGGAGACCTCGCCTCGCTACCACGGCCGCGACCTGGCGCTGGTCCGTTGCCGGACGGTGGGCGCCGTCGCGCTTCTCGTCTCCGCCACGCCCAGCCTCGAGTCGCGCCTCGCCGCGGATCGTGGACGTCTCCGGCGGCTGACGCTGACCCGCCGGGTCGGCATCGGCAAGCTTCCCGATGGGATCCTGGTGGACCTCCGCTCCGAGCCGAAGATCGGCCGTCCCGGCGAGGTGGTCTTCTCCCAGCGGCTCCTCTCCGAGCTGCACGAGGCGATCGCCGCGGGAGACCAGGCGATCCTGCTGCGCAACCGGCGCGGCTACGCGCCGATGCTGCTCTGCCGGGCCTGCGGCGAGGACTTCCGCTGCCCGGACTGCGGCTTGGCGCGGACCTATCACCGGCGGGCGGGGCGGCTGCTCTGCCACTACTGCGGCTCCTCCCTGGCGGTGCCGGCGAGTTGTCCCGCCTGTCGCGCCGAGGCGCTGGATCCCGTCGGTGCCGGGACGGAGCGGGTGGAGGAGGAGCTGGCGGCGCTCCTGCCGGGGGTGCCGATCGACGTGCTGGACCGGGACTCGACCCGCCGGGTCGGCGGCGCGGCGGCGATCCTGGAGCGGTTCGGCCGCGGCGAGACGCGCATTCTGGTCGGCACCCAGATGCTGTCCAAGGGTCACCACTTCCCGCGCGTCGCGCTGACCGGGGTGCTCGACGCCGACAGCTACCTGAGCTTCCCGGACTTCCGGGCGGTCGAACGGACGTACGTTCTGCTCACCCAGCTCGCCGGCCGGGCGGGGCGGGGCGACCGGCAGGGGCGGGTCGTGCTCCAGACCTACCGGCCCGAGCACTACGCGATCCGGGCCGCCCTGGACAACGACGACGCCGCCTTCGCCGAGCAGGAGATGCGGTTCCGCGAGATCTTCGGCTACCCGCCATTCCTGAAGCTGGCTCTGGTCCTGGCGCGCGATCGCCAGCGCGAGCGGGCGCTCGAGAGGTTGCGCCGCGCCAGCGCCAGGATCCAGGAGGCCGCGGGCGGCGAGTTGCGCGTCACCGGGCCGGCTCCAGCGCCCTTCGAGCGGCTGCGCGGGGAGTGGCGCTTCCAGTGCCTGGTGCGTGGGCGCTCCGGCGCCCTGGTGCGCTCGGCGGTGGCCGCCGCCCTGGCGCAGGCGGCTCCGGGCGAGCTCGTCGTGGACGTCGATCCCTACCAGCTCCTCTAGGCTCGACGAGGTTTGACGCCTTTTCCGGGCCCCTGCTAACGTCCTCCGTTCGATGTCCGTCGAAATCCCTTTCGAAGAGCCCCTGGTCGAGCTGCGTCGCCGGATCGAGGAGCTCGAGGGCTACCCCGAGGGGAGCGGCCGCGAGAAGGAGCTGTCCGAGCTCCGGGCGAGCCTGCGCAAGAAGACGGCCGAGGTGTACGCGGGCCTCAACCGGTGGCAGAAGACGCTCGTCGCCCGCCACGCCGAGCGCCCGTACACGCTGGACTACGTCCGCCTGCTGATGGACGACTGGGTCGAGCTCCACGGGGACCGCGGCTACGCCGACGATCCGGCGATCGTGGCCGGGTTCGCGCGCTTCCGCGGCCGGTCGGTGGCCGTCGTCGGTCACCAGAAGGGGCGCGGCACCAAGGAGCGGATCGCCCGCAACTTCGGCCAGCCGCGTCCCGAGGGCTATCGCAAGGCGCTGCGGATCATGAAGCTCGCCGAGCGCTTCGGGCGGCCGGTCCTCACCTTCGTCGACACGCCGGGGGCTTTTCCGGGCATCGACGCCGAGGAGCGGGGCCAGGCCGAGGCGATTGCGCGCAACCTCTTCGAAATGGCCCAGCTGAGGGTCCCGGTGGTGGTGACGGTGACCGGCGAGGGGGGCAGCGGGGGCGCGCTCGCCCTCGGGATCGGCGACCGTGTGCTGATGCTCGAGTATGCGATCTATTCGGTGATCAGCCCCGAGGGTTGCGCGGCGATCCTCTGGAAGGACCAGGAGAAGAAGGCGCAGGCCGCCGAGGCGATGAAGGTCACGGCTCCCGATCTGCTCGAGCTGGGCGTGATCGACGAGCTCGTCCGCGAACCCTTGGGCGGGGCGCACGGCGCGCCCGAGGAGGCCGCCAACTCGCTCGGCGACGCCCTGGCGCGTGCCCTTCCGCCGCTCGAGAAGCTGCCCGTCGACCGGCTCCTCGCGGCCCGCTACGACAAGTTCCGCTCCCTCGGCGTCTTCGAAGAGGACTGAGGGCCCGTGCCGCAGCGCTGGATCGCGGCGCCCGTCCCGCCGGCGGCTGCCGGGCTCCGGGCCGCCGGACTCCCGCTCCGCCTCGCCGAGCTGCTGGCCCTGCGCGGGGTGGAGTCCCCTTCCGCCGCGCAACGCTTCCTCGAGCCCGATCTGGACCAGCTCCATCCGGCCGGCGCCCTGGCCGGGCTGGCGGCGGCGGTGGCGCGGCTGGCGGCCGCCTGCCGCGACACCGAGACGGTCGCCGTCCTGGGGGACTACGACGTCGACGGCATCTCCGCCACCGCGATCCTGGTGGCGGTCCTGCGCTCGTGCGGCGCCCGGGCCGAGCCGATCGTCGCCCGGCGTCACGCCGAGGGCTACGGCTTTCAGCTCACGCACGTCCTGCGCTCCCTCGAGCTGGGTGCCGGCCTGCTGGTGACCGTCGACTGCGGCACCAACTCCCGCGCCGCCGCTGCCGAGGCCTCGGCCCGGGGGCTGGAGCTGATCGTGGTCGACCATCACCTTCCCGACGGCGGCGCCCCCCTGGAGGCGACCCTGGTCAATCCCCGCCGCCCCGACTGCGCCTATCCGTTCGACGACCTGACCGGGGCGGGGCTGGCCTTCAAGCTGGCCGCGGCGTTGCTCGAGGCGCTCGGCCGCGAGATCCCGTGGGAGGCCCTGCTCCGCGTCGCTTGCCTGGGCACCATCGCCGACGTCGCCCCATTGACCGACGAGAATCGCGTCATCGCCGCGCTCGGGCTGGACGCTCTCGGCCGCAGCCGATCGCCCGGACTGCGGGCGCTGATCGCGGCAGCGGGGCTGCGCCCGCCGCTGCGCGCCTCGGACGTCGGTTTCCGCCTGGCGCCGCGGCTCAACGCCGCGGGACGTCTGGGGTCGGCCGAGCCGGCGCTCGACCTGCTGCTGGAGCGCGACCCCGAGCGCGCCCGCGAGCTGGCCCGGCACCTGGAAGGGCTGAACCGCGAGCGGCGCAGGATCGAGGCCGGGATCCTCGCCGAGGCGCGAGCGACGATCGACGGGCGAGCCGCCACGGGGATCGCCGTCGCGTGGAGCGAGGATTGGAATCGCGGCGTGGTGGGGATCGCGGCGGCGCGACTGGTGCGTGACCTCGGACGTCCGGTGATCTTGCTGGCCGTCGAGGGGGAGCACGCGACCGGCTCCGGCCGCAGCGTCCCGGGCATCCACCTCCACGACTTCCTCGGCGACTGGGCTCCGAGCTACGAGCGTTTCGGGGGGCATGCCCAGGCGGTGGGCCTGACCGTGCGACGCGACCGCCTCGAACAGCTGCGCGGAGAATGGGAGGCCGCCGCCAGCGGCTGGCCCCGCGAAGCGCCGGACGGCGGTCTCCGCTACGACCTCGAGATCGCGCCCGACGAGGTCGACGCCTCGCTGCTCGATCAGGTCGAACGCCTCGAGCCCTTCGGCGCCGGCAACGAGGAGCCGATCTTCCGCGTCGGTCCGATGCGCACACGCGGCGAAACGCGGCTCTTCGGCAAAGGGCACGGAGCGCTCCGGCTCGAGCTCCCCGGCGGCGAAGTCGAGGCGGTGGGGTGGGGCTGGGCGGCGCGCCTCGCCGGCGTCGCGGAGTGGGTCGAGGCTCTGGTCGGCGTCGAGCGCGACCGCTGGCGCGGGGGCATGCGCCTGCGTCTCGAGGATCTGCGGCCGGCGTCGCCGGCCGGTGGCCGCACTAGAATCGAGCGATGAGCGACCGTGGCGTTCCGCGCCCGCCCTTCCAGCGCCTGCGCCGGACGCTCCTGGTGCTCCTCGTTCTGACCGCCGCGGGCGTCGCGGGGCTCTACGTTCTGGGTCGCGGCGCCCGGCCGGCGATCGAGGAGGAGACGGCCGGCACCGGTCCCGGTGCCGCCAAGGGCGGGTCGAGGGGACCCGACGCGACGCACGAGGCCGTCCTCTGGAGCGAGGGCTTCGAGTACGAGCAGAGGATCGGAGAGCGCAGCGCCTTTCAGCTCCGGGGCGACCGATTCGCGACCGATCGCGAGGGCATCGTCACCCTCCAGGGTGTGGGCCTCGAGCTGACCCGCGAGAACGGCGACAGCTATCGCATCCAGAGCCGTCGCGCGGTCTACGACCCGAAGGACCAGAGCGCCCGGCTGGCCGGCGACGTGCACCTGACCGGTGCCCGCGACCTACGGCTGGAGGCGGAGAAACTGGATCTGGTCCGGGGGGGCCGGACGGTCGTCTCGCGCGGCGCGGTTCGCTTCGGTCTCGGTGCGGCCTACTCGGGGGACGCTTCGGCGCTGCGCTTCGATTTCGAGCGGGACCGGTTCCAGCTGCGCGGCGGCGTGAAGGTGTCGGGCTCCGGGCCACCCGGCAGGGGACCGGTGGCTCTACACGCCGAGCAGGTGGTGTTCGAGCGCCCTCAGCATCTGCTGCACGCCACGGGGCGCGCCCGACTCTCGGCAGGTCGCAGCCGGATCCGCGCGCACCGGATCGACGTCACGCTGGATCCCGAGGATCGCGAGGCGCAGCGGGCGCTCGCCGTCGGAGGGGTCGCCGGGCAGATCCTCTCGCCCGGGGCATCCGACGCGGACCGGTCCTCCGACGACGCGGGCGAGACGGGCGACGAGAACGCCGTCGAAGACGCCGCCGCGGGCACGCCTGGGGCGGGGGAGAGGCTCCACTTCGCCGGAGCCACCCTGCGCGTCGGGCTCGCGGGCGAGCCGCGCCAGGCCTCGGAGATCGATCTCGAGGGAGCGGACGGCGCGCCGGCGCAGCTGACCTTTCGCGCGCCCGAGGGCGGCGCCGTCCGGACCCTGGTTGCGCCTCACATCGTGGCCACGCTCGACTCCGGCAAGCTCCAGGCGGCGGCGGCCACGGGCGGGATCCGGATGAACGAGCGCGGAGCGGGGACCGCCGAGAGGGTCGCGACCTCGAATCGCGCCGAGGCGTCCTTCGATGCGGCGGGCGAGCTCGCCTCCCTGCGATTGCTGGACGAGGTGACCCTGGAGCAGGGCGCGACCCGGGCGCAGGCGACGCGGGCGGACGTCGAGGCCGCGACCGGCCGGGTCGTTCTGACCGGGGGCCGGGAGAGGGTGCGGGTGACATCCGATCGCGGCGAGCTGCGCGCGCCGCGGGTCGAGTTCGAGCGCACCGGGAGCAAGCTCCACGCCCGCGACGGCGTCCTGGCGGTCCTCCGGCCGCAGCGGAGCGCCATCGGACCGGTCCCCGCCGACCGGAATCCCGACACGCCGATCCGGGTCGAGTCACGCGAGGCCGACGCGGACGACGTCCGACGGAGCTGGGAGTTCCGCGGCGACGTGCGCGCGGTGCAGGGAGACGACCTGCTCTTCGCAGATCGCCTCTCCGGGACCGAGCAGCCGGCCACGCTGTCGGCTTCCGGTTCGGTCCGCACCGTGACCCGCCAGGCGGGCGGCGCGGGAACGCCGGTCACCACCACGGTATCGGCGGACGGCCTGGCCTACGATCGGACCGCGGCCCGGATCGAGTACTCGGGCTCCGTCCGGGTGCGTCAGGAGGAGCGCGAGATGACCGGCGACGACCTGGTCATCGAGCTCGACGACCAGCAGCGTGCGCGGCGCATGACGGCGACGGGAACGACGGTGCGGATCGACGACCGGGCGGCGGGACGCTCGGTGACCGGCAAGTCCGCGGTCCACGATGTCGAAGCGCGTACGATCCTGGTGGAGGGCGACCCGGTCGTCCTCACCGAGAAGGGGGGAGGCACCGTGCGCGGACACCGGTTGCTCTACGATCTGGGCGCCGGCAGCGCGCGGATGCTCCCGGACCAGGAGGTCACGCCGTGAGCCAGCGCGCCTCGGTGCTGCGGACCCAGGAGGTGCGCAAGGTCTACGGCGGGAGGGCCGTCGTCCGGGACGTCTCGATCGAGATCCGGCCGGGCGAGGTGGTCGGCCTGCTGGGACCCAACGGCGCCGGCAAGACCACGACCTTCTACATCGTCGTGGGTCTGGTGCCGCCCGACGGCGGCCGGGTGTTCCTCGGCGAAGAGGACATCACCTCCTTGCCGATGTACCAGCGGGCGCAGCGCGGGATCAGCTACCTTCCCCAGGAGCCTTCGATCTTCCGCAAGCTCACCGTCGAGGACAACCTGCGGGCCATCTTCGAGACCCTGGACCTGTCCCACGCGGAGCAGGAGCGGAGGATCGAGCGGCTGATCGAGGACTTCAAGCTCGGAGTCGTGCGCAAGAGCCGCGGCTACATGCTCTCCGGGGGGGAGCGCCGCCGGGTGGAAATCGCCCGGGCGCTCGCGATCAGCCCGTCGTTCATCCTCCTGGACGAGCCCTTCGCCGGGATCGACCCGATCGCCGTCCTCGACATCCAAGGTATCATTCGACACCTGAAGGAGATGGGTATCGGAGTGCTGATCACCGACCACAACGTGCGCGAGACGCTCAAGATCACGAGCCGCGCCTACATCATCAACAACGGCGAGATCCTCCGCGCCGGCTCCCCCGGGGAGCTCTCGACGGACCCGCAGGTCCGCAAGATCTACCTCGGCGAGGAATTCAGCCTGTAGTCGGCGGGACCGAGACTCGGAATGGCCCTCGAGCAGAAACTCTCCCTCAAGCTCTCTCAGCGGCTGGTCATGACGCCGTCGCTGCAGCAGGCGATCAAGCTGCTGCAGATGACGCGCATGGAGCTGGAGACGACGGTCGCCCAGGAGCTCGAGGGCAATCCGGTGCTCGAGGAGATCGAGGAGGGCGTGGAGGAAGAGGAGGCGATCGCAGCGGCCGGCGCCGAGGCCGAAGCTCCGGCGAGCCCGGAGCCGGAGACCACACCGGAGATCGAGCCCCTGTCCAAGTCCGCGCTCGACGAGTCGAGCCTCGACGCCTACCTCTCGCAGGACTGGAACGAGGAGTACCGCGGCAGCAGCGGCGACTGGGAGGAGCGGGCCGCGCCTCCGATCGAGAACACGCTGACCCGCGAGCCCGACCTCTACGACCATCTGCTCTGGCAGATCCACCTGTCGGACTTCTCGCCGCTCGAGCGCCGGATCGCCGAGGCCGTGGTCGGAAACCTGGACCCGGACGGCTTCCTCGTGGCCTCCGTGGAGGAGCTCTGTCACGCCGGCGGCGAGCTCGACGAGGACGAGCGCCTGGACCCTCGACCAGGTCCTGGCGGCGCTGGAGCGGGTGCGGCGCCTCGATCCGCCGGGTATCGCCTGCTCGAGCCTCCAGGAGAGCCTCCTGATGCAGCTCGAGCTCGCCGGAGAGCCGCCGGACTCGCTCGCCCGCCGCATCCTCTCGGAGCACTGGAACGAGTTCCTGCGCCGCCAGTATCCAGCCATCGCCAAGGTCCTGGAGATCCCGCTGGCGGACCTCGAGCCGGTGATCGAGAAGATCCGGTGCCTCCAGACCCGTCCGGGACGCGCCTATGGCAACGACCGCCCGCTCTACGTCGAACCCGACGTCCACGTCATCAAGGTCGGCGACGAGTACGTCATCCAGCTCAACGACGACGGGCTGCCGCGCCTGCGGGTCAGCCGCGCCTACCGGAGGATGCTCCAGAAGATGAGGGCCGACGGGGGCGAGAGCGACGCGCAGCAGTTCATCACCGAGAAGATGCGCTCGGCGGTCTGGCTGATCAAGAGCCTGGACCAGCGTCAGAGGACGATCTACAAGGTGGCGGACTCGATCGTCCGCCAACAGCGGGACTTCCTCGACCACGGGCTCGACTACCTGAAGCCGATGGTGCTTCGGGACGTCGCCGAGGACATCGGCATGCACGAGTCCACGGTCTCCCGCGTGGTGTCGAACAAGTACATCCACACCCCGCGCGGGCTCCTGCCGTTCAAGTTCTTCTTCCACAGCGGAATCGACCGGGACTACGGGGACGACATCTCGTCCCTCACGGTGAAGCGAAAGATCAAGCAGTTGGTCGAGTCGGAGGACCCACGTCACCCGCTCTCGGACAGCGAGCTGATGCGGATCCTCAACCGGGAGGGGATCCAGATCGCGCGGCGCACCGTCGCCAAGTACCGCGACGAGCTGAACCTCCCATCGTCGTCCGATCGCAGGAAGATCTTCTGAGCGCGCCCCGCGCGAAAGGATAGCGATGCAGATCGATTTCGTGGGTCGTCACCTCAACGTCGACGAGCGGATCCGGACGCATACCGAGGAGAAGCTGGGCAAGATCGTCAGGTTCCTGGCGGAGCCGATCGAGGTCCACGTCACCCTGGACTCCGAGCGGCATCGCCAGATCGCGGAGTTTCACGTCAGTCACCGTCGGGGAAATCTCCACGCCCGGGAGGAGAACGCGGAGGTCCTCGACGCCGTCGATCTCGCGATCGGACATCTCGAGCGGCAGGCGCGGCGATTCAGCAAGAAGACGATGGACCGCCGCCTCCGCGCCAGGCGGGCGGCGCGCGTCGACCGCCACTGGCCCGTGGAGGTCGTCCAGCGCGACAGCGTGGGTTCCTCCGAGGGCCCGCGCATCGTGAAGTCCTCGCGCTTCGAGATCAAGCCGATGACGCTGGAGGAGGCGGCGCTGCGCCTGGAGTCGTCGCGCAACGAGTTCGTCGTCTTCCTCGACGCCGAGAGCGAGAAGGTCAGCGTGCTCTACAAGAGGCGCGACGACGACTACGGCCTCATCGCGCCGGAGGCCTGATTGCGAAGCGGCGCCGCCGAGACCCTGGCGGAAGCGACATGCCGCTCCCTGGTCTTCCCGCGTCTGCGGGCCGGGGACGGTCGAGGCGTGATCCGCGAGCTGGCGTCCGGCTTCGCGGCGGCGCTTCCCGGACTGGCCGCCGCCGATGTCGAACGCGGCCTGCTCGAGCGCGAGGCTCTCGGCAGCACCGGACTCGGCCGGGGACTGGCGGTGCCGCACTGTCGGGTGGCGGACGTGGACCGGCCCTGGCTGGCGGTCGGCATCCACCCGAGCGGGATTCCCTTCGGCGCCGCCGACGGCATCCCGGTCCGGCTCTTCCTCGCCCTGATCTCTCCCGCGTCGGACCCGGCCTCGCACCTGCAGCTCCTGGCGTCGATCTCGCGCTGGGCGCGCCGCGACGGCGCGGTCGAGGCACTGGGGAGCGCACGCGACGGCGACGAGGTGCTCGAGATCCTGGCGGCGGCGGAGGCGGGATGATCGACGAGCGGACGGATGCGCCCTGGGTCGACGTCTCGGAGCTGTTGGGCGAGGAGCTCTCGGACCTCCGCCTGAACGTCCTCAGCGGGGCCGATCACCTCGATAACCGGATCACCCATCCGCGGGTCCAGAAGCCCGGGCTGGCGTTCGCCGGCTACTACGCCTATATCAAGCCGGGGCGGGTCCAGATCGTCGGCGAGAGCGAGCTCGAGTATCTCAAGACGCTCTCCGAAGCCGAGCGCGAGGAGCGCTGCGACCGGGTCGCCGCGCAGCCGGTCCCGGCCCTCGTGGTCACCAAGGGCTTGTTGCCGCTACCCGAGCTCTCCAACGCCTGCGCGGAGCGCGACGTCCCTCTCCTGACGTCGCCGGCGATGTCTTCGGCGGTGATCAAGAGGATCAGCTACTTCCTCGAGGACCACCTGGTCCCGTCGACCCGGATCCACGGGACGTTGCTCGACATCTACGGACTGGGAGTGCTGCTGCTGGGTTCGAGCGGCGTGGGCAAGAGCGAGGCGGCGCTCGACCTGATCACCCGTGGCCACAGCCTGGTGGCCGACGACCGGGTGGCGATCAAGCGCTACCCGAGCGGCGAGCTGATCGGGTTCTCCGAGGAGCCGCTGCAGCATCACATGGAGCTGCGCGGGCTGGGAATCGTCAACGTCAAGGACCTGTTCGGACTGGCTGCGGTCCGGGCGCGCAAGGCGATCGACCTGGTCGTCGAGCTCGAGTCGTGGCAGGAAGGCAAGCCCTACGACCGCCTGGGGCTCGACGAAACCGTCTACACGGTGCTCGAGACGCCCTGTCCGTACATCCGCATGCCGATCGCGATCGGGCGCAACGTCGCCAACCTGGTCGAGATCGCCGCGCGCAACCACGTCCTGAAGCTCCAGGGGACGCACTCCGCGCGGGATTTCGCGCGGAAGCTGGAGGAGCAGATTGAGCGCAACCGGACGCGACGACCGCGCTAGCCTGGTCCTGATCACGGGGCTCTCCGGCTCGGGCAAGAGCACGGTGGCCAACTGTTTCGAGGACCTCGGTTACGCCGTGGTGGACAACCTGCCCCTGCCGCTGCTGGACCGCTTCCTGGGCGATCCGGTCGCGCTGACCGGCGGTCGGCGGCGCATCGCGGTGGTCGCGGATCTGCGCGCTCCCGGATTCGCGGCAGACGCGCCGCGCCTCTGGGAGTCGCTGAATCGAGCGCAGCTGGCCCCGACCCTGGTCTTCCTCGAGTCCTCCGACGAGGCGCTGGTTCGCCGGTTCTCGGAGACCCGGCGGCCGCATCCGCTGGGCACCGACCGTCCCGTCCTCGACGCGGTGCGCGACGAGCGCGAGCTGCTGGCGGACCTCCGCGGCGCCGCGGACCTGGTGCTGGACACCTCCGACTGGTCGGTGCACGACATCCGCAGCCTGATCTACCGCGAGTTCGGCCGCGACAGCGGCCACGAGCCGCCGATGGCGATCACGCTGCTGAGCTTCGGGTTCAAGCACGGCGTTCCGCCCGGATGCGACCTGCTCTTCGACGTCCGATTCCTCCCGAATCCGCACTTCGTCCCGGAGCTGCGCGAAGAGACCGGTCTCGACGAGACGGTGCTCGACTTCCTGGAGGGACAACCCGACTTCGGCGCCCTCGTGGACCGCCTCGGCGAGCTGCTCGCGTTCCTGCTGCCACGGTATCGTCAGGAGAACCGGAGCTACCTCACCGTGGGCATCGGCTGCACGGGCGGCAGGCACCGCTCCGTGGCGGTCGTCGAGCGGCTCGCCGATCGCCTCGCGGCGGCCGGTTGGCGGGCCCGCCGCAGTCACCGCGAGCTGACCCGGGACCGAAGATGATCGGAGTTCTGATCGTGACGCACGGTGGCCTGGCCGCCGAGCTGCTCTCCGCCGGCGAGACGATCGCCGGCGAGCTGCCGAACTTCCGCGCGCTCTCGCTCGACTGGAGCGAAGGCATCGACGAGGCCCGCCGCCGGATCGGAGCCGAGGTCGACCTGCTCGACCATGGCGACGGCGTCCTCATCCTCACCGACATGTTCGGCGACACGCCCTCGAACGCGGCGCTGGGCCTGCGCGAGACCGGCCGCGTCGAAGTCGTCTCGGGGGTCAACCTGCCGATGATCGTCCGCCTGGGATGTACGGTGACCGGCGAGCAACGGCTCGAGGACGCGGCGCGTTGGCTGGAGATCAAGGGCCGGCGCAGCATCTGTCGCGCCGGGGCGCTCGACCACGCCCCCTTCCGCGGCGGGGACCCGAGCGGTGATTGAGGAGCGGATCCAGGTGGTCAATCGCCTCGGACTCCACGCGCGCGCGGCCGCCAAGCTCGTCCAGCGGGCTTCGACCTTCGCCAGCGAGATCCTGCTCGTCTTCGAGGACGGCGAGGAGATCGACGCCAAGAGCATCCTCGGCATCCTGGGCCGCGGCGCCTCGCAAGGTACGGCTCTGACGTTGCGCTGCAGCGGCGAGGACCAGGCCGCGGCACTGGTCGCGGTGAGCGCGCTGTTCGCGGATCGCTTTGGAGAAGCGGGAGTGAGACGGGTGGTCCGATGAGCGCGCGCACGCGCATGCGCCAGCTTTCCGGGATGGGAGTCTCGGACGGCATCGCCATCGGCCGCGCCGTGGTGGTCGCCAAGCGGGACCTCGAGGTCTTCCGCATCCCGATTCCCGAAGATGGCGTCGAGCCCGAGCTGGAGCGATTCCGCTCCGCGTGCGGCGAGACCAAGCGGGGCATCCAGAAGACACGGCGCAACGTCGGTCGGCTCTTCGGACAGGAGCTCGCCGCCATCTTCGACGCTCACCAGCTCCTGCTCGGAGACCGCAGCTTCATCAGCGAGATCGAGCGCCGGATCCAGCGCGACCGGGTCAACGCCGAGTGGGCGGTCCACGAAGCCTCGCTCGAGGTGGCCAAGCGCTTCGCGAAGATCGACGACGAGTACCTGCGCGAGCGGGGGCAGGACCTCGAGGACGTCTCGCGCCAGCTTCTGCGCACGCTGCAAGGGATCGCCCAGCACGAGATCTCCGAGGTGGAAGGCGACGTCATCCTGGTCGCCGACGACCTCGTGCCGTCGGAGGCGATCCGCCTGGGGCGGGCCAACGTGGTCGGCTTCGTGGTCGAGGCCGGCGGCAGGACGTCGCACACTTCGATCATCGCGCGCTCGCTCGGGATCCCGACGGTGGCGGGCGTCGAAGGCGTCACCGAGCTGGTGACGAACGAGGACCCGATGGTCGTCGACGGGCAGGAAGGGGTGGTCGTCCTGCACCCGACCGCCGAGGTCCTCGAGCGATACTCCGGCGCCCGGCTCGAGGACCGCCGCTCGGTTTCGGTGGCCGTCGAGTCGAGCGACCAGCCGGCGCTCACCGCCGACGGCGTGGCGATCGAGCTGATGGCGAACATCGACCTGCCGGAGGAGCTGGACGAGTACCGTCGCAGCGGCGCGCGAGGCATCGGCCTCTACCGCAGCGAGTTCCTCTACATGGAGACCGATCCCCGGCTGCCGACGGAGAGCGACCACTTGCGGATCTACCGCAAGCTGATCCAGTCGGCCGCTCCCTTCCCGGCGACGATCCGCACCTACGACCTGGGGGGCCGCAAGCTGGCGCGCGAGATGATGGAGAGCGCCGAGGAGAACCCGGTGCTGGGCCTGCGCGGGATCCGCCTGACGCTCGCCCGGCCGCAGATCTTCCACGTCCAGCTGCGGGCTCTGCTGCGCTCGGGGGCGCGCCGTGAGCTGTGGATCATGGCGCCGATGGTCAGCCGGGTCGAGGAGGTGCGTACCTTCCGGTCGTGGCTCGAAAAGATCGCGGCCGAGCTCGACGCCGAGGGCCTGCCGCGCGCCCGGAGGTACAAGGTCGGGATCATGATCGAGGTGCCGGCCGCCGCGATGATGGCCGACGTCCTGGCGCGGGAGGTCGACTTCTTCGCCCTCGGGACCAACGACCTGATCCAGTACTCGCTGGCCGTGGACCGCAACAACCGGCAGGTCGCCGACCTGTACCAGCCGCTGCATCCCGCGATCCTGCGCATGCTACGCTTCGTTCTGGATGCGGGGCGCGCCGCGGAGATTCCGGTGAGTCTGTGCGGCGAGATGGCGTCGGACGAACGCTGCCTCCCGGTGCTTCTCGGTCTGGGACTGCGCCGGTTCTCCGTCCACCCGCGCTCCATCGGACGCCTGAAGCGCCTCGCCGCGGTGTTGGACGTGAGCCAGCTCGAGCCGGTCGCGATCCACTGCTGCGACCTGGCGACGGCGGACGAGGTCGAGGCCTATCTCCGCTCGCGGACCCGAGGGCCGGAAGGCAAGAGAGAGAAGGCATGAACTTCCCAGTCCGCCGTGTCGACAAGCCTTGGGGCCACGAGCTGATCTTCGCCAGCACCGAGCGCTACGTGGGCAAGGTCCTGCACATCGAGCCGGGCCAGGCCCTCTCGCTCCAATACCACGAGCGCAAGGACGAGACGTTCCTGGTGGCGCGTGGGCGCATCGACCTCCAGGTGGAGGAGGACGGCGAGCTGGTCACCCGGAGCCTGGTCGAGGGCGAGTCCTACCATGTCGTGCCGCCGACCCGGCACCGGATGATCGCGGGTCCGGAGGGGTGCGACCTGTTCGAGGTCTCGACGCCGGAGCTCGAGGACGTGGTACGTCTGGAGGACCGCTATGGCAGAGCCTGACCGGCAAGTCCGTCTCGGTCCGACCGTGGGCGTCCGGATCGCGGGAGCGCCGCTCCTGCTCGCGGTGCTGCTCTGCTCCGGTTGCGGCTCGTCGCAGCCGCAGCGTCAGCCCTTGCCGCCGCGCACGCTCGCCGCGCCTCCGCCGGCCGAAGCGCCGCCGTCGGAGGATCCGGTGGCGACGCCCAAGCCGCAGACGGTCGTGGTGCTCGATCCCGGGACGACGGACGGCGCCGCGCCGGTGCCAGCGTCGAAGGCGCTGGTCGACGCCGCCGCCAAGGAGCGCGAGCGCCGACGGTCCGCGCCCGCTCCGGTCGCGGTGATCAACGACAAGAACCTCGCGGACTGGGCGAAGGACCAGAAGCTGACCATCGCACGGCCGGCCAACGAGGGCGACGAGGCGGATTCCGCGGCCGCGGCTCCGACGGCGGGCGGCCACGACGAGGAGTGGTGGCGCCAGAGCGGCCTCGAGATCCGCAAGCGCTGGCACGACGCTTCCGAGTCGATCGAGCGGCTCGAGGGCGAGGCGGCGGAGCTGCGGCGGCGCTTCTACGCCGCCGACGACCCCTATCGGCGCGACAGCGAGATCAAGCCCGAGTGGGACCGCGTCCTGGCCGAGCTCGAGTCCGCGCGCCACGAGGTCGAAGAGGGCCCGAAGCAGGTCGAGGCCTTCCTCGAGGAGGGGCGCCGCGCGGGCGCTCTGCCGGGATGGCTGCGCGAGGGGGTGGATCTGGAGCCGACGCCCGTGCTCCCCAAGACCGAGGAGGCCGAGCCCGGAGAGCCGGTGGTCGTGGGCTCCGAGACGCCGCCGCCATGACGCGGCGAGCCGATGCCGCCGCACCGGCCGGCGGGTTCGCCCCGCGGCGGTTCTACGTCGAGACCTGGGGTTGCCAGATGAACGAGCTGGACAGCCAGCGGCTCGCCGGCCAGCTCATGCAGGCCGGCGTGCTGCCCACCCGATCGCCCGACCAGGCGGACCTGATCCTGCTGAACTCCTGCAGCGTCCGCGACAAGGCCGAACAGAAGGTCTACTCGCGGCTGGGCGAGTACCGGCGGCTCAAGGCCTCCCGGCCGCAGCTGCGGATCGGCCTGTGCGGCTGCGTGGCGCAGCAGGAGGGGGAGCGGGCCCTGGAGCGGGTCCCGGATCTCGACTTCGTGCTCGGACCGGCGCGGGTGGGGGAGCTCACCGCCCTGCTGCCGCGCCTGGCGGCGGGGGAGCGCTTCGTCGCCACCGGCTTCCCCGAGCGACGGCGCTACGAGCTCGACGCCGTCTCGCGCGCGGACGGTTTCAAGGGGATGGTCACGGTGATCGAAGGGTGCGACAAGCGCTGCACCTTCTGCATCGTCCCCACGACCCGCGGTCCGGAGCGCTGCCGGCCGCTCGCCGACGTCGTCGGCGAGGTGCGGCACCTCCTCGATTTCGGATTCCTCGAGATCGAGCTGCTGGGCCAGACGGTGAACCACTGGCGCGAGCCGGGCGGCAACGCGGACTTCGCGGATCTGCTCGACGCCGTGGCACCGCTTCCCGGTCTGCGCCGGCTGCGCTTCGTCACGTCCTATCCGCGCGACTTCACGCCCCGGATGATCGACCGCTTGCGCCGTCACGCCAACATCTGCGACTACCTGCACCTCCCGGTCCAGTCCGGGAGCGACCGGACGTTACGGCGGATGGGACGCGGTTACACGATCTCCGAGTACCTCGACCTGGTCGCCGCGATCCGGGCCGCGCGGCCGACGGCGGCGGTTTCGACCGACCTGATCGTCGGCTTCCCGGGCGAGACCGAAACCGACTTCGAGGCCACGCTGGAGCTGCTCGAGAGGGCCCGGTTCTCGGCGGTCTACGCATTCTGCTATTCGCCGCGCCCGGGGACGGCGTCGACGCGCCTCGACGGCGACATCGCCCCGGCGGTCGCCAGCGAGCGCCTGCAGCGCCTGTTCGACGCCCAGGACCGGATCCAGGCGGAGACCCATCGCGGCCTCGAAGGCGCGCGCCTCGAGGTCCTGGTGACCGGACCCGGGCGCGAGCCGGGCCAGCTCGTCGGCCGCACCTCCTGCAACCGCATCGTGCACTTCGAGTCCACGGCGGCCACGGGCACGCTGGTTCCGGTCCGGATCTCGAAGGGCCTGCCGCACAGCCTCCTCGGCGAAGAGCTGGAGGCCGCCGACGCGCCGATGGCGGAGGGCGCGGCCGGTTCGGCTTCGGCCCGGCGCCGCAGCGCGCTTCAGGTCCTGACGGGCTGAGGCCCGCCGCGGGCGAGCCCGACGGGTACCCGGGCTCTGCCGTACCGAAGCTTCAAAGCAAAGACTTTCAGAGAAGGAAAGACGGAAGGCCTGGCGCCTTCGGCGCGGGATGGGGCGCGGTAGGCGCCGAGCCTCCGGTGACCGAATGACGGAGCCGCGGAGCGGGAGTCGGCGAGGCGGGCTCGAATGGCCGGCTGTCAGATCCCGCTAGGTGCAGTTTCTGTCGGAGGGCGGCGAGGCGCTGCCCGGAGGCGTGACACGGAGGCCGAGGAGGGTCTGGAATCTACGTGGTATCAGTGTCCGATAAGATAGATTATGTAAACCTGCGGACCTGCATGACGGTATCTCCGTGCTCCCAGGACAGGCCGGATGGGACGCCTGCCGCTACTCCTCTTCCGAGGTCTTGAGGCCTTCGAGGATCTCTTCCAGGGCCCGGATCAGGTCCTCACGGTCCACCGTGCTCTGGCGGAAGCTGAGCTGGAGCTGGAACCTGCGGTCCGGGGCCTTGAACTTGAAGACGAACGGCTTGCGTCGAGCGCTGCCGGTCGCTCCCGCACGGGCGCTTGGGCTCGCGGGTGTCTCTCCGGACGTCGTCCCGGCTGAGGCCTTGGCGTCCGATCTTCTCGAGGAGCGTCTTCATCTTGGCGGGGTTCCCGAGGCGGGCAACCTCCAGCAGAACCGAACGCGTGCGGATCCCGAGTCCGGCGGCCACCTCCCGGAGCTCGGGCGGGATCTGCAGAAGGGCCAGGCTCTCCGCGACCAGGGAGCGCGACTTCCCGACCGCTTGGGCGATCCGCTCCTGCGTGTAGCCGTGGAGCTCGCCCAGCGCGTGGTAGCCCTCGGCCTCCTCGAACGGCGACAGGTCCCGGCGCTGGAGGTTCTCGATCAGGGTGATCTCGAGCGCCTCCTGCTCGCTCACCTCGAGCTCGATCGCGGGGATCTCGTAGAGGCCGGCTTCGAGCGCGGCCCGGTAGCGCCGCTCCCCCGCGACGATCGTGTAGCGCGGCCCCCTCTCGCCGCTCGCCGGTTGCGCGCGCACGAGGATCGGTTCCAGGACGCCCTTCTCCCGGATCGAGGCCACCAGGTCGGACAGGTCGCCCACCTCTCGCCTCGGCTGGGCCGGATCGGCCTGGACCGCCGAGAGCGGCAGGAGCCGCCCGACCGGTGCCTCGTGGCGGGTGGTCAACTCGTCCACGAAGTGTGCCGAGTGGCGCATCTTCACCCGGACAGGGAGACCTCGCTTGCCGGCGGTCGCCTCAGACACGGCTGAGCACCTCCTCGGAGAGCTTGTAGTACTCGTAGGCCCCGCTCGAGCGCGGCGCGAAGGAGAAGATCGATTCCTTGTAGGCCGGGCTCTCCTCGAGCCGGACGCTCTTGGTGATGATCGGTCTCGAAGAGCTTCTCGCCGAACACCTTCTGGATCTGGTCGACGATGTCCTTGGCCAACAGCGTGCGCTTGTCGTGAAGCGTGATCACGGCGCCCAGGATCTGGAGCTGCGGATTGGCGCGGGCCTTGACCTTGTCGATCGTCTCGAGCAGGTCGTCGGTTCCCTCCAGCGCGAAGTAGCTGGACTGGATCGGAATCAGCACGTGGGTCGCGGCGACGAGCGCGTTGACGGTGATGATTCCGAGCGTCGGTGGCGTGTCGAGCAGGACGAAGTCGTAGTCGGCGAGAATCGGCGCCAGCGCGTCCTTGAGCCGGAAGTGGCTGTCGATGTCGCCGAGCAGCTTCGCTTCCAGCTTGGCGAGCGCGATCGACGAGGGCGCGATGAAGAGGTTGGGGACCTTGTCCGCCGGCCGGATCACTTCGGCCAGCGCCACTTCCTCGGTGACCAGCGCGTCGAAGACGGTCCGCTCCAGGCTATGGACGTCCAGGAAGGACATCGAGCTGTTGGACTGCGGATCGAGATCGACGAGCAGCGTGCGCAGGCCCTTGCTGGCGAGGGCCGCCGAGAGGTTGATCGCGGTCGTCGTCTTGCCGACTCCGCCCTTCTGATTCGTGATCGTCAGGATCATCGGACGCGGCGAGTGTACGGAAGGCGCCGACGCCGGTCAAGCTACGATGCCACCCGGGTCGCAGATCCCTGTCGGCGCGCCGACAATTCTCGCAAAGATCTGAATCTAAAGCTTTTGCGTCGAGTGAACTGGATCACATGGGGTACTTGCCCAGGTCCTCCGGGCGCGCCTGCTCGAGCCACTCGCGGAGCTTGTCCTCGTCCGGGCTCTCGTAGGCCCGGGAGGTGGAGACGGCTTGATCGAGCACCTCGCGCGCGGTCCAGATCGGTGCGCCCGTGCGCAGGGCGAGCGCCATCGCGTCGCTCGGGCGCGAATCGACGACGAGCTCCTCGCCGTCGCTCGCGGTGAGCAGGAGTCGGGCGTGGAAGGTGCCCTCCAGGAGGGAGTGGATCTCGACCCGTCGCAGCGTCGCACCCAGCGATTCGAGCAGTCCGCGCATCAGGTCGTGGGTCATCGGGCGCCGGAGCTCGACCCCCTCGACCGCCAGGGCGATCGCGTTGGCCTCGAAGACGCCGATCCAGATCGGCAGGTAGAGGCTCCCCCCCTCCTCCCGCAGGATCACGACCGGCGCCTCGCTGTTCGGATCGACGATCAACCCGCGGAGCTTCATCTCGACCCACCCGGTCCCGGGCTGCTCGCCACTCATGGATTCATTCTGGGAGCCGCTCCCGCATTCGTCAAGCCGAGCACGTCGCACTCCCCTTCTCCGCGGCTCCCCTTCGCGAAACGGCTCGCGAGGGCGAGAGGGTGACCGTGCCAGAGGTCCGGCCCAACAGAGACTTTCAGTGAAGGGAACGGCGGGGGGCTTCGGCGCCTCGCCTCGGGACCCGGGGCCTCGGTCCACTGGGTGCCCTTCCATTTCAACAGGAGGCTTTTCGTGTTTCGTTTTCGATCTTCGGGCCGACGGCGCTGGCGCGGCGCCAGCCGGCAGGCGAGGAGGCGGGAATCACGCCCACCCCTACGGGAATCGTGCTCAGCGCTGCCAGGTCGCTGCCAGGTCGTCGTCCTCGGCGAGGCGCAGGGAGTCGAGGCGGCAACCGGCCGGCAGGTGTCCCTCGAGCTGGTCGCGGACCCAGAGCACGACGTTCTCGCCGCTGGGGATCTTGCGGCCGGCGGCGAACTCCTCGACCGCCTCGTTCAAATGGCGGTGGTCGACGAGATCCAGGACCCGCTCGCGGACCCGACGGTCGAGCTCGCCCAGATCGACGAGAAAGCCCGTCTCCGGATCGGGCTCCCCCACCACCCGGACCGTCAGCCGGTAGTTGTGGCCGTGGCCCGGCAGGTTCGCGCAGCGGCCGAAGCGGCGCCGGTTCTCCTCTTCGCTCCACTCGGGGCGGCGGTAGAGGTGGCTGGCGGAGAAACGGTAAACCCGCTCGAGCAGGACGGCCATCGGCGCATTCTCTCTGGCTCGCCGCTCTCCTGCAAAGCGTAATTGCAACGTAAACCGTCCGGCTCGGGAGCCGGAGCCGACGCCCGGCAAGCGAACGACGGAGACTTCCAATGAAGGGAAAGGCGGGGGCTTCGGCCGGCGCTCCCGGTCCCGCGGCGCCGGTCTGCCGCGAGTCCTTTGCTTCAACAGAAAGTCTTTCGGTCGTGGTTCTTTCGGACCGACGGCGCTGACGCGCTGTCTGCCGGAAGGCGTGAAGGCCGGCCGCACGCCCACCCCTACGGGAAATCTTCCGCGGGTGGGCCGCTCCGGACCGTAGAATCGCGGCTCCGATGTGGAGCCGCATCGACCGTTACCTGCTGCGCGAGATCCTCGGACCGTTCGGTCTCGGCCTGCTCGTCTACACCCTCATCCTGCTCGTCCAGCAATTCTTCGACTTCGCCGAGATGATCATCCGCCGCGGTCTCCCCGCGGCGACCGTGGGCAAGCTCCTGCTCTACTCGATGCCCTCGATCGTCGTGTTGACGCTGCCGATGGCGCTGCTGCTCGGCGTGCTCCTGGGCGTCGGCCGCATGGCTTCCGACAGCGAGCTGGTGGTACTGCGCGCCTGCGGCGTGAGCCTGTACCGGCTGCTGCGCCCCGTGCTCCTGTTCTCGCTGGCGCTGGGCCTGCTCAACACCTTCCTGATGTTCCACGTCCTGCCGCGCGGCAACACCACGCTGTCGCGAATGCTGGTGGACATCGCGACCCAGACCCTGGGCTCGCAGTTCGAGCCCCGCGTCTTCTACAACGAGTTCCAGGGCAAGGTGCTCTACGTCTTCGACGCGCCGCCGCGCGGCGGCGACTGGGACGGGGTCTTCCTCGCCGACGCCGTGCCCGGGGGCGACGAGCCGACCAACGTCGTCGTGGCGCGGCACGGCGGTCTGGAGCTCGCCGATCAGGGCGAGCAGGTGATCCTGCGTCTCGACGACGCGATCCAGCACACCTACGACTTCAACCGGCCGGACCACTACCAGACCCGCCGCTACGACAAGCTCCGGCAGGTGATCCAGGACCGCTTCGCGTCGGGAGAGCGCGAGAAGCTGCTCAGCCACCGCGATCCCCGCTCGCTCGACTACTCCGAGCTCGAAGCCCTGGCGCGCGACCCGGACCGGCCCGTCGAGCAGCGTCGGCTGGCCCGCGTCAACCAGCAGAAGATGTTCTCGATCCCGTTCGCCTGCGTCGTCCTGGGCCTGCTCGCGCTCCCGCTCGCCTTCAACAACCGCCGCGGCAGCAAGTCCTCGGGCTTCGCGCTCTCGATCGGGATCGTCGTCGTCTATCACGTGATGATCACGCAGGGCGAGGAGGCGGCGAGGGTCGGCAGCCTCTCTCCGGTCGTCGCCATGTGGCTGCCCAACCTCGTCCTCGGTCTGGCCGGTGTCTTCCTGATCGTCGTGCGCAATCGCGACCGCTCTCCGATCGCGAGCCTGCTCGGACGGATCGCGGTTCCGGCGTGGCTCGCGGGCGCCACCGGCCGGCTGCTCCAGGAGCGGGCCGACCGCCGCGCCCGGACCCGCGCGACGCGACGAGGCGGCGAGACGGGGCAGAGCGGCGACCGTCGGAGGCGCATCGTCGTCCGGTTGCCGCGCTTCCGGGTCATCTTCCCCAACCTGCTGGACCGCTACGTCCTGCGCCGCTTCGGCTTCGTGCTCGGTCTGGTGATGCTCTCGGGCATCTCTCTCCAGGTCATCTTCGACTTCACCCAGAACATCGACGACATCCTCAAGAACCACCCCGCGACGACCGTACTCCTGCGCTACTACAAGTACCAAGCGCTCCAGATGGCCTTCGACATCGCTCCGCTCGCGGTCCTGGTCACGACGCTGGTCACCTTCAGCCTCCTGGCCCGCTCCAACGAGGTCACGGCCTGCCGGGCGCTCGGTGTCAGCCTCTACCGGCTCTCGGTCCCCGCGGTCACGGGAGCGGTGCTGGTGGCCATCGCCGCGACCTTCCTCCAGGCCCAGGTGCTGCCGGCGTCGAACCAGAAGGTCACCGAGGCCAAGGACCGGATCCGGGGCCGGCCGAGCCAGCGCAGCTACCGCAGCGCGGACAAACAGTGGATGCTCGGCCACGGGCACTTCATGTACAACTTCCTGTCCTACGACGAGCGGCGCCAGACGATCCAGAGGCTGCAAGTGTTCGAGTTCGACGAACAACACCGTCTGGTGGCGCGCCTCTACGCGGCGGAGGCCTACCACACGGCCGACGGCTGGGTGATGAACGGCGGCTGGGTACGCAGCTTCTCCGGCCGGGAGCAGCTGGACTACCAGCCGTTCACCGCGCCGGTCCGGATCGACATCCCGGAGGAGCCGTCCTTCTTCGCGGCCGAGCCGCGGTATCCGTCGCAGATGTCCTTCGGCGAGCTCGCGGACTACGTCGGGGAGTTGCGCGACAGCGGCCAACCACAGCCGAAGTACGAGGTCGCGCTCCAGAACAAGGTCGCCTTTCCGGTGGGCTCCGTCGTCATGGCGCTGGTCGGCCTGCCCTTCGCTTTCCGCCTGCAGCGCCGGGGCGCGCTCTACGGCCTGGGCATGTCGATCATCCTGGGGATGGTGTTCCTGGCGATCTACGCCATCTTCACCAAGCTCGGGGAGGTGGGCGCCCTGCCCGCGGTGGTCGCGGTGTGGAGCCCGAGCGTGCTCTTCTCCCTGCTCGCCGTCTATCTCTTCCTCGGCGTCCGGAGCTGACGAACCAGCCGGAACTCCATCGGTCCTCTCTCCAGCCCTCGGACGACATCCGGAGCCCGGGCTTCACACAGGCTTTCAGTGATGGGAAGGAAGAGGCATCGGCCAGTGATCCCGGTCCCGGGGCTTCGGCCTGGCGGGAGTCTTTCCCTTCAACAGAAAGTCTTTCCGCATGTCGTCTTCTCGGCCCGACGGCGCTGGCGCGCCGACGACCGGAGACGTGAAGGCTGGCCCTACGCCCACCCCGACGGGAATTCACCGCTGGTTCGAGGGCGGTTCAGAAGCGCGCGAGGTCGCGTCCGAAGAGACGCGCCTTGAGCCAGTCGAACAGGACCTTGGCCTTGTTCGAGAGGCTGACCAGTCGCGTCACGTAGACCGAGCGCCAGAAGAGCCAGGCGCCCCACCCGCTCCACTTGACGCCGGGCAGGTCGGCGAGCGCGCGGCGGCCGCCGATGTAGGTGAGCATCCCCAGCGAGCGGTAGTGGAACGGGGTCGGCTTCCGCCCGCGCTCGAGGGCGACCAGGACGCCGGCCAGGTGCGCGCCCTGCTTCTGCGCGACCTGGGCCGTCGCCGGCAGCGGCGGATCGCCGAAGGCCGCGCAGTCGCCGACGGCGAAAACTCCGGGGCGGGAGGGCACCGCGAAGGAGCTGTCGACGACGACCCTTCCCCGCCGGTCGAGCGGCGCGCCGAGCTCGCGGACGAACGGGTCGGGCTCGGTGCCCGCGGCCCAGACGGTCAGTCCGCAGCGGATCGACTCGCCGCCGGAGAGCTCGACGCGCCCGGCGCCGATCGCCCGCACCGGGCTGCCCGTGCGCACCTCGATCCCCTCCCTGCGGAAGTGGCGCGAGGCGTAGTCGGACAGGGCGTCGTCGAACGCCGCCAGGAGACGTCCGCCGGCCTCGACCAGGACGACGCGGGCGCGGTGGGCGAGCGACGGGAAGGCGCGGGCGAGCTCCTCTTCGAGCAGGTCGTGGATCTCGGCCGCCACCTCGACGCCGGTCGGGCCGCCGCCGCAGACGACGAAGCGCAGGGACGTGTCGATCTCTTCCTCCCCGAGGCCGGGCACCGAGGCGAAGGCGAACTGCTCGAGGATCCGGCGCCGCACCGCCCGTGCGTCCTCCACGCTGGTGAACCCGACCGCGTGCTCGCGCACGCCGGGGACGCCGAAGTCCGCGCTGCGCGAGCCGACGGCGACCACCAGGAGGTCGAACGGGACCCCGAACGGCAGGTCGCCGACGGCGGAGCGCGCTGCGAGCGACCGCGCCTCCCAGTCGACGCTGGTCGCGCGGCCCTCGAGAACGCGCACCGCGCGCAGCCGCCGCCGCGCCGGCTCGACGATGGAGCGGAACTCGACCGAACCCGTCGCCGCGGAGGGCAGCAGCGGGGTGAACAGGAAGTAGTTGCGGGGCGTGACCAGGGTGAGATCGAAACGGTCCGCGCTCAGGCGCCGGAGCAGCGAGAAACCCGCGAAGCCGCAGCCCGCGACGACCACGCGCGGGGGCACGGCGCTCAGCTCCGGGTCTCCCCGCCGAGCAGCCCACGCGCCCGCTCGCGGCGGGCGGCGAAGTACTCCCGGACGGCGTCCAGCGGTCGCGCGTTGAGGACCTGCCCGGCGGTCGTCCCGGCCTTGCGCGCCACGCCGACGCCGTAGCGGACGTCCTCGAGGCCGTGCGGCGAATGCGCGTCGGGGTGGATCGAGGTCGAGCAGCCTCGCCCGAGCCAGTTGCGCAGGGGCCGCCAGTCGAGGTCCAGGCGGTGCGGGTTGGCGTTGATCTCGACCACCACCCCGGCGGCCTCGGCGGCGTCGAGGACGGCCTCGAGATCCAGCTCGTAGCCCTCCCGCGCCAGCAGCAGCCGCCCGGTGGGATGGCCCAGGAACGTCGTGCAGGGGTGTCCGACCGCGCGCGAGATGCGCGCCGTCATCTCCTCGCGCGGCATGCGGAAGCGCGAGTGGACCGAGACGACGACATAGTCGAAGCCGAGCAGGAGATCGTCCGGGAAGTCCAGGCTGCCGTCCTGGAGGATGTCGCACTCCGTCCCCTTGAACAGGAACGGGACCTCTCCCGCAGAGTTCCAGGCGTCGATCTCGCGCCACTGCTCGCGCACCCGGTCCGGATCCAGCCCCCCGGCGTATGCCGCCGCGCGCGAGTGGTCCGCGATCCCCAGGTACTCCCAGCCGAGCCGGCCCGCGGCCCGCGCCATCTGCTCGATCGACGCCGTGCCGTCGCTCCAGGTCGAGTGGACGTGGAAGGTGCCGCGCAGGTCGTCGGGTTCGAGCAGGACGGGCAGCGGTCCCCGCTCGGCGAGCTCGATCTCGCCCAGGCCCTCGCGCATCTCCGGCGGCACCGGGGCGAGCCCGAGCTCGCGGTAGATGTCGGCCTCGACGGCGACGGGGATCCTCTCCTCGCCGCGGAACAGGCCGTATTCGTTGAGGGTCAGGCCGCGCTGCCGCGCCCGGGTGCGCAGGGCGACGTTGTGCTCCTTGCTGCCGGTGAAGTGATGCCAAGCCGAGGCGAGCTCGCTCTCCTCCACCATGCGCAGGTCGGATTGCATGCCGCGCGCGAGGAGGATCGAGACTTTCGTCTCTCCGGTTCCCGTCACCTCCTCCACGTCCGGGGCCGCGGCGAAGTGGCGGGCGACCTCGGCGCGGTCCGCGGCGGCGACGGCCGCGACGAAGTCGAGATCGCCGATGGTCTCGCACCAGCGCCGCAGGCTGCCGGCGATCTCTGCCCGCCGCACCGCCGGATGCCCGGCGAGGTGCTCGAGGAGGGCTTCGGCCACGGCGCGCGCCTCCGACAGCAAGTGGCGCTCGGCGTGGCGCCCGAGCTCGGCCAGCCCGGCCAGGATCTTCTGCTCGGTCTTGGCGCCGAAGCCGGGCAGCGCGGCGACGGCGCCCGAGCGACAGGCGCGCTCGAGATCCGCCGGCGAGCCGACCCCGAGCTCGCGGAACAGGGTCCGGATCCGCTTCGGCCCGAGCCCCGGGAGCCGGAACAGGTCGAGCAGGCCGGGAGGGAACTCGCGCTGGAGCTCGTCGAGCTGGGCCAGCCGGCCGCCGTGGACGATCTCGGCGATCGCCGTGACCAGCCCCGGTCCGATCCCGGGCACCTCGGCCAGGGTGCCCGCCTCGAGCAGCTCCTGGGGATCCTCGGTCATCCCGTCGACCGCACGGGCCGCGTTCTCGTAGGCCCGCACCCGGAAGGGGTTCTCCCCCTTCAGCTCGAGCAGCTGGCCGGTCTCCCGCAGGATGCGGACCACCGTCTGGCGTTTCATCTCGTCGCTCCGCGCGGACCACCCGCCGTCGCCGCGACTCCGGCGCCGCCCGGCGGCGACGCGAATGCCTCAGCCGGCGACGGCCGGCACCCGGCCGGGGATCTTCGCCGCCTGACGCAGCTCGGCCGCCTTGTCCGACCGCTCCCAGGTGAAGCCGGGCTCCTCGCGGCCGAAGTGGCCGTAGACCGCGGTCGCGCGGTAGATCGGCCGGCGCAGGTCCAGGTGCTCGATGATCCTGCGCGGGGTGAGCGGGAAGTGCTCGCGCACCAGCGCTTCGAGCCGGCCTTCGTCCACCGCGCCGGTGCCGAAGGTGTCGACCCGGACCGAAACCGGCTCGGCGACGCCGATGGCGTAGGCGAGCTGGACCTCGGCGCGCTCGGCGAGGCCGGCCGCGACCAGGTTCTTGGCGATGTAGCGAGCCATGTAGCAGGCCGAGCGGTCCACCTTCGTCGGATCCTTGCCCGAGAACGCGCCGCCGCCGTGGCGGCCGTAGCCGCCGTAGGTGTCGACGATGATCTTGCGTCCGGTCAGGCCGGAGTCCCCGTGCGGACCGCCGATCACGAAGTGGCCGGTGGGGTTCACGTGCAGGATGGTGCGCTCGTCGAGCAGGTGCGCCGGGACCACCGGACGGACGATCTTCTCGAGCACTTCGTTGCGGATCTCGTCGTGCTCGATGCCGTCGGCGTGCTGGGTCGAGACCACGACGGTGTGAACTCGCCGAGGCTTGCCGTCCGCGTATTCGACCGTGACCTGACTCTTGCCGTCGGGGCGCAGCCAGGCGATCTCGCGTCCGTGGCGCGCCTGGGCCAGCCGCCGGGTCAGTCCGTGGGCGAGCATGATCGGCAACGGCATCAGCTGCGGCGTCTCGGAGCAGGCGAACCCGAACATCAGACCCTGGTCGCCCGCACCGTCGCGGTCGACGCCGAGCGCGATGTCGACGGACTGCCGGCCGATGGCGTTGAGCACCGCGCAGCCTTCGGCGTCGAAGCGCAGGGACCCGTCGTTGTAGCCGATCTCCCGGATGGTGTTGCGGGCGACGCTCTGGAAGTTGAGGTTGGCCTGGGTGGTGATCTCGCCGGCGATGACGACCAGGCCGGTGGCGACCAGCGTCTCGCAGGCGACCCGGCCGAAGGGGTCGTGGCGGAGGACTTCGTCGAGCACCGCGTCGGAGATCTGGTCGCAGATCTTGTCCGGATGACCTTCGGTGACCGACTCGGACGTGAACAGCTCGACTTCGCGGTGGCTCATGCGGGATTCCTCACGGGAGGGTCGAAGAGAGGGCTTCGGCTGGCGGGCGATGTTACCAGACGGGCGCCGCGGGCGGCCGCTGGCCGGGCCTCAGCGGGGCAGTCCCGGGCGGCTCTCGAGGATGCCGTAGAAGAGACTTGCGAGCGCGTTCAGGGTGCCCTGCGCGACGGCGCTGCGGCGGGTCTCGAGCCCGCCGGTCAGCGACGCGATCGTGCCGCCCGCCCGACGGGTCCCGGGGACCGCCAGCGCCAGCTGGTCCCCCGACAGCCCTTCGACCAGGCGGTCCGGGAGCTGCACGCCGCCGCCCGAGCCCCAGGCCTCCCCCGGCGGGCCGACCACGGCGCTCCAGCCGCGCACGAACCAGCGCGACCGGCCCGCGATCTCCACCGGCTGGACGCAGAACTCGGTGGCGACGTAGAAGTGGTAGGTGCCGGGGAGCCGGGCCTCGAGCGCCCGCGCCGAGGCCCGGGCCAGGCGGACGGCGTCCTCGTCGCCGCGGGCCAGGCCCCGGTGGGGCGTCTCCCCGTCGTGCGGCACGACGGCGACCGGAAGCGGCCGGTCGAGACCGTCATGGAAGTAACGGCGGAAGGCCTCGCGCACGCCGAGCAGGAGATCGGCCGTGTCGCCCGCGACGCAGACCTCGATGCCGCGCTGGTATCCTCCGAGAAAGTCCCTGAGAGTGCGCGCCATGATCGTCAGTCCGGGCAACGAGACGCTCAAGGCTATCCGCCGCCTGCGGCGAAGGCAAGGAGACCACGCGCTGTTGGAGGGCCCGCACCTGATCGCCGAGGCGCTCGACCTCGGTCTGCCTCTCGACCCGGTGCTGGTCTCCCCCAGCTTCGCCGCGACGGCCGAGGGCCGGTCCCTGCTGCGGCGACTTCCCCGCGCGCCGCTGGAGGTCGACGACGGCCTGCTCGACCGTGTCTCCGACAGCGACTCTCCCCGGGGGCTGCTCGCGGTCGCGCAGCTGCCCCGCTCCGGCGCGGACGGCCTCCCGGAGGCTGCGGAAGGGATCTACCTCTACCTCGACGGGGTCCAGGATCCGGGCAACCTCGGCGCGGTAGCGCGGGTCGCGGAGGCTTTCGGCGCGATCGCCCTGGCGCTGGCGCCGGGCTCGGTCCATCCCAACCACCCGCGGGCGATGCGAGCCTCGGCGGGCAGCCTGCTCCGCCTGCCGGTGGCGGTCGGAGCGGAGCCGGAAGCCGTGACCCGCCGGCTGGAGCCGCTCTGGGTCGGGCTGACGGCCCACGGCGGCGATCCGCCCGGGCCCGTCGAGTCGGCCTCCGGCGAGGTCCGGCGGCCTCTGATCCTCGCCCTCGGCGCCGAGGGTCCCGGCCTCTCGCCGGAGATCCTGGAAGCCTGCGACCGGCTCGTCACCCTGCCCCTGGCAGGAAGAGTCGAGTCCCTGAACGTCGCGGTCGCCGCCGGTATCGCCCTGTTCGCTCTGACTCGAAAAGGAGCGCCAGGGTAAGGCAATCGCCAGAAGGTCTTTCGTCTTTTCGCTTCGCGAGGGCGACCGGGGTCGCTGGAGCTGTGGATCGGAGATAGCATTTTCGGATGATGTCTTCCGGCCGTTCGATCCTCCTCCGCCCGTGCACCCTCGGAATCCTCCTCGGCTCGCTCGTCCTGCTCTCGAACTCGGGCTGCTCCCGCGCGCCGGGCACCGCCGCGAGCGGCGGCAAGAAGGTCAGGCCTCCGGACATCCTGCTGCTGACGATCGACACGCTGCGGGCCGACCATCTCTCGGCCTGGGGCTACGTGCGGCCGACCACCCCGGTGCTCGACGGGATGGCCGCGCAAGGCGTCCGCTTCACCTTCGCCCAGGCCCAGCGGCCCAAGACGGGTCCGTCCTTCACGTCGATCTTCACCTCGGGATACTGCGCCGACCACGGGATTCGCAAGATCGGGCAGCCGACCGCCTGCTCGATGCGCTTCCTGGCCGAGGAGCTGCACGACCTCGGCTACCAGACCCACGCCGTCGTGGCCAACGCGGCCCTGGCACGGGAGTTCGACTTCGATCAGGGCTTCGACACCTACATCGAGACCTGGAAGGTGCAACCGAAACGCGCGGGGCTGGATCCGACCGGCGCCGAAGCGGTCACCGACCTGGCGGACGCCGTGGTCGACCAGCTCGACGACAGCGACAAGCCCTTCTTCCTCTGGGTGCACTACGTCGATCCTCACGAGCCCTACTCCCCGCCGCCCCCCTACCGCGACCTGTACCAGGGGGACGCTCACTCCGGGCCCGCGATCGAAGTGCCTCTGGCGCGGCACAACCCGCGCCAGAGCTTCAACGGCATCGGCCGACGCAAGGTCCTCGACGGCCACACCGACCTGCCCTTCTACGTCGCGCGCTACGACGCCGAGATCCGCTACGCCGACCAGGAGATCGACCGGCTCCTCCTGGCCCTGCGCCGGCGCGGCTTCTACGACCGCATGGTCACGGTGATGACGGCCGACCACGGGGAGTCGCTGGGCGAGCACAACTACTGGTTCGACCACGGCATGTTCGGCTTCCAGGTCTGCCTCCACGTGCCCCTGATCGTGCGCTACCCGGGGGTCGTGGCGCCGCGGGTGGACGACCGGCCGGTGGAGCTGGTGGACATCGCGCCGACCCTGCTCGACCTCGCCGGCAAGCGCCTGCGCGACGGGACCTGGATGCGGGGACGCTCCCTCGTGCCCCGGCTCGAGGGCCGCGACGAGGGCGTGCGCGACGTCGCCTACGCCGAAGCCGGGTACTCCAACCACGGCAACTGGATCCGGGTCGTCACCGACGGCCGCTTCACCCTCCACCATCTCTTCGACCGGTCGGACCGCCAGCACGTCGCCCACGCCGACGTCGACTACGCGCTGTTCGATCTCGCCGAGCGACCCGGGCGAGACGCGCAACGTGACCGCCGGGCACCCCGAGGTCCTGGCGCGCCTGAAGCAGCTCCTGGCCGCCTGGGAGGGCGAGCCTCCCCTGCCGATGAACCGGGACTCCGCCGATTGCGGCGGTCAGCGGAAGATGGAGAGCGGCACCGAGCAGCAGCTGCGCGCGCTCGGATACCTCTGATGAGCGCCGGCCCCCCGCCGATTCAGCCCTGGAGCTCGCGGATCGCCTGCGTCAGGGCGGGCACGAACTCGTGGAGGTCGCCGACGAATCCGTAGTGCGCCGCCTTGAAGATCGGGGCGCCCGGATCCTTGTTGACCGCCACGACGACCGACGAGCCCTTCATCCCGACCAGGTGCTGGATCGCGCCGGAGATCCCGAGCGCGACGTAGAGCTTGGGAGCCACCGTCTGGCCGCTCGATCCGATCTGCCGGTCGCGCGGCAGCCAGCCGTTGTCGATCACCGGCCGGCTCGCGCCGAGCTCGCCGCCGAGAGCCCGTGCCAGCTCCTCGATCGGACCCAGCTTGTCGGCGCCGCCGACGCCGCGACCGACCGCGACGATGACGTCGGACTTCGACAGGTCCACGGTGTCGCCCCCCGACTGCTCGGTGCCCAGCACCTCGCGGCCCGCCTCCAGGTTGCCGAGCTCGACGCCCAGGGGGCGCACCGGCGCCTCGCCCGCGATCCGGCCCTCCGCCGGGAAAGCTCCCGACTGGAGCGTGACCAGGGCGGTGCCGCCGGCCCGGACGCGTACCCGGGCCTGGAGCTTGCCCTCCAGGATGGGACGCCGGAACAGGAGCTCGCCGCCTTCGTCCTCGAACGCGACCGCCTCGGGCACGAGCGCCGCGCCGACGGTGCGGGCGAGCGCCGGAACGTATTCCGCCGACTGGTAGGTGTGCGGGAAGAGGACGTAGGCGGGAGAGTCGGTCAGGACGGCGGGCGCGAGCGCCGCGGTGTAGGCCCCGGGCGTGTACGCCGCCAGCGCCGGGGAATCGGCGACCCGGACGGAATCCAGGTCGCAGGCCGCGACCTCCGCGGCCAGCGCAGCGACGCCGGCTCCCAGCAGGATCGCCTCGGCCTTCGCGCCCGAGCGCGCCGCCAGCGCCTGGCCGGCCGCGATCGCCTCCCAGGACATCCGGTGGAGCTTGCCGTCTCGATGCTGCAGGACGATCCAGACCCCGGCCATCAGAGCACCCTCGCTTCCTGCCGCAGCTTGCCGGCGAGCGCCTTGGCGGCCGCCGCCGGCTCGCCTTCGAGCATCTGGGCCCCGGCCCCGGTGTCGGGGAAGGCGACCGAGACGATCTCGGTGCGCGAGCCCGCGGCACCGATCTCTTCCGGTGGCAGCCCCAGCTCCGCGGGGGTCGGCTGGGCGATCTCCTTCTTCTTGGCGGCCATGATCCCCTTGAGCGACGCGTAGCGCGGGTTGTTGATGCCGGCCTGCACCTCGAGCACCGCCGGCAGCGGCACGCGGAGGATCTCGTTGACCCCGCTCTCCATCTCGCGCACCACCCGCGCGGAGGCGCCCGACTCCTCGACCTCGACGCCCATCACCAGCCAGGCGTGGGGCCAGCCGAGGTGTCCGGCCACGACGGTGCCGGTGGCACCGAAGCCCAGGTCGTCCGACTGCGATCCGGTGAGCACGAGGTCGAAGCTCTCCCTTGCGATGGCCGCGGCGAGCGCTCGCCCGGTGGCCGACGCGTCGCCGCCGGAGAAGGCGGGATCCGCCAAGTGGACGGCGCGCGCGGCGCCCAGGGCGAGCGCCTTGCGCAACGCCTCGCGGACGCGCTCCGGCCCGAGGCTGAACACGACCACCTCGCCGCCGCTCTGCTCGGCGATCCTCAAGCCCTCCTCGAGGGCGTACTCGTCGCTCTCGTTGATCACGAACGGCAGGTCCTCCTCGTCGATCCACCGGCCGTCCTTGGCGACCCGCAGCCGGGCTTCGGTGTCAGGGACCTGTTTGATGCAGACGGCGACTCTCATTCGCTGCGACCTCCCGCGACGAAACCCATGGGCTCCGAACTTAGGACGCGCGAGCTTCCGGAGTCAACGCACTTTCGGGTGGCCGCGCCACCGCTCGGCGGCGGCTCGCCGCCATGGACACCGTCCGGAGGCGCGTGCTACCTTTCGCCGGGCTCGCCGCGGCGGGCCTCGCGCGCTCATGCCGATCCCCGTCCTGCTCCCGCTCGCCCAGCTGACCGGTGGACCGGCCGGGCTGACCGAGGCCTTCGGCCGCTCGGGCGCGATGGCCACGTTCGTCCTCGGCGTGCTCGGATTCATGTCGGTGGTCTCCTGGGCGATCCTGATCTGGAAGTGGTTCCACATCCGCCGCGCCCGGCGCCACACCCGGCGCTTCCTCGAGATCTTTCGCGGCAGCAAGCGGTTCAGCGAGGTCAGCGCCGCCACGGCGCAGGTCGCAACCTCGCCGCTGGTCGGCGTCTTCCAGGCCGGCTACGCGGAGATCGACGGCCAGATCCGCGCCGCCGGCGAGGAGGCGCACGCGCAGCAGGGACGGTTCCGGATCCGCTCCCTCACCGGCATCGAGCGCTCTCTGCGTCGCGCCATCGCCACCGAGACCCAGATCCTGGTCCGCGGCGCGTCGTTCCTCGCCACCACCGCCGGGGCGGCGCCCTTCATCGGCTTGTTCGGTACGGTGTGGGGCATCATGCGCGCCTTCGAGGACATCGGCAGGACCGGATCGACCTCGCTCGTCGCCGTCGCCCCCGGGATCGCCGAGGCGCTCATCAACACTGCGGCCGGCCTCGCCGCGGCGATCCCCGCGCTGATCGGCTACAACTACCTCGGTGGCCAGTTCAAACGGCTCCGGGCGCTGATGGAGGACTTCGCGCTCGAGTTCCTGAACCTGGCCGAGCGCAACTTCACCTGAGCCGATGGCCTTCCTCACCGGCGCTCCGGGAGACGAGGAAGAGGTCCTCTCCGACATCAACATCACGCCGCTGGTGGACGTGATGCTGGTGCTCCTGATCATCTTCATGATCACGGCCCCGATGTTGCAGCAGGGGATCGAGGTGGCGCTGCCGAAGGCGGAGGCGCCGACGCTGCCCAACAAGGCGACCGAGCCGATCATCCTGACCATCAATCGCGACGGCCTGATCTACGTCAAGAACCAGCCGATCCATCCGACCAAGCTCGTGGAGGTGCTGACCCCGATGCTGCGCGGGCGATCCGACGAGACCGTCTTCCTCAAGGGCGACCGCGACGTGCCCTACGGCAGGGTCATCGAGGTTCTCGACGTGCTCCACGAGGGCGGCATCGTCAAGATCGGCATGGTGACCCAGAAGCAGGACCGGAAGCGGCGGTGAGCCCGGCATGGCGGACCCCGTCTCCAACCTCCTCGAGCACCGGCGGGACCAGATCGGGCACGCAGCCCTGGCCCGAGCGCTGGTCGTGGCCCTGGGGCTCCACCTGGTGGCGACCACGGCGCTGGTCTGGCTGCCGCGCTGGATGCGCAAGCCGGTCGAACCGCCCCGCTATGTCGCCGTCCAGGTCGTCTCGGCCGAGAAGCTGGGGGTCGAGAAGCCCAAGCCCGCGCCGCCGCGGCCCGAGCCGGTGAGGCCGGTGCCCGAGCCCAAGCCCAAGGTCGAGGCGCCCGTCCTGCCCGACCGGAAGGCCGCACCCGAGAAGCCCAAGCCGGCGCCCGAGAGCCAGCCGGCCAAGAGCCCCGAGCCGCCCGAGACCCGGGGCAGCCCCACGGGCGCCGCGACCGGGCTCCAGGTCGGCGCCGCGGTGGCCGCGTTCGACAACCCGGACTTCACCTACGGCTACTACGTCGATCAGATGCTGGCCAAGATCTCGTCCAACTGGAGCCGGCCGCCGGTCGGCTCCGGAGTGGAGGCGACGCTCTACTTCCGGATCCAGCGGGACGGAAAGATCACCGACCTGAGCATCGCCCGCTCCTCCGGAATCAACGGCTTCGACCTCGCCGCCCTGCGCGCCGTCCAGGCCTCTTCGCCGCTGCCGCCGCTGCCCCGCGCGTTCCACGAGAGCTCGCTCGGGGTGAACCTCATCGTCCGCTGAAGGAGGACCGCGTGAAGAAGAGGAACGTACCGGCCCTGCTCGTCCTCGGCCTCGGCCTGCTGCTCGCCGGACCCGGCGCCGGGCAACAGCAACCGCCCGCGCAGGCGCCGCCGGCGGGCGCGCCGGCCGGTGCCGACACCCCGCCGCCGGCGGCGGGTCAGGGCATCACCGTGGTCCTCGACAAGGGCAACCAGGTCGGGATCATCGGCCTGGCCGTGCCGGATCCGGCCGGTCTCTCGGCGCTCTCGGGCAACGCCGCCGACGCCGCCCGCGTGCTCGGCCAGACCCTGCGCCAAGACCTCGAACGCAGCGGTGTCTTCCGGCTCATCGGGCCGGACGAGTTGGGCGTCCTCACCCTGAGCGGCGACCTCGAGCACGATGCCGACCAGTACCGGTCGCTGGGCGCCGCCATGCTGCTCCAGGACGACCTCAAGGTCGAGGGCGGCAGGCTGGTGCTCGAGGGGCGGCTGATCGACCTGGCGAGCCGGCAGATCATCGTCGGCAAGCGCTATCGGGGCTCCTTCGACCTCGCCCGGCGGATCGCCCACACCTTCGCCGACGAGATCGTTCTCTTCCTGACCTCGCGGCGCGGCATCGCCCTGACCTCGATCGCCTTCGTCTCCGACCGCGACGGCTCGAAGGAGATCTACCTGATGGACTACGACGGCTACGACCAGCGTCGGGTCACCGCCCACAAGTCGATCTCCATGAGCCCCTCCTGGGGCGGCCACGGCGACGTTCTGGCCTACGTCTCCTTCTTCGCCGGCCACGGGCCGGCTCTCTACCTGGCCGACATCGCCAGCGGCCGCAAGATGCCACTGGTCACGGAAGGGTCGCTCAACGTCTCGCCCTCGGTCTCCCCGGACGGACGCCGGGTGGCCTTCGCGCGGGCGGTGGGGGCCAACGTGGAGATCTTCGTCTGCGACCGCGACGGCTCGAACGTCCGCCGGCTGACCACGTCGGGGGGGATCGACACCAACCCGGCCTGGAGCCCGTCGGGCCAGGAGATCGCCTTCACCTCCAGCCGCGCCGGCTCGCCGCAGATCTACGTCATGGACGTCGAGGGCTCGAACCTGAGGCGGGTGAGCTTCCAGGGCGCCTACAACGACGGTGCCGCCTGGAGCCCCGACGGGACACGGCTGGCGTACTCCAGCAGGAGCGAGAACAACCGCTTCGACATCGCCGTGCTCGACCTGGTCACGCTCGCCAGCGTGCGCCTGACCTCGGGGAGCGGTTCGAACGAGTCGCCCAGCTTCTCGCCCGACGGCCGCCGGCTCGCCTTCTCGTCGACCCGGGCCGGGGGGACCCAGATCTTCGTCATGGACGCCCAGACCGGTGGCGGGGTCGAGCAGCTGACCAGCCAGGGCCGGAATTCGTCGCCCGACTGGTCGCCCTACCCGCAATAGGTCGTCGAATCGTCATTGAGGCAGGGAACGGAATTTGCTAAGTTCGGCCCGAGACCATCGCCCGTCGACACGTGACCGAACCGTCAAGGAGAGGAACATGACCGCCGCCCGCAACCGTTGGATCCTCGCCCTCGCCCTCGTCCTCGCAGTCGTCGCTCTCCCGGGCTGCGGCAAGAAGAAGGCCCAGCCGGCCCCCGACCTCACCGCGACCACGGTGACCACGCCCTCTTCTCCCACGGTCGACGTCGAGCCCCGCTCCCAGGCCGAGCCGGTGGACAAGACCCCGGATCCCCTCGCCGGAGACCTGGCCAAGGTCAACGACTATCTCTCGGCCAACGGTCTGCTCGGTGACGTCTACTTCGATTTCGACAAGTCGGACCTGCGCGACGACGCGCGGGCGCGCCTGGCACGCAACGCCGAGTGGCTCCGCGGCCACCCCGAGTTCGAGGTGACGATCGAGGGGCACTGCGACGAGCGCGGCACCAACGAGTACAACTTGGCGCTCGGCGAGCGTCGCGCCGCCGCGGCCAAGGACTACCTCGGCTCGCTGGGCGTCGCCGCCGCTCGGCTGCGGACGCTCTCGTACGGCGAGGAGCGGCCCGTGTGCAGCGAGAGCAACGAGTCCTGCTGGTCGCGCAACCGACGCGCCCACTTCGTCGTCACCGGCCGGACCAACGTCGGCTGAGCGGATCGCGGGAACCATGCGCCGCGCCCTCCTCCTCGCTCTGGTCACGATTTCGCCGATCGGGCTCGCCGGTTGCGTCTCGTCGAGCGACATCGACGGACTGCACAGCCAGCTCGCCGAGATCCAGCGTCAGGTCGTGCAGCTGCAGATGCAGACCTCGAGCAAGGAGGAGGTGGCGACCCTGCAGCAGAATCTCAAGGTCCAGACCGACCAGCTGCTCAAAGCCGAGGCCGACCGGCGGGCCGACTTCGGCAATCTCTCCAGCCAGATCGCGCAGCTCCAGGGCCAGCTCGAGGACACGAACTACCGCCTCTCCCAGCTCTCTCAGCAGATCGCCTCGACCAACCAGGATCTGAAGGCGGTGCGCAGCGCGACCGCGCCGTCCAGCGCCGCCGCGGGCGGGGCTCCGGTCTCGGATCCCGAGACGCTCTACCAGACCGCGTACAGCGACTATCTTCGCGGCAACTACGATCTCGCCCTGCTCGGCTTCCGGCAGTACCTGGACTCGTTCCCGGACACCGATCTCGCGGACAACGCGTCGTATTGGATCGGCGAGTGCTACTACCGGCAGCAGAAGTACTCCGACGCGATCTCGGAGTACGATCAGGTGCTGACCCGCTGGCCGCGCAGCGACAAGACGGCGAGCGCCGAGCTCAAGAAGGGCTACGCCCAGATCGAGCTGGGCAAGAAGGCCGACGGCGTCCAGCAGCTCCAGAAGGTCATCCGAGACTTCCCCACCTCCGACGAGGCCAACCTGGCGCGGCAGCGCCTGCAGAGCCTCGGGGTTGCTTCGGGGCCGAAGGGCCAGTAGACTCCGCGCCCCGTGGGTCCGGTCCCTGCCGGACCGGTCCCCGCGATCCCCGGAATCCCTGAGGAGTCGATTCGATGGCGAACAAGAAGTCGGCCAAGAAGCGCGCGGCGAAGTCCGAAGCGCAGCGCGAAAGGAACCGCGGAGTCCGCTCGACGATGCGGACGGCGGTCAAGAGGGTGCGTCAGGCCGCGGCCGGTGGCGACGGCGAGGCCACGGAGGGGCTCCTCCGCGAGGCGATCTCGATCGTCGACGTCACCGCCAAGAAGGGTGTGATCCACCGCAACGCGGCGGCACGCACCAAGTCCCGCTTGGTTGCCGAGGTCCGCAAGCAGACCGCGAAGTGAGCCTCCCCGGTCCGGCGGATCGCGCCCGGACTCAGAACCCTTCGAGCAGGTCGGTCACCATGGTTTCGGCGAACTTCTTCGCCGTCGCCTCGATGGCTGGCGTCTCGCGGTCGAAGTACCCCAGGTCGGAAGCCTCCAGCTGGTAGCTGTCGCGGAACTGGTACTTGTCGTTCTGCCACAGGATCTTCTCGGGCGAGATCTGCTTGAAGGAGACCTTGGCCGTGATCGAGATCTCGTACTCCGTCGCCCGACCCTGAGCGTCGAAGGAGACCGGACGGGCGACGAAGGCCGTGACCGTGCCGTCGATCTCGCCGTCGGCGCCCTCCGCGTAGGAGAGCACCTCGAAGCGCTGACGGGTGACCAGCTCGTCGGCGATGGCCCGCGTCAGGATCTGATCGACCTGGACCCGGCCGGTGGCGTTGGTCAGCGGGGCCAGGTAGAGCCTCTTGATCTCCGGCGGGATGTTGGACGCGGTTCCGACCAGACGGTAGCCGCAGGCGGACAGCGTCAACAGCACGGCGGCCAGGCAGAGAGCTCGGGTTCGGACCATCAGGCCCCGCCTCCTCGTGTCACCAGGTTGATCAACCGTCCGGGAACGTAGACCGCCTTGGCGACGGAGCGGTCCGCGAGGTGCTCGCGGACCTTGTCGCTGACCAGGGCCGCCGAGCGCACGGCGGCCTCGCCCGCGTCGGCGTCGACCTCGATCCGGTCGCGCAGCCGGCCGTCGATCTGGACCACGACGACGATCCGGTCGCGGTGCAGCTTGGCCGCGTCGAAGGAAGGCCAGTCGACGTCGAGCAGGCTCTCGAGGTGTCCACGACGCTCCCAGACCTCCTCGGTGAGGTGCGGGGCGACCGGATGCAGGAGCAGCAAGAGGGTCTCGAGCGTCGTCTCGCAGCAGAGCCGCGACGCGCGCTTCTCCTCGACCGCTCGGGTCAGGGCGTTGAGCAGCTCCATCAGCGCCGCGATCGCGGTGTTGAACTTGAATCGCTCGAAGTCGCGGGTGACGCGCTGGATCGTGACGTTCCGGAGCCGCTCGAGCTCGGCGTCCGCGGGCGCCGTCGGGGGCGCGTCGCCGACCCGCTCCGCCACCCGCCACAGCCGCTGCAGGAACCGGTAGGCGCCGGCCACCGCCTCGTCGTTCCATTCGACCTCGTCCTCGGGGGGGCCGAGGAAGAGCGTGTACACCCGTTCGGTGTCGGCTCCCATGTCTTCGATCAGCGAATCGGGAGAGACCGTGTTCCCCTTCGACTTCGACATCTTCTCGATGCGCCCGGTGCGCTCGGAGAAGTGCGTGATCATCCCTTGGTTGAACAGGTTGAGGAACGGCTCCTCGAATCCGACGAGGTCGAAGTCGTGGAGGACGCGGCAGACGAAGCGCGCGTAGAGCAGATGCAGGATCGCGTGCTCGATGCCGCCGATGTACTGGTCGACCGGAGCCCACCGCTCGGCCGTCTCGCGCTCGAAGATGCGCTGGTCGTCGCGGGCCGAAAGGAAGCGCAGGTAGTACCAGGAGCTGTCGACGAAGGTGTCCATGGTGTCCGTCTCGCGGCGGGCGGAGCCGCCGCACTTCGGGCACTCGACCTCGACGAACGAACGCGACCTGGAGAGCGGATTTCCCTCGCGGCCGGAGAACTCCACCTCGTACGGGAGCTCGACCGGGAGCTGCTCCTCCGGAACGGGGACCACGCCGCAGCGGTCGCAGTAGACGATCGGGATCGGCGTGCCCCAATACCTCTGGCGCGAGATCAGCCAGTCGCGCAGCCGATACGTCACGCGGGCGCGCCCGAAACCCTTGGCCTCGAGCCAGGTGACGAAACGCTGCTTGGTGCTCTCGTCGGGAGGCAGGCCCTCGAACTCCTCGATGCCACGGATCGTGCCCTCGTGGGGGATCGCTGTGACCAGCTCCGCCGCGGACGCGGAGCCGTCGGCGGGGACGTAGACCAGGCGCACGGGAAGCCCCTTGCCGCGGGCGAAGTCGAGGTCCCGCTGATCGTGGGCCGGGACCGCCATGATCGCGCCCGTGCCGTAGTCGGGCAGGACGTAGTCCGCGATCCAGATCGGGATCGGCTCGCCCGTCGCCGGGTTGACGGCGCGGGCGCCGGTGTCGAGGCCGTCCTTCGCGCTCCCCTCCCCCTCCCGCTCGATGCGCGGCGTGTTCCGGACGCGCTCGATCCAGGCCTCGACGGCGGCGCGCTCGGGGTGGCGCGCGATCAGCCCGGCGACCCGCGGATGCTCCGGGGCGAGGACCAGGAACGTCGCGCCGTGGATCGTGTCGGGCCGGGTGGTGAACACCGTCAGCGGCTCCTCGGCGCCGGCGACCGGGAAGTCGATCTCGGCACCCTCCGATCGGCCGATCCAGTTGCGCTGCATCACCTTGACCTTCTCCGGCCAGCCGTCGAGCGAGTCGAGGCCGGCGAGCAGCCGATCCGCGAACTGGGTGATGCGCAGGAACCACTGCTCGAGGTCCTTCTGGACCACCGGCGTTCCGCAACGCTCGCACGCGCCGTCGATCACCTGCTCGTTGGCGAGCACGGTCCGGCAGCTCGGGCACCAGTTGACCGGCGCCCGCTTCTTGTAGGCGAGGCCCTTCTCCAGCATGCGCAGGAAGAGCCACTGGTTCCAGCGGTAGTAGTCCGGCAGACAGGAGGTCACCTCCTTCGACCAGTCGTAGAGGATCCCCCACCGCCGGAACTGCTTCTTCATCACCCGGATGTTGTCGAGCGTCCAGTCCCTGGGATGGACGCCGCGCTGGATCGCGGCGTTCTCCGCCGGCAGCCCGAACGCGTCCCAGCCCATCGGATTCAGCGCCCGCTTCCCGCGCATGCGCAGGTAGCGGTACAGAACGTCGCCGAGGATGTAGTTTCGCCCGTGGCCGACGTGGAGACGGTCCCCCGACGGATACGGGAACATCATCAGCATGTAGTACTTGTCCTTCGCGTTGCGCAGGTCGACCTCGGCCGCCCGGCCCTTCTCCCAGCGGTCCTGCCACTTGGCCTCGATCACGCGATGGTCGTAGGCGGTCATCGTCGGCTCACGCTCTCTCCGCTCCCGGTCTCGACCGGCACCGGAAGCTCGGCGAGGATCCGGTCCCGGAAGGTCAGCTTCTTCCACGCCGCGAGGTGGCCGGCGGCCTCGACCCGGAGCTCGTACTCCCCGGGCTCGATGCCGACGAAGACGCCGCGCCCTTCCGGCAGCTCGAGCGTCTTGCGCGTGCCTTCGCCCTCCAGCACTGCCGAGCCGCCCACCGACGGCTCGAGGCGCACGACGAGCGCCGCCGCCGTCCGCCGCGAGGCCTCGTTGGGCCGCACCCGCAGGGCGGGGGCCTGGGCCGGCGTGGCGGCGACGTCGATCGGCTCGGCGAGCTCCTCGCGGAACAGCAGCCTGCCGCTGCCCGGCGGATCGCTCACCCGGTCGTCGGCGAGGCGCAGGTAGGTCGCGGGCACGAAATGGAGGCTGCTCATCGGGTCGCTGAAGACCCATCCCCGGTCCGGATAGTAGACCTCGATCCAGCGGTGGAAGCCGCGCGCCGGTCCGCCCGGAACGGCTTCGACCACGTACCCCGGAACTTCGCGCGCCTCGATACCGACGGCGGCGAGCAGGGCGACGGCGAGGCGGGCACTCCCGGTGCAGAAGGCCGTGCGCCGCGCCAGGACCGCCTCGGGTGACTGGTCGGCGCTCCGATCGAGGTCGTAGGACACGTTCCCGGCGACCCAGCCGAGCAGCCGTCCGACCGCGTCGTAGCGGTTCTGGGACCCCGCGGCGACCGCCCGGGCGAGCGCCTCGACCGGCCCGCCGTGGGTCTCCCGCGGGAGCGCGAAGGCGGCGTGGCTGTCGAGCGGGCTGAGATCGACCTCGACGCTGGCGGACCCGTCGGACGACAGGCGGAGGCGGTAGCCGGCGTTCTCGTAAGGCTCGACCCGGACCCCGGCCGGTGGCCGGATGGTGGCGCGGTCGAGGCCGGTCACGACCGTCGCCTCGAACGCCCGTCCGGAGGCCGGGGCCAGGAGCACGACCGCCGCGGCGAGCAGGGCTCCGACAGCAGCTCACTGCAGGGTCCCCGGAAAGGCGTGGTGCTTCATCAGGCCGTCGAGCAGCCCGTTGACGAAGCGGCCCGACTGCTCGGAACCGAACAGCTTGGCCAGCTCGACGGCCTCGTCGACCACGACCAGCTTGGGAACGTCGATCTCGTAGAGCATCTCGTAGACCGCCAGCCGGAGGATGTTCCGGTCCACCGCGGGCATGCGCTCGAGGCGCCAGTTCTCGGCCTGACCGCGGATCAGCTCGTCGATCTCGGCCAGGTGTCCCAGCGCGCCCTCGACCAGCTGGCGGGCGTGCGGCAGGGCTTCGCGGGCCTCGGCCCGGACCTCGGGATTCACGCTGCGCGCGGCTTCCTCGAAACGTTCGCCGAGGAAATCGTCCAGATCGAACGCGACGACGACGTCCGCCGCGCTGCTCCCCGCCAGGTCGGTCTGGTAGAGCATCTGGACCGCCATCTCCCGTGCCATCCGCCGTTTCCCCACGGCCGCCTCTCCGCGTCGGTCAAAGAACCGCGCGCGGGGACCGCGCCCCGGCGCGCCGTATCGCCTCGACGATCAGCCGCCGATGCGAGCCATCACCCCGGCCAACTCCAGTGCCGCGAGCGCGGCTTCGGCTCCCTTGTTGCCGTCGCCGTCTCCGGAGCGCGCCCGCGCCTGCTCGACCGAATCGCAGGTGAGCACGCCGAAAGCGACCGGGACCCCGTGCCGCAGCGCGACCTCCGAGGCGCCCCGGCTGCACTCCCCGGCGACGTACTCGAAATGGGAGGTCTCGCCGCGGATCACGGCGCCGAGCGCGATCAGCGCGTCCCAGCCGCCGCCCCGGGCGAGAGCGCCCAGCGCCTGCGGGATCTCCCAGGCTCCCGGCACCCGGATCACCTCGATCGAGCTCCGATCGGTCCCCTGCCGCTCGAGCGCCGCCAGGGCGCCGGCCAGCAGCCCGTCCACGATTTCGCCGTTGAACCGCGAGGCGACGATGGCCACCCGTCGTCCGGCGCCGACGGCATCGTGGGTGAGAGGTCGCAGATTGCTCATTTCACTGGACTTCCGAGACCGCGCCAGTCTAGCGGCCGGCTCGAAACACTGTCAATCGAGATTCCCGGCGAGGACGGTCAGCCGGTCCCGGTGGCGCGCGCCAGCAGCGCCCCGAGGAAGCGGCCGTAGGCCGGCGCCGCCGCGGCCTTGAGCAACGCGTCGGCGAGGATTCCGAGCAGCGCGATCAGGATCCACCGGCGCTCGCGCGCGCCGAAGGGCCAGGCGCTGCGGATCAGGAGCGGACGGGCGAGGATGCACCCCAGCGCGACGAACGAGACCACCCGCAGGAGCGACCAGGGGACCCAGGCCAGGAGCGCACCGCCCACCGGCCAGCCCAGAGAGGCGGCATAGCTGCCGACGAAGTAGCTCATGTACCCGACCAGCGCCGCGCCCAGGGCCAGTCCGAGGTAGCCGCCCGAGACGTAGCTGAGCAGCGCGAAAGCCGCCAGGTGGAGCGCATGCTGGGGCAGGAACTGCCCCGGGTGGTTCTCGGGCGCCTCGCCGTTCCCGACCCAGCCGAACATCTCCTGCCGGTAGGGCTCGGCGTGGAGGATCGCGGTCGCCGCGAAGCGCGGCGCGGTCTCCGTGATCAGGATCACCCCGCTGCTGTAGAGCGCCGCCCAGAGGAGCGCGATTCCGAACGCGGCGCGATAGCTCCCGGCCCGGACCCGGCGCGCGAACGCCGGCCACAACGCGAGCGGAGCGACCAGCGGCAGGAGGAAGCGGCCGCCGGGGATCAAGCCCACCAGCGGCAGCAGCGGCGTCGCGCCCAGCGCGACGGCCTCCTCGACCCGGCTGCGGTCGCCGGCCGGGGCGCTCACAGGTCGCCCCCGGGCGGGCGCATGCGGATCTCCTCGACGGCCACGGACTCGCCGGCGTCCAAGCGCGCAGCCCAGGAGCCGCGCGACCTCCCGCGCCGGGATCATCTTCGTCCGGTCCCACTCCCCGGCAACGCCGTCCCAGAGCGGACTGTCGGTGGCCCCCGGAGTCAGCGCCAGGACGCGCACTCCGGTGGCCGCCAGGTCGGCGCGCAGGGACTCGACGAGCCCCAGCAGCCCCCACTTGCTCGCCGCGTAGGCGGACCAGCCCGGAAAGGCCTGCCGCGAGGCCACCGAGAGGATGGCGACCAGGGTTCCCCGCCGGCGCTCGAGCAGACCCGGCAGGCAGGCGCGGAAGAGGTTGGCCGCTCCGAGGAGGTTGACCGCAACGATCCGGTCGAACTCTGCGGCAGGTAGCCGGTCGAAGGCCGCCACCACGGCCTCGCCGGCGGCGGGGAGCGCGACCTCGACCGGCCCGAGCTCGCGCTCGACCCGTGCCACCGCCGCGGTCACCGCTCCGGCGTCCCGGACGTCGAGCTCGAAGGCCACGCCGGTGTCGGAAGCTCGCGCGAGCTCGAGCGTCGCCGCGAGCTTCGACCGCGTCCTCCCGAGCAGCGCCAGCCGGTACCCCCGGCCGGCGAGCTCGACGGCCGCGGCCCGGCCGATGCCGGAACCCGCGCCGCTGATCAGCGCGACTCCGGTTCCCGGCGCCGGTGCCCCGGTCACCGGCAGTGGCTCCCCGACTCCGCGCTCATGGACGGGAGGATACCGTCCCGGGCGGCGAGGTCGAAGATCAACCGCCGGGCGCGCGGCGCAGGGAGACGGCGATCGGCATCGCGAACCCGTCGCCGTAGAGCTGGCCGGTGGCCAAGTCGAGGTTCCGGAAGGTGAGAATCGCGGTGCCGACGATCTGATCGTCGCGCACGCTCGCGTCGAGGCTGCCGCCGACGCCCTGCGCGGCCACGAAGTTCGAGAACGGCGAGCAGCGGAAGGACAGCTGCACCTCCTGATCGTCGAGCGCAGCGTGCAGCTGGTCGCGGTCGAGGTCGCCGTGGAAGACCTGCCCGTGCAGCAACTCCGAGCCGGTGAACTGGACGTCGACGTGAGCGTCCTGCTGCGCGACTCCAGCCTGCGCCGGCCACGAGCTTCCCGTCGAATACACGTAGCCCATGTACGGGCAGCCGGTGAGCGCCGGGTCGGCATCGTTGACGACGAGCTCGCCTTCCCAGGCGCCGCTCAAGTCCGGGGTCACGGGGGGGTGCGGGGAGGTCGAGGATCGGCCTCCGTTGCAGGCGGAAACCAGCGGAAGCGCGGCGAAGAGCACCCATGCGGTGCATCGGGCCATACTGCCCTCCTTTCGTCCGCTCCTCCGACCGGATGGTAGCTCCGCGCCGACGCGAAGTCCAACCGGTCCGCGGCTCCTCTGCGGTCTCGCCGGCGACACGGCGCCCCCTCCGGCTCCCGGGCGTCTGCGCTATGACTCGCTGTCTACGGGTGATCGAAATTGGTCGGGACGGCGGGATTTGAACCCGCGACCCCCTGAACCCCATTCAGGTACGCTACCAGGCTGCGCCACGTCCCGACCGCAAGGCTTCAATCGCTGAACTTTTCGAGGAGGGAGAGGATCGCCCGCGCCTCCTTGAGGGCCTCGGCGACCCCTCGCCGGAGCCTTTCTATCCGCTCGTCCTCGGCAGAGTCAAGAGAGCGGCCCTTCTTGCCGGCCCTGCCTCTCTTGCCGACCGGCGCGGCCTGCTCGGCCTCCCCCGTTGCTTCGGCGAAGAGCGGACCCGAGGCGGAGTCGTTCTGCCCGGGCGGCTCGCTGTCGAGCTTCTTCTTGGCGCCCGCGATCGTGTAGCCCTCTTCGTAGAGCAACTGCCGGATGCGGCGCAGCACCGTCAGGTCCTCCGCGGTGAACGTCCGGTTCGCGCCGATGCCCCGGCCTTCGCTCTGCAGCGCGGGGAACTCCGTCTCCCAGTAGCGCAGGACGTAGGGCGGCAGATCGAGCTGCTTGCAGACCTCGGCGAGCTTGTAGGTTCGCTGCTTCATCGACGTCGTCCGCGGATCGGCGCGATCCTAGAACGCCGTGGCGCTCAAGTCGAGCGAGCCTTCCGCGGCCGGTCCGGAGGGGATCGCCGGCGCACGACGAGCCGCACCGGCACGCCCGGCAGGTCGAAGGTCTCGCGCAAGCGGTTCTCGAGGTAGCGGCGGTAGCTGTGAGAGCGCGGCAGCGCGCGATTGGCGAACAGCATGACCGTCGGCGGACCGGTGGCGACCTGGGTCGCGTAGAAGAGCTTCCACAGCTTGTCGCCGATGCGCGGCGGCTGGTGCTGGCGCTGCCACTCCTCGAACAGGCGGTTCAGCTCGCCGGTCGGGAACTCGGTCCGGAAGGCGGCGGCCGCCGCGTCGATGCCGTCGAACAGCTTCTCGACGCTGCGCCCGGTCAGGGCCGAGAGGTTGACCCGGGCGGGCTCGGCCAGGGCATCCGCCAGCCGTTGCCAGGAGCGGTCGAGCCGCTCCCTGCCCTCGTCGTCGAGCAGGTCCCACTTGTTGACCGCGACGACGGCGGCGCGGCCGGCCTCCCAGATCGCCCCGGCAACCGCGAGGTCGCCGGTCGTCACTCCTTGAGGCGCTTCGACGACCAGGACGGCGACCTCCGCGCGCTCGATCTGGCGGCGCGCGAGCATCACCGCCAGCTCCTCCGGAGTGTCCGCGGTCCGGCTGCGCCGCCGGATCCCCGCGGTGTCGACCAGCAGATACCGGCGCCCGCCGCGCTCGAGCAGGGTGTCCACCGGATCGCGCGTGGTCCCGGCCAGCGGCGAGACCAGGGTTCGCGTCTCTCCCAGGAGCCGGTTCACCAGCGAGGACTTGCCCACGTTGGGCCGCCCGACGACGGCGACCGGGACGCTGTCGGGAACCGGCGCCGGCGCCTCCGCTTCCTCCGGCAGCGCAGCGGCCACGCGCTCGACGAGGTCGCCGATCCCCAGGCCGTGCTCCGCCGAGACGGCGATCGGCTCGCCCAGCCCGAGCGACCAGAACTCCCCCACCGCCTCGGCCGCCCGGCGGACGTCGGACTTGTTGACGACCAGCAGGACGGGCTTGTCGGAGGCCGGACGCACCGCCCGGCGGATCTCGTCGACGACGTGCTGATCGGCGGCCGTCGGGCCGTCCACGCCGTCGACCACGAGCAGCGCCAGGTCGCACTCCCGCACCGCGGCCAGCACCTGCTGGTTGAGCCCGAAGGCGTCCTCCCCGGCCAGCAGCCCGCCGGTGTCGACCCACTGGACGTGGCGCCCGTCGGTCAGCTCCCCCGACTCCACGATCCGGTCCCGGGTCACGCCCGGACGGTCGTGGACGATGGCGCGGCGCCGGCCGACGAGCCGGTTGAAGAGGGTCGACTTGCCCACGTTCGGTCGGCCGACAATGGCGACCGACGAGGTGACTCCGGTCACGGGTTCTCGCTCGTCGAGCGCAGCAGCCTCGTCAGGACGAGCCAGCGCCCGTCCTCCCGGATCAGGCTGTAGGCGATCCGGTTCTCCTGGTCGGTCGCCTCGGAGACCGGCAGCTCGCTGCCGAGCGCCACGACGCGCAGGTCCCAGGTCTCGATCGTGGTCGCCGTCGCGGCGCTCGTCGCGTAGACGTCGATCTTCTCGACCGCCAGCCGCTTGAGCTCGGGATGCAGAGCGCGGCCCTGCTGCGCCAGCTCGCGGATGCGCGCGGCGACGCGGGCGACCTCGCGTGGGGTCGCCACCTCGGACAGCGGCTGGGCGTCGCCCTTCCGATAGGCCTCCGCCAGGCGCGCGACGTAGTCGTCCAGGAGCTTCTGGATCGCGGCCTGGTCGGCGGCGACCCGGGCGGCCGAACGACCGCAACCGACGGTCAGCAGGAGCAGGCACGCCAAGGCGCAGAGGCGGGCGTTCTCGACGATTCTCCCCACGTCCGCGAGTCTAGCGAATCGGATCTGGATTCGGTTGACAGCGCAGGCACCGGGACTTAGGATCTCCGACCGCGCGAAAGTGGCGGAATTGGTAGACGCGCAAGGTTCAGGACCTTGTGGTCGCAAGGCCGTGGGGGTTCGAGTCCCCCCTTTCGCACCAAGCATTTACGTCGATTCCCGCCCCTGGGCCCTTACGACCCCGTAAGGCGATCCGTAAGGCCGTTCGCAGCTCGACGGGCGCGAGCGCGACGCCGGGCGTCGAGTGCCTTACGGGCAGCCTTGCGACTCCGCCGCAGGATCGCGCAGGAGCCCCGATCTCGCGCCGGCCCGAGTCCACGTGGCGGCCGGCGAGATTCCGAGCAGCTTGCAAGTAGCTGCTCCTACTCCGGGGACTCCTCGGACGAATCAGGAACGGAGGGCTCGGACTTATCATCCGAGGGCTCTGTCGCCTCGGGGGACGATGCGCGGCGAGACTTCTTCTTGGGCAGGGAGACCTTTATGTCTCCCAGCTCCAGGGCGGCCGCTTCGTTGAGGATCCCCCGGACACCCTGGACGATGTCCTCTGGCTGAAGGAGAACTCCCGACATCTTGCGGAGCTGGCGACGGATGGAGTTGAGCGTGTCCTCGCACACAATCGCTTCGAGGAGGTTCCGCGGCAGGAGCACGCTCGTTTTGCGCCACAGCTCGTCGAGCGCGCCACGCTGGAGACTGCGCAGCGAGATCAGGTCGAAGTGCTGGGCGAGATCCCCCACGTCGTCGGTGAGCAGGTTCCAGCTGAGGATCTCGCTGGTCTCCGGGGGCTGACCAAAGACGACGTGGTACAGGCGCCACTCACGAGCATTGGTCAGCAGGGTCCACTCGCACCCGGCGTCAATCGCGTAGGAGGTGATCTGCTTGAGGTGTTTTCTCGCAAGGTCGACGGCAACGCGTTTGATCTCGACCATGACGACCGGTCGAGCGCTCTCCCCCGGTTCGAGCTGGATGGCGAAGTCCACGTGTTCTGTCTCCCCGGCGCCACGGACAGCTCGCTCGCGAGACAGGTGGGTGAACGGGTCGTAGCCCATGACGTTCTCGAAAATTCGCTCAATCCGCCGCCGGGTTTCGGCCTCGTTGACATCCGCCTTGTGGGCCTGTTCCACAATTGCGCGTGCGTCGCGGACTACGCGTCGCTTCTCCTTTTCCGGCTCGGAGAGTCTCGCTGGCATTTCTCCTCCCTGGCACTCGGTGTGGCCTACCGGATCGTAGGACCGCCTCCGGTTCAGTAAAGCTTACTGCCGACTGTGCCTATCCCTTCTCGCTGCCAGATTCTGTCAGTGCCCGCCCGGCGTCGTACGATGCGCCAGGCCACACGCTCGGGAGGGGGGTGAGGCATGGAGCCAGTGCCGCTGAGAGTGCTAGTTCGCAGGGTGGAAACAGCCGAAGAGTCGCCCGAGGAAATCACCCTGTACGTAAGTCTCAAGGATCCGAACCAGGCAGTGTCCTACTCGGCGCCCATGATGTACGGGGGCTTGCACCCGGTCACGATCTTCAAGCCACAAGAACGACAGGCGGCGGACACCGAGATCCGGGTGAGGGTCTGGATCGACTCTTCGAGGTACGACGTGCAGGCGGCGGTCGAAGACTTCGAGGATGCGAGGAAGACCGGGCGGACATTGGCGCTCGCGTAGAGTAGAAGCGGGAGGTGCTGGTTCTCATGGCGACTTGCCGATTCTGCGGTAAACCCGCCGGATTCCTCTCAAGAGCGCATCCGGAGTGCAAGAAAGCCAACGCGAGCGCCGAGTCCAGCTGTCAAGCGCTTGCCTCTCGGCTCTTCGCCGCTGAGGTCACCCCCGACGGCTTCTCTCGCGGCATCGCCGAGCTTCGTGAGCGGAACTTCCTCTCGGATTCACAGCGACTTCAGGCGATCCAGACGGTCTTCGACGCGAGAGTGCAGGCGGCGCTCGAGGACGGGCTGCTGAGCGACGAGGAGGAGAACTCGATTGCAACTTTCGTCGAAGCGTGTGGCGTCGCGAAAGACGACCTCGATGGGCAAGGCTGGTACTCCCGTATCGCAAAGAGCGAAGTGCTTCGCGACCTCGCAGCGGGAAGGGACCCGAAGCGCTTCCAGTACAACGGTCAGAATCCCTTCACGTTCCGGAAGGGCGAAATTTTGCTTTGGGGATTCGCCGGTGCACGGTATTTGAAGACCAAGACATTGCGTGGCTGGGAGGGCGGCTCCAGAGGCGTTTCGTTCCGTGTCATGAGGGGTATTTACTACCGAATAGGGGCTACCAAGGGTCACCTAACTGCACAGGACAGCTTTCCCGTGGTCGACGTTGGGCTCTTGTTTGTTACCAACCTCGCAATTCATTTCGAGGGATCCACCAACCGCTTCAAGGTCGATCACTCCAAGATCGAATCCATCGACACCCGCAGCGACGGAATCCGCTTCTGGCGCGACCGCGAGAACGCCAAGCCGGAGGGGTTCATTACAGGCGACGGCTGGTTTCTCTCTAACCTGCTCGCGAACGCGCAGAACGTCTCCGCCAAGTAATGCTCAGGAGAGACGCGTACACCTCGGCGAAGAGTGGCGAGCTGCCTGAGGAACTCCTCTGGTCAGTCAGAGCAGACATCGACTGAGTTGCACGCGCAGCCCTTCGGCTGATGGCAGTTGTAGTTCGCGCTGATGCAGGAGTTCCCGCAGGCCTTCCCCTTTGAACAGATCTTGCAGCACTTCGAAGCCGGCGTGCAGAGGTTGATCGGGTCGTAGCCGAAGGACGGCTCCAGGTCCGTCGACTGATCTACTCCTAGGTCGAGGGTCGCAGCCAGGGGCTCCACATCGCTCGAAACCGGCGAGTCGAGGCAGCCCAACGGAGCGAGGTCGAGGTCCTGGTCTGGTGGCGACGGCGGGGTGCCGGCGAGGGCGGGAAGCGCTGCGATCGCAATCAGCGCAAGCGCCGTACGAAGTGAGCTCTTCATGAGTCTCTGCATGGTGTTCTCCTTTCCTGATGGACAGCTACGGCATGTCGTTGAGGTCCACCCATTGGCCGTTGTAGAAGACAGCAATGTCTGTGATCGGGTGGACCTCCCAAAGCGTCTCGCGATACTTGCCGAGGTGGTTCCGGTGCTCTGGGTCGAGCATGAGCCAGCCGCTGATCCGGACCGGGAGCTGCGAGTTCACCCATGGCTCGAGGCGCCCCGGAGTCCACTTCGCGTGCGAGACCCGGACCCTGGGCGTCGTCTCGACGACCACGGCTGTTGACTCCGGGTCGCCCGGATGCTCGACCAGCGGGACGTGCCAGTCGACGACATCCGACGTCGTCCAATGGCAGTTGGTCGACTCACCGCTCCCGCCCGACTGGACCTTGATCCTGTTTACGATGTAGCCGACCAAAGTGACCGGAGCGCCCTCGAACCGGGCGATCTCGTCGAGGTGCTGGGCGGACCAGTCTGCGCGCTGCTTCTTCTCGACTGGGAACGCAAGGTGCCCGATCGCGTCGAATGTCACGAGGTGGTAGCTTCCTGGAACATCTGTCCGGTTCTTCCGGAGGTTGGTCTGGTTCCCAGGATCGTCGCCGAACGGGCCGCACGTGGCCCCGGTATCCGTCCGGGTGAAGGTGTTCTCGGAGGGTGCCGAGGTGCCCCAACCGTCCTCGACGGTCGCCGAGGGGATTTCTTCGGGCGACGCCGTGCCCTCGACGACGGCCACGTTCCGGCTCCACACCCAGCCGTCCTCGCCCTGCGTTGACTTGACGTGGTAGTACTCGTTCGTCTTCTCGGGGACGACCAGGTCGAGGGTCTCCGGCGGCTTGAGGAGCCGGATCGGCGCTTGGCTCGTCGACGGGTCGTGGCGCAGGTTGACGTTGCGCTTGACGACGACCTGTTCGCCTAGCGCGGCCCCGGTCGTAACGAGACCAATAAGAAGCAGAGCTAGGAGCCTCCTGGTTCCGAGCTGACGCATGGGCGCCTCCTGGGTCCAAGAGGGCCGGCAGGCGCAGCCCGCCGGTCCGTCGCGTTGCCTGACCTCTCTTTGGCTAAGGTACACCCGAGAGGTGTCAGGGCTTGTCAGTGGCTACAATTGGTCTAGCTCGTGTCTTTCTGACTAAAGGAGGGGGCCATGGCTAGCGGACCGTACCGTCGCGCCCTGGCGTCAGTCGCCGCCCTCGCAATACTTGCCGGCTGCGCTTCGACGCCGAAGACGTTCTACGCGAACCCCAGGAGCGTCGGGAATCTCGCGCTGTGCAAGACCGAGAAGGGCGCTTCCGCGAGGTCGAACCCGACGTTCCGGGACGACGTCCGGGCCGAACTGGTCCGCCGCGGGTTGCACCAAGCCGACTGCGACAAGCTGATACGCAAGGAGCACGCCGCGATCGCAGCGGCCCTGCTCGTCGGCGCAGCCGCGTATGCTGCGGCCGAGAGCGGTGGAGGAGGTGGCGGCGGGAGCGGAACGGTTACCGACTATGAGTGGGACTGGGACGAATTCTACAACCACGAGTACCGGCTCGTCTGGGTCTGTCGCGGTGTGCAGACGGGTCAATTCGCCGAGGAGTGGCACTGCAACGGGAAGCCGAAGACCGACTACCGGTGGCCCGGACTGCAAGCGCCGAAATAGCCGACTGAACCGCTGCGTCAGCGGCTCTTGAACGTGAAGCAGAACCACGGCACCAACCAGACAAGGAATCAATCGCTATCTCGCGCTCGACCATTTCGACGTGCGCGGCCAGCTCGGCGATCGCCTGCCGGTCGCGCCGGCTTCGGGCGTGTGGGGCGATGGCCTGGTTTGCTGTCTCGAGTACCGCAGCGCGGGCAGCCGTGCCAGTTGCCCAGTCGAATCGCACGGAAGGGCGCTAGTAGAATACGGGCCTTGGTGAGCGCGGACATCCATGAAATGGAAGTCCCCGAAATTTGAGCGTCACAAGCAGTTGACTCTTGCATCGGCGTCGTCGGGAGCGGACGACGCTCAGCGTGTCTATCGAAATCAGATTGCGCTCTTTGGGCAGATGTTCTCGCCCTGCGAAGTGTCCCCGATTGGCTTGCTCCATGCCAGAGCCCATGCTGTCTCCTTCTCCTACGTTCCTTTCCTGATGAGATGGGGCCGCCGAAGGCTAGAGGAGACCGCTGAAGTCCTGGCTGGGATGCGGGGCGTCGCTGTGATGCCCCTCGTGCAGGGAATGCTGGTCTCGAGAGAAGAGGCGGTGGAACTAGCCAGAGTATCGATTCTCAGGCACCTGCCTCTTGTCCGCGAGGCAATCATCCAGGGGCCCTCCAGTCCTGGGAAGCTCACCGATGGGCATCGAGCGCTCGCTGCCGAATGGGAAGGCGCCTTCGTGGAATCGGTCGGCACTTCTTGGGAGGCCCCAGGGGCTAGGGCCTACTTTTTGACTGTCTTCGAGGGGGGCGTCATGAGCCGATTGCGGCTCACAGTGGAACTCGCTCACGCACTGCGATAACAGGCCCGAGAAGGGCCTACTCACCCTCCTGCGAATTGGTGATCAGCCAGAGCGAGCGATCGGCCACCGGCGCAGGTTCGGGCACCTCTCGAGCACCCGGAGGTGCGGCCGCCCTCGACTCATCACGACGCAACCCGCGGCACCCGCTCCGCCGGCGCATAGACAGCCCATGCCGCGAACCGCTCGCCGAACTTCTTCGCCTCGGGCTCGGAGATTGCCAAGCCTCGAGCCCGCTGCCACTCGTGCGCCAGCTCGTGCCCGAGCGTCCGCAACTCGGCGGGTATGCCGCGGCCGTCGAGGATCAGCACCTCGCCCGGAGAGTGCAGGCCAGTGATCGGCACGCGGAAAGCCGCGTCCGCCTTCTCGCCCGGCTCACACTCGCGCATCAGCTCCACGCGGGGAGTCGGAATGTTCCAGGCGCGACAGACGCGCTCGGCGAGGTCCGATAGGCGCAGGTCGGAACCGAGGCTCTTGTAGCGGTAGCGCGATGCCGCCTCGGACGCTACGAGCACGCGCTCGGCCTCGGACGCGATCTTCGCCACCGTGGAGCAGCAGGACGTCGGCCGGGCGCACTCTTGCACGTCTCCCCCGCGCACGTCGTCCGCGTCCCGATCCCCGCACCGCGCAGCACCGGAGACACCTCGATTTCCGACAGCTTGCGGATGCGGCGGCCACCACCCGGCAGCTCGTCCGCCGCGAGCACGTCGAAAGCGAAGCTCCACTCCTGCGACGGCCGGCGGCGTCGCAAGATCAGCGCGCAGCCAGGAGTGCCAGTCCCGCCCCGCTTCGATAGCGAGGTTGAAGGAGCCCACGGCCACCGCCTCGTTTCCGCGCTCCTCGATCTGCGCCTTGCCGAGCGGAATGTGCCGATGATCGTGCGACGGCAGCACGTAGACCGTCGCGGCCCGCGAACGCGCCCGGCAGAAGCATGTCGCTGTCGCGATCCAGCAGCAGCGTGGCGACGATGGCCGAGAATGAACCGTCAGCGCCCGCTTGCTTGACTGCAAACCGCCTCGACTTCGACTCGCTCACGCCGCACCTCCTCTCCCGCCCTCGAGCGCGAGCAGGCGATCCTCCAGACGCCGGATCTTCGTCTCGCTCGTCTCCGCAACCGGCTCGCCGCGCTCCATGCGCTGCGCCGCCGCGCCCCAGTCCTCGCGCTCGCCTTGGGTGCAGAGGCCGTCCTCCGGAACGTCCAGGCCCAGCGCTCGGAAGTGCGCGATCTCCGCCGGCTTCATGCGCACGCGATGCGCCCGATGCTCGCGCCAGAGCACCGCCTCGGCGATCCGTCGCTTGAGCCGCGCTTCAGCCCCCCGGGCGAGGCGAGCATCTTCCTCGGCCTTGAGCATCGCCGCGTCCGGGACGATCAAGCGCAGCGAGCCCTCGCCGCGATCGAAGCCCGCTTCGATCCGCGCGCGCTCCGCCTCGGCGAGCTGAGCCGTAGCATCGACGCGAGCATGGGCCGCGGCCAACTGCTCCCGCTCGGCCGCCGTTGCGCCGTCGAGAGGATCGCGGCGAATCGGCCCGCGGCGCTTCGGCGCGCCGAAGATCATCGCGCCGTTCCGCACCACTGAGCGGCCGGCGATCCGTACCGTCCAGGACGATCCGGCCACTCGGCAGACGAACGGCCAGGACGCCGGGCCGATGCGGCAACGGCGAGGCGACGATCAGCTCGCCAGCCTCACCCGCTCGAACCGACTTCCCCCGGAGCTTGTCCTCGCCGGCGTCTTGCATCTTGTTCTCGGATCCTGCTTCTTGAACACCGTCAACCTCCGTTCCGAGCCCTCGGCGGGCTCCGTTGCAGCTACCAGCGCCCGACTGCGTCACGCCCAACGTCTCGCTCGAGCCGTGGACGGTTGCGCGCCGCTTCGATCGCTGCCAGCGCATCCGACACCGCCGGCGCGCCCAGCCCGGCCAGCGAGCGCACCAGGTGCTCGGGCAGCTCGCCCGCGTACTCGACGACACCATCGCGCACGCGCACCCGGCCGTCCTGCCGCGCCACCTCGGCGAGCACGTCCCGCGCGAGTCTCGCGTCCACGAAGCTCAGGCCGGCGACTGCGCGACGGTAGCGGCGTCCACTCCCGCTCCGGCTCCGCCTTGTCCTCCGCCCGACGGGCTCGCGCGACGATCCGCACGGCCTCGGCGAGTGAGTGCTCGCGGCCAGGATCTAGAGCCGACGCGCGCTCGAACACCTCGTGCGACCAGGCGCAGCCCGACGCCGCTCGCTCGGCATCGTCGAGGAAGAATCCGATCTGCTGGCCCGCTTGCGGCCCGGCCAGGACCAGCGCACCGGCGGCAGCGTTCGCCACGTCGTCGTGCGATCCCGGGCCGGTGGTCCACCCTGTCCCGGCCCGCCGTGCCTCTGCGCCGCTCCAGCCCGCGCAGCTCGCGCAGCAGCTCCGGGCGATCGAGCAGCGACCACCGCGCCAGCGTTCACGAGCGGCAGCAGCTCGAGGTACAGCTCGGAGCGAGTGCGCTCCGCCGGGCGGTACGTGATCCCGCCACGCCGGAAGCCCTCGTCCACGAAGCCCGGCGCGTACCTGTCACCGGACACCACCGAGCAGCGGTAGGCGCGCAGCACATCGCAGGCCTCGGCGATCACGCCGGACGGATTGAAGGGCGGCCTCCAGGCCCGGAGGCAATCGAGCACTGCCGCGCTCGCCGTCCCGGTGCGCTACGGCCAGGGTGAAACTGTCCTTCCCGCTGCCGCTCGCCGCGTCGGCGAACGCGAGGTAGGACTTGCCCGGCTCCGGAGCCCGCTCCCGCACGCCCGACTCCACCACGGCGGCCAGGGCGTCCGGATCGAGGAAGCTCGCTACGCCCGCGCGGAACTCGCCCAAGCACCTCGGAGCGGTAGGCCTCCGGATCGTCGGCCTCCATGCGGCTCAAGTAGTCGGCCGGCAAGGTGGGATTCATGGCCGGGGCCGTCGCCTGCCAAACGAGAACCGACGAGTCCTCGCGGCCGAAGTGGCGACGGTGCAAGTCGTAGAGCGCGCCGGCTTGCAGCGTAGGGACTGACGACAAGATCAGCAGCCGGCCGCCCGTCGTGGCAAGCGTCGGACGCGCAGCCCGCAACGTCTCGGCATCCGTGGGCCGGCCATCCGTCGCGGTGAAGTAGGCGAGCTCGTCCACCACGGCGCAGGCCGCACGGATGCCACGCACCGCCGCCGGTCGGCAGGGATAGACGGCCAAGGTGACGCGGGCCGCCAGCTCAAGCTCCGTCGTCGTCTCGCGCGTCACCTCGCGGGCCAGCAGCTCCGAGCCCGTCACCAGCTCGCGCACGTAGCCGAAGAGAGCCCGTTGCGCCGCCCGGAGATCCTGCGCGACGAGCGGAACGTACAGCCCGCGCTCCCCGGCCATGACAGCCCGGGCCGCTTCGTAGATGCCGACGAGAGCCGCAAACCGCGTCTTTCCCGACTGCCGGCCGACAACCACCGCCGCCTCGGGATAGCCGCCCTCGCGCGGCGCCTCCCGGCCGGTGTGCCGCCGGAACAGCTCGAGGTCCTCGTCGTCCATCGGCAGGCCGTAGAACGCGCGAAGGAAGGCCAGCCACGGCCGCCAGGTGGACAAGTCGGCGAACGCCGGCAGGGAGCCGAACAGGGCCCGATCGGCCAGGGCGTCGAGCATGTTCACGGCGCCGGATCCTTGCGGACTAGGCTCAGCTTCGGGCGGGCGTTCGCGGCGTTCTCCGCCTCCAACTCGGCAGCGAGAATTCGATACCCCGTCGTCAAATCCTCCAGGAACTCGATGACTACGCCGGCCGCCACCGCATCGCCGGACGCCTCGCGATCGAGCGCCCAGCGCCGCAGAGCCGCGAGCATCGCCTGCTGCCCCTCAAGCCAGTCCTCGGATCGAGTCGTCATGTCGGCACCTCCGAGTCCGCCCTCCGCCGCGCACGCTGAGCCCGAGCCCGACACGCGGGCAAGAAGTAGCGGCGCCGTTGACCGCGATACTCAGCGGCCGGCAGGACGCGCCCGCAGCCACAAGCACACGCAGGCCCGGACCCAGGGGTCCGTACGCCTTGGGCCGCCGCTGAAGGCGTACGCGGTGCCATCACGAGCCCGCCTCCGATTCGGCCTCGGCCTCGCGCTCGCGAAGGTATGTCGCCAAGTCGGGCAGCGACTTCGCGCGGCGTTCGAGGCCGAGCAGGCCGGCGAGCCGTTGCTCGCGATCGAGACAAGACAGGAACGCGGCCAGCAGCGGGCGCATGCGGCCCTTGGCCGTGATCGGCCCGCCCGCCTGCACCATGCGCGCGAAGAGCGACTCGCGCAGCAGCCGAACCTCGGCGTATCCGTCCGCGAGCCCTTCGAGCGTTGCCGCCGCAGCAGTGCCCGGCAGGACGTCCTCGCGCACCCGGGCCGCCAGCTCCTCCCTAGCTGGCCCGAGCAACTCCCACAGAGCCGACTCCGGCCGGCGCCGCAACCCGTGACGTAGCGCCGACTCGTTGCCGGGCAGGAAACGGCCAGTCGCCGGATCTTGGTTCGGACGCTGGGCGATCTCCGCCACCGCCGCCGACGCCGCCTCGGCCGGTTCCTGAGCCGCCACAGGCTCGAGCCGAGAGGCCGGAGGTTCACCGGACGGGGTTTCGACGGCCTGTTTCATGCCCCGGGAGGGTAGCACGAAAGACTCCATATCTTGTGTCCGAGCACGACGGAATGACGCGCGGACAGCACTCTGAGCGGTTCGAGTCCCGATCCGTAAGGCTGAGCCGTAAGGATGCCGCCCTCCGCGGCCACCCTCTCGGCCGTGGGACGACTTCGGGCTCGGTTCGGGGTGGAAGTGCGGAGGGAGTCTCCGGGACACTCAACCTCTATATCCGCCCCGGCCGTGAGTGTTCCTGTGTCCCGTGCTCTATAAGCACTGGGACACTGGGACACTGACTCTGCCAGTGAACCGGGACACAGGCGGGACACTGCGGGACACTGGGACACTAGGCGCCCACCCGGTAGAGCTTGGAGCGCTTGGGGCCGGGCTCGACAACGAAACTTCCGAGCCGAGCGCCAAGCCGTAGGGCGCCTTCGATCGACGCCCGCGAGTGATCGCTCTCCTCGAGCGCGGTCTTGATCTTGCGGCCGGTCAGGGGCTCGCTGGCGGCCCGTAGGATCCCGATCACGTCGTCGAGCGCGCCTTGGAGTTGCGCGTCCCGGCGGGAGCCCCCCGCGATGGTCAAGCGTCGGGAGTCCGGCTCGAAGGCTAGGAGCTGCTCGCCTTGGTCCACGTCGCGGCCGTAGGCGGCCAGGTAGCGCGGGGCGGCAGGATCCTCCACGTCCCGTTGATCGCGCATGAGTCGCCATTCCACGTCCGGCCAGTCCCGGAGTCTGGAGTCACCCCGGGAGCGCTCGGGACCGTGGCCGAAGTGATGCACCACCAGGGCCTCGGGGATCCCAGCTTCTTGGAGCAGCTCGTCGAAGGCCACCAGGAACCGGCCCGCCTCCCGGTGCTCGTCGAGCCCGAGAGAGTCCAGAGCCGGGCGCAAACAGTCGAGCACCAGGTACTCGACGCCCCGGTGGCGCAGGAGCGTCGCCCAGGCTGAGCGCTTGGCGTCGTCGAGCAGGTCGAGCGATCCCAGGCGCCCCCGGAGCGGAGCGACGAGTAGCCGGTCGTCGTGGTGGATCGCCTGAGCCCGGAGCCAGGCGTCGAGCATCGTCTCGCCCATCTCGAGGTCCAGCAGCGCGACGCACCCGGCGACGGGGTGCACGGCCGAGTGCCCGAGGAATAGGTCGCCGTCGAGCAGGGATCGCACCAGGTTCCCGACCAGGACAGTCTTGCCGGCCTTGAACTGCGCCGCGAGCACCACCCGGGTCCGCGCCGGCTGCCAGCCTTCGATGCGCCACTCCAGGGGCTCGACCGGCCGGGCCAGCCGCTCGCGCAGCGTCAGGAGCTCCGCAATTCTCGCCGCGCTCGGCACCTCACCCGCCGGGGCCTCGGTCGTGGTCGTGGTTGCGGCCGTCGCCTCGGCTTCGATCGTCTCGACCAGGGCACTCTGGACTTCGCCGAAGGGAGTCACCGATTCCCGGCCGGCGATCCACTCGACGGCATCTCCCTTCGGGGGCAGGTCGCTCGGCGTGAACATCTGCCAGCGGACGCCCATGCGCGTCAGCGCCGCACCGATGTTCCGCATGTGCTCGATCCCGTCCTCGGCGTTGTCTGGCCACAACACAACCTGCCAGCCGACCAGCACCCCGAGCGAGGCATCGCAGGGAGTGACGCCGGAGCCGCCCACGGTGCCGAGCGCGGGCAGATTGTGCCGGAGCAGCGCGTCGGCGGCCGGCTCGCCCTCGACGATGATGGCGGGTGTGTCGTCGCCCGGCTCGCGCTCTCCGAGCCGCTCGGAGCCGTACAACGGCAAGTCGCGGACCTTCAGGCCGCCCAGGCCCTTCGAGCCGTCGGGCAGGGTCCACCACGGCCGCCGGTCGGTCGACCTTCTTCCAGACCCCGCGGCGGTCAGCGTCTCGACCCGATGCTTGATCGCGACCGTCTTGCCGTCCGGGGTCTTGATCTCCCAGGAGCGCTCCCGGCGGGTCGGATCTCCCACGGTCGGGCAGCTCGATACCTAGCAGGTCGGCGGCCACCTTGCAGCCCCACGAAGCGCCGCAGGCGTGACAGGTGCCGCAGCCGCGATCGACCGACCAGGTCGCGGACGGGTTGGAGTCGCCGTTCCGGTGGCGCTCCGGTTCGAGGCACCGCCCGGTCAGCTCGGCGCCGCCCTTCCAGCCACGAGAGCGGAGTGCGGCCTCGATTGCATCGCGCCATGCCTGCGGCGCGGTGCTAGAATCGGATGCGAAGGACGTAGTGCTGTGCCGCGCCCCGGTGCCGCCCGGGGCGTCGTCGTCTCTGGTCTCCATCCGTCACCGTCCCTCGACGGAGCCGTCGAGCCCGGCTCGCTGGAAGGCCCGCACCGGGCGCTCGAGATCGTCGAGCTCGAGAAGAATGCAGCGCTCCTCGTAGGCGACCGCCAGAAACGTGTCCCACTGCGAGCTCGACATGGTGACGGTGATTTCGCCGGGGCGGGGCGGCCACGCTACGGCGAGCGGCACCTCGCGGAGATCGGCTGGGCGCTCCAGGAGCGCGCTCATGGCTCGCTCGCCATGCTGCCAGGAATGAAGGTCTCGCGCCGGGGGAGCCGGTCGATCGCCGCTTCGGCTTCTCGAAGGACCTCCTCAACTCGCTCCACCGAAATCGGGTTCGGAGACCTCGCATTGCGTGCGAGCAGCGCAAGCTCGACGCGGTGGCGATCTTCTTGCCAGAAGAGCACGCCCTCGGCGTACTCTCGAAGCTCTTCCTCGATCCTGGGCGCGCTCACCGGCCGGCCTCTGCGGGATCGACGACGCGAGCGCGCAACCACTGCTCGACGGCGGCGCGTTCGTACAAGACCCGCGCGCCGAGCTTCAGAAAGGGCGGTCCACTGCGCCGGCCTCGCGAGCGCCACGTCCGGAGCGTCGCGACGGGAACGCCGAAGATCGTCGAGACGTCCCGTTCACCGATGTAGAGCGACTCCACGGCTTTGTCGGTTGGATCTGTCATGCGCCGATAGTCGCCCGCGAGCGCGGCGTTGGGAGCGGCCGGAATTCGCCACTGATTCTGGCCGCCCTGGTCGGGGGCCTACTCGTCGAGCTTGCCGGCCGCGTCCGCGGCGTCAGCGAGATCGCAGGCCGGCGCGAGATCGTCGGCGATGCGGCGTAGCAGTTCCCGCCGCGCGCGTTTGAGGCGGCGTTGCAGCGCGCGCCGGTCCGGCGCCCTACCGTCGTCTCGCGCGTCGCCGGCCTGTTGCAGCATCTTGTCGAGGCTTACCTTCGGTCTCCCGTCGTCGCCGTTCTCTCGCTGCTCGAGCAGCGAGCCCACGCCGGCGAGATCAACGCGACGGCCACGCGGCACTTTCTTGTCGCGGGTGGCGAGACGGTCGAGCGCCCATGCGAGGAGCCGCCGGCGCCACGCTGGGATCCGCGCGGCGTCACGCAGCGTCTCGGCCGCTCGAGCGAGAAGCTCTTCGGGCGTGAGCGCGGCGAGCACCCGGTACTCGTCCAGGAACGCGCGCTCTCGGCGCACCATCGCTTCATTCCGATTCGTCGAGAGATTGAGT
>CAWAGZ010000012.1:0-98398 GCA_963781755.1 uncultured Acidobacteriota bacterium
CCTGCGCGACGGTACTAGTTCCGAACGGGACGGTCGAAGCGTCTCCGGAGACGATCCGGACTAGTGCCGAAACCCACCAGCAACGAGCCCCGAGACGACGGGACGGTCGGGACGGTCGTCCAGAGGAGCTAGCAGTGGGAGGGGGCTTCTTGGTGGAACTGCCCCAAGAAGGTCGGCTTCGACAATTTCTACTCCACGGGCGCCACCGTCAAGTCGTAGCTCCCGCTAGCGACCTTGGCCTCGTACAGGGCAGCGGGAGGATTCCGCGTCGCGAGCCAGCCGGCGACGGCTGACCGCAGCTCGGGACTAGCTCGAACTCCCAGAATCACACCCTTGAGAAGTGCCGCCGGGTACTCGTAGGTTCTGGGGCCGCCGTCGAGCTCGAAGGCCCTCCACTCGCGCTCATAGGACCAACGCGATGACTTGGTCAGCAATACGGCCTCGACGATCCTTCCAGGGTCGTCAAGGAACGGATTTGCCACTGGGAAGTCGGTGCTGTAGTTGAGCGGGAGCGCACGTCCAAAGAACGGTTCCGATCGGCTATGGCCGAATTTCAAGCAGACGCCGGTGTGCCCATAGGAATAGTGAGACCAAAGAAGCGGATTGTCCGGCTCGACAGCCAAGCTAAGGACGCCAACCTGGTCGACATCCGCCTGAAGCCGGCCGATGAGAGTTCGACTACCCGAAGGGCGAAGCACATCTCTTGCGGCTGCCTTGGCTCGCGCCCGTCGCTCCCTTCGAGGAATACCGGGGGCGTGTCGTTTGAGCGCGCCTTCGTACGCGCGCCTTCGGCGCTCGAAAGTTGCGGCGAAGTTGAGATGCACGCGACAGTCAAATGGATCATTGAAGTCTCGAGGAGACGCGAAGTACAGGCGGCTGCCGACAATTGTCTCCTCCAGTCGTTCAAGCAGCTTTGGCGTGTGAGCTGCCCGGTATTTGTAAAGGTGCGCTGGATCGTCGGCGCTATTGCTAGCAAGGACCTGTTGAACGGCGGAGAGTTTGGTCGGTGGCGAAGGGGATTCCATACTTCGATTCCTCCCGAAGGCTCCGAAGAATTGTGAGCGCGGGCGGGAGCCGGCCCGTGCGGGACCCAGCGCCGAGAATCGGAGGTTCCTTCGAGGCGATTCGCTTGGAAGCCGCCTAGGATACATTGATTCGAAGCAGGGTCATGGTGTCGTTACCAAAGATGTCGATTACCTTTACGGCAACGGTGTAATTCCCCGCCCGAACGTAGGTGTGGGTTGCGGACTTGAGCTCGAGCTCCCGGTTCTGGCGCGTCCGGAAGCTCTGCCACTCGTTCTCGAAGAGGTAGCCGCCTGTCCAGACCTCCTCGTACTCCACTAGCTCTCCTTGGGCGGGCTCCACGCCAGCAAGGTAGCCTTGGAGACCAAAACCCTTGGGCACCCGCACGATCTCCTTGCGGCTCTCGTAGTCGAAGTCGACCGCCCAATAGTCGACCCAGTCAGTCCACTGCTTGGTAAGCACTTCCTTCGTAACCACGCCGCTCTTGTCCTTGCTGACCTTGACGAGCTTGCCCTGATCGAGCACAACGCCGTTCTTTCCCTCCTTGAGAGCCTTGATAAGGTCCTCGGCTTGCCCCTGGCTGTAGAAGACGGAGAAGTCTGTGAGCTCGATAGCCAGCGACAGCTTGTCCGTCTTGCTAAATCGAGGAGTCGCCTCAACGTAGGCGATGTCGAAGAAGACGACCTGCCCCTTCTCGACAGCCCTCTTGTCGAAGACCTCGGGCGGAATGTACTTGGGCGCCAGGTCGATGCCCTTCGCCTTGGCCTCATCCAAGACGGCCGGAAAGAGCCCCATCTCGAACTCGAACGCCAGCAGATCGACCCGAGTAACGCCGCGTTTCCTGCACTCGGCGATTACCTCCTCGACGAACAGCCGCCCGACCGGCAGATTGATCGGCCCCACGACGACGAGCCGGCCTGCCGTGTTGCCGTGGAAGAAGGAAGCGTCTTTGAGCAGTTCGGCTTTGTAGGCCCTGAGGATTAGCTCCCGAAACTCCCGCTCCTTCCGCGCCAGTGCCTCCTCCCGCTGCTCCCGCGTCAACCTCCCACCGACGTGCAAATAGGCTTGTCTCTCGTAGCGTCCAAGATTCAGCACCTCGAATGCCCGAAAGTCACTGCCGCTCTCCTTCAGACCCCCCGTTGTGTTTGGATGATCCTCTTTCTTGTTGTGTGAATCGCGAACTTCCCGAGGTCCGAGCAGATCCATTTCCTTCGCAGCCTCTCGGCGACTGCGGCTGTGGTGCCAGACCCACAGAAGAAGTCGGCAACGAGGTCACGCCTTCATTGCGCTGGCTTGAATGATGCGCGTCAAGGAGCGCCCCGGGCTTCTGTGTCGGATAGCCAAGCGATTCGGTGTCCAGAACAGCGGTTGGCACTCCTTGTCCCACCAAACGATGGCGCGCCAGGCATCTCGTCGAGGTATTGCTTGAGCCGAGGAACCCCGTTCTCGTCCAGTGGATTCTGTCGGGCGGCATCGCGTCGATTCATCCTGCGCAGGATACATCTTCCCTTCGGTGGATGGACAACTCGTCCTCTTCGAACATGCCTTAAGGGGGTGCTCGCGCGTCCGTGCTCTGAGCGGTCAGGTTCGAGAGAGCCACTTTGACCGTCCGGATCGCTGTATCGATAGTAGGTTTCTACATACCAGGGTTCGTAGGACGCGAAGATAGGGTTGAAGGTGTATTCATCGGATCGCGAGAAGAGAGGACGGTTTGGTGAACCGATCCAAACTGCTTCGCATCAGGATGCGTAACGTGCTTCGAACGACAACTCGTTGCGAAAGCCGTCTTGGAAAAGACCTCAGTGAGAAGCGCCCGGACATAGTGTGAAGTCTTCTCGTCGCAATGTGAACGAAGATGCTCCCCTGCGATGGTGAAGCAGGTCCCGCATGAGGATCAGGCGCTCGTAGATCATGCTGACGAAGCTGTCGGCGCCATGGCCCCAGGTGTCCCGGTAGGCGATCTGCTCGAGGAGGTTAGGCTCCTTGTGGAAGGTCTCGTCGCCGATTTCGATATCCATGGAGAAGTCGGCGCCGACGTCGAACGGTGGGTCGATGTAGATGAGCTTGATGCCACCGGCTTCCTCGATCTCCTGGCGCAGCGGACCGCTCTTGAGAGAGGAGAGGATGAGCCGGTTGTCGCCCCAGATCAGCTTGTTCGTCCACCCCTTTATCTGACGGCCGCGCCGAATCGAAAAGGTCATACTGGGGCTCGCGCACCTCGTCTGCTTCTCGACGAGGCTCGTCGACGTGCTCCAGGCTCTGGAAGGGCAGTACCGTCGTGCAGACCTCGCGGGTCTTGCCGTTCCAGACCAGCTCCACCTCTCGCTTGTCCTCGAAGAGGAGGAAGCGGTACTTCTCAGGCAGGGGCTTGCCTTGCTCGATCAGCTTGGTCAGGTCTCGCTTTTCGGCGTCGGAAAGGTCGTAGGCAGGGCCCTTCGGTCTCGGAGTCTGTCATTCTTGGTACTCCCGGAAGGTGTCGACCAGCCCCTGGAAGGAGGCGGGCCGGTGGGTCCGGAAGCCATCCTCGTCCACGTACAGAAACCGGTAGTCTGGCCCGCCTTCTGCCCGGCTCGCAGCCGTGGCTTCTTCGCACCACTGCCCTAGCCGAGCCATCTTCTGTGGCAGATCGAGTTCCTCGCGTCCCTTGGTCTCGATCACGTAGATCGCGCCGTCTTCGGCCTTGACCAGGAAGTCCGGCACGTAGTTGGAGAGGTCACCGTTCGCCTTGACATAGTCGAGCTGGAAGCCGACAGCGAGATAGTTCTTGCCGAAGCTGAGCACTCCGGGCGTGGTGTCGAGGAAGCGGGCGAAGTCGAGTTCCAAACGGTCCGCCCTTGCCTCTCCGACGATCTTGGTGAACAAGGAGCGCCGAGGTGCCAAGAACCCCCGAGGTTCGGTTCGAAACGGCCGGGTGTCGCGAAGTCGGATCCAGTCCTCGACGCGCGAGGTTCCGCGTTCCTCGACCGTAAGCGCATTGATTCCCTTGCGGAAGGAGTCGAAGAGGATCTTCCCGGGCTCAGGCTCCGAGAGGTTTCGCAGGAAGACGGGATCTTCGAGGTCGTGGGGCCCGCCCTCGAAGAGGTGGTCGCGGACGAACTCCTTGACCTTTCCGTAGAGGACGTCGTATCCCCCGACCAGCCGCATGTCCTTGAGGAGCTGCCGTGCGAAGAAGGCCACCACCGACCGGTAGTCCGCCGGGCCCGAGCCGTCGAGAAGGATTGTGTGATCTATCTCCCCCTCGAGCAGGGTCTTGAAGACGATCTCCCGGGTCTCCTCCTCACTGAAAGCCTTGAGTAGGAGTCGGGAGTTGCCCAGGTTCCCAGGGTCGAGGGCTTCGAGGTTCTTGTAGTCGCGCTGGTACCGGCGCGAGAGCCGAGGGATCGAGATGTCGAGCGCGCTCGAGCTCCGTCGGATCCTTCGCCTTCTCGGGGTCGACCTCGACGATCAGAGACTGGAGGCGCTGAACGTCGCCACCCATGGGAACACGCTCAAGAGTGATGCCCTCGCTCTGAATCGACTCGACGAACTCCATGAAGGCGGGTGTTCCGAGTACCGAGACGGTCTCGTGGGCATTGGTGCCGAAGTACATCCTCCGGAGCCCCCGACCGAGCGTCTGCTCGGGGAGGATATTGCTCTTGGAAGTGTAGGCCCTCAAGCCAACGATGGTCGTCACGTTGCGAACGTCCCAGCCCTCCTTGAGCACCAGGACCGAGACGATCGGAAGGAAAGGGCTGTCCCAGCTGTCGATCTTGTTCGAAGCCTTGCGCAGCGCGTTGAGCTCCTCGACGCTCTTTCCTGAGGCAGCCTCGGAGATCTCGCCGTTGTTCTTGGTGTGGATAACTAGGACCTTGCCCTCAAACTCAGGGAAGTTCTTCTCGAGCCAGCCGCCCACTTCGTCGCAGTTTCGGGTGTCGTCGACCATCACGAAGAGGACGGCCTTCTTCCCGAGAGGCTCGTGCTCGGCAGTGCTCTTGCGCCACTCTTCAACTCCGAGCGTCAGGTAGTCAGCGTACCGGTCCGAGAAGATGGCACTCTTGGTATTCGTGGAGCTTCGAGCGGCTAGCTTCGTCCGGCAGCACCGGGTGCTTGACCACGTTCTGGTGGATGGCTTCCACCAACGGATAATCTGAGACCGTCTGGACAAAGATCGCGCCGTTGTTGTGCTTGGGCGTAGCTGTCAAATCGATCTGGAGGGAAAGCTTGCAGTCCCTCTGCAACATCCGGTTGTGAATATCCTGAATGCTCTTGAACCAGGCCATCCTTGGGTCGTGGATGTGGTGCGCCTCGTCGTTGAATACCAGAAGTTCATCAATCTCACGAACGATCTCCCCCAAGTCCGTCTTACTGTCCGTGGTCTTGCCGACCGGCTTGGGGCCAAACGGGGCGAGAAAATAGTCGCGAAGGTCGTCGTCCTCGAGCGATGGTTCGACTACCTCGCCGAGGTAGACGCGATGGATGTTCGTCAGGAAGATATTCCCGGTCTCACGGAGCACCCGGGCCTCGTCTTGGAGATGAAGCGTGACTTGGAAGTCGTCGGCCCAGTTGCGCCCTTCGAAGCCGCTGGCTGGCAAGATCGGATCGTTGAAGAAGATCTTGAGACCGTCGAAGTCCTGGCGCAGCCGATCAAGCACGATGATGTTGGGAGTGATCAGAAGGAAGTTGCGGGCCAGATCGGAGTCAGGCTCGTAGGTCTTGTGGAAGTAGCTCCAGGCCAAGAGCAAGGAGAGGACCTTGGTCTTGCCGCTACCGGTCGCCATCTTGATTACAAACCGCGGCCACTCCTCGTCGAACATTCCGGCGGAGACGGCGCCCGAAGCATCAAACCGCAGAAGGTCAAACTTGTCGCGAACCTGGCGTACATCGTGGAGCCAAATGATCGTCTCGACGGCCTCGCGCTGGGCGAAGTAGTAGCGGAAGCGCTCTCGAACGCCGCCCGCTCGCTCGGTGTAGTGCTCCTGCTCGAACCACCAGCGAAGTAGCGCGCGAGATGTTGGCGACGCTCCGGAGTAGGACTTCGTACGCCAAGAGGCGACCTCCTCCCGAATTCGGGCCACGAGTGGGGGCAGGAGACGATCGTAGGAGGTTGCGCGAAGTTCCTCTGCAGCTGGAAACCAGCGGTTCTTGGGGTCGAGGACCTCGTAAGGAGAGGTAGGGAAGTCTGGGTGTAGTGCCATTTCGAGTCCAGCTCCACCAAGACAAGGATTCGGAAGCCTGGGCCCGACAGCTCTGGGTGCGCGGAGCCCAAGGCCACTGTGGTCGAAGCGGTAGTGAGACTACACGCTGTCGCTGACAGATTCTGTCAGGAGATGGACTTCGCCACTTCCTTGGGGTCCTCCGATCCGAGCGAGGCCGCGATCTCGCTCGAGATCCTCTCCGACGCGTCTCGCACCGGGTCCTCAGCGAGGTGGGCGTACCGCTGGGTAGTGCTCGTCTGGGAGTGGCCCAGGACCTTCCCGATCACGAAGAGTCCGAATCCGGCCGCGGCCCCGACGCTGGCGAACGAGTGCCTGAGGTCGTGGAGCCGGACGTCTTCCAAGCCGGCGAGCTTCCGGACCCGCTCCCAGACCTTCTGGAGGCCGACGAAGGGAGCCCCAGGCCGGGTCCCGTAGCAGACGAAGGGGTTTCCCTCCGCACGCTCGGCCTCGCTCAGCAGCTTCAGGGCCGGGGCCCCGACGGGCACAGCCTTCCTCCCGGTCTTCGAGTCCGCGAGCAGCAGCAAGCGGTTCCGGAAGTCGACCTGGTCCCACCGGAGGTTCATCACCTCTCCCCGGCGCATCCCGGTCAGGGTCAGGAGGCGGATGGCGAGCAGTGCCGACGGGTGCTCCTTACCCTCGGACTCCCGGAGGGCCTCGCCGAGCCGCCCGAGTTCCGCCGGGGACAGGAACCGCTCCCGCTTGGACTCCTTGAAGCGCTCGACGAACTTGCAGGGGTTGGAGCCGAGCGGCCGGAGGCCCCACCTCTCAGCCCTGGCCAGCATGCTCGAAAGGATGGTCACCGTCCGGTTGGCCTGGACCGGGGAGTCCTTGAGGGCCTGGTGGAGCCGGTCGACGTCGGCCAAGGTCAGGTCGGAGACCCGTCGCTTCCCGAGCCGGGGGAGGATGTCCCGCTCGATAGTCCGGCGGAACTCCCGGAGGGTCGAGGCCTTCCGCTTGGGCCCGAGGTACTCGGTCAGGTACCTCTGGGCGAGCTCAGCCACCGTGGCGGCCTTCCTGGCCTGGTCCCGCTCCTCGGCGGGGTCCTCCCCCCGGTCGATAGCCGCGAGGGCTCGGAGAGCCTTCTTGCGCGCCTGGTCGGGCGTCACGCGGCCGTAGACCCCGAGGGTGAGCTTTCGCTTCCTGCCCCCGGAGCGGTAGTGGAGGATGAACGTGCAGGTGCCTGATGGCCGAACGTGGAGCCCGTACCCAGGAACCCCGCCGTCGAACACGGTGCGGTCCTCGCCGCAACGGCGGATGGAGTCGACGAGGCGCTTGGTGATCTTCGGCATCGGGTTGCTCGAGGCCGGGGAACCACCGGGGAACCAGCACCGAGCGCACCGAAGCGTAGCAGTGCGAGCTGGATCGAGTCAATAACTCCTTTATTGTCAAGACTTTCCTACGAACAGCTACGACCTGCTCCGACCTGCTACGAGCCTACCTCCCGCCTACGGATCTGTAGGTTGGGGGTTCGACTCCTCCTGGCTGCACCAATCTCTCCCTTCCACACCACGGAGCCGCGACCGCTCCCGACCCCGCCACGGAGACGGGGCCGGGTCGAGGCGCGAGCTCACCGTCGCGGCGAGCCGACCTCGATCGGGAAGGTGACGTCGAACGCCTTGCCGTCGCCGTTGGGACCGGCGGGCAGACGCACGTCGAAGCGGCCCGAGTAGCGGCCGGCCGTCTCCGGTGCGAGGAGCCAGACGCCGACGAGCGGCTGCTTGCCCACGACTTCGCCGCCGGAGGCGCGACCGAGCCGCTCGAAGCCCTCGGGAGTCGCCAGCGAGACGCGGGCCCTGGCGCCGGCCTCGGAGAACGGCCAGGCGGCGATGTCGATCGCGAACGGGTCGCCCGGCGGCAGCGGGATCGGGATGCGCCAGAACAGCTCGAGGCCGGGCAGGAAGAAGCCGCAGTGGGTGTCGAGGCGCAGCGCGGGGTCCTGCAGACAGCGGCACAAGGGCGTGGTCGGGTCGATCGGAACGCTGTCCACTCCGCCCGGGCCCGGCGGCACGATGGCGCAGTCGACGTGGTGCGGGCCGACGTGGTCGCCTCCGCGCTCCGGCGCGCGTGCCGAGGTGGTGACCTCGCCGCCGTCGGTCAGGGCGAGCTTCGCCTCGACGTCGGCCGGCGGGCTCGCCGACGCCATGCCGAAGAAGAAGCTCGTCTCGCCGGCTCCCGGGCGGTTTCCCGGGCACACGGCGGGCGAGAAGTGGAAGGTCACGTTGTCCCCGGTCTGCTCGGCGCTCGACGGCGCGACCGTCCCGAGGCCGCCAGCGGTCGACCACGTAGACGTCGGCGAGCGCGGCCACTGCCGGCGTAGTCGAGCGGCGCGATCGGCCCGAAGTCGATCGTCCAGGCTGCGGACGCAGATCTGCGCCGTGAGACCTGCGGCGCGCGTCAGGTCCACCCGGTATTCGTAGGGGAAGCGGCCTGCGCCGCGGCGGCCGGGCGTCGCCGGCGGGGTAGGTGCGGCTCTGGAGCACGCCGTCGCCGCTGGCCGCGGGCACGGCGAAGTGCCGACGTGATCGGTCACCGACATCGTGCAGGGCGAGGTGGGAAGACGCAGTTGACCGCCGGCGCGGCGACGTGGACGACCCGCAGCGGCGAGGCGGTCGCGGCGGCGGCGATCAGGCAGGAGGCGGCCAGCAAGGCAGCCGGCAGCGAAAGGCGGGAGCGGGCACGAGCGCATGGGTCGAAACCTCCGAGAGTGGGACCGGGTCTGGGCAGAGACGGGGATCGCCCCGCCTTCGTCCCAGGAAACAGGCGACGGGCTCCGCAAGAGGACAAGGCGCCCGGGCGCGGCCCGCCTCCCCAGGCGGCAAGTCGCGCGGATCCAGACGCTTGCGACGGCGGGTCCGGGCGGGAGTCGGGCCGTGCCGCGGCCGGCGCAGGACCACCCGAACGGACGGTGCGCGGCGGCGGGAGGGTTTCTAGCCTGTTCGACGGGGAAATCAGGAGCTCACGGCCCGAGCTTTCGGGAGGAGGTCACGATGGGACACGAACGGCGAGAAGCGGATCGCAGTCTGCTGCTGCTCGGCGGGCTGGCGGTCGGCGCCGCGATCCTGGCCATCCTGTTCGCCGGCACCGTGCTCGCGGACGACGAGCCGAGCTACTCCGCGTTCAACGGCAAGCAGACCTACAAGACGCTGTGCATGAACTGCCACGGAGTCGACGGCAAGGGGGACGGCTACCTGGCCAAGGAGCTGCGCACCCCGCCGACCGATCTGACCACCCTGGCGAAGGACAACGGCGGAGAGTACCCGGCCGAGCGCGTCGCCCGCAGCATCGACGGCCGCGAGGAGGTCAAGACCCACGGCAAGCGCGAGATGCCGGTCTGGGGCGACGTGCTGGTGTGGACCGAGAAGGACGACGCGGCCCGCCAGGCGGAGGTCCGAGCGCAAGGTCGGCGAGCTGGTCGAGTATCTGCGCACGATCCAGGAGCCTGCGGACACGAAGTAGGGATCGGAAGCGGGCGGGCCGGGATACCGCAGGGCGCGGCCCGGCGTGGCCGCCCCGGTCCGCGGAAGGATTCGAAGCCGAGAAGGTCTCGGGGCGCCCGACCTCGGGACGCGCACGGAGGATCTGTCGATGATGATCCGTCAAGACGACGACTCTCTCGAGACCCGTCTGGTCCACGCCGGCCGGGAGGATTTCTCCCGGCTGGGTGTCCACGCGCCGCCGATCGACCTGTCGTCGACCTATCCGCTGGCCGACCTCGACGAGGCCACCGCGAGCTTCCAGGCCCTCTCGGCGGGCGCGGCCGAGGCGCCGTCCCCGGTCTACGCCCGGATGCACAATCCGACCGTCGCGCGCTACGAATCGGCGCTGGCCGGGATCGAGGGTGCGCCCGCGGCGGTCGCGTTCTCCTCCGGCATGGCGGCGCTCACCGCGCTCCTGCTCGCGGCGACCGCGGGCGAGGAGGCTGCCGACGAAGGAAACGCCTCGACGCCGAGCCGCCGCCACGTCGTCGCCGTGCGCCCTCTCTACGGTGGGACGGATCACCTGCTCGTCTCGGGACTGCTCGGGACGCGGACCGACTTCGTCGGCGAAGACGAAGTGGGCGAGGCGATCCGGCCCGACACCGCGCTGGTCCTGCTCGAGACGCCGGGCAATCCGACCCTGGACCTGATCGACATCGCGGCCGTGGTGCGCCAGGCCCGCGGCGTTCCCGTGGCGGTCGACTCGACGTTCATGACCCCGGTTCTGCAGCGACCGCTCGAGCACGGCGCGACCTTCGTCGTCCACAGCGCGACGAAGTTCCTCGGCGGTCACGGCGACGTCCTGGGCGGCATCGTGGCGTGCGACGAGCGCTGGGCGGCGCGGCTGCGCCGGGTGCGCATCGCGACCGGAGCGACGCTGCACCCGTTGGCGGCCTTCCTGCTCCACCGCGGTCTGCCCACCCTGGCCCTGCGCGTGCGCGCCGCCGAGAGCGGGGCGCGGGCTCTCGCCGCGCGCCTGGCCGCGCACCCCGCGGTCTCGCGCGTCGCCTGGCCGGGCCTGCCGGACTCCGATCCGCGCGGCCTGGTCGGCCGCCAGATGGACGGGCCGGGATCGGTGCTGGCCTTCGAGCTCGTCGGCGGGCTCGAGGCGGCGCGCCGGCTGCTCTCGGGGCTGCGGCTGGTGACCCCGGCGGTCTCGCTGGGGGCGAGCGACACCCTGATCCAGCATCCGGCGGGGCTCACCCACCGCGTGGTCGACGCCGAGGCGCGCGCCCGCGCGGGGATCACCCCGGGTCTGGTGCGTCTCTCGGTCGGTCTCGAGCACCCGGAAGATCTTTGGCGCGATCTCGCCCGTGCGCTCGATCGGGTCGCCCTCGCGGAGGCGCCGTTGACCGCGGCTCCGGCGCTGGCCTAAGGTGGCGGGCGGCGGCGGACCCTGTCGTCCGCCGGGAGAGGCGCCGATGATCGGAAGAGCGAGAAGCGCGACGGCCGACAGCTGCGGCTGGCTGCTGGCGGCGGTGATCCTGCTCGCCGGCGGAGCGTGCCGCAAGGCGCCGGAGCCGGGCGCATCGCCCCGGCCGGCGGCGCCCGCCGGAGCCACGGAGGCGGTAGCGCCGTCCGCGCATTCGGCGCCCACCGCGCGCCCGGCCGAGCCGGTGCCCGAATCGCCGGGCGACGAGGGGGGTCAGATCAGCTTCGGCTTGGCGCTCGCCGCCGACGGGTCGGCGCTCCAGCCGGTCTCGTCGTTCGGGCGCGGCGACCGGGTCTGCTTCTCGATCACGATGCCGGCGGGCACCGCTCCCGGCCGGCTGAGCGCGCGCTGGTACGACGTCGAAGGACGCCAGGCCGGCGAAGTCTCGAGCAGCCTGGCCGGCGCGCCGCCGCGGGCCGGTATCTGCTTGCCCGGTGAACCCCGGCTGGCACCGGGCACCTACCAGCTCGAGCTCGACCTCGACGGCAACCCGGCGGGGGAGGCCAGCTTCACCGTCACCGGCACCCGCCAGTCCGGGGCGAGCGACTCGGGCTCCTGAGGCGGCTCGCCGGGCGGCCGGGGGGCGCGACCCACACCAGCCGTGCCGGCCCGCCGGTCTCTCCGGCGACGAAAGCCGCCTGCTCGAACTCGCCGGCGACCTCCGACAGGACCGCTTCACCCGCCTCGAGCACCAGGAAGGCTCGGCTCGTCCGGCCAGGCGCCGTCCGGATCGAGGCCGACGCCGGGCACGAGACGGTGGCCGAGCGCGAGCAGCCGGCCCTCGAGCCGCCCGAGACGCAGCTCGTTCTCGGCGTCGGACAGCCGGCGCGACCCGGGGTTGACCGCGGTCACGAAACCCCAGCGGCGGACCCGCAGCCCACGGAGCCAGCTCTCCAGCCGGGCCGAGCGGCGACCGACGCGCAGGTCGATCGCTCCCTCCGGGCGCTCGACCCGGTAGATCGCGCGCCGGTAGGCCGCGACGAGGTCCGCCGCCGGAGCGGCGGTCGAAGGTGTCCGGTGGGAGCTCACGAGGCGCTATTATCCGCGTCCCGCCGTCCCGAGCGACGCGTCCAACTTGGTCCCCACCGCGCCTTCCCCCACCTCGACGAGCGCCCTGCGCCCGGATCCCGGAGCGCCGCCGCGCCTCGGCGTCGCCCTGCGCCGCACTCTGGCGCAGGGCTACCACGCCGCCGACCTGCGCGCCGACGCCCTGGCCGGCATCGTCGTCGGGGTCGTCGCGTTGCCGCTGTCGATGGCCCTGGCGATCGCCTCCGGCGTGCCGCCGCAGCACGGCCTCTACACCGCCATCGTCGCCGGGTTGCTGATCGCGCTGGCCGGGGGCTCCAAGTTCCAGGTCTCGGGTCCGACCGCGGCGTTCGTCGTCATCCTGGCGCCCATCGCGGCGCGTTCGGGGCTCGGGGGTCTCTGTCTCGCGACGTTGATGGCCGGCGGGCTGCTCGTGACGATGGGCCTGGTCCGGCTGGGACGCTTCATCGAGTTCGTGCCCCACCCGGTGACCACCGGCTTCACCGCGGGCATCGCGGTGGTCATCGGGGTGCTCCAGCTCAAGGACTTCTTCGGCCTCGAAGTCACCGCGCTGCCGCCCGATTTCACCGAGCGGATGACCGTTCTCCTCCGGGCGCTGCCGTCGGCGCGTTGGCCCGAGGTCACCCTCGGCGCGACGACGCTCGCGATCCTGATCGTCTGGCCGTCGCTCTCGCGCCGGATCCCGGCGCCGCTCGTCGCGCTGACCGTGGCCTCGCTGCTCGGCGTCGCTCTGGACCGCTGGTCGGGTGGCGCCCCGGTGGCGACGATCGCCAACCGCTTCCACTTCCTGGCCGGCGGCGTCACCCACGCCGGGATCCCGCGCCTGCCGCCGCTGCCGCTGCTGCCCTGGCACCTGCCGGACGCTGCCGGGGCCCCGATCGGACTCTCCTTCCGTCTGGTGCGGGAGTTGATCCCGTCCGCTTTCGCCATCGCGATGCTGGGCGCCATCGAGTCGCTGCTCTCCGCCGTCGTGGCCGACGGCATGACCGGCAAGAAGCACGACCCGGACGCCGAGCTGCTCGGCCAGGGGTTGGGCAACCTCGTGGCCCCGTTCTTCGGCGGCATCGCGGCCACCGGAGCGATCGCACGCACCGCCACCAACATCCGGGCCGGAGCCCGATCGCCGCTGGCGGCGGTCGTTCACTCGCTGTTCGTGCTGGCGGCGGTGGTGGCGCTCGCGCCGCTGCTCGGGTGGCTGCCCATGGCGGCTCTCGCGGCCCTGTTGCTGCAGGTGGCCTGGCGGATGGCCGAGGTCCGGCACGTGGTGAGAATCCTGCGCACGGCACCGCGGTCGGACGTCTTCGTGCTCGCGAACTGCCTTCTGCTGACCGTGCTGTTCGACATGGTCGTGGCGGTGACCGTCGGCATCGTCCTGGCCTCGTTGCTGTTCATGCAGCGCATGGCCTCGGTGTCGACAGCGCAGCTGGTCAACCCGGAAGAGCTCGACCTCGACCGGCCGCTTCCCGACGGCGTCGTTCTCTACGAGATCGCGGGCCCGCTCTTCTTCGGCGCGGCCAACAAGGCGATGACGGCGCTGCGCAGCGTCGCGCGGGTGGGCGTCAAGGTCGTGGTGCTCGACCTGCGATCGGTGCCGATGCTGGATTCGACCGGACTGGTGGCGCTCGAGTCGAGCGTCGCCCAGGTGCGCGATTCGGGCGTACTGGTGGTACTCGGCGGGGTGCAGCCTCAGCCGCTGCGCGTCCTGGCCCGCGCCGGGTGGCGAAACGTGCCCGGATCGCTCGCGATCGGCACCGACTTCGAGCGCGCGCTCGACGTGGCGCGCGCCCACGCCGAACGCGGCCCCGGAGAACCGGGGTCGCATTCGACGCGGGCCTGAGCGGCGCGCCGGCGGAGGCTTCCCGTCAGAAGGCGGCGCCGAGCAGCTCGATCTGGTGCGCGAGCGCCGGACGCTCGGCCGCCAGCGCCTCGACGGTCTCGGCGTCGAGCTCGACCTGCCCACCGCCGCCCGCCGAGTCGCCCGCCTTCCACTGCTCGCGCGACGCCACTTCGATCGCCTCGAGCCGGGCGGCTGCCAGCTCCCGGTTGGCGGCGGCCAGGTCGCGGCCAGTGAAGTCGTGGAAGCGCGACTCGACGCTCGTCAGCTCGGACTCGAGGATGCCCAGCCGGTCGAGCTGGCTCGGGCTCGGCCGGCCCTCGAAGCCGAGCACGTTGCCGTAGAGCGAGCCGAGCTTCTCGCGCAGCTTGATGTCGCCGCTCAACAGGCCGTCGCCGGTGGCGACGAACGACACCCGCAACGACTCCGCGGCGTCGGCCAGCAGCCCCAGCTTGCGGGCGAGAGAGTGCCCGGCCTTGCCGGCGCGGTCGCGGGCGGCGTCGCGGACTCCGACCAGGCTGTCGCCGACGTAGGCGAGCCGCTCGAGGTCGTCGTAGAGGCGCATCTCGGTGGTCTGCTTGAGACGACGCTCCTCGGCCGGGTGGGGGTTGCGCGGATCGGCCACCAGCACGACCTGGCCCTCGAGCTTCTGCTTGCCCTTGATCAGCACGATGCGGTAGGTCCCCTCGGGCAGCCGTGGCCCCTCGAAGCCCCCGAACAGGACCGAGGCCGCCGGCGGAACCTTGGGCGGCTTGAGCCGCATCGGCCAGCCGACGCGGTTGATGCCGACCCGCTTGGTGCCGGGGATCGTGGCGATCAGGGCGCCGTCGTCGCCGTACACCTCGACCTTGAGGTCGCCGAACAGGTGCCGCTTCTTGAGCCAGTAGACGATCGGCGCCTCCTCGGGCGGGTTGCGGCCGACGAACTCGTCGTTGCCGTTGAACCACGTTCCGATCGCGGGGCGCAGCTTCTCGACCGCGGGCCGCGAGGGCAGCAGCGCGACGTCCTCGGCGAGGGTCTCGGCGGTCAGCGCCCGCAGCGGGGTCAGGTCGTCGAGCACGTAGATGCCGCGACCGTGGGTGGCGACGACGAGGTCGCCGGTGCGCGGCTGGATCACCAGGTCGTGGACCGCGACGCGCGCCGGGATGCCGCCCTCGAAGCGCGCCCAGTCCTTGCCGGAGTCGAGCGAGATCCACAGGCCCCACTCGGTGCCCAGGAAGAGCAGGTCGGGATTGACCGTGTCCTCGGCGACCACCCAGGCGTAGCCCTCGACCTCGTCGCCGGCCAGCGGCTCCCAGGTGGCGCCGAAATCGCGGCTCCGGAACAGGTGGGGCCGCATGTCGCCGCGGCGGTGGTCGTCGATGGTGACGTAGGCCGTGGCCTCGTCCCAGCGGCTGGCGACGACGCGCGAGACCCAGGCCCCGCGGGCGACGCCGGGGATCGCGGCCGCGACGTTCGTCCACGTGGCGCCGCCGTCGCGGGTGAGCTGGACGTTGCCGTCGTCGGTGCCGACCCAGATCACCTCCGGATGCCCGGGCGACTCGGAGATCGAATAGACGGTGGTGTTGTTCTCGGCCGTCGAGTTGTCGATCGAGAGGCCGCCGGACTGTTTCTGCCGCTGGCGCTGGGGGTCGTTGGTCGACAGGTCGGGAGAGATCCGCTTCCAGGTTTCGCCGCCGTCGCCGGAGCGGTAGAGGTACTGCGCGCCGATGTAGACGACGGCCGGATCGTTGGGCGAGGGCACGAAGCCGGCGTTCCAGTTGAAGCGCAGCTCCTTCTCGCCCCGCTCGGCGTAGGGCTGGATGTCCTTGGCCTCGCCCGTGGTCAGGTCGACGCGGGTCGCCGCGCCGCCCTGGATGGTGGTGAAGATCCGGTTCGGGTCGCGGGGATCCGGAAAGGTCGAGAAGCCGTCGCCCTGGGACAACGGAGTCCAGTCCTTGTTCTCGACCCCGCCCCAGCTCTCCGAGGGGCCGACCCAGGAGCTGTTGTCCTGGAGGCCGCCGTAGATGCGGTACGGGTCCTGGTCGTCCACCGCGACCTTGTAGAACTGGCCGACCGGCAGGTTGCGCGCCATGACCCAGGTGCCGCCGCGATTGTTCGACCAGTAGAGGCCACCGTCGGTGCCGAGCAGGATCCGGTCGGGCCGCTCGGGGTCGATCCACAGCGCGTGGTGGTCGCTGTGCGGAGCGGCGTCGAAGCCGTTGCCGACGAAGGGCGAGGTGAAGGAGTGGCCGCCGTCGGCGGAGACGGTGAGGAAGAGTCCCGGCTTGTAGACGCGGTCGTAGTCGGTCGGATCGACGACGACGGTGGCGAAGTAGAAGGGCCGGATCTGGACGTTCATCGAGGTGTTGACCAGCGTCCAGGAGGCGCCGGCGTCCTCGGAGCGGTAGAGGCCCGTCTTGGCCGACTCGACCAGCGCGTAGACGACGCTCGGGCGCGACGGTGCCACGGCGACCCCGATGCGGCCGAGCTCGCCCGTGGGCAGCCCCGCGGTCAGCCGGGTCCAGGTCTCGCCGCCGTCGGCGCTGCGGTAGAGGCCGCTGCCCTTGCCGCCGGAGCGGAAGAAGTCGGGCGAGCGCCGGAAGCTCCACATTCCGGCGTAGAGGATCCGCGGCTCCTGGGGGTCGATCGCCAGGTCCGAGCAGCCGGTGTCCTCGTCGACCGACAGCACCAGCTTCCAGCTCTTGCCGCCGTCGGTGGTGCGGTAGACGCCGCGCTCCGGATTGGCGTCCCACAGGTGCCCGGTGGCACAGACGTAGGCGGTGTCGTGGTGCTTGGGATCCACCTGGATGCGGGCGATGCGCTCGGTGGCCTCGAGACCGAGATGGACCCAGTGGTCACCGCCGTCGACCGACTTGTAGACGCCGTCGCCGATCGACGTGCTGTTGCGCGTCCAGGACTCTCCGGTGCCGACCCACAGCGTCTTCGGGTCGGTCGGATCGACCCGGACGGCGCCGATCGACTGCGGGTACTGGTCGAAGATCGGGCGGAACGTGGTACCGCCGTCGAGCGACTTCCAGACCCCGCCGGTGGCGGCGCCGACGTAGATGGTCAGCGGATCGCCGGCCACCGCGTCGATCGCGGCGATGCGCCCGCTCATCGTGGCCGGGCCCAGGGAGCGCGCCGTGAGGCCGCCGAAGGTGTCGGTCGTGACGCGCACACCGGCGTCGGCCGCAGTCGCGTCGGCGGCGGCCATGGGGGCTGCGGCCAGCGCCAGGAGGGCGACGCCCGCCAGGGCGAGCGTGCGGAGGCGATCGTCCGGCGGGAGCGAAGCTCGACGAGAAACAGTCATGGCGAGCTCTTCGGTCCGGTTCAGTTCCCGCCCGGCGCGGCGGCGGGCTTCGGCGCCGGGGCGGGCATCGGGAAGAGCGAATCGGGGACGTCGCCGTCGAGCTGGATGTCGTCGATGGTGATCGTGGCCCCTTCGGTGGCGCCCTTGCGCCGCTGCTCGATGGAGTGCGCGAAGAGCAGGCCGCCGGTCTCCTTGTAGTCGCCGGTGGAGGTTTCGATCTGGATCTCCTGGTCGCCGCGCTTGCGCGTCCCCTCGGACTTGATCTCGAGCAGGGCGTCGGCGTCCAGCCAGACGTAGGAGACGTCGCCGTCCTTCAGGGTGACTTTGAGCTTCCAGGCGTCGGTCCCTTCGACCGACTCCTTGCCCACCAGCTCGACCTGATGCCCCTTCTGCTTCCAGTTGAACAGCGGGCCCTCGATCAGATCGGACTCCTCGATCATGTCCTTGAGGTCGTCGCCGGTCATCTCCTCCGGGTCGGTCTTGCCCAGGAACGGCATCACCATCCAGGCCTGGGTGCCGTCGTAGGCCTGGATTCCGGTCATGCCCTGGAGCACGATCTCCATGCGGATCTTGTCGGGACGCTTCCAGTACAGTGTGAACGACGCCTCCTGGGGACCGGCCTGCTGCTTGCCGGTGATCTTGACCGTCTGGACGGCGGCGATCTTGTCCCGGCCGCCGAGAGCGGCGAAGTGCTGATCGAGGATCTGGTCGAGCGTCGGGGTGTCGGCCGCGGCGGCGCCGGCCGCGGTGGCGGCTGCGAGCAGGGCGGCGAGAGCCAGCTTCGAGAGGGTGCGCGGATTCACGGGGTACCTCCAGGTCGGTGATCGGAAAGGGATCGGCTTCAGGACCCTGAGAATACGTGGGAAGGCGCGTCGGGTTAAGGTCGGCGTCAGGAAAAGCGGGGTCTGGCACCGGCCGGGGCCCGGTCGGGCCCAGAACCCGGGCGCGAGGTCGACGTAAGAGACCCGGGACGATCTCGCCCTTCTGGAGGAGAAATGAACGCCCATCCCACCATCGAGCTGGTCGGCGTGCGCAAGGCGTTCGACGGCCAGGTGGCCGTCGACGAGCTGTCGCTCGCCGTGCCGGCCGGCTCGGTCTTCGGCCTGTTGGGGCCCAACGGCGCCGGCAAGACCACCACGATCCGCATGATCATGGACATCCTGGGCCCGGACCGGGGCGAGGTCCGCCTGTTCGGACGGCCGCGGCAGACGGGCGACGGGGCGCGGATCGGCTACCTGCCCGAGGAGCGCGGCCTCTACCGCAAGATGACGGTCGAGGAGCACCTCGCCTTCCTCGGCGAGCTCCACGGCCTGGCCCGTCGCCGGGCCCGAGAGCTCTCCCGCACCTGGCTCGAGCGCGTCGGACTGGCCGACCGGGCGCGGGCCAAGGTCGAGACCCTCTCGAAAGGGATGCAGCAGAAGATCCAGCTCGCCGCGACCGTGCTCCACGATCCGGAGTTGCTGATCCTGGACGAGCCGTTCTCGGGGCTGGACCCGATCAACCAGAGCCTGTTCAAGGACCTGATCGCCGAGTTCCGCGGCCGTGGCCGGACGATCCTGTTCTCGACCCACGTCATGGAGCACGCCGAGAAGCTGTGCGACCGGATCGCGCTGATCGCCAAGGGCCGGGTGCTGCTCGCCGGCGACCTGGCTTCGATCAAGCGCGAGCGCGGCGGCAACATCTGGCGGCTGGCGGGCCGCGGGCCGCTCGAGAGCGCCGCCCGGGTGCCGGGCGTGTCCCAGGTGCTGCCGGGCGGCGACGGGGCGGTGCGCCTGGCGCTCGCCGACCCCGACGCGGCGCCGGGGGTGCTGCGCGCCCTCGCCGGCGTGATCGAGATCACCGAGTTCCGCTCCGAGGAGCCGGATCTGGAGACCATCTTCGTCAGGACGGTGCAGGATGCGGGTTGACCGGATCGTCACGATCGGACGCCGGGAGTACCTGGCCGGCGTGCGCGGCAGGGCTTTCTGGATCACGACGGCGCTGTTGCCCGTGATGATGGTGGCGATGCTCGTGCTGCCGTCGTTGTTGCTGGCCAAGACGCGGGCGACGCTCCGGCTCGCGGTGGTGGACGTCACCGGCGGGGTGGGGCAGCAGCTGATCGACCAGTTGTCCGGCGGGCGCTCGACGGCCGCGACGAAGGGGTCTGCCGGCTCACCGGAGGAGGCCGCGGGCGGGAAGAGCGCTCCGGCGGTCGCCTCCCGCGCCGTGGCGCGGTTCGCGGCCGAGCTCCGGCAGGTCCCGGCCGACACGGAGGCGGCGCGCGCGGAGCTCGACGGAGAGGTGTTGGCGGGCAAGATCGACGCCTGGATCTGGATCGACCGGTCGGTGATGGAGGGCGGCACCGTCCCCTATCACGCCGAGTCGGTGTCGAACTTCGTCACCCAGAAGGTGCTCGAGGAGTCCCTGACCCGCGCGGTGTCGGCGGCACGCCTGGCCGACGCCGGGATCGACTCCGGGGAGGTCGCGCGACTGACCCGCGCGGTCGACCTCGACACGGTGCGGGTGTCGGCGACCGGAGCCCACAAGGAAGCGAGCATGGCCGGCTTCGCGCTCGCCTACTTCCTCTTCTTCCTGCTCTACATCGTGACCCTGCTCTACGGCCAGCAGGTGATGAGCAGCGTGCTCGAGGAGAAGACCTCGCGCATCGTCGAGGTCGTGTTGTCGACCGCCCGGCCGGTCGAGCTGATGACGGGGAAGCTCTTCGGCATCGCCCTGGTCGGTCTGACCCAGCTCGCGATCTGGTTCACCGTGCTCGTGGCCCTGACCGCGCCCGGCGTCGCCGCGTCCCTGGTGGCCCTGCCGGAGGGGGTGACGATCCCGACCGTTTCGGTGGGGATCATGATCCACTTCTTCGCCCTCTTCCTGCTCGGCTTCTTCCTGTTCGCATCGCTGTACGCGGCGGTCGGCGCGGCCTCGAACGACTTGCGCGAAGCGCAGCAGCTGGCGAGCATGATCGTGATCTTCGTCGTCCTGCCGGTGTTCCTGATGTTCTCGGTGATCAACGACCCGGATTCGACGATGGCGGTCGTCGCTTCCTTGATCCCGCCCTTCACGCCCCTGCTCATGCTGCTGCGGATCGTGGTCAAGACTCCCCCGGTGTGGCAGATCGCGCTCGGTTACGTCCTGACCGCCGGCTTCGTGGCCGGACTGCTCTGGGCGTGCGGGAAGATCTACCGCATCGGCATCCTCATGCACGGCAAACGGCCGACCTTCCGCGAGCTGGGTCGCTGGTTGCGTTACGAGTGAGCCGGCCGCGCGGCCGGCGGCGCGGCGGGGAATCCGCGCTAGACTTGCGCCGCACACGGAAGCGGGAGGAGACGAGATGGCGGAGCGGAGGGAGCGCGCGGCGGTGGCGAGGGATCGGGAGCGGGGAGACAACCGGCGTGGCGGGCGACGCACGGCGATCCTGGTGGCCCTGGCGGCCCTGGTCGCAGGCGGCGTCGCGATCGCCGCAGACGACGGCGCCGGCACCACGATCAGCGCCGCGTCCGGACCCAGCCTCCTGACCCGCCTCAAGACCGGCTTCCAATTCTCCTCGATGGGTCGCGCGGGCTACACCGGCGTGCCCGAGAAGGCGTCTTCCGAGGCCGCGACGGCGGTACCCGCCGACTGGCTGGTCTCCGGTTTCGAGATGACCGGGGAGGACGTCTACCGCGTCAACTGCCGCTCCTGCCACGGCGTCGGCGCGCAGGGGCTCCACCCCGCGATTCCGCCGCTGCTCGAGCGCGCGCGCGAGGCGGCCGACAAGAGCGGCGGCCCGGCGCGCCGCGACGAGGCCGCCGCCGCCGAGATGGCGATCCGCCACCGCCTGCTCAAGGGCGGCATGGTGATGCCCTCCTTCGAGCATCTCGACGCCACCGAGGTCAAGGTCCTGCTCGGCTACCTCGAGTCGCTGCCTTCGGCCGGGACCGCCGCGCCCAAGACCCGCATCCGCGTTCCGGCGGCGCGCGTCGGCGAGAACGTCGTCAAGGCGGTGTGCCAGATCTGCCACGACGCCACGCCCGGCGAGCCGCGTCCGGCCGCCGACCGCTCGCTGTCGTCGCTGGCCGAGTTCACCTCCAAGTACTCCGTGCGCGACTTCGTCGCCCGGGTGCACGCGACGGAGCCCGGAGGCCCGGGGGGGCACAAGCCGCGGCTCGACTACCTGCGGCCCGAGGAGGTCGAGGCGGCGTACGTCTACCTGACCGCCTATCCGCCGGTCGCTCCGGCGCACTGAGCCGAGGCCCGACGCAGAGCCCTCACGGCTCCTCCCAGGACAGAGCCAGCTTCGAGACGTAGGGCAGCAGCACGACGTGCAGCGAACGCGTGCTGTCGGGCTGAAAGCGCGCCCGCACGATGCCGCTGGCCGACAGGTGGGGAGCGCCACGGCTGTCGACCCGGACTTCGATCGTGTGGACGCCCGGGGTCAGCGGGATCGACGCGTGGATCTCGTCGCCCTCGACCCGGCGCAGGAAGTTACGCGGCGCGCGCATCGCGGTGGACCACGCCCGCTGACCGTCGACCCAGACCGTGAAGATGGCGCCGTTGAGCCGGTTGAAGTGCAGGATCTCGAGCCTCGAGGTGCGCTCGGGAGCGGGCTCGGCGGCGGGCTGGACCGGAGCCGCGGCAGGGGTCGAGGTCTCGGCGGGCTCGGGAGGGGCAGCGCGGGTCCGGGTCGCGTTCGTCCTGCTCGTTGCGGCGGGCGGCTCGTCCTCGACGGGCGGCTCGGGCGGCGTTTCCGGCCAGCGCGCGTCGACCTCCGGGGTCGGGTGACCGGGCCGCCGCGCGACGACCGCCCGCACGGCGACCCGGGGTGGTGCCGCGGTGGCCGCGGGGACCGAACCGGCGTCGGGCGTGAGCGCGCGGGTCAGCTCGGCGAAACGGCCGGACCCGATCAGGTAGCCGGCACCGGCGAGCGCGACGAGCAGCACGGCGGCCAGGGCGAGGCGCCGTCGCCACCGCGGTGGACGGGTGGCGACGGTGGCCAGCGGCGGCTCGGCCGAGCGCGGCGTGGCGACCGTCGGTTCGTTGGCCCGTTGCGCCGGCGGGAGCGACGCGGCGTTCGCCGCCAGCGGCGGCGGGGGCGGTAGCGCCACGTCCGCGGCCGGGCCGAGCTCGCCGGAGTCCACCAGCTCGCGCAGCGCTCGAGCCATCTCCTGCCCGGACTGGAAGCGCTCGTCGGCGTCGCGGGCCAGGGCGCGGGTGACCAGCCGCTCGAGCGGGGCGGGCAGGTCGGCGACGTGGGTGGAGGGCGGCTCGAACTTGCCCGCCGCGACGCGGTAGGCGACACTGGCGATGGTCTGTCCCGGGAAAGGCGTCGTCCCGGTGAGCATCTCGTAGAGCACGGCGCCGAGCGAAAACAGGTCGGAGCGGCCGTCGATCGGCTCGGCGCGGACCTGCTCGGGAGACATGTACTTCGGCGTGCCCAGCACCTCCCCCGATTGGGTCAGCGACTCGGAGGCGAACTTCGCGATGCCGAAATCCGAGACCTTCACCCGGCCGTCGTCGGCGAGCAGGATGTTGGCCGGCTTGACGTCCCGGTGGACGATGCCGCGCTCGTGAGCGTGGTCGAGGGCGAGGGCGACGTCGGCGGCGATCGTGGCGGCGTTCGCCCAGGGCAGGGACCGGCGCTCGCGCAACAGCTCGGCCAGGGAGTGCCCGGGCACCCACTCCATGGCGATGAACGGGCGCTCCGAATCGGCGTCGGTGTCGGCGTCGTAGACGACGACGATCCCCGGGTGGTGGAGCCGCCCGGCGGCGCGCGCCTCCTGGAGGAAGCGCCGCCGGTTGTCTTCGGCGATCTCGGGCGTCGCCTCGAGCACCGGGGCCATGACCTTGAGCGCCACCCGCCGGTCGGTGTGCGGGTCGTGGGCGAGATAGACGCGGGCCATCGACCCACGACCCAGCAGGCCGAGGATCTCGTAGCGGCCGAAGGTGCGCGGGATCTCTTCGCTCGCCATCGCGTAGGCCGCAGCCGCCGATCGCAACCATCGGCCGCGGCCGGCCGCGATGATACCGGCGATCGGCGTGGGGGGTATCGGAGCCGGGGCGGCAGTGGACCGCCCGCTGGAGCCGCGGTGAGCTTCCCTAGTACTGTTGCGCCGTGGAAGAGCCGCCCCGGCCACTGGTCGTTCACTTCGGCGCCGTCGGCGACATGATCAACCTGACCGCCATGCTGCGGGCGCTGGCGCGGGTGTGGGGCCGTCCGTGCGACGTCGTGACCCACGACGGCGCCCCCGCGCTGGTGCTCGCCGGGCTCGACTCGGTCGCCTCGGTGCGCACGCTGCGCAGTCGCAAGGCGCCGTTCCCGGTGGCGGTGGATCAGTGGCGTCTGGTCCACTGGCTGCGCCGGCGCGGCGCCGGCCCCGTCTGGGTCATCGATCGGCTGGAGAAGGTCGAGTGGCTGCTCGAGCGGGGCGGGCTGGGACCGGGCCACCGGATCGGTTCCCGCGCCTGGCCTCGGGGCGACCTCGAGCACGTGGTCGACTACCTGCTCCGGCTCGCCCGGCAGGTGCCCCCGGCCGACGCTGCGCGCGAGCGCGCTCCGTTCCCGGATCCGGCGCCGCGGCCGGAGATCGTCGTCGACGATGCCGAGCGCGCGAACTGCCGCGCCTGGCTCGACGGCCGGGGCTGGCGGGGCGAGCCGCTGGTGTTGCTCCAGACCGAGGCCCGGCGCCTGAAGCGCGGCCGCTGGCCGTTGGAGCGCTGGCGGGAGCTGATCGGCGCCGTGCTCGACCGGCTTCCGGGCGGCCTCGTCCTGCTGCTCGGGACCTCCGACGAACGTCCGCGCACCGAACGGCTCGCCGCGCTCGCCCGCGATCCGCGGGTCTGGAACGTCGCCGGGGAGCTGCCGCTGCGCCGTCTGTTCGCGCTGCTGCCGCTGGCCCACTCCTGCTTCAGCCTCGACACCGGACCGGCGCACGCCGCGGCGTGTCTGGGCTGCCCCCTGGTCGTCCTGGTGGGCCGGGCGGATCCGCGGCGCAACCGGCCCGCGGGCTCCGGACCGGGAGTCGAGCTGGTGGCGGCCTGGCCCGAGGCGGACTGGCCGGCGACGGCCCAGCAGTGGTGGGACCGTCACGACATCGAGGCGATCCCCGTCGCCCCGGTGCTCGCGGCCTGGGAGCGGCTGCCCGCGACGCGCGCGGGGAGTCCGGCGTGATGAGATGTCGTCCGATGAGGATCGCGGCGTGTCTGCTGCTGTCGTTGGCGCTCGCCGGGGCCACGGTCGCCGTCGCGGCCGAGACCGAAGCTTTGCCCCGGATCTCGCTCGACCAGGCCCTGGCCGCGGCCCGGTCCGCCAACGCCTCGCTGCCGGTGGCGGCGCTCGACGCCGAGATGGCCGCCGCGCGCCAGCGCGCGGCCGAGGCGCAACGACGCTGGCTGGGCGTGCTCGAAGGCGGCCTGGTCCTCGCGCCCGAATCCGGCTACGACCCGGTGATGACGAACCTCGGCGAGGAGCGCCTTCAGGTCGCCGCGGAAAAGACCCTCTACGACGGCGGCGCGCTCGCGGCCGAGGCCCGGCGCGCCGCCGCCGAGGGTGGGGTCGCCAGCGCGGGCTACCGGCGCGCCGTGGCCGACGTCGAGCTGGACGTCCGCGGCCAGTACGCGGCGGCGCTCGCCGCGGAGCGCGAGATCGCCGCGCGCGAGGAGGGTCTGCGGCGCCTCGGGAGCTACCTGGACTGGCTCGGCGGCCGCGCCGGCGCCGGGCAAGCGGTGGCGGCCGACCGGCTGCGCACCCGGGTGCGCATCGCGGTGGATCGCGCGGCGCTGGTCGACGTCCGGCAGCGGCTGGAGAGCGCGCGGACGAACCTGGCGACGCTGATGGGCCGGTCGCCCGATTTCGCGTTCGAGCTGACGGCGCTGCCCGAGCCGAGCGCGCCCGGGACCGAAGCGGGCGATGCCGACCGCGCGCCGGAAGTCGATGTCGCGCGCGGCGAGGCCGAGGTCGCCGCCGCCGGTCTGAAGATCGCGCAGGCGATGCGCAGGCCACGCCTGGGCGCGCGCTTCGACCTCGGGCTCTGGGGCTCGGATACCACCCGCCTGGTGCCCCGCGACTACGCCGCCGCGCACCCGGGCGCCGACTTCGCCGACCGGCTGGGGCGCGACCTCGGATACTCGCTGTCGCTGGACTTCTCCTGGCCGCTGTTCGACGCGGGCGCCCGGCGCGCGCGGGAAACCGAAGCGACGCTCGCGCTCGAGCAGGCGCGGCGCCGGGTCGAGGTCGAGCGCGTCGCCGCCGGGCGCCAGCTCGCCGTGGCCCGGGTCGCGGCGCGCCGCTCCTACGAGCAGTACCGGTTGCTGGCCGCGGCGCTGCCCGAGGCGCGCGACGCCTACCTCGAGACCGAGAGCCGCTACCGCGGCGGCGCGGCCGGCTACCTCGACGTGCTCGACGCGTTCACGACCGCGATCGACGCCGAGGTCCAGGCCGCGCAGGTCGAGCTCGCCTACCGCGTGGCGCGAGCTCTCGAGTTGCGCTGGGGCGGAGACGCCGACGCAGCCGGCGCGGCGCCGGACCGGGAGACAGGAGAGCCGAGATGAGCCTACGACCTTGGAGGGTCGCGCCGGCGCTCGCCGCCGTCGCGCTGTTGGCCTGCGGTCGGGCGGCCGTCCCGGCGCCGGCAGCCGATCCCGGTACCGCGGACGGCGCGAGATCGGAGGCGGCCGCGGAGTCGGGAACCCCGGTGACCGTCGCCGAGGTGGCGCGGGCGACTCTGATCAGCGAGGTCACCGCACCGGGCGAGACCGTGGCGCTGATCGAGGAGAAGTTGCGCGCGCCGTTCGGCGGCGTGCTCGACAAGCTCGACGTCGTCGAGGGCGACCGGGTCGGAAAGGGTCAGGTCGTCGGCAGCCTGGTCGCGCGCGACAGCGCGGCGGCGCTGGCGGGCGCGCGCGAAATGGAACGCACGGCGCGCACGCCGGAGGAGCGCGCCGACGCCGGGCGCGCCGTCGAGCTGGCCGAGAGCCATCGCGTGACCTCGCCGCTCGCCGCGTCGGTCTCCGGGGTCGTGGTGAGCCGGGCGGCGGCCGCGGGCGACCGGGTGGCCGAGGACCAGGAGCTGCTGACCATCGCGGCCGCCAACTCCTTCGTCTTCCGCGCCCGCGTCGCCCAGAGCGATCTCGCCCGGATGCACCCCGGACAGCGCGCCGAGATCGAGCTGGCGGGAAGCCGCGGTCCGCTGGCTGGGCTCACCCACGGTCTGCTCACCGGCGCCGACGCCGCGGACCTCACCGCGCCGGTCCGGATCGACTTCGCGCGCCCGCCGGAGCCGCTCACCGAAGGTCTGTTCGGCACCGCGCGAATCGTCGTCGCCGAGCACCGGGAGGTGCTCGTCGTGCCGCGGCAGGCGGTCCTGCGCGACGACGTCAGCGGCACCGCCCGGGTCGCCCGCGTCGGCGACGACGGTCGCTTGCACTGGGTCGAGGTCGCGACCGGGCTGGCGGACGACGACCGGATCGAGGTCTCGGCGCCCGACCTCGCCGCCGGGCAGAGGGTGGTGACCGCGGGGCAGGTCGGGCTCGACGAAGGCACGCCGCTGGCGATCCGGCCGTGAGCCTGCACGCCCGATCGCACGCCCGCGCCGCGGCCATCTTCCTGCTGCTCGCGGCTCTCGTCGCCGCCGGAGTCTTCGCCGCCCTGCGGCTGCCGGCGGCGATCTTCCCCGCCGTGACCTTTCCCATCGTCAAGGTGATCGCCGACGTCGGCGACGAGCCGGCGGCGCGAATGATCCCGACCGTGACCCGGCCGCTCGAGGAAGCGGTGGACCGGGTGCCGGGAATCCAGCGCGTCCTGTCCACGACCTCGCGCGGCTCGGCCGAGATGAGCGCCGAGTTCGTCTGGGGCACCGACATGCAGATCGCGCTGCAGCGGGTGCAGGCGGAGGTCGCGCGCGTCCGGCCCGATCTGCCCGCCGACACGCGGATCGACGTCGAGTGGATGAACACCTCGATCTTCCCGATCCTCGGCTACGGCCTGACCTCCGACACGGTGCTCGCTGTGGCAGCTGCGCCAGCTCGCCGAGTACACGCTCAAGCCGGAGCTGATCCGCATTCCGGGCGTGTCGCGGGTCGAGATCCAGGGGGGGCGCCAGCGCGAGTTCCAGGTCCGGCTCGATCCGGCGGCGCTCGCCGGCCGCCACCTCACCGCCGCCGACGTGGTCGACGCCGTCCGCGCCAACGACCAGGTGCTCTCGAGCGGGCTGGTCGAGCGCAACCACGAGCTCTACCTGACCCTGGTCGACGGCCGCGCCCAGGGGCTGGCGGAGCTGGGCGAGCTGGCCGTGCCGGTTCCCGGCGGCGTGCCCGCGCGGCTGGCGGAGCTGGGCCAGCTCGCGGTCGCCGACGCGGTCTCCTACGTCCGGACCTCGGCCAACGGCCGCGAGGCGGTCCTGGTCAACGTCGTGCAGCAGCCCTCGGCCAACACCGTCGCGATCGCACGCGGCGTCCGCGAGCTGCTCGCCGAGCCGTCCGGAGCTGATCCCGAAGGACGTCGGCTGGAGCGTCTTCTACGATCAGGCCGAGTTCATCACCCACTCGGTGGGCGGGGTCCGCGACGCGATTCTGATCGGCGTCGCGCTCGCGGCGCTGGTGCTCCTGGTCTTCCTGCGCTCGTGCAGGCTCGCCCTGGTCGCGGTCGCCACGGTCCCGGTCTGCGTCGCGCTGGTGCTGCTCGGCCTCTACGCCGGCGGCCAGACGGTGAACCTGATGACGCTCGGCGGAATCGCGGCGGCGCTCGGGCTGGTGGTCGACGACGCCATCGTCGTGGTCGAGAACATCCACCGCCACCGCGAGCAGGGGCTGTCGCGGCGGCCGGCCCTCACCGGTGCGGTCGAGCTGTTCCCGGCGCTGATCGGCTCGAGCCTGTCGACGATCGTGGTCTTCCTGCCCTTCGCCCTGCTGACCGGCCTGGTCGGGGCCTTCTTCAAGCCCCTGGCGCTGACCATGGTGCTGGCGCTCGGGGCCTCGTTCCTGATCGCGGCCTTCGCCGTGCCGGTGGCGACCCGGTTCGCGGAGGGCTTGGCGACCGCGCCGCCGCGCCCGCGGGGGCAGCCGGGCGCGCCGCCGCGCCGCCGTCGGCTGGCGCGCGCCGCGGCGCTGCTCGTCCTGGCCGGCCTGGGCGCCACGGGTTGGGTCCTCTACCGCGTCGTCGAAACCGACTTCCTGCCGGCGATGGACGAGGGCTCGATCATCCTCGACTACTGGACTCCGGCCGGGACCTCCTTGACCGACACGAACCGCATGCTGCTCGAGGCGGAGAAGGTGATCGAGGGGCTGCCCGGACGTGGCCAGCTACTCGCGGCGCACCGGCACCCAGCTCGGCTTCTTCATCACCGAGCCCAACCGCGGCGACTACGTGATCAAGCTCAAGCCGCGCTCCGAGCGACGACCGGTCGACGAGGTGATCGACGATCTGCAGGACCCGGATCGCCGCGGTCGAGCCGGCGATCCGGACCGACTTCGGTCAGCTCCTCGAGGACGACATCGGCGACCTGACCGGCGGCGTGCCGCAGCCGATCGACGTCAAGGTCTTCGGCGAGGACCAGACGATCCTCCAAGACACTGCGCGTCGAGTCGCGGCGGTGGTATCGCGGGTGCCGGGGGTCGAAGACGTCTTCGACGGCATCACGATCGCCGGCCCGGCGCTGCGCCTCGAGACCCGCCGCGCGGAGCTCGCGCGCCGCGGCCTGAGCACGGTGGACCTCCAACGCGAGGTCGAGGCGGCGACCGTGGGCACGGTCGCGGGCGACTTGCGCATCGGCGAGCGGGTCTACGACGTACGGGTCTTCTCCGGCCCGGGCGGAGCAACGGAGACCTCGGGGCGCTCGCGGTCCAAGCCCGCGGCGGCGAGCGGATCCCGCTCTCCGACCTCGCCCGGGTGACCACCGGCGCGCCGGAGGCCGAGATCGACCGCGACAACCTCAAGACCTATCTGGGCGTCACCGCCCGGCTCGCCAACCGCAGCCTGGGCGGGGCGGTGGGCGACATCCGCAGCGCCCTGGCGCGGGAGGTCCACCTCCCGGCGGGGACCTCGCTCGAGTACGGCGGTCTCTACGCGCAGCAGCAGTCCTCGTTCAAGGGCCTGCTCGGCGTGCTGCTCGCCGGACTGCTGCTGGTCGCCGTCGTGCTCCTGTTCGAGTTCGGCGACTGGCGGGCGCCGCTGCTGACCGGCGTCGTCGGCCTCGGCGTCCTGCCGGGGGTCTTCGGTGCCCTGCTGCTGACCGGCAGCACGCTCAACATCTCGAGCTTCGTCGGCGCCATCATGATGGTCGGAATCGTCGGCGAGAACGCCGTCTTCGTCATCCACGAGGCGCGGCTCGAGCTGGCGCGCGGGGGCGACGTCGAGCGCGGCCTGGCGCACCGCGGCGCGACACCGTCTGCGCCCCGTGGCGATGACCATCCTGGCGACCGCTTTCGCCCTGGCGCCGCTGGCGCTGGCCCTGGGCGAGGGCTCGCAGCTGCTGCAACCGCTCGCCATCGCGGTGATCGGGGGCTTCCTGCTGTCGGGCCCGCTCGTGCTCTGGGTCCTGCCGGTGCTCTACGCTTGGATCGATCCGCGCGGCCGGCTGGCGCGCGACGTCGCCCCCGAGCCCCGGGAAGCCGCCGGCTCGTGACCGGATCGCCCCCGAGGTGTCGGTCCCACGGCCCGATCCCGGGTCCGGCGAGGCCCGGGTTCGGGGCATGATCGCGCGGACGACGAATCGAAGGGAGGTCTCCACCATGCGCCTGTGCCGAGTCACCGCTCCGGGAATCGTCCTCCTGCTGCTGGCCGCCTGCGCCAGCGCGCCGGCCCCGCCGCCTCCGGCGGCGCCGCCCGCCGCGCCCGCCGTGCCCACGGCCGGGGCCCCGCCCGCGCCGCCGGCCCCGCCGGCCCCGCCGGTAACCGCGGACGACCTGCTCGAGGCGACGCTCTGGCAGCAGCGCGCGGTCGAGCACGACCTGGTCTACGAGGAGGTCTACCGCAACGCACGCGAGAAGCTGCTCGCCGCGCTGACCGATCCCGGTTGGGACGCGCTGCCCCGCGACGAGCGGACCGGTCCGGCGACCGGGCTCGCCCCGGCGGTGATCCTGGACGTCGACGAGACCGTGCTCGACAACTCCGGCTACCAGGTGCGGCTGATCCGCTCGGGCGAGGAGTACAACGAGTTCTCCTGGTCCGAGTGGTGCCACGAGGAGATCGCGCGTGCGCTGCCGGGCGCCCTCGAGTTCACCCGCTTCGCCGCGGCCCACGGCGTCACCGTCTTCTACCTGACCAACCGGGCGAAGGACCTGGGCGACGTCACGCTGGCCAACCTGAGGAAAGCGGGCTTCCCGGTCGCCGGCCCGGAGGTCTTCCTCGGTCTCGGGACCTACGTCGAAGGGTGCGAGCAGATCGGCAGCGACAAGGGCTGCCGGCGGCGCCTGATCGGCGAGAAGTACCGCGTTCTGATGCAGTTCGGGGACCAGGTCGGGGACTTCGTGGACGTCGTCTCGAGCACCACCGAGGGTCGCGCGCAGGCGATGGCCCCGTACGCCGGGTGGATCGGCGAGCGTTGGTGGGTCTTCCCGAATCCGGGCTACGGCTCCTGGGAGCCGGCGGTCTTCCACAACGACTGGAGCCAGCCGCGCGAGGTTCGACGCAAGGCCAAGATCGAGGCCCTGCGGGAGAACTGAGCAGCGACTCGTCGCACCAGATGCCCGAGCTCCGGCCCCGCCGTTCGGCGCGAAGGGCGCTCGCCACGACGCTGGCGGCGGCCTGGGCGCTCGCATCGTGCGGCCGCCCGGCCGAATCCCCGAGGCCGGGTCCGGCAGCGCGGCGGGTCTTCGTCGGACCCCACGTGACCTGCGTCATCGATACCACCGCCATCTGCGCCGGCGAGGACGTCTTCCAGGTTCCGGCCGATCCGACGGCGCTCGCCGCGGCACGCGAGGTGTCGTTCGGCCTGCGCCACGGCTGCCTGCTCGACGCCGACGGGAGGGCGCAGTGCTGGGGCGACGCCTCCATGGGCCAACTCGTCGCCGACGCGCTCGACGGCGGCGTGCGCCACCGCGGGCGGTCCGCCCGCAGCGTGCCGGTCCCGGTGCCGGAGGCGCCGGCCCTGACCGCGCTCGACGCGGGCTGGTTCCACACCTGCGGGATCGCCGGGGACGGCCGCGTGTACTGCTGGGGCGACGACGCGCTGGATCAGCTCGGCCGGCCCCGCGAGGGACCGGGAGCCGCGCCGGTCGCGGGCCTCCCGGCGGCGGCGATCGCCGTTTCGGCCGGCGGCGAGCACACCTGCGCCCTGCTCTCCGGAGGCGCCGTCTGGTGCTGGGGAGACGGCTCGGAGGGACAGCTGGGTCAGGGCGCGAAGGCGGACGCCAGCACCCCGGTCGCCGTCACCGGCCTGCCCGCTCTCGCGACCGCCATCGCGGCGGGCGCGTACCACACCTGCGCGCTGCTGGCCGACGGCCGGGTGGCCTGCTGGGGCAACGACCGCTTCGGCCAGCTCGGTGACGTCTCGCGCACGGCCAGCCCGACGCCGGTGCTGGTGCGCGGGCTGCCGACCCGGGCGCGCTCGATCGCGGCGGGGTTCTCGTTCAACTGCGCGCTGCTCGAAGGCGGAGCGGTCGCGTGCTGGGGCTCGAACGAGCTCGGAGAGCTCGGCACGGGCAGGCTCACGGGTGCGGCGGAGACCGCTTCCGTGGCGGGCGCGGAGCCGGATCTCCGGCTCCTCGCGCCGGCCGTCCCGTCCGGCGTCATCCGGATCGTCGCGGCGGGCAACCACGCCTGCGCCCTCGCCGGAGACGGCACGATCTCGTGCTGGGGCGGCAACGAGCTCGGACAGATCGGCGACGGCTCGGTCGAGGTGCGCGACCGACCGCTGCCGTGGCACGGCCTGGCGGCCCGCCCACCGCGTCCGGCGCCCGAGCTCGACCGTACGCCGGGCGAGCCGCTCCAGGGCCTCGACGTCTCGTACCACAGCGGTCGCGTCGACTGGAGCGCCGCGAGGGCGAGCGGACAGCGCTTCGCCCTCACCCTGGCCACGGCCGGCGACGACTTCTGCGATCCCTTCTTCTCGACCCACTGGGAGCGGATGCGGCAGCAGGGACTGGTGCGCGGGGCGTACCACTTCTTCGTCGCCGCGGACGACCCGGTGGAGCAGGCGCACGCCTACCTGGCGCACGTCCTGTTCGAGCCCGGAGACCTCGCGCCCGTCGTGGACGTCGAGACGATGGGCGCGGATCCCCCGGACGACCTGCCGGCGCGCCTGAAGAGGTTTCTGGACGTCGTCGAGGACGCGGTCGGAGTCAAGCCGATCATCTACACCGGACCGGAGTTCTGGCGCCGGAACATGTCGTCCGATTTCGGCGCCTACCCGCTGTGGATCGCGGAGTACGGCGTCGAGCGCCCGTCGGTTCCGGAGGGCTGGAGCCGGTGGCACCTCTGGCAGTGGCGCGGCAACGTGGATCTGCCCGAGATCGCTCCGGTCGTCGATCTCAACCGCCTCCACCCGGACGTCGACCTGCGGCAGCTCCTGATTCCTCAGCAGCCGGCGCAGGCGGCTCCGGCGGAGGGGTCGTCCCGGTAGGATCGGTCCGCGATGTCGCGACGCGCACTTTCCGCCCTCGGGGCGTTGCTGGCCGTGCTCGCCGCGGCTCCGCTGGCCGCCGCGGTCGAGCCGCCGGTGCCGCTGCGGGCGCCGCTGCCGCTGGTTCCCGATGAGCTGGCCGGCAGCGGCGTGACGCCCGAGGCCGCGGTCCGGGTCTCGATCGACGAGCGCGGGATCGTGCGCAAGGTCGAGGTGCTCTCCATCCGGCCGTCCACCGACTACGACGAGGTCGTGCGCCAGGAGCTCGTCGAAACCCTGCTGAAGTGGCGCTACGCGCCGCAGCGTCGCGACGGCGAGCCCGAGGCGACCACGCTCGAGTGGCGGGTCCGCTTCCCGGGGCCGGCGGAGGCGGAGAAGGAGCGGCGGGAGGACGGGGCCTCCGGGACCGGGCTCGGCGGCGTCCCGCAAGGTGCGGCGGGCGGCGCCGACGCCGAGCTGCGCCGCAGCCGGATCCTGGCCCTGCCCCGGCGCCAGCGCCGGGAGATGCTCGCCCGGGAGGTGAAGGTCGCGCGTGGCCTCCTCGATCCCGACCACGTCCACGAGGCGACGAGCGCGCACGTCGTCGTCCAGTGCGACGCCGACGACGCGCGGGTCGCCGGCCTCGTCGCGAACGACCTCGAGGGCGTCTTCCACGTCCTGGCCACCGAGCTGCTGCCGGGCGTCGACCTGCTGTCCGAATCGGATCCGCTGCAGGTGGTGGTCTACCGCAGCCACGCCGAGTACCTGGAGCTGACCTCGAAGGTGGCGATGTACGAGTGGTCGGCCGGCTACTACAGCCCGGCGGGGCTGATCGCCTTCCACCTCGAGCAGCCGTCGAACGACGCCGTCCTGAGCATCCTGCTCCACGAGGGGACGCACGCCTTCATGGACCGCTACGTGGTGCGCCGGGGGGTCGCGCTGCCGCGTTGGCTGGGCGAGGGGTTCGCGGACTACGTCGGCAACTCCGAGATCCACAAGGGGCGTCTCGTCCCCGGCAAGACGCTGCGGCACAAGTACGAGCTCTCCGTGGCGGGTGTGGCGAGCGTGACCACCGGCGGCGGCTTCGACCTCGACGCCGCGAAGACCGCGCTGCGCAAGGGCAAGGGTCTCGGAGTGCAGACCCTGCTGGGCGCCTCGCGGGAGGTCTTCTACGGCGAGGACCGGGACCTGTTCTACGCCTCGGCCTGGCTGCTCGTGCACTACCTGCGCGACGGCGAGGACGGCTGGGCGGAGTCGCGCTTCCCGCAGGCCCTGGTCTACGTCGCGGAGGGGTACCCGCCGGCGACCGTCTTCCGCCAGCTCTACGGTCCCCTCGACGCGCTCGACCGGTCGTTCCGCGACTACGTCCGGAAGTTCTGAGGCGGCGCCGGATCCCTCTCCCGCTCCCCGCCTCAGCCGGGGGGAGCGGCCCGGTGATAGAGCTCGCGCTCCCGCGCCGCCTCGTCGTTGCGGCCCAGGCGCGCCAGGCAATAGCCGAGGTAGTAGTGCGCCTTGTACTTGTCGGGTGCCAGCTCGAGCGCCCGGCGCAACACCGGCACGGCCTCGGTGCAGCGGTCGAGGAAGAAGAGCGCGACGCCGCGCTGGAACTGGCTCTCGGGCCGCGCAGGGTTGATCGTGGCGGCGTGCGCGAAGGCGTCCGCGGCCTCCTGCCAGCGTTTCAGCTCGTAGGCGGCGAGTCCGAGGTTGTACCAGGGAGCGTCTCCGAGCCGCCCACCCTCGAACGCCGGTGCCGCGCGGGCGAGCAGGTCGTAGGCTCCGGCGGCGTCACCGGCGGCGAGCAGCTGGGTTCCCTCCTCGTAGAGAGCGTCCGGGTTGGTGACCCGGCTGCGCCGCTCGGCCTCCTGGGCCGCGAACGTGGCGCGCTCCTCGGCGCTGGCGTAGAGGTGCAGCAGGATCTCGCGCAGATTGCCGCTGTCCGGGTCGGCGTCGTGAGCGCGGCGGAAGATGCGCTCGGCGTCGGCGTCGCGGCCCGCGTCGCGCAGCGCCCAGCCCGCCTGGACCAGCAAGCCGACGTAGCTCGCGAACTCCGGTTCGTTGCGGTTCGCGACCCGGTCGCTGCCGGTCGCCGTGGCGGCGTCCTCCTTGCCGACACCGTCCACCAGAAGAACGGCATGGGGCGCGCTCGCGGCCGCGTTGCGCACCGGTGTCAGGCGGTCGATCCGGGCCAGCATCTCGTCGAAGCGCCCGAGGTGCGCGAGCGCGAGGATCTCGAGGCGGTCGAGCAGGTCGGAGTTCTCGACCCGGGAGCGCATCTTCGGGATCAGAGAAGCGAGCTCGTCCCAGCGCTCGAGATCGACATCGAGCTCCAGCGCCTGCCAGCGCCAGAGGGCGGAGTCGTCCAGCTCCAGCAGCCGGGAGACGGTGTCGTGGGCCTCCTCGGGCCGCTTCAGGTCCTTCTCGAGATCCAGGATCGCGCTCAGCAGCTCGATCTCCTTGTCCCGGGGGAGCTCGGCCCCGGAGCTCGCGATCCGTTGCCGGCGCGTCTGGAGCGCGGCCAGCACCAGCTCGTTCTGGGCCCGTGAGGAGGCCGCCGCCGCGAGATAGCGCAACATCCCGGGTGGCACCGTCGTCGCGGGGTCCTCCAGCCGGTGCGCCAGCCGCTGCTCGAGCGCGACGACGTCCGGGCCCGGCTCGGCATCCGGAGCCGCGTCGGCGCGCAGAGACTGGAGCAACTGGGAGAGCGCCGGCAGCTCGCACTCCGGGATCGCGGCGGCGGCTTCGAGCCGAGCCCTGGCGGTCGCCCCGAGCTGCGCCGCGGCCTCGATGCGCGCCCGGCGCAGCGCCTGGACGCATTCGATCGGGGGCAGCCCCGGCTCGGCGGCGAGGGCGATCGAGGGGGCGAGCGCACCCCACCCGGCGACGAAGGCCCAGCAACGGATCGCGCTCGGGGTCACCCGGCGATCCTAGCGGACGCGGGCGGTTCGGACGGTCACCCGCGGGTGGCGGTGGCGGCTTCGATCGCGGCGAGCATCTCGTCGATCGCGCCGAGCTTGACGCGCGGGCGACCTTCGGCGCGGCCGCGCTCGACCTCCAGCCGGTCGAGGCGCTGCCAGGCGGGGAAGTCGACGATCCGCGCGCCGCGCGCCTCGAGCAAGCGGTCGACGGCGGCGGGCTCGGGCTCGGCGGCGGGGGCGGTCGACTCGAGGTCGGCGAGCATCGCGGCGGCGGTCTCCGCGCCGTCCGGCTTGTTGCTGCCGATCAGCCCGGTCGGGCCGCGCTTGACCCAGCCCGCGACGTAGAGGCCGGGGACGGGAGAGCCCGACTCCGAGTCGGTGACCCGGCCCTGGACATTCGGGATCACGCCGCCGCGCTCGTCGAACGGCAGCTCCGGCAAAGCCACCGAGCGGTAGCCCACCGCGCGGACCACCAGTCCGACGGGCAGCGTCTCCTGCTCGCCGGTTCCCTCGGCGGAAAGGCCGCGACGGCCGGGAACCAGCCGGTTGCGCTCGAGGCGCAGTCCGGAAACACGGCCGTCGGTACCCAGGATCTCGACCGGAGAAACCAGGAAGCGCAGGTGGATCCGGCGCGCCGCGCCGGTGGCACCGCGCGCGGCCGCCGCGCGCAGGATCTCGAGATTCTTCTGTGCCTGGGGGTCCGCCGCGAGCTCCTCGGCGCTGGCCGGGTCCAGCTCGAGCTCTCGCGGATCGACGATCAGGTCGACGCCGTCGAGGTGTCCCATCTCCTTGAGCTCGGCCGGCGAGCATTTCGCCTGCACCGGTCCGCGGCGCGCGAGCAGATGGACGTCGCGGACCCGTCCCGCCCGCAGCGCCGCGAGCGCGTCGTCCGAGATGTCGGTCGTGGCGAGCTCCGCCGGATCCCGGGCCAGCACGCGCGCGACGTCGATGGCGACGTTGCCGATGCCGACCACGGCGGCGGCTTCGACGTCGAGGTCGGCGTCGAGCCCGAGGAAGTCGGGGTGCCGGCTGTACCAGGCGACGAAAGCGGTCGAGGAGTGGCTGTTGCCGAGCTCTTCGCCGGGGATGCCGAGCCGACGGTCGCTCTGGCCGCCGACCGCGAAGACGGCCTGGTCGTAGTAACGGTGGAGGTCGGAGAGCCGGAGATCGCGGCCGTACTCGACGTTGCCGAGGAAGCGGACGCGGGGGTCGAGGCAGAGACGTTCGAAGACCCGGACGACCTCCTTGATCTTCGGATGGTCGGGAGCGACGCCGTAGCGCACCAGCCCGTAGGGGGTCGGGAGACGGTCGAGCAGGTCGATCGAAACGGCCAGGTCCTTGCGTGCGAGAAGCGCGGCGGCGGTGTAGAAGCCCGAGGGGCCTGCCCCTACGATCGCCACGCGCAAAGGACGTTGGGGGGTACCGAGCCGCGCAGTCATGGACGACACGATAACCCGACCGTCGCGGCTCCCGCCCCGCCCTCCGAGGTGGCGGAGCCGGGCCTTGGAGCGCGCGGCGGGCGGGAGATAATGGCCGCCATGAGCTCGCAGCCCGGATCCACGGCGACCCGCAACTTCCGCCGCCACCTTCTCCGCCGCCACCTCTCGATCGCCGCTCTGGCTCTGGCCGGCGGCATGTGCTTCGGCGCCGACGTCCCCGCGGGATCCGATCACGGGATCGATCTCGCCGGCATGGATCGAAACGTCGCCCCGGGAGACGACTTCTTCGCCTATGCCAACGGGACCTGGGTCGAGAACACGCCGATCCCGCCCGACCGCTCGAGCTACGGCTCGTTCGCCGTTCTTGCCGAGCAGGCCGACGAGCGGACCCGGGAGTTGCTCGAGGCGGCAGCCAAGGGGACGGCCGGCTCGACCGCCACGGATCAGATCTACGCCTTGAAGGTCGGAATCTTCTACACCGCCTACATGGACGAGAAGACGATCGAGAAGTGGGGTGTGACGCCGCTGTCGCCGGAGCTCAAGGCGATCGCCGCAGTGCGCGACAAGGTCGCGCTCGCGGAGCTCATCGGAAGCCAGATGCGCTCGGACGTCGATCCGCTCAACAACACGGATTTCCACACCGACCGTCTGTTCGGTCTCTGGGTCTCGCCGGACTTCGACAACCCCGGACGCAACGCCGCTTACCTCCTCCAGGGCGGTCTCGGCATGCCCGACCGAGACGACTACCTGGGGACCGACGAGCGCAGCCTCGCGCTGCAGGCGAAGTACCGCGAGCACGTCGCCAACGTGCTGGAGCTGATCGGGCTCACCGACGGGCCGGCCCGGGCCGCGCGCATCTGGGAGCTGGAGCGCAAGATCGCCGCCGCGCACGTCAGCCGGACCGACTCGCTCGACGTCGAGAAGGCGCACAATCGTTGGCCTCTGACCTCCTTCCCGAAACGCGCTCCGGGCATGGACTGGCACGCCTTTTTCCAGGGCGCGCAGCTGGCGACGCGCGCCGACGTCATGGTCTGGCAGCCCTCGGCGGTGGTCGGGATCTCGGCCCTGGTCGGCAGCGAGCCGCTCGAGGACTGGAAGGACTACCTCATCTTCCACGTCGCCGACCGCGGCGCGCCGCTGCTGACGCGGGCCCTCGTCGAGGAGAACTTCGACTTCTACGGCGGGACGCTGACCGGGGCCAAGCAGCTGCGCGAGCGCTGGAAGCGGGCGGTCGCCGCCACCAACGCCGCGCTCGGCGACTCGGTCGGAAGGCTCTACGTCGAGCGCTACTTCCCGCCGGAGGCCAAGGCGGAGGCGCAGAAGATGGTGGCGAACATCGTCGCCGCCTTCCGGCACCGGATCGACGAGCTGGCCTGGATGTCGCCGGCCACCCGCGCCAAGGCCAAGGAGAAGTTGGACGGTCTCTACGTCGGGATCGGCTATCCGGACCACTGGCGCGACGACAGCGGCCTGAGGGTAGTGGGCAACGACCTCTACGGCAACGTGCGGCGTGCGGAGTATTTCAAGTACCGCGCCGCGCTCGCCCGGCTCTCGAAGCCCGTGGACCGCACCGACTGGTGGATGACGCCCCAGACCGTCAACGCCCTGAACATCCCGCTCCAGAACGCGCTCAACTTTCCGGCCGCGATCCTCGATCGACCCTTTTTCGACGCCGCGGCGGACCCGGTCCAGAACTACGGCGGAATCGGCGCCGTGATCGGACACGAGATCAGCCACAGCTTCGACGACCAGGGGAGCCTGTTCGACGCCCAGGGGCGGCTGGCCAACTGGTGGACTCCGGAGGATCTCGCCCACTTCCGCCAGGCCGCCGACCGGCTGACGGCGCAGTACGACGCCTACGAGCCGCTGCCCGGAGTGCACGTCAACGGCAAGCTGACCCTGTCGGAGAACATCGCCGACGTCGCGGGGCTGTCGGCGGCCTACGACGGTTACCGCGCGGCATACGGAGGCGAGCCGGCGCCGTCGGCGCAGGGCTTCTCCGGCGACCAGCGCTTCTTCCTCTCGTTCGCCCAGATCTGGCGCTTCAAGATGCGGCCGGAGATGCTGCGGGTCGCGCTGATGACCAACGGGCACTCCCCGGCCGAGTACCGCGCCGACGCGGTGCGCAACCTGGATCCCTGGTACGCCGCCTTCGACGTCGGCCCGAAACGCCGCCTCTACCTGGCTCCGGACGCGAGAGTGCGCATCTGGTAGGCGGGCGCGCCGTGCCGCGGTCCGACTATCCCGAGATCGGCGACTACGGGTTCATCGCCGACTGCCACGCCGTGGCGCTGGTGTCGCGGCACGGATCGATCGACTGGTGCTGTCTGCCCCGGGTGGACTCGGACAGCTGCTTCGGTCGCCTGCTCGACTGGGAGCGCGGCGGCTATTTCTCGATCGCCCCGGAGGATGGCTCGGGTGCCTCGTCGCGCGGCTATCTCGACGGCTCGCTCGTCCTCGAGACGCGCTTCGAGACGGCGGGAGGGGAGGTCCGCCTCGTCGACTGCTTCGCGATGCGGCCGGGAGGCCGCGAGGCGCCGTACCGGCAGCTCCTGCGCATCGTCGAGGGTTGCCGCGGCAAGGTCCGGCTGCGACTCGAGATGGTGGCACGCTTCGACTACGGCCTGTGCCGCCCCTGGGCGCGCCGGCACGGCGAACGTCTCTCGACGCTGATCGGCGGCGACGACGGCCTGGTGGTGTCGAGCGACGTCCCGCTCGCGGTGTCGCCGGAGGGCGATCTGGGCGCGACGTTCGAGGTCTCGGCCGGCGAGCGCCGGCGCGTCTCGGTGGTCTACGAGCTGCCGCACCGCATCTACCCCGGAGCTCCCCGCGAGGCCGGCGCCGGGGAGATCGACCGCCGGCTCGAGCAGACCGTGGACTGGTGGCGCGAGTGGAGCGGCAAGATCGTCCAGCCGGATGCCGAGCGCGGGCCGTTGGTGCGTTCCGCGGTGGTCCTCAAGGGGCTGACCCACGCCCCGACGGGGGCGATCGTCGCGGCGGCCACGACCAGCCTGCCGGAGCGGATCGGGGGCGAGCGCAACTGGGACTACCGCTACTCCTGGGTGCGCGACTCGAGCTTCGCCGTCCGCTCGTTGGCCGCGATCGGTCTGGACGCCGAAGCGACGGGATTCCAGAACTTCATGGAGCGCACCACCGCGGGCGGCGCCAATCAGGTCCAGGTGCTCTACGGCGTGGGCGGCGAGCGTCGGCTCTACGAGGTGGAGCTGGACTGGCTGGACGGCTATCGCGGCTCGCGCCCGGTGCGCATCGGCAACGCGGCGCACGACCAGCTCCAGCTCGACGTCTACGGCGAGCTGCTGGATGTCGCCTGGCGCTCGGGACTCGACGGTCGGCTCCCGGACGACGCTTACTGGCGGTTCCTCGCCGCGCTGGCCGACGAGGTGGCGCGCAGATGGAGAGAGCCCGACTCGGGGATCTGGGAGATGCGTTCCGAGCCGCGGCACTTCGTCCACTCGAAGGCGATGTGCTGGGCGGCGCTGGACCGCGCGTTGGACCTCGCGCGGAGATGCGGCCGCGAGCCGGGCGCGAACTGGCGCACCGAGCGCGACGCCGTCCGCGCCCGGGTGGAGAGCGAGGGCTACGACTCCGAGCGCGGCATCTTCGTCCAGGCCTTCGGCAGCCACGAGCTCGACGCCGCCCTGCTGCAGCTGCCGCGGGTCGGGTTCGTCACCGACGACGACCCCCGCATGCGGCGCACCGTGGCCGCGATCCGCGAGGAGCTGGAGGTGGACGGGCTGGTCCGGCGCTATCGCGGCTCCGACGGTCTGGCCGGCGGCGAAGGCACCTTCCTCGCCTGCACCTTCTGGCTCGCCGAGAGCCTGGCCCGGCAGGGCGACCTCGGGGCCGCGACGGCGAGCTTCGAGCGCGCCGCCGCGACGGCCAACGACCTGGGGCTGTTCGCCGAGGAGTTCGACCCGGGCGAGGGGCGGATGCTGGGCAACTTCCCGCAGGCGCTCTCCCACTACTCGCACCTGACCGCAGCGCTGGCCCTGGCCGAGGCGCGGCAGGTGGACTCCAGCAGCGGCTCGAAGAGCTAGAGACGCCCCAGGCACCCAGGCTCGCCGCGGATCGACGGAGCTCGTCCAGGCCGCACCTCCCTCCTCCCGCTCCTGGTCCTGGACGCGGAGTGCGGTTCCGACGAACCACGGGTCGTGGATCTACGGCGTCGCGCGGATCACCGACAGGAGACAAGCCCCGGAGCCGTGTGGCCACGGTCGACGGATCAGCTCCCGGACTACCCCGCGGCTGCACGGAAAGCTGTCGATGGCAGCGAGGATCCTCATGAGGCACGTCCTTCGTCGCCAGTCGCATCGCGGGCCGCGAAGCGGGGAGCCGGCCGAACGAGGAACGACTCACCCAGGTACTCGACGCGCGTCACGGAGCCGGCGCTCAACAGACGGGCGAGGGCGTCGGGCTCGTGCCCGGCGTCCAGATACTCTCGGGCGACCATCTCGCGCATCGGATGGACGGCGAGAATCGCCAGCAGGTCTCCGACCGCGTCGCCGGTGCGGTCGAACGGGCCCGTCTCGTCGACCGTGAGCAGCTCCACCTCGCCCAGCCGCGTGGCGAGAATCTGGAAGGCGCGCACGAGGCTCGCGGCGCCGGGAGGGTGGGCACCCGCGACGGCCGGGGGACGGGTGGGCACGGCCAGGTAGCAGCGCGCGGGCTGGAGCTCGACGAGCAGCTCCGTCGTGGCGGCGACCGCTTCGGGCAGATCGTTCACGCCGGCCACCAGCATCGTCTCCGTCACGAATCGGCCTCGGTAGCTGCGAGCGAACTCGCGGATCCCGGCGCGCAGACGATCGAACTCGAGTCCGCCCGCGGGCCGGTCGATCCTCCTCCAGGTCGCCTCGTCTCCCGCGTCCACCTTGACCGAGACCAGCTCGGACGCCTCGAGCTCGGCACGCACGTCGTCACGGTCGAGTAGGGAGCCGTTGGTCAGGACGGCGCGGGGGATGCCCAGGCTCCCGAGGTCGCGCAGCTCGCGGCCGAGGTGGACGTCGAGCGTCGGTTCGCCATCGGGAACGAAGGCGAGGTAGTCGATGCGCAGCCCCTGCGACCGGCAGGCGGCGACCCGACGCTCGACCTCATGGACGACGTGGCAGGGCGGCAGGAAGCTCCGGCGAGAAGTCTCGCGGTTCGGCGTGCGGCCGACCTGGCAGTAGACGCAGGAATAGCTGCAGTGCTTCACCGGGATGTTGTTGATCCCCAGGCTGCGGCCCAGGCGCCGCGACGGCACCGGACCGAACGCGATCGCCTGTTGCTGGACGACGACTTCGACCGCCACTCGAGATCCTCCCCGAGTCCGCTTCACTTCCGTCTTCAGGATGCTCCTGCCGTCGGCCCGAGCGGCTGCGCCCCGGGGCGGTCCGCGCCTACCCGGTGGGGTGAAGCCCTCGAACCCGCGCGCCGTATCGTGGACGTGTTCGGGAACGGGGGTCGTGCATGCCGCACGCCACAGCATCCCGCCACCGAGACCCCGGGAGCCGCGAGTTCGCGCTTCATGGCGCCCCGCGGGCCGGTACATTCCTGATCCGATCGGAGCCGCGAGAAGTCGTGCCGCGCCGGTGCGGTGGCGCGCGCAGGCGAAGCTCCGTTCCGACTTCGACATCGAGGAGGGACCACACATGAAGCGACCGTCTCTCATGCTCGGACTCGCGCTCTTGGTGGCATCGGCCGCATTCTGCCCGCCCGCCGCCGGGCAACAGGCCGGCGAGAAGGACTGCGCCTACCTCAAGAGCCTCCACCACACCGCGCGGGGGATGAGCTACTGGTACGAGAAGGAGAACGGCGGCCTCGAGAGGTTGACCGGAGTGCCCTATTCCCAGCTCGGCTGCGGCAACTGCCACGCCGCGACGTGCGACGCCTGCCACCGCACGGAAGCCGACGGCAAGGTCGTCTATTCGACGGCGGTCGCGCGGGATCCCGCGAAGTGCCTTTCATGCCATGCGCGCGAAGCGGCCGTCATGAAGTCCGACAAGGCGCAGGGTTTCGAGGACGTCCACGCAACTGCGGGCCTGGGCTGCATGGACTGCCACCGGGCCAGCGACGTGCACGGCGACGGGACCGAGTACGTCTCGATGAAGCAGCCCGGCGCCGTGGCGCCAACCTGCGAAGGCTGCCACCCGACCCTCTCGAAGACCCGCGCGCACACCGTCCACGGCGGCAAGCTCGACTGCAAGGGATGCCACGTCCGGCAGGTCGTCAGCTGCACGAACTGCCATTTCGATACCCTCGTGGCGACCGGGAAACGGGTCGCGGTCCCGGTTTCGGGCTGGCTCTTCCTGATGAACGCCAACGGCAAGGTGACGTCGGCGAACATGCAGACCTTCGTCGTCGAGGGCCGGAAGACGTTCCTGATGTTCGCGCCGCAGTTCAGCCACTCCGTCATGGCCAAGGGCCGGACCTGCGAGGAGTGTCACGCGACGGAGGCCGTCGCCCAGGCGCAGTCGAAGCACATCCGGCTGCTCTGGCTCGAGAACGGAGTCGTCCGACAGGCGACGGGCGTCGTTCCGGTGGCCTCCGGAGCCAGCTACGGGCTGGTGTTCCAGAATTTCGCCGACGGGAAGTGGAGCGTGATCCAGGATCCCGCCGAACCGCTGATTCACTATGCCGGTTACGGCGAGCCGCTGACCGACGAGCAGATCGCGCGACTGGCGCAGGAACAACACGGAAAGTGAGCTGGAGGCGACCGTGAAACCGACCGAACGCAGCCACGAGCTCGGCTCGGGTGGCGAGTGCATCTGCCCGAGGTGCGAGAAGCGAACCCCGCACCGTGACGGAGTCCGTTGCCAGGACGAACGCTGTCCTGGATGCGGGACGAAGATGCTGCGGGTGGGTTCCCGCCACTACGAGCTCTGGCGGGCGAAGAAGGGCGGCTAGCGCCGGCGCTGGAAGTGGTCGAGCCGGTCCGCGACGCCGTCGGCACGGGACGGGAGCCAGGGCCGGAGGCAGGGCGCGCTACTCGTAGCGCAGGGCGTCGATGGGATCGAGAGCCGCGGCGCGCTCCGCCGGGTACCAGCCCGACAGGATGCCGACGGTCATCGCGACCCCGGTCGCGACCAGCACGGACCACGCCCGCACCACGGTCGGCCAGCCGGCCCACAGCGCGACGGTGGCGGAGATGGCGAGCCCCAGCAACACGCCCGCCGCTCCCCCGAGCAAGCTGATCAGGAACGACTCGATGAGGAACTGGGCGCGGATGTCCTGCCGCCGCGCGCCCACGGCCCGCCGCACGCCGATCTCGCGCGTCCGCTCGAGCACCGTCGCGAGCATGATGTTCATGATGCCGATCCCGCCCACCAGCAGTGAGATGCCGGCGATCGAGCCCATCACCAGGTTGAACAGCCGTTGCGTCTGGCGGCTCTGCTCGAGCAGGGCCTGCGGGACGACCAGGTCGTAGTCGTCGGCGCCGGCGTGGAGCCGGTCGAGCAGCGAGTCGACCGCGGCCGCAGCGACGTTGGCGTCCACGCCGCTGCGCAGGCGCACGTCGATCTCGGCATACGGCGACGCCTGCGGATCGCGTGCGAATTTGGCCTCCGCCGTCGTCGCTGGAAGATAGATGACCCGCGTCGCGGGGCCGAGCCGGGTGCCCTGGAAGCTGTCGTCGTCGCCGCCCCGGTCGGCGAGCACGCCGACCACCTCGAGCCAGACGTCGTCGACCTTGACCCGGCCGCCGAGCGCCGGCCCCCAGCCGAACAGCTCGTGGCGCGCCGTGGCGCCGAGGACGCAGACCTGGGCGTGGTCCCGGTCGTCCAGGGGATCGAAGAAGCGACCCTCCGCGAGCTCGACCGTGACGAAGCGGGGGTACGACGAGGCCACGCCGAGCACCGTCGCCTTCGTCTTGCCGCGCGCCGAGTAGATCTCGTAGGGCGTGACCTCGACCTTCGGCGCCACCTCCTCGACCTCGGGCAGCGCGGCGGCGATCGCTTCGGCGTCCCGCTCGGCGAGGCCGATCGAGCGCTTGCGCGCCTCGCGCAGCTCCTCGGTCTTCAGCTCCTTGGCGCGCAGGACGAGATTGCGCCGGCCGAGCCGGTCGATGGTCTCGAGCGCCCGGCGCTCGGCGCCACCGCCGATCGCCAGCATCGCGATCACCGCGCCGACGCCGAAGACGATCCCGAGCATCGTCAGCGCCGCCCGTAGCCGGTGGGCGGCCAGGTTCGTCAGCGCGCTCGCCAACGCTTCGGTGAGCTTCATTGCGATCCGACCCCGCCCGTGACCGCCGCCGGCGCGGACTCGCCGGCGGGCTTGCGGTGGCTCTCGGCGCGCGGATCGACCAGCGCCAGGACGTCGCCCGGCGCCACCCCACCGGCGAGCGCCGCGAGGCCGTTGGCGACCGCCGTGACCTCGACCGCCACCGCTTCGAAGCCCTTCTCGCCGCGGCGGAAGACGATCTTTCCGCCGCCGCGGTCGAACAGCGCGGTGCGGGGCACGACCAGCGCCGCCGGGAGCGAGACCACCCGGACCCGGGCGGTGACGCGCTGCCCCGGCTTCATCGTCGCCGGATCGGTGCGGGCGAGCGAGAGCGTCGCTCCGAAGTACTGCACCTCGAGGTCGCGCCGGCGGGGCTTGGCGACCTTGTCGACGCGCTCGACGCGGGCGTCGACCTCCTGCTCGGGGTGGGCGTCGAGGCGCACCGTTGCGCTCTGTCCCGGCTCGAGACCCCCGGCATCGGCCTCGAGCACGAAGATCTCGGCGCGCATGCGCGTGAGGTCCGGGATCTCCGCGATCGGCTGCCCGGGCCAGACCGTGTCGCCGGGCTGCAGCGAATTGCCCCGCCAGTTGCGCTCCAGCACGGCGAGGCCGTCGCTCGGAGCCCGCGCGGTGAGCGCCGCGAGACCGCGCTCGGCGCGCGCCAGCTTCTGGTCCGCCTGCTCGCCTTCGAGCGCGATCAGGCGGCCCTCGCCCGAGGAGATCCGCTCCTGCACGCCGGCCACCTCGCGGGCGTGGGCCTCGCGCCGCCGCGCCAGATTCGCGTCGAGCTGCGACTCGATGCGATCGTTGCGCGAGAAGACCTGCTCGTCCTTGGCCTGGAAGCGCTCCGCCTCCTCGAGCTCGGCGCGCGCGGTGGCGATGTCGAGCTCGGAGCGGCGACGATCGGAGGCGGTGCCGACCCGGTGCCGGTCGAGTTGGAGCTCGACCCCGGCCCGGTCGCCCGCGGCGCTGTCGCGCTCCTCGATCCAGTCGCTGTCGTCGAACCGGGCGATGACGTCGCCGGAGCGCACCGGGGTTCCATCGGCGACGATCCAATCGAGGTGGAGCCCGGAGTCGACCTCGGTCGGCGCGGTGACGGGCGTCGAATCCACCGCCTCGAGGTAGCCCTCGGCCAGGATCTCGCGGGTGAAGTCGCGCGTCTCCACCCGGCAGGTCGGGACCTGCGGATCCCGGGCGCAGGCCGCGCAGCCGATCGCGGCGAGCAGAATCGCCGCGGCGCGACGGGCGTTGCGGACAGCGCGCCCCCGCCTCCCGGCGGCCGGCCCGGGGCGGCTCACGGCGTCGGCTCCCGGGACGCCTCGTCCGGCAGACGCACGGCGTCGTCCGCGTCGAGGCCGGAGAGGACCTCGACGTCGTCACCGCTGAGCCGGCCGAGCTCCGGCGCCACGGTCTCGACGCCGAACCAGCGCTCGCGCTGGACCACCGGGCGGCCGTCGCGGCGCTCGAGGGCGGCTTGCGGCAGCAGCAACGTTCCGGGGTGGCGCTCGATCTCGATCGTGGCGCGGAAGCGCATGGCCGGCCGCATGATCTCCGGCGCGACGCGATCGAGCGTCACCTCGGCGCGCACCACCTTGCGCGGGTCGTTGCGGGAGATCGCGGTCACCGCGGTGTGGACCCGGGCGATCTCGCCGCCGAACTCGAGCTCGGGCCGGGAATCCAGGCGCAGACGGACCCTCTGTCCGGGCGCGACCCGGCCGGCGTCGGCCTCGTCGACCTCGAGCACGCCGCGCAGGCGGTCGAGGCGGGGCAGCTCGACCACCGTCTCGCCGCGCCAGCAGCTGTCGCCGACCTTCTTCTTCTCCCCCCGCCAGTTCGTGGCGAAGACCACGGTGCCGGCGCGCGGCGCGACGACGCGCATCGCGGCGAGCGAGGCCTGGAGCCGCGCGACCCGGGACCGGGCGGCGTCGCGCTCGCCGGCCAGCGCGTCGAGCTCCGCGGCGCTCCTGCGCTCGAGCTGGGCCACGGCGTCGCGCCGGAAGGTCGCTTCGCGCTCGGCCGCCTCGAGCTCGATGCGGGCGTGCTCCAGGTCGACCGCGGCCTGGAGGTCGGCGGGGACCTCGGCTTTCAACCGCGCCTTGCCCAGGGCAGCCTCGGCCTGGGCGAGGTCGAGCTTCGCGTTGGACAGCTCGAGCTCGCGGTCGGCGCGGGTCTTGGCGAGCTGCTCGCCGGCGCGCTCCGCCCGGGTCTTCTGCTCGACCAGGCGCCGTTCGAGGTCGGTCGAGTCGAAGCCGACCACCGGCTCGCCGGCGGCGACCTCCTTGCCCTCGGGAGCGAGGAAGGAGATCTTGTACTCCCACTGGCCCTCGACCGGCGGCGGCCCGAGCGCCTCACGCTCGACCGACTCGAGCTGGCCGACGGCCTCGGTGGTGATCACGAGGTCGCCGCGCCGGACCCGGGTCCAGCGCCCGCCGCGCCCCGGCCAGGCCCAGGCCGCCAGGCCGAGGGCCACGACGCCGAGGACCAGCGCCGAGCGGCGCGCCCCGATGCTCATTGCGCCCCCGCGGAGTCCGGCCCCGGCAGGCCTCCGCCGTCCTCGACCACGCACTCCGTGACGTTGCAGGGACCGATGGCGAGCGGACGGAGCTCGCCCGAGGGGTCGCGGCGGCGGACCGCTCCGGATTCGAACACCAGATCGGCGCGGGACACGAGCAGGGCGTGCTCGCGCGTCTCGGCGATCACCTCGGCGCGCACGGACATGCCGGGGAGCAGGGCGCGCCGGGCGGCCTCCCGGTCCTCGAAGTCGAGGAGAACCGGGAAATAGCGCCGCATGCTCTGGGAGCCGAGCTGGCGCGCCACCGCGGCGACGGATCGGACCCGGCAGGGCAGCTCCTGCCCGGGGTGGGCGTCGGCCACGCAGCGCGCCGGATCGCCGACGTGGATCGCGCCGTCGTCGACGTCGAACAGGGTCCCGACCAGGATCAGGCTGTCGAGATCCGGGAGCTGCACCAGGGGCCAGCCGGAGCCCACGCTGTCGCCGATCTGGACCTTGCGCCCCTGCCAGGGGATGTCCTGGACGACGGCAATGCCGTCGTGGGGAGCGCGCAGCACGACCGCCGCGAGCGTCTTCTCGACCCACGAGAGCTCGCGTTGCCGCTGCTCGAGCGCCAGCCTCTTGGTCCCCACGGATTCGGTGGCCTGGGCCCGCACGCGGGCCAGCTCGGCCTCGGCCTTGCCCGCGGCGGCCTCGGCCCTCGTCCGCGCCAGCTGGTGGTCGGCGTAGGCGCGCCCGGCGAGCAACTCCCGCGGGATGGCCGCGTCGATGCGGGCCTGCTCGAGCTGGCCACGCGCTTGGGCGAGCTCGAACTCGGCCCGCTCGACCTTCGCCTGGGAGTCGGCCTCGGCCTGGCGCAGCTCGGCGCGCGCCTGGTCCAGGGCGGTGCGCTTCTGGTCGACGTCGCCGGCGACCTGGCTGCCGTCGATCTCGGCGACCCGGTCGCCGGCGTGGACCGTTGCGCCGTCTTCGACCAGCCAGCGCAATGGCGCCTGCCAGGTCGGCATCTCGGGGACGAAGAGCAGATCGCCGCGCTCGGCGCGGACCTCGGCGGTGAGCAGGACCCGGCGCTCGAAGCGCCCTTCCCGGAGGCCGGCCCCCACGGAATCTGCCGCTGCCGCGCTCCGCCCGGTGCCGCCGGCCGCGCCCGAGCAGGCGGCCAGCGCCGCCGCGAGGAGACCGCCGAAGATCGCCGAACCCCGCATGGCGCTCCGAACTGTACGCCCCCGCGCCCGGCTCCGTCCAAGCCGGGCGCAGGAGCCCGGCGGGGGCGCGGTCGGTTGCTCTGGCGCTCTAGGGCGACTTCGGTTTCTGGGTGGCGGCGAGGCGGGCGTCGAGCTCGGCGATGCGCTTTTGCGATTCGGCCAAGTCGGCCTCGGCGTGGGCGCGCTCTTCGGGCGTCGGCGACTTCAGGGCGAGCTGGCCGGCGTGCTCGGCCATGACGAAGCGGGCTTCGAGCTGGGCCGGCGGCACGACCGGCAGCGAGCGGGCCTCTTCGCCGAGAACCTCGATGTGCATCGCGCGTTGCTCGTTGGGTTTCAACGGCGGGGCGAAGGCGATGAACTCTTCGCCGGCGCGCGAGGCGCCGCCGGGGATCGCCACCTCCAGGCGCAGCCAGGCCGTGTCCACCGGGAAGTCGAGCTCGCTGCGCACCGTGACGTCGGCCTCCATGCGGCTGTCGCCGACCGGCTCGGCGACGAACGCGACGATGCGCAGCCGGGCGAGCTTCTCGTCGGTCGCTAGAAGGTCACGCTGAACTGCGGCGGACTCCTGCTCGAGCGCGCGGTCGCGCCGGATGTCGATGCGCTCGGCCTCGGCCAGGACCTGCTCGGCGGTCATGCCGTCGAGCGGGAAGGCGTCGGTGCCGTGGATCTCGCCCGCGCTCGCCTGGCGCACCAAGGCGATCGCGACGTCGAAGCGGCCGCGTTCGGCCGCCTCGAGCGAAGAGCGCATCTTGGCGACCGAGCCGTCGAGGTCCTTGCTGTCGAGGATGGGCTTGCCGCAGCCGGACAGGAGCAGGCCGAGGGCGAGCAGGAAGGGTGACCAACGTCTCATGGGCGACTCCGCGAGCCGGCTTCGCGCTCGGTCCGACCGTCGCGCCGGAGCCGACCCAGACGGCACCGGCGCGACGGAGCGGCTACTTCGCGGCGATCTTCGGCGGGGCCGGGTGGTTCGGACCGCCGGGACGCAGGCTCCAGATGTAGTGCGCGAGATCCCACGCGTCCGCGGGCTGGATCATGTTGTCGAAGCTCGGCATCGGCGTTCCGTTGAGGCCGGTCATGAACACCCGGTAGACGTCCTGGGGCGTGTTGCCGCACTTGTAGTGCCCCTGGGTGAGATCGGCGGGCGTGATCGGGTGGCCCCAGTCGTCCTTGAGCTCGTGCGACGACTCGCCGTCCCCTTGCGCGCTCTCGCCGTGGCACTGGGCGCACTTGAGCGAGACGAAGACCTTGTGACCGCGCTCGATCGAAGCCGCGTCGTTGACCGGCTCGGGCGGGATCTGGATCGAGGGATCGGGCTTCTCCTCCTGCCAGCGGTCGGAGAAGGTCTGGATGTAGGCGATGACGTCGAGCCGGGCCTGGTGTCCGATCGCGTTCCAGGTCGGCATGTAGGTTCCGTAGACGCCGTCGCGGATCGTCTTCTCCAGATCGGCGACCGTGGGCAGCGATCCCGAGGGCGTCGAGCGCCACTTGAAGGTGCCCTGGCGGTAGTCGCGCGGCTTGGGATCGATCCACTGCGCGAACTCCCCGGCGCCGTTGCCGAGCTCTCCGTGGCAGGAGAGGCAGTACCTCTCGTAGACGAGCTTGCCGTGCTGTGGGTCGCCGGCCTGCTCGTCCGCGAACGCCGGCGCGACGGCGAGGGCGAAGGCGGCCAGGCTGACGAAGGCTGCGAGGCGTACGTTCTTCATGGCAGATCCTCCAGTCGGTTCGCGGCCAACCTAGAAGGCGAAGTCCATGCCGATGAACGCGGTCGAGACGGTCAGGTCGGTGCCGTCGAAGGCCGCGAGCTTGGCGCGATTGGTCGAGTACTCGACGTGCAGGGCGTACTCGTCTCGGTTCAGGAAGGCGAAGGTGTACTTCATGCCGATCGTGAACTGGTCCTGGTCGTTGAACGTCTTGGGCACGTCCGGATTCGGCTGCTTCGAGTTCCGGATCCAGTCGTAACGGCCGAAGATCCCCCAGTGCAGCCCCTCGGTGGGCGGCACCCAGAGCGCCTGGAGGAAGCCGCCGTTCCACTCGCCGTCCCGGGTCGCCTCGCCCTGGTAGAGCCCCTTGTCGTCCGTGCCCTGGGCCAGGACGAGGATCAGGTGCAGCGGGGTCGTCGACGGGCCGAGCAGAGCGGAGACCTCGACGCCGTAGCGGTCGCTCGACTTGAGGTCGCTGCCGGTGCCCTCGATCGGCTCGCCGTCGAGCGTCAGCGACGTGGTCGGATAGCGCGCCGAAGAGGTGAAGCCGCCGACCTCGAGCTCCGACAGTCCGTAGCCGTCGAACTGCCAGTACTTCTGGAAGTGGGCGTAGTAGCCGGGAGCGTCCCAGACGCCCTTGCTGCCCGGCGAGTCGTTGGAGTCGAAGATCGAGACGCTGTAGCGGGTCAGGGACCCCTGGTCGTGGCCCAGGATCTCGACGCCGCGCTGGTTCTCGTCGAGCGAGAAGACACCGGCGACGTCGCTGTCGCCCAGAGGGTGGTAGCCGTAGACGAGGAAGCCGTTGGTCAGGTTGATCGACCGGTGCGCCGACTCCGGCAGGTCCACCTCGTGCTTGCCGAGCCGGAAGTTGAACCAGTCCGAGCCGAAAGGCCGGGTGAAGTAGACCCAATACGACTCCAGGTTCACCACTCCGTCCGAGGCGAATCCGGTCGGCACCACCAGGTAGGAGACATTGTCGTTGAGGTTGCCGCCGATCAGCAGGTCCATCGCCCCGTCGGCGATGCCGCCGGTGTCGATCGAGCGGGTGCCCTGATCGGTCTCCTGGTGGTTGGCGGTGTTGTATTCGTAGTGAGGCGTGATGCGGATGGCGACCGGCCAGTAGGAGAACGGGTTCTCGGTCGGATTGTCCTTGCCCAGCCGCATCTGGTAGCCGTTGTCGCGGAACGCCCGGCCGAAATCACTGAACACCGGCCACAGCTCGTGGCATGCGGTGCAGCGCAGCCCGGTGCGTCGGGCGAAGGCCGGGAAGGCCTGAGCCGGCGTCGCCGAGAGCACGACGAAACCGCCGACCATGACGGCAGCGAGGAGCCAGCCACGAGACCTGTTCATCTCAAGCCTCCAGTCGTAGGGTCCGAGGAAGCACCGCGAGACCTCCGGTGGGCGCGGGTCGTCCGGGGACGCCGCGAGATACCGGGAGAGACTCCGTGCCACAGAGCGAGCGGGAGAGGGGGAGAGCGGAGCGAGGGCCGGATCGATCGGCGACGGGCGCTCGATCCCCGTCGACCCACACGTCGATTGCCAAAATACCGCGGGCCGCCCGTTCCCCCACAGGCATGCTCCCGTCCCCCTTTGAAGATCGTGGGCGCAGTGATACCGCCGCGCGACAGACTTGTCAAGAGGCGGTCGCGCTAACATGCGCCCTCCTCATGGGACCCCCGCACTCCGCGATCGAGGTCTCCGGCCTCTGCCGGCGATACGGTCCGCGCTGGGCGCTGATCGACGTCGAGCTCGAGGTACCCGCCCGCGGCGCGCTGCTCGTCACCGGTCCCAACGGCTCCGGCAAGTCCTCGCTGCTCAGGATCTTCGCGACGGCGATTCGACCCGACCACGGGACGGTGCGGATCGACGGTCTCGACGTGGTCGGGCAGCGCCGCGAGGTGCGCCGCCGGGTCGCCTATCTCGGACACGCGTCGCAGCATTACGAGGCGTTGAGCGTGCTCGAGAATCTCCAGCTCGGCGCACGCCTGCTCGACCGCCCGTCCGGGAGAGCCGACTTGCGCCCGCTGCTCGTCCGGGTCGGCCTCGCGGACCGCGAGGACGACCCGGTGTCCGACCTCTCGGCGGGACTTCGGCGTCGACTCTGCCTGGCGCGGGTCCAGCTGCGCGAAGCCGCGGTCGTGCTGCTCGACGAGCCCTATGCGCAGCTCGATCCGCAGGGCGCCGCGCTGGTCGACTCGCTGCTGCGCGACTGGCGCGAGCGGGGCGCGACGGTGGTCCTGGTCACCCACGGCCGGGAGGCCGGGGCGGCGCTCTGTGACCGGGCGATCCGCCTCGAAGCGGGCCGGATCGTCTGGAGCGGCCACCCGTCGGAGCGCGCCGATCGCGTGGAGCCGGCCCCGACCGGCGGCGACGTGCCGCGATGAAGGCCTTGCGCGCAGTGTTCCGCAAGGAGCTCCTGCTGCAGTGGCGGACGCGTTCGCACCTGATGGCCACTTTCGGCTTCGGCTCGGCCGCGCTCTTCCTGTTCAGCTTCTCGGCCTCGCCGGACGCGGGTGACCTGCGTCGTCACGCGGCGGGGTTCCTCTGGCTCGCCCTGCTCCTGAGCTCCAACCTGACCCTCGCGGAGAGCTTTCATGGCGAGATGGAGAACCGGGCGCTCGAGGGTCTGGCCCTGGTGCCGACCCCGCCGGCGGCGCTGTTCTACGCCAAGGCGATCGCCAACGGGCTCCAGATCACGCTGTTGGGGGTGGCTCTGGTGCCGGTGATGGTCGGGCTCTACGACGCCGGCACCGACCGGCCGCTGGCGCTCGTCGGGGTGATCCTCCTGGGCTCGGCGGGCCTCGCCGCGCCGGGGACGCTCTACGTTGCCTTGACTTCGCAGACCCGGGGCGGCCAGCTCCTGCTGCCCCTGCTCCTGTTCCCGCTCGTCGTGCCCAACCTGATCGCGGCGACCAATGCCACCGCGCTGCTGATCGCGGGCGATCCGCTCGGTCAGCTCGGATCCTGGATCCTGCTGTCGGCGGGCTTCAACGTACTATATTGGCTGGCCTGCGGAGTGATGTTCGGCCACGTCATCGAGGAGTGATGTCCGCTTCCACCGAACCCGTCGCGCCCTCGGATTCCAGTGCCCGGCTCGCCTATCGGCTCGGCGGACTGGGGGGTGTCCTCTTCCTGGCCGGCTCCTACTGGGGACTCTTCGACGCCCCGCCCGAGATCTTCATGGGCGACGTCCAGCGGATCATGTACGTGCACGTGCCGACCGCGTGGGTCACGATGCTCGTGTTCACCTTCGCGTTCGTGTGCGCGGTCGGCTTCCTGGTTCACGGCCGGTGGCGCTGGGACTGCTACCTGGAGGCCGCGATCGAGGTCGGAATCGTGCTGGGAGTGCTCCTGTGCGTGCAGGGAAGCATCTGGGCCAAGCCGACCTGGGGCGTGTGGTGGGCCTGGGACCCGCGGCTGACCACGATGGCGATCCTGGTCTTCGCCTTCGTCGGCATCCTGGCGATGCGGGGCTTCGCGGAGAACCCGGCGCGGCGAGCGGTCTGGTCCGCGGTGACGACCATCATCGCCGCCGTCGATGTCCCGATCGTGTACTTCTCGGTCAAGTGGTGGCACTCCCTGCACCAGGTGCAGTCCAGTCCGGCGACCGTGTCGCCGCAGTTCTACTGGCCGCTGCGGATCAACGCCTTCGGACTCCTGTTCCTGGCCGCCGCGAATGGTGTTGCTGCGCGCCCGGGTGGCCGAGCTGAGGCTCGAACGTCAGCTCGCGCCGCCGCCCGCGCCGCGGACCTCCACCGGGGCGACCGGTGCGACCGGGGCGGTGACCGCCGCGAGCGGCGGCCTCCCGGGTACGATCCAGGGCGGCTGGAGCTTCGTCTGGCTGGCCTACGCGGTCTCGACCGCGATCTGGTTGCTCTACGCGGCCTCGCTCCACCAGCGCTATCGCGAAGAGCTGAAGCGATCGCGGCGGGCGCGACGCGGGACGGAAGCAGGAGGTGCGACGTGAGCCAGCTCGATTCTCCGGTCGGCGGCCGCCCGCCGATCGCCAGTGGACGGATGCGCTGGCTCGCGGTCGCTACGGTCGCCGCCGCGGTGGCGATCTACCTGGCGATCGCCTTCGGCGGCATCGGCAAGAACTTGGTCTACTACTGGGGTCCGAGCCAGGTGCGCGCGGCCGGCGACAAGGCCGTCCACGCGGCGATCCGCCTCGGTGGGATGGTGGCCACGGGCTCCCTCGTCCGGGGCCACGGTCCCTCCGATCTGGAGTTCGACGTCGTCGACTCCGGAGCCCGGATCCACGTCAGGAGCCACGGCGTGCCGCCGCAGCTCTTCCGCGAGGGGATCGGCGTCGTGGTGGAGGGGACGATGACGCCGCAGGGGTACTTCGAAGGGGATCGGCTGCTGGTCTCGCACAGCAACGAGTACCGTGCGCCCGCCGACCTCGCCCACGTCGACGTCGAGAAGCTGATGCGTTCGACTTCGGGCCTGGCGGGGCAGGGAGGAGAGAAATCGCAGTGAGTGCCTTTCTCGGACGCGCGTCGATCGACCTCGCGCTGGCCGCGGCGGCGGCGGGCACCGTGCTGGCCTTCGGCGCGGGCCGGCGTCCGTCGGCCTCGGCGCGCCGCTGGGTCCAGGGGTGCGCCCTCGCCTTCGCGGCGTTCATGGCGCTGGCCAACGGGGTCATGGAGCGCGCGCTCCTGGGTCACGACTTCAGCGTCGGTTACGTCGCCCACGTCGGCTCGCGCTCCGCTCCCACCTGGGTGACCGCGGTCAGCCTGTGGTCCTCGCTCGAGGGCTCGATCCTGTTCTGGGGCCTGGTGCTCGGCGTCTACGTCGCGGTCGCCTCCGTCTTCGTCGGGCGTCGCCATCCGGAGATCGTCGTCGCGGCCCAGGGGGTGTGGCTGGCCTGCGCCACCTTCTTCTGCCTGCTGCTGGCCGGGCCGGCGCAGCCGTTCCAGACCGTCGCCTTCCCCCCCGCCGACGGACCGGGACCGAACCCGCTGCTGCAGAACCACTTCCTGATGGCGATCCACCCCCCGTTCCTCTATTCGGGCTACGTCGGGATGACGATCCCGTTCGGCCTCGCCTGCGCGGTGCTGTGGGTCGGCCGGCTGGGCCCCGATTTCCTCAAGCCGCTGCGGACCTGGCTCCTGGTGCCGTGGATCTTCCTGACCGTGGCCATCGCGCTCGGCGGCTGGTGGTCCTACGAGGTGCTCGGCTGGGGCGGGTACTGGGCGTGGGACCCGGTGGAGAACGCGTCGCTGCTGCCGTGGCTGACCGCCACCGCGGCCCTGCACTCGCTGCTGCTGACCGAGCGCAAAGGGGTGCTCAAGGGTTGGAGCGTGACCCTGGTCATGGTGACCTTCCTGCTCACGGTCCTCGGCACCTTCATGACCCGCTCCGGAGTCTTCAACTCGGTGCACTCGTTCACTCAGAGCGCGATCGGACCGACCCTCCTGGCGTTCCTGGGACTGGTCGCGGTGGCGTCCGTCCTCCTGCTGGCCGCGCGCGTCGACGGCCTCGCCGCGGACGCGCCCTTACGCAGCGCGGGCAGCCGCGAGGCCATGGTGCTGGTCAACAACCTGATCCTGGTCCTGCTCACCTTCACCGTGCTGCTCGGGACCGCATTCCCGCTCGTCGCGGAAGCCTTCAAGGGTGTCCAGATGAGCGTCGGACGCCCGTACTTCGACCGCATCGCGGTGCCGCTCGGAGCGGCGCTGCTGTTCCTCATGGGCGCGGGCCCCGCGCTGCCCTGGGGCGGCGCGACCCTGGCCGAGGTGCGGCGTGCCCTGGCGCCTCCGCTGGTGGGCGGCGCGCTGGTCGCCGGGCTCGGAGTGGCTCTCGGCCAACGCGCCGGTTGGACGATCGCGGTCCTGTTCCTCGCCGGCTTCGCGCTCCAGGTGACGGTGCGCGAGCTCGTCCTGCCGGCGCGACAGCGGATGCGGGCGCACGGCGAAGGCGCCCTGACCGCGTTCCTGCGGGCGAACTGGACGCGGGGACGCCGGCGCCTGGGCGGCTACGTGGTGCACGCAGGGGTGGCGGTCGCGATCGTCGCCATCGCCGTCAGCAGCTCGTCGAGCTCGTCCAGGGAGGTCCAGCTGCGGCGCGGCGACGAGGTCTCGCTCGGTCCTTACACGTTGACGTTCACCGGTTCCGAGGAGATCCAGGAGTCCAACCGGCAGTCCTTGGTGGCGCACCTGGCGTTGGCGCGGGACGGCGTGGCCGTGGGCACGCTCGATCCGCGGATGAACTTCTATCCGGGCCAGCGCGAGCCGGTGGGCACGCCGGCGGTCCGCAGCTCGGTGGCGGGAGACCTCTACCTGTCGCTGATGAACGTCGACGAGGACGGCGCCTCGATCGGCCTGCTGGTGATGACCAAGCCGATGGTGAGCTGGATCTGGGTCTCGGTCGCGGTCATGGCGATCGGCGGCCTCATCGCGGTCGCTCCGCGGCGCCGCATCGCCGCGGTCGTGGTCCGCGAGGCGGAAACCGGCGGTCTGGCGGCGGCGACGAGATCGCCGCGATGAATCGCAAGGTCCTGCTCGCAGGACTGTTCTTGATCCTGCCCCTGATCGCCGTGCTCTATCTCAATCTCGGGCACGACCCCAAGGCGGTGGATTCGCCGCTGATCGGCCGGCCCGCGCCGGGCTTCGCTCTGCGCCCGGTCGGCGGCGGCGCGACGGTGGCGCTGGGCGCCTTGCGGGGAGAGCCCGTGGTGCTCAACTTCTGGGCCAGCTGGTGCGTGCCGTGCGCCGCGGAGCACGAGGTGCTGGCCGCGGCTTCGCGGTCGTACTCCGGCCGGGTGCGGTTCCTCGGGGTGATCTACGAGGACGCGGAGGAGGCGGTCGCGGACGCTCTGCGGGAGACCGGCGGCGCGGCCTATCCCTCGTTGATGGACCCGGGCGACCGGACGGCCGTGGCCTACGGGATCTACGGCGTGCCCGAGACGTTCTTCATCGACTCGAGCGGAACGATCCAGGACAAGTACGTCGGACCGTTGACGTCCCGGGCGCTCGCCGAGCGTCTGCAACGGCTGACCGGGGTCCCGGGCTCGTGAGCTCGCGGCTGGCGGCGCTGCTCGCGCTGGTTCTGCTCGCGGCGGTGTCCGCGGCGGCCGGCGAAGGCCCGGCGCCGGACGACGGTACCCGAGCCCTGCTGTCCGCCAGCGACGTCGCCCAGGTCGCGGGACCGCCGCACGGAACGCCGCTCTCGGGTCCCGAGCTCGAGAGTCGGACCGGGGCGATCGCAGCGTTGCTGCGCTGTCCGGTCTGCCAGGGTCTGTCGATCTCCGATTCGCCGGCCTCGCTGGCGAAGCAGATGAAGCTGTTGGTCCGGGCCATGCTCGCGTCGGGCTACGACGAGCAGCAGATCCTCGACTACTTCAGGTACTCCTACGGCGAGTTCGTCCTGCTGCGTCCCGAGGCGCGCGGCATCGGATGGCTGCTCTGGGTCGCGCCGCCCGCCGCGCTCCTGCTCGGGCTCGGCGCCATCGCGTTGCGGATGCGCCGGGCGTCGAAACGACCGGTCGACGCGAATCCTCCGGACGCGGCGGCCACCTCCAGCGCGGCGGCGCAGGCCGCCGGCTCCGGCGACGACGATCTGGGGCCGTATCTCGAGCGCGTGCGGCGCATGGCGGACCGGGTCGAAGAGCCCCGCGGACCACGCCGGCGGGGTCCGGGATGAGCCCGGACCTCTCGAGCTGGGCCCCGGCGCTCGTCTTCCTGGTCGCCGGCGCGGCGATCGGGGGTGCGCTGGCGCTCCTGCTCCGGCGCCGTACGGGAGCGGAGCCGGAGCGGGATCCGTCCGGGTCGTCGCTCGAGATCCGCGACCTCGAGCAGAAGGAAGCGTCACTGCTGGCGCAGCTCGAGGAGCTCGACGACACGGCGGCCAAGTACCGGCCCGAGGCGTACGCCGCCCGGCGCCGGGCGCTCGAGATCGCGGCCGCGGCGGGCTTGAAAGCCCTCGAGTCGAGCGTCGCCGAAGCGCGGCGCCGGACGGACCGCGCCCCTGGCAGGAGCGGCCGGGACGAGCGCGCCGCGGCCCCGCGCGCGGCGGCGATGCGGGGATTTCTCTGGGGCGCGGGAACGGTCGCCGCGGTCGCTCTCCTGCTCGTCTTCGTCTCGCGGTCGGCCACGCGCCGCGCTCCGGACGGAAGCCTGACCGGCAGCGTGGACCGCGCCGGCCGGGCGGATGCCGCCGGAGCCGGGGAAGACGATCTCCAAGAGAGGATCCGCTCTCACCCGGAGGACGTCGAGGCGCGCCTCGCGCTGGCGCGGCTGCAGGTCGCCCGGGCGGACTGGATGGGCGTCTGGGAGCAGACGCAGAGAATTCTCGAGCTGACGCCGGACAACGCCGAGGCGCTCTCCTACCAGGGACTGGTGAGGTTCACGATGGGCCAGCCCGACGAGGCGGTCGCCCTGCTCGAGCGAGCGCAGACGGCGGCACCGGACCAGATGGACTCCTACGCCATCCTCAGCCTCGTCTACGCCAAGACCGGGCGGATGGGTCTCGCCGAAACGACGTTGCGAAAGGCCGAGGAACGCTTCCCCGAGCGACGTCCGATGTTCGAGCACATGCTCGACCAGCTCCGCGAGCAGGCGCGAGCCGAGACCGGCGGGGCTCCGCCGGCCGACCCGACGCAGGAGGCCGGACGCGCCGAGGCCTCGCCCAGCTCCGTCGCCGGAGTCGTGGAGCTCGGCGACGCGGTCCAGGTCGGGGCCGGGCACGGCACGGTGCTGTTCGTGTTCGCACGGGCGGCCGGCTCGTCGGGCGGGCCGCCGGTCGCGGTCGAGCGGCTGACTCCGTCGTCGTTCCCCGTCGCCTTCGTGCTCGACGAATCCAACTCCATGCTCGGGCAACCGTTGCCGGAACGAATGCGGCTGGAGGCCCGGCTCGACGCGGACGGGAATCCCCTCACCCGATCTCCCGCCGACCTGCGGGCCGAGCTCGACGACGTCGCCGCCGGCACCCGGGGACTCCGACTGGTCCTGCGGCCCTAGTCGGACCCGGGTGGATCGCGGGCGGCGCCCGTGCGCTCGCCGCGCACGCCGCGCACGCCGGTTGCAGGCGGCGGTACCGCTTGACACGCGCCGAGGCGCGGTGGTAGCAAGTGACCACTTCGAAAAAGGGAGAGCAGCTCAAGCGAGCACCATGAGTGTCGCTCGGTGGGGTCGTTGATGTGGTCCGTATTCCGGCCGGACGAGGGATCCGAGCGGGGCTGCCGAACATCGCTCGGCGCCTGCCGGCGGCCCGGCCCCGGAGACGCTCACGCACCCCGCCAGTCCGTAGCTCTCGTCGTCGTCGCCCGCGCTGCGCGCGCGACTCTACGTTCATCGCAATCCCAGGGGAGGTCTCCATGCGCCATCGTCGCCGCAAGCATCTGCTGTCGCTCGTCTGCGTCGGAGCCGTCGGTGCTCTGATCGCCGGTACTGCGGCGGCCGACTACAAGGTGGCGCCCCCCGCGAACGGCGGGACGATCTCGGGCCGCGTGACGCTCGACGGCCCCGTCCCCGCGATTCCCTCCATTCCCGCGACCAAGAACCCCGAGGTGTGCGGCGACAGCGTGCCCGACCCCAACGCCACGGTGGTCGATCCCAAGACCCACGGCGTCGAGTGGGCGCTGGTGTCGCTCGAAGGGGTGACCGAAGGCAAGGCTCCGGACGAGAAGTACGCGCTCGCCAACCAGGGCTGCGCCTTCCATCCCCACGTTCTCGCAGCCATGCAGGGACAGACGTTCGAGCTCCAGAACAAGGACGCGGTGATCCACAACACCCACATTCGCTTCGAAGGCGGCCGCACCCTGCTCAACGACGCGCTGTCGTTCCACGAGGGTGACCCGATGTACCACCCGGTCGAGGACAAGCGGGTCCTGCTCCACGAAGGAACGCTGAAGGTCAACTGCGACGTCCACGGCTGGATGAGCGGCTACGTGGCGGTGATGTCGAACCCCTACTTCGCAGTGACCGGCGCCGACGGCACGTACGAGATCACCGACGTGCCGCCGGGCAGCTACTCGGTCAAGGTGTGGCACGAGAACCTGGGCGAGAAGACCGAGAACGTCTCCGTGGCGGCCGGAGGCAAGGCGACGTTGGACGTGACCTTCTCGAAGCCCTAGATCGAGCGGCGTCATGCCTCCAACCGCGCCGGAATCCGACCCCATCTCCGATCTCGATCAGCTGATCGACCGCAGCCTGATCCGGAAGTGGCTCTACTGGGGCCTCTTCTGGGTCATGTTCGCGCCCACGATCGGGGTGATCGTCTCGACGAAGTTCACCTACCCGGACTTCCTCGGTACCAGCCCCTACCTCACCTTCGGGCGCCTGCGGCCGATCCACGTCAACGGCGTCATCTTCGGGGTGTTCTCGACCCTGTTCATCGGACTCTGCTACTACATCGTGCCGCGCCTGACGGGCGTCCGGATGTACATGGAGAAGCTGGGGCACCAGCTGGTCTGGGTCTGGAACCTGAGCCTGGCGGCGGGCTTCGTCTCCCTCGCGCTCGGCTATAACCAGGGAATCGAGGCGGGCGAATTCCCGCTCCTGATCGACATCCTGATCTTCGTCGGTCTCCTGCTGATCACGTTCCAGTTCTTCATGACCATCGCGCGGCGCAAGGAGCAGAGGATCTACACCAGCCTCTGGTACCTGATCGCCGCCTACGTCTGGACGGACCTGAACTGGATCCTGGGCAACTTCATCATTCCCTACGCGGTCCCGGGGATCAACAACGCGGCGCTGCACGGGCTCTACATCCACTACGTCGTCGGGCTATGGATCACGCCGGCGGGATACGTCCTGATCTACTACTTCCTGCCGGTGAGCGTGCAGAATCCGATCTACAGCCACAAGCTGTCGATGATCGGATTCTGGTCGCTGGCGTTCTTCTATCCCTTCGTCGGCATCCATCACTATCTGTTCAGCCCGATCGCCGACTGGGCCGAGACCCTGGCGATCATCAGCTCGATGCTCCTGATCATCCCGGTGTGGACGGTGCTGCAGAACTTCTTCGGCACCATGATCGGCCGCTGGCACACGTTCAGCTCGAACCTCACGGCGAAGTTCCTGATCATCGGTTCGATCATGTACTTGATCGGATGCTTCCAGGGCTCGACCGAGGCCTTACGGTCGATCAACAAGCCGACCCACTTCACCGACTTCGTCATCTCCCACTCGCACCTGACGATCTTCGGCACCTTCGTGGTCTGGACGCTGGCCGGACTGGTCTACGTCTGGCCGAAGATCCACGACCGTCCGCTGTTCTCGCCGACGATGGGGAACTGGTCCTTCTGGCTGATCACGATCGGCATCTCCGCGATGGGCCTGGTGCTGACGGCCGAGGGATTGACCCAGGGGCTGACCCTGATGCACGGCACCGAGTGGCTCGACTCGATGGTGATGATCAAGCCCTACTGGCTGGTGCGAACCTTCACCGGTATCTCGATGGACATCGGGATGACCCTGCTGGTCGTCAACTGCATGCGGACGGCTCTGGCCGCGAAAGCGCCGGTGGCCGCGGCGGAGGTGCGGCCATGAAGTACGCTCGAACCGTGGCGCTGGTCGCGGGCGTCCTCTTCGTCTCGCTCGCGGTGTTCATCCAGGGGGTGCTGCCGGCGCTGCTGCCGGAGTCGCAGCGCAAGACGGTGACCAAGGTGGTCCGCACCCATCTGGGGGAGCTCAAGTGGGTGGTCGGCGACGCGACCGACTACACGCCCCTGCAGGCGAAGGGGCGCAAGATCTACATCCGGGAAGGGTGTTGGTACTGCCACTCGCAGTACGTGCGTCCGATCGGCGGCGAGAGCCGCCGCTGGGGGCCGGTGTCGCAGGCGGGCGAATACGCCTTCGACGTGCCGCACCTGTTTTCGACGCGACGGATCGGTCCCGACCTCACGCGCGTGGGGCTCAAGTACGGCGACGACTGGCACGTCGCGCACCACTGGAATCCGCGCTTCCTCTACGAGGACTCGATCATGCCGCGGTTCCCGTGGCTGTTCGACGGGCCCTACGGTCCGGTCAAGATCGTCCAGGACGACCAGGGGCGCACGACCCTCGAGAAGAACGCGATCTCCGAGCGGCTGTTCGACTTCTCGAGCCAGGAGGAGATCGACCTGACCCCGAATCCGGACGGGCTCACCTTCGTCCGAGAGACCGGGAAGTACCCGGTCATCCTGACCCCGAACGACGAGTTCCAGGGCAAGCAGGTCACGCTGCTCGCGAGCACGGACGAGCTCAAGGCGCTGGTCGCCTACATCCAGAAGCTGGGGATGAACCGTGGCAAGTGGCGGGACAAGTTCGAGCCCCAGCTGCTGCCGGCCTCCAACATCGAGCTCCCCCGTTCGGAGGAGTTCATCACCTACGGCAAGGAGGTCTTCACCCGCCGCTGCATCGGCTGCCACGGCCCGAACGGGGACGGCAACGGCGTCGCCGCGACGTTCTTCGAAGTGCGACCGCGCAACTTCACCAGCGGCACGTTCAAGTTCCGGAGCACGCCGTCGGGATCGCTGCCGACCGACGGCGACCTGCTGCGGACGATCACCGACGGCGTGCGCGGTACCCCGATGCCGAGCTGGCACGAGCTCGACGAGAAGGACCGCATCGCGGTGCTCGAGTACGTCAAGTACGACCTCGCCGTGGACCGCCACGATCCGAAGCAGCCGTATGCCTTCTTCGAGGAGGAGCAGCCGGAGGCTTCGATGGAGATCGCCGCGCCGCCGCAGCCGACGCCGGAGCTGCTGGCGAAGGGCGCCAAGCTCTGGCAGGAGGTCCAGTGCGCCCAGTGCCACGGCGACGGTGGCCGCGGAGACGGCCCGTCGGCGGTGGGGCTGAAGGACGACTGGGGATTCCCGATCCGGCCGGCGAACCTGACCACGGGGCTGTTCAAGTCGGGACCCTCGGTGAAGGACATCTTCCGCACCATCAGCACCGGGCTCTCGGGCACGCCGATGCCCTCGTTCGTGACGACGCTGCCGGACGACGGCGACCGCTGGGCGCTCGCCTACTACATCGTGTCCCTGTCGGCCTACAAGGATCCGTTGACGGGCGAGCCTCTGCCGATGCCGGCTGAGGCCGAGAAGGACCTCGACGATCCCTCGATCCAGGCCGAGACCTCGGAGACGGCCTGGCAGCTCCGCCCGGGTGACCTGCCGCGCAACGCCTGGGCCGAGTACCACGGCATTCAGATGCTTCCCGTCCTCGGGCCGAAGCAGAAGGCCCGCAGGCCGGGGCAGACTTCCAACCAGTGAGCGATCGAGGAGGTTCGAGATGGAACGACTGATCTTCCTCCAGTTCCTAGTGGCGCTCAGCATGAGTCTCGCCGGCGTGTGCTTCTTCATCTGGGGCACGCTGTCGGGTCTGTTCAAGGACATCGAGTCGATCAAGTACGACATGCTGCGGCGCGAGCTCGGAAACGCCGCCGGAGGGGCTCATGAGCACGAGTGAGGAGCAGGGTCCGCAGGGCTCGGGTCACGCCCACGCCGACGAGCTCGAGGAGTTCGCCGGTGGCGAGATCCGGGTCCGGCACGGCATCGTCAACCGCTGGCTGCTGGTGGTCTATCTGGCACTGCTCTTGTGGTCGGTGTACTACCTGTTCGAGTACTGGGGCGGTCTCGGCCCGGGTCTGGCCTACTGATCGGCCTGGAAGGGGGTAGCTGCGCATGCGTACGGCACGTTTCGTCCTCGGCCTGGCCTGGATCAACCTCGCTTTCCTGATCTTCGAGGCTCTCCTGAACGCCGTCGGCATGGTCGTCAAGTTCTAGGAGAAGGCATGAAGATCCCGACCATGTCCGTCGAGGAGTGGATCGCATTCGTCCTGTTCCTGGCCGGCACCCTGCTCTTCTTTCTCTGGGTGCTCCGGCTCTGGCTCAAGAAGTGAGCGCCTGAGCCGCGTGGCCGGTCCGTGATCGACCTCTGGTGGATCAGCCTCGCCGGCGCCGCCGGCAGTTTCCACTGCCTCGGCATGTGCAGCGGCTTCGCCCTCTCGCTGGCGCCGAGCCGGGCCGCGCGCTGGAAGACCGTGGGCCGTCACCTGGTCTACAACTCGGGGAGGATCACGAGCTACTGCTTCCTGGGAGTCCTCGCGGGCGCCCTCGGCGGCGCCGTCGGCGGCGGCTCGCTGGGGACGATGCAACGGGTGCTGGCGCTCGCCTCCGGCGCGCTGATGATCGTCATGGCGTTCCAGTTCTTCGGCTATCGCCTGGCCGTGAAGCTGGGCACCGGCGTCGGGGTCGGGCCGCTGCTGCGCGGCGTGCGCGGCCTGCTGGGGGCGCCGGGAGTCGCCGCGCCGCTCGCATTCGGGGTGTTCAACGGTCTGCTGCCCTGTCCTCTGGTCTACGCGTTCATCGCGCAGGCGGTCGCGGCCGGAAGCGTCGGCGGTGGTCTCGAGACCATGGTGGCCTTCGGGCTCGGGACCTTCCCGGCCATGCTCCTGGTCGGACTCGTCGGCTGCACGCTGAGCCCGGCTTGGCGCATGCGCGGCGTCCGGATCGCGGGCGCCGTGATTCTCCTGTTCGGGTTGGTGACGATCGCCAGGGGACTGTTTCCGGCTGCGGCGATGCCGATGGCGGGCCATTCGATGGAGATGAGTTGAGCGCCGCCGCCGGACCGCTCTGCAGCCACTGCTTGGTGCCGACGGGAAGCAACTCCTACCGCGGCCGGGTGGCCGGCCGAGACTTCGCCTTCTGCTGCTTCGGTTGCTATCTCGCGTTCCGCTTGCGCGGCGAGCGCGGCGAGGAAGCCGTCGAGACCCTGCTCCTCCTGCGTCTCGGCGTGGGCGTCTTCCTGACCATGAACGTCATGGTCCTGAGCCTGCTGCTCTACACCGGGTCGGTGGGTCCGGATCAGGGCTCGTTGCGGCGCGCCATCGAGATCCTCATCGCGGCCCTGGCGACGCCGGCGATGGCCATCCTCGGGCTGCCGGTCGCACGGGACGCATGGAGCGCTCTCCGTCAGGGACGCATCAGCGCCGAGGCGCTGATCACCGTCAGCGCGACGACGGCCTACGCGTATTCGCTGGTCTCGCTGCTGCGCGGCGGGGATCAGGTCTACTTCGACACCGCGACGATGCTGGTGCTGTTGTTCACCCTGGGGCGGTACCTCGACGCCGCGGCGCGTGCCCGTGCGGCCCGGGACCTCGCACCCCTTCTCGAAGCCGAGGTCGCCTCCGCGAGGGTCGTGACCGCCTCGGGGGAGGAGCTCCGCCCGGCCGCCGAGGTCGCGGTCGGCGATCTCGTCCGGGTCGGACCGGGCGAGCGACTGCCGGTCGACGGTGTCGTCGCCGAAGGGCTCTCGACCGTCGACGAGGCCCTGCTGACCGGGGAGTCCCGGCCGGTCGTCAAGCGGGTGGGAGCGGCGGTGGCCGCCGGAACGGTGAACGGCGAAGGCCAGCTCGTGGTCCGCACCGGCGCCTCGGGAGCGGCCACCCACTGGGCGGAGATCGGCCGGGCGGTGCGCGACGCCCTCGAGAGCCCGTCGCGTCTGCAGAGCCTCGTCGACCGGGTCGCGTCTCGCCTGTTGCCCGCGGTGATCGTCGTCGCGCTCGGCGCCGGGCTCTACTGGAGCTACGCGGGCCGCGGCGAAGCGCGCGGCTCGGCCTGGGGGGCGCTCTCGGTCGTGCTCGCGACCCTGGTCGTCGCTTGCCCCTGCGCGCTCGGTCCGGCGGCGCATCTGGCCTCCTTCCTCGGCATCGGCGCGGCCGCGCGGCGGGGGGTGCTGATCCGCTCGACCCGCACGCTCGAAGACCTTGCCGCGACCCGTTGGATGGTCTTCGACAAGAGCGGCTGCCTGACGCGCGGAGTGCCCGCGCTGGTCGGCCTGTTCGACCTCGACGACGATCCACGGGAGCTCCTGCGCGCCGCGGCGCGGCTGGCGGCGCGCGACGAGCACCCGCTGTCGAGGGCGTTGGTCCGCGCGGCGCGCGAGCGCGCCGTCGAGGTGATTCCCGCCGAGAGGGTCGAGTCGCGATCCGGCCTGGGCCTGCTCGGAGAGGACGCCGGAATCCGGCTGGCGTTGGGCAGCCCCGAGCTGTTCCGGGAGCTGGGATGGGACCTGCCTCCGGCTCTCGGCGAGCGGCTCTCGGCATACGAGGGCGACGGCTACAGCGTCGTCGTCTTCGGCCGCGGAGGCGCCGCCCTCGGCGTCGCGGCGCTGGACGACGAGACGAGGCCCGAGGCTCCGGAGGTCGTGCGCGAGCTGCGCCGCCGCGGCCTCGACCTGGAGATCCTGAGCGGGGACCGCCCTGCGGCCGTGGCGCGGACCGCGGCGGCCCTGGCGATCACCCGCTGGCAGGCGCTGCGGTCGCCGGAGCAGAAGCTCGCCGAGGTGCGCCGGCGCGCGGAGCCGGCGGGCGGCGTGGCGATGGTGGGGGACGGTTTGAACGACGGGCCGGTCCTGGCCGGCGCGACGGTGGGGATCGCGCTCGGCTCCGGTACCGAGCTGGCGCGGACCAGCGCCCAGATCGTGACCGCCGGCGCGGACCTCGGCGTCCTACCCTGGCTCGTGGATCTGGCGCGCGCCGCGCGCCGGACGACGCGGATCAATCTCGCCTGGGCCTTCGGCTACAACACGGTCGGCGTGGCGCTGGCGGCGGCCGGCCGGCTGCAGCCCGCGATCGCGGCGGGATTGATGGCCGGCTCGAGCCTCCTGGTGGTCTTCAACTCTTTGCGCCTGAGCGGCCCGCGATGGACCTCGGACGCGGCGGCCGAGCCCGCCGCCGGGTCGGTCGAGGGGAGCCAGCCGGCGAACCTCGCCGCCGGCTGATCGAAGCGATTCCGCAGCGGGCCGCGAGCGCTCGCCGCGGGCGGTCGCGCTGCGACGGCCCGGCCGCTATGATGCCGCGGATCCACGCCGACCCGTCGGAGCTTCCATGAGCGCCAGCGCTTCCGCCTCCGAGAGCGATCCTCACCGCACGGATCCGAGCTCCGCCGGTCCGGGTCGCCTCCTCGTGGCGATCGGTTGGCTGGCGGCGGTCGGATGGATCGCCTGGCTGTTCCGGGTCCACGCCCACCACTTCGTCGACGACGCCTACATCGTCTTCCGCTACGCCGAGCACGTGCGCTCCGGGCTGGGCTTCGTCTGGAACCCGGGCGAGCCACCGGTCGAGGGGATCAGCGACCTCGGATGGATGCTCACTTTGCTGCCGTTCGCCGGCACCGCCGCGCTCCCGGCGCTGGCGAAGCTCCTGGGCACGGCCGGGCTCGCGGTCGCGCTCTGGCTCACCGCGCGGGCGCACCGACGGGGGGCGCCGGAGGCGTCGTCGCTCGAAACCGCCCTGCTGGCGCTCCTGCTGGCGAGCCAGGCCGAGCTCGTCTACTACTCGTTGACCGGCATGGAGACCGGGCTCGCCGCGGCGCTGGTCGCCGCCTACCTGGCCGCGGCCGGGGCGCGCAGGTACCGGCTCGCCGGGGGCGTGGCCGGAGCGTTGCTGCTGGTCCGGCCCGAGGCGGTGCTCGTGCCGTTGTTCCACCTCGCGCTGGCCTCCTGGCGTCGCGAAGGCGAGCCCGGCGCGCGGCGGGGTTTGCGTCGGGGTCTGGCGATCGCCTTCGGCGTCGCGGTCGCGGTCACCGCCTGGCGTCTGGCGATCTTCGGCATGCCCTGGCCCAACACCTTCCTGGCCAAGCCGCCCGGATCGGTGGTGGCGATCCTCGGCCGGCTCGCGGCCGCGCTCGGTGGCGGCGAGACCAACCTGCCCGCCCCGTACACCGGTCTCGGCTTCCTCGCCGTGGCTCCGCTGGGTTGGTGGGGACTGCGCCGTCGCGCGCCGGCTCTCGCCGACGCCGCGGCCGCGGCGACCCTGACGGGGATCGCCTTCGCCCTCTACGCCCCGCCCGACTGGACCGAGACCGGGCGCTTCTTCGCCCCTTACGTGCCGGCGGCGGCGCTGCTCGGCGCGCGCGGCGCGTTCCAGGCCGCGGAGCGCCTGTTCGCCGGGCGGCGACGTCCGGCCGCCGGCGCGGCGGCCGCGGTGCTGGTCGCGGCGGTCGCCGGCGGAGCCTGGCGCTCGCTCGACCTGTTCACGCCTCCGCGCACCGGCCACCGTCCCGGCTACGTCGTCGTCGGCGAGACGCTGGTGCCCGCGGCCGAGCACCTGGCGCGGACGCTGCCGCCCGACGCGACGATCGCCACCCGCCGGCTGGGCGCGATCGGCTACTTCACGGGCCGGCGGATCTTCGACTACTCGAACGGCCTGACCGACCCGGCGGTCGCCCGCCTGGTGCGCTCCCACGGCTCCGACCTCGGGACGCCGCGCAGCCCGCTGCTGGCGAAGCTCTGGCGCGAGCGCGCCCCGGACTACGTGCTCGAGGACCTCGACATCGTGCTCGGCTGGCTCGAGCCGGGCGAGACGCCGCAGGACTTCTCGATCCAGGGGATCCCGTACCACCTGGCCGCGACCTTCTCGCTCGGCGACGGCACCGCGCGCTGGGCCCTGGTCGCCCGCCAGGGCGCCCCGACGCCGCCGCCGATGACTCCCGCGGAAGCCGCCGGCTCGGACGGCTCCGACTAGCTCCGGGAGATCAGGGGGCGGTCGTGCCGCCGGGGCTCCGGGCGGCGGGCGCCTCGGGTGCCGGAAGCTCCAGCGTCCGCTCGGGGTCGCCGGTCGCGCCGGTCTCGAGCGACGGCGGCAGGTGGCCGCTGTCGCCCACGGCGAGGACCTTGAAGCGGCCGTCCGGCTCGACCCGGATCACGGTCAGGCTGGCGTTGTGGACCGACATCTCGAGCCAGGCCCGGGTGTCGACCCCCAGGGCCTTGGTCACCAGGTAGCGGATGACGTTGCCATGGCAGACCAGGAGCTCGTGGCGCTCGCGGTCGGGCGAGGGGACGAAGCGCTCGGCGAACAGGGCGTCGAGCCGGCGGGCGCAGGCGGCCATCTCCTCCGGCTTCTCGTCGGCGGTCACCTCGGTGCGCCGGGTCGGCGGCGTGCACTCGGCGAGCTCCGGCACGAGCCGGAAGCTCGAGCCGGGCAGCTCGTCGCGCAGCACCTCGGCGGTCTGGCGCGCCCGGGTCAACGGGCTGGCGTCGAAGCGGTCGAAGGCGAAGCCGAGCGCGCGCAGCCGCGCGCCGAGCAGCCGTGCCTGGGCGACGCCGATCGGCACCAGGCCCTTGCCGACCTCCTCGGGGCGCGGGTCCGCGTGGTCGTACTCGCCGTGACGCACCAGGTAGATCGTCCGCGCCGCGGTGGCCCGCAGCGGCGGCGCCAAGCCGGCCAGCAGGAGCAGGCCGAGCGCGGTGACGGGCAACGGACGCGAACGCCGGCGACGCTCGGGGCTGGGTCTCTCTCTCATCTGGGCTCTCCCGGCCGATGCCCCGCGAGCATAGCGCCGGCTTCCGCCGGGCCGGACGCTTGACCGGGGTCGACGCGCTCCGTAGATTGCGGCGCACGTCATGAGCCAGACGGTGATCGAGGTGCTCGAGGCAACCGCGGCGCGCTGCGGCGCGCGGCCGGCGCTGCGCGAGAAGCGCGGGGACGCGTGGCACGCCACGAGCTGGGAGGAGTACCGGCGGCAGGTGCTGCTGGCCGGACGCGGCCTGGCGGCGCTCGGCGTCGGGCCGGGGCGCGCGGTGGCGATCCTCGGGTTCAACCGTCCGGAGTGGTTCGTCGCCGACCTGGCCGCGATCGCCGCCGGCGGCGTGCCGACGGGGATCTACACGACCTCGACCCCGGAGCAGTGTCGCTACATCGCCGATCACTGTGACGCCGCCGTGGTGGTGGTCGAGGACGAGCGCTACCTGTCGCTGTTCGATCGCGCGGCGCTGCCGCGCGTCGCGGCGGTCGTCCTGATGCGCGGCACGGGCGACGGCGATCGCGTGCTCTCCTGGAGCGATCTGCTGGCGCGGGCCGAAGCCGTGCCCGAGGCCGAGCTGCGGCGCAGGATCTCGGCCCAGCGCCCCGACGACTTGTGCACCCTCATCTACACCTCGGGCACGACCGGCCCGCCCAAGGGCGTCATGCTGTCGCACCGCAACGTGGTCTGGACGACCGAGCAGGTGGTTCGTCTGGTCGGGCTCGACGAGACCCAGGAGGTCGTCAGCTACCTTCCGCTCTCGCACATCGCCGAACAGGTGGTCTCGCTGCACGGTCCGATGCGGGCGGGCGCCTGCACCTGGTTCGCGGAGAGCCTGGAGCAGCTCGGGGAGAACCTGCGCGAGGCGCGGCCGCAGGTCTTCTTCGCCGTGCCGCGGGTGTGGGAGAAGATCCAGTCGCGGATCGAGGCCGCCGGGGCCGCGGCTCCGGCGCTCCAGCGCTGGATCGCCGCCTGGGCCCGCCGGCGGGGCCTCGCCGGCGGCTACGCCGATCAGGCCGGGAGCCGGCGGCCCGCGCTCTACGGTCTCGCCGAGAAGCTGGTGTTCGCCAAGGTCCGGCGCCGTCTCGGCCTCGAACGGGCGCGCCTCTGCGCATCCTCGGCGGCGCCGATCGGCCGCGACACGCTCGAGCTCTTCCTCTCGCTCGGCATCCCGATCTACGAGGTCTACGGCATGACCGAGTGCACCGGCCCGACGACGATCTCCCTGCCCGGCCGCTACCGCACGGGGCGGGCGGGATTCGCGATACCGGGGACCGGGCTGCGCATCGCCGACGACGGCGAGGTCCTGATGCGCGGACCCCACGTCTTCCTCGGCTACTTCAAGGACCCGGCGGCGACGGCGGAGACCCTGGATGGCGAAGGCTGGCTGCACTCGGGCGACATCGGCGAGCTCGACGGCGACGGCTTCCTGCGCATCACCGACCGCAAGAAGGAGCTGATCATCACCTCGGGGGGCAAGAACGTCGCCCCGCAGCCGCTCGAGGGCAAGCTCAAGGCGATCCCGGCGGTCGCCCACGCCGTGGTGGTCGGCGACCGGAGGAACTACGTCGCCGCGCTGCTGACGCTCGACCCCGAGCGGCTCCCCGCCGAGCTCGCGGCGGCCGGTTCGGCGGCGCGCGACGCCGCCGGGGCGGCGGCTTGCCCGGTCTTCCGCGCCCATCTGGAGCGCCAGGTCGAGGCGGTCAACCGCGACCTGGCGCGCTACGAGAGCGTCCGCCGCTTCGCGGTCCTGTCCGGACAGCTCACGATCGAGGGCGGCGAGCTGACCCCGACGATGAAGCTCAAGCGCCGGGTGATCGCCGAGAGGTATGCGTCTGAGATCGAGGAGCTCTACGCGCCCTGACCCCGGCCGTCGCCGGCTTCTGCCGGCTGGCGTACGTCACTCCCCCTTCTCGGAGACGAACAGACTCGAGGTCTGGTAGTAGGCGGTGTAGGCGTAGGACCGCAGGTCGTCCGTGAGGAAGATCTCGCGCAGCGACAGGAGCCCTTCGCGGTCGTCGGGCGCGAGCTCCTCGAACAGGCTCCGCTCCCCGGTCGCGAGATCCACGCGCTCGAGGCGGCAGGGGATCTCGGACGGCCGGTACGCCACGACCCCGCGCCCGTCCCGGCTCCAGTGCGCGACGACGTCGTCCTCGGCGAGACCGGGCACGGGCCGCGCCGCACCGCCGTCGATCGGGTACAGGGCGTACCCGCCGCCCGGGCCCCGGGCGAGAATCGTGCTGCCGTCGGCAGAGAGCAGGCCACTGCGGGTGCCCTCCGGGGTCACCGGCCGGGGTTCCCCGCCGATCTCCTGGACGTAGAAGCGCGTCCCTTTCCCGGGCTCGTTGCCGCCGAGGAGAACTCTCTTCCCGTCCGGAAACCACTGGGCGGTCGAGTAGTTCTCGAGGTTTCCGCGAGCGAAGCTTCGGATCTCACCGGCTCCGGTGGGGTAGACGACGAGGCGGGGCGGGAGCGATTGGATCACCGCGAGCACGGACGATCCGTCGGAGGAGAGATCCGTGGGCCAGCCCTCCCCGAGCCGCAGCACGGGCGATCCATCGGTCTTCCGGAGACACGCGGTGTAGTTGTTTCCGAGCGCGGTCTCGGCGAAGAGCAGCGTCTTGCCGTCCTGCGACAGCGCCCGCACGTGGGAGGTGTTGAGCCAGGACAGGTCGCGGTCCCCCGGCAGGTCGGGGGTGTGGACCAGCGCCGCGTAGCGGAAGTCCACCCGGCTCGCGAGCCAGCGGCCGTCCGCGGCGACGTCCTCGATGGTGAGCCCACCGGGCGGCTGGTAGGCGATGCGGCGTTTCCCGCTCATCGTCACCGCGTAGACGGTGTAGCTGTCGCCGCCGAGGCTGGCGGAGAAGAGGATCTCGTCGCCGTCCGGCGACCAGGCGAGCCCCCGCTCGCTCCAGTAGCCGTCGGAGAGGACCGTCCTCTTGCCGCCGAGATCGACGACGTTGACGGAGCCCCGGTCATCCCACTTGCGGGGATGCTCGAAGTACGCGATTCGGTCTCCCCGGGGGGAGACGCGTAGATCGGACATGTAGCCGCTGGCTTCGACCAGCACGTGGTCGATCGGATACTCGAGCCGGTCGCGGCCACCGACCTCGCGGAGAATGGCGAGTTGCGATCCGTCCGGCGACCAATCGGCCTGGCGCACCCCGGCGACGATCTCCCGCGGCGCGCCGCCGCTCAGCGACATGCGCGCGAGCGTGCCGACGAATATCCGATGCCAGACGTAGCGGGCGCCGACGAGCACGGCGAGCTCGCCCTGGGACGAGACCGCGAGCAGGTGCATGCCGGGCGGACCGACCGGTTGCGGCTCCGGATAGTCGCGGCGCACGCTGAAGATCCGTGGCGTGTTGCCCGAGGTCGCGGCACTGTAGACGACGGAGTCTCCCCGGGCGGTGAAGGCGGCGCCGAAGATCGCCTCGTGGCGGAAGTTCAGCTGACGGAAGGCGAGCGGCTCGCTGCCGTGTCCCGACCGCAATGCGTAGGCGAGCGCCGCCAGCGCGACGGCGGCGAGCGCCGCGGCCAGCCACCACGCGAGGCGCGGGCGGGCCGCCATCCGTGGCGCCGCGGGAACCTGCAGAGTCGTCTGCGAGCCGCCCTCGGAGATCCAGGCCAGCTCGCTGCCGAGATCGCTGACCGATTGCCACCGCTCGTCGGGATCCTTGGCCAGGCAGCGGGTGATCACGCGCTCGAACCCGGGCGGTGCGACCCCGGCGAGGTCCCCGAGCGGTGACGGCTGGCGCTCGAGGATTCCCGCGATCATCGACGCGGTGCTGGCCGCTTCGAAGGCACGCCGCCCGGTGGCCATCTCGTAGAGCACGCAGCCCAGCGCCCAGACGTCGCTGCGCACGTCCGCCTCGCGCCCCTCGACCTGCTCCGGGGCCATGTAGGGCAGCGTGCCGACGACGCTCCCGTGGCTGGTCAGGGACATGCCGAGCGTCGGCGCGTCGAGCACGCCCCCGCTGGTCCCGCCGCTGCCCGCCGGCCCCCGGATCCCCGTCGCGCGCGCCAGGCCGAAGTCCATCAACTTGGCGCCGGTCCGGGTGAGCATCACGTTGCCGGGCTTGAGGTCCCGGTGCACGATCCCGGCGCGATGGGCCCGGTCCAGGGCGCCGGCGATCTGGACTCCGATCCGCAGCACGTCGGCGAGCGGCAAGGGACCGCGCGAGAGCCGCTCGGAGAGCGTCTCGCCCTCGAGCAGCTCCATGACGAGATAGTCGGTCGTACCCTCCCGGCCGACGTCGAAAAGGGTGCAGATGTGCGGGTGATTGAAGCTCGAGACCGTCCTCGCCTCGGCTTCGAACCGGGCTCGGGCCTCCTCGTTCTCGGTCAGGTGTGCGGAGAGCACCTTGACGGCGACGTCCCGACCGAGGCGCGTGTCGCGCGCACGGTAGACCTCGCCCATGCCGCCGGCGCCGAGCGGGGAGGTGATCGTGTACGGACCGAGGCGGGTGCCGGTCGGCAGGGTCATGGCGGAGCCATTCTCCGCCCGAGCCCGGCGACCGGTCCTCTCCCGCGGCTCCGACTCGAGCTCTTCATGTCGACATTCTGTACCGGTTCGCCCCGCGGGGCGCCGGAATCGCGCCCAGGACCGGTCCGACTCCGGCGGTGCCGTTGCGCGGCCGCCGGCGACCGACGCCGAACTACTTGGCCGCGGCGTGCGCGACGGTGGCGGTGCCGGTCTCCGCGTTCAAGGCGGCGGTGTCGTAGAAGACGTGCTCCTCCGTGATCATGCCGTCGGCGAAGCGCAGCAAGGTGGCGCCCGTGACCTCGACCTTCTTCGGCTCGGCACCCTCGGCGGTGTAGGTGCCGGTGACCGTCCACTGGAGGAACGCGAGGTTCTTGGCGAAGGCGATGGCGTCGACGGCGATGTGGAAGTCGGGATAGGTGGCGTGGACCTGCTTCATGAACGCCTTCTGCGCCTCCAGTCCGTCGGCGTTCTGATCGGGCGCCCGGCGGATGTACTCGGGAGACGCGACGCCGTCGAGTTGGGCGTAGTCCTGGGAGTTCCAGACGCCGATGAAGGTATCGACCTTGGGGCCGAGCTCAGCGGCGTAGTCGGGCGGCGCCGGCGCAGCGGCCGGCGGCTGGCAGGCGGCCAGAGCAGCGACTACGACGGCGAGCCCGGCAAGACGTGCGATCGGAGCGATTCGGTGCATGTTCCCTCCTCTGTTCGATGGCCCAGGCGTCGGCCGACGCGCACGGGGCGCGACAGTTCTCCTGGATGATGGAGTCAGAATGCCAGAGCCAAGGTACCACGGACGTCGGCCGGCGCTCGCGCGGGGAGCCCCGGGCGGACGGCGCGGGGGAGCCGCGGGCGCTGCCTGCGCTCAAGCGGGGGGCTGGGCGAGCGCTCCCGCCGCGGTCCGGATCTCGTCCAGGATCTCGTCCAGGTCGGCCGCTTCGAGATCGGGGTTGACGCAGACCAGGCGCAGGACGCGGCGGCCGCGGACCGAGCCGTAGCCGATCTTGAGCCGGCCCTCACGGTCGAGCCAGTCGCAGATCTCGGCGCTGTCGCGACCGCGCACCTCGAAGCAGACGTTGATCGAGGGGGGCGGCTCGACCAGCTCGAAGGCGGGATCGGCGGCGATCTTGTCGGCGGCGAGTCGTGCGAGAGCCAGCTGGCGCCGGATGCGCTCGTCCCAGCCCCGGTCGCCGAGCCGGAGCCAGGCGGCCCAGAGCTTCAGCGCGTCGTTGCGGCGGCCGCACTGGATCGAGCGATGGCCGGGGTTCAGCTCGTCCGGGTGCGCCTGGAACAGGTAGTCGGCGGTCTCGTCGAGGCTCCCGCCCAGCGCGCCGGCCCGGGCGACGAGGAGCACCGAGCACTGGAGCGGCACCCCCATCATCTTGTGCGGGTCCCAGGCCAGCGAGTCGGCGAGCTCGAGGCCGTCGACCAGGTCGCGGCGCGCGGGACAGAGCACGAGGCTGGCGCCCAGCGCGCCGTCCACGTGCAGCCAGACGCCGTGCTCGCGGGCCACTGCGGCGATCTCCCGGATCGGGTCGAAGGCTCCGCGCACGGTGGTCCCCGCGGTGGCGTTGACCATCATCGGGCACACGCCGGCGGAGCGGTCCGCCTCGACGAGCGCGGGACAACGCCGCCACGTCCATCCGGCCGTCGTCGTCGGTCGGAATCCGCCGGACGGCGTCGCGGCCGATGCCGAGGATGCCGGCGTTCTTCGGAATCGAGTAGTGAGCCTCCTCGGAGGTGTAGACCGCCAGACGCGCGCCGCCTACGCCGCGTTCGCGGGACTCGGGCACGGCGGCGTTGCGCGCGAGCAGGAGCGCCACCAAGTTGGCGATCGAGCCGCCCGGCGTGAAGCAGCCCTCGGCATCGCCGAGCCCGGCGTGCCGCGCCATGTGCCGGAGCAGCTCGCGCTCGATCAGGATCTGCGCACCGCCGGCCTTGAAGGTGTACATCGAGATGTTGGGCACGATCGCGAGCATCTCGGCCGCGGTGGCGGCCGGCTCGCGGCCGCCGAAGAGCTGATTGACGAAGCGCCAGCTCCCGCTCGAGGGCGTCGCGGCGAGCACGGTCCGCAGCCGCGCCAGAACCTCGGACCTCGACAGACCGTCGGCCCGCAGTGCGACGTCGAGCCGCCGCGCCAGGAGCTCCGGTTCGCGGACCTCGGCGGCGGCGGGAGCGCCTTCGTCGGCCAGGAGTTCGCGGACGAGCTCCGGGATCGCGTCGAGCCACTCCCCGAGCTCTCTTGCCCCCTGCTCGCGTCGAACCTCGCGAGGTGAGGTGTTCGGGCCTACCGTGGTCAATTCGTGATCCCTCCGCTCCCCCGAGACCTCTCACGAAACCACGCGCAGCGCCACGCCCCGCCGCGCGGTCGGGCTCGCCGTCGCAGGGCGCGGAGCGAGCCGGGCCGGGGGAAGCTCAAGGGCCGCTGACCGCGGAGCTCCAGAAGCGCAGATCGCCGCTCTCGAAGTTGTCGAAGTAGAAGGGCACCCGGAGAACGCCGAAGCGCACCACGTCGGACGCCGTCCCGGCGGGGTTGTAGCCCTCGGCGAAGAGGAGCCTGCGGTAGCGGATCGGGAGGATCGTCGTGACCCCCCGGGCGTCGGGCACGGTGGCGAAGGCCTCGTAGTCCTGGGGTCCGCCCGCGAAGGTCACGTCGCGCGAGGGGTCGGTCGATTCCTCGTAGATGCAGGGCCCGTCCATCCGTCCGCAGTTCACCGCGATGTCGCGCACCCCCGAACCTCCCGGCGCCGCGCCATGGTAGTAGACCATCGAGCCGTCACACTCGAACAGCTGGCGGTCGGGGGCCGAGCCGGGGATCGACGCGCACTCGACTGCCGTCGGTGGGGTGGGCCCGCCGACGCCCGCCAGCACACAGATCTTGGTGCCGGTGGGGCTGGGCGAGAGCACGGCCACACCCGGGACCTGGTTGCCGCCGCCGAGGTCGATCGGGCCGCAGAAGTCGGCCTGTTCATAGTGGAAACTGCTCGAGTTGCCGGGAGAGTCCACGATCTGGCTCCACTCGGGGCCGCCGCCCGACGTCGAAAGCTGCGAGACCCGGACGTTGCCGCCGCTCCGGCACGCAACCCAGAGCCTGTCGCCGGTCGGATCGGTCGCCGTGTCCCAGTGATAGTTGGTCGTCGGACCGTCGCAGGTCAGGCTGGACAGCGCGGCCCAGCTGCCGCCGTCGAGGTGAAAGAAGAGGTCGAGCTGCTGACCCAAGGTGTTGTAGCCCGAGGCCACGAGACCGCCTGCCGAACGGTCGAGGGTGGCGGAGAGGCGGTTGGTGAGCTCCTCGATGGAAACGGCCGTCGCCGTGGGGGGCGAGCCGGGTACGACGTCATAGTCGGTGAGCGTCTGCCCGGAAGCGGTTCCGGCATAGTGAAGGTGACCGTCCTCGTACCAGCTCTGCGGGGAAGCGCAGCACGAGCCGGAGGTGACCGCGAGATCGCCCTCGAAGGCGCACGTGTCGGAATCGGGCGGATCGAGCTGAATGTAGTCGCCGGCGGTGTCCGACAAGAGCTCGGCCGCAACCGGGTCGCAGCTGTAGTGCGAGTAGATGTTGGAGCCCGCATTGTGTCCTGTCTCGACGAAGAGCTGGGCCTGGAAGCCGCCGCCACCGTCCGGTTCGATCGCCGTGGTGGGCGTGACTCCGAACGGCGAGCTGGTCGGGACCTCGAACCAGGTGATCCCGGAGGTGTCTCCCAGGATCGCCGCGGCCGGAACGTCGGGGGCCGTAGCGAGCGGCTCTCCTGGCTGCTCCGACAGCGCGGCCGGGAGCGAGAGCACGGCGGGCAGCGCCACGACGGCCAGGAACCAGGCGAGGAATCGTGGTGCGACACGTCTGCGTTGAGACTCTCCGGACCGACGGAGAATCGGGCCGGGGCCAGCGTCGACACCCAGGTCTTCGCGCGGCATCTTCTACCCCCTTCCTGCAACGGGCTGGGCCGATTTGCTTCGAGGCTAACATGTCCGGCCGAGGGGAGCAGAGACCGCAGTGAGGGCCTTTCTCGAGAGATTGCTGTGGGCGGTCGTGGCGCTCGCTTGCGGCCTGGCGGTCGGTACCTTCCTGATCGTCGCCGGCCGGCGCCTCGGCTACCCGCTCGAGCTCGAGTGGATGGAGGGCGGCGTCCTGGACCACGTGCGCAGGATCGTCGCCGGCGCTCCCCTCTACGCCCCGCCGTCCGTGCGATTCACCGCCTTCGTCTATCCGCCGCTCTACTACCTCGCGGTGGCGGCGATCGCGTCGTTCGCGCCGCTCGGCTTCGCCGCGGCACGCGCTCTCTCGCTCGCAGCCACCGCCGGAATCCTCGCGGGCGTCTTCGCCCTGGTGCTCCGGGAGACCTCGGACCGGATCGCGGCGTCGGTGGCGGTCGGACTGGTGGCCGCCGCCTACGGCGTCACCGGCTTCTGGTACGACCTCGCACGGCCCGACACCTTGGCCCTCGGGCTGGCGGTGGGAGCGATTCTCTGCCTTCGCTTCGCGCGCTCCCGGAGGGGGGCCGGGGCGGCCGGCCTCCTGCTCGCCGCCTCGGTGTTCGGCAAACAGACCCTGTTGATCCTCGCCGTCGCTCTCCTGCTCGGTGGTCTGGCGATCTCCGTTCGCCGGGCCCGGGCGGCCGCGGTGACTTTCGCGGCCGCCCTGGCGGCGGGTGTCGGGCTGCTCGAGTGGGCTTCCCGTGGCTGGTTCCTCTTCTACGCCGTGGAGCTGCCCATGCGCCAGGGGTGGTCGGCAGTCCGGGCCCCCGAGCTGCTCGGCCCGCTCGTCGCCGTTTCGATTCCGGGGATGGTGTTGGCCGCGGCGGCCCTGAGTCTGGCGCCCGGCATTTCGAGTACCGGACTCATGGTGCCGGATCGCGCCTTGCAGCCGAGTCTCGCCCGGTTCTACGGTCCCGTCGTGCTCGGTGCCGTGGCCACCTCTAGCCTGGCGCGGGTCCATCCCGGCGGCGCGCGCAACGCCTGGATCCCGGCCGTCGTCGGGCTCGCCGTCGCCAGCGGCCTGGCGTGCGGATGGGTGCGCCGGGGAGCGACCTCCCGGGAGACCGCGCGTCCGTCACTCGGGCCCGTGCTGGTCGCCCTGCTCGTGCTCTGCCAGCTGGCGCTCTTCGCCTACGATCCTCGGCGGGCGGTGCCCGACCGGGCGGACCGCGCCTGCGCCGAAGTCCTGTTCGCCCGACTCGGGCGGCTCCCCGCCGACACCTGGATGCCGGCGGGCGGGTTCTACCGCCACCTGGCCGGGCGCCCCGGCCTCGACGCACACGCCTACGCCCTGAGCGACGTCTTCCGCGCGCGCGGCCTGCCGCAGGCCGAGACGCTCCTGGACGACCTGGTCGACCGTGTCCGCCGGCGGCGCTATCACGCCGTCGTTCTCGGGACGCGGGAACTCGAGACCCTTCCCGATGCCGTCGCCGAGGCCGTCTTCGCGAACTACGCGCCGTCCGAGCGGCTGCTCGCCGATCCCCGGTGCGCTTTTCCCCGCTCCGGGTTCCCCAACCGGCCAGAGCTCGTGCTGACCCCCGTCGACGGGGTGGCGGCCGCTCCGGGGGAGCCCCAGGCCGCGCAGGCGCAGACGATCATCAGGACCAGCGCGGCGGCGAGCTTCGACTCGCGCAGCAGCCAGCCCAGGCGGGGGGAGGCGCGGTCGATGGCGATCCACCACGACAGCGGAGCGGCGAGCAGCGAGTAGACGACCGCGAGCACCGGCCAGCCGCTCGTTCCGAGGCGACCGCGGGCCGCCGCCGTCCCCGCCGCCGCCAAGGGCAGGAGGAGGAAGACCAAGTCGTGCTCGAAGCCGTATGCGGGCGCGACCACCATCGGCACGGTGACGGCGCCCGCCAGACAGGCCTGCCCCAGCGCATCCCGCTCGCGGCGGGCCAAGACCCAGAGAGCCAGGAGCATCGCGAGGGTGAGCGCCGCTGCCACCCCACGCGCCGTCACCGAGAGCGTGAACGGGTCGCGCCCCGGCCAGAGGAAGGCGAGCGGACGGGACAGCGAGTGATTGGCGACCAGGGTCAGAGGCACGGGAAGGCCCGCGTAGTGGCCGCGAAGGAGATCGGGTAGGACCTCCGCGTAGTAGCGGGCGAGCCAACGGCCACCGAGTAGCGGCCACGAGACGACGGAGAGCGCCAGAAACGCCAGAGCCGCTTCGGCGAGGCGACGCCAGCGGCCGCCGGCGGCCCACGGCAGCAGGAGGAGCGCCGGCGCGACCTTGGCCGCGGCGGCGGCACCCACCAGCTCTCCCCGGCGCCGCCATAGCCCGACCACGACGAGCAGCAGGACCGCCAGGTTCACCTGTCCGATGCGCAGGCAGTCCACCACGGGGGTGAAGGTGGCGAGCAGCAACGCGAGAAGCGCGACGTCTGCGGCGAGCCAGCGCCGGAGCACCTCCAGGGCCGCCAGCAGGGCGAGCTGGTTGGCCCAGAAGAAGATCGCGGCGGCCGTGTGCAGGCTCAGCGGCACCGACCACGAGACCGCCAGCAGGAAGGGCGGAGGATAGAGGAAAGGGTTCACCCGGGTTCGGGTTCCGTCGGAGACCGCGGCCCGGTCGAGCTGCGAGCTGTCGTAAGGGTCACCGCCCGCGAGGGCGACCCGGGCGGCGTAGTAGTAGGTCGCGAAGTCGCCTCCGTCGCGGGTGTCGCGAACGTGCCGCCATGCCGGGAGCAGGCCCCAGACGGAGTAGACCGCGAGGGCGGTGGCGAGAAGCGCGGCGCGGACGCGCAAGGAGGGGCCCGAGGACATCGAATCGGCGCTCGAGAGCGCGCGAGCACGGTGAATCGTGGGACGGCCGCTATGATACCTGGCGCTTCCCGACCGACGATTCGCAGAGTCTCCGCCGTCCACGGGCGGCGTCTCGATACTTCCGAAGCCCCCATGCGCGACTCCCTCGTCCCGGATCGAGCCTCCTGGGCCTGGCTCGGCGTCGGTCTGGTGCTTCTGCTCTTCGCGCTCACCAGCTTCCGGGGACTGCGGGTGGACGACGCCTTCATCTCCTACCGTTACGCGCGCAACGCGGCGTCGGGGTCCGGTCTCGTCTACAACCCGGGGGAGCGGGTGGAGGGCTACTCGAACTTCCTCTGGACGATCCTGCTCGCGGCGGGGGCGAAGCTCGGCGTCGCACCGGAGGTGAGCGCACCGCACCTCGGCCGGATCTGCCTGGCGTTCGCCCTGCTCGTGGCGTGGCGACTCGCCCACCGGTTCCCGGCCCTCGCCCGCTCCGGTTGGGGCGGCGTCGCCCTCCTCCTCGTCCTGACCTCGCCGACGCTCGCCTACTGGTCGGGCGCGGGTCTCGAGACCCCCCTGTTCGTTCTGCTCTGGACCGTCTCCCGCGATCGTCTCGCGGCGGCCTGGGAGAAGCGGAGCGCGGTGGCGTCCGGAGCCGCGGCGGTGGCGCTCTGCCTGCTGGCGCTGTGCCGTCCGGATGGCATCCTGGGGGTCGCCACCGCGCTCGCCGTGTGGGGATGGTGCGCGCGGCGCGACGAGCGGCGGCGCTGGCTCGCGGCCACCTCGGGCGTCGCGCTCGCGCTCGCCGCCTACGCGGGTTGGAAGCTCGGCTACTACGGCACGCTGCTGCCGACGACCTTCTACGCCAAGGCCGTTTTCTCCGGCGAGGGAGTGGCGCTGGGCCTCAACTCCGCGCTCGGTTTCGCGCTCGCCCATCCGTGGCTGGCCCTGTTGGCCCTGGCCCCGTGGGACCGGCGCCGGCCGCGGGCAAACTCCGAGGACGGGGGAGCGCAGGGCTCGGCGCTCCCGGGCGCCGAGAGCGCGCGACGACTCGAGCTCCTGCTCGCGGTCGACGCGTGCGTGGTCGCGGCCTACGCCGTCGCCGTCGGCGGCGATTCGCTGCCCTACTTCCGCTTCTTCGCCGTCCTGGTGCCGGGTCTTGCCATCCTCGCGGCCCTGCCGCTGGCACGGCGCGCGGCGCGGTCGCGCGCATCGCGCCTCTCGTGGCAGCTCGCACCGGCGCTGCTCGCGCTGTGCTCGTTCGCGGCCAGCCTCGGCGGCCGGAGCTTCGAGTCGGCGCTGATCGCGAATCGCGTCGTCGAGGTCGGACGGATCGTGGGCGCTCATCTGAGGGAGACGCTACCCACCGGGAGCCTCGTCGCGGTCAATGCCGCCGGCGCCATCGCCTACGAGTCGGGACTCCCGACGCTCGACATGCTCGGCGTCGTCGAACCGCACATCGCGGGGTCGCATCTGCCCGCGGAGCCGGGCGGCCTGCACCGTGGACACGAGCGTGGCGACGGCGCCTACGTGCTCGCGCAGCGGCCCGCCGTCGTCGTCCTCGGCAACAGCGCCGGCTCCTTCGAGCCGGTCTTCGCCGCCGATCGCGACCTGCTGCGTCAGCCGCGCTTCGGACGTCTGTACCGCCGCGTCGAGATCCCGCCGGCCATCGTGGCGCAACGGCTCGGCCTCGATCCGCCGCGGCCCCGGCGCGTGCGCCGCCTCTTCGCGCCGCCCTGGTCCGACTCCGGCACGCGTCGGGAGATCCGGTTGGGAGTCCTCCTCTCCCTCGTGCGGCCGCCGCGCTGGAGTCTCGAGGAGGTCTGGTACATTCCCGTGCCGGTTCGCCTCTGGGTGCGTTCGGACCTGCCGGCGGATCGCATCGGCGCCACCGCGACACCGGACCCTGGCCCCATGGTTCTTCCCGATGAGCCCCGCTGACGTCGTGTCGGAGCTGCGCCCCGCCGCCCCGAGCGACGTCGAGGCGATCGCCGAGGTCTGGCATGGCAGCTGGCTCGACGGTCACCTCGGACACGTGCCCGAGGCGCTCCACGAGCACCGCAGCTTGGAGGACTTCCTCCGCCGGGTTCCGCCGCGCCTCCCCAAGACCACCGTCGCCGTCGTCGCTTCCCGCATCGTCGGTTTCGTCACCGTGCACGACGACGAGGTCGAGCAGCTGTTCGTGGCGGCGAGCGCACGCGGTACCGGCGTGGCGCGGTCGCTGCTCGAGAGCGCGGAGGCGAGGCTGGCCGAGCGCCACGAGATCGCCTGGCTCTCCGTCGCCGCCGGCAACGCGCGCGCGCGGCGCTTCTACGAGCGCAACGGCTGGCGCGAGGTGGCGGCCTTCGATTATCCGGCGGAGACGCGAACCGGCGTCCTGCTCGTGCCCTCGTTGCGCTACGAGAAGGCGCTGGCCCGCCGTCGGGCCCGCTGAGCGGACCTCGAAGCGCCGCGCCGGTCGAGCCTTCCTCACGCCGCCATCGGGCCGATCGCGGCCCGGTGAGCCGGATCCGGCCCCGGTGGATCTCCGCCGCCGCCCCCGGGGGTGGCGCTCACCCCTTCCCGGCTTCCGAGAATCCTCTTGGCAGCAGTCTTCGGGGAGGGTCCCGGAATGAACTATCCCTTCTGGGACGTGGGCATCGGCTACGGCGTCCTGATGGGCCTCGTCGCCGTCGTCCACGTCTTCATCTCCCACTTCGCGATCGGCGGCGGGCTCTTCCTCGTCGTCCAGGAGCGCTCCGCCCGCCGTCGCGACGACCGGCCACGCCTCGAGTTCCTCGAGCGGCTGACCAAGGTCTTCGTGCTCGTCACCCTGGTCGGGGGCGCGCTGACCGGGGTCGGCATCTGGTTCGTCATCGGCCTGCTCAACCCGGGGGCGACCGAGCTGCTGATCCACAACTTCGTCTGGGGCTGGGCGATCGAATGGACCTTCTTCGTGGTCGAGATCCTGGCCGCGATCCTCTATTTCTACGGCTGGCGGCGGCTCTCGGCGCGCGCCCACATGACGCTCGGCTGGATCTACTTCGCCGCCGCCTGGCTGTCGCTGGCGGTGATCAACGGCATCCTCGCCTTCATGCTGACGCCCGGCCGCTGGCTCGAAACCGGCGACTTCTGGGACGGCTTCCTGAATCCCACCTACGTCCCGACGCTGGTGCTGCGCACCGGGGTCTGCCTGCTCCTGGCCGGGCTCTACGCCCTGCTGGTCGCCAGCCGCGAGAAGGACCCGGCGACCAAGCGCGGGCTGGTCCGCACCAGCTCGCTCTGGGCGCTCTCCGGGCTGGGCGTCGCCGCCGTTTCCTATCCCTGGTGTCTGCGCGCCCTGCCCGACGGACTGATCGCGCGAGCGCGCGATTCGATGCCGTGGGTGCTGTTCTGGCACGACGACCTGAAGATCCTGGCGGTCCTCCTGACGGTGGCCATCGTGGTGATTGCCCTGCTCGCCGGCGAGAGGCTGCACGTCGTCGGGGCGGCGCTCCTGATGCTGGTCGGCTTCGCGCTGTTCGGCTCCTTCGAGTTCCTGCGCGAATCGGTCCGCAAGCCCTGGATCGTCGCCGGCTACATGTACGGCAACGGGATCGAGGTCGCCCAGCGACCGCAGCTCGCGGCCGACGGCCTCCTGGCTCATCTCGCCTACCGCTCGGGCGACGACGGCCGCGATCTCTTTCTCCACTCCTGCCGCAGCTGTCACACGCTCCACGGCTACAAGGCGCTGGCTCCCGCCTTCGACGGCACCGACGCGCGCTTCATCGCGGGAGTGATCCGCGGCGCCGCGCGCGTGCGCGGCGGCATGCCCTCGTTCGCGGGCACTCCGGCGGAGGCGGAGACGCTCGCCGCCTGGCTCGCCGAGCGGGTCGACCCGCGGCCGCTCGCGGAGGTGACGGGCCTCGCCGGCAGGGAGCTGGGCGCTCGCGCGTATGCCGTGCGCTGCGGCAAGTGCCACGTCCCGGGCGGCGATCGCGACATGACCGCGACGCTCGCGGGCCTCGACTCCCAGGGCCTGTCGGACTTCCTCGACACGGCGGGCGAGGTGAGCGACGAGATGCCGCCTTATACGGGCGACGCCACCGAGCGGGCGGCGCTCGTCGGCTACCTGCTCGAGATCGCGCCGGGAGGTGCGAAGTGACGCTCCCGTCCTACGAGTTCCTCTCGGCTCCGCTCTGGCTGATCACCGTCCTGCACGTGGTCACCCTGACGCTCCACCTCGCCGCCATGGGGACCCTGTTCGGCGGGCTCGCGGCCCTGCTGCTCGGCCGCTTCGCGGGCCGCAGGGAGAGCGCCGGCGTCGCCCGCTACGTCCGTTCGCTGCCGACCCTGATGGCGCTGACCGTGACCCTGGGTGTCGCACCGCTGCTCTTCCTCCAGCTCGTCTACCACCGCCAGGTCTACGCGGCGGCGATCGTCTCGGCGTGGCCCTGGCTGGGGGTGATCGTCGCCGTGATCGCGGCCTACCTCCTGATCTACTCGGTCGCCCTCTCGAAGCGCGAGAAGCCGGCGGCGTCGCGCCGACTCGTCTGGGCGCTGCTCTGCCTGGTCTTCGTCTCGCTCGTCTTCAGCTCGGTCTTCACCCTGGCCGAGCGCCCGGCGACGATCGCGGCGGCATGGTCGGCGGACGCTTCCGGTCTCGTGGTCAACCCGGAGCTCGGGCGCTGGATCCCGCGTTGGCTGCACCTGCTGGCCGGAGCGCTGGCGTTGGGCTCGTTCGCGCTGGCCGTCTTCGTGCGCGACGACCCCGAGCTCTTCGCCAAGGCGCGTACGAGCTATCTCTGGAGCCAGATCTCGGCGATGGTGCTGGGCGTCGGCGTGCTCGTCGGCCTGGGCGACGACCTGACGGCGTATCTGCGCTCGAGCGCCGTATGGTGGATGCTGACGGCGCTGCTCCTCGCCCTCGGCTCGCTGCACTTCGTCTTCCGCAAGCGCTTGGTGGCGGGAGGAGCGCTGCTCGCGGTCTCGCTGGTCGCGATGGTGGCGAACCGCCACGTCGCACGGCTGGTCGTTCTCCGGGGCGCCCTGGATCCGGGCGCGATCGCGGTCCGGCCGCAGTGGAGCGTCTTCGCCCTCTTCCTGATCTGCTTCGTGGCGATGCTCGCGGTCGTCGGCTGGATGCTCCGGCTCTACTTCGGCGGCAGGCCGAAGGCCAGCTGAGGCCGGAAGCTTGGTCGCCGGGCTCGCGTCGCCGCCGCGGCATCCTCGCGCGAGGCGGAAATAACCTCCATAATACGCTTGACAGGTTAGGTCTGTCGTTGCACGATCCACCTAACCGGCAAATGGCTTCACGGCAGTGACGACCGCCGGGGGAGGGCACGGCCATGATCGCGAGGCTCTGGCACGGGCGGATCCGCACGGAGGACACGGAGGAGTACGTCGACTACGTCCGGCGCACCGGTCTGGAGGGTCAACGGACGACCCCGGGTCACCGGGGGAGCGCGATCCTCCACGGCGACGAAGGCGGGATCACCCACGTCTACGTCCTGTCGCTCTGGGACTCGATGGAGGCGATCCGCGGCTTCGCCGGCGAGCATCCCGATACCGCGGTCTACTACCCGGAGGACGAGCGCTTCCTGCTCGAGCTCGAGCCGGGGGTGCTCCACGCCGAGGTCGTGGCGGGCGGCCCCGCCTGATTCTCGCGGTCGGCCCTCAGTCGACGCCCTCTGGCGGGCGGACGTCCCGGTAGTCGAAGCGGGTCGAGTGGTGGGTCTTGCCACCGACATCGCCGACGTCGAGGTCGAGCTCCTCCTTGAGCAGGAGTCCGCTCTTCTTCGAGATCCAGACCACCGCGTCGGAGGTCGTTCCGTCGCTCTCGGAGTGGGAGCTGTAGACGGCCGCCGGCTCGCCGTCGACCGTCTCGTCGCGCAGCGCCCGGCAGGTGACGCTCTTCGCCTCGGCCTGGTTCTTCTTCTGCTGCTCGGCCATCTCCTGCGGCGAGATCGGGCTCTTCACCCAGCCGCGGCGCGACTTCACGTAGATCGCCTGCGCGGTGTAGATCGTCTCGTTCACCCGGGGCTCGCCGCCGCGGCCGCCGCCGGACTCGGTGGTGACGAGGTGCGTCGGCGTCCGGAAGACGCTCATCAGCGCGTCCAGGACCGGCTTGCAGCGCGCCTCCGCCGCGCCCGCGGGGGCCGCGACGAGCGCCGAGACGAGCGCGCCCGCGACCAGCGTCTTCCGTGTCCGGATCGATTTGGCGTTCGAGTGTCTCATCCGGCTCTCCTCTCGGCTCAGAACGAGCGCGTGCTCCAGCGCCACAGGTCGCCCGACTCGAAGCCGTCGCCGAAGATCTCCCGGCGCAGGTGGCCGAAGAGCGCAGGGTGGGTTGTATCGCAGCAGGGGGCGCCAAACTGGCAAGTGCTCTCGCTCGAGCCGTACCAGAGGCCGGTGATCGGGGACGGATCTACGTGCGCTTCGACGGGCCAGGGCAGCGGATAGGACGAGAACGCTCCGACGCCGGGCTGGTACCGGACCAGCTCCGTCGGGTTCGAGTACGTGGGCATCCAGACCGATCCGAGCCCGTCCACGGCGATTGTCAAGAGGGGGGAGGTGGCGGCGAGAACGACCGTGGACGCACCCGTGGGGGTCATGAACCCGATCTCGTTCGTGCCTCCCACGTACCAGAGGCCCGAGGCGTCGGAGGCGATCGAGATGGGACCGTACGTGGTTGCCGCGAAGCCCGAGGCGAATTCGGAGACCGCGCCCGCGGTCGTGACGCGCCCCACCGAGTTCACTTGGAAGTCCGCGAACCAGAGACTGCCGTCGGGTCCGGCCGTGAGGCCCAGGGGGTTGCCGGAAGCCGGGAACTCCGAGATGCCTCCCTGAGGAACCAGCCGCCCGACCTTGCCGGAGCCGTAGAAGATCTCGAAGGCTTCCGTGAACCAGACGTTGCCGTCCGGTCCGATCGCGACGCAATACGGTCCGGCCGAAGGCGAGGGGATGGAGTAGAGCGTGGTCGTCGTGCCGTCGAGGCGGACGATCGCGTTCGCGCCCACGTCGCCGAACCAGACGATGCCGTCCGGATCGACCGCGAAGCACTGGCCGATAGAGCCGAAGTCCGTAGTGGTCACGGCGGGGCCGATCTGCGGGGCGAGGTCCGGCATCGGAAAGCGGACGAAATGGGTTCCGTCGGCGAGGTTGAGCGCGCCGATCGCGCTGCCGTCCGGTAGGACGTCGACGGCCTCGCCGCCCCCGCCCCCGCCCGAGTCGCAGGGGATCGGGAAGTCCTCGAAGCCGGTGGCGGTGTCGACGCGGGTGACGGCGTCGGCGAAGCCGTTGATGAACCAGACGTTGCCGTCGGGTCCGGCGATGCCGTTCCAGGCGTCGTTGGCGACCGTGAAGACCGCCTGGAGAACGCCGGAGGCATGGAGGCGGAGCACCTTGGAGTGTTCCCGCTCGTCGACCCAGATCCGGCCATCGGCGCCGCGCGCGATGTCTCCGAAACCACTCTCGCCCGGGAACGGTCCGAACTCGTCGATGTGTCCGTCGCTGGCCCGGATGCGGGCGATCTTGTCGGCGCCGTCTTCGACGAACCAGACGTAGCCGTCCGCGCCGTTGGTGATGCCGCCGATCGAGGTCGCCGACGGCGCGGTGTAGTCGGTGAAGACTCCGGACGGCGTCACCTTGGCGATCACGTTGTTCGTGCCCTCGTCGACCCAGAGGTTGCCGTCCGGTCCGAGGGCCAGAAGGCCGGGAGTCATCCCCGGATTGCCGGTGTCGGTGTATTCGGTGATCGTCCCGGTGGGCGTGATCTTGCCCACCCGGTGTCCCTGCTGCTCGGTGAACCAGACGTTGCCGTCGGATCCCGGCGCGACGCCTACGATGCCGCTCCCCGGGTTGGGCAGGTCGAACTCGGTGATCACCCCGGCGGGGGTGATCCGGGCGATCCGGTTGCCGTCGTGCTCGCCGAACCAGACGTTGCCGTCCGGGCCGGTCGTGATGCCGACGGGGTAGGAGCCCGGGTGTTGGAGGGTGAAGGTGCCGAGAACGGATCCGCCGGGCGAGATCCTCTCGACCTGGTTCGACGAGCCGCAGGTCAGCCAGAGGTTGTCGTCCGGTCCGGCCGCGATCCCCCACGGCCCGCACCCCGCGCCGGCGGAGAACTGATCGATCGCCTGGGCGCGCAGGGCGGCCGCGCCGGGCAACAGGAGTGCGATCGACGTCGAGAGGGCGAATGCGAGCTTCTGTCGCGTGGGCTTCCGGTTCCGCGGCATCCGCCCGGCGGCGGGCGCTCGGGAGTCGAGGTGGGCAAGATCGGTTCCGACCATCTGGTGTTGGCCTCCTGGAAGGGGTCCCATCCCACTCCACGGAATCGCGGCTCGGGCGGGATCACCGCGGCGGCCTCCGGTCGCGCGGAAGCGGCAGCAACTCGGGGGACGTGATCCCGGCGACGCGGTCCTCGCGTTCTTCTCCAGTGGCGCCGATCCAACCCGCTCGCGCCCAGGAGGAAGCAATGAGGACCCCTCGCGTCGTCCGCTTCGGAGCTTTTCTGGCCCTGATCGCCCTGGGTTGTGGCGGGCACCGCGCCGCGGTCGCGTCTCAGCCCGCAGCGGAGGCCGACGCCGCGAAGGCACCGCTGGCCGACCCCGCCGTCCCAGCGGCGCCACCGGCTGCGCCGACCGTCGCCCCCTGCTCGCTGGTGTCGGCGGCCGAGGTCGGCGCCATCGTCGGCAAGAGCGTCGTCTCGCAGGTCAACGGCGACGGGTGCGAGTACTCGCTCGATCCGAGCGCCGCCGCGCCCCGGCCGCCGGCCGGCACGTCGCACCCGAATGCCGGAGGCGCACCCGACCTGATGAGCGCGCTCGGCCAGGGCGGCGACTTCTCGAAGCTCGCCGGGGCGGTGGCCAACCAACTGCTGCTCACCCTGACGGTGGCGCGCGACGGCATGAGCGAGGCGAGGGTGCGGGCGATCTACGAGCGCACCGGCGAGACGGTGCGCGGAGCGACGCAGCCGGTCAACCACGGCCTCGGTGAGGTCATCCGACCCGGGGGCGAAATCGCCGGGGTCGGCGACTGGGCCTTCGCCACCCACGTCGCGTCGGTCAACATGGGATTCGGATTCTCGAGCACGGGGCGCATCCTCGAGGCGGGCAAGGGCCCCTGGCACGTCACGCTGACGGTCAACGTGTCGCCGGATCCGGGACCCGAGGCGCTGGATCGCCAGCTCGCGGCGGTGGCCCGGGCCGCCTGCGCCAAGCTCCCCTCCTGAGCGGCCGGGATCGGCCGACGCCGGCGGGAACCGCCGTCAATCGCCGGCGAGCAGCGCGCGGGCGGTCGGGTAGAGGTCGACCTCGATGCCCGCCAGGGCCCGCAGGTCCCGGCGGGCCCTGGCGATCTCGACCCGTCGGCTCGGCGAGGGCGGTGCGCAGCTGGCCGCGAGCAGCCGCTCCTCGAGGATCCAGACCGGATCGGCGCGGGAACCCGTCCTCTCCAGCTCCTCGTGCGAGTCGGCGAGCAGCGGCAGCGCCTCGGCGCAACGCCGTGCGCCGACCAGCAGATCCGCCAGCGGGATCCGCCACTGGTGGGTGGCGTTGCCGTGGGTCGCAGCGAGCTGCTCGCCCATCCGCAGGCCGGTCCGGAAGTCCCGTTCCGCCTTGCGCAGCTCGCCGCTCAGCTCCTCGGCGACCGCTACCGAGCGCAACGCGATCGCGACGTTGCCCGACGTCTCGCCTTCGCGCCGGCGCTGGATCTCGAGCGCGCGCTCGGCGAAGGTCAGTGCCTCGCGGGGCCGGCCCTCCGCTTCGAGCGAAGCCGCCAGGTTCTGGCAGGTCATCGCGCCCGTCGCCTGCCCATTGTCGGCGGGCAGCCGGGTCAGGACGTCGCGCTGGAGGCGTTCCGCTTCCGCCGCCTGCCCGGCGTGGAGCAGCGTGATCGCCAGGTTGTCCTCGATGGCAAGCGTGTCCGGGTGGCCGGCACCCTGCGTCCGCCGGTAGCGTCCGAGCAGCTCCTCGAAGAGCGGAACGGCGCCGACGAAGTCCCGGCGCTGGGTGCGGACGATCCCGAGCAGGTTCATCGCCTCGCCGACCTGGGGATGGCCCTCTCCCAGGGAGCGGCGGAGGGACGCCAGGGCCTCCGCCGCCGTCCGCTCGGCCAGGTCCAGGCGGTCCAGATCGAGGTAGACCCCGGCGAGCGCGATCTGCGTCGTGCCGGCCAGAGGGTGGTCGGTCCCGAGGCGCTTGCGCCGGATCGCCAAGGCGCGCTCGAGCTGTTCGGCGGCTTCCCGGTAGTCGCCCATCTCGTCGAGACGATCGCCGAGCCGGGTCAAGGTGGCGGCGACTCCGAGCGACCCGGGACCCGACCGGCGGGTTCGAATCGCCAGCGCGCGCCGGAGCAGATCGACGGCGGCCTTCTCGTGGCCGAGATCGGCTTCGATCGTGGCGTAGTCGTCGAGACACTGGGCGGTCTCGGTCGAGTCGACGCCGAAGCGGCGCTCGGCGGCCGCCAGCGCGGCGCCGAAGGGCGCCTCGGCGGCGGCGAACTCGCCGCGGTCCTGGAGCAGATGCCCGAGATGGCCGAGGCTCGCGATGACCGCCGGATCGTCGGCATTCGAGAGCGCGCGGCGGGTCGCGAGCGCAGCGCGCAGCAGCGGCTCGGCGCTGGCGTAGTCGGCGGTCAGACGCCGGATCTCGCCCACCTGGTCGAGGCTCTCGGCGACCTCGGCGCTGGTCTCCGGGAAGCTCCTGCGCCGCAGCTCGAGGGCCTCGGTGGCGAGCGGCAGGGCGCGGCCGTACGCTCCGAGCGCAACGTAGGTCGCGGCGATCGTCTGGAGCAGGCGGGAGCGCACCCGCGGCTCGCTCACCGGGGCCGAGCGCAGGCGCTCGGCGCCCTGGTCGAGCAGCTCGCGGGCGCTCAGCTCGGCGCCGCGCGCCACGGTCGGATCGGGAGCCTCGAAGAGCTGGACGAGGAAATCCGTCACCTCGCGCGAGGCGAGCGCCTCGCGCGCCTTGGCGCGCTCCTGGACCAGGGCCATGCCCAGGCTGACGACGAGCCCGAGGGCGAGCGTCGCCGCGGTCGCCACGCTCCAGCGGTGGCGGGCCACGAACCTCCCGGCGCGGTACCGGAAGCTGTCGCGGCGGGCCCGGATGGGACGCCGCTCGAGGTGCCGGCGGAGGTCCTCGGCGAGGGCCTGTACCGAGGCGTAGCGACGTTCGGGATCCGCGCGCAGCGCGGTCGCCAGGATGGTGTCGAGGTCGCCGCGCAGGGCCTGTCGGCGCCGGCGGCGCTCCGCGGCGCCGAAGGCCCCGTCCGCGAGCGCGACGTTGCTGGCCCGCTCCGGCTCCAGGTCGAGCTCGTCGGCGGCCGCCGCCGGCGCCGCGTCGTGGGCCGTGAACGGCCGCCGGCCGGCGAGCAGCTCGTAAAGGACCACGCCCAGCGAGTACACGTCCGCGGCCACCGTGACCGGTTCGCCGCGCAGCTGCTCGGGAGCGGCATAGGCGGGGGTGAGCAGGCGCTCGAGGGTGCCCGTGCGCTCGCCGCCCGGGTCGAGCAGCTTGGCGATTCCGAAGTCGAGCAGCTTGACCTCGCCCTCGGCGCTCACCAGGAGGTTCGACGGCTTCAGGTCGCGGTGCACCACCAGGCGGCGGTGGGCGTAGTCGACGGCGTCGCAGATGCCCAGGAAGAGACGGACCCGCGCCTCCACGTCGAGCCCTGCCGCGGCGCAGGACTCGGTGATCGGCGCGCCCTCGACGTACTCCATCGCGAAGTAGGGGAGCCCTTCGGCGCTCACCCCGCCGTCGAGCAGGCGCGCGATGCGGGGGTGCTCGAGCCCGGCGAGAATGCGACGCTCGGCCAGGAAGCGTCCGATCGCCGCTTCGCTCGCCAGTCCGGTCCGCGCCACCTTGAGGGCGACGCGCTGCTCGAACTGTCCGTCGCACCGCTCACCGAGGAAGACGGCGCCCATCCCGCCCACGCCGAGCAGGCGCACGATGCGGTAGGGCCCGAGCTCGCGCCCGATCCACCGTTCGAGGACGCCGTCGGCGGCCTCGAGCAGGCCGGGCAGATGACGCTCCAGACCGTCGTCCAGGCGTGGGTCTGCCGTCACGGTCCGCCGCGAGCAGCGCCTCGAGGCATCGGTGCAGCTCGGGCTCCGAGGCGCGGACCGCCTCGAGCCGCGCCGCCCGTTCGCGCGGCGCGAGCTCGGCGATCTCGTCGAAGACGCTCGAGCGCCCGACGCCAGGTCGCGGGAGAGCTCACCGCGCAGGCGGCCCGAGGTGGGCCAGCAGGAAGGCGCGCGCCGCTCGCCAGTCCCGCTTGACCGTCGCGGTCGAGGTGCCCAGGGCCGCCGCGGTCTCCTCGACCGAGAGCCCGGCGAAGAAGCGCAGCTCGACGACCCTGGCCAGCCGTTCGTCGACCGCTTGCAGCCCGGCGAGCGCCGAGTCGAGCGCGAGCAGCTCACTCGCCTCGGCGGCGACCGCGGGTACCTCGTCGCCGAGGGTGACGACGACCTGTCCGCCGCCGCGCTTGAGCGCCGCCCGCTCGCGGGCGTGATCGACCAGCACCTGGCGCATCGCGCGCGCTGCGAGCGCGAAGAAGTGCTGGCGCTCGGCAATGCGGTCGACGCCGGCGAGCTTGAGGTAGGCCTCGTGCAGCAGCGCCGTGGTGCTGAGCGTCGCGCCGGGGCGCGAGCGGCGCACCTGGCGGTGGGCCAGGGCGTGGAGCTCGTCGTAGAGCGCCTCGAAGGTCAGTGCCGCGGGTCCGGAGCGCGTCTCGTCTGCCACGGAGCGACCATCATGCGCGCTCCCGCGTCGGGCCGCAACCGGCGCCCCGCGGGGCCGTTCGTCACTTCGACGCCAGGATCACCCGGGCTCGCCGACCGCCAGAAGCTGCGCTCGTGCGTGCACGGGGCGGACCTGTGGCGGGACGCTGCTCCGGTGCCGGACTGGGACGCCGTCCGCCCTTTCACGCGGTAACCTCCGAGGGGTCGGCCGGCGGCGCTTCGGGGCGACCGCCGGCGGCTCGAGAGGAGCGACGCACATGTTGACGACACGAACCCTCGGCACCCAGGGCCTGACGGTCTCCGCGCTCGGCCTCGGTTGCATGGGGATGAGCCAGTCGTACGGGACGGCCGAGGAGCGCGATGAACGCGAGTCGATCGCGACGATCCACCGCGCCATCGAGCTGGGGGTGACGTTGCTCGACACGGCCGAGGTCTACGGCCCGTATGCCAACGAGGAACTGCTCGGACGCGCGTTGAAGGGCAGGCGGGACGGGGTGGTCCTGGCGACGAAGTTCGGCTTCCGTATCGACGCGGGCGGCATCGCGGGCGTGGACAGCCGGCCGGAGCACGTCCGCGAGGCGGTCGAGGGGTCGCTCCGGCGTCTGGCGACCGACCGCATCGACCTGCTCTACCAGCACCGGGTCGACCCCGAGGTGCCGATCGAGGACGTGGTCGGAACCATGGCCGACCTGGTGCGCGAGGGCAAGGTCCGCTTCCTGGGACTCTCCGAAGCGGGGGAGAAGACGATCCGCCGCGCCCACGCGGCGTACCCGATCTCGGCGCTCCAGAGCGAATACTCGCTGTGGGAGCGGAACCTCGAGCCGGAGATCCTGCCGCTGCTGCGCGAGCTCGGGATCGGGCTCGTCCCGTTCTCTCCGCTCGGCCGCGGGTTCCTCACCGGGGCCGTGAAGCGGGCCGAGGAGTACCCGGAGGGGGACTTCCGCCGCAACGACCCGCGTTACCAGGGCGCGAACTTCGACGCCAACGTGGCGGCGGCCGCGGCGGTGCGCGAGCTGGCCGGGACGAAGGGAGTCACCCCGGGCAGATCGCGCTCGCCTGGCTGCTCGGCAAGGGCCCGGACGTGGTGCCGATCCCCGGCACCAAGCGGCGCCGCTACCTCGAGGAGAACGTCGCCGCGGCGTCGGTCGCCCTCGACGCCGCGGAGATGGCCGCGCTCGACGCCGCGCTGGCGCCCGAGAAGATCGCCGGCCCGCGCTACGGTCCGAAGATGATGGCGATGCTCGACCGCTAGGCGGTCCGGCCCGGCATCGCCGCTACTTCTTCTCCGCGTCGAGCTTCGCCAGGAGCACCTTCACCGCCTCCTCGAGCTGCTGGTCGCGGCCCTGGGCCTCGAGCTGCGGATCGTTGTCCACTTGGTGGTCGGGCACGAGCTGCTTGTGCTCCAGCAGGTCGCCGGCGTTGTCGATGATCCCGACCTGCGGGATGCCGAAGACGAGCGTCGGGTCCTGGAGGCGCTCCCACCACACCGCGGTGCAGGTCCCGGGCACCGGCATTCCGACCGTCTCGCCGATCCCGAGCTCGGTGTAGGCCTCCGGGAAGCAGTGGGCGTCCGAGTAGTTGCCCTCGTTCATCACCACGATCGAAGGCTTGGTCCAGCGGAACGTCGGATCGCTGCCGACCTGCCGCCCCCGGGGCACCTCGCGGAAGAAGACCTTGCCGGTGAGGAAGGTGGTCAGCGCCTCGTCGAGGTTGCCGCCGCCGTTGAAGCGGGTGTCGAGGACGATCGCCTCCTTGCCCACCGAGCGGCCGAAGATCTCCTCGAAGATCTCGCGGTAGGAGGAATCGTTCATCCCCCGGATGTGGGCGTAGCCGAGGCGGCCGTTCGACAGGCGGTCGACCTCGGCGCGGCGCGAACGGACCCAGCGCTGGTAGAGCAGCTCGCTCTCCTCGCGCTGGGTCACCGGCTTGACCGTCACCGGCCAGCCGCGACCGTTCGCGGGATCGAGCAGGCCGAGGCGCACCAGGGTCCCGGCCTTGTGGTCGAGCAGCGGGTACCAGTCCTCGCCGGCGGCGATCGGCGAGCCGTCGATCGACTCGATGACGACGCCGGGGGTGATTCCGAGACCGGCCTTGGTCAACGGACCGCCCTCGATCACCTCGGCGATCGCGACTCCCGGACCGTGATGGCCGGGATCCGGGAAGAACCCCAGCGCCGCGGTCTCGTCGGCGTTGTCGGGGTGCGGGCGGTAGCGGCCGCCGGTGTGCGAGGCGTCGAGCTCGCCCTGCATCTCCGAGATCATCTCGGCGAAGTCCTCATTGTTGCTGATCTGCGGCAGGAAGCTGGCGTAGTAGGTCTTCATGCCGTCCCAGTCGACCCCGTGCATGTTGGCGACGTAGAACTTCTCCTTCGTCTGGCGCCAGATGTGCTCGAACAGGTAGGCGCGCTCGGCGGTCCGATCGAGCTCCATCTTGGCCTCGAGCTTCACCGGCTGGACCTTGCCGCCCTCGAGCTCGACGGTCACGAGCTTGCCGTCGGCCAGGACGAACGCCTTCTTGCCCTCGCGGTCGATCGTCAGGCCCCCGGCCTTCTCGGCATCGAGCTTCGCCAGGAGCTTGATCTCCTCCTTGCGGTGGTTGGCCACCCAGAGGTCGAAGCCCTTCTCGAAGCGGGCGAGGTAGACCAGGGTTTCGCCGTCCGGGGTCAGCCGCGCGTCCGCGAGATTGGCCGAGGCGTGGGTCAGGCGGACCGTCCGGTCCTCGAGGTCGTTGAGCTGGAAAGTCACCGGCTCGGCGAGCTTCGGCGCCTCCTCCTCGGTCGCGCCTTCCTTCGCTGCTTCGCCCTTCCCCTTCGCGCCCTTCGCGTCCTTCTCCTTGCCCTTCTTCTCCTTGTCTTCCTTGGCCTTGACCTGCTCGTACTCGGCCTGGGTCAGGTTGAAGCGGTCCCAGGCCTTCTCGGTGAGGAACATGGCGTAGACGTCGTCCTGGCTGCCGTCACCCGAGTGGCGGCGCATGCCCTGGCGGTCGGTGGCCCAGTACATCATCGTGCCGTCCTGGTTGAAGCGCGGGATCTCGTCCTCGTAGCCGCTCTTGGTCAGGTTGACCAGCTTCTCCTCGCCCTCGGTCGGCACCAGGCCGACCTCGGCCGACCAACGCCCGTCGCTCAGGAAGTTCACCAGCAGCCACTTGCCGTCGGGCGACCACTGGAACCACTGGTCGCCGTCCGAGTAGGAGTAGTTGCGGTCGCCGGGGAGCACCTCGTGGCTCTTGCCGGTCGCCAGGTCGAGCACCTTCACGGTGGTGCGGTTCTCGAGGTAGGCGATCTGCTTGCCGTCGGGCGAGAAGAGCGGCTGGAAGGTCTCGTCCGCGGTCACGAGCACCGGGCGCTCGACGATCGCGGTGGCGTTGAAGAAATTGGGCTCGTTCGGGTCGGTCAGGTCGCTGCGGTAGAGGTTCCAGCTGCCGCCGCGCTCGCTGGCGTAGATCAGGCTGCGGCCGTCCGGCGAGAAGCTCACCGAGCGCTCCTGCTCCGGAGTGTTGGTGATCCGCTTGGTGACCGAATAGTCGGTGGCGGTGACGAACACCTCGCCCCGCGCGATGAAGGCGATCTCCTTGCCGCTCGGCGAGACGTCGAACTCGGAGAGCTGGTCGCCGACGCCGGTCCAATCGACGACGTCGGCCGGCGCCTCCGCGGTCACCTGGACCGTGACCTTGCGGCTTTCGGCCGCGCCCGCGGGCCGCACCCAGAGCTCGCCGTTCCAGGCGTAGCAGAGGTCGCCCGTGCGCGAGATCGAGAGGAAGCGAACCGGGTGCACCGTGTGGGTGGTGATCTGGACCGGCTGCTCGGGGTGGGCCAGGTCGAGGCGCCAGACGTTGAAGCTGCCGCTCGCCTCGGACAGGTAGTAGAGCGACTTCTCGTCCGGGCTCCACACCGGCTGCCGGTCGTCGTGGCCGAAGGCGGTGAGCCGCGTGTGCTTGCCCGTGGCCGCGTCGAAGATCCAGACGTCGCGCGCGAACGACGAGTCGTCGTGCTTGCGCCAGAACATCTCGTAGCCCTTGCGGTCCGAGTAGGCGAGCGTGGTTCCTTCGCGGTTCCACACCGCGAACTCGGCGGGCGTGGTCAGCACCTGCTCGGGCATGCCGCCGGCGAGCGCGACGCGGTAGAGCTCGGGCTGGGCGCGGGTCGGAAACTGGACGTTGGTCGCGGAGTCGAGGCGCGCCGAGCCGAACAGCACCGATTGGCCGTCGGGCGTGAAGCTGGTCGGGACGTCGTCGGAGGAGTGGAAGGTCAGTCGCGTGGCGGGCCCGCCGGTGGCGGCGACGACGTAGACGTCGAAGTCGCCGTAGCGGTCCGAGGCGAAGGCGATCCGGCTGCCGTCCGGCGACCACACCGGCGCGAACTCGTAGGCCTCGTTCACGGTCAGGGGCGTGGCCACCCCGCCGGCGGCTGGCACGGTCCACAGGTCGCCGCGGTAGCTGAACGCGATGGTGGCGCCGTCCGGCGAGATCGCCGGGTAGCGGATCCACA
>CAWAGZ010000013.1:0-132463 GCA_963781755.1 uncultured Acidobacteriota bacterium
GCGCCATCACACGGGGGCTTCCTTCGCTGGATGCCTGGGCTGCCTGACTTCCGTGCTGGTTTCCTCGGTGTCTGTGATGACGGTGTCGGGCGCTCGCCAATGACGGAATTAGGAGCAACGCGACGAAGGCAAAGACGATTGCTCTACGCATGATCCGCTCCTCCACTGAGTGAGGCACCTGGTGCCTCGTTACACCGCCGCCGGCCACGGCCACGCTGAAGCGTCACCGCGGGGGCTTCGAAACACGACCGAATCGGACTTCTGGGCGGAAGGTAGCACCCGGAGCTGTCAGATCCCGTCAGTAGCGGATGGCAGTTTCGTGGCTATCGCGGGCCCGGCTCCCCTCCCCGATTCCGGGACCCGCGCTGGATCGAGAAGCAGGGAGGAGAGCCGGTCAGGGCTCGGATCGGGCGGGCGAGGGCCGGGGAGAGGTCGGCGGCGATCTCGGGGAGTCGGTCGGGCCGGATCCTGGCCGGCGGACTCCAGCTTCGCCTCGAGGTCGTTCGCGGTGAGGTCCACCGCGACGAAGCGGACCTCGCGCGCCCTCGGCGTCAGGGCGGCGGCGCGATCGCTGACCTCGAGACTGCGAAGGAGATGAGGCGGACACGGGCCCTCGCTTAGAGTAGAAGCGGGAGATACTGGTTCTCATGGCGACTTGCCGATTCTGCGGAAGACCCGCCGGATTCCTCTCGAGAGCGCATTCGGAGTGCAAGAAGGCCAACGCGAGCGCGGAGGCTGACTGTCGAGCACTGGCCACTCGGCTCTTCGCCGCCGAGGTCACCCCCGACGGCTTCTCTCGCGGCATCGCCGAGCTTCGCGAGCGGAATTTCCTCTCGGATTCACAGCGTGTTCAGGCGATCCGGACGGTCTTCGACGCAAGCGTGCAGGCAGCGCTCGAGGACGGGCTGCTGAGCGACCAGGAGGAGAGCTCGATCGCCGCCTTCGTCGAGGCGTGTGGCGTCGCGAAGGACGACCTCGACGGGCAAGGCTGGTACTCCCGTATCGCAAAGAGCGAAGTGCTTCGCGACCTCGCAGCGGGAAGGGACCCGAAGCGCTTCCATTACAACGGTCAGAATCCCTTCACGTTCCGGAAGGGCGAAATTCTGCTTTGGGGATTCGCCGGCGCACAGTACCTGAAGACCAAGACATTGCGCGGCTGGGAGGGCGGCTCCAGAGGTGTTTCGTTCCGTGTCATGAAGGGCGTCTATTACCGAATAGGCGCTACCAAGGGTCACCTGACTGCACAGGACAGCTTCCCGGTCGTCGACGTCGGGCTCTTGTTCGTCACCAATCTCGCAATTCACTTCGAGGGGTCCACCAACCGCTTCAAGGTCGACCACTCCAAGATCGAATCCATCGACACTCGCAGCGACGGAATCCGCTTCTGGCGCGACCGTGAGAACGCCAAGCCCGAGGGATTCATCACAGGCGACGGCTGGTTTCTCTCGAACTTGCTGGCGAACGCGCAGAACGTCCCCGCCCAGTAGCACCGCCCTTGTCGACACGCGCGACGCGGTTGCAGCGCTGGGCATCGTCACCAGGATGCACGCGGACATCGACAAGTTGCATGGCTGCGCCTTCAGTGCCTTCGACCTGGAGTCCGCTCTCGATGCGGGGCCACCGCAGATGGCGGATGGCAGCTACATTCGCAGGGGCGAATCGCTTCGACATGCGAGCCTGCGTTCACGCTCCAGGGTCCCACCAGTCCAGGACCTCTCCTGGAATCGATTTCAAGGGCGCCGGCGAGGACACGGACCAGCCCTTTCCCACTTGGAAGATCATCGCCGCGCCGATGCCGCGCTCGTCGCTCTTCTTCCCCATGTGAACGTCGTACATCCCGTCTTTCGTCGGCAGTTTCTCGTCCACCGACACCCAGGCTCCCTTCCTCACTCGAGATCCGTTCGCCATGAGTTGCCCCTCCAGGACTCGACAGCCTACTTACTGACAGGCCCTGACACTCTGTCGGCCGGCAATCGAGGCCCAGGTGAGCCATTCCCCGAAAGTCGGTCCAGCTGGCTTGCCCGTCGTCCGTCCTCACGAGGTTCTCTTCGAACGGCGGTCGGCGACGGCGATGCGTTGGTGGGTGAGGCGCTGGATCGGGCGGGCGAGGTCTTCGGAGAGATCGGCCGCGATCTCGGGGAGGTGGCGGTCGTCGGTGACCTCGAAGCCGTGGGCGGCGAGGAGGCGCGCCATCGCCTCCGGTCGGAAGGCCGAGCGCAGCGGCTCTCCCATGCGGCGCAGCATCAGGCCGATCAGGTGCAGGACCAGGGCCGGGCGCTGGTAGTTGAGGATCAGGCGGCTCGCCGGAGCAGAGCGGTAGTCGATCACGCGCAGCGTGGCCTCGATGTCGGCGACGGTCAGGTACATCACCACGCCCTCCCAGACCCAGGTCGTCGGGAGCGCGCGGTCGTGGCCGGCGGACTCCAGCTTCGCGTCGAGGTCGTCGGCGGTGAAATCGACCGCGGCGAAGCGGATCTCCCGCGCCGTCGGCGAGAGGGCGGCGGCGCGCTCGCGCTTCTCGTGCTGGGTGTCCGGGTGGTCGACCTCGAAGACCGTGACGTCGGCCAGCTCCTCCATCCGCCAGGCGCGGCCGTCGAGGCCGGCGCCGAGGATCACGAGCTGCGGCGAGCGCGGCCTCCCGGATCGCCGCGTCGATCGCCAGCGTCCGGGCGGCCATCATCCGCGCCTGGCGGTCCAGGTAGGAGCGCTGCGCCCGCTCCCTCCAACCGGCGGCGGGCGCCTTCGCCAGGAACCGCTCGACGTCCGCGCGCGCCGCCTCGGGAAGCAGCGCCATCGCGGTCGGGTCGTCGAACGCCGGGACCACCCGCTGCGCGTGCGCGATCGCCCGGCCCATGCAGACCAGAGCCGCCGTGCGGCTGGAGCGTCCGGGCTTCACGCGCTACGCTAGCTCATGATCCGTTCGCATGAGTGAGGCGGAAGACGGCCTGACACCGCGGCATGAGGCCTAGGTGAGCCTTCCGAAAGTCGGTCCAGCTCGCCGTCGTCCGTCCTCACGGGTTCTCTTCGAACGGCGGTCGGCGACGGCGATGCGTTGGTGGGTGAGGCGCTGGATCGGGCGGGCGAGGTCTTCGGAGAGACGGCCGCGATCTCGGGGAGGTGGCGGTCGTCGGTGACCTCGAAGCCGTGGGCGGCGAGGAGGCGCGCCATCGCCTCCGGTCGGAAGGCCGAGCGCAGCGGCTCTCCCATGCGGCGCAGCATCAGGCCGATCAGGTGCAGGACCAGGGCCGGGCGCTGGTAGTTGAGGATCAGGCGGCTCGCCGGGGCGGAGCGGCGGGCGATCACCTTCAGTGTCGCCTCGATGTCGGCGGGCGTCAGGTACATCACCACGCCCTCCCAGACCCAGGTCGTCGGGAGCGCGCGGTCGTGGCCGGCGGAGCTCCAGCTTCGCGTCGAGGTCGTCGGCGGTGAAATCGACCGCGACGAAGTGGATCTCCCCCGCCGCCGGCGTCAGGGCGGCGGCGCGCTCGCGCTTCTCGTGCTGCGTGTCCGGATGGTCCACCTCGAAGACCGTGACCTCGGCCAGCTCCTTCATCCGCCAGGCGCGGCCGTCGAGGCCGGCGCCCAGGATCACCAGTTGCGGCGACGCGGCCTCCCGGATCGCCGCGTCGATCGCCAGCGTCCGGGTGGCCATCATCCGCGCCTGGCGGTCCAGGTAGGAGCGCTGCGCCCGCTCCCTCCAACCGGCGGCGGGCGCCTTCGCCAGGAACCGCTCGACGTCCGCGCGCGCCGCCTCGGGAAGCAGCGCCATCGCGGTCGGGTCGTCGAACGCCGGGACCACCCGCTGCGCGTGCGCGATCGCCCGGCCCATGCACACCAGAGCCGCCGTACGGCTCGAGCGTCCGGGCTTCATCTCAGGGGAATCGCCGGACTCAAGGCGTGATCGAGGACCAGCGGGTGGTGTCGCCCGATTCGAAGCCGTCGCGAAAGAGAGCGTCGAAGCGGCGCGCGTAGATGTCCTGAACGCCGCCGGAAGGATAGTTCTCCCAGGCGATCACGAAGTTTCCGCGGGGGTCCATCGCCGCGGCGGGGCGCCACTGGTAGCCCGTGGTGTAGCTATTCACCTGGAACTGTGGTCCCAGCGGGACGCCGGCGGCGTCGAAGCGCTGTCCTTGGACACTGTACGCGACCGTGTCCGGGCCGTACGAGCCGTAGCTGCCCCAGGCGACCACGAAGCCGCCGTCTGCGGTCCCCGCGACCGTCGGCCGGACCTGGCCATTCGTCGTGTAGCTGTTGACGTGCATCTCGTCGCCCAGGGGAGCACCGGATGCGTCGTAGCGTTGCGCCTCGATGCAATAGTCGAAGGCGTCCGGACCGTCCGAACCGTAGCTCTGCCAGGCCACAACGAAGTCCCCGGGGCCGTAGGGCGCGACCGCGGGAAGCACCTGGTCGATCACCGTGTAGGTGTTGACTTGTGACTCGCCGCCGGTCCGTGTGCCGCTCGCGTCGAATCGTTGCGCGTGGACGCTCTCTCCGTTCTGGTCGGAGCCGGCAGAGCCTCGGCTTTGCCACGCGACGAAGAAATTGCCGTCCCCGTCCACGGCGACCCGCGGCGACTTCTGATCACCCGTCCGATAGCTGTTGACCTCCATCGCCGCTCCCAGCGGGGCCCCCGCGGCGTCGAATCGGCGCGCCCAGATGCCCGGACTGAACTCATAGGTCGCCCGGATCTCCCCTGCCGTCCAGGCCACGACGAATCGGCCCTGAGCATCGGCTGCGACAGTCGGCAAGTGCTGAACGCCGGCGGCAACCGGAGCCACCTGGAACTCGGGGCCCGCAGGCGCACCAGTCCCGTCCAGACGCCGCGCTTGGATCGTCTCGACGCTCGCGGGGTCGCCCGGGTAGCTCTCCCAGACGACCACGAAACCTCCCTGGCCGTCGTACGCGACCGCCGGCCGCGTCTGATCGCCGGTCGTGTAGGAGTTGACCTGGACCTGCGGGCCGGCGGGCGTGCCCCACGGGTCGAACCTCCGCGCCTGGACGCTCCAGCCGCTCGCGTCCGTTCCCGGTGACCCGGAGCTCTGCCAGACCACCACGAAGCCACCACGGTCGTCAGCGGCGACCGAAGGGAGCTCCTGGGAGCCGGAGCTGTACGTGTTGACCTGGAAGTCCGGACCGTTCGGAGAGAGCTGCGCGGAGGCGATGCCGGCCAGCAGCAGGCCGCCAGCAGAGAGCCAACGAGGTGGGCGACGCGAGGCCATGGAACCCTGTGGATTCTACGCCTCCCGGGCGCCGCTCCCCCGAGCTCCCGCACAGGCCGGCCCTTCGCCCGGGCGATCCGGTATCGGGCGGAGCGCGCTACCGGACCGTGAGCACTCCCCTCATCCCCGCCGCGTAGTGACCGGGAAAGGTGCACAGGAACGTGTAGTCGCCCGGCTCCTTGGGCGCCGTGAACGTCACCTCCACGCTCTCCCCCGCTCCCGCCAGCGCGGTGTGGGCCAGGATCTGGTCCGCCTTTCCGGCCGGGATGTAGTCCGTCTTGCGCGCCATGGCGCCCGCCATCACGACGGCTTCCGCGTCGGCGCCCTTGGCGAGCAGGACCCAGTTGTGCGCCATCTCGGACTTCGGCATCACGCCGATCGCCGTCAGCACGATCTCGAGCTGTTCACCGGGCTTCGCCTCGATGCGCTGGAGCGAGTACTGCATCGCGTCCGTCGCGCTGATCTTCACCTCGCGCGGAGACGCGGACGCGAACGACGCGCCCGTCAGAACGACCGCCGCCAGGGCGAGCGTGACGAGCCCTGCGCTGCTTCCTCTCGACATCTTCGACCTCCCTTTCCTCTCGTCCGTCGTCGTGATCAGTTCGGGCTCGACTTCGCGGCCCCGTCGGCGGGGCCGACGACGATCTTGCCCATCGCGCCCTTCGTGGCGTCGGCGAACTCGTGGTCGACCAGGGTGTAGACACCCGCCTCGGGCACCACGAACTCGACCACGGCGCCGTTGGAAGCGCCCAGCAGGACCGTCTGCATGCCGGTCAGCACGTTGGCCGGATTGCCGTCGTAGTAGACCCGGTCCATGATCGTGCCGATGACGTGGATGCTCGACGTGTCGTTGGGACCCACGTTGAGGACGTAGAGACGGACGCGATCCCCCGCCCTGGCTTCCAGGGGGTGGTCGACCAGCGAGCGCACGTGGCCGTTGAAGGCGACCTGGGACGGCTGCTTGGCGAGCGCGGCCGGGAAGTCGAGCGCCCAGAGCCCGTCCTCACCCTGGGACAGGTAGAACTCGGACTGGACGACGACGTACTCGCGATCGACCTCGCGGTCGGTCGGGTAGCCGTCCTTCGGCGACACCACCACCACGCCGTACTGACCCATCGCGATGTGCTGGAGCACCGGCGGCTGCGAGCAGTGGTAGATGAAGACCCCCGGATAGAGCGCCGTCCACTCGAAGCGGATCGACTCGCCGGGCTGGATCGGCCGCCACTTGTCGTCGGGGGCGACCAGCGCGGCGTGGAAGTCGATGCCGTGCGGCATCGGCATCGCGACCGACTTTCCCTTCTGGAGATCGCTGGCCGCGAGCTGGTCGAGGAAGAGCGAGCCGCCGTCCTCCGGCGGAGTGACCGCGACCACCTCTGCCGACCGGTTCTTCAGCGTGAACTGCACCCGGTCGCCCTGGCGGACGTGGAGCACCGGACCCGGCACCGATCCGCCGAAAGTCCAGGCCCGGTAGCGCACCCCGGGGGCGATCTCGATCTCGCGCACCACGACGTCGATGCGCACCTTGTGGACGTGGTTGCCGGGCGACAGCGGAGCCAGGGCAGGCGCGAGCGTCAGTCCGTCCCCGACGACCGGGGGCCCTTCGTAGGGCTCCTCGAAGACCTCGGCCGGTGGGGAGACGACGCGTGCGCCGGTGGCGGCGACGCCGGGGTTCGCGGCCCGGGCCGGGCTCACGGTCAGGCTCACGGCGAGCAGGAGGAAGCCGGCGAACGTGCTCGAAGCGGATCGGGTCATGGTGGGGTCACCTCGCTTTCCGGCCGAATCCACACGTTCCGGACCGGCCTTCCACATTGAAGTCCCCACGGTGACGTTTCGTCCTTGCGGCAGCGCAAACACCCGCCGGTCCCGCCGCGGCGCCGCGCAGCAGAAGCCAAGACTCTTCTGTTCAAGACAAAGACCAAAGACAAGAAGCAAAAGCTTCCATAGAAGGGGAAGGTGGCAGGACGGTCGTTGTGCCTGCCGTTCGCCGCCGCGCAGCCTCGACCGTCCCTCCCGTAGACAGACCTCGAGTCCGCGGAGGGGCGAGGCAGTGGATTCCCCGAGGGGACACCCTGGCCTGCTGGGTGTCCCCTGGACACGCCTTCGGTGCGCTGATGCACCCTTCGGCCGAGGCGCGGCCTGCGTCGCGCTCGAGGGGTGACAGTCATGCCACATCCGAGATGTGGCGTGACTGTCACCTCTGCGCCCGCGCCACCCCCGCCGCCCCTCCCGAGGACAGACCTCGACTCCGCTTACCGGCGAGGCAGTGGATTCCCCGAGGGGACACCCTGGCCTGCTGGGTGTCCCCTGGACACGCCTTCGGTGCGCCGGTGCCGCCCGTTCGCCGCGGCGCGGCCTCCGCGGCCGGCGTCAGCCGGCCGGCGGGGCGTCCGCGCCGGCGAGCTCGCGGTGGAGGAAGGCGCGGGCGGTGCGCCAGTCGCGCTTGACCGTGCGGTCGGAGACGCCGCGGGCGGCGGCGATCTCGTCGACCGAGAAGCCGCCGAAGAAGCGCCACTCCACCAGCTCGGCCAGGTCCGGCTCGACCGCGGCCAGGCGCTCCAGCGCCTCGTGCACCGCCAGCACCTCGACGCGGCTGTCGCTGCGGCCGATCTCGAGGTCGTCGATCGCGACGTGGGGGGCGTCGCCGCCGCGCTTCTGGGCGACCCGGATGCGCGCCGCGTCGACCAGGATCTGGCGCATCGCGCGCGAGGCCAGGGCGAGCAGGTGCGAGCGGTCGCGCAGCGACCAGGCCTCCAGCCGCTCGAACTTCAAGAACGCCTCGTGGACCAGCGCCGTCGTGGACATCGTGCCGCGCCGGCGCCGCGCCAGCTCGCGGTGGGCCACCTTGCGCAGCTCGGCGTAGACCAGCTCGAAGAGGCGATCCTTGGCCTGCGCGTCGCCGTCCCGCACCCGGGCGAGCAGAGCCGTCACCTCGCCCACGGCGGGGCTCGGCGCGGCCTCCGGCTCACCGGCCGCTGCGCCCTCCGGCCCGACCGGCGGACGCGATCTGTCGTGCATGACGTCGAATCGTAGCACGCGGTCCGGTGCCTTTCTGTCCCCCACAGCGCCCGTCCTTCGTGTACCCGGTGTCACCCGAACCGCACCCACACGGAGGACCCGAATGCTCTCGACGATCGCGCCAGACTCCCTCTCCCCCGACCGCCGTCGCGCCCCCGCGCGGAGGATTCTCCGCGCCCTGGTCGGGCTGCCGCTCGTCGCCGCGCTCTGGGCGGCCGCCGCAGCTCCGGCCGGGGCCGCCAACAAAGTGATGTTCGTCACCTCCACCTACGGCAACGGCAACCTGTCGACCTGGGCCGACGCCGGCGGGCACAGCGGAGCGGCGGCCGGCGACGCCATCTGCCAGGCGCGCGCCCACGCCGCCGGGCTCGACTCCGGCGGGCGGACCTACCGCGCCTGGCTCTCCGACGCCACCGACGACGCCTTCTGCCGCGTGCGTGCCAGCGCCGGGCACGGCCAGAGGACGACCCGCTGCGGCGGACTCGACCCGGTCATCTTCAACTTGTTCGTCGCCGGGCCCTGGCTGCGCACCGACGGCTACCCCTTCTCGGGCGACGAGTTCGACCTCGCCACCGCGAGGCCCCTCACGCCGCCCCGGCTCGACGAGTTCGGCAACTCGCTCGACGATCCCTTCGTCACCGTGTGGACCGGCACCGCGAGCGACGGACGGGCCGAGGCGGACACCTGCAGCGGCTGGACCGGGCCGGGCAACGGCGAGCAGGGCCTCGCCGACGCGACCGCCAACGACTGGACCGCGACGGCCGTCCAGTTCTGCGGCTCGACGGGACGCCTGCTCTGCTTCGAGACCGGCACCGACGGCGACGACCTGCCGGCCTGGGAGGAGCCGGGCGCGCTGGCGTTCGTCACCTCGGAAGGGTCGTGGGCCGACCTCGGCTCCTGGCAGGGCGCGACCGGCACCGGGGTCGACGCCGGCGACTCGATCTGCCGGCGCGCGGCGCGCAACGCCGGGCTCCCCGCTCCGGACTCGTTCGTCGCCTGGCTCTCGACCGCCAACGTCGACGCCGCCGACCGCCTGACCATCGACGGGCCCTGGAAGCTGGTCGACGGCGTCCGGATCGCGGACTCGAAGGCGGACCTGACGGACGGCCTCCTCTTCGCGCCGATCTCCGTGACCGAGCTCGGCACCGCGCTGACCGACTGGACCACCGTCTGGACCGGCACGACCGAGAGCGGAACCGCGACCGGGACCGACTGCCTCGGCTGGACCAGCCCGGACTTCGCGGACCTCGGCGACTTCGGCGTGAGCTCGAGGTCCACCTCGGTCTGGTCCGCCTACGTGGGCTCCCTCCACTGCAACCTCGTCGGCAGCCTGTACTGCTTCTCCAACGTCGTCGTCGTGTTCGCGGACGGCTTCGAGAGCGGCGACACGGGCCGCTGGACCGCGACGACGCCCTGATCGGGAGCGACCGCGGCTCCGGGACCGGCGGTGCCGCCCGCCGCCGGCCCCCGGCTCACCTGCCGGAGCGCGCCGCCTTCGCCCGCAGCGTCCAAGGATCCGACTCGCCCCGCTGCGCGCGCAGCGTGGCGTAGCTGGCGTCGAGCCAGCGTTGCGCCGCCGCCTTCTCCCCCAGGCGCTGCAGCGCCTGGCCGAGGAAGAGCTCCACCTGCGCGGTCTTGACGTCGTCGTCGCCCGCCTGGCGGCGGCGCAGGTCGAGGGCCTCCTCGAGCGGACCCCGGGCACTCTTCGCGTCCCCCTGGGCCAGCGCGACCCGCCCGGAGAGGAGCAGGACGTCCACCAGCGTCGGCGGCTCCTCGCCCCGGGCCCGGCGGAACGCGGCCAGGGCGCTCTTCGCCTCCGCGTCCGCCAGGGGCAGCGCGCTCCGATCGCCCGCGTCGAACTTCTTCAGCAGGTCGAAGCCCAGGACCGTGTGCCCCCATCCCGCCTCGAGGCCGTCGGGATCCAACTTCGAAGAGATCGCCAAGGCCTCGCGGTGCAGCGCCATGGCGTCGTCGATCTTGCCGCGCTGGAGCAAGGCGTCGGCGACCAGGTTGAGCGGCGGCACGAGCTCCGGATTGCCGGCGCCGAAGATCTTGCGCTGCACGGCGAGGGTGCTGCGTCCCAGCGTCTCGGCCTCCTCGAAGCGTCCGAGGTGGTTCAGGACGTAGACCTGATTGATCTGGACCATCAGGGTGCTCGGGTTCTCCGGACCCAGCACCTCGCGCCAGATGGAGCGGGCCTCGGCGAACCGGCGCTCGGCCGACGGAAAGTCACCGAACTCGCAGTCGAAGGTGCCCAGGTCGTCGAGCACCTCGGCGATGCCGCTGCGATCCTGCGTGCGCCGGCGCACCTCGAGGACGTGCTCGTCGAGCCGGCGCGCCTCGTCGACGTCGCCCGAGTCCCCCAGCGCCGCCGCCAGCGGGATCGTCGCCGCGAGGACCGCGGGGTGATCCGGGCCCAGCGTGTCCCGGCGCAGCTCGACCGCCCGCCGCAGCTCGCGCTCGGCGTCGGCGAACCGTTTCTCCTTGTTCAGCAGGTTGCCCAGCAACAGGTGCGCGGTCGAGGTGGCGTAGGCGCCCGAGCCGCCGGCGGCCTCGCGCGCGGCCAGGGCGCGGCGCGCGTAGCCCTCGGCCTCGGCGTAGCGCCCCTCGCCCGAGAGGATCTCGGCCAGCTTCTCGACCGCGCCGACGGTGTCGGCGTGGTCGCGACCCAGACGCCGCTCGTCGACGTCGAGCGCGGAGCGGGCGAGCTTCTCCGCGCCCGGGAAGTCCCCCTCGAGGTTGCGCAACGTCGCGGACAGCAGCTCCACGCGCGCCGTCTCGACCGAGTCCTCGCCGGCCCGGGCGCGGGCGATCCGCAACGCCTCTTCGAGGGTCTTGCCGGCCTCCGCATGGCGGTCGCGCCGGGTCAGCGCGTCGCCCAGGATCGCGAGGCTCCCGGCGGTCGCGACGTCGTCGCCGCCGATCACACGCCGCGCCGCGACCGCCTGCCGCGCCGCGGTCTCCGCCTCTGGCAGCAGGCCGAGGCTGAGCTGCACGGTCGCCAGCGAATCGAGCATCGGGGCGCGGATCTCCGGGTCGTCGGCCAGCTCGGCCGCCACCTTCGCCGCGCCCTGATCCAGGATCTGCCGGGCGGTGATCGTCGCCCCGGCGGACTGCGTCGGATCGGCGCTGCGGAACATGTCGAGCAGCAGCTCGTCGATGCGCTGCGCCCGGCGCGCGTTGAGCGTCGCCATCCGGCTCTGGTAGAGCGTCCCCGAGATCCCCGCCGCGATCGCCACCGCGAGCAGGGCCGCCGCGCCGACTCCGAAGCGGTGGCGGCGGACGAACTTCGTGGCGCGGTATCCGAGGGTGTCCGGACGGGCGGTCACCGGACGGCCGGCGAGGAACGCCCGCAGGTCCGCCGCCAGCGCGGCGGCCGACGGATAGCGCCGCTCGGGCTCCCGCCGCAGCGCGGTCAGGGCGATCGTGTCGAGATCGCCGCGCAGCCGCCGGGCCTGGCGCCGCCGGACCAACTCCGTCGCCGTCGAGCCGGAGATCACGCGCGACGAGGGGCGCTCCGCCGTCTCGCGCGTCACCTCCCCGGCGAGCTCGGCGGCGGTGCGGCCCCGTCGCGGATGCGGCAGCCCGCCGGTGAGCAGCTCGAACAGCAGCACGCCCAGCGAGTAGACGTCGGTCGCGGTCGACACCGCACCGCCCAGGACCTGCTCGGGCGCGGCGTAGGCCGGCGTCATCGCGCGCAGCTCGGTGCGGGTCAGCGATCCCTCCTCGTCGGACTCGAGCACCTTGGCGACGCCGAAGTCGAGCAGCTTGACGTCGCCCTCCGCCGTCACCAGCACGTTCGACGGTTTCAGGTCCCGGTGCACGACCAGGTTGCGGTGTGCGTACTCCACCGCGTCGCACACGGTGAGCAGCAGGCCGAGGCGCTCCTCGATCGGCGACTCGCGGCGCGCGCACCACGCCGTCAGCGGCTCGCCCGCCACGACCTCCATGGCGAAGTAGGGCCGGCCGTCCTCGGCCAGCCCGCCGTCGATCAGGCGCGCGATGTTCGGATGCTCGAGGCGCGCCAGGATCTGGCGCTCGCGCAGGAAGCGGGCGACCAGCTCGGCGGTGCCCAGGCCCGGACGCAGGAGCTTGAGCGCGACCTCCTGCTCGAACTGGCCGTCGTCGCGGCGGGCGAGGAAGACCTCGCCCATGCCGCCCTCCCCCAGCCGCCGCAGCACCCGGTAGGGACCCACCCGCGCCGGCGGCGGGACTTCCGCCGCGGAGTCCGGCAGCGCCCCGGTCGGCAGCCCGGCGGCGACGAAGGCGTCTTCGGGGAGCGCGGCGTCCGCCGCCAGCAGCACGCGCGCCGCCCGCGCGAGATCCGGATCGTCCGCCGCGATCGCCGTCAGGCGCGCTTCGCGCTGGGCCGGCGCGAGATCCAGCAGGCTCTCGAACAGCGCGCGGACAGACGAGGGAGCGGAAGGGCGGTCCGCCCGATCGCCGGGGATCACCGGCGCAGCGTAGCACCGCGGTCGAGGGGGGGGCCGCAGGGAGCCTGCCGGCGGCGGAAGGCGCGGGGGCCAGCGCTCTCGGCAACCCGCAACACAAGCAAAGACCCTTCTGTTCAAGACAAAGACGAAAGGCACCTACCAAAGACAAAGGCTTCCATAAAAGGGAACGACGGGCGGTGACCGGCCGCGCGCGGCTGACGGCAGCCGAATCGCCGGCCCCACCCCCTTCCCCCTACGGGAAAGTCTTTGGTCTTTGCGGTCTGTCTGAACAGAGGGGTCCTGGTCTCGGATCGAGGGTCTGCGACGCGGCGGCGAGCGAATAGACTGCGGGCCATGGGACTGTTCCGGCGGAAGTTCCGCCTCTCGCAGGCCGCCTCGACCGGCGGCTGAGCGGCCAAGGTCGGTCCGGGGGACCTGACCTCGTTGTTGGCCCGGCTGTCCGCGGCGTCGATCCCCGCCGCGGCCGGCGACGATCGGGGTGTGCTCGTCGGACCCACAGCGGGCGACGACGCCGGCGTCTACCGCCTGGGCGAGCTCGGTCTGATCGCCACCGTCGACTTCATCCCCCCGGTGGGCGACGACCCGCACCGTTTCGGCCGCATCGCGGCCACCAACGCGCTCTCCGACGTCTGGGCGATGGGGGGCGAGCCGCTCTTCGCGCTCAACCTCTGCGCCTTCCCGGACGATCTGCCCGAGGGCGTCGAGGAGGCGATCCTGACCGGCGGCCTGGCGGCGCTCGGCGAGGCCGGGGCGGCCCTGCTCGGTGGCCACTCGGTGCGCGACCCGGAGCTCAAGTACGGGCTCGCCGTCGTCGGCCGCGCCGATCCGGACCGGCTCCTGACGATCGCCGGCGCCCGCCCCGGGGACGACCTCGTCCTGACCAAGCCGCTGGGCACGGGGGTGCTGGTCAACGCCTTCAAGCTCGACCGCCTCGACGAGGCGGGGCTCGAGCCCGCTCTGGTCGAGATGGAGCGCGCCAACCGCGAGGCCTCGCGCCTCGCCCTCGCCGCCGGCGCCCACGCCGCGACCGACGTCACCGGCTTCGGCCTCGCCGGTCACGCCTGGAACCTGGCGCGAGCCTCGGGGGTCCGCCTGACGTTGCGCTTCGACGACCTGCCGGTCCATGCGCGCTTCTTCGATCTCGTCGCCGCCGGGGTGACCACCGGCTGCACGCGCGCCAACCGCGGCCACGCCGAGCCGCACCTGACCGCGAGCCGGCCGCTCGACGCCGGGCAGCTCGAGCTGCTGTTCGATCCCCAGACCTCCGGCGGCCTGCTGGTCTCGCTCCCGCCCGAGCGCGCCGCGGGATACGTCGAGTCGCTGCGCGGGAGCGGGCACCGCGCCGCGCGGATCGGCAGCGTCGCAGAGGGACAGCCCGGACTCGAGATCGTCTGAGCCCGGCGCGCCGTCGCGCCTGCCGTTCGCCGCCGCGCCACGTCGACCGTCCCTCCCGGTGACAGACCTCGAGCCTGCGGACTGGCGAGGCGGTGGTTTCCCCGAGGGGACACCCTGGCTTGCTGGGTGTCCCCTGGAGACGCCTTCGGTGCGCACCGGCGCCCGTTCGCACCGGCGTTGCCTCGATCCGCGTCCGATACAATCACCGCGGCTCGGGACTCGGGCGGAGGCGACGATGAAGCAGGTGGTGACGGCGATTCTGGGCGGCGGACAGGGCTCGCGGCTGGCGCCGCTGACCCGCGACCGGGCCAAGCCGGCGGTCCCCGTGGGCGGCAAGTTCCGCCTCATCGACATCCCGATCTCCAACTCGCTCCACGCCGGGCTGGACCGGATCTACGTCCTGACCCAGTTCAACAGCGAGAGCCTGCACCGTCACATCGCGCAGACCTACCGCTTCGACGCGTTCCGGGGCGGCTTCGTCAACCTGCTCGCCGCCGAGCAGAACCTCTCGAACCGCGACTGGTACCAGGGCACGGCCGACGCGGTGCGGCAGAACCTGACGCGGCTGATCGCCGACAACGACCCGACCGAGATCCTGATCCTCTCCGGCGATCAGCTCTACCTGATGGACATGAAGGCGTTCGTCGAGTGCCACCGCGAGCGCAACGCCGACATCACGATCGCGGTCAAGCCGGTGACCCGCGAGGAAGCGCACGCCTTCGGGACGTTGCGCCTGGACCGCGAGGGGCGGGTGGTCGAGTTCTACGAGAAGCCGAAGACCGACGACGAGCTCGACGCCATGGCGCTCGACGAGGCGACCACCGACGCCCTCGGCTTCCCCGCCCCGGCCGGCTCGCTGCTGGCGAGCATGGGCATCTACGTCTTCCGGCCCGAGATCCTGAACGAGTTGCTGATCGGCAGCCGCCACGCCGACTTCGGCAAGGAGGTCATCCCGTCGTCGCTGTCGGGCTGTCGCGTCTTCGCCTTCCCGTACTCCGGCTACTGGGAGGACATCGGCACCATCCCGAGCTTCCATCAGGCGAACCTCGCGCTCACCCTGCCCTTGCCTTCGCTCAACCTCTACGACCCCGAGTACCGGATCTACACCCACGCCCGCTTCCTGCCCGGAACGAAGATCAACCAGTGCTCGGTGACCTGCTCGATCCTGTGCGAGGGCTCGATCATCACCGGCGCCCGCATCTCGGACTCGATCGTCGGCATCCGCGCCCAGGTCCAGAAGGGCGCCGTGCTCGAGCGCTCGATCGTCATGGGCGCCAACTACTTCGAGAGCCTGGCCGAGCAGAAGCGGCACGACACCGCGCTGGGGATCGGACGCGACTGCCACATCCGCAACTCGATCGTCGACTTCAACGCCCGTATCGGCGACGGCTGCCGGCTGACCAACGAGGACGGCATCCAGGAGGCCGAGACCGAGAACTGGTGGATCCGGGACGGCATCATCGTCGTGCCCAAGAACGCCGTCCTGCCGCCGGGCACCGTCATCTGATGCCCCTGCGGATCTGCCAGGCCGCCGCCGAGGTCGCGCCGTTCGCCAAGACCGGGGGCCTGGGCGACGTGGTGGCGGGCCTCTCGCGCGCGCTCGGCCGCGCCGGCCACGACGTCCGGATCTTCCTGCCCTTCTACGCCCCGATCGCGAAGCAGGACCGGAGCTTCGTCGCGGTCGAGTTCCTGCGCGGCCTGGAGACGAGGATGGGCGAGAGGCGCTTCACCTGGTCGGTGTTCACCACCCGGCTCCCCGACTCGGAGGTCGACGTCTACCTCGTCCACTGCCCGGCGCTGTATCACCACGACGGCATCTACAGCGGCGACTGGGACGAGTACCTGCGGTTCGGCCTGCTCTCGCGCGTCGCGCTCGAGTGCTGCCAGCGCATGGGCTGGTCCCCGGACGTCGTCCACGTCCACGACTGGCACACGGCGCTCGTCCCCCTCTACCTGAAGACGCTCTTCGCCTGGGACCGCCTCTTCGCCTCGACCCGGACCGTCCTGACGATCCACAACCTCGGCTACCAGGGAGTCTTCGGCGCGCGGGCGCTCGCCGACCTCGGCCTGGCCGCCCACCGCGGCCTGCTGCCGGCCGAGGACCTGGCGGCGGACCGGATCGGATTCCTGCGCGCGGGGCTGGTGCACGCGGACGCCCTGACGACGGTGAGCCGCACCTACGCGCTCGAGATCCAGACCCCCGAGCAGGGCTTCGGGCTCGATCCGGTGTTGCGCGCGCGCGCGGACCGTCTGGTCGGAATCGTCAACGGGGTCGATTACGGCGAGTGGGATCCGTCCCACGACCCGCGCCTCCCCCACCGGTACTCGGAGCGCTCGCTGGCCGGCAAGGGGCGGATGAAGCGGGCGCTGCTCGAGCGGGTGGGCCTCGCCGCCGGACGCGAGATCCCGGTGATCGGCATGGTCTCCCGCCTCACCGCCCAGAAGGGGATCGACCTCCTGTTCGACAACCTGCCGGAGCTGCTCGACCGCCGCGACGTCCGCTTCGTCGCCGTGGGCAGCGGCGAGAGCCGCTACGAGGCGTTCCTCGCCTGGCTCCAGGCCTCCTACCCGGACAAGGCGTGGTTCTTCCGCGGCTACCACGAGGACCTGGCGCACTGGATCGAGGCCGGGGCGGACCTGTTCCTGATGCCCTCGCGCTACGAGCCGTGCGGCCTCAATCAGATGTACAGCCTGCGCTACGGAACGCCGCCGGTGGTCCGCCGCACGGGGGGGCTGGCCGACACGGTCGAGATGTGGGACCCGGCGACGCGCCGGGGCACCGGCTTCTGCTTCGACCACTTCACCCCCGAAGGCCTGCGCTGGGCCCTCGACGCCGCGCTCGCCACCTTCGGTGACGCGGAGGCCTGGAAGCAGCTGCAGCTCAACGGCATGGCGCGCGACTTCTCCTGGCAGCGCCAGGTCGTCGAGTACGAGGACCTCTACTCGAAGTTGACCGCCTGAGGCCGGCACCGCACCCGAGGTCCTGTGGAGCCCTCCGCCGCGGCTCCGGTGCGCCTGCGGTAGGCTAGATTCGCACCCATCCGAGACCGCCCGTTGCGACCCGTGGACCCCGAAACCGTAGACACCGGAGGCCGCCCGTGAAGCTCTCCCCGACCGCCGTTCGCGCCGCCGTCGCCGTCCTCGCCCTCGCGGGCGCCGCCCTGACCGCGAGCCCCGCCGACGCCGTCTCCGCCTGCGAGTCGTCCTCTTGCAGCTCGAGCGGTTGCGGCGACTTCTCGAACTTTTCGGTGCTCATCGACGCCGGGACGCAGCTCCCCTCCGGGGACCAGATCCCGGTCGCCTTCGTCGATCCGCACGACCACTCGCCGCGGCGCTTCGTCGCCACCAAGCGCGGTCGGATCTACGTCTGGGACGGCGCCACAGGGAGCGTGCTCGCCACGCCCTTCCTGGATTTGAGCTCGCAAGTGCTCTACAGCAATCCGCAGGGCGAGCAGGGCTTCCTGGCCCTGGCCGTGGCACCCGACTACGCCACCAGCGGCGCGTTCTACGTCTATTACGTCGGCACCGGCGCGGCTCCCGGCAACAACGGCGACATCGTGCTCGAGCGCTACTACCGCTCGATGGCCAACCCCAACGTCGCCGATCCCAATGGCGAGCGCATCCTGGTCATCCCCCACACCGACGCGAGCAATCACAACGGCGGGTGGCTCGCGTTCGGCGCCGACGGCCTGCTCTACGTCTCGAGCGGGGACGGCGGTGGCTCCTGCGACAGCACCGGGCCGAACAGCCAGAACATCAACAGCCTCAAGGGCAAGCTCCTGCGCCTCGACGTCACCGGGCAGGCCGGCTCGACGGCGCCCGAGTGCGACGCCCTCGGCGGCTACCAGGTGCCGCTGGGCAATCCATTCCAAGGCGGAACCGCCGGCTGCGGCGAGATCTGGGTCTACGGCCTGCGCAATCCCTACCGCTTCAGCGTCGATCGCGCGACCGGCGACATCTGGATCGGAGACGTCGGCCAGAGCACCTGGGAGGAGGTCAACTTCCTCTCCGCCGACTACATGCCACTCTCGACCCCCGAAGTCGTCAACTACGGCTGGAAGTGCCGGGAGGGGTGCCAGACGCTGACCTGCGGCACCGGCGGCTGCCCCGGCTTCCTGGTCGGCGGCGTCAGCACCTGCCAGTATCCGAACGACGTCGATCCGGGCGCGGGCACGACCTACTTCTGGGATCCGGTCTTCTGCCACTCGAACGGCCCGTGGCAGGCCTCGATGGGCGGCTACCGCTACCGCGGGTCCTTCATGCCCTCGCTGACCGGTACCTACTTCTACGGCGACGCCTACTGCCGTCAGATCTGGCGCTCGACTGCGTTCGATCCCCTCGATCCGGCGGCGGCCACGGACAGCTGCTTCGCGTGGAACAACACCAGCAACCAGCAGCTCTTCGGCTTCTCCGAGGATCACCTGGGGGAGCTCTACGTCCTGCTCTACGACGGCGACCTGACCGGCGCCGTGTACTGCATGCATCCGTCCGGAGGGAGCTGCTACTGGGCCGGCTGGTCCGGGTTCTTCCAGGACGGCTTCGAGACCGGCGACACCAGCCGTTGGTCGTCCAGCGTTCCGTGAGCCGAAAACCGGAGACGGGTCCCGGCCGCGGCCCGGCGGTGGTAGGTTCCTGAGCCGAGGTGTCGAAGCGTAAACGCCGACTGCCGGTCCTTCCGCCCGAGCCGCCGCGGCGGCCGAGCGTGCCGGCGCGGGCGATCCGGCCCTCGCGGCGCGGCAAGTGGCGCGCCGCCTGCCTGATCACCGTCCAGCTCGTCATCGCGGCGCACATCGCCCACTGGTTGCTCAGCGGCCGGACGGTGACGCCGGTCGAGCCCTCCGAGGCGATGGCCTTCGCCAAGGGCGGCATGATCAACGCCGGGCTGCTGTTCTTCGCCGCCGCGATCCTGCTCACCGCGATCTTCGGCCGCTTCTTCTGCGGCTGGGCCTGCCACATCGTGGCGCTGCAGGATCTCAGCCGCTGGCTGCTCGGAAAGATCGGGATCCGGCCCAAGCCGCTGCGCTCCCGCGTGCTCGCCTGGGTGCCCGCGCTCGCTTTCAGCTACATGTTCCTGTGGCCGGTCGCCTGGCGGCTCTGGCACGGCGACGACCCGACCCGGGTCCACGGCACCGAGCTGACCACCGCCCAGTTCTGGTCCACCTTCCCGGGCTGGATCATCGGCGGGCTGACCTTCCTGGTCTGCGGCTTCCTGTGCGTCTACTTCCTGGGCGCCAAGGGGTTCTGCACCTACGCCTGCCCCTACGGCGCGATCTTCGCCGCGGCGGACCGGTTGGCCACGCTGCGGATCCGGGTCACCGACGCCTGCTCCGGGTGCGGCCACTGCACCGCCGTGTGCAGCTCCAACGTCCGCGTCCACGAGGAGGTGCGGGACTTCGGCATGGTCGTCGACAGCGGCTGCATGAAATGCACCGACTGCGTCAGCGTCTGCCCCAACGACGCCCTCTACCTCGGCTTCGGCCGCCTGCCGATCGGCGCCAAGCGGCGGACCGAGCCCCAGCCGGCGCGCCGCCCCGACCACGGCTGGGGCGAGGAGGTGCTGCTCGGCGCCGGCTTCGCCGCCGGCTTCCTCGCCTTCCGGGGCCTCTACGGCCGGGTGCCGTTCCTCATGTCGCTGGGCGTCGCCGGCGTGCTCGCGTTCCTCGCCCTGCTCGGCTGGCGGCTGGCGCGCCGCGACGAGCTGGCCTGGCGCCGGTGGCGCCTGCGCTCCGGCGGCCGGCTCACCACCGCGGGATGGGGGTTCGCCGCGGGACTGGCCGCCGTGGCGCTGTTCTGGCTCTACTCCGGCGCGGTCCGCGTCGAGGCGGCGCTCGCCGAGAGCGCCTTCCGGGCCACCGCCCCGGAGCGCCGCGCCGCCCTCGACCCCGCGAGCCCCGTCGCGCCGCTCGACGCCGGCCGCGAGGCCCGGGTCGACGCGGCCCGGAGACGCCTCGACCGGGTCCGGCGCCTGGGCCTGTTCTCCTGGGTCGGCGACGCCGGCCGCAGGGCCCAGCTCGCCTTCCTGGCTGGCGACTACGACCGTTTCGAGGCCGACTCCCGGACGGCGCTCGCGGCCGGGGAATCGGTCTGGGAGGTCTCGATCCTCGAGGCCCGGCTGAGAGCCTCGCGCGGCGACCTGGCGGGCGCACTGGTCGCCGGCGAGCGCGCGATCTCGCGCTCGCCCGGCGATCCTTCGAGCTACGCCACCGTGGGTGTCCTGATTTCCGGGGGCGGAGGCCTGGAAGCGGGCGCCGAGATCCTCGAGCGCGGCCTGAAGCGTTTCCCCGACTCGGTGGACCTCCACTACGACGCCGGTGTCGTCGCCGCCTACCGGGGCCGGACCGCCGAGGCGATCCGCGAGTTCGCCCGCGCGGTCGAGCTGCAGCCGGCGCACGTCGCGGCGCGCGAGAACCTGGCCGGGATGCTGGCCAGCGCCGGCCGCTACTCCGACGCGGTCGAGCAGTACCGGCGGGCGATGGTCCTGGCGCCCGGCGACGCCTCGCTGCACGTCCTGGCGGCGCGCGCCCTGGCCGGCGCCGGCCATCTCCCGGAGGCCCGCGCCGAGGTCCGCCGGGCCCTCGACCTGGCTCCCGCCGATCCGGACGCGCGCGCGCTGGCGGCCGAGCTCGCCGCCGCACCGGCCGCCGATCCCGGCGCCCCGCCCGCCCCCTGACCCGGCGCTCCCCCACCTTGGCCGGGGTAGCACGTCCCCACCCCGTGAGATAGGATCGCCGGGTCCGCCCGACATTCCAGGTACCCGCAGTGCCCGCAGGGTGCCCTCCGGATACCCGGAAGCCGTGGCCCCGACCGGCGCCGGCCCTCGCGCGAGGAGACGCGAAGACCGGGGCGACCGAACCCCGGGGCCAAACGGACCCGACCTCTAGGAGGAATCGATCGATGTCGCAGAGGACCCGCACCCACATCCGCCGCTCCACGCTGACCGGACTGCTGGCCGTCGGCTTGGTCTTCGCCGGCGTCACCCGCTCGAGCGCGGCCGCCCGCACACCCGAAGGCCAGACGACCGGCCCGGACGTCACGGTCAGCGCCATGACCGACATCGGCAACTACGGCGGCAGCAGCGGCATGCACGGGTACACCATCGGGACCGAGTCGTGCAACGTCGGCGACGTGCCGGTCTGGTGGTGCGACAACGGCACCGGCTACTGCAACAACACCCAGCACCCGGTGATCGGCGGCGGCATGTACAAGCTCCTCGACGGCCGCTTCACCCAGATCGGCGTCAGCTGGCTCAAGCACGGCTTCCTCTCGCTCAACACCCAGCAGAACCGTTGCCTGCCGGGGATCGGCTGCTCGGGACCGCCGCACGGCGGCGACCAGCTCGGCGTCGGCTGCACCGACATCTACACCGCGGGCCTCAACGCCAGCCGGCCTCTGGGGATGCGCCAGGAGGTCGACGTCACGACCGGCGTCTTCCCATACCCGTACCACACGCAGTCCTCGAGCGGCATCGACGAGTACATCAAGATCGACGACAACGACCTCGACCCGGCCCTCAACGCCGGCGCTTCCTACTTCGCCCAGGCGGAGTACATCACCGCCGACGACGCGCAGGCCGGAAACGGGCTCAACAACGCGACCTGGCAGCCGATCAACGTCGGCCCGTCGCCGAACTTCACCATCGGTCTGAGCGGCACCCCGACGCGCGAGGAGTCGGCGATCCACGCCTGGCCGGCGGCCGACGCCACGGTCGAGATGACCAACGCCGACTTCCAGGCGCCGGGCGAGCCGCTCCAGCGCTTCGAGGTCGCCCGCAAGGTGACCGACCTCGGGGGTGGCCAGTACCACTTCGAGTACGCGATCAACAACCTCAACTCCGACCGCTCGGCACAGAAGCTGGCGATCCGGTTCGCCGGCGGGACCACCGTCACCAACATCGGCTTCCACGCCGTCGACCACCATTCGGGCGAGTGCCAGCCGGACGGCGCGAACTGCTTCCCGATCTCGACCACCGACTGGACCAGCAGCTTCGATGCCCCCAGCGCCACGGTGAGCTGGGCGACCGAGGACTACGCGACGAACAACGAGGCCAACGCGATGCGTTGGGGCACGATGTTCAACTTCTGGTTCGACGCCGACGCCGACGCCGCGGCGGTCACCGACCAGGTGATCACGCTGTTCAAACCGGGTACGCCCTGCGTGGCGCAGTTCACGTTCGATCCGAGCTTCGTCTTCAGCGACAGCTTCGAGACCGGCGACACCTGCGCCTGGTCCTCGAGCACGCCGTAGCGACGGCGGTCGTCCGGTCCGGAACCCGGGTTCCGAGAGGAGTCCAGCCATGCCCGACCCCCGGTGCCCCCGAGCTTCGTGGATCCCCCTCGCCGCCCTCGCGACCATCGTCGTCGCGGGGGCGGCACGGCCGCTGCCGGCGCAGCTCGCTCCGAACCTCCAGAGCAGCGGCCCGGACGTCACGGTCATCTACCTCACCGACATCAGCAACAACGGTGTCGCGAACGGCATCCGGGGCTATTCGATCGGGACCACCTCGTGCAACATCGGCGACTCACCGGTCAACTGGTGCAACTCGATCGGCGGTTGCGGCGGCGGCATGGCCCAGAACGAGCACCCGGTCATCGCGCAGAACCTCTACCGCCTGAAGGACGGCAGGTTCACGCAGATCGGCATGAGCTGGCTCAAGCACGGATTCCTCTCGACCAACAGCACCGACAACGCCTGCCTGTCCGGAATCTCCTGCATCTCGCCCCCCCAGGGCGGCGACGAGCTCGGCATCGGCTGCACCGATACCTACGGCGCGGGCCTCAACGGCGGCCGCCCGCTCGGCATGCGCTCCGAGGTCGACGCCACGACCGCGAGCTTTCCGTATCCCTACACCCAGGTCACCGCGACCGGCGTGGATCAGTGGGTCCAGGTGGACGAGAACGACCTCGATCCGGCGCAGAATCCCGGCGCTTTCTACTTCGCCGAAGGCCAGTACGTGGTCGACGACGACGCCCTGGCCGGAAACGGCCTCAACAACGCCTCGTACCGCCGCGTCCTGGTCACGCCGGGCAGCTACGACCTCGCGCTCACGGGCGCGACCCTGCGCCAGCAATCCGCGCTGCGCGCCTGGCAGGTGGCCGACCCGTCGGTCGAGATGACCGACGCCGACGTCCACACCACCGGATCACCGGTCGAGCGCTTCGAGGTCGCCCGCAAGGTGACCGACCTCGGCGGCGGCAACTACCACTACGAGTACGCGATCCACAACCTCAACTCGGACCGCTCGGCGCAGAGGTTCGCGATCCAGTTCGCCAACGACTCGACGGTCACCGACATCGGGTTCAAGGACATCGATCACCATTCGGGCGAGCCCTACTCGAACACCGACTGGACGATCCACTTCGACCAGGCCACCGGTGTCGTCTCCTGGGAGACCGAGGACTACGCCACCAACCACGACGCCAACGCCCTGCGCTGGGGGACCCTGTTCAATTTCTGGTTCGACGTCGACGCCCCGCCCAACTTCATCGGCGATCAGGTGCTGACTCTGTTCGAGCCGGGGATGCCCTGCAAGGTGGACGTCTCGTTCTCTCCGGGCTTCATCTTCCGAGACGACTTCGAGACCGGCGACACCTGCGCCTGGTCCTCCCTGACCCCCTAGCGGAGACGCCGTTCAGAGCGGCGCGTCGAGGCGCCGGGCCAGGCCGCGGAACGCGGCCCGGTCGTCCGTGATCAGGCGCACGGGGATGCGCTCCAGCCAGCCCCGGAATCGTCCCTTGGCCAGGAAGCGCTCGCGGAACGCCGCGCGGTCGAACCCCTGGCCGAGGGCCGGGACGACTCCCCCGGAGAGGTAGACGCCGCCGCGGGCCCCCACGGTCAGGGCCAGATCTCCGGCGAAGGCGCCGAGCCAGGCGGAGAACAGCGCCAGCGCCTCGATCGACCGCACGGCTCCGGCGTCGGCGCGGCGCGAGACCTCCGCCGCGTCGATCGGCTCGGCGCGCTCGCCGTCGAGCTCACAGAGCGCGGCGTGGAGGGAGGCCAGGCCCGAGCCCGAGATCGCGCGCTCGGCCGAGACGTGCCCCCCGAACAGGACCGAGAGCCGCTCCACGACTCGCCATTCCCGCTCCGTGGTCGCCGCCAGGTCGCGGTGCCCGCCCTCGGAGGCCAGAACGACCGGGCGCGCCCGCGCCGGCGCCACCGCGGTCGCGACCCCGAGCCCGGTGCCGACGGAGACCACGGCGCGCGGCTGGTCCGGCTGCTCCTCGCCTTCGCTCAACGACTTCCAGCAGCTCCCGGGCAGCGCCGGCAGGGCCCAGGCCACGGCTGCGACGTCGTTGAGAACCTCGAGGCGCTCCAGCCCCAGCCCGGCGCGGGTCGCGGCGATCGAGAAGCTCCAGTCGACGTTGGTCAGCTCCACCCGGTCGCCGGCCACCGGACCCGCGACGGCCAGCGCCGCCTGCCGCGGCGCGCCCGCCGATTTCCCGCGACCCTGCAGCCGCTCGACCGCGTCCGCCGCCGCCGAGCCGAGATCGTGGTAGTCGGAGCTCGGCAGCTCCACCGACTCGACCACCTCACCGGCCGGATCCACCAGACCGAAGCGGGCGTGGGTCCCGCCGATGTCGCCGACGAGCCGCAGCGGGGAGCTCACTTCGCCTCCTCTGCCGTTGCCAGCTCGAGCTCCTCGATCCGCGCCCGGATCGACTCCGGGAGCGGCGCCTTCTCGAGGCGTCCGTAGTCGAAGGCCACGATCGTCCCTTCACCTTCGGCGACCACGCGGTCCAGAGACCGGCTGCGGACCTCGTAGAGCATCGTGAATCGATCGCTCAGGACGTTCGTGACCCGGGTCGCAACCTCGATCGTGTCCGGCCAGACGAGCGGGGCGCGGAAGCGCGCGCGGGTCGAGTGAAGGATCGGCCCGACTCCGGTATCCCGCTCCACCGCGGGCCATTCGAGGCGCGCGAAGTACTCCATCCTGGCGCTCTCGAACCAGCGGAAGTACACCGTGTTGTTGACGTGGCCGTAGGAGTCCATCTCCCCCCACTGCACGGCCAGAGAGATTCGAACCGGGAACATCGAGGAAAGGCTAGCACGCCCTCCGGCGCGCGCTGGCCGCCGCTCTTCCCTCGCGCAGCCGCGGTCAGACCGCCGGGGTGTCCTCGCCGGAACCCACGAACTCGCCCTCGGTCTTGCGCCAGAGCTGGATCAGACCCCAGAAGTGCTCCGTGAACTGCTCCACCTCGTGCTCGGGGAAGAGGGCCTCGACCTTCCTGCGCACGGCGCTCTTCGCGGCTTCCGAGCCGAAGAACTCCCACACCACCTCGTCGAGGTGGGGCAGGTGCCGGGCGCAGAACTCGACGAAGCGGTCGCTCTCGAAGCGCTGGTGCGCCAGGCGCGCGTACGCCGAGAGCTTTTCCTTGTACGAAGCCTCGGTCGCCGCGATCTCGAAGAAGGGATCCCAGTCGAGATTCCGGCGCACCCGCCGGCGCGTCGCGGCGACGAAGATCGCCCACTTCAGCTTGGCCCGGACCAACCAGGGAAAGTGGTAGTGGAGCGAGGTCACCTGCGAGTCGGGGCAGGGGTTGGCGAAATCGATCGGGTGGAACACGCCGTCCTTGCGCAGGGTCTCGCAACTGTTGAAGTCCCAGCCGAAGAAGGCGTTGATGGTCAGGCACATGTTGGCGAGCGTCTGCCACTCCTCGGCCGAGACGAAGTCGAAGGCGACCTCGTAGCGCTCGTGGAGGGGAGCCGCGGGTTGGTAGCGCATGACGTGGACCTGGGGTCCGACGCCGAGGGTCCGGACGAACAGATCGAACGGCTCGATCGCCGCCTGGAGGTGCATGATCCGCTTGCCCGAAGCGTCGTACGCCCGGCGCAGCTCCTCCTCGTTCTCGACCCGGCTCACGCCGACCCAGGCGCCGCCGTCGAACGGCTTGACGAACATCGGATACCCGATCTTGGCGCCGACCTCTCCGAGGTCGAACAGGCGCGCGTAGCGGTCGAGCGTGACCTGCAGGTCGGCGGAGGACTCGTACTCCTTCGGCGGCAGGAGCCAGGTGTCCGGGATCGGGAACCCCAGCCGCATCATCGCGCAGTAGCTGGTGTGCTTCTCGTTCGACTGGATCGACCACGGGTTGTTCAGCACGTAGAGGTCGTTCATCACGACCGCTTTCTTGATCCACTCCCGGCTGGTGTGGTACCAGTGGGTCAGCCGGTCGAGGACGACGTCGTAGCGCACCGGCTGCTTCAGGTCGAAGGGTTCGATCGTGACGCGCTCGGTCGCGAAGCGAACCGTGTCGCCGTCGACCGGCAGCGCCAGGTCGAGGCGCTTCAGGATCTCCTCGAAGCAGATCGGCCAGCACAGATCGGCTCCCAACGAGAGCCCGATCCGACGAACCACTTCCGCCATGTCTTCTGTCCTTTCCCCGCCCCTTGCTGCCGGGCGGGAGGGGCTTGGATCCGGTTGCCGACCCGAGCCTAACGCAACCCACTCCCCGTTCCGCCTCCCCCGCTATTCGTAGATCAGCATGTACGGCCCGGGGAAGAGCCACGAGAGGCCGTCGCGGAGGCGGTCGCGCCAGTTCTCCCAGTTGTGCCCGTCGTAGGCCTCCTCGTAGCGCACGGTCATCCCGGCCCGCTCGAGCAACGGCACCATCGACCGGTTCTCGTAGATCAGCGACTCGTAGACGCCGCACGACACGAAGATCCGCTCGGCCACCGGCGTGGGCTCCTCCCGCCAGGCGTTGACGAACTTCACGATCGGCTCGAAGGCCGGGCCTCGGCGGGACGGCCCGATGTCGGTGAAGGCGAACGATCCGGACTGCAGCAGCAGCCGGCCGAAGCTCCCCGGATAGCGGCTCGCCGTCGAGAACGCCGCCGCGGCGCCGAAGCTGGCGCCCATCAGACCCCGGTTCGCCGGCCCGGTCCGCAGCGGATAGCGGGCCTCGAGCCAGGGCACCAACTGCTCGGCCACCCACCGGGCGTGACGCTCGTCCGCGCCGTACTCGCGCATCCGGTCGGGGGACTGGGTCAGGGCGACCACCATCGGCGCCACCTCGTTGCGGTGAATCAGATTGTCGAGGACGGTGCCCAGGCTGGAGAAGCGGAGGTAGTCGAGGCCGTCGTGCACGATCAGCAGCGGATAGCGCCGACTCTCGCGGAAGCGCGCCGGGAGGTAGACCGTCACCGGCCGGTCGGCGTCCAGGGCCGGAGCCGGCACCACCCGCTCCTCGAGGCTCCCGGGGCGGGCCTCGGGATCGGGGGCCACCCAGTCGGGCTCGACGTATTCCGAGCCCTGGCACACGGAGTTGGCACCGAAGGGATCGTGGGCCAGGAGCGGATTCAGCGGATCGCGGATCAGCCGTGACACCTCTCCGTGGCGGACCTCGAGCTTGTACTCGACCCGGGAGCGCACGGGGATCTCCTCGGTGAGGTACCAGAGGTCGCTGCCGGCGACGCGTTGGAACGGCACGGCCGATTCCAGGCCGTAGATCCAGTGCTGGAGGTGGACCGCGTCGGCCGGCCCGAGGTAGACGAAAGTCACCGAGCCGCCCTCGACGAGCGGGAACCGATGCTCGCCCAGGAACCGCTCGATGCGCTCCGGGTCGGGCGGGCCGTCGTCGATCAGCTCGTGGATGGCGAGCGTCATGCGGCGGCCACCGGCGTGACCCGGCCGTCGTCGCCCAGCCGTGAAACACCCGCCCCGTAGGTTCGCCCGCCTTCCCGGTCGATCACCATCGCTCCGTCCGCCAGCGCCAGGCACTCGGCCGGAGCGAAGCGCCGGGCGAGCAGCTCCATCCGCCGCCGGTCGTCCAGGCGCAGCCGCCGGGAGGCGTGCGGGAACGGCACGACTCCCCGCGCCCGGCCGAAGCCGAGGTCCAGGAGCTCGGTGTTGCCGAAGCCCTGGGGCGGCGAGTGGTGGAAGACCACCACCCGCTCGGAGACGACCATCGCGCCCGCCGACCAGGCGAACAGCGCCCGCTCCCCGAGCCAGCGTCCGAAGCCGAGCAGGCGCAAGCGGTTGAGCAGCACCGCCACGTGTCCGCCCGCGATCAGCACCCCCTCGACCGGTTCGAGCGCCTTCTCGATCGCCTTCACGTGGCGCGCGACCGCCGCGCGGCCGAGCGGCCCGTAGCGGGCCTCGAAGGTCTCCTGGACCGTGCGCAGGCGCTCGCCGTGCGCCCGGTCGATCTCGCGGATCGCGGCCATCGCCGCCGACTTCTCGGGCCCCAGGACCGCCTCCGGACCGGCCGTCGCGGCCAGCTCGCGCAGCGCCGCCTGGGCGTGGCCGAGCCGGATCCGGTAGGCGGACTGCAGTTGCCGCAGCCTCTCCTGCTTCTCCTGGTGACCCCGCCGGAGCTCGGGGTCCCGGTCGAAGGCGTCTTCGGCGCGGGCGTAGAGCATCAGGTTGAGCGTCCGGCCGCCGAGGTGCTCCTGGAGCTCGAGATCCTCCGCTTCGCGTTCCTGCCAACCGGCGGTGACGGACGCCAGGCGACCGCGGACTCCGGCGCGTTCCACCGCCTCGCCCAGGGTGGGTGAGAAACGCTGCGGACCGAGAAGAACGACCGTCGGCACAATCTCCGATCCTATCCGGTCGGCGCTCTCCTCCGCGAGCGTGTGACCGCGCCCTCCGGGCCGCTAGAATGCCCGCCACGCACCGACCCGAGCGGGGTGAACCATGCACGTTCTCTTCGTCGAGCCAAAGTTTCCCTTCAACCAGCGCCAGTTCGTCCGCGCGCTGCACGCCGTCGGCGCCCGGGTGACCGGCATCGGGGAAGCTCCGGCGGAGGCCCTCGACGACGAGCTCCGCGGCTGGCTCCACGGCTACGAGCAGGTGCGCACGGTGGTGGACGAAGAGATCCTGTTCGAGGCCGTTCGCCGGGTCCAGGGCCGCGAGTGGGTGGACCGGCTCGAGGCCACGGTCGAGGCCCACATCCTTCCGGCCGCGCGGGTCCGTGCCGAGGCGGGGATCCCGGGCACCTCGCTGCGCACGGCCTGGTTGTGCCGCGACAAGCCCGCGATGAAGGAAGCCCTGCGCGCGGCCGGAGTCCCCACCGCGCAGTCACGGGCCGTGTCGAGCGCCCAGGAGCTGCGCATGTTCGCCGCCGAGGTCGGGTTCCCGATCGTCCTCAAGCCCCGCAGTGGCGCCGGAGCCTCGGGAACCGCGAAGGTCTCCAACGATCGCGAGCTGGAGAGCGCGATCGCCGAGCACGGTCTCGACCGCGGCGCGTCGGTGGCCGCCGAGGAGTTCGTCGAGGGACACGAGGGCTTCTACGACACCCTCGCCATCGACGGCAAAGTGGTCCACGAGTTCATCTCCCACTACTACCCCAACGTGCTCGAGGCGATGCGGACGCGCTGGATCTCCCCCCAGATCGTGACCACCAACCGCGTCGACGCCTCCGGCTACGGCGAGGTCAAGTCGCTCGGTGAGAGGGTCATCGTCTCGCTCGGGATCGGCACCTCGGCGACCCACATGGAGTGGTTCTTCGGCCCGCGCGGCCTGCGCTTCTCCGAAATCGGATGCCGGCCGCCGGGAGTCGGCGTGTGGGACCTGTACGCCGCCGCCAACGACCTCGACATCTACCGCGAATGGGCGATGGCGATCGTCCACGGCAAGCCCTCGCAGCACGCCAGCCGGCGGTTCGCGGCCGGGATGATCACCTTGCGGCCGGAGCGCGACGGCAGGATCCGCGGTTACTCCGGGCTCGAGGAGGTCGAGCGCCGATTCCGGGATTGGATCCTCGACAGCCATCTGCCGCCCGCCGGAACCCCGACGGCGCCGGTCGAGGGCGGCTACATGGCCAACGCCTGGGTGCGCATGCGCCACCCCGACTACGACACCCTGCGCCACATGCTGGACTTCGTCGGCCGCACCGTGAAGGTCCTCGCCGACTGAGTCCCGGGTGCCGCGGCCGTCCGGTCCCGGAGAACCCGCGGCGCGGCAGAGACGTACTCGCACGATGAGCCCACGACCCCGCCACCTGGTCCCGCCCGGCCCGCGCGAGCTGCTGACCCGGCTGGGCGCAGGCTTGGCCGCCGGGGCGATCGTCGGCGCCCTGACGTCGCTCGACGAGATCTCGACGCTGCCGCTGGCGATGGCTGGCGGGGCGTGGGTCGGAGGCTGCGTCTACCTAGCGACCATCCCCATCGGCCTGTTGATCGATCCCTTCCTGCACCGAAACTGCGGAGTTCCCCGCAAGGTCGCCCTCGCCACCGCGTTCTTCGCCGCTGGCGTGCTGGGATGGGGGCTCGCCGTCCTCAGCCTGCCCTGGATCACGTTCGGGAGGCTGCGCCTCTCGACCGGGAGCTGGGCCACCGCCCTCGGCGTCGCCGGCGGCATCGGAGTGCTGGTGGGGCTCTCCCTGGTCGCCTGGGAGGGGCTCCGGGGACGCCTCGCCGCCAGCGTCGAGAAGGTCAAGGAGCTGGAGTTCGCCGAGCGCGAGCTGGAGACCGCCCGGGCGATCCAGGAGCGCCTCCTGCCCCCCGGCATCTTCCGCACCGCGGGTTGCCGGATCACCGCGACCGTCCGCCCGGCGGGCTACGTCGCCGGAGACTTCTACGACTACTTCCGGATGGGCGACGGACGCCTCGCGGTCGTCGTCGCCGACGTCGCCGGCAAGGGAACGGGGGCGAGCCTGATCATGGCCGGGGCCAAGGCGATGCTCCCCTTCGTCGTCGGCGACAAGGACGCCGCCGGGGCCCTGGCCGAGCTCGGCCGGCGCCTCGACGCTCAGCTCGGTCCGCGCGAGTTCGTCGCGCTCGCCGTGGCGTTCTTCCGGCCGGCGACCGGCGAGGGAGAGCTGGCCAACGCCGGCCTTCCCGACCCCTACCTCCTGCGCCCCGGGCGCCCCAGCGAGCCGCTCTGCGTTCCCGGACCCCGGCTGCCGATCGGCGCCGGCAAGACGGTCGCGTACCGCACGCTCCCCTTCCGCCTCGCCGCCGGAGAGCGCCTGCTGTTCGCCACCGACGGTCTCGCCGAGGCGCCGACGCGGGCGAACGGCGAGCCGCTCGGCTATGCCCGCTTCGGCGAGCTGGTCGAGGCCGCCGCGGCGGAAACCGATCTGGCCTCGGCGCTGCTGGCCAGGCTCGAAGCCGAGACCACCCAGCCCCGCGCCGACGACTGGACCCTCCTGCTCCTCGAGCGCACCTAGCGCCCGCCGCGCCGCGAACGCTCCGCGGACGGCGGCGAGCGCTCCGTCCAGGCCGGCGCTCGCAGAAGCCTTGTGTTGAAAGGAACGACTTCGACGGCAGCCGAAGTCGTGCGACCCGAGGCGTGCAAGGATCCCTGCCTTTCCCTTCTCCGAAGGTCTCTGTCCTGCGCGGCCGCGGCGTTGACGCGCGGCACCCGACCGATCGGATTCAGGGCTCGGCGACGAGGATGCGGACGCAGCCCGGGGCGACCTCGAGCTCGGTGGTCTCGTCGGCCAGGAAGGGGGCCTGCCCGGGAGCGGGGATCTCGTCGCCGGGGGCGCGCGCGGTGTCGAGCCGGAGCCGCCAACGGCTCGACGCGGGCGGCTTGGGCAGCGGGAACCGGCACGCCTTCTCTTCCGCGTTCGCGGCGACCAGCCAGGAGCCTGCCTCGCCCGCGTGCAGAGCCAGGAAGCGGCGGCGAGTGGCGCCCTCCTCCTCGCCCGCGGCGGCTCCGAAGGGTTCGAGGAGCGCCGCCCGGTCGGAGGAGATCGCGACCCGCTCCGCGCGCAGGCGCAGCAGCGATCGGGTGAACGCGGTGGATCGCGGGCAGGTCGGCGGGCCAGACCACCCAGCCGACCTCGTTGTCCTGGCACCAGGCGTTGGTGTTGCCGCCCTGCGTGCGGCCCATCTCGTCTCCCGCCGCCAGCAGCGGCGTGCCCGGAGCGGCGCCCAGCAGCGCGAGCAGCATCCGGACCTCGCGCGCCCGGCGGCCGGCGAGCGCCGCATCCTCGGACGGTCCCTCCTGGCCACCGTTCCAGGCCACCTCTCCGTCCCAGCCGTCCCGGTTGTCCTCGCCGTTGGCCCGGTTGTGCTTGACCGCGTAGACCGGGATGTCGGCCAGGGGACGACCGTCGTGACAGGCGGCGAAACGGACCGCCCGGCGCGCCGGAAGCTCGCCCGCATGGGGCCCGGTCGCGGCCATCCGGCGCGGGAAGCGAGCCGCGTCGCCACGATCCGGTGCGCCGACGAACGCGCGCAGCCCGTCGCGGAACTCGCCGTCCCATTCCAGCCAGGGCTCGGGAAAACCGGCCGCCGGAGTGAATCCGGTCGCGTCCCAGGGCTCGGCGACCAGGATCCTGCCGGCGAGGTCCGGATCGGATGCGATCGCCTCGGCCAGCGACGATCGCTCCAGGATCCTTCCCGCGGCGCCCCGGAACATCGTCGCCGCCAGATCGAAGCGGAAACCGTCCACCCCGTAACTCGCGCACCCAGTGCCGCAGCGAGGCGAGGACCAGGTGGCGCCCCACCTCCGAGGCGGCGTTCACCGTGTTGCCGCAGCCGGTGAAGTCCAGCGCGCGCCCGCTGCCGGATTCGAGCAGGTAGTAGCCGGCGGCGTCCAAGCCCCGCCACGAGTGCAGCGCGTCGCCGGCGCCGCCGGCACCCTCCGCAGTGTGGTTGTAGACGACGTCCAGCACGACCTCGAGGCCCGCGCGGTGGAGCTCGTCGACCAGGTTGCGTAGCTCCCGCCGCGCCGACTCCGGATCGCCGGAGGCCGAGTACGCCGCCTTCGGCGCGAACAACGACACCGGGCTGTAGCCCCAGAAGTTCAGCAGGCGCCCGCCGCCGTCCGGATCGCGCCGCGAGTTCTCGGTTTCGTCGAACTCGAACACCGGCAGCAGCTCGACCGTCGTGACGCCGAGGTCACGCAGGTAGGGAATCTTCTCGACGACGCCCGAATACGTCCCCGGCCGTTCCACTCCGGACGACGCGTGCCGGGTGAATCCGCGGACGTGGAGCTCGTAGAGGACCCGCTCCGCGGCGCCCACGGTGGGCCGGGCGGTCGGCGCCGCGCGGCTCCCCTCCCCGGCGACGACCAGGCCCCGGTACCTGCGTCCGACACCCGGGCCGAGCACGTCGTCGCTGCGGCCCCAGGTCTCGCCTCCGGCCAGCAGCCGGGCGTAGGGATCGACCAGCGCCGGGCCGCCGTCCACCCGCAGCACGTACTCGAAGCTCTCCGGCAGGTCCGCCGAGGATCCGCGCCAGATCCGGAACGGCTCCGGCGCGGTACCGTCCGGCTCGAGCTCGCAGCGCCTCACCGGCTCGGAGCCGCGGCGCTCGAAGATCTCGACGACCACGGCGCCCTTGGCCTGTGCGTGAACCGCGAACTCCACCGCGGAGCCGGTCCGCCGGGCACCGAGCTCGAAATCGGGCGCTTCGCTCATCTCGACCGGGGCGACGCCGGAAAGGCCCGCCGGTGCCGGCGGCGCCCGTCGCTCAGGAGATCGACCCGTCCTCGTGGACCGTCCAGGTGTCGCCCGAAGCGAGGAGCTTCTCCAGGCTGCCCACTCCCCGCTTCTCCGTCTCCTGCTGGATCTGGCCCACCACCGAGCTCTCGAAGGTGGGGATGTCGACCTGGCGCAGGACGCCGATCGGCACCGGGAAGCGGGGGACGTCCATCTGCGCCGCCATGAAAGCGATCGCGGGATTCGGCCGCGAGACGTCCCAGACCAGGCAGTCCTCAGGTCCGAGCCCGTCCGCGAAGTGGATGACCTCGAGCTCGGCGCCGCGCAGCCGGATCCCCCGATCGCGGTGCTTGCCGAAGACCATCGGCTGACCGTGTACGAGCGGAATCGTCGCCTCGTCCCGCTTCTCCTTGTCGGTCAGGTGGACGAACGCCCGGTCGTTGAAGATGTTGCAGTTCTGGTAGATCTCGACGAACGCCGTGCCGCGGTGCGCGGAGGCCGCCTTCAAAGTCTCCTTGAGGTGAGACTGGAGGACGTCCACCGACCTCGCCACGAAGGTCGCGCCGGCCCCGATCGCGATCGAGAGGGCGTTGAACGGATAGTCGATCGAGCCGTACGGCGACGACTTCGTCCGCTTCCCCACCTCCGAGGTCGGCGAGTACTGGCCCTTGGTCAGGCCGTAGATCCGGTTGTTGAAGAGCAGGATCTTCACCCCCACGTTGCGGCGCAGGGTGTGGATGAGGTGATTGCCGCCGATCGAGAGCGCGTCGCCGTCACCGGTCGCGATCCAGACCTCGAGATCCGGCCGCGCCACCTTCAACCCGGTGGCCACCGCCGGAGCCCGGCCGTGGATCGTGTGGAAGCCGTAGGTGTTCATGTAATAGGGGAAGCGCGAAGAGCAGCCGATCCCCGAGACGATCACGAACTTCTCGCGCGGGATGCCGAGCTCCGGAAACACCGACTGCACCGCCGACAGGATGGCGTAGTCGCCGCAACCCGGGCACCAGCGCACCTCCTGGTCGGTCTGGAAGTCCTTCTTGCTCAGAGTCGCCGTCGTCGTCATCGCCACTCTCCGCGCCGCAAGATCACGCTCCACTGGAAAAGCAACTGCGAAATACAAAAGCTTTCATAGATGGAAAGACCTGTGCCCCGCTCGCCGAGTCCGGCTTCTCCGCCCCGTCCGCTCCGTGCGCCGCGCAGCCCGCGGGATCGGGCGCCGCCGGTGCGAGCCGGCTCGCACCTGGAAGCTCGAAGCTCGTGGTCGGCGGAGCCGATCCGGCCGGCATTCGGATTGCCTTTCCCATCTATGGAAGCCTTTCGCTTTTCGTCTTTCGCTTCCGTGTCTTGGATTCTCGGCTCTCGGTTCTTCGTCTTCGATCACGCGCCTGGGAAGTTCCGAGTGCGGGCCTCTGTTTCCGCGTCAGGACATCAGCTCCCGGATGCGGTCGTGGATCTCGTGGCGGAAGAACGGCTTGCCCTGGACCTTCGAGAAGCTGACCACCGGGCGCAGGTAGCGCGCCTGGAGGAGCATCGCCAGCTGCCCGGAGTTCATCTCGGGCACCAGGACCTTCTCGAAGCGTGCCAGCACGTCGCCGAGGTTGCGCGGGAATGGATTCAAGTGGTGGAGGTGGGCGCGGGAGACTGCCAGCCCTTCCCGGCGGGCCCGGTTCACCGCCCCGGTGACCGCCCCGGCCGTCGAGCCCCACCCGAGGACCAGCAGGCCGCCACCTTGCGGATCGCCGTGGACTTCGATCTCCGGGATCTCGCTCTCGATGCGTGCCACCTTCTCCGCGCGCAACTCCACCATCCGGGCGTGGTTCTCGGCGTCGTAGGAGACGTTGCCGGTGCCGTCCTGCTTCTCGAGGCCACCGATCCGGTGCTCGAGGCCGGGTGTCCCCGGGATCGCCCACGGCCGGGCGAGCGTCCGGGGATCGCGGCCGTAGGGCGCGAATCCCGCGTCGCCGGTGCTGAACTCGACCGGGAAGTCCGGCAGGTCCTCGACCGACGGAAGCCGCCACGGCTCGGAACCGTTCGCCAGATAGCCGTCGGAGAGCAGGACGACCGGAGTCATGTAGCGCAGGGCGAGCCGAGAGGCCTCGATCGCGCGCTGGAAGCAGTCGCCGGGCGAGGACGCCGCCAGGACCGGGAGCGGCGACTCCCCGTTGCGGCCGAACAGCGCCTGCAGGAGGTCGGCCTGTTCCGTCTTGGTCGGCAGTCCCGTCGAAGGCCCGCCGCGCTGGATGTCGACGACGACCAGCGGCAGCTCCACCATCACCGCCAGGTTCATCGCCTCCGACTTGAGCGCCAGGCCGGGGCCCGAAGTGGAGGTGATGGCGAGCGCGCCGCCGAAGGCCGCGCCGATCGCGGCGCACACCGCGGCGATCTCGTCCTCGGCCTGGAACGTGGTCACGTTGTAGTGCTTGAACCGGGCCAGCTCGTGCAGCAGGTCCGACGCCGGCGTGATCGGATAGGCACCCTGGAACAGCGGCAGGCCGGACTTCCGGCTCGCCGCGATGAAGCCGAGGGCGAGCGCCGCGTTGCCGGTGATGTTGCGATAGACGCCGGGCTCGAGGCGCGCGGGCTCGACCTCGTAGCGGACCTGGAAGGCTTCGGTGATGTCGCAGTAGTTCCAGCCCGCCTTGAGGACCTTGACGTTGGCATCGGCGAGTTCCGGCTTGGCCGCGAACTTCTTCTCGAGCCAGTTCACCGTCGAGTCCAACGGGCGCGAGAAGAGCCAGTAGATCATCCCCAGGGCGAAAAAGTTCTTGCACCGCTCCTGGCTCTTGGCGTCGAGTCCGCTGTCGGCGAGCGTGCGCTTGGTCAGGGTCGCGAGAGGCACCTGGAAGACGCGGAACCCGTCCAGCGTGCCGTCGTCGAGCGGACTCCGCTCGTACCCCGCCTTCTTCAGGTTGCGCTCCTCGAACTCGTCGGTGTTGAGGATCACGATGCCGTTCTGTCGCAGCTCGCGCAGGTTCACCTTGAGCGCGGCCGGGTTCATGGCGACCAGGACGTCGGGGGCGTCGCCCGGGGTGTGAATGTCGTAGTCCGCGATCCGGACCTGGAACGCCGACACTCCGGGCAGCGTGCCGGCCGGCGCGCGGATCTCGGCCGGGAAGTCGGGGAAGGTCGCCAGGTCGTTGCCGACCAGTGCCGACGTGCTGGTGAACTGCGTGCCCGTGATCTGCATGCCGTCGCCCGAGTCACCGGCGAACCGGATCACGACGTCGTCCAGCTTCTCGCGCGCGACTCCGCGGGACGGCCGGGAATCGGGCTCGACGGTCGGAAGGCTCATCGCATCTCGCTTCTCGGGGAGCGCCCCGCGGCGCGCGGAGCGGAGGGGGGTCGAGGAATCACGACGCGCGGAACTCTAACATGCGCTGCGTCGGCCGCTGCCGCCGCGGCGGCTCACCGCGGCGCCGTCGGCGCCCACTTCGGGGCGACCACCGCGCCTGTCCCGCCGTCCACGCGACGCACCTCGAAGGAGGCGGGCTGCGGGCTCGGCTCCCGGTCGGTCCGGTAGTAGAGCAGGGTCCGGTCGCGGATCGAGTCGAGCGCCCGCCGGAGCTCGTCGGGCCGGGCCGCCACGGCACCGGCCGTCACTTCCGCCATGCGCCTCAGCGGCGCCAGCGAAAGCTCGACGTCCGAGCGGTACGAGGCTTCCGGCTTCTGATGCGAGCGGTCGCGCCGGGAGCTGAGGACGTCGATCGTCCAGGTCGAGCGGTCGTCGCCCGGGCGGGTCTCGGGCGGCACGGTCGTCGGCGCGGCGGGAGCGGAGAGGACCGGCGCGAATCCGACCACCGTCCAGCCCTCGGTGGCCAGCGTGCGGGCGGCGTCAGCGGCGCGCGCGATCCCGTTCTCGATCTGCGGACCGCTGCCCCACCCCGCCGAGACCCAGATCAGCAGGCAGGGTGCCGCGGAGCAGGCGCCCCCGGGTGTCGGCTCGCCGGCTGCCGCCGCGGCTGCGGCCGGCGGGCAGCCCTCCCGGGCTCGCGCCGCCAGCAGCTCGGTGAGGCGTCGCGGATCCGTCGTTCCGGAGCCATCGGCCGGCTCGACTCCCTGCGCGCCCAGGTTCGAAACGCGGACCGGTCCCAGGGCGACGATCTCCGACGCCGCGTCACCGAGTGCCGCGGCGGCGCGGTCGAGGACGCGGGCGTCGCAGTGACCGCCGTCGACGACGATCCGCACCTCGCCGAATCCGGGACCGGTCGGCGGCGCGACGGATCCGAGCGCCGCGATCTCGCGCTGCGCTCCGCCCTCGAGCACCGCGACCTTCCGCGCCACCTCCGCGAGCGGCTTGCCGGCGAGATCCGGCGGCAATTGGACGAGCACGGGGATCTCCCGGACCTCGACCTTCTCCTTCACCGTCGAGGGTTCCTGGGCGCAGAGCCCACCGGTCCACGAGACGAGCAGCGCGAAACCGATCGTGATCGCTGCGACTCGACTGCGCATGCCTCGGTCTCCCATGTCCCGCGCGGGACGTCTCTCCCGACGCGCCCCCGCAAACGACTTCAACGCCGGCTGCGCTCGCGCCATTCCCGGGCCAGCTGCGACAGCGCGTCGAGCGCCTCTTCCCGCCGCTCCCAGGGAACCAGCAGGTGGTCGTGATAGAAGCCGGCCAGAGCGTTCACCGGGATGCCGTGGGCGGCCAGACGGGTCGATACGGCGGCGACCAGACCCACCGCCGCCAGATCGGAGTAGACGCGCAGCGTGATCCGCGCCCAGTGCTCGGCGACCGGCAAGCCGCCCCGCTTCGCGGCTTCCGAGTCCAGGACGAGAGTGGTCGCCTCGGGCTCGCGGACGACCGCCAGCGCCTCGCGCAACCAGGCTTCGGCTTCCGCCTCCGGGAGCCGCACGATGACCCGCGGCCGCGCGTCGAGATCAGGATCGAGCCCGGCCAGCAGCCGGCCCAGGTCGCGCTCGCCGCGCTCCGGAGGATTCTTCAAGGGCCGCTCCTTTCGAGCATCCGCTGGATCGCGCGCTCCACGATCGCGGGTCGCTTCCAGAGGATGAAGTGGTTCTCGCCGGGGAAGCGCTCCACTTCGAGGTCGTGGCCGGCGAGAACGCGCTCGGCGAAGTCCGCGTTGGCCGGGGAGACGAGCTCGTCGGCGTCCCCCTGGATCAGGGTCACGGGCGCCCGGAGTCGACCCCACAAAGGCAGCATCGCCGAGAGCTCGCGGCGCAACGGCCAGAGCTCGCGGTTCGACACGATCCAGTCGACGGGCAGGAACCACTGCACCATGCGCATCGAGCCCGCGACGTTGTACCAACGGTGACTTTCGAGCGCCGGGTCGATCGAGGGCGCGATCAAGACCAGATCCGCGACCAGCTCCGGCCGGTCCATCGCGAGGCGGGCTGCGATCGGACCGCCCAGGCTGTGGCCCACGACCACGGCGGGCGGACCCGGGAAGGCTTCGAGGACCGCGGCCAGCGCTGCGGCCTGCCCCACCATGGACGCTTCGGTGTGGCCGCGGCGCGAGCCGCCGTACCCCGGCCGGTCGGGAGCCAGCAGCATCGCGCGCTCACGCAGCTCGGGGTCGTCGAGGAACTCGTGCCAGGCTTCCCAGGTCCCCGGGGAGCCGTGGACGAAGAGGACCCGCGGGGATCCCGGATCGGAGCGCCCCGCGACGACCACGTGGAGCCGCCCCTCCGGGCCCTCGACGAAGTGGCTCGTCAGGCCTTGCGCCCGCATCGCCGCGGTGTCGATGCTCGGATGGAACGCCGTCAGCAGGGTACAGCCGGAAACCAGCGCGAGCAGCACCAGCCCGCAGGCGCCCGCTGCGATCGCCCACCCTCTGCGTGACCGCCCGGAACGCTTCACCGCTCCAGTCTATTCGACGCCGGGTCCGCTGCGGACCCTCGCCCGAGAGGTGGCTTCCGGGGGGCGGCGGAACGGGACTTCAGCCCGCGGCGGTGCCGGCAGGGGCCTTCGCCGGGGCGGCCGCCTTCGCGGCCTCGACCAGGTCGAAAGCCTCGCGCCGCATGCGCGACCGCTTCGCGTCCTCCTCGGGGTAGTGCGGTCGGTATCCGAGGCGCGACGGATCCACCGTGAACGGCTTCATCAGATCGGCCTTGCCCACCACCGACTGCTCCCGGGTGTAGTAGGCCATGTCGTAGTTGTTCGACATGATGATGGCCTCTTCCGGACAGGCGTCCACGCAATAGCCGCAGAAGACGCACCGCAGCATGTCGATCTCGTAGACGACCGGGTACTTCTCGATGTTGACGTCGGGCTGTTCGCCCGCCTCGATGCGGATGCAATCCGCCGGACAGGCCGTGGCGCAGAGGAAGCAGGCGACGCAGCGCACCGAACCGTCCGGCCGCGTGGTCAGGATGTGGTGGCCGCGATAGCGGTGGCTGTACTCGCGACGCTCCTCGGGATACTGGATGGTCACCCGCTTGCGGCCGCCGATGAGGTTGGCGATCATGTGCCGCAGGGTCACGCCGAGGCCCGCCAAGCAGAGGCAGGTAGAGCCGCTCGCCCAGCGTCATCCGGCGCGGGACCGGCGCCTTCGGGTGCTCCTGGACGCCCGGCAGGTCGAGGGCTCTCGGGTCGAGGGTCATCGCTCGAGCTCCCCCGCGATCACGTTGAGGCCACCGAGCGTCGCGATCGCGTCGGCGACGCCGCCCCCCTGGATCATGGTCGGGAACGCCGAGAAGATCGGGAAGCACGGCGGACGGACCCGGACCCGGTAGGGCTTGCCGCTGCCGTCGGAGACGCAGTAGAAGCCCAGCTCGCCGTTGGCGCCCTCGACGAATCCGTAGTTCTCGCCCGGCGGCACCTGGATGCCGTCCATGATCAGCTTGAAGTGGTAGATCATCGACTCCATCTGGTTGTAGCAGGCTTCCTTCGACGGCAGGGCGACATGAGGATCGTCCACGATGTGCGGCCCTTCCGGCATGCCACGATCGAGGAGCTGGCGGATGATCGAGAGCGACTGGCGGATCTCGAGCATGCGCAGACGGTAGCGGTCGTAGACGTCGCCGCCCGTGAGCACCGGGACCTCCCAGTCGACGGTGTCGTAGAGGTCGTAGGGGTGGGCCTTCCGGGCGTCGTAGGCAACGCCGCTGGCGCGCAGGCACGGCCCGGTGAAACTCCAGTTGACCGCTTCCTCGCCGGAGATCGCCGACACCCCGACGGCGCGGTCGAGGAAGATCCGGTTCTTGTCGATCAGCGTCTCGACGTCGGCGATGAGCGGCGGGATGAACTCCAGCAACCGGCGCGAGCGCGCCTCGAAGTCGGGCGGCAGGTCGGCGATCAGGCCGCCGATGCGGCAGGCCGAGACCGTCAGGCGCGCGCCGCAAACCGACTCGAGCAGCCCGTAGATCTCCTCGCGGGGCTGGAACAGGTACCAGAAGTTGGTCAGCGCACCGCAGTCGACCAGGGTCGAGCCGTTGGCGACGCAGTGGTCCATGATGCGGGAGAACTCGGAGAGGATGGTCCGCGCCCAGATCGCCTTGGGCGGCGGCTCGATCCCGAGCAGAGTCTCGACCGAGCGGCAGTAGCCGACGTTGTTGATGAACGAGGAGCAGTAGTTGAGCCGGTCCGTGTACGGGATCACCTGCTGCCAGGTGTGGGTCTCCGACATCTTCTCGAAGCACCGGTGCAGGTATCCGATCTCGACGTCCGAAGCGACGATCTCCTCGCCGTCGACCATCGCCACGAGCCGGAAGGTCCCGTGCATCGCCGGATGCGACGGTCCGATGTTGATCGTCATCCGCTCGAACATCGAATCGCGCTTCTCGGGCGCCTCGAGCTTCGGCATCCAGATCTTGTCCTCGGTGAGGATCCACCGCCGTGCCGCGTCGTAGTCCTTGCGCAGGGGGTGCCCCTGGAAGCCGCCGTGGGTGAGGATTCGGCGCACTTCGCCCCGGCCGGTGAACTGGAGGCCGAACATGTCGTAGGCCTCGCGCTCGAACCAGTCGGCGCCTTTCCAGACCGGGAACACCGAAGGCAGCACCGGATCGGCCTCCGGCACCCTCACCTTGAGCCGCAGCCGCCGCCCGGTCGGGATCGAGTACAGGTGGTAGACGGCCTCGAAGCGCTCCTCGCGCTCGGGGTAGTCCATCCCGAACACCTCGAGCAGCAGGTCGAAGCGCGTCTCACGGCTCGATTGGAGCTCGCGACAGAGCTCGAGCAGAACCTCGCGCCGGACGATCCAGCTCTCCTGGTCGCGGGGCGCGCCGGGGCCCTCCTCGGGCACGATGCTTCCACTCGGAAATCGCGCCAGGAAGGAGGGCGGATCAGGCCGCATGCGGCGGCTTCCTGTTCTTCTTCGAGCGCCGGAGCAGGCGCCGGTCGCGGTCCACCTTCTCCTTGACCTGCAGGATGCCGTACATCAGACCCTCCGGCGCCGGTGGGCAGCCGGGGACGTAGACGTCCACCGGGATGATCTCGTCGATCCCCTGCATCACGTGGTAGGCGCGGTAGAAGCCGCCCGAGCAGGCGCAGGCTCCCATCGAGACCACCCACTTCGGATCCGGCATCTGCTCGTAGATCCGCTTCAGCACGGGCGCCATCTTGTCGGTGATCGTCCCGGCGACGATCATCAGATCGCTCTGCCGGGGCGAGAAACGCACCACTTCGTAGCCGAAGCGGGACATGTCGTAGTGCGACGAGACGGTGCTCATGAACTCGATGGCGCAGCAGGCGGTTCCGAACGGCAGGGGCCAGAAGCTGTTCTTCTGGGCCCAGTCGATGAAGGTGTCGAGCTTGGTGGTCAGCCAGGATTCGCCTTGAACTTCCATCACCGGAAAATCCTACTGCATGTACCCGGGCGTCACAAGCGAGTGGAGGGCGGCCCGGACGGGCCGCCGCGCCCGCGCCCGCGCCCCGACGGGCCGCGTCGCGCGGCCGGTGAGCCCCGGTCGGGTCAGCCGGGGATGTCGCCCTGGGAGCGGGTGAGGGCGTCGAGCAGGCTCGCCACCCGCTGGGCATGCTCCTGCTGCCGGGCGACCACGTCGCGCAGCACCTCGGCGGTCCCCTCGTCCACCTCCGCGTCGCGCAGCATCCGGGGATAGAGAGCGTCGTTCTCGTAGCGCTCCTCGGCGAGCGCCGACTCGAGGTCGAGTCCGGGCTCGCGCACCTGCCCCGCCGCCTCGAGCTGCTCGATGGCGAGCGCGTCCTTCGCGACGGCCAGCTCGCGCAGAGCGCCCGCGAGCTTCGGCCGCCCGTCGCGCTCCGCGCGAGCGGCGAAAGCGCGGAAGCGAGCCGCGCTGGCGGCTTCGGCGTTGAATCCGGTCTTCAAGTACTCTTGCGCGCGTGGCAGTCGGGACACGGGCTCTCTCCTCTCCCGGACGGCGGACGTTCGGTCCTCGGAGCGGTCCGCTCCGACCGGTTCCGCGCATTCTAGCGGACCGGAGACTTCGGCGCGCCCGGATCGGGGCGGCGGGGAACCTTCCCGGGCGCACCACGTAGTCGCTAGGGAGACCGAGCGTGCCGCCGACCGCCCCGCGACGACCCATCTCGCGCCTCACCCGGCTCCTGCTGCTCTCCGCAGCGGTGTTCGCCGTCGCCGAGCTCCTCGCGCGGGCGACGGGTTGGGCGCCGATCGAGGTGTTCGCCCGCCTCGCCGCCGGGTGCCTCGGGCTGTTCCTGCTCGCCTGGCTGACGCGGGCGGCCTGGCGGCACCTGTTCTGGAGCGTCGGGCGCCGGCTCGCCTTCTCCTACGTCCTGGTCGGCGTCCTGCCGCTGCTGCTCCTCGCGACCCTCGCGCTCCTCTCCTCCTACCTGCTCGGCGGCTTCCTGCTCGGTCACCTCTACCGCGACGCCATCGACGACCTGCGCGACGAGCTCGAGTCCGCGGCGACCGCCCGGCTCGACGAGTCGCCGGGCGCCCACGACCGCGCCGTTGCGGTCGGCAGCCTCCACTTCGCGGACTATCGCCGCGGGCGCAAGATCGACGGCGGGTCCGAGGCTCCCGAGAGCTGGCCCGCCTGGTTGGCGGAGGCGCAATCCGAGCGCAACGACGCCGCCAGCCCCGAGAGCCGGCGCCCCTTCGTCGCGCTCGGCGACGGATCGATCGCGGCGGCCGCCGTCGCCGGCGACGCGGATCGGGGCGCGCTGGTCTGGTACCAGGGCGACCTGGCCGCGTTCCTGCGCCAGCGGACGCGAACCTGGTTCGATCTCTACCGCTCCGACGACCCGCGCAAGCTCCCCGTGACCCAGATCCAGATCGGCGCCCGCGTCCTCACCCTGCGCGGCCTCTGGCTGCGTCGCGCCCCGGAGGAGATTCAGGAGTTCTACCGCCTCAACCCGCCGCGCCAGCCCGGCGAGCCGCGGCTGGTCGAGCGTCCGGTGATCCTCTGGATGGAGCGCGCCGGCATCCTGCGCTCGCTCGCCAGCGGCGAGACCGCGGCCGACAGCGTGGCGGTCTCGCTGGCGGCCAGTCCACTGGGTCTGTTCCGCGCCCTGCTCTCGACCTCCGAGCAGGCGGACTCGAGCGCCTGGCTGGCGCTGGCCGGCGTCTCGGTGCTCCTGTTCGAGATCTGGGCGGTCGCGGCGGCGGTCGCGATCTTCATGATCTACGGACTGTCGCGCGCCGTGAACCGTCTCAGCCGGGCGACCCAGGCGATCGCGCGCGGCGACTTCTCGGTGCGCATCCCCGGCCGCCGCCGCGATCAGATCGGCGAGCTCCAGCGCTCGTTCAACGAGATGGCCGCCCACCTCGGCGAGCTGGTCGAGACTTCGGCCCAGAAGGAGGTCCTGGACAAGGAGCTGGCGCTGGCGCGCCAGGTCCAGCAGGACCTGCTCCCCGATTCCGTCGGCGACCGTCCCGGCGTCGACATCGCCACCCACTTCGAGCCCAGCGCCGCGATCGGCGGCGACTACTACGACATCCTGAATCGACCGGGCGGTGGCTTCGCCATCGTCGTGGCCGACGTCGCGGGGCACGGCCTCGCGGCCGGGCTGCGCATGGCGATGGTCAAGTCGGCGCTCACCCTGCTGGTCGAGGAGGGGCGCGGTGCGGACGAGATCTTCCAGCGGCTCGGGCACCTGCTGCGGCGCCGCCCCGGCGACCGCAGCTTCGTGACCCTCGTCCTGGCCGATTTCGACCCGGTGGACGGCCGGCTGGACCTGCTCAACGCCGGTCATCCGCCCGCCTACCTCGTCCGCGTCTCCGGCGAGGTGGTCGAGCTGATGCTCCCCGGCGTCCCGCTGGGCGGGCTCACCGGTCCACCCGGCCGGGCCTCGCTGCGCCTCGCTCCGGGCGAAGGCGTGGTGTTCCTCTCCGACGGGCTGATCGAGGCGCGCAACGGCTCGGGCGACCTCTTCGGGTACGAAGCGGTGCGGAACCACCTCGCAGGGCCGCCGACGAGCGCCGCGGAGATGCTCGGCCGGCTGCTCACCGCCGTCGAATCCTTCGCCGGCGGAACGGTCGCCGAGGACGATCGCACGGTGGTCGCGGTCGTCTATCGCCCGGAAATCTCTCCGACCGACAAGCCCAGTGCGGAATAGACGCTCCGGATGTAGCGGCGGGTGTCGCGGTACGGCGGGACCCCGTGCGAATCGATCGACGGCGCCTTCGCCCGCGTGGTACCCGGCGAGGATCCGCGCCAGGTCGTCGTCGAAACGGTCGGCCAGCCAGGCCAGGTAGCGAGCGCCGGCGTCGAGGTTCTTGACCGGATCGAACAGCTCGTAGGTCCGCAGCCCGAAGCGACGGCCGGTCGCCGGCATGAGCTGCATCAGGCCCCGGGCCCCCCGGTTCGAAACCGCCCGGGGATCGAAGGCCGATTCGGCCCGGACCACGGCGGCGACCAGGCGCGGGTTCAGGCCGTGCTGCCGCGCGGCGGCGAAGATCTCCGTGGACCAAGGCGTGCGGGGCGGCCGGTCGCCCGCCGAGAAGTGGATCGCGAGATCCGGGCTGCCCGCGCTCAGCGGATCGCGCGGCCGCGACGCGGCGGGGTCGATCTCGTCGTCGACCACGCGCTCGACCCGGTTGAGGTCCATCGTCAGGCTGCCGCCGCCCGGGAAGTCGAGCTCGGCGCGCTCCCCGCGGACGACGAACCGCTCGACCTTGAGCACTCCTCCATCGACGAGCACGACCAGGTCCGCGCGGGCCGCTCCGCCGCCCGCCAACGCGGCGACGAGGAGCACGGGGACGAAGCGCCGGCGGAAGTCAGGCACGGGGATGGAACCGGTCGTAGAGCCCACGCAGGCGCTCACGATGGACGTGCACGTAGATCTCGGTGGTCGAGACGTCCGCGTGGCCGAGCAGCGTCTGCACCACCCGGAGGTCCGCTCCGTGCTCGAGGAGGTGGGTGGCGAAGCTGTGGCGCAGGACGTGCGGAGAGAGCTCTCGGCCGATGCCGGCGGCGCGACCGTAAGCCTTGAGGATCTTCCAGAACCCCTGGCGGCTCATGGGCCGGCCCCGGTGGTTGACGAACACCACGTCGTGGCGCCCCGTGGCCAGCCGCGGCCGGATCGAAGCGAGGTAACGACGCAGAGCGGCCTCGGCCGCTTCGCCCACCGGCACGACGCGCTCCTTCGAGCCCTTGCCGAACGCGATCAGGAAGCCCCCCTCCAAGCGCAGCTGCGGCAGACGCAGACCGACCAGCTCGGAGACGCGCAGGCCGGTCGCGTAGAGCAGCTCGAGCATCGCCCGATCCCGGCTGCCGATCGGCGTCGAGTCGTCCGGCGCCGCCAGCAGCCGCTCGACCTCCGACTCGTCGAGCACCTTGGGCAACCGTTTCCAGCGCTTCGGCGCGTCGAGGTGCTCGGTGGGATCGTCCGTCCTCTCGCCCTCCTCGACCAGGGAACCGAAGAAGCCGCGCATCGCGGACAGGGCGCGGGCGATCGAGCGCGGCGAGACCTCCTGGCGGACCAGCCAGCGCAGGTGATCGGCGATCGACCGGGCGTCCGCCCCGGTCAGCGGACTCCGCCCCGCGCGCTCGAGCCACTCCCCCAACCGCTTCAGGTCGCCCCGGTAGGCGGCGACCGTGCGCGCCGAGAGACCTCTTTCGACCGCCAACGACTCGAGCCACAGCTCGAGGCTCCGGCGCCAGGGCGCGTCGTCGCCGCGGGCCGCGGCGGGACGGCTGCGGGTGGCAGCGACCATCGTGGGCTCCGGCGGCTTCAGGGCACGAATCGCGCCCGCGCGCCGACGAAGGGATTGTCCAGCCGCTCCGCCTCGAGAGTGGTCTCGGGACCGTGACCGGGAAGCAGCTCCCAGTCACCGTCGAGGACGAAGAGGCGTTCGTGGATCGACTTCACGAGCGCCTCCCAGTCGCCTCCCGGCAGGTCGGTCCGCCCCACGCTGCCGGCGAACAGCGTGTCGCCGACCAGGATGGTGCGCGACGCGGAGTCGAGGTAGCAGACGCCGCCGGGGGTGTGACCGGGGGTGTGGACGACGGTCAGCTCGAGCCCGGCGACGGCGAGCGTCTCGCCGTCCGCGACGAACCGCTCCGGGCGCGGACAGGGCCGGGCGGCGAGGAAAGTCTCGAGCTCGGGCCACTGCGGCCCCTCGAGCAGCGGCAGGTCCGCCTCGTGCGCCCAGACTCCGATGCCGTAGCGCCCGGCCACCTGGGCGCAGTGGGCGATGTGGTCGACGTGCCCGTGGGTGAGCAGGATCTTCTCCGGCTCGAGACCGAGCCGGTCGATCGCGGCCAGGATCCGGTCGCTCTCGGCGCCGGGGTCGACCACGACGCAGCGCGGCGCGACCCCGACCAACCAGCAGTTCTCCTGCAGCGGCCCGACCGTCAGTCCTTCGATCTTCATCGCGCCGGGGCGGACCGGATCAGCGCGCGGCGACGGCTCCGCCGGCGACGGCGCGCGCCAGGCGATCGCCGACCTCCGTCGTCGTCAGACGTCCGCCGAGGTCCACGGTGGTCTCGCCGGCCCGGATCGCCGCCGTCACCGCCGCCTCGACCTCGCGCGCCGCCTCCGCGTGCCCGAGGTCCTCGAGCAGGAGGGCCGAGGAGAGCACCGCTCCCATCGGATTCGCCCGTCCGGTGCCCGCGTACTTGGGCGCCGATCCGTGCACCGGCTCGTACATCGAGACCCGTCCGGGATGGCGGTTGGCCGAGGCCGCGACGCCGAGCCCGCCCTGGAGGGCCGCCCCCAGATCGGTCACGATGTCCCCGAACATGTTGTTGGTGACGATGACGTCGAACTGCTGCGGCGCCTTGATCATCTGCATGCACAGCGCGTCGACGAACAGGTGGGAAGCCTCGAGCTCCGGATACTCGGCGGCGACCTCGGCGAAGACCCGCTGCCAGAGATCGTGGGCGAAGCGCATGACGTTGGACTTGTCCGCCATCACGACCTTGCGGCGGCCGTTGGCGCGGGCCCACTCGAAGGCCACGCGCACGATCCGCTCCACTCCCTTGCGGGTATGGATCTCCTCCTGGACGGCGACCTCGTCCGCGGTGCCCTTCTTGAAGATCCCGCCCATGCCGACGTAGGCCCCCTCCGTGTTCTCGCGGAAGACCGTGAAGTCGACGTCGCTCTCGCTGCGTCCGGCGAGCGGGCAGAGCCGGGCGTCGTAGAGCTTGCAGGGCCGGAAGTTGACGAACAGGTCGAGCTGGAAGCGGATCCCCAGGAGGATGTCCGCCGCATGTCGCATGTCCGGGATCCGGGGATCCCCGTAGGCGCCGATGAAGATCGCGGCGAAGTGGTCGCGGAACTCCTCCATCTGCCCGGGTGGCAGCGAGACCCCGGTCTCGAGATAGTGGTCGGCGCCGTACGGGAAGTGGACGAGCTCGAGCGGTAGCGACCAGCGCTCGGCGGCGGCCTCGAGGACCTTCACCGCCTCGGCGGTGACGTCCTTGCCGATGCCGTCGCCGGGCAGGACGGCGACCCGCTGGGGGTTCTGGCGCCGGGGATCGACAGGGTTCATGCGTGTCCGGATCGTAGCACGGCGCCCGGGCTCGGACGGGTCGATCGGGAGCCCTTGGCGCGGCCCGGACTGACCGCGCCCGTCGCGCTCACCCGGGCGCCGGAGCGTGCGCCCGGACCGTCCACTCGCGCTCGCTCTCGACCGCGAGCTGCAGGCGCACGGCGTCGAGGACGAACGCCGAGTGCGGACGCTTCCAGCTCTCCCGTGCGACGCCCGGCAGCGTCCTGGCGAGCCAATCGTCGCGCTCCACTTCGACCGCCACCGGAGCGGCGTCGGCGCGCGGGTGGGAAGCCTGGACGCGGCGCAACCGGCGGCCCACGACGTACCCCCGCGGCCGCTCGCGGAAGAAGGCGACGGTCTCCAGCCAGCTCCCGATTCGCGGCGCCGACAACGTCGGCGCGGCCGGCCGCGCCGCGAGCACCAGCGGGACGCCCGCGAACACGTTCCAGCTCCGGTAACCGTCCGCAGTCGCACCGAGGCCGAAAATCGCCGCGCTCGCGGGTTGTCCTCCGAAACCACGCGCCAGCGGAACGACCCAGGCGGGCACCAGCTCGCGCAGCAGCCAGGCCGACGCGACTCCGTCCCGGTCCCGCACCGGCAGCCGGAGCCCGCACTGAGGAAAGGACAGCCGCGGCCAGGGCAGCGCCGTGGCGTGCAGCCCGTGCTGCCGGAAGGCGACCAAGGAGACGAAAGCGTACGTCTCGCCGTCGCGGACCATCTTGTCGAGGGTCAGGGACGGCGGCGGACACGGCAGGGCGTCGGGCGGCACCGCCCAGTTGACGAACAGCGCCTCGGCCAGCGACGTCTGGAAGTCCACGTCCGCTGACGCTAGCCGGTGCGCGTCCCGCCGGCAAGCCGAGACCGGCCGAGGCGACCTCGTCCGCAGCCCTGTCTGGGCCGCCGTGCGTCCCCACCACCCGTTCCCGCCGACCCTCCCGCGCCCGTCTCGCCGTCTTCCCCCAACCGGGGGGCGCCCCCGGCGCCGTCGCTCGAGGCGCCCCCCCCCGCCGGGGGGCCGGAGGACCGCTCCCAGGGGTGGCACGGGCGCCCCACCTGTGGTAGAAAGCGGACTACGAACCATGCTCGCTGTGGACTTCTGCCCGGGTACCGAGTCCGAAGCTCGACGGTCGGTCGCGCTTCAGGAAAGCTCTCCTGCATCGTGCGCGAGAGACTCGGTAGTGGGCCCGACTCGTAATCGAATCGAGAAAGAGAAAGGAAGGGTGCGAACGATGGGGGCGAGAACGATCAGGAGAAGTTGCACGCTGGCCTTCGCCGCGGTCGGTCTGATCGCTGCAACGGCGTACGGCGCGCAGGCGGGCCACGCTCGGCTGTCGCTTTCGGGACCGGTGACCGGAGTGCACGCGGCGCTTCCGGCGCCCGCAGCGCCGGACGTCATCCTCTACGACCAGACGGCGAACGCGGGGCTCAACGGGATCAACAGCCAGAACTTCGAGAGCGCCTACGACACCTTCGACAACCAGGGCGCGGACGATTTCGTGGTGCCCGGCGGCCAAGCTTGGTCGGTCGATCACGTCGACGCCCTCGGGGTCTACTTCAACGGCGCCGGGCCGATGGCCTCGGCCAACGTCTGGTTCTACGCGGACGCCGGCGGTCTGCCGGGCGCCCAGGTCTACGAGGCCTTGGCGGTCGTCCCGACGTCCGACTCCGCCGGCACGATCGGGATCGACCTCCCGACTCCTGCCGTCCTGCCGCCCGGAACCTACTGGGTGTCGGTCCAGGCGAACCTGGACTTCGCGGTCGGCGGTCAGTGGGGCTGGACCGAGAACACGGTCCAGACCAACAGCGAATCGGCGTGGCAGAACCCGCTCGACGGGTTCGCCACGGGTTGCACCACTTGGTCGGCCCGCGTCTCGACCTGTGGCGTCGGCGGCCCGGACCCGGACCTCTCCTTCGCGCTCTCCGGCTCGACCTTCCCGTCGGCGACGGTCTGCTCGACGCCGGGCGTCGCCATTCCGGACAACGACCCGACCGGTGTCACGGACACCATGGTGGTCTCCGGCACGACGGGCACGATCCTCGACCTCGACACCTCGCTCCAGGTGACCCACACCTGGGTCGGTGACGTCACCGTCACGCTGACCCACGACGACACCGCCACCAGCGCCGTCTACTTCGACCGTCCGGGGCTGGTGTTCAGCCCGACCGGCGGCTGCTGCGGCTGCTCCGGCGACAACGTCGACGTCACCGCCAACGATCAGGGTCCCGACACGGCAATCGAGAATCAGTGCTCGAACCTGCCCGCGGTCTCGGGCAATGCCATCGGCGGCGACCCGGCCAACCCGGCCAACTCGCTGCTCTCCGCGTTCAACGGCGAGGATCTGGCGGGCTCCTGGAGCGCCTTCGCCTGGGACGGTGCGGGCGGCGACACCGGCACGTTGGACCAGTGGTGCATCACGGCGGTCATCGACACGATGCCGTTCATCGACGGCTTCGAGTCCGGTGACACCAGCCACTGGTCTCAGGTCAACCCGTAACGACGCTCCACTGACGTCGGATGTTCGACGACGGCCGGTCCCCGCGGGGGCCGGCCGTTTTCTTTCTCCGCGCCGCGGCCTCAGCCCTTGGCGGAGGGGTCGAGATCCTGTGCCGCGGGTTCCGGAGACGATTCGGCGGCCAAGCGGTAGCCTTCGCCGGGAGCGGTGAGGATCCGGCGCGGCGCCGCCGGCTCGATCTCGATCTTCTGGCGCAGACGGTGAACGAGCTGCTTGAGGAGCTGGCGGTCTCCGCCCCCGCGCGCGCCCCAGACGTGCCCGATCAGCCGGGGCGCGGCCACGATCTCGCCGGCCCGGGCGATCAGCAGCTGCATGAGACGCGCCTCGAGCGGCGTCAGGCGCACCGCTCCCCGCCCCCGGACCGCCAGCCGTCGTCGCTCCAGGTCGAGCGTGAAGTCGCCAGCTTCCAGGTCCGGCGCCGACCTCTCCGCGCTCGCCCGCCGCAGGAGCGCCCGCACACGGGCCAGGAGAGTGCGCGGACTGAAGGGCTTGGTCAGGTAGTCGTCGGCGCCGAGGTCGAGCCCGCGCACGACGTCCTCCTCGCCGCTGCGCACGGTGAGGATCAGGACCGGAGCCGCGGTGGCCGAGCGAATCCGCGGCAGCAGCTCCAGGCCGTCCTCGCGACCGAGGTTGAGATCCAGGACCACGAGCGACGGCAGCTCCTCGCTCACGGCTCGCATCGCGGCGGGCGCGTCCCCGGCCTCGATGACGAGGTAACCGGCGTGGGAGAGCGCGTAGCCGACCAGGGAGCGAAGGTCCGCGTCGTCGTCGACGACCAGGATCTTCATGCCGCGTCCCCCCCGCCGGGAAGCGTCACCACGGCACGCGTCCGCTCCCCGACACGTGTGATCTCGAACCGGCCGCCGTGGCGCTCCACGATCGAGCGAGAGATCCAGAGGCCGAGCCCGCTGCCCTCCTCGCGCGGCTCGCCCGCGGCGCGTCCGCGCCGGAATCGCTGGCCCAGGCCCTCCAGCGCCTCCGCGCCGAGCCCGGGACCCTCGTCCTCCACCCAGAGGATCACCTCCCCCGTTCCGACCGATCCCGCCACCCGGACCTCGCTGCCGGCGGGCGAGAACTTGGAGGCGTTCGACAGCAGGTTGACCAGCACCTGGACCAGCCGCTGGGGATCTCCGAGGATGGCGGGCAGCGGGTACGGGAGGTCCAGCTCGAGCCGCTGTCCGCGCTTGGCCAGCAGGGGCGCGGCCGTCGAGACCGCCTCTTCGACCACCTCCTCCAGGTCGACCTCGGTCCGGCGCACGGCGAGCTGGCCGGATTCGATGCGTACGCTCTCGAGCAGGTTCTCGATCAGCCGCTCGAGCCTCGACGTCCCGGCCTCGGCGGCGTCCAGCAGCGCGATCGCCTCCGGCTCCGCGTCCGCGAGGCGGTCGCGCAGGAGCTCGAGCGAGGCCCGCTGCGCGGCGAGCGGTGTCTTGATCTCGTGCGCCAGGTCGGCGACGACGGCGTCGCGCGCCCGGCGGGCCGCGTCGACCGGCGTCTCGCGCCTCAGGATCACGACCTGGCGATCGGCCGCCGGCGCCGAGCTCGCGACGACGAGCGGCTGTCCGGCCGCCGCCGAGCGCTCGAGCGCGGACGACGAGCCGCGGAACCTGGCGTGGAGGATCGGGCAGTCCTGCTCGCACGGAGGAACGCCCGCCGGGGCTTCGGGCCGGAGGACGTCGCCGCAGAAGCGACCGATCCCGCCCGCGGCCTCGACGCCGAGCAGGCGCGCCGCCGATCCGCTCAGGAAGCGGATACGCCGCTCGCGATCGACGGCGACGACGCCGACTTCCACGCCCTCGACGACCGCCTCGAGCTCCGATCTCCGGCGTTCGAGCTCGTCCTGGTTCTCCCGCAGGCTGCGCCGCATGCGCTCCAGGGCGGAGGCCAGGGCTCCGACCTCGGTGCCTCCGGATCCCGGCACTCCGGTGCCCAGGTCGCCGGCTCCGATCCGCTCCGCGGCGCGGGCGAGCCCGACCAGCGGTGCGGTCAGCCTGCGCGCCGCCAGCGCCGCCGCCAGCGCCGCGACGACCGCGATCGCCGCAAGAGCGCCGGCGGCCCGCCAGGCGAAGGAGCGCAGAGGCGCTTCGGCCTGGGCTCGGTCGATCCGCGCGACCACCACCGCGTCGGCTCCCTCTCCGACCAGGGCGCGCACGGGATGGACGGCGAAGGCGCCCTGCCGGCCGTCCCACCCGGAGCTCGCGAAGCCTCCGAGGGACTTCCTCAGGCTCGCCGCCAGCGGGGGGCCGGTGGCGCGCTCGGCGTCGCTCCGCCCCAGCAACTCCAAGCTCGCTCCCGCCTCGCGCTCGATCGCCGCCCAGGTGGCGGCGTCGAGGCGGCGCACCACCGTCACGCTCACCGGCCCTCCCCCGGACGGGCTCGATTCCGCGCGCCCGGCGATCCTCCAGCCCGAACCCGCCGGGCGGTCCAGCAGCGCTCCCCGATCGACGCCGGGGCGAGGTCCGCCGAGATCGCCGACCGTGACCGACCCGCCACCGGATCCACCCGACTCGACGGCGACCCCGTCCAACCGGCTGGTGATCCGGAAACGCTCCAGATAGCTCTCGAGGGCGAGCCGGTCCGCTACTCTCCCCAACCGCGCCAGGCTCGGGCGCTCTGCCAGCAGGCTCGCGGCTCTCTCGACCCCCTCGCGCAGCCGCACCAGCTCCTCGGCGGCGACGCTCGAGGCGCGGGACGCCCGCGTCTGCGCCTCCTCGCGTGCCAATCCGCGCACCTGGAGAAAGGTGACGGAGAGTCCCGCGAGCACCGACGCCGCGACCAGCGCCAGAGCGCCCGTCTGCAGGAGGCCTCGAAGGCTCCATCGGCGCACGGCGAGAGGCTACCTCAGCCGCTCGCCCGGCGGCGCGGCTCGAGCAGCGTCTGGAGGACGAGCGTCGCCAGCGCGAGCAGGGTCAGCAGCGACGCGACCGCGAACGCCGCCGAGAACTGGTATTCGTTGTAGAGGATCTCGACGTGCAGCGGGATCGTGTTGGTGCGGCCCCGGATGTGGCCCGAGACCACCGACACCGCACCGAACTCCCCCATCGACCGGGCGTTCGTCAGGATGACGCCGTAGACGAGCGCCCAGCGGATCTTGGGCAGCGTCACCCAGAAGAAGGTCCGCCATCCTCCGGCCCCGAGCGTCGTCGCCGCCTCCTCCTCGCTCGCCCCCTGGGACTCCATCAGCGGGATCAGCTGCCGCGCGACGAACGGAAGAGTGACGAACAGGGTCGCCAGGACGATGCCCGGAAGGGCGAACAGCACGCGGAACCCGTGCTCGGCGAACCAGGGACCGAACAGCCCCTGGGCGCCGAAGAGCAGAACGAAAAGCATGCCGGCGACGACCGGGGAGACGCTGAACGGCAGGTCGATCAACGTGACGAGAAAGCGCTTGCCGCGGAACCGGAAGCGGGTCACGGCCCAGGCTGCGGCGAGCCCGAACATCGTGTTGAGCGGCACCACGATCACCGCCACCAGGAGGGTCAGACGCACGGCGGCCAGGGCCACGGGATCCCGGACGGCGGCCACGTACTCGCGCCAACCGTGTGCGAACGCCTGCACGAAGACCGCCGCCAGCGGGACCACGAGGAAGAGCGCGAGGAAGCCGAGCGCCAGGCAGAGCGCGCCGGCGCGCAGCCAGATCGGCTCGGAGCGCGGATCCACCCAGCGCCGGCTCATCCCGCACCTGCGGACCGGCCCCGCGCGGTCAGCCGGCTCACCACCAGCAGGAGCGAGAAGGAGGCGACCAGGAACACCAGTGCGATGGCGGTCGCCCCGGCGTAGTCGTACTCCTCGAGCCGGACGAGGATGAGCAGCGCCGTGATCTCCGACTTCATGGGCAGGTTTCCCGCGATGAAGATCACCGATCCGTACTCGCCGAGGCCCCGAGCGAGGGCGAGGAGGAATCCGGTCGTCGCGGCGGGCGCCAACTCGGGCAGGACCACGCTCGCGAGCGCTCGGGGGCGACCCGCTCCCAACGTCGCCGCCGCCTCCTCGATCGCCGGGTCGAGGTCACGCAGGATCGGTTGCACCGTCCGCACCACGAAAGGCAGCCCGACGAAGGTCAGGGCCACCACGACGCCCAGAGGGGTGTAGGCCACCTTCAACCCGGCCGGCTCCAGCCAACGGCCGAGCCAGCCGTTGGGGGCGTAGACGGCCGCGAGGGAGATTCCCGCGACCGCCGTCGGCAGCGCGAAGGGCAGGTCGACGAGCGCGTCGACGACGCGATGGCCGGGGAAGCGATAGCGCTCGAGCACCCAGGCCACCAGGACGCCGAAGACGAGGTTGACCGAAGCGGCGGCCAGAGCGGCGCCGAAAGTGAGACGGTACGAGGCGAGCGCCCGCGGCGACGTCGCCAGCTCCCAGATCCGGTCGAGCGGAAGCGAGGCGGTCTTGACCACAACGGCGGCGAGCGGGATCAGCACGAGCAGTCCGAGGTAGAGCAGCGTCGAGCCGAGCGTCAGCCCGAACCCCGGCAGCGGGCCCCGCTCCCCACGTCCGCTCACCGCATTCCTGCCGACATCCGGTCGAACTCTCCGCCGTCCGCGAAGTGCTGTCGCTGGGCACGGGTCCAGCCGCCGAAGACCTCGTCGATCGTGAAGGTCTCGACCGCGGGAAACTGCGCCGCATGGCGCTTCGCGACGGCTTCGTCACGTGGCCGGAAGTAGTGTCTCGCAACCAGCTCCTGGCCGTCCGCAGAGTAGAGGTACTCGAGGTAGGCGCGCGCCACGTCCAGCAGCCCGTGACGGCGCGCGACCGCCTCGACCACGGCGACCGGCGGCTCGGCGAGAATCGTGACCGAGGGCACGACGATCTCGAACCTGTCAGGACCGAGCTCGGCGAGGGAGAGCAGCGCTTCGTTCTCCCAGGCGACGAGGACGTCGCCGATCCCCCGTTCGACGAAGGTGATGGTCGAGCCCCGGGCGCCGGTGTCGAGCACGGGTACGTTGCGGTAGATGGCGGTCACGAAGTCGCGCGCCTTCGCCTCCGAGCCGTACTTGCGCAGAGCCCAGCCCCAGGCCGCGAGATAGTTCCACCGCGCCCCGCCCGAGGTCTTCGGGTTCGGCGTGATCACGGAGATGCCGGGCCGCGCGAGATCGTCCCAGTCGTGGATCTGCTTGGGATTGCCCCGGCGCACCAGCAGCACGATCGTCGACGTGTAGGGGCAGGAATTGTCGGGCAGCCGTTGCTGCCAGTCCGCGGGCAGCAACCCGGCGCGCGCGATGGCATCGACGTCGGCGGCCAGGGCCAGGGTGACGACGTCGGCCTCGAGCCCGTCGATCACCGATCGCGCCTGCCGGCCCGAGCCACCGTGCGACTGGTCGATCGTCAGGGACTGCCCCGCCTTCCGGCGCCACTCCAGGGCGAAGCTGCGGTTGACCTCCTGGTAGAGCTCGCGCGTCGGATCGTAGGAGACGTTGAGCAGACGCACGGAATCCGCCGCCCCCGCGGGCGCGGTCCCGACGCCGGGTGCGGCCAGGACCGTCGCCAGGACGAACGGGAAGAGCTTGCGATTCATGGCGGTCTCCTTTCGAGGATCGACGGCAGGTCCCGCTCAGAACGCGATCTGGAAGCGCGTCGACAGGACACGCTCGTCTCCGCGGTCCGCGCCTCCGGCGGCGCCGCCGTCGAATCGGGTCCATTCGTAGTCGAGCATCCAGCGCACGCCGCTGGTGAGATCCCAGGAGACGGCCGCTCCGAGCGCTTGCGCCCGGCGGGCCGCCCGGGCCGGATCGGCGTAGACCGGGAAGGCGCCGGCATCGGCCGACAGACCGGCGGCCCGGATCGCGATCCGGCACGCACCGAGGCCGCCGTCGGAGCCGAAGGGGCGGCGCGGCGCGACTCCCCGGTAGGAGTCGTCCTCGCCCGTCGCCACCCACGAGAGCTGAACCTGCCACGCCGTGCTGGTCAGCACCGCGGCGTCGTCTCCGCGCGCCACCCGCTGTGCGCTCGCGACCCACTCGGCGAGCACCCCGAACGGTCCGCGATAGAACCACCCCTGCGGCGCCCAGCGCGTCCGCCGGCCCGCGGCCACCGCGGACCCGGGCCCGGTGCCGTCCGAGCGGAAGGAGAAGAAGGTCTGCTGTCCGTGGCTGCGAAAAACGGGCAGAGCGGGCGCGGAGGGCGTTCCGGACTCCTCGCCCCGGCTGGCCGCCAGGCCGAGACCGAGGTCGCCGCCGCCCGCTCTGGCCAGCGGCCGCCAGACCAGCCGTGCCGCGAGCTCCTTGGCGTCGCTCGAGTCCAGATCCCCCGAGCCGCCGTCGACGACTCCGTCGAAGATCCCGAGCGCGTACTCGAGGCGGCCCGCGGCGACTCCGCCGCCGAGCTGGACCCCGACGTCCCGGTTGGGCACCAGATCGGTCGGGAGCGCCCGCTCGACCAACGCCAGGTCGGTCGCCGACTGCAGCCTCTCGAGGCCCACCGGCGGCTTGAACTTCCCGACGCGCAGCGTCGCCGCCTTCGAGAAGCGGGCCTCGAGATAGCCATCGGTGAGCTCCGTCTTGCCGCCTCCGAAATCGGGCATGATCCGGAATCCGAACTGGCCGTGGACCGTTCCTTCCAGGATCGGTCGGGCCCGGCGCACGGCCAGGGTGTCCGTCGCCCGTCCGCCGGCTTGCTCCTCCAGAAACCAACGGCCGTCGAACTGCAGGTAGCCGCGCAGGCGGAGCCGGACCTCGCCGTCCGCCGATTCGAGCTCGATCCCCTTGCCGGCGGAGCCCGCCGCCTTCTGCGCGCCCGCCGCCGTCGCCAGAGCGAGCGGAAGAAAGGCCAGGATGCCGAGAGCTCGGATCTTCACGGAACCGCTCCTCCCTCCTCCCCTCGGCGGCCGAGCCGCCGGACGGGTCACGCCACCGTGGCCGCCGCCGCGGCGCGCACGACCAGCACCGGCCGGCCGCGCGCGCTGTCGAACAGGCTGCGGCTCGGCCGTCCCCATCGGACTCGCCCGGAATCGTCGGCCAACGGAGTGCCGACGACCAGCCAATCGTGCCCGTCCGCGAGCAAGCCGGCCACGTTCGCTCTCAGATCCCCGCGCATCGTCCGGGGCTCCGCGGGCACTCCCCAACGCCCCAGGGTGCGCACGCAGCCGGCGACGAACCGCTCAGCCGCCCGCCGTTCGTCCTCGGTGGCGTCGGGCCCGAGGACGCTGAGCACCGTCGCGTGCGAGCCGAGGTGACGCGCCAGCCGGCCCGTGAAGGCCACGTCCTCCTTGCCCGGCTCGCCCACCGCCACGGCGACCAGGAGCCGCCGCGGTGGCAGCGGCGCGGCAGCGTCGACCAGCAGCAGGTGCGCCGTGGGCAACGCCGCGAGCAACGCCGTCGCCCGCTGCTCGCCCCCGTCCGGGTCCTTCTGCGCGACCACGAGATCGACCGGCGCCTGGGCCTCGAGCTCCGGCAGGTCCGCGAGCGCGACCGGCCGCTCCAGCCGCGCCTGGGTGAGGCGGGCCAGCTCCTCGGCGAAGCCGACGACTCCTGCCCCGCCCACGACCGCGAACTGGAGGCCCGGATGGAGCAGGGCGTGGAGCCGGCGCACGCCGACCCAGACCCGGTCCCCGACGGCGAGCGGCTCGCGCCGCGAGACGTGCTGGGATCGGCTGGCGTCGACCGCGATGTGCTCGTCGCCGAACGGCGGCGGTGGCTGGATGACGCGGACCCCGGGCAACGCCGGCAGCCGCACTCGCACCCGTTCCGCCGCGCCCGAGAAGGCCGCCTCGACGACTTCGCCCTCGCCCAGGACCGGGTGCTCGAGCTCCTCGCGCCGACGCCTCAGGGCGACGTCCTCGGGGCGCACGAGGACCTGGACCCGGCGGGCGATCCCGTCGCCGCGGACCGCCTCGGCCAACGGCATCTCCACCGGCCCCAGCCGCACGCCCCGGCGACCGCTCTCGCCCACCCAGAGGTTGGCGCCGCCGAGGAAGACCGCAACGAACTCGCTCTCGGGGCGCAGGTAGAGCTCGGCCGGCGGTCCCTCCTCGACCAGGCGCCCGTGGGCGAGCACCGCGACGCGGTCCGCCAGCTCGAACGCCTCCTCCTGGTCGTGGGTGACGAACAGCGTGGTGACCGAGAGCTCGCGTTGGATCGTCTTCAGGCTGCGCCGCAGATCGAGCCGGATGCGAGCGTCGAGGGCGCCGAACGGCTCGTCGAGGAGCAGCACCCGCGGGCGATGGGCGAGGGCGCGCGCCAACGCGACGCGCTGTTGCTGGCCGCCAGAGAGCTGACCCGGCAGTCGCCCGCCGAGTCCGGCCAACCCGACCAGCTCGAGCAGCTCGTCGCGCCGGCGCCGGCGCTCCGTTCGCGCGACGCCCTCGACGCGCAAGGCGAACTCCACGTTCGCCGCCACCGTCATGCGCCGGAAGAGGGCGTAGTTCTGGAACACGAAGCCGCAGCCCCGTCGCCGTGCCGGTACTCCTTCGAGGTCGCGGCCGTCGAGCAGGATGTGGCCCGAATCGGCGGCGGCGAGACCCGCGATCAGCCGCAGGACGGTGCTCTTTCCGCTTCCCGACGGTCCGAGCAGGACGCAGAGGCTGCCCTTGGCGACCTCCAGGGAGAGGTTCGAGACGACGGGTCTGCCGTCGTAGCGCTTGGTGAGCTGCTCGAGTCGGATCGACATCCCACCCGGCAGGTTAGGCGCCGGATGGTGACGGAGTCAGTCGAAACGGGGTGACATTGCGGCGGGATCCTGGAACCGGCGGCGGGAGCGACCGGCGCGGGCGGGTCAGCCGGCCAGCGCGCGGCCCAGATGGCGCTCGGCCAGCGTCTCGATCTCCTCGCGCATGGCCGCTTCCAGCCGGGCCTTGGCGTCGGCCGGCAGGAAGCTGTGGCGCAAGGCGTCCAGAGCCAGCGCGACGATCGTCTCCGGGCCGTAGTCGAAGGCCGCCGCGAGCCGCAGGAACTCGCGCGACAAGTCGGTGTCGAACAGCGCCGGGTCGTCGGTGTTGACCGAGAGCTCGAGTCCGGCCCGACGCAGCCGGTCGAAGGCGTGATGCGCGAGGTCGGGCGCGACGCCCAGGCAGACGTTGGAGGTCGGGCAGACCTCCAGCGGCGTACGCGACAGCCGCAGGCGCTCGACCAGGGCTTCGTCCTCGATCGAGCGAACGCCGTGGCCGATCCGCTCCGCGCCGCAGGCGTCGAGCACCGAATAGACCGCCGCGGGACCGGCGTGCTCGCCGGCGTGGGCTACGCCGTGGAGGCCGTTCCGGCGCGCCGCCTCGAAGTGCTCCGCGAAGGGCTCGCTCGGATAGAGGGCCTCCCGCCCGGTGAGGCCGAGGGCTACCGCCACGCCCCGACGGCCCGCCTCGATCGCCCACTCGAGCGTCGGGTCCGCGGTGCGGTTGCCGACGTCGCGCACGATGTCCGGGATCAGACGCAGGACCACACCGCGCTCCCGTTCGGCGGCGCGGATCCCCTCCTCCATCGCGTCGAGGACCTCGCCCACGGCGACGCCGTTGAGCCAGTGCGTCCCGACCGTGAAGTGGACCTCCGTATAGCGGATGTTCTGCCGCTCCTGATCGGCCGCGAAATCGCCGATCAGCAGCCGGAAATCCTCGGGATGCTGAAGCACCCGCGAGCACGCCACGTAGATCTCCACGAAGTGGTCGAAGTCGCGGAAACGGAACCACTCCCGCAACGCTTCCTCGGTCGAGGCCGGCAGGGTCACGCCCCGCTTCCGCGCCAACGAGAGGAGGGTTCGCGGCGGCATCGCGCCCTCGAGGTGGACGTGCAGCTCCACCTTGGGCAGCGCCCGGACGAAGCTCTCCAGGCTCAAGCCCCCCCTCCGGCGGTCCCGTGGTCCGCCAGGTGAGCGGCCATGCGCGAGAGTACCGGCGGCGGCACCAGCCCCTCGAGGTTGCCCCCGAGGCGGAAGACCTCCTTGACCAGGCGGCTCGACAGATAGCTGAAGTCCTCCTTGGGCATCATGAAGACGGTCTCGATGCGCGGATTGAGGCGCCGGTTCATCAGCGCCATCTGGAACTCGTACTCGAAGTCGGAGACGGCCCGCAGTCCGCGCACGATGGTGTGCGCGCCGAGGCGGTCCATGAAATCGACCAGCAGGCCGGAGAAGCTCTGGACCCGGCAGAATCCGTCGCTCCCGACCAGCTCCCGGATCATCTCGACCCGCTCGGCGACCGAGAACATCGGGAGCTTCTCCTCGTTCTCCAGCACCGCCACCAGGACCTCGTCGAACATGGGCCGGCAACGCGCGATGATGTCGAGGTGCCCGTGGTGGATCGGATCGAACGACCCCGGGTAGACCGCGATGCGGGCGCTCACTTCCCCAGCTCCGCCGCCAGGTCGAAGGTGCGCTGGTTGAAGGCGGCATCGCCGACCCGAACCAGGACGAGATGAGCTCCGTCCGGGATCTCTGGCACGATGAGCACCTCCGTCCGTCCGTCGATCATCCCGTCCGACGCGGCCAGCGGCCGCCACTCCGCGCCGTCGATCGAGACCTCCGCCGTCCGCAGCGGACTCTGTGCATCGTACACCGTCAAACGGGCGCCGCGCCCGTCGCGCACCGCCGCTCGCAGGACGGGCGGCGTGTGGTCCACGGTGACCGGCTCCGAGATCACGCTCGCCTCGAGCGCGGACGTCTCGTCGTTGCTCGGCGCGTCGGAGACCGTCAGCCGGAACCGGTAGCGGCCGTCGGGCAGGACGGTCGCGTCGAAGCCGTAGTGGTCGCCGTCGAGGTGCTCGGCCATCGGGATCCAATCCCCGGATCCGCCCTCCGGCCGAACCGCGAGCGCCGCCTCGAGGTCGTCACCGTTGGGGTCGGACGCCTTCCAGCGCAACGTCCGCCAGCCCAGCTTCCAGAGCTTCTTGAACCGCTCGTCGCGCGGCAGCGCCGGGGTCAGCGTCGTGAAGATGCCGTCGCGGTTCGGGTGGGCCGGCTCGAACGTCTGCTCGCCGGGGTTGAAGCCCGCCGGTACCAGGATCTGACCGGGGTCGAGGGCCTCGATCCGATCGACCCGCGGGCGCAGGTTCTCCTGCCGGTACGAGATCTCGGTTCCGCTCACCCGCGGACCGGCGCCGTCCGCTCCCCGCAGTTGCAGCCGGTACTGCACGTAGCGGCCCTGCGGCAGCGAGCTCAGTGGGATCTCCCTGCCCTCCGCCGGGGCCGACCAGTCCGACCACGTGCGGTCCGGCTCCGCCGAGAATCCCGTGCGCAGGGAAACCGTGACACGGGTTCCTGCGGGCGCCTCCCCCTGCCAGCGGAAGACCCCGAAGCGAGCGGCCTGTCCGGCGTCCATCGCCGAGCTGGTGAAACGGCCCTCCTTCGGCGCCGCCGAGACGAAGCGCCAGACGCCGGCCGCGTTGGTCGTCAGCATCGCGGGCCCGTCCGGGCCGGCGACGAGGCCCACGATCTGTCGCTCCTCGAGGTCCTTCTCGACCCGCGGGCGATCGTCCTCGAAGCGGTAGAGCTTGCCGTCGAGGCCGGTGCCCGCCCACAGCGTCGCGCCGCTGGAGGCGAGCGAGAAGACGGTCTCCTCCTGCGAGCTCCAGACGGCCTCCGCCCGCCCGTCGCGCAGGATCCGGACCAGCTCGCTGCGCGGTCCCCGGGTGCCGTTCGGCCGCGAGCCGGACGCCGACCCGCCGTGGTCCGCGTCCTCCTCGGTGACGACCACCACCGGCGTCGGCTCGTCGTCTCCGCCCTCCGCCGGCTTGGCTTTCTCCTCCGCGCCATGTTGCGCGGCTACACCCGCGGACTTCGGCGCGACGTCGAGGAAGCTCGCCTCGGAGGCCAGCACTGCCGCCCAGGCGGAGCCGTCGGGCCCGGGAGCGAACGCCACGACCTCCGAGAGCGACGAATCGTAGAGGGCCCGCGCGGTCCCCGCTTTCGCGTCCCAGCGCAGAACCAGCCCGGACGGCGCGGTGCCGATCAGCAGGTCGCCGTCCGGCAACGCCATCAGGCTGCGCAGGTGGGTCTCCTCGCTGTCGAAGGCGACCTCGCCGTGTCCCTTCGAATCGACACGGTAGAGCCGGCCCTCGGTGCCCGTCGCAACCCACAGTGCGCCGTCCGAGCCGCGCACGATCGACCAGATGTACGTCTCGCCGGGATCGAAGAAGGGCTCCGCCTTGCCGCCCGCGATCCGGTACACCTTGCCGTCCGGGGAGGTCCCGGCGAACAGGGTGCCGTCCGGGTCCGCCCAGAGCGCGAAGACGACCGGCTCGGCCGCGTCGAGCAGGACGCCGACCGTGCCGTCGCGCCGCACCTCCAGCACCTTGCCGTCGTTTCCGGTGCCCACCGCCCAGCCGTCCGGAAGCGCCGCGAAGCTGAACGCGAACGGCTCGTCGATCGCCGCCACCCGGGCGGCGTGACGGGCCAGCGCGAGAACGCCGTCGGCGTCCACCGAGACGTCGTCGAGGGTGCCCTTGAGCAGCGCCTCGGCGCTCTGGGTGGCGAAGATCTTGACCTGCGACGCACCGGCCGCGGACGCGGCCGCGACGAGGGTTACGAGAAGGGCGCAAGCTCGCTTCGTCATCGATGCTCCTTGTGCTCGGAACCCGGCCTCTGGCGCTCCTGCGAGACCGCGGCGGCCGGCTTCTTCGTTCCGGACCTGTCGGCGTCGCCGCCCGCAGCCTCCGGTTCGTCTCCGGTGGTGGGCTGCGGTCGGCGCACTTCGACGCTCAGGCGGACCAGCCCGGAGACCGGGCCCGGCTCCGGGAAGCGCTGTCGTTGGACCACCGCGAGCCGCAGCGGCCGCGCTCCGCCGCCGCCCCCCGCCGCCCAGATCGACCGCAGCGAGGGCGGCAGTCGCGGCAGGATCTCTCCTGCCAGCGCGACGCCGGTCCCGGGCAGCACGCCGAGGACGTCGAGCTCCTGCGAGCTGCCCAGCGAGCGCAACAGAGAGAGCGCTTGATCGAAGGTCACCGGAGCCGCCGGTTCGACCGCGAAGCGGGCGGCGTCCACGCTGCTGCCGTCGCCCACCAGCAACGTGTAGCGTCCGGCCGGCAGGTCGTCGGGGATCTCCACCTCGAGGCGCCGGCGAGACGGGCCGCTCCGGAAGTCCCGCAGGTCCACCAGAATCTCCAGCCGCTCCCCCGGCTCGAGGCGCGAACGGGAGGCGTGGGCCCCGATCACCTCGGCGGTCCGTTGCACCGTCCATGGGGTCGCCCGGATCCGGAGACCCGCCAGGTCCACCTCGGCGAGGTCGTTGTGCTCGAGGAAGTCGCACAGCGCCAGGACGTAGAGCGCCGTCTGGTTGACCGCGTTCGCTCCCTCGAAGCTCTGACGCAGCTCGAGGTGCCCGCGCCCTCCCAGGTCGGCGTCGAGGTCGACGTCCACGCCGCGCAGCCCTCCGGCGGCGGCGACCGAGTCGATCGAGCCCAGGGTCCCGATCGCCGCCAGCAGGGGCACGAAGTCGGGAACCCGCGCCAGGCGCAGGTGGAACTCGCGCGGGGCCGGTCCGGCGACGGTCACCTCGAGCGGGATCGTGCGCGGCTGCACCCCGAGCCGCCCCAGGATCCCGGTGGCCTGGTCGCGGGTGAACTCGCCCACCACCGCTCCCGAATTGGCGATCTTGAAGGAGCTGAACTGACTCGGGAGGATGGTCACCACCTCCGCCGGCGCCAGCGGAATGCTGACCTCGCCCAGGCCCGCGAGCGGATGCCCGAAGGCGAGGATGCGATCTCCGTCGCGCTCGGTCAGCGTTCCGGTAGCGGCCAGGCGCAGGTCGCCGTCGATCAGCAGCGCCGCGATCGACGAGCCGCCGACCAGCTCTTCCGCTCCCGCCTCGGACCGGCCGCCGGAGACCGGAGCCAGCGCCGGCAGCGCGCGCGAAAGGGCGGCGAGCGCCCGGTCGGAGAACCCTCCTGCGCCCCACACCACCGCCGGGCGCGAGTCGAGCCCGGCGGAACCCATCAGGCGGGCCGCCCGGTCCGCGAGCAGCGTCTCCGGGATCCGCCGCGCCGCGAGATCGGCGAGGCTGACCACCGGCCGGCCCGGGGCGCTCCAGGCGGACGACACCGGGATCCGGCGCATGGCGCCGATCGGGGTCACGCCCGCGATCGCCTCGGTCGCGAACGGCCAGCCGAACGCCACCGCTCCGACCAGCTTGCCGTCGATCCAGACCGGGCTCCCGCTCATCCCGGCAACGACGCCGTCGTGCTCCAGCCCGTGGCCCGACAGGCGCACCAGGACGTAGTCGGTCCCCGGCGCGATGTCGCGCAGCACGCCCAGGACCTCGACGTCGAAGCGCTCCGGCCTCGACCCGGCGAATACCGTCTCCCCGTAGCCGCGCATCCCGGGCCGGAGGGCGTCGACGGAGATCGTCGGCGCGGAGTCCGGTGGCGCGGCCGCCGGCGACGGCCCGGCGAGCGCGGTGGCCAGGCAGAGGGCCAGCAGAGATCCTCGGAGGGTTCTGGCGTGTCCTTCAGTCAAGCTCGTACCTCCCCTGGCGCAACACGTGCGGCCGGCCGTCCCGCAGCTCGACCAGCGTCGACGGCGGACCGCCCGGGAGCACCCCGCCGTCGATCAGCAGGGCCTGGAGTGCGCTCCGCGAGAGCCACGCCGACAGCGCATCCGGGTCGAGATACGGCGGCTCGCCGCTCGGGTTCGCCGAGGTGGCGGTGAGCGGCCGGTCGAGGGCCGCGAGCAGCCCCCGCAGGCGCTCGTGGGCGGGAACCCTGACCGCCAGAGTCGGCGCGCCCGCCGCCGCGGGGACCGGCCGGCGCAGGCCCACGAGCACGGTCAGCGGCGCCGGCCAGCGGCGCGCGGCCCACTCGAGCGCCGGGTCCCGCGGATCCACGCCCAGGCCCTCGAACGCCGCGGCATCCGCGCCCACGACCGGCAGCGGGCGACGCCAGGAGCGCCCCTTGAGGCGGAACACGGCGGCGACGCCGGCGGCGTCGAGCGGATCGACCGCGAGCCCGTAGCTCGACTCGGTGGGCACGGCGCACACCGCCCCCGCCGCCACGGCTGCCGCGACCCGGTCCGGATCGTCTCCGAATCGCCAGACGGGCGGTCGTCCGGCCGCGCCGGCGGTCGCCGTCATCGGCGCTCCGCCTCGGCCCCGGACAGCATCTCCTCGGCGTGCTCCTTGGAGACCGAAGTGACCCGCGAACCGGAGACCATCCGGGCGATCTCGCCGACGCGGTCCTCCCGCTCGAGGGTGACGACGTCGGCGAAGGTGCGCCCGGCCCGACTCCGCTTGGCCACCCGGAGGTGTCGGTGGGCGAAGCTCGCGACCTGGGGCAGGTGGGTGACCGCGAGGATCTGCCCCCGCCGCGCGAGCCGCGCGAGCTTGCGTCCCAGAGCCGCCCCCTGTGCCCCCCCGAGTCCCGCGTCGGCCTCGTCGAAGACCAGGGTCGGTCCGCCCCCCACCTCCTCGCCGTGCGCGGCGAGCTGCAGGGCGAGGGAGACGCGGGCCAACTCGCCTCCGGACGCGGTGCGGGCCAGGGGCAGCAGCGGCTCGCCCGGGTTGGGCGCGAACAGGAACTGGACGCGATCGAAGCCGTGCGCTCCGAACTCCACCGCCTCACCGGCGACCTGCAGCGGGCTGTCGCCACGGCGGGTGCGCTCGAGCGCGACCTCGAAGCGGGTGCCCTTCAGGGCGAGCTCGGTGAGCTCGTCCTCGAGCCGTTCCGCGAGACCGCTGCCCCAGCGCCGGCGGGCTTCGGACAGCTCCTCCGCGGCGACCCGGTACTCCTCGAGCGCCAGCTCGGCCTCGGCCACGAGCTCCTCGCGGTGACTGGAGTCGTCCTCGAGCTCGGCGAGCTCGGTCCGGATCTCGTCGCGCCGCGCCAGGATCCCGGCCGAGTCGCAGCCGTACTTGCGCAACAGGCGCTCGATCACCGCCAGGCGCGCCTCCACCGCGTCCAGGCGGCCGGGCTCGGTCTCGATCTCCGCCAGCCGCTCGGCCAGCGCCCGCCCGAGCTCCGCGGTGCGCGTCTGCAGCTCCTCGAGCTCCGCGAGCGCCCCGGCGGCGGTCGGTTCCCAGGCCGAGATCGCCGCGAGCTCCTGCCGGGCCAGGGCGAACCTCTCGGTGGCGGCGCCCTCGTCCTCGACCAGCGCGTTGAAACCGGCCGCGAGGGCCTGGAGGATCGCCTCGCCGTGGCGCAGGACGTCGCGGTCGCGGCGCAGGTCGTCCTCCTCCCCGGCGGAGAGCCCCGTCTCGTCGATCTCGCGCGCCTGGAACCGCAGCAGATCGAGCCGCTCCTGACGCAATCGCCGGTCGCCGCTCAGCCGCTCGAGACGATCGGACACCGCGCGCCAGCGCTCGAAGGCGGCGGCCGTCTTCGCCAGCAGCGGTAGCGCCGGCGCGCCCCCCGCGCGATCCAGCCACTCGCGCTGCAGCTCGGGATTCGCGAGACCCAGCTCCTCGCGCTGTCCATGGATGCGGAGCAGCGAGGGGGCGATCTCCTGCAGCAGGCGCAGCGTCGCCGGCTGGTCGTTCAGGAACACGCGGTTGCGACCCTCGCGGCCGATCTCACGGCGCACGACGAGCTCGTCGGACTCGGCGTCCAGGCCTGACTCGACCAGTCGACCGCGCGTCTCCGGCGAGAGGTCGAAGACTCCGGCCACCGCCAGCGTCTCCGCCCCCTCGCGCACCAGGTCGCTCGCCGCCCGCGCCCCGGCCAGCAGGCCGATCGAGTCCACGACCAGCGACTTGCCCGCGCCCGTCTCGCCGGTCAGGACGTTGAATCCGGGTCCGAGCTCGAGCTCGCCGCCGGCGAGGAGCGCGAGATTGCGAACGTGGAGGCTTCTGAGCACCGCGCCGCTCCCCGTCCGCTCCCCGGCTCACCCGCGGGTGAAGGAGGGAACGTACTCGGGATCGTCCTGGCTCCGCCGCTCCGAGCACAGGAAGTCGTAGAAGCCGCACCGGGCGGTCCCGGGGTAGGACCTGCAGATGGCCGGACGGGCGTCGTAGACGCCACAGCGCCGGGTCTCCGGATCCAGGAACCGGCAGGCGGTGCCGAAGACCTCGTCCCGCTGGTGGCGCAGGACCCGCATCTCGCGCCCGTCCACCCGGGCTTTCTTGGTGAAGCGCCGTTCGGCCACCGCCTCCGTCAGGCCGAAGGACGCGGCCAGACGGGCGAGGTCCGCTGCCGTCACCTCGATGTAGTCGTAGGTGCAGCAGTAGGCGGGGCAGTTCGAGCAGTTGTACTGGCGGCGCGTGCGCGGCACCGCCCCATTCTATCCACGGACCGGCGTCACGACGACACGGTCACCTGGCGCCTGCCTCCAGGGGCTCGATCTCGATGCGGTCCCGACCCTGGTTCTTCGCCCGGTAGAGCGCCCGGTCCGCGGCGGCGACGAGGTCGTCCAGGCTGCGCACCTTCGGCGCCACGCCGGCGACGCCGAACGAGCAGGTCACGGCGATCGAGCCCGTGCCGCAGTCGAAGGGACGGTCCGCGAAGGTGCCCTTCATCCGCTCCGCCATCTTGGCCGCGCCGGCGAGGTCGGTCTCGGGGCAGAGCACCCCGAACTCCTCACCCCCCACCCGCGCGAAGATCTGCTCGGGCCGCAGCATGCCGCCGACGCGTGCCGCGAGCTGCTTGAGGACGCTGTCCCCGCACAGGTGACCGTGGGTGTCGTTGATCACCTTGAAGTGGTCGATGTCGAAAAGGACCAGCGCCAGCGGCCGGTCGTGGCGGGTCGCCCGGGCCACCTCGCGCGCACCCTCCTCCTGGAACTTGCGCCGGTTGTAGACCTCGGTCAGGCCGTCGCGCATGACCATCTGGTAGATCGCCTCGTGGTAGGCGTGCTCCACGTCGCGCTCCTGGAGGAACTTGAAGTGCACCGAGCCGACCTGGAAGCGGTCCCCCGTGCGCAACTCCACCGTGCTCCGGACCTGGCGGTCGTTGACGAACGTCCCGTTGCGGCTACCGAGGTCCTCGACCTCCACGTGGTCGCCCTTGTGGAGCAGACGGGCGTGGCTGCGCGACAGCGACGGCACCTCGGGCAGGCTGATGTCGGCAGAGGGCGACCGCCCGATGTCGATCGTGCCGCCCGGGGCAAGCGTGAAGCGGTTCCCGAGCTTGCGGTTCTCCGGGTGCGCGATCAGGATCACCGCCGCGTCGTAGTAGCTCTCGGGAGCGGCCGCTCGGGCGAGCTCGGGGATGGTCACCGGACCGGTGACCCGGCGGACCCGGGCGACCTTGGTCGCGGAGAGGCCCTCCGTCGAGGGGTCTCGCGTGTCGGAGTCCTTGCGCTTCCGCTTCTTCACGGCCGCTCGTCTCCCGCCGCAGCCAGCTCCAGGAAGCGTCCGAAGAGGCCCGACGCCTCCGGCGACGGACGCAGCCGCGCCGCCAGGCGGTCGATGCCGCCCGCCCCCGGAGCGTACGTCCCGCGATAGAGCGAAGCGCGCTCGAGGACCGCCCGGTCGTCCATCTCGACGTGGAACTGGCAGCCCCAGACCCGCCGTCCGGCGATCCGGAAGCACTGGTTCGGACAAGCGGCGGTCGTCGCCAGCTCGATCGCACCCGGCGGCAGCCGGCGAACCCGGTCGCGGTGCCCCAGCTGCACGGGAAAGCTCCCGGGGAGCCCGGCGAACAGCGGGTCGCGCCGCCCGGCGTCCGTCAGATCCAGGTCGAATGTCCCCACCTCGGCGCGATCGACGTCGACGATCACCTCGCCGCCCAGCGCCTGCGCCACGAACTGGTGCCCGAAGCACGAGCCCAGCAACGGACGACCTGCCTCGATCCAACGCCGGACGAGGTCGGTGAGCGGTGCGGTGAAGGAGTGGGGCTCGGTCACCGAGTGCGCACCGGCGCCCCCCAGCACCAGGACGTCGCCCTCCCCGAGCTCCCGGGGGGCCGGCACCGGGGCCTCGAGCAGGTTGAGGAAGCGGAACCGGTCCGCCGCCAGTCCGGACCTACGGACGAAGCAATCCTGCTCCTGGCGTTCGGCGGTCGGGTCGTCGCGGACCTGGAGCACGGTCACCCGGAGACCCGAGACGCCCGGACGGTTCACGGCGAGTTGCGGGGTCATGCGCGTTCCTCGAGCCACATCCTACCCGCTCGGAGCGCCCGGCCGGAAGCTGCCCGTCACCGCCGCCGCGAGGACGCCGGCACCGGAGCGGCCGGCCCCGTCACGACGCCGTCTCAACCGCCTCCGAAAATGGAGCGCAGGACGTTCTTGGCGACCTCCGGATTCTCGCGCAGCCGCCGTGTCGAGTACGGGTACCAGTCCTTGCCGTACGGGACGTAGACGCGCAGGCGATGTCCGCCCTCGAGGAGGATCTTGCGCAGGGCGGGCTCGACGCCCAGCAGCATCTGGAACTCGTAGCGCTCGCGCGGGACCCGGTATCGGTCGATCAGGGCCAGGGCGCCGCACACCAAGTGCTCGTCGTGGGTCGCGACCCCGGCGTAGATCCCGCTCGCGAAGAGCTTCTCGAGCGCCGCCAGGAAGTTGAGCCGCACCGTCTCGTAGCCTTTGAAGGCGATCGCCCGGGGCTCGATGTAGATTCCCTTGCACAGGCGCACGTTGGTGCGGTCGTCGGGGAGCGCGGCGATGTCCGAGAGCGTCCTGCGCATGTAGGCCTGGAGCACGACCCCGAGGTTGCCGTACCGGGGCTGGAGGGTGCGGTAGACGTCCAGCGTGGCATCGGTGGTCGTCGCGTCCTCCATGTCGAGGCGGACGAAATTGCCGTGATCGCGCGCCGACGAGGCGATCCGCTCGAAATTCTCCAGGCAGAACGAACGGTCGATCTTGAGGCCGACGGCGGTCGGCTTGACCGAGATGTTGGCGTTCAAGCCACGCTCCCCGATGGCGTCGAGCATGCGGACGTACTCGTCCGTGCTGGCGACCGCCTTGGAGCGCTCCTTGACCTCCTCGCCGAGCAGGTCGAGGGTCGCCATCGCGCCCTCCGCGGCGAGCTCCTCGATCTTGCGCAGGGCGTCGTCCAGCGTCGGGCCGGCCACGTAGCGGCGCGCCACCCGGCCCACGATCGGCTTGGGCACCAGGGGCAGGCCCCGTCGGATCAGCCAGGAGAAGAGTCCTGCCATCGGCAACCTCCGGAGGGTCGGCGCTCAGCCGCCCTGAACGATCCCGGACTCCGGGAGCTCGACCACTTCGTCGGCGACCCAGCGCACCGCCCGCGAGCACGGGCAGACGCCGCCGACGCGGCGCAGCTGGGGCATGACGCGCTGCGCCTCCTCTGCGGTCCTCTCCCCCGCCGCGACCTGGCGCAGCGCCTCGACGTAGTCGGCGAAATCCCGCGTCGCGCGATAACCGTCCGGAAGGGTCCGGGAGAGGTGCCCGAGGAAGCCGTCCACGTCGTCGAAGGTCACGCCGTCGACTCCGACCATCCCGAAGGCCGGGACCCCCCGGCGCCGGAAGTAGCCGCGGTCCGGCAGGCGGAGGAGGTCCTCGAAGCGGACGCCCTGGCGGGTTTCGCGGTCCGCCTCGAACCCGTCGAGCAGCTCCTCCGCGGTCGCCGCCGTGAGCTTCGGGAGACGCGCCCGCAGGTAGCGCAGGTTGAGATCGCGGACAACCTTGGCGATCTCCTTCCAGTACTGGTCCTGCGCCTCGGCGTTCTTCATCGGCTTGAGGCCGAAGCGGACGTTCGTGCCGCCGCCGCGCTCGTCGCCGAACATCTCGAGCGCGCGCGGGACCCACTTGTAGAGGTGCTTCTGGATCACCTCCATGGTGATCATCTGCGACCCCTTCGCGGCCTTGACCACCCAACGCCTCAGCGGCACGACCCCGGTGGCCAGGTGGTACGCCTCCTCGCGCAGCATCTGGGGCATCGACTCGGCCATCGGCGCGTAGGCCGAGACCTTCTGCATCGCCAGCTGGTACTTGCCCACGCGATCGATGAGGGCGCAGAACACGATGTTGTCGACGAAGGACTCGAAATCGATGTTGAAGGCCCCCAGGACGTGGGAGCCGGTGCGCATCGAGAGGATCTCCTCGAGCATCTCCTCGCTCGACTGCCCGGTGATCGGCTTCCAGTCGTCCGAGACCAACAGGTGGAGCATCTGGTAGCCGTGGCGCAGCTCCTCGGCCATCATGCGCAGGACCATCGCCTGCTCCTCCTCGTCCTGCGCCCGCGCGAGGGTGAGCTGATGCTGCTGGATCGAGCCGAACTCCGTCGAGGCCTGGGCCCGGATGGCTGCGGCCAGGTGCTGCGCCGCATCCGGCTTCATCTCGCACGCGCGGCGGTACTTGTCCTTGCCCGCTTCGTCACCGCACTCGATCGAGCACGGCATGCCGCACTCGCGGTAGGCGCAGAGACGGAAGCGCGGATCGCGCGGGAAGAACCGTTCCCAGTTCTCGATCAGGTAGTCGAAGTCGGGCAGGAACGTCTGCCGCCACTTCTCGACCGCGGCGTGGAATCGCCGGGGCAGCTCGTCGGTCTCGACATTGGCCATGGGTCGCGTGTTCCTCAGTCCCGAAGCTCGATCACGAAGGGGCGCAGGCTGTCCGGGGCGAAGCCGGTGCGGACGAAGAAGCGCTCGACCTGCGGCATGGCCTCGTCGACCATCGTGCGCACCCGCCGGATGCCGCGGCTGCGGTAGCGGGCGAGCATCTCAGCCGCCAGGGCGGTGCCGACTCCACGGCCCGCGAACTCCGGATCGACCCCGATGACCTCGATCCAGCCGCTCGGCTCCTCGATGCCGAACTCGCCGGCGCGGACGTCGCCGAGCATGAACCCCACCACCCGTCCGCCCGACTCGGCGACCACCGAGCCCTCCGGGTCGCGCCTCAGGTAGTAGGTCACCCGGTCCTCCCAGAGGTCCGGCTGATAGACGCTGCGGGTCTTCTCGCCGATCCGGACGATATCTTGGAGGTCGAGCTCGGACAGAGCTCGGACCTGGATCGGGGCGTCGGTCACCTGGGAGTCCTCATCCGATCCATTCTAACCAGCGGCGGCTGCGACGCAAAGCACTCTCCTCGCGCCACTTTCGACGCCGGCCGCGATTCTCAGGGGGCGGAGGCCGGCGCCTCGCGCAGGGGACGGCCCACCTGCTCGTGCGCGTGATAGCTCGAGCGCACCAGCGGCCCCGACTCGCAGTGGGCGAATCCGAGCTCGCCGGCATGAGCCTTGAGCTCGGCGAACTCCTCGGGCGGGACGTAGCGCTCGACCGGGAGGTGCTTCGAGGTCGGCTGCAGGTACTGGCCGATGGTGAGCACCTCGACGCCCGCCGAGCGGATCTCCCGCAGGGTCGCCCGGACCTGGGCGGGCGTCTCGCCCAGCCCGACCATGATCCCGGTCTTGACCCGGCCGTCGAAAGCCCCGGCGTCCCGCCGCGAGGCCGCGTCCGCGAGCAGCGCGAGGCTGCGGTCGTAACGGCTGCCCGGGCGGGCGCGGTGATAGAGCTCCGGCACGGTCTCCACGTTGTGGCTGAAGATCTGCGGCCGGGCTCCGAGCACGACGTCCAGAGCGTCGGCGACGCCGCGGAAGTCCGGCGTGAGCACCTCCACCGAACAGTCGGGAGCGCGCCGGTGGACGGCTTCGATCACCTCCGCCCAGTGCCGCGCGCCGCCGTCCTCGAGGTCGTCGCGGTCGACCGAGGTGACCACGACGTGACGCAGCCTCATGCTGGCGACCGCATCGGCGAGACGCTCGGGCTCTCCCGGGTCGGTGCCGGCCGCCGGCCGCCCCGAGGTGACGGCGCAGAATCCGCATCGCCGGGTGCAGATCTCGCCCAGGATCATGAAGGTCGCGGTCCCGTGCTCGCCCCAGCACTCGTAGATGTTGGGGCAGCGGGCCTCCTCGCACACGGTGTGCAGGCTCAATCCGTCGACCAGACGGCGCACCGTGTGGTACTGCGCCGGCGTCGCGATCCGGATCCGGAGCCACTCCGGCCGAGGCTCACGCCGCGGCCGCCCGTCCGGTGGCCGCCGCTTCCCGATCTGAACCAGTTCCTCCGCCATGCCCGTCAGTCTAGTACGGCCGCCGCAGGCTCGAAGTCGAGGGCGACGTCGAGCGCCGGGGCGCTGTGCGTGATCCAGCCGACCGAGATCCGGTCGACGCCGGTCTCGGCCACCGCGCGGACGGTCTCCAGGGTGATGCCGCCCGAGGCCTCGAGCAGGACGCGGCCGCGGTTGGCGGCCACGGCCCGCCGCAGGTCCGCGAGCGCGAAGTTGTCCAGCAGCACGACGTCCGGAGCGGCCGAGATCGCATCCTCGAGCGAGTCGAGCCGGGCCACCTCGACCTCCACCCGGACGCCGCTTCCGACGTTGTCGCGGGCGCGCCGGACCGCATCGCCCGGTCCGCCCGCCAGGGCCAGGTGGTTGTCCTTGATCAGGACGGCGTCGTCGAGCCCGAAGCGGTGGTTCGCGCCGCCGCCGCAGCGCACCGCGTACTTCTCGAGCGAGCGCAGCCCGGGGGTCGTCTTGCGCGTGTCGAGGATCACCGCCCGGGTCCCCGCCACGGCGTCCACCAGGCGCCGGGTCGCAGTCGCGATGCCCGACAACCGGCCGAGCAGGTTCAGGCTCACCCGCTCGGCGGCGAGCAACTGCCGGGCCGGGCCCTCGAGCTCCGCCAGCACCGTGTCGGCGGGAACGCGATCGCCATCGGAGGTCCGGCGCTCCAGCCGGGGCGGAGGGCCCAGTCGAGCGAGGATCCATTCGACCAGCGGCAGGCCGGCGACGACCCCGGGCCGGCGAGCCACGATCCGGCCGCGGGCGCGCGCGTCGGCCGCGATCAGCGCCCGCGAGGTGATGTCGCCCGAGCGGCCCAGGTCCTCGGCCAGCGCCGCCTCGAGGCACGCGCGCCAGGACGCCTCGGGCGGCAGATCGGGGCCCCCGCTCTGCGCCGGACTCATCCCGCCGCACCCGCCTGCGGATCGTCGGGTCCTTCGAAGCGAATGTGCAGCTCGGCGGCGTCGGCCCGCGCCGTCATCGTCTGGCGACGCCGCCAGGCCTCCCGCTCGTGCGGGAAGTCGGAGCGGAAGTGGGCCCCCCGGCTCTCCTCGCGGCGCAGCGCCGCGGCCGCGACCAGTGTCCCCGCGGCGAGCAGGCTGCGGGTCTCCGAAGCGCCCGGCGGCAACCTCTCCCACAGATCGGCCAACCGGCCCAGGGCAAAGAGCAGCCCGGCCCGATCGCGCACCAGTCCGAGCTTCGACCCGGCGAGCGCGCGGATCCGCTTGCGCAGCAACGGCGCGGCGCGGCGGGGATCGCCCCGCCCGGCCGGCGGATCGTCCCGAGCGTCGAGATCGCGCTCGGACCGTGCCCCTCCGGCCGCCTCCCGGAGGCTCTCGGCGACCCGGGCGCCGAAGACCAGCGCCTCGAGCAGCGAGTTGGACGCCAGGCGGTTGGCGCCGTGGACGCCCGTGGACGCGACCTCGCCGCAGGCCCAGAGCCCGTCCACTCCGGTACGCCCGCCGTCGTCCACCGCGACGCCCCCCATGTGGTAATGCGCCGCCGGAACGATCGGGAGCCGCTCGACGCGGGGATCGAAGCCGGCCTCCCGGCAGGCGGCGAAGACGCTCGGGAACCGCTCCGGGAAGGCCTCGCCCACCGCGTCGCGCGCGTCCAGGAAGACCCGGCGTCCTTCCGCCAGCCGGCGCCAGATGGCACGCGCGACGACGTCGCGTGGCGCCAGCTCCCCCGCCTCGTGCTCGGCGGCCAGGAAGCGCTCTCCGCGGTCGTCGACCACCACGGCGCCTTCGCCGCGCAGCGCTTCCGTCAGCAAGGGGAGCGGGTCGGTGCCCACCGCCAGCGCAGTGGGATGGAACTGCACGAACTCCAGATCGACCAGGCGCGCTCCGGCCTGTGCCGCCAGCAGGAGCCCGTCCGCCGTCGCCTCCACCGGATTGGTGGTGAAGCGGTAGAGCTGACCCGAGCCACCGGTCGCCAGGACGATCCGGGGTGCCGCGTGCAGCGTGCGCTCGCCGTCGGAGCCGCGCGCCAGGACCCCGACGATCCCGCGCCCGCCGTCCACGATCCGCTCCACGAACACGCCCTCGAAACGCTCGACGCGATCCTCGTGGCGCACCTTTTCGGCCAACGCGCGGACGACCTCGGCACCGGTGGCGTCACCCCGGGCGTGGAGGATGCGCCGTCGGCTGTGGGCCGCCTCCGCGCCGAAGGCGAGGTCGCCGCCCGCGCCGTGGTCGAACTCCGCCCCGATCGCGATCAGGCGTTCGACCGCCAGGACGCCGTCGCGCGCGACGACCTCGGCGACCCTCGGATCGACCAGCCCGGCGCCGGCCGCGACGGTGTCGGCCGCGTGGAGCTCGGGCGAGTCTCCCGCTCCGAGCGCCACCGCGACTCCGCCCTGGGCCCGGGGGCTCGAGCCCGATTCCAACAGCGCGGTCTTGGTCAGCAGGTGGACGCGCAGGCCGGCGGCGGCCGCTCCGAGCGCGGCGGTCAGGCCCGCGACGCCGGTGCCGACCACGACGACGTCCGCGGTGCGGCGATTCCAGCGCGCCGGGGTGCTCACTTCACGCCGTCCGGCGCCGGTTCGCGCCGACCCCCACCTCGAGCATCCGGTCGACGGCGCGCCGCGCCCGGCGGGCGACCTCGGGCTCGACCGTCACCTCGAAGCGTCCGCTCTCGAGCGAGCGCTGGATCTTCGGCAGCGTGATCCGCTTCATGTGCGGGCACAGGTTGCACGGACGCACGAACTCGAGGTCGGGATACGCGACCGCGACGTTGTCGCTCATCGAGCACTCGGTGATCATCGCCACCCGCCCCCGGGGCCGTGCGTCCAGCGCCCGGATCATCGCCGCGGTCGAGCCCACGAAGTCGGCCTCCTCCAGCACCGGCGGCGGGCACTCCGGGTGGGCGAGTACGTAGAGACCCGGATGCAGCTCGCGCAACCCGCGGACGTCTTCCGCGGTGAAGCGCTCGTGCACCTCGCAGTGTCCGTTCCAGAGCACCAGCTCGACCTCGGTGCGCGCCGCCACGTAGTGCCCGAGGTACTCGTCGGGAAGGAAGACGACGCGTTCCGCGCCCAGCGACTCGACGATCTCGACCGCGTTCGCCGAGGTACAGCAGATGTCCGACTCCGCCTTCACCTCGGCCGAGGTGTTGACGTAGGTCACCACGGGCGCACCCGGATGGCGACGGCGCAGGCGCCGGACGTCGGCCGCCGTGATCGAAGCCGCGAGCGAGCATCCGGCGGCCGGGTCCGGGATCAGAACCGTCTTGCCCGGACTGAGGATCTTGGCGGTCTCCGCCATGAAGTGCACGCCGCACTGGACGATGACGTCGGCACCGGTCGCGGCCGCCTCGCGGGCCAGCCCCAGGGAATCGCCGACGAAGTCCGCGACGCCGTGGAAGATCTCCGGCGTCTGGTAGTTGTGGGCGAGGATCACGGCGTTGCGCTCGCGCTTCAGGCGCTCGATCTCGGCGACGTAGCCGGCGACGAGGGCCAGCTCGATCTCGGGAACGACTCCGCGCAGGCGCTCGCGCGCCGCGTCGAGCGCATTCGCCGTGGCCTCTCGAGGTGCTCTTCCGGTTGCAGGTGCGAAGCTCATGTCGACTCCCCTGTCGCCGCCCCCGGGAACCCCGGGACGCGACTTATTCTAGACATGAGCATAACTGCCGGTCAAGGGACCGGCAGGGGGTCCGTCGAGCGCAGCCGCCGGCACCCGGCGCGGGCGAAGCGGTTCAGCGCCTCCTCGGCCTCGCCGGTGAAGTCGAACCGGAACCCGCCGGGCCCGTTGGGGTCGGGCACCGCCACCGCCGACATGCAGTCCTCGAGGATCCAGATCCTGCGCGCCCACTCCGGATCGATCGACTCCGGGTCGCCGAGCAGGTCCGCCAGGGTGCTGCGCACGCAGTGGCTCGCCGCCTCCCCCGCCACGACCACCGCGTCGGCGCCCCGCAGCCGCGCTTCGAGGGCTCGGTTGCGCCGGCCCAGCGGCCGCCCGTCGAAGCCCAGCAGCACCTCGGGAGCCAGCGCCGAGTAGCTCTCGGACAGCGGCGTCGCCCCTTTCGGCTCGAGGTGGCCGGGAGAGCGCCGCGCCCAGGCGTGGAACAGGCGCGCCTCCTGGACGACCCCCGACAGGCAGTGCCCCTCGCCCCCGGCCAGGCAGTGCGGAGGCCAGAGGTAGAGCCGGTAGCGGCCGCCCCGTTCCAGGGCCTCGCAGTAGTCGAGCGCTTGGCGCTCGAGCCAGCGGGGATCTCCGCCGGGTGCCAACCAGGCGGCCAGCGCGGGATCCGGACGCGCCGCGCCGGACCGAACCTCTTCGGCGAGCACTTCGCGGTGCGCCGTCAGGGGCCGCCCCGAGGCGTCGACCCAGAACTCCGGAGAGAAGATCTGGAACGGCACGTGGGTGTCCAGGGTGGCCGTGATCTCCGAGATCCGGTGGAGGTGCCGGTAGATCCACCGCGTCAGCCGGTCGACGTCCTCGAGCGCGCCGTTCCCCGTGCGTCCGCCGACGTAGAGCGAGCCTTGCGGCAGGCAGAAGTCGCGCTGCACGTCGACCAGCAGCAGGTGGATCCGGGCGCGGTCGTCCGCTGCCGCGGCGATGCCGTGATCGCGCCGCCATTCACGCGCCGCCCCGGCGAGCGCCGGCAGCTCCGGCTGGTAGCTCCACAGCTCCGTGTTCTCGCGCCGGTAGAACGGCGGGACGGGAAGCTCTCTCGTCGGGCGGCTCGGCATCGATCGGCTCTCCCCGGGCTCGGGCCTCAGCCGCGCGCGGTCACGATCGCCTGCGCCTTGGCTTCGTGGAGACGGCGTTCGAGACCCACCGGATAGACGTGCGGATTGAGGAAGCGTCGGATCGCCGGATGCAGCGCGGCCAGCTGCTCGCGGGCGCGCGTGCGCGCCGCTTCGAGCGCCGCCGGCGGCGCCAACCCCCGCCCCGCACGCACCACCGGTCGCAACAACTCCTCCGGCTCGGCTTCGGGCGGGATCCGGCGGTGGCGGAAGGGGTCCGCCGGATCGAAGATCTCGGCCGGGTCGCCGACGCCGCGCGTGCGGTCCCAGATCATGTCGGCGAGCAGCGTGCCGTCCGGACGCCGGAAGCGGCGCACCTCGAGGACACCGGGAGTGGTCGTCTTCGCCGTCTGTTCGGAGAGTTTCAGCCGCGGCTGCCAGGGCTCGCCCGGGCGGCGGATCGCTCCCAGCTTGTACACCCCGCCGAGCGCCGGATCGTCGCGCGCGGTCGCCAGCGCCGTGCCGACGCACCACACGTCGATGCGCGAGCCCTGCAGCTTCAAGCTCTCGATCAGGTGCTCGTCCAGGTTGTTGCTGGCCAGGATCTCGACCTCCCCGAGCCCGGCCGCGTCGAGCAGACGCCGCGCCTCGATCGACAGGTAGGCGAGGTCGCCCGAGTCCAGCCGGATCCCCGACAGCTTCTCGCCCCGCGCCTTCATCTCGAGTCCCACGCGCACCGCCTTGCGGACCCCTTCCAGCGTGTCGTAGGTGTCCACGAGCAGGACACAGTTCCCGGGCTCCACCCGGGCGAAGGCGCGGAAGGCCTCCTCCTCCGAGTCGAAGGAGGAGATCCACGAGTGGGCGTGGGTGCCGCTGACCGGGATCCCGAACAGCTCTCCCGCGAGCAGGTTCGACGTTCCCGAGCATCCGCCGACGTAGGCCGAACGGCTCGCCGTGACGCCGCCGTCGATCCCCTGCGCGCGCCGGAGCCCGAACTCGACCACCGGCTGACCTCCCGCCGCCTGGACCAGACGCGCCGCCTTGGTCGCGACCAGGGTCGGGAAGTTGATCAGGTTGAGCAGCGCGGTTTCGACCAGCTGAGCGTCCAGGATCGGCGCGCAGACCCGGACCAGCGGCTCGTTGGCGAAGACCACCGTCCCCTCGGGGACGGCGTCGACGTCGCCCGCGAAGCGCCAGCCCGAGAGGAAGCGCAGGAAGTCACCGGGGAACAGCGGCCGGTCGTCGTTTCCCCGCAGCGACTCGAGGTAGTCGAGGTCGCACGTCTCGAAGCGCAGGCCCTCGAGATAGGCGAGCGCCGCTTCGAGACCGCAGGCCACGGCGAAGCCGCCGTGAAAGGGCTGGTCGCGGAAGTAGAGGTGGAACGCCGCCTCCAGATCCCGCTCCGGACGTCGGTAGTGGCCCAGCGCCATGGTCAGCTGGTACAGGTCGGTGAGCAGGCCGAAGGGCCGGCCGTAGAGCCGGTCCAGGATGGAGGGCGTCCCGGAGGTCATCGCCGTCACCCTTCCGGATGGGGCTCCCGGAGCCCCGGCAGTCCGACGCCCGGCGCCGGACGCTCGCGCAGCACGCCGCGCCGAAAGCGGAACAGGGCCGCCGGGCGGCCTCCGGTTCCGGTGACTTGGCGCCCGGTGGTCTCGACCAGCCCTCCGCCCTCGACCAGCCGGCGGAAGTTCTGCTTGTGCAGGCGGCGGCCGGCCAGCGCCTCGACGGTGCGCTGGAGTGCGAGGAGGGTGAAGGTCGGTGGCAGCAGCTCGAAGATCACGGGTCGATATCGGATCTTGCCACGCAGCCGGCCCAGAGCCGACGCCAGGATCCGGCGGTGGTCGAGAGCCATGGCGACGCCCACCCGCAGGCCCGGATCGGCGACCGCCGAGACCGTCTCCTCGGCAGAGGTCTCTCCCCGCCCGCCGCCGGCCCGCCACGCCTCCCCGACCAGGCCCGCCTCGTAGACCACTTCGTAGCGGTCGAGGACCCTGTCGCCGTCCCAGGCCGCGCCGCCGCGCCCGAAACCGAGGTCCACGCGCTCCCTGCGCCGGCCGCGCTCCGCCCCGGCGCCGGATCCCACCCAGCGCTGGAGCGCAGGACCGAGGGCTTCGTCGAGCACCGCCGGCCGCCCTTCCCGCCAGTCCTCCCAGGGCAGAAAGTCGTACCACGGGCGCCAACCGGCCCGCGCCGACGCCGGCGGCTTCGCCTCGCGCACCAGAGCCAGATAGGCGATGGAGACGACCCGCGGCCCGCCCGAACGCTCGCGCGGGTCGCGAAATCGATTGCCGAAGGTGTAGAGCTGCTCGAGGTAGCCCAGCTCCAGGCCGGTCCGCTCGCGCACCCAGCCGCGCAGCGCCAGGTCGAGCGTCCGGTCGCGTGCCGCGTCGAGAGCTCCCGTCGGCAGCGCCGGCTCGGCGTCGCCCCGGGAGTCGACGATCAGCACTCTCGGCTCCTCCTCGGTCACCGCCACGATCACGGCGACGAGGCCGATCTCGACGCGCCGGGTCACGCGTGCAACCGCGCCTGGGACGCGAATCCCGCGTCGCCCCTGAGATCGCGCTCGAACCGGCCGGCGAAATGAACTACGACGCGCTCGGCGACGTCGGCGAGCGCCGGCGCCTTGCCGGTCTCGCGCGCGATCGAGGTCATCTCGATCCCGGGCATCCCGCAGGGCACGATGCCACCGAAGAAGCCGAGCTCCGGATCGACGTTGAGCGCGAAACCGTGGGTGGTGCGCCAGCGCGCGAGGTGGATCCCGAGGGAGGCGATCTTGCGTTCACCCACCCAGACACCGATCCTCTCCCGCTCTCCTCCCGTCGCCCGGACGCCGAAATCCGCCAGTGTGCGAACCAGGACCTCCTGGAGATCACGGACGTACCGCCGCAGGTCGCGTCGGTCCGGATTGAGGTCCAGGATCGGATAGCCCACCAGCTGGCCGGGGCCATGGTAGGTGACCTGTCCGCCGCGATCCGTGGCGGCGACCTCGACGCCGCGCTCCTGCAGCTGCTCGGGCGAGAGCCGCACGTCGGCCTGCGAGGCGTTCCGACCCAGCGTGTAGACGTGCGGGTGCTCGAGCAGCAGGAGCCTCTCCGGTCCCGTGCCGGCCGCGAGCGCCTCGCGCACCGCGACCTGGAGCGCCGTCGCCTCGTCGTAGGCCACGCGCCCGAGGTCGCTCCACCGGACGATCCGCCGCGCGGGTTCCATGCCCGTATTCTAGGGAAGCCCGCTGGTGCCCCTGCCGGTCCCCGGGCCGGCGTCCGATACAATGCCCGGTCGCGCCTCGAGTCGAGCGCGTACGTGACCGTGGCGTCCGCCGCGACGCCGCTCCGCCGACCTCTCGTCCGCAGGAGAGCGAAATGTCCCAGGCTCCGGTCCGCGAGTTCATCCGCCGGCACTACCGCCACTTCAACGCCCTGGCGCTGGTACGTGCCGCGGAGGACTACGAGAAACACCTGGCCGCGGGCGGCAAGATGATGGTCACCCTCGCCGGCGCCATGTCGACGGCCGAGCTGGGGTTGTCGCTGGCCGAGATGATCCGGCGCGACAAGGTCCACATCATCTCGTGCACCGGTGCCAACCTCGAGGAGGACCTGTTCAACCTGGTCGCGCACGACCACTACGTCATGGTGCCGACCTACCGCGACCTGACGCCGCACGACGAGAAAGCCCTGCTGGAACGGCACCTCAACCGGGTAACCGACACCTGCATCCCGGAAGAGGAGGCGATGCGCCGGATCGAGCGGGCGGTCTACGAGGAGTGGGGCGCCGCGGAGGCCGGGGGCAAGAGGCTCTTCCCCCACGAGTTCCTCTACCGCATCATCCTCTCCGGCCGGCTCCGGGACAGCTACCAGATCGACCCCGCCGACAGCTGGCTGGTCGCCGCGGCGGAGAAGAACCTGCCGATGGTCGTGCCCGGCTGGGAGGATGCGACCCTCGGCAACATGTACGCGGGCCACGTCCTGAAGGGCGACCTGAAGAACGTCCACACGGTGCGTTCCGGAATCGAGTACATGACCTTCCTGGCCGACTGGTACCGGCGAGAGTCCGCCGGGACGTCGATCGGCTTCTTCCAGATCGGCGGCGGCATCGCCGGGGACTTCCCGATCTGCGTGGTGCCGATGCTCTACCAGGACATGGGGCTCCACGAGACGCCGTTCTGGGGCTACTTCTGCCAGATCAGCGACTCGACGACCAGCTACGGCTCCTACTCCGGGGCCGTCCCGAACGAGAAGATCACCTGGGGGAAGCTCGACGTGAGCACGCCGCGGCACATCGTGGAGTCCGACGCGACGATCGCGGCGCCGCTGATCTTCGCCTGGTTGCTGGGCTGGTAGGCGCCGCGCCGTCGGCGACGCGCGCCGGGCTCAATTCGGGTTCGCCGCGCGGCCGGACAGCGGCACCCGGACGGCGATCACGGTCCCCTCGCCCTCCGAGCTGCGCACGGACACCCGACCGCCCGCCTCCTCCACCAACCCGCGCACGATCCAGAGCCCGAGGCCGCTGCCTCGGTCGCTGGGCTTGGTGCTGAAACCGGGCTCGAACAGCCGGTCGATCCGGTCGGCCGGGATGCCGGCGCCCGAGTCCTCGACCTCGAGAACCCAGGTCGACCCTGCCTCGACCCGCGAGCGCAGGTCGAGGCGGCCGGCGAGGCCCATGGCGTCGCGGGCGTTGGTCGCGAGGTTGAGCAGGATCTGCTCCAGGACCCCCTCGGCCACCACGACCTCGGCTCCGGGGGCCCCGGCGGCGAGACGCAGCTCGACCCCGGATCCGACCACCCAGCGCACCAGGTCCTCCATCTCGAGCAAGTTGCGGTCGGCCTCGACCGCGGCAGCGGGGGCCTCGGCGCGCCGGCCCGAAGCCAGGATGCGGCGGACCAAGCTCGAGGCGACCTGGGCTGAACGGTCGATCTGGCGGGCGTAGTTCCCGGCCCGGGTGTCCGGCTCGACCGAGCCGCGGAGCAGCTCCGTGTACCCGAGGATCGGCTGGAGCAGGTTGTTGAGGTCGTGGCTGGTCGCCGCGAGCATGCGGCCGAGGCCGACGAACCGCCGGGCTTCGTCCAACAGCTCGGCCGGAGCCGTCGGCTCCAGAAGACGCACCCGCAGGCGCTCTTCCGCCCGCTCCCGGCGGGCGATCTCGAAGGCGCAGCGCAGCGCCCGCACCATGTCGTCCACGGTGGCCCGCCCGCGCACCAGCACGTCCGAACAGCCCTGCGCGAAGGCGGCCTCGGCCAGCTCCTCGACCGGTGCCGCCAGGAAGACCACGATCGGCACCGGGCCGTCCCGATTGCCCAGCGTCCGCGCCAGGCGGAGCAGATCCCGCTCGGTGACCTGCGACCCCACGAGGATCGCCGGCAGGGCTCCCGCTTCCCGGCTCCGGCGCAGCTCGCCCAGGGCGTGGTCGGGCGTCGGCTGTTCGACCCGCCTCGCGCCGGTGGCGCCCAGGGCGGTCACCAGCAGGGCCTCGACCGCCCGCCGGTCGGCCGTGTCCAGCCCGACGAGGATGACCCGCCGCTGATCCACCGTCGGCTCGGGATCGGTCGCGCCGACCCAGGGTCGCTCCATGCACTCCTCCTCTCGAGGTAGATACCGTTTCCCCGCAGGGCCCGAACGTGACACGGATCACAAAAAAAGAGCCGATTCCGGTTCAATCTAGGGAAAACAGAGCTCGCGGGACCCTGGGGTGTCACGATCCGGCCCTCCCGGGAAACGAATAGAGATGAGGGCCGGGAAGACGGCGTCCGAAAGACGCCCCCGGCCCCGTCGAAAGGAGCTTCGTCATGAGCGCCCACCGCCGCCTGTTGGGATTCGTCCTCGCCGCAGCCTTGTCGGGAGCAGCCCTGGCCGTCCCGGCCCAAGCCGCCCGGGTTTCGACCCGGGGAGCCGTCGACGCGACGGCAGCGGTCGATCGGGGGGTCTCCGAGCCCGGATGGCTCGCCAGCGCCTGGTCCTGGCTGACCGCGATGATGGCCGCCGACAGCGGCTACATCGTCCCCTAGCGGGAGCTCGCCGGACCCCGCGACGAACGCCGGGCGGCGGAGCCGACCTCCGTCCGCCCGCGCCGCCCCGCCCGGGGCGGTCGCCCGAGCCTGCCCCGCCAGCCGGCGGATCCGGGGCCCGAGGTGGTATAGTGCGCCTGTCTTCCGAGGAGGGAGGCACGTGCGCCAATCGGTCGCGGGTCGACAGCCAGACGATCTGACCACGGTGCTCGAGCACCTCGAGCCCGAGCTCCGTCGCGTCTTGCTGCGCTTCCGCATCCCCGCGCAGGACGCCGAGGACCTGATCCAGGACACGCTGCTGGTCTTCCTCACCAAGCGCGCGAGCATCGAGTCGCCGGCGCCCTGGCTCCTGGCGACGCTGCGCAATCGCTGCCTGGTCTACTGGCGCAGCCGCCGCCGCCGGCTGATCGAAGCGATCGACGCCGGCCTGCTCGAGGTGGTCGCCGGTGGACAGCAGGGGAACCAGGACCGACGCGACCTGGCCCGCGACCTGTCCGGCGCCGTCTCCCAACTCCCGAATCGCTGCCGCAGCATCCTCCGGCTCCGCTACGGTCTCGAGTGCGGCGCTCCGGAGATCGCCGAGCGCCTCGGCTACCGCCCCGACACCATCCGGCAGGCCACTTTGCGGTGCCTCTCGGCGCTCTCGAAGCAGCTCCTCTCGACCGGCTACGCGAAGGAGGCCGTGTGATGCCCCAGAACCCGTCCCGAGACACCTGCGGCGTTCCCGCCGGCGAGCTGCTGAGATTCGCGGCCGGGGAGTCGAGCGGAACCGAGCGGAGACGCATTCTGGAGCACGTGCTCGCCGGCTGCGAGCGCTGCCGCGAGTCGCTCGACGCGCTGCGCCAGTTGCGCGAGGACGGCCAGGCCGCCGCGGCCGAAGCCGAAGATTCGCCGTCGATCAGCCGGATCCTCGCCAATCTCGGCGAGCGGGCGGCGCGGATCGAGCGCGAGCGGGCCGAGGCCGCCGTCCAGCTCGAGGACTTCGCGACCCATCCGTACGCCCGCCAGTGGACGCTCGTCCGCAACAGCCACCGGTTCGACACCTGGAGCTTCTGCGCCGGTCTGCTCGAGGACGCCTTCGAGGCGATGTACGACGATCCGCGCCGTTCGCTCGAGCTCGCCTCGATGGCGCGCGAGATCGCCGAGCGCCTCGATCCGGAGCCTTACGGCGAACGGTCGGTCCTGGATCTGCGCGGGCGCGCCTGGGCGCATGTCGGCAACGCCCACCGCGCGCTCGGCGACCTCACCGCCGCCGACCAGGACCTCGGCCGCGCCCGCGAGCTGCTCGAGGAGGGCACCGGCGATCCGCTCGACGAGGCCGAGCTGCTCTATTTCGAGGCCTCGCTGCTGCGCGGCCAGCGCAATCTGCAGGGCGCGCTGCGCAAGGTCCGCCGTTCGGCCCGTCTCTACCGCGAGCTGGGCGACGAGCACCTCGAGGGACGCTGCCTGGTCAACGAGTCGAACATCCTCCACGTCGCGGGGCGCGCCGAGGAGTCGATCCTCAAGTGCCGGGAGGCGCTGGCCAAGGTCGATTCCACCCGCGACCGTCACCTCGAGCTGGCGGCACGCCACAATCTCGCGTGGGCCTTGGTCGATGCCGGAGAGGTCGATCAGGCGCTGCGGTCGCTGGCCGAGTTCCGGAGCTCCTACCAGGAGCTCGGCGATCAGGCTTCCCTGCTCCGTCTCCAGTGGCTCGAGGCCCACATCTGCCAGAAGCTGGACCGGATTCCGGAAGCCGAGGAGCGGTTCCGCGCGACCATCGACGGCTTCGCCGTCGCCGAGCTCCCCTACGAGGTCGCCAAGAGCTCGCTCGATCTCGCGCTGCTCGAGGTCACCGCCGAGAAGCCCGAGGAGGTCAAGCGCATCGCCGGGGACACCCTCGTGCTGTTCCGCTCCCTGGGTGTCGCGCGCGAGGCGATCGGAGCGTGGATGGTCTTCCAGCAGGCTGCCGAGGCCGAGGCTGTCAGCGGAGCCCTGATCGAGCGTCTGGCCCGCTACTACGCCGAGGCACGGCTGCGTCCCGAGCTCCGTTTCGAGACCTGAGCCGCGCGCCGCAGCGCGCGCCCACCGTCATCGTCTCAGTAGAAGGGCTCGAGCTCCGGCCACGAGTCGGACTCGAGCGTGGCCTTGACGTCGTTCATGAAGTGATCGGCGTCCGCGCCGTCGACCAGGCGATGGTCGTAGGTGATCCCGAAATAGGACATGACCCGGATCGCGATCGTGTCGCATCCGTCGGCGTCCGTGACCACCACCGGCCGCTTCTCGATCGTCCCGATGCCGAGGATCGCCACCTGCGGCTGATTGATCACCGGGGTGCCGAAGAGCGAGCCGAAGACGCCGGGATTGGTGATCGTGAACGTCCCGCCCTTGAGCTCGTCGGGGCCGAGTTTCTTGCTCCGGGCCCGGTCGGCGAGGTCGTTGGCCGTCCGAGCCAGTCCGATCAGGTTCATCTCGTCCGCGTGCCGGATCACCGGCACCACCAGCCCCCGATCGAGCGCGACCGCCATGCCCAGGTTGATGTCCTTCTTGAACACGATATTGGTGCCGTCGATCGCGGCGTTGACCTTGGGGTTGACCTTGAGCCCGTTGCACACCGACTTGAAGATGAACGGCATGTAGCTGAGCTTGGTGCCGTTGACCTCCAGGAACTTCCGCTTGGCCCGCTCCCGCGCCCGGTGGACCTTGGTGAAGTCCATGTGGAAGACGGTCGTGACGTGAGCCGAAGTGTCCTTCGAGTAGCGCATGTGCGCGGCGGTGATCTGCCGGATCTTGGACATCGGCTCGATCACCACGTTCTCGTCCGGCGTGTACGCCGGCACGTAGAAGCCGCCCGGCGCCCGGGCGGGCTGCGTCGGCGCGGCAGTGGCCGCCGTTCGCGCTCCCTGCGCTCCTCCGGCCGGCTGCTGCTCGACGTAGGAGAGGATGTCGCGCTTCGTGACCCGGCTGTGGACTCCGGTACCCTGAACCTGGGCGAGGTCGACTCCGTGCTCGCGCGCGATGTTGCGCACCAGCGGCGACGAGAGCCGACGGAGCCGATCCTCCAGGGATCCCGCTCCTGGAGACGCGGGCGCCGCGGCCGGTATGGCGCGGGCGGAAGCCGTCGCGGCCGCAACCGGAGCGGGCGCGGGCGCAACCGGCGCGGGCGCCGCCGCGGCCGGAGCGGGAGCCGGGGGCGACTTCGTCGCCGCCGCGGGCTGCGCCGGGGCAGCCGGAGTCGTCGACTCCCCGCTCTCCCCGATCACCGCCACCACCGCGGCCACCGGCACCGTCTCGCCCGACTGGTTGCGGATCTCCAGCAGCACGCCCGACGCCGGGCTCGGAATCTCCGCGTCCACCTTGTCCGTCGAGATCTCGAACAGCGGCTGGTCCCGCTCCACCGTCTCGCCCACCTTCACCAGCCACTTCGTGATCGTCCCTTCGGCGATCGACTCACCCATCTGAGGCATCACGACTTCCGTCGCCATCGCTCGTCGTCTCCCGGGTCCTCATCGCGCTCGCCGCTGGCGCCCGGCGGGGCTGTGGCAGCGCGAACGCACACCTTATCAGCCCGACCCTGCGGCCCGGAGCGCGAAAACGGCCGCCGGGTCACCCCGGCGGCCGCCGTTCTCGGATGGGTGCTCTGAATCCAGGCTCAGAAGGTGCAGCCGTAAGCCGCCATCGAAGTCTTTGCGGCGTCCATCGCCTGCGTGCACGCGGTGGCGAGTCCGGCCTTGCCGGTCTCGGTCGCGGCCGCCTGCTGCCAGGCCGCCCGGGTCTGATCGAACGCCGACTGCAGCTGCTCCTTGGCCGCCTCCGGCACGTGCTCGTCGATGCAGGCCAGGTACTTCTGCACGTAGTCGTCGCACTCCGGGACACCGAAGGACGCCTCGGCCGCGGGCGCTTCCTCCGCGGCCGGAGCCGCCTCGGTCGCGGCGGGCTGCTCCGCCGCCGGTGCCGGGGCGGGGGCCGGAGCCTGCTTCTGGCATGCGGCGAACAGCGCCAGCACCGCGACGATCGACAGGATCTCTCTACGAACCATGGTGGACCTCCTCTTCAGTCGAAATCGAAAAAGTAGTGGGAGTCTACAACGCGGGACTCTTCCGGTACACGCGATCGATGACGAAACAGGGACAGGCGCCGGCCGGGTACGGGCTCAGGTCCGCACCAGGTCGCGGATTCTCTCCACCAGCTTTTGGGCGTTCGGTAGGTAGAACTCCTCGAGCGGCGGACTGTAGGGCACCGGCGTGTCCGGGCAGCCCAGGCGAGCGACCGGCGCGTCCAGGAACCAGAACCCCTTCTCTGCGATGCGCGCCGCGACGTCCCCGGCGACGCTGCCGGTGGCCGGCTCCTCCGAGAGGACCAGGGCGCGACTCGTCCTGCGCACCGAGGCCAGGACCGTCTCCTCGTCCATCGGCTTGAGCGTGCGCAGGTCGACGACCTCGACCTCGACCCCTTCGTCCGCCAGGACCTGAGCGGCCTCGAGCGCGACGTGGACCATCGCCGCCCAGGTCACCACGGTCGCATCGCGTCCCTCGCGCGCGATCCTCGCCCGGCCGATCGGAACCGTCTCCGCTCCCTCGGCGAGCACGCCCTTGATCCGGCGGTAGAGGAACTTGTGCTCGAAGAAGAGCACCGGGTTCGGGTCGCGGATCGCGGATCGCAGCAGACCGTAAGCGTCCTCCACCGTCGAAGGGCAGACGATCTTGAGCCCGGGCGCGCGGTGGAAGTAGGCCTCGGGATTGCCGCTGTGGAACGCCGAGCCGTGGACGCCGCCGCCCGAAGGCCCGCGCAGCACCACCGGGACAGGTTGCCCCCACCGGTAACGGTTGGTGCCGGCGAAGTTGACGATCATGTCGAAGGCGTTGGCGATGAAGTCGATGAACTGGAACTCGACCACCGGCCGCAGGCCCATCATCGCCGCGCCGATCGCCGCGCCGGTGAAGCCGGACTCGGAGATCGGGGTGTCTACGATCCGGCGCGGGCCGAACTCCTCCAGCAGCCCCGCGGTCACCTTGAACGCGCCGCCGTAGCGCCCGATGTCCTCGCCGATCAGGAAGACCCGGTCGTCGGCGCGCATCTCGTCCTGGAGGCCCTTCCGGACCGCTTCCAGGTAGGTGATCTCGGTCACCCCTCCGTCTCCTCGTAGACTCCCTCGAGCGCGCGCTCGGCGGGGGGCAGCGGGCTGGCGAGCGCGAAGTCGACGTCGGCGTCCAGCTCGCGGTCCAGCTCGGAGACGATCGCCTCGAGCTCCTCGCGCCCGGCCAGCCCGCTCTCGAGCAGGTGGCTCTCGAAGCGGGCGATGGGGTCCTTCTCCCGCCACTCCGCGAACAGCTCCGGCGGCACGTACGAAGCGTCGTCGTGCTCGGCGTGCCCCTTCATGCGGAAGGTCTTGACCTCGATCATCTGCGCGCCGGCGCCGCGGCGCGCCGCCTCGACCGCGGTCCGCGTGGCCTCGTAGACCGCCAGCACGTCGTTGCCGTCGACGATCCGGGCCGGGATCCCGTAGGCCGCGGCGCGCTGCGCGAGGTCGCGGATCTTCATCTGGCGCGAGGTCGGCGTCGAGTAGGCGTAGCCGTTGTGCTCGGCGATGACCACCAGGGGCACCTCGAGCACCGCGGCGAGGTTCATGCCCTCGTGGAAGTCGCCGGTGGAGGTCCCGCCGTCGCCGATGTAGGTCAGGGCGACGAAATCCCGGCCGAGGTAACGGGAGGCGAAGGCGACGCCGGTCATCACCGGGATCAGGGCGCCGAGCATGGAGATCGGCGAGATCAATCCGCGCGACAGGTCGCCGAAGTGGAGATTGCAGTCCTTGCCGCCGGTCGGGCTGGTCGCCCGGGCCATGTACTGGGTGAAGACCTCCCGCGGCCTCACTCCGCGCACGAGGAGCGAGCCCAGGTTGCGGATCAGCGGCGCCAGGACGTCGTCGGCTTCGAGCGCGAACGCCGAGCCGACGGACACGGCCTCCTGGCCGCGCGAGGAGTAGAGACCTCCCACCACCTTGCCCTGGCGGTAGAGGTTCGTGAGCCGGTCCTCGACCCGGCGGTTGAGCTGGAGGAAGCGGTAGAGCTCGAGCTGGCGCTCGCGCTTCAGCGTCGTCGGGGCCAGTTCTTCGCGGGCCCGGTCGGTGCTGGGGTGGAGCGGGCCGTAGTCGCCGTCGAGTGCGGTCATGCGTCGTCGCCGACTCTACCGCGAACGGCGCGGGGTCCGCGTCTCAATCCCCGGCCTCGAGCGCCTCGTGCACCTTCTCGAGCAGCCGGCGCGGCGAGAAGGGCTTCTGGACGACCGGGAAGGTGCGCCCGAGCGGAGCGCCGATACCGACCACCTCCTCGGCGTAGCCGGACGAGAGCAGGACGCGGGCGTCCGGCCAGCGCTCGAGCAGGCGACGGACCAGGTCGACTCCGCCCGGACCGGGGACCAGGAAGTCGATGAGCAGAAGCTCGACCGGCTCCGCCGACCGCCGAGCCAGGGCGAACGCCTCCGCGGCGCCGCCCGCCTCGAGAACGCGGTAGCCGGAGCCTTCCAGCGTCCTGCGGACGATACGCCGCACGGCGGCGTCGTCGTCGACGACCAGCACTGTGGGGGCTTCGGCGCGGCCGATCGTCTCCGGCGGCTCCCGGAGGATCTCCTCGGGGCCCGCCGACGCTTCGGCGGTCGGCAGGTAGACGGTGAAGACCGATCCGCGCCCGACCTGCGACGTCAGGGCCATCGATCCCCCGCTCTGGCGCACGATCCCGTAAACCGAAGAGAGTCCGAGACCGGTGCCCTTACCCGGCTCCTTGGTGGTGAAGAAGGGCTCGAAGATGAGCTCGCGGATCTCGGCCGGGATGCCGCCGCCGGTGTCCGCGACCCGCAGCTCGACGTAGCTGCCCGGCGCCAGGCCGACGGCAGCGGCTTCATCCGCGTCGAGCTCGACCGCAGAAGAGGCGATGGTGAGCCGCCCGCCGCTCGGCATGGCGTCGCGCGCATTGAGCGCGAGGTTGAGCAGGACCTGCTGCATCTGGCTGGCGTCGACGTACACGGGCTCGAGCCGCTGGGCGAGGCGCAGCGCGATCTCGACGTCCTCGCCCAGGATCCGGCGCAGGATCTTCTCGACCTGGCCGACGACCTCGTTGAGATCGGTCGACGCCGGCCGCAGCACCTGCCGGCGGCCGAAGGCGAGGAGCCGGCGCGTCAGCTCCGCCGCCCGCTCCGAGGCTCTGAGGATCTGGGCGATCGCCGCCTGGTGGTCGTCCGACTCCGGAAGACCGTGCTGGACGAGCTCGCCGTAACCTTGGATCACCGTCAGCAGGTTGTTGAAGTCGTGCGCGATGCCCCCGGCCAGACGTCCGATCGCTTCCATCTTCTGGGCCTGGAGGAGCTGCTCGCGCGCGGCCAGCAGCTTCGACTCCGTGTCCTTGAAGTCCGTGATGTCGGCGGCGACGCCGCGCAGGCCGACGATCCGGCCCTCGCGCTCGATCGTCCGGCCGAAACTTCGGACCCAACGGATCGCTCCATTGCGATGGCGGACCCGGTACTCCAGGGGCACCGCCTCACCCGTCTCGAACGCCCTGGTGACGAAGTCGGTCACCGTCGCCCGGTCTGCGGGAACCACCATCTCGAGCCAAGGTGTCCCGACCAGCTCATCGGCCCGGTAGCCGAGCGCCGGCTCGATCGAGGGGCTCAAGAAGGAGAACCGGCCCGCGGCGTCGAGCTCGAACAGGACGTCGTTGAGCTCCTCGACCAGCTCGCGGTAGCGCGCCTCCGACTCGCGCAGCGCCGCTTCGACGCCCTCGCGGGAGCTCACGTCCAGGACCGCGACGAGCCGCCCGGGGCGGCCCTCCCATTCCAGCGGCTGGCTCGCGATCTCCGCCCGCAGCTCTTCGCCCCGCCGGGTGCGGTGAATCCAGACGCCGGAAGTCTCGGCGCCCGGCGGCGCCTCGCGCACCGACCGCTCGAGCCGGCCCACCTCGACCTCGGGTCGGATGTCGCGGATGGTCATGGCGAGGAACTCCTGGCGCGACCAGCCGTAGCGGGCGACCGCCGCCCGGTTGACGGCGAGGAAGGCGAGGGTCTCGACGTCGTAGACCCACATCGGCAGCGGATTGGCTTCGAACAGGAGCCGGTTCTCCGCCGCGTTCTCTCCCGCGGACGGATCGGGCTTCGCCTTCCGGGCGGTCACGGGCGGCTCCGGCTCAGGAGTGGATGGCGTGGCCGAGCGCGGCGTGCGCGGCCTCCATGACGGCCTCCGAGAGCGTCGGGTGCGCGTGAATGGTGCGCATCAGCTCCTCGGTGGTGACCTCGCCGTGGAGCGCCACTCCCGCCTCGGCGATCAGGTCGGTCGCGTGCGGACCGATGATGTGAACGCCCAGGATCTCGTCGTACCGGGTCTCGCGGACGATCTTGACGAAGCCGCCGGTCTGGCCCAGGATCCGGGCCTTGCCGCTGGCCATGAAGCTGAACTTCCCGACCGCCACGTCGTAGCCGCGCTCGCGTGCCTTGGCTTCGGTCAGCCCGACGCTGGCCACTTCCGGATCGCAGTAGGTGCACGACGGCGTCTGGTCGTAGTCGAGCGGTCGCACGTCGAGCCCCGCCATGTGCTCGACGGCGAGGATCCCCTCCGCCGAGGCGACGTGCGCCAGCCAGGGCGTGTTGACCACGTCGCCGATGGCGTAGACGCCCGCCGCCGAGGTGCGCATCAGCGGATCGATCCGGACGTAGCCCCGGTCGAGCTCGACGCCCAGCTGCTCGAGCCCCAGGTCCTCGGTGACCGGCGCCCGGCCCACGGCGACGAGCAGCAGCTCGGTCTCGAGCTGGATCTCCTTCGTGCCTTGGCGCAATGACATGCGCACCCCGGACTCGGTCTGCTCCGCCGTCTCGAGCTGGGTCGAGGTCAGGACCTTGATGTCGCGCTTCCGGAACTGCCGCTCGAGCTCCTTGGACACCTCTTCGTCCTCGATCGGCAGCGCCCGCGGCAGCATCTCGACCAGGGTCACCTCGGCGCCGAACGAGCGGAACACGGAGGCGAACTCGGTGCCCACCGCCCCGGCGCCCAGGACCGCGATCGACTTGGGGACCCGCTCGAGCTCGAGCAGATGATCCGAGTTGAGGATCCGCTCGCCGTCGGTCGGCGCGACCCGGATCTCGCGCGGGACCGAGCCCGTGGCGATCAGGACGAAGCGGGTCGAGAGCGTCCGGGTCGAGCCGTCCTTCGCCGCGACCTCGACCGCGTGCGGCCCGGAAAGACGGCCGCGGCCGTGGATCCCCTCGACCTTGTACTTCTTGAACAGGCTCTCGATCCCCTTGGCGCTCTTGTCCACGACGCCGCGCTTGTACTCGTGGACCTTCGCCACGTCGAGGGTGGGCTCGCCGACGCCGACGCCGAACTGGTCGGCGTGCCGGATTCCGTCGAGCACCTCGGCCGAGTGCAGGAGCGCCTTGGTCGGGATGCAGCCGCGGTGGGTGCAGGTCCCGCCGAACTTGGGGTCCTTCTCGACGCAGGCCACCCGGAGCCCGAGCTGGCCGGCGCGGATGGCGGCGACGTAGCCGCCCGGCCCGCTGCCCACGATCACCAGGTCGTAGTCGAAGTCGCCGGCGGCGGCCTCCGGCGGCGACGCCTTCGCCGCCGCGGGCGCAACCGGCGCGGGCGCCGCCGCGGCCGGAGCGGGAGCCGGGGGCGACTTCGTCGCCGCCGCGGGCTGCGCCGGGGCAGCCGGAGTCGTCGACTCCCCGCTCTCCCCGATCACCGCCACCACCGCGGCCACCGGCACCGTCTCGCCCGACTGGTTGCGGATCTCCAGCAGCACGCCCGACGCCGGGCTCGGAATCTCCGCGTCCACCTTGTCCGTCGAGATCTCGAACAGCGGCTGGTCCCGCTCCACCGTCTCGCCCACCTTCACCAGCCACTTCGTGATCGTCCCCTCGGCGATCGACTCACCCATCTGAGGCATCACGACTTCCGTCGCCATCGCTCGTCTCCAACTCCGCTTCCGTCGCTTCGTCTCGAGGATCCGGGACGACCCTCCCGGAAGGATCCGTACCTTATCAGCCGCGCTGGACCGTGAAGGTGCGGCGGTGTCCGGTCAGGCCGAGGGAGGCGACGTCCGGAACGCGTCGGCATGCTCCTCCGGAACCGGTTCGGGCCTCTCGCAATGGAGGGCCCCGGGCCCTCACCTGCGCTCCTCGGGACGCTTGACCGGGACTGCTCGGCGATTCGAGGGAGCGCGCCCTCGTCGAGCTTCCTCCGGAGCATGCCGACGCGTTCCGGACGCCGCCCTCGAGGTCTCAGAAGGGATCGAGCGGATCCGCCTTGTACCGCCCGGGACGCTCCTCGACGATGCGCCCGACGGGGGTGTCGGCGTCGTGCTCGAAGATCGAGAGCCAGCCCCCGGCGGCGGCGCGCGGGATCCACTCCTTCTTGGTCGCGAGCGTGGTCACCGGGTAGAGGTCGTAGGCCATGATCCAGGGATAGGGGACGTGCACGGCGTGGGGGACGAGGTCGGCCCAGAAGACGGCACGGGTCGCGTCCCCGCCGCCGCCGTCCAGAGTCACGACGCACAGGTCCGCGTTGTGTCCGGGCGCCTTGACGGCGCGCACCCCGGGTACGACCTCGGCTTCGTCGTCGAACAGCTCGACGACGCCGGCCTCGAGCAGCGGCTCCCAGTTCTCCGGGAAGTAGCTCGCCCGGTCGCGCTCGTTCGGCGCGCGCGCGTGCGCCAGCTCGCCGCGCTCGATCCAGTAGCGGGCGCGGGAGAAGGTCGGCACCAGGCGCTCCCCCTCCCGGCGCGTGTTCCAGCCGCAGTGGTCGAAGTGGAGGTGGGTGAGCAGGACGTGGGTGACCTCCCCGGGATCGAACCCCGCCTCGGCGAGCGCCGCGGGCAGCCGGCGCGCGGAATCGTCCATGCCGTTCTGATCGCGGAAGCGTTCGTCGTGCTTGTCGCCGATACCGGTGTCGATCAGGACGAGGTCGCGCCCGGACTCGACCAGCAGGCTGTTCGTGCCCATCCGGATCCGGTTGCGCTCGTCCGGCGGCTTGACCCGGCTCCAGAGCACCTTCGGTACCGCGCCGAACATGCCCCCGCCGTCGAGGCGGAAATCGCCGTCGGAGAGCAGATGGAGCTTGAGACCGCCGAGCTCGAGCACGGTCCGGACTCTACCGCCTCCGTCACTGCTCTCCCGCCCTGCCGGCGCACACCGGACAGGGGGAGCAGCCGGCGTCGAACACGACCTCCCAGCGCCCGTCCGGCCGGCGCCGCCAGACCGAGTTGAAGGTGCCGCTCACGACCCGCTCCTTGCCGGTCTTGTCCTTCGAGCGCAGCGTCCAGGGGCCACGTGTCAGACCGAGGTTGCCGTCTCCGGAGAGCTCGACGAGCTCGGGGTGCCATTCGATCAGGGCGCGGTCCGGCCCGAAGAACCCGCCCCACGACTTCACGATCGCGTCGCGTCCCCGGGTCGCGGTCGAGCCCGAGACGAACACGGCGTCCTGGGCGACGTAGCCGGCGAACCTCCCGGCGTCGTCCGCCGCCACCGACGCCGCGAATCCCAGCTCCGCCTGCCGCAGCTCCTCGGTCCGGGCGGCGCGTCCGCCGTCCTCGCCCGCCGCCGCCATCCCGGCGGCCACCAGCGCCACCGCTCCGCCCACGATCCAGGTGACTCCCCATCTGCGCATCGCGACCTCCTTCGGTGTCCCAGGATCTACGTACCTCCGGAGAGATGGTTCCCCACTCCGGCTTCGCGGAGCTCCCTGTCGAGGCCCGGCGCGACAGAGGCTTTCGGTGACGGGTCGCGCGGGGCCTCGACCGTCGGAGCGGACGCCGAGGCCGAGCCGCTTCGTAGCGTCCCTTCAACAGAAAGTCTTCGCGGGTCCGGCCAAAGCGGGGCGGGGGCCGGCAGGCGCTCCCGACGGCACCTCGCCCACCCCCGCGGGAAGTTGTCTCCGACGCTCGTCGCGGCGCGGCCGCGAGGCTCCGCGCGACGACCCCAGGTCGCTAGGCGACCGTGACCTCTTTGCAGAGGTAGACGTCCTGGATGGCGTTGAGCAGGGCGACGCCGTCCTTCATCGGTCGCTGGAAGGCCTTGCGGCCGGAGATCAGGCCGGTGCCGCCGCCGCGCTTGTTGATCACCGCGGTGCGCACCGCGTCGGCGAGGTCGGTCGCGCCGGAGCTCGCGCCGCCGCTGTTGATCATGCCGATCCGGCCCATGTAGCAGTTGGCGACCTGCCAGCGAACGTAGTCGACCGGGTGGTCGGCCACCAGCTCGCCGTAGACTTTCTTGCTGGTCTTGCCGTAACCCTTGAACGCGTTGTAGCCACCGTTGTGCGTCGGCAGCTTCTGCTTGATCAGGTCGGCCCCGAGGGTCACGCCGAGGTGATTCGCCTGCGCCGTCAGGTCCGCCGCCGTGTGGTGGTCGACGTCCCCCTGCTTGAACTGCGGGTTGCGCAGGTAGCACCAGAGCACGGTCGCCATCCCCAGCTCGTGCGCTGACTCGAAGGCGCGGCTCACCTCCTCGATCTCGCGGTCGGCGTCCTCGGAGCCGAAGTAGATCGTGGCGCCCACCGCAGCGCAGCCCATGTCCCAGGCCTGCTCGACCGAGGCGAACATCGTCTGGCGGAAGCCGTTGGGCAGGGTCAGGAGCTGGTTGTGGTTGATCTTGAGGATGAACGGGATGCGGTGCGCGTAGCGGCGCGCGACCGAGCCGAGGCCGCCCAGCGTGCAGGCGACGGCGTTGCAGCCGCCCTCGATCGCCAGCTCCACGATCTTCTCCGGGTCGAAGTAGTCGGGGTTGGGCGCGAACGACGCCGCGGCGGAGTGCTCGACCCCCTGGTCCACCGGCAGGATCGAGAGGTAGCCGGTCCCGGCGAGCCGCCCGTGCGAGTGCAGGCGCTGGAGATTGCCCAGCACCCGCGGGTGCCGGTCCGACGGACCGAACACGGCATCGACGTGGTCCGGCCCCGGGGTGCGGATGCGCGCGGCCGGGATGCCGCGACAGACGTGGGAGAGCAGATCGTCGGCTTGGGCGCCGAGGAGTTTGCGGATCGATTCGAGCGAGCTCATCGGGTTCCTCCGAGATGCATTCGAGGTGGCCGAATCGTACCGCGAACCGCGATTCTCGAAGTTCGCCGCGGCGCGTCGATCGCGCGCCGCTCCCTACGAGCGGTTTCGCCGGGCGCGGGCGGAGCGCGCGGCGCGCGCGACCTCGGCCAGGTCCGCGCGCAGGCGGGCCAGCTCCGCCGCGCTCGGCGGCCGCCCCGCGTAGGCCTCCAAGACATAGCTCGCGACCAGACGGGAAGCCGGCGGGCCGGCCGGTGGCAACCGGCCCTCGACCCGGCGAGCGAGCGCCAGCGGAGCCAGCGAGTCGGCGACGGGGATGCCGGCGGCCGCCAGCGTCTCGCGCAGCCTCCGGTAGGCGAGCGTCGCACTCCACGCCGGCCGCCGCAGCAGCAGCACGGCGGTGCCGAAGCCGGCCAGGACCATCGCCGCGAGGACCCAGGGCCACGCCGGGCGAGGCGGTCGCGACGGCGCGGGTCCCGCTTCTCCCGGCCGGGGCGTCACCGGCGGCTTCGCCGCAGAGGGGCCCTCGCCCTGCGCCAGACGCCGGAGCAGGCGCGACCACCAGCCGCGGATCCCTCCCAGGACGCCGACCTGGTCCTCGAAGTCGTAGGAGATCACCCACCGGTCCCAACGGAAGACGAGCGCGTCCCAGGCTTGGCGCGCGGAGCTCAGCAGCCCACCCGGTGCCGGGCTCGGCAGCCCGTCGTCCGGCGTCGGATCGAACACGGTCCAGCCGCGCTCGGGCAGCCAGGCCTCGACCCAGGCGTGGGCGTTGGACTGGCGCACGACGTAGCCGCCCTCCCACGGGCTGTACTCGGCACCGTAAAAGCCCGTCACGAGTCGGGCCGGGATCTCCTGGGAGCGCAACAGCAGCACCATCGCGGAGGCGAAGTACTCGCAGTGTCCGCGCCGGTCGCGGAAGAGGAAGTCCTGGATCGGCGAGGCCCCGCCGCGACCGAGGAACTCCGTGGAGTAGGAGTAGTCGGTCCGGAGGTGCTGCCAGATGCGCTGCGCGCGCTGGTCCGGGCTCCCCTCCCCCGCCCAGCCCGCGGCGAGCGCCCTCATCTCGGGCGTGATTCCCGCGCTCGAGAGCGTGCCCTCGTCCGGAAGGCCGCCGGGAGGGACGGCGGCCGAGACCGGCGCGCGACCGAGCAGCGCCGTGTATTGGAAGACCTGCCCCGGGAGTCCCCCCAGCGCCACGGCTCCGCCGCGGGAGATCTCGAGCCGGGGCACCGGAGCCTCGACGGCGACGCTCTCGACCGGCAGCACCAGGGACGGCGAGCGCAGCGGCTCGAGCTCGATGTGCGCTCGTCCGACGACCGGCCCCGCGGCGATCCGGAAGGTCTCCTCGGGCCCTTGCCGGAGCAGCCTCCGCGCACCGGGGGCCGGCTTCCAGGTCCGGCCGCCCCACTCCTCGTAGGCTCCGGCCTTGAATCTCATCGTCGCGGGATCGGGTGGCACCCGCCCTTCGAGCTGCAGCCGCAGCGCGATCTCCCGGTTCTCGCGCAGCCGGCCGATGAGATCCAGGTTGATGTCGTCCGAGAAGCCGATCTGGTGGCTCCCGCCGCTGCCGGAGAGGGCCCCGGTGCCGACCACGAAGGGCGACCTCACGCGCGGCAGCAGGGCGAAGAGCGGAATCGAGAGCAGCGCCGTGGCCGCCACGATGCCGGCGATCGCGCGGCCCAGGCCGAGCGACGTCACGCCGCCGCGCAGGCCGCCGAAAGCCGCCGCGACGTGGAAGTGGACGAACCGTGCGAGCAGGACCACCGTCAGGGCCAGGAAGCCGAGCAGGTAGGCGACGACCGACGGATGGGTGGACGTGGCCATCGCGGCCAGGAAGAGGAAGAAGATCCCGATCCACGTCTGCCACTTGTCCTTCTCGCGGCGCAACGACCACAGCTTGGCGGCGACGCCGAACAGGGTCAGGTGCAGGATCGGCCGCACCGGTTGGATCCGCCCCAGCGCCAGGATGTCGAAGACCAGGAACGGCAGGTAGGCGAGTCCGAGCACGTTGAGCGCGCGGTTCGACAACCAGCGCTCCGAGCCGGAGGCGGCGCGCCGGAGGAAGAGCACCACGGCCACCACGAAGGCGACGAGCGCCGGCCACTCGAGGGCGTCGTTGAGCGGCAGGGGCACGGCCACCCCGAGCGCCACCAAGCCGAGCAGCAGCCGCTTCTCGCGCCCGAAGGTCACGCCGCGGCTCCCGCGCTCCGGCCCAGGGAGAGGCGCAGCTGGAGCGCTCCGCTGTCGCCGGGCACCAGTGTCCGGGGCGAGGGAGCGGTGGGCTGGATCCGCGCCAGCTCCTCGAGCACCTCCCGTCGGTGGCGCGGGCCGCTGCCGAACGCCACGCGCCGGCCGTGGGTCACCAACTCCACCTCGAAGCCGCGGTCCAGGTGGTCCACCGCCGCGGTCGCGGCCTCGGACACCAGACGCTCGAAGCGCTCGCTCTCCGCCGGCGCCGCGAACGGAGCGCAGCCTTCGTCGAAGAGGATCGAGAGTCGCAGCGTCTCCTCCGCCTCCCGTTCCCGGTAGACGAGAGAGCGCGTCTGGGCGCTCTTCTTCCAGTGGATCCCGCGCGGGTCGTCGCCGTGACGGAAGGAGCGCAGGGCGTGCAGGTCGTGGCCCCACCCGGGCCGCGACGCCGCCAGGTCGCCCGCCAGTCCGGAGGCCGCGACCTGGATCTCCCCGGGCGGGAAGAGCTCCGGGTAGACCAGCACCTCCGCGTCGACCGGGTAGCGCATGCCCTTGCGGAAGAGGCCGAGGGGGAACAGCGACGCGACATGGACCGCCGGGACTCGCTGCGGCCCGCGGCGCGGGAAGATCACGTCGAGCGATCCGCTCGCCAGCTCGCCGGCTCCCAGGCGCGGGATCAGGTGCCAGGGCCCGTCCGGCCGCGCCGAGACCAGAACCAGCCAGCGCGGGATCCAGCGCCCGCGGTGGCGGAGCGTGAACGCGAGCGCCGCGGGCTGCCGGGCGTAGAGATCCGCCGGGCGCTCCAGCACCGGTTCGAGGTCGCGCAAGTTGCGTCGCGAGACGACGCCCGAGACCACCATCAGCGAGAGCATCGCCGAGAGCACGAGGTAGAGGGCGTTGTTGCCGGTGTTCGTCGCAGCGACCGCGACGACGACGGTGAGCAGGACGAACCAGAGCCCGACCTTCGTGATGCGGATGCCTTCCGGCACCGGCCGCGAGCGCCAGCGCCGAAGCCATCCGGCGACCCTGGCGCCGCGACCGGAGTCGGGCTGCCGGCCGCCTGGTGCCGGTCGGGCCGCGCGGCTCACCGAGAGCCTCTCCGTCGCCCCCGGAGCCGCCTCAGATCGGCACGGGGACGGTGCCGACCAGCTGCGCCACCGCCCGCCGGGCGGAGTCGAGGCCGGAAGCCCCGCGCCGCAACACGACCCGGTGGGCCAGGACCGGCACCGCCAGCCTCTGGACGTCGTCCGGGACGACGAAGTCGCGACCCTCGATCAGCGCCAGGGCCTGCGCCGCGCGCTGGAGGCCGAGCGCCGCGCGGGTCGAGACTCCGAGCTGGAACTCCTCGGCCTTGCGGGTGCGATCGGCGACCGCCAGGACGTAGTCCGCCACCTTTTCGACCACCCGCACCTCGCCGACCCGGCGTTGCAGCTCGCGCACCTCGTCGCCGTCGAGGACCACCTGCAGCCGGTCGAGCTCGTCCTCGACGCCGCCCGCGAGCAGCAGTCCGCGCTCCTGTTCGTGGCTCGGGTACCCCAGCCGGAGGTGCATCTCGAAGCGATCGAGCTGCGACTCGGGGAGCGGAAAGGTCCCGAGGTACTCGTGGGGGTTCTGCGTCGCGAGCACGAGAAACGGATCGGGCAGGTCGAGGCGCTGCCTCTCCACCGTGACCTTGCGCTCGCTCATCGCCTCGAGCAGCGCCGACTGGGTCTTGGGAGTGGCCCGGTTGATCTCGTCGGCGAGGACGACGTTGGCGAAGATCGGACCGGGGACGAACTCGAACGACTCGCGGCGCTGGTTCCAGACCGAGACCCCCAGGATGTCCGAGGGCAGCAGGTCACTGGTGAACTGGATGCGCTGGAAGGCGAGTCCGAGAGACCGGGCGAGGGCCTGGGCGAGGGTCGTCTTGCCCACCCCCGGTACGTCCTCGATCAGCACGTGCCCGCGCGCCAGCAGCGCGACCACGGCCAGCCGCACCGCCTCGGCGCTGCCGCGGAAGGCGCGCGTGACGTTGGCCTCGAGACGGGCGAGCGCCGGTTCGGGCGAGCCGGCGACCGCATCGGCGACGCGGAGGATCTCGCTCATCGTTCCGAGTCTGCGCGGCGCGGCTGCGTGGGGCGGCCCCGTCGGCTCAGGAGACGCCGGAGAACTCGCGATAGTCGCCCCGGTCGCCTGCCGGCACCGGGGAGCGAACCTCCGCGAAGAAGCCGTCGCCGGGTTGGTAGGGCAGGTCGTCGAGCTCGATCGAGGTCTGGGCGCCCCCCGGTCCGACCCGGGAGGTGTCGATCCAGATCCTGCGGCGGGCCTTCTCCGTACCGGAGGAGTCCGCCATCGAGACGTCGAGCGTGATCCCCGGCAGCGGATCCCCCGTGTCGTCGTGCTCGATCAGCAGATCGAGCACGATCTTCGGTTGGGCGCCGGCCTCCGCCTCGTCCTTGACCACGAAGCTCTGGACGGTCGCGGAGTAGCGCGCGCGGCGCGCCTCCAGCTGCGCGATCGGGTCGCCGGCACAGGCCGCGCCGAGCGCGGCGAGCGCGAGCACTCCCAGGAGCGGCACGAGCGCAGCGCGGACGGCGGGCCGGAGGGGATCCATCAGTGACCGAGATTGTAGCGGAGGATGGCCCAGAGCGCTCCCAGGCCGTCGCGCCAGCCGATCTTCTTGCCCTGCGCGTAGGTGCGGCCGTGGTAGGAGATCGGCACCTCGTAGATGCGCGCCCTGAGGCGTGCCAGCTTGGCTGTCAGCTCCGGCTCGATGCCGAAGCGGTCCGAGCGCAACGTCATCCCTTCGAGCAGCGAGCGGCGAAACACCTTGTAGCAGGTCTCCATGTCGGTGAGGTTGAGATTGGAGAAGGCGTTGGACAGCGTGGTGAGGAACCGGTTGCCGAGGTAGTGCCAGTAGAACAGGACGCGGTGCGGCCCGCCCAGGAACCGGGACCCGAACACGACGTCGGCCTGGTCCGCGAGGATCGGCGCGAGCAGGGCCGGGTAGTCGCGCGGGTCGTACTCGAGATCGGCGTCCTGGATCAGGACGACCTCCCCGGTGGCCTCGGCGAAGCCGCGGCGCAGCGCCGCTCCCTTGCCGCAGTTGCGTGGCTGCTCGAACACCCGCAGCGGCAGGCCGCCCGTCGCCACCAGCTCGCGCAGGACCTCGCGCGTGCCGTCGCTCGAGCCGTCGTCCACCACCAGGAGCTCGCGTTCGAGGCCCTCGGGCAGCTCCGCCCGGGCGACCCGCTCCACCAGCTCGCGGATCGTCGGCCGCTCGTTGAAGGCGGGAATCACGATCGAGATCCGGCGCACCATGGGAACCACTACTCTACCGGTCCCGCGCCCCGGCTGCGGGACTGCCCCCCACTCCCCGTCTCGCGTAGGACGCCGCCACCCCTCGCGCTATACTCCTCGAACCGCACGCTCAGAACCCTCCGAGAGGTCCTCCCATGATCCAGCGTCGCTCGTTCCGGTCCCTTCTCGGTCTCGCCGCCGGCCTGCTCCTGTGGACCCTCCCGGCCCGGGCCACCACGGTGGTCCCGATCTCCGATCCGATCCTGGTCAACCGGGCCCCGGTCATCCTCGTCGGGCGCGTGCTCGGGACCCTTCCCAACACCACGAACAAGCCTCGGACCCAGTGGGTCGTCTCGGTGCTCGACGTGCTCAAGGGCGAGGTCGACGGCAGCCCGATCGTGCTCCGCGAGCTGGGCGGCGACACCGCCAACGGCAGGCACCTGACCATCTACGGTCAGCCGGACTTCAAGAGCTACGAGAAGGTGCTGCTCTTCCTCAGGCACCGCTCCGACGGCACCTGGGCGATCGAGCAGTATCTCCAGGGGGCCTTCCACGTGGTGTGGCTGGGACGCGGCCACACCGCGGCGGTGCGCGACTACTCCGAGGTCCGAGTCGTCGGCCGCGGCCGGCGCCATCCGCCCAAGGTGCGCGACTTCGACGAGTTCACCGAGTGGATCCGCGACCACGTCGCCGGGGTGCAGAGGTCGCGCAACTACACGTTCCGCCCGAACCAACACGAGCGCCAGATGATCGAGGGGCGCTTCACCCTGCTGCAGAGCGGCGGTCACGACACCCGCTGGTTCGAATTCGACACCGGCGGCTCGGTGACCTGGAAGGCGCATACCGGCGGGCAGCCGGGGCTCCAGGGCGGTGGCTACGCGGAGTTCCAGCGTGCGCTGGCGGCCTGGAACAACGAGCCGACGACTCCGATCAAGCTGCTCTACGGCGGCACCACCACCGCCTCGGCCGGATTCCAGCACTTCGACAACCAGAACGTCCTGCTGTTCGACGACCCCAACAACGACATCGACGGCGCCTTCGCCTGCGGCACGGGAGGCACCCTCGCGATCGGCGGCCCGTGGTCCGATTCGTCCAACACGGGCCGCTTCGACGGCAAGACCTACGTCCGCATCCAGGGCGCCGACATCGTCACCAACGACGGGATCCAGTGCGCGTTCAACCGCTCCCCGTCGCCGAGCAAGTTCGGCGAGGAGCTGTTCGCCCACGAGCTGGGCCACACGCTCGGGCTCGGACACTCCAGCGAAGACCCCAACGAGACCAACGCGACCCTGCGCGACGCGCTGATGTACTACAAGATCCACGACGACGGCCGCGGAGCGCGGTTCAACAGCGACGACCTCGCCGGCATCCGGTCGCTCTACAAGAGGGGCGGAGGAGGCGGCGGAGGCGGCGGCAACGGGAACGGCAACTGTCCGCCGGGCACCCTCTGCCTGCTCCACGGCCGCTTCGAGGTCACCGCCACCTGGCAGAACCAGTACGACGGCAGCTCCGGGACCGCCGGGGCCACGCCGGCTTCCGACGTTTCGGGCTACCTGTACTTCTCCAACCCGGGCAACACCGAGCTGATCGTCAAGGTCCTGGACTTCGGCGACGTGGTCAAGGTCTTCTGGGGCCAGTTGACCGACTTCCACTACACCATCACGGTTCTCGACACCCAGACCCACACCACCAAGACCTACACGAACACGCCCGGGGATTGCGGCGGCTTCGACAACTCGGGCTTCCCCGCCGCCGGCAACCCGGCCGCACCGCCGCCGTACAACGGCGCCACCCAGGGGAGCTGCCACGCCAACGCCCAGACACTGTGCTTGCTCAACGACCGCTTCGCGGTCCGGATGGACTGGCACAACCAGTTCAACAACACGAGCGGCACGGGCATCGCACAGGCGCTCTCCAATCTGACGGGCGCCTTCGCCTTCACCAATCCGGCGAACCTCGAGATCCTGATCAAGACGCTGGATTTCGGCGACCACGTCCTGGTCATCTACGGCGCGCTCTCGAACCTCGAGTACACGCTCACCGTCACCGACACGATCGGGGGACAGGTCAAGACGTACCACAACCCCGCCGGCCAGTACTGCGGGGGCCTCGACAACAACGCCTTCTGAGGGCGTTCTGAGGCGCGCTGACAGATTCTGACAGCACCTATACTCGCGGGACAGCCCTCCGACGAACTCCCCGATAGGTCGCTCTCCCATGTGTATCCAGCGTGCTCTCCGAACCGTTCTTGGGCTCGCCGCCGGCCTCTTGGTGTGGAGTCTTCCGGCCCGAGCCACCACGATCGTCCCGATCGCCGACCCCGTCCTGGTGGATCGGGCGCCGGTCATCCTCGTCGGGCGCGTGGTCGGCACCCTGCCCAACGCCACGAACAAGCCTCAGACCCAGTGGGTCGTCTCGGTGCTCGACGTGCTCAAGGGTCAGGTGGACGGCAGCCCGATCGTCGTGCGCGAGCTCGGCGGCGACACCGCCAACGGCAGGCACCTGACGATCTACGGCCAGCCCGAGTTCGGGAGCTACGAGAAGGTCCTGCTCTTCCTCCGGCCGCGGGCCGACGGCACCTGGGGCATCGAGCAGTACCTCCAGGGCGCCTTCCACGTCGTCTGGTTGGGACGCCGGCACACGGCGGCCGTGCGCGACCTTTCGGAGGTCGAGGTGGTGGGACGCGGCCGCCACCGCGGCACGCCGCGGATCCGCGACTTCGACGAATTCACCGACTGGATCCGCGACCACGTCGCGGGCGCCCAGACGCAGCGCAACTACATGTTCCGACCCAACAACCACGAGCGCCAGGGAGTCGCCGGCCGCTTCGCGCTCCTCGACAACGACGGGCTCAACCTGCGTTGGTTCGAGTTCGACGGCGGCGGCTCGGTGACCTGGAAGGCCCATACCGGCGGACAGCCCGGCCTGCCGGGGGGTGGCTACACGGAGTTCCAGACCGCGCTGGCGCTGTGGACCGACGAGCGGACCACTCCGGTCAAGCTCGTCTACGCCGGAACGACCGGAGCCTCGGGCGGCTTCCAGACCTTCGACCAGCAGAACGTCCTGCTCTTCGCCGACCCCAACAACGACATCGATGGCGCTTTCAGCTGTGGCTCGGGAGGCACTCTGGCGATCGGCGGGCCCTGGTCCAACTCCAACAACACCGGGCTGTGGGACGGCAACACGTACGTGCGCATCCAGGGCGCCGACATCGTCACCAACGACGGGATCCAGTGCTTCTTCAACCGCTCCAGGCACAAGTCCCAAGCGGGCGCCGAGCTGTTCGCGCACGAGGTCGGCCACACGCTCGGCCTCGGTCACTCGCAGAAGCAGCAGGCCCTGATGTACTACCAGATCCACGACGACGGCCGCGGCGCGCGCCTCGACCCCGACGACGTCGCCGGGCTCCAGGCGCTCTACAAGCGCGGGTCGCACGGCGGGGGCGGGGGCGGCGGGAGCGGGCACTGCCCTGCCGGCGCCCTGTGCCTGCTCCACGACCGCTTCCGGATTACCGCGACCTGGCAGAACCAGTTCGACGGCAGCTCCGGCACCGCCGGCGCCACGCCGGCCTCCGACATCTCCGGCTTCCTCTACTTCACCAACCCCGCCAACACGGAGCTGGTCGTCAAGGTCGTCGACTTCGGCGACGTGGTCAAATTCTTCTGGGGACAGCTGACCAATCTCCACTACACGATCAAGGTCCTCGACACGGCCAACAACGTCACCAAGACGTACACGAACACGCCCGGGGACTGCGGCGGCTTCGACGACTCGGGCTTCCCATCCGCCGGCAACCCCGCCGCGCCGCCCCCGTACAACGGCGACACCCAGGGCAGCTGCCACGCCAACTCCCAGACGCTCTGCCTGCTCAACGACCGCTTCGCGGTGCGAATGGACTGGCACAACCAGTTCAACAACACGAGCGGCACCGGCATCGCGCACAGGCTCTCGAACCTGACCGGCGCCTTCGCCTTCACCAATCCGGCCAATCTGGAGATCCTGATCAAGACGCTGAACTTCGGCGACCACGTCCTGGTCATCTACGGCGCGCTCTCCAACCTCGAGTACACGCTCACCGTCACCGACACCATCGGGGGGCAGGTCAAGACGTACCAGAACCCCGCCGGCCAGTACTGCGGGGGACTCGACAACAACGCCTTCTAGGCCGGCTGCGCAACAGATCACAGAGGGCTCACCGCGGCTGCTTCTAACATCCAGGGCACGATGTCCCGATCCGTTCGCGTCGTCCTGCGCGTCGCGCCCGTCGCGGCCCTGCTGCTGGCGGCGCCCGCGCTGGCCCAGCCCGTGCTCGACGGCTGTCCCGTCCTGCCCAAGAACAACATCTGGAACGCGCCGGTCGACGCCCTTCCCGTGGCGGCGAACTCGGCCGCCGTGATCCAGTACATCAACAACCACGGCGCCACCCATCTGCACCCCGATTTCGGCTCCGGGCTCTACCAGGGGGCGCCGATCGGCATCCCCTACGTCGCGGTCCCCGACGCCCAGGCGATGGTCCCGATCGACTTCTCGACCTACGGCTGGCCCGACGAGAGCGATCCCGGCCCGTATCCGATCCCGGTCAACGCTCCGATCGAGGGCGGACCGAGCTCCGACGGCGACCGCCACGTGCTCGTTCTGCGGCAGAACGCCTGCATCCTCTACGAGCTCTACTACAGCTGGCCGAACGGTACCGGTCCGTCGGGAGAGCCGTCGTGCGTCGAGCCGGGCGGCTGGTGCGGGGCCTCGGGGGCGCTCTACGATCTCCACTCGAACGCGCTCCGTCCGGACACCTGGACCTCGGCGGACGCCGCCGGGCTGCCCATCCTGCCCGGACTGGCCCGCTACCCGGAGGACGCTTCGGGCGAGATCCGTCACGCGCTGCGCTTCACCGTCTCCGTCACCCGCCACAGCTACGTCTGGCCCGCGCGCCACGAGGCCGGCTCGACCAACGACGCCGCCGCGCCGCCGATGGGGCTGCGCCTGCGACTCAAGGCGAGCTTCGACCTCTCCGGCTTCTCGCCCCAGACCCGCGTCCTGCTGCTGGCGCTCCGGAAGTACGGCCTGATCCTGGCCGACAACGGCTCCAACTGGTACCTCTCGGGAGCCCCGGACGACAACTGGGACAACGACGCCCTGGTCTCCGAGCTGGCCCAGGTTCCGGGCAGCGCCTTCGAGGTCGTCGACGTCTCCTCGCTCGAGCTCGACCCGGACAGCGGCGCCACGCCCCACCTCTTCTCCGACGGCTTCGACAGCGGCGGCACCGGCCGCTGGACCCTCGGCCCCTGAACGGAACCGGGCGCTGCCGGAGGCTCAGGCCCGCGACGGAACGGAGCTCCGCCAGGCGGCAGCGAGCGGGCCGGTGAGGACGATCTCCGGCTCGAGCTCGATGCCGAAGCGCTCCGCGACCGCGCTGCGGCAGCGCAGCATCAGATCGAGGACGTCCGCGGCGCGCGCGCCGCCGGTGTTGACGATGACGTTGGCGTGCTCGAAGCTGATCTCGGCGCCGCCGGCCCGGGAGCCCTTGAGGCCGCAGGCGTCGATCAGGCGCCCCGCGTGGTCGCCGGGCGGGTTCTTGAAGATCGACCCGGCGTTGGGCCGTCCCGAGGGCAGGGAGGCCCAGCGCTTGGCGTTGAGCTCGTCGATGCGCGCCGTGAGGGCCGTGGGGTCGCCGGGAGCGAGGTCGAACAGGGCGCGGGTGACGACGGCGCCGCTGCGCTCGAGGTTGGTCGCCCGGTAGGCCGGCTCGAGGTCCGCGACGCGGACGCGCCGGCGGGTCCCGTCGAGCTCCACCAGCCGCGCCGAGAGCAGGACGTCCTGGATCTCCGTGCCGTAGCAGCCGGCGTTCATGTACACGGCGCCGCCCACCGTCGAGGGGAAGCCCGAGAGCGCTTCGAGCCCGGCCAGCCCGGCCTTCGCGGTGCGCCGGGCGACCTGGGCGAGCACCGCACCGGCGCCCGCCGACACCCGCCGGCCCCGGATCCGGACCCGGGCGAGCGAGCCCCCGAGCCGCCCCACCACCCCGCCCAGTCCCTCGTCGGGGACCAGGACGTTGGAGCCCAGGCCCAGCAGGTGGAAGGCCAGGCCGGCGCCCCGGAGCGCGCCCAGCAGCGCCACCAGGGCCGGCTCCGTGTCGATCTCGACCCAGACCTCGGCGGGACCGCCGATGCGCAGCGTGGTGCGGCGGCTCAGGGGCTCCGCGGCCCGGATGCGCAGGCCGGGGACGTGCCGCAGCGCCGCCACCAGGTCCTCGGCCGCGCCAGTCGGAGGCATCGGGATCCGTCCTCTCCAGTGCGATCTCGGCGCCGGGCGGACCTTCCGGCCGGGCCGTGTCGGGGGTAGTATAGCGGCGTAAGAAGGACGGAAAACAGGGATCTCACCAGACGAAAGGATGCCGGAATGGCGGACCCGAAAGCGGAGCGGATGAAGGCGATCGAGAGCGCCCTGACCCAGATCGAGCGCCAGTTCGGCAAGGGCTCGATCATGCGCCTCGGGCAGCACGAGATCCAGCCGATGGACTTCATTCCGACCGGCTCGCTCGCGGTCGACGCCGCGATCGGGATCGGCGGCTTTCCGCGCGGCCGCGTGGTCGAGATCTACGGCCCCGAGTCGTCGGGTAAGACCACGCTGGCGTTGTCGGTCGTCGGCTGGGCCCAGAAGCGGGGCGGCGTCGCGGCCTTCATCGACGCCGAGCACGCGCTCGACGCCGAGTACGCCAAGAAGCTGGGCGTGGACATCGACAACCTGCTCGTCTCCCAGCCCGACCACGGCGAGCAGGCGCTCGAGATCGCGGAGATGCTCGTGCGCTCGAACGGCGTCGACGTGGTCGTGATCGACTCCGTCGCCGCGCTGGTGCCGCGGGCCGAGCTCGAGGGCGAGATGGGGGACTCCCACGTCGGTCTCCAGGCGCGGCTCATGTCGCAGGCGCTGCGCAAGCTCACCTCGATCGTCTCGAAGTCGAGGACCTGCCTGGTCTTCATCAACCAGATCCGGGAGAAGATCGGTGTCATGTTCGGCAACCCCGAGACGACCACCGGGGGGCGGGCGCTGAAGTTCTACTCGTCCGTGCGGATCGACATCCGGCGCATCGCCGCGATCAAGGAGGGCGACGTGGTGACCGGCAGCCGGGCCAAGGTCAAGATCGTCAAGAACAAGGTCGCCGCACCCTTCCGGCAGGCCGAGTTCGACATCGACTACGGCGAGGGGATCTCGCGGGTCGGCGAGCTGATCGACCTCGGCGTGGACCACAAGCTGGTGGTCAAGAGCGGCGCCTGGTACGCCTACGGCGACGTCCGGCTGGGCCAGGGCCGGGAGAACGCGAAGCAGTTCCTGCGCGACAACGCCGACGTCGCCGAGGAGATCGAGACCCAGATCCGGGTGGCGCTCGGACTGCCCGCGGCGGCGAGCGCGCCGGCCGCTCCCGTCGAGGCGGCGACCACGAAGTGAGGCGCGGAGGCCCCGGCTGCGGGGCGCCGGTGTCGCGCCGGCCGCGCCGCGGGGAGGCCCGGCGGCGGGGCCTGCGGCAGGCGATCGCCGCGCTCGCGGCGATCGTCGCCGTCGCTGCTCCGGCCGCGGCCGACCGGGCCGCGCCCCGACTCGAGCTGCGCGCCTCCGGTTGGTCGGTCGCCGGCCACGCCATCGAGCTCACCCTCGATCAGCACGGCGCCTTCGCGGGTCTGCCCCTCACGGTCAACGTCGCCGTGGACGGCCGCTCGACCGACCGCATCTCGACCCGCGGCGGCGAGACCCGCTTCCGCCTCGCGGACCCGGGCTGGACACCCGGGATTCACGAGGTCGCCGTCAAGTGCGGCACCGAAAACGACCGCGTCGCGATCCGCGTCCTGCCGGCGTGGACGCCGTGGGCGGCTGGCGGGGGTCTGGCGGCGCTGGCCGCCGGCGTGGGACTCGGCGTGCGCGCCCGGCGCACTCGGCGACTCTGACCGGGGAGCCCTATCCGCCGCCCAGGCGACGCCACCAGGGGCGTTCCTCGGTCTTCGCGGGCTCTTCCGCTCCGCGCGGGGCCGCGGACGGGGCGGGTCCGCGATCGGGTGCCGCGGCGGCCTGCCGATCGAGCACGTCCAGCGACGCCGGCAGGAGCGCGACGTTACCCTCGCGGAACTGCAGGACGAGGCGGTCCATCCGCGCCGCCCGCTCCTCCACCGGCACCGCGCCGAACAGCGTGGCGAGGTCGGTACCGCCGTCCACGCGATCGAAGAAGTCGCGCAGGCCGTCGCTCCACCGCTGCTGCTCGGCGCCGCCCGGCTTGTGCACCCAGATCGGCACGCAGTGCTCGATGGCGTCGAACGGCAGCGAGAGGTGATGACGGAAGAGGACGGCTCGCTCCTCGGCCACCTGCTCGAGCAGCAGGTCCGCCAGCCGCAGCTCGGTCGATCCGCTGTCGGCGGGCTCGTTGACCTCCTCGATGTCGAGCACGCCGGCGACGGTGAGCCGGTAGGCCGATTCGAGGAACCGGAACCAGGAGCCGCGGACCTCGTTGTAGAGCTCGAGCAGCGAACGGGTGCCGTCGACCTCGTCGAGGATCCGGCGCTCGAGAGCGGTCGGGCGCGGCGGGGTCTTCTCGCCCCGCCTCAGGACGATGTTGTCGTGGACGAACAGCCGCCGGATCCGGGCGTACTCGTCGGCGCGGCGGCTGCCCTCGAACGCCAGCGCCGCGGCGGGCAGCGGCGTCGGCAGGACCTGGCTCGCGGGCAGGGTCTCGTTGGTGAAGTAGAAGATGCCCGACTTCCAGAGGAACAGCTCGCAAACCTGGTCCTCGACGTGGGTCCCCAGCGTCTGCTGGACCCGGCGCCCGGTCAGCAGCCCGAGCCGGTCGAGCGCGGTTCCCAGCAGCACCTTGTCGCGCTGGCAGACGCGCAGGGCTTGAACCAGTCCGTCCTGGTCGACGTACCCCTGGGCGAGGAGGAATTGGCCGTAGAACTCGACCGGGTCGCTCGACAGGCAGGCGACCACCTCGCCCTCGTGGAAGTAGACCCGCTTCTCGGTGCCGCTCCGGCGCACCACGAGGGACCCGGAGCGCCGATCGTTGTGGGCCCAGGAGAGCAGATCGGCGATCGGAAAGGCTGCGAGCCGGCCGGAGAACTCCATGATGGGTTGGTATGTTACCTGCACGCCGCGCCCACTCGGTAAGCAGCTCGACCGGAGGGACTTCGTCTTGTCGAAGAAATCGCACGCCTTCTTCCCGGCGATCCTCGCGTTCGCCATCGCCCCTGCCGCCCTGGCGGCCGGAACGCCGTGCGCCCCCTGTGGGGGCCTGAGCGTGGCCGATCCCTACGCCCTCATCCCCGCCCTCTCGGCGGCTCCCAAGATCGACCCCGAGGCGCGCCTCTACGTCGCCTGGGACGTCGACCTCGACGCCGCCGCGACGCCGGCGGCGGGCCACGCGCTCGCCACCGCCGGCGCCACGCCGTGGCTGCGGCTGGTCTTCCGCGCCGCGCCGCCGCTGTTCGACCACCTGGACGCCCTCCAGGTCGAGCTCGACACCGCCGCCGCCCTGGCCGCGATCGCGCATCCCGAGGGCCCATTTCGAGGTCGTCTGGCGGCCGCCCGGCGATCCGGCGACGGCACCGTCCGCCCAGGAGTACGCCTTCCTGATCAAGCGCGCCGCCGTGGCCCTGACCGGCGCGGACCCGGACGCCAAGGTGGTCGCCGGTCCCCTGCCCGAGGACCCGGCGTGGCTCGAGGAGTTCTACGGACAGGACGTGGCCGCCTACGTCGACGCGCTCGCCTTCCCGCCCGCCGACGAGGCGACCGAGCGGGCCCTGGTCGAGGCCGCGACGACCCTGGATCCGGGCAAGACGCTCGTCCTCGAGGGCGTTGCCCTGCCCGATCCGCGCCCGCGCCTGTTGGCCGAGGCGGCCCGGGCCCAGGCCCGCGGCTTCGGCGTCACCCTGTTCGCCGCCGCCGGCCCGCTCACCGCCGCCGACGTCGCGCCCCTGGCGCTGCTCGCCGACGAGTTCCGCGGCGAGCTCTCGCTCGACCCGGGAACCCGGCCCACCGGCGCGCGCGAAGCCTGGAGCTTCGTGCGCGGCGAGGACCTCGCCCTGCGCGTCATCGTCGACAACCCGGACGGGTCCGACAGCGTCTCGCTGAGCTTCCCCGATCCGCAGCTGCGTGACCCGGAGCGGGTCCTGCCGGACGGCGAGGTGGTTCCGCTCTCGGGCTACCGGCGCACGCCGTCGGCCCTCCAGGTCGAGGTCGCCGACCCGGGCCCGGCCGCGATCCTGCGCGTCCAGCGGGCGTCGATCCAGGAGCTCGAGGGGGTCGCCGAGGAGGTCACCGTCAACTCCCGGCGCCAGATGCCCGTCGAGGAGATCCTGCGCCGGCTGCAGTCGTTCGAGGACGCCCAGAACCGGCGCGTCCGGCACTGGCGGGCGGTCAACTCGACCACCCTGCGATTCCAGCTCGCTTCCGGCGTCCAGACCATCGAGGCGACCTTCGAAGGCGAGATCTTCTACCGGCCGGGCGAGCCGTTCGACTGGGTGTGGAAGAACTTCTATCTCAACGGCGTCAAGTGGCGGGGCAAGTCGATCCCCGAGATCCCGCTGGTGCAGCCGGAGAAGGCCGCCGCGATGCCGCTCGAGATCCTGTTCTCGAAGGAGTACCGCTACTCGCTGGCCGGCACCGACACCGTCGCGGGACGCGACTGCTGGGTGGTGGACTTCGAGCCCAACGCCGCGGTCCAGGCGGGCACGACGCTCTACCGCGGCCGAGTCTGGATCGACCGCGCCACCTACGCTCGGGTCCGGACTCGCGCGGTGCAGCTCGGCCTCCAGGGCGAGGTCCTGTCCAACGAGGAGACGCTCGACTACACCCCCGTCGACGCCGAAGGACGGCCCACCGACTGGGGCGCCGGAGCTTTCGTGCTGCCGCTGCACACCACCGGTCAGCAGGTGCTCTCGGTGGTCAACACGGCGACGGTGGTCGAGAAGGACGTCCGGATCACCGGCGTGGTGGTCAACGGCCCCGACTTCGACGAGCAGCACGAGCGCGCCCTGGCCTCCGAGGCGACCATGGTGCGCGACACCCAGGGGGGCCTGCGCTATCTGGTCAAGGAGGGCGCCGCGCCGGGCGGGCGCGTGGTCCAGGAGGGCTTCGACACCAGCAAGCTCTTCGCCCTGGCCGGGATCTTCTACGACGACTCGCTCTCGTACCCCTTGCCCCTCGCCGGCGTGAACTACTTCAACCTCGACTTCCACGGCAACAAGCGCCAGCTCAACGCCTTCTTCGGCGGCGTGCTCGGCATCGTCAACTACGCCGACCCGCGCTTCCTCGGCTCCAAGGTCGATCTCGGCGCCGACTTCTTCGCCATCGCCATCGCCTCCAGCGACCAGGTCTTCCGCGACGGCAACGAGGTCCAGGCCGAGGAGGTCAAGGAGCTGCCGGCGCGCACCCGGCTCAACTTCGGCTTCCCGCTCGGGAACTTCGTCAAGGTGTCCTCGTCCTACGAGCTGTCTTACTCCCACTACTCGCGCGCCGACCACACCGCGGACGACTTCGTCCTGCCCGAGAACCACTTCACCCACCACCTCGGACTGGGAGTCCAGTACGCCCGCGCCGGCTACCGCCTGAACCTCGAGGGCGCCTGGCACTCGCGCTCGAAGTGGGATTTCTGGGGCCTGCCGGGCAACCCCGAGTTCGACCCCGCGACCAAGACCTACACGACCTGGGAGGTGACCGCGTCGAAGAACTTCTACCTCACGAAGTTCCGCAAGATCGGCCTCGAGCTCGACGCCTTCGGCGGCAGCGACCTGGACCGTTTCTCGAAGTACCAGTTCGGCTTCTTCGGCTCCAACCGGGTCCACGGCTACCAGATCGGCAAGGTGAAGGCCGAGAAGGGCTACGCGGCGCACCTGACCTACGGCTTCGAGATCGGCAACCTGCTGCGCCTCGACGCGGTCGGCGACGCGGCCTGGGCGACCGACCGCAGTGCCGGCCTGGAGCGCGAGCTGCTGGCCGGCGCCGGACTCCAGGGCAGTTTCATGGGCCCCTGGGAGACGCTGGTCCAGGTCGACGTCGGCACCCCCGTGGCCGGCCCCGACACCGGGATCGTCGCCTACGTCGTCTTCCTGAAGCTGTTCAAGTGAACCGGAAAGACGAAAGGCCTTCATAGAAGGGTCGGGGGGAACCCGGGGCGAGGCGCTGCGCGGTCCTCCTCCCGCCGGTTCCCGCTCCGGGTGCGCGTGCCGGCGGCGGCAAGGGCGCGGCGGCCGTCTCGCCGCCCCCCCGCGCCGAAGGCGCAACAGCCGTTCCGTCCTTCCCTTCTATGGCAGTCTCTGTCCGGCGGGAGACGATTCCGATGATCGAAGACGAAGACGACGACCCGGGGAGCACGGAAGACGGGGTCGTCGAGGTGGCGTTCGGCGACGTGCTGGACCTGCACGGCTTCCCGCCCAAGGACATGAACGAGATCGTTCGCGACTACCTCGACCGGGCCCACGCCGCGGGCCTGCGCCACGTCCGCATCGTCCACGGCAAGGGGATCGGGGTGCAGCGCGAGGCGGTCCGGGCGCTGCTGGCGCGGGACCCGCGCGTCGCCGGTTTCCGCGACGCGCCGGGCGAGCACGGCGGCTGGGGTGCGACGCTGGTCGAGCTGCGCTAGCCTTCCCTGGCGAGGAGCTCCCCGGAGCCCGCCATGATTCGTTCTCTGCACCGCCTCGGCTATTCTCTGCGGCGCCGCCTCGCCGGCCGGATGCCGGTCTCGCTCGTGGTGGCGCCCGCCAGCTGCGTCCGGCTGCCCGTCGGCCTGCTCGATCCCTGGCGCAGCGCCCGGATCCTCTCCTTCCTGGAGGACGGCGGCCTGGCCGACGTGCGGCACGCGCGCCGGGCCGCGCCCGCCCGGACCGACGATCTCGGACGGGTCCACGACTTCGACTACCTCGAGGCCCTGGAACGGCCCGGCTTCAGCGAGCGCATCTTCGGCGTCCGCCTCGGGGAGCAGCTCGAGCAGTGCGTGCTCGACGCCCACCGGGGCCAGGTCGGAGCGACCTCGCTCGCGACGCGACTGGCGCTCGACCACCACGGCATCGCGGTCCACGCCGGCGGCGGCTTCCACCACGCGCGCCGCGACCGCGGCGCCGGGTTCTGTCTGTTCAACGACGTCGCCATCGCGATCGCCCGGCAGCGCGGCCGGGGCTTCGGGGACCGGGTCGCGGTCCTCGACTTCGACCTCCACGACGGCGACGGCACGCGCACGATCTTCGCCGCCGACCCCTCGGTCCACACCTACTCGGTCCACAACCGCGCGTGGGAGGACGATTCGGCGATCGAGTCGACCTCGATCGAGCTGGGCAGCGGCGTCGAGGACGCCCGCTACCTCGACACGGTGCGGAACACGTTGCCGCCTCTGCTCGACCGTTTCCGGCCCGGGCTGGCCTTCTTCCTCGCCGGGGTCGACACCGCCGAGGACGACGCCCTCGGCGACTGGAAGGTCTCCGCCGGAGCGCTGGTCGAGCGCGACCGGCTGGTCCTCGACGAGCTGGAGCGCCGCCGGGTGCCGACGGTGATCGTCCTGGCCGGCGGCTACGGCGACGACGCCTGGCGCCATTCGGCGCGCTCGCTGTCCCGGACCTTCTCGGGCGGCGCGGTGATCGAGCCCCCGACCACCGCCGCGGCACTGATGACGCGCTTCCGCCAGCTCGCGCGCGAGCTCTCGGCGACCGAGCTGGGCCAGGCCGACGAAGGGATCCTGACCACCGAGGACCTGGAGGAGGCGCTCGGCGTGGGGCCGTCCCGGAGGCTCCTCGGCTTCTACACCCGCGCCGGAATCGAGCTGGCGCTCGAGCGCCTGGGCTACTTCCAGGCGTTGCGGGAGCTCGGCTTCGACTCCCCGACGGTCGAGCTCGAGGCCGGCGGCGCCGACGGCGACACGATGCGCATCTTCGGGTCGCCGGCGCGCGACGAGCTCCTGCTGGAGCTGCGCGCGCGGCGCGATCGCAGCCTGCTGCCCGGCTTCGAGCTGATCTGGCTCGAGTGGCTCCTGCTCCAGAATCCGCGCGTCCCGTTCAGCGCCGAACGGCCGCCGCTGCCCGGCCAGAGCCACCCGGGACTCGGCATGCTGCGCGAGACGATGGCCGCACTCGTCCTGGTCTGCGACCGCCTCCACCTCGACGGCATCGGCATCACGGCGTCCCACTTCCACCCCGCCGCCCAGTCGCTCGGCGAGATGCGCTTCCTGGATCCGGCCGACGAGCCGCTGTTCCGGGCGCTCGGACAGGCGGTCCGGGGTCTGCCGCTGGCCGCGGCCTGCGCCGCGATCGAACAGGACGGGCTGGCCGACGCGGCGACCGGCGAGGTCTTCTCCTGGCGTCCCTTCGCGATGGTCCTGCCCGTGTCCGAGGCCCTGCGCCAACGCTTCGAGGCGCCCGACTACCGCGAGATCGCCGAGCGCCCCGGACCCCGGCTGGAGCTGCGGACCCGCGGCTCCGGCTGACCGGTTGCCGGGCTCAGTCGCGCTCCAGGACCATGGCCAGGCCGTGGCCGCCCGCGGCGCACACCGAGATGAGGCCGAACTTGGCGTTGCGGCGGCCCATCTCGTCGAGCAGCTGGATCGTCAACCGCGCTCCGGTGGCGCCGAACGGGTGCCCGAGCGCGATCGAGCCTCCGGCGACGTTCCAGCGCTCCAGGTCGACCTCGCCCACGGGCTCGGTGCGGTGCAGCTCCTCGCGCGCGAACTTGCGCGACGCGAAGGCCTTGAGGTTGGACAGCACCTGCGCCGCGAAGGCCTCGTGCATCTCGACCAGGTCGATGTCGGCGAGCGTCAGGCCCGCCCGCTCGAGGGCCAGCGGCACGGCGTAGGCCGGCCCCTGGAGCAGCTGTCCGCCGGGCGGCAGGGCGTAGTAGGCCCACGAGCGGATGAAGCCGAGCGGCGGGCGCTCGAGCGCCCGCGCGCGCTTCTCGCTCATCAGGACCACCGCGGCTCCGCCGTCGGTGATCGGTGAGGAGTTGCCGGCGGTCAGGGTGCCGTGGCGCCGGTCGAAGACGGGTCGCAGCGTGGCGAGCGCCTCGAGCGAGGTGTCCGCCCGGATCCCGTTGTCCTCGGTCACCGCCCGGTCGTAGCGGGGCGGCGGGAAGACCGGCACGATCTGTCCCGCGAATCTCCCCTCGGCGCGGGCCGCGGCCGCGCGCTGGTGCGAGAGCAGCGCGATCTCGTCCTGCGCGGCGCGCGCGACTCCATTCTCCTTGGCCATCTTCTCGCACGCCTGGCCCATCGTCATACCGGTGCTGAACTCGGCGATCGCCGGCGGCACGGGCGCGAAGTCGCGCGGCCGGAAGGAAGCGATCGCCGACAGCCGCGCCCCCAGGCTGCGGGCGCGGGCCAGCGCCTGGAACTTCGCCGCCGCCCGCCGGTTGAACTGGAGCGGGACGTTGGACAGCGACTCGGCCCCGCCGGCCAGCACCACCTCGGCTTCGCCGAGCAGGATCGCCTCGGCGCCCGACGTGATCGCCCGGTTCGACGAGGCGCACGCCAGATTGACGCTGGAGGCCGGGATCGACGTCGGCAAGGCCGCCCGGAAGATCGCCTCGCGGCCGAGGTTCGGACCGTGGAGGGCGGGAACGACGCAACCGAAGATCGCGAGCTGGATCCTCTCCGGCTCGATCCCGGAGCGCGCGGCCGCCTCCCCTGCCGCGATTCCCGCCAGGTCGATCACGTCCAGCTCCCTGAGGTCGCTGAGCGCGCGGGCGAACGGGGTCCGGGCGCCGGCCACCACGGCGACGCGGCCGTTGGGGCCGTAGAGCTTCTGCCGGCCGACCTGGTGCGCGGCCGGGAAGCCGGGGCCGACGCCGCCGGTCGCCACGGAGTCGGCGCGGGACCGGATCTCCTCCAGGATGGCAGTGGTGGAAGGGGCTGTCCGGGGGGTCTCGGGTGCCTCGGAACGGGGGTTCGTCGGGGTCATCGGGGGCACTCCTCGGAGTGCCCTTCTACCACTCGCCGTCGGGCCACGTCACCACCTCGACGTGCCCACCCAGACGGCCGACCCGCTCCGCCAGACCGCGCGCGGCTGCCGCGTCGTCCACCACCAGGGCGCGCAGCCGGGCCAGACGGCGACGCAGCCAGCGGCTGCGGAACACCCGCGGCGCCGACGCCTCGAAGTCCACGAGCAGGCTCTCGAGCTCCGCCGCCGGTCCGACGAGCAGCGTCGGGCGCGCCCAGGCGAAGGTCGACGGAGGCAACGGCTCGGCCGGCTCGCGCAGCACCGCCCAGCCGCCGAGCAGGGCGGCGAGCGCGGTGTCCACCTCGGCGGCGGCAGCCAGCGGGCGCCAGGAGATCCAGACGTCGCGCGCGGGCGCCGGGCCGAGGCGGTCGAGCAGGCGGCGGGCACGTCCCGCCGCGCTTTCGCCCGCGGCCAGCAGCGCCGCGAGCAGCTCGCGGGGAACGACGGCGTCGGCCTCGGGCGGCGGCGCCTCCGCGGCCGCGGAGACCCGCTCGCTCTCGCGCCGGGCGCGCTCGAACGACCACCAGCGGAAGTGGCCGCGTCCGTCGCGGTAGAAGAGGAAGGGGTCCTCCGGGCTGGCCTCCGCGCGCGAGCGCAGCTCGCGGGCAGCGACCGGTCTCGATTCCACGTCGGCGCCCGCGGGCTCAGCCGGCGGCGCTGCGCAAGGCGTCGCCGACCTTCTTCTCGATCACGCTCCGCATCATGCTGGCGGGCGGGCCGAGCCGGGCGCGCCCGACCAGTTTGCCGTCCTCGAGCACGATGCTCCCTTCGGCGCCGGCCCCCGAGAGCCGCAGAACCTCCCCCTCCCACGTCCGGCGCAGCATGCCGCCGGGGAACTCCTTGTGGAGGGCGGCGTCGAGCGCCGGCCGGAGCTCTGCCATGGTGGACCGGGTCGTCGCCACCTCGATGATCACCTCGCTCATGACGGCGGAGTCTACCCCGCGCCCAGCACGACTCTTGCTTCCGTTCGTGAGACGATGACTGGCGTGAGGTCCTGGCTGCGGATCCCGACCGCGTTGCTCGCGCTGGATCTGTTGCTCGCCGGAAGTCTCTGGGCCCAGACCCCGCGTCCGCGGGGCGCGGGTTCGGACACCCGGCGCGGCGACGACGCCCAGACCGGACCGGCGCGGCCGCGCGACGAGCTGTTCGACAAGAGCCTCCAGGCGGCGGTCGAAGCCCTCAAGGTCTACGGCCGCTGGGACTCGCCGGCCGATCTCCGGCGCGTCACCGAGATCGGCTACCGCGTCGCCCAGGAGTCGGGCTTCCGCGACTACCCGATCACCTTCTGCCTGATCGACATGACCGAGCCGAACGCCTTCGCCCTGCCGGCGGGCGAGGTCTTCGTCACCCGCGGGATGCTCGCGCTCGGGCTGGACGACGACGAGCTGGCGGCGCTGCTCGGACACGAGATCGCCCACGTCGTTCACCGGCACAGCGTCCGCATGCAGCGGCGCGCGACACTGCTCAACGTCCTGACCCAAGCGCTCATGGTCGGCGTCATGGTCGGCGCGGACCACAGCTACCGGCCGCCGCCGGTGCCCGATCCCTACGGCGTCAGCAAGCCCGCGCCCGGCTCCGGCGATCTGGTCTTCGGCAGCTACGCCGCCAGCCTGATCCTGGGCGAGCTGCTCATGCGCAGCTACTCGCGTGAGTTCGAGGACGAAGCCGACCAGGACGGGCAGCGCTGGGCCGCCGCCGCGGGCTTCGCGCCCGACGGCGCGGCGAAGCTGATGGACCTGCTCGGATCCCGCCTCCCCGAATCGAAGGACTACGGCTACTGGCGCACCCACCCCTTCTTCACCGAGCGGATCGGAGCGGCGCAGGCCCGCGGCCGCGACCTGGCCCGCGGCACCGAGAAGCCGACCGCCGAGTTCCGCGGCTGGACCCAGGGCAAGGTGCTCGACCTCGGCGCCGACCAGCCGCCGACCACCGACGCGGGCAAGCTCATCCAGCGTGTCGCGCTCGCCGCCTGGCCACGCGGGGCGGAAGCCGACCGGCTGCGGATCGAGCGTATCCACCGGATCCGCGACGCCGCGCTGGACCAGAACGCGGAGTCGCGCGACTACGGCTCGCTGCTGCAGGACTACGATCGCGAGATCGCCGAGGTGTCCGACCTCGAACCCACGAGCTCTCTGATCGGGACGCTGCGCGGCGAGCGGGAGACGCTGGCCGCCGCGTGCCGGGACCTCTACCCCAAAGCGCGCGAGATCTGGAACGGCGGGATCTACCAGACCGCCTTCCTGGAGGCGTACCTCTCCAACTGGCCGAAATCGCCCGAGGTTCCCGACGTCGCGCTGGCCCTGGGCGAGGCCTACGGCCGCACGGAGCGGCAGACCGACGCCGTCGCGATGTTCCTGCGCGCGGTCGAGGCCGGTCCCGGGACGCCGGCCGGCGAGAAAGCCCTGCGCGGGCTGCGCAACCTGGCTCCCAACCTCGATCAGCTCACCGCCCTGGCCGAGCTCAGCGGCCTCGAGCACGACCCCGAGCTGGCGCGGCTCGCCGGCGAGCGGCTGGCCGCGCTCGCCGGCAGCTACTCGGACCTGGCCGCCGGGGCCGCCTACCTCCAGAAGTACCCCGACGGCGAGTACGTCGAGAAGGTCAACGCGCGGCTGAACGTGCTGGCCGAGAACCTCTACGGCGAGGTCGTCCTCTACCAGAGCGTCGGCGACCACATCCGCGCCATCGACCGGATCCAGAAGATCCTCACCTCCGCTCCGGCCTCCCCCGCCGCCCACAAGCTGCTCGAGCACGCCGTCCTGCCCAGCTGATCCGCGAGACCGCGGCGCCGCGATCCGTCCCCATCTCCGACGGAACGGCCCGACGCGTCCGTGACCGCTTTGGTCGCGGCGGGACGCGGGCCGGTCCCGGAGGTGTCGATGCCGGATTCGAGCCGCTTCCTCCGACCTGCGCTGGCGCTCGCCCTGGCGGCGCTCGCGGCCTCGCTCGCGACCTCCGCGCCGGCTTCGGCCGGCACCCTGGTCCTGCGCCGCGGCGGCTGGATCCGCACGCGCGGGCCCTGGCGCCGGATGGGCGACCGGATCCGCTTCCGCTCGATGCAGGGCCAGCTGCGCTCGCTCGCCGCCGACGAGGTGGACCTGGCGGCCAGCGGCGACGTCGCGCCCGAGCCGGGCGACCGCGAGATCCGCGACTACCCGGACGGCCGCTGGCGGCCGATCCCTTCCCGTCCCCGCGGGCCGGCACCGGACACGCCTCCGGCGACCACTCCGCGCCGCCCCGCTCCCGTCTGTCGCCTGGAGAGCGTCGAGCGCGGCCAGCCGCCGCGGCTGACCTGCGATCCGGGCCGCGAGCCACCGGTGCGTCCGCGCCCGGATCACGGCGGGGACGGTCCGTCCCCGGACGGGGCGGATTCCGCCGCTGCGCACCGCGACACCCCTTGAGATCGGGAGGCCGCTCCGGTACCGTCGCGCCTTCCCCAACGACGTCCCGACCCGGGAGGCCCGATGCAGATCCGGACCCTGTCGCACCCCTTCGTGCCTGCTTTCGTGGCCGGCTGCCTGCTCCTCGCTCCGTCGCTGAGGGCCGCGGAGCCGACCGGCGACGAGGCGGCGGCGGAGGCGGCGAAGCCTCCCGTCGCCGAGCAGTCGGTGACCGAGCACCGGGTGACGATCGGCGGCCGGACGATCGCCTACCGGGCGACCGCCGGAACCCTGATCCTGCGCAACGACGCCGACGAGCCGATCGCCAGCGTCGGCTACTTCGCCTACGTCGCCACCGGCGGGAGCGACCCCGCGGCCCGCCCGATCACGTTCGCCTTCAACGGCGGACCCGGCTCGTCCTCGATCTGGTTGCACATGGGAGCGCTGGGACCGCGGCGGGTCGTGACGACGGACGCCGGGGCGACGCCGCCGGCTCCGTACGGCGTCGTCGACAACGCCGAGAGCCTGCTCGACGTCACCGACCTGGTGATGATCGACCCGGTGGGCACCGGCTTCAGCAAGGCCGAGGGCAAGTCCGCCGACAAGGACTTCTGGGGGGTCGATCCCGACATCGACGAGGTCACCCGGTTCATCGTCCAGTACGTGACCGACAACGGGCGCTGGAACTCGCCCAAGTTCCTGCTCGGCGAGAGCTACGGCACGACCCGCGGCGCCGGCATCGTGGACCTCCTCCAGCAGCGCTGGAACCTGGCCCTCAACGGCGTCGTCCTGGTCTCGACGGCGATCGACCTCGAGTCGATCTTCGAGTGGACCGGCAACGAACGCCCGTACGCGATGTTCGTCCCGACCTTCGCGGCGACGGCCTGGTATCACCACGCGCTGCCCGCCGAGCACCCGGACCTCGCGAGCTTCCTCGACGAGGTCCGCGCTTGGGCGCTGGGCCCGTACAACGACGCGCTGATGCAGGGCGACCGCCTGCCGGCCGACCGGCGCACGGCGATCCTCGACCAGCTCCACGAATACACCGGCTTGTCGAAGGAGTACCTCGACCGCGCCGACCTGCGGGTGACGGAAGGAGAGTTCACCCACGAGCTGCTGCTCGAGCACCGCCGGACGGTGGGCCGGCTGGACTCCCGCTTCCTCGGGGTCTCGTTCGACCCGATGGCCAAGGAGGCCGAGTCGGACCCGCAGTCGGACGCGATCTCGTCCGCCTTCACCGCCGCGTTCCAGAGCTATCTCAAGGACGAGCTGAAGTTCGGCGCCGGCCGCACCTACCGGGTCGGCAACGACGAGGTCTTCAAGCACTGGAAGTTCGAGCACAAGTCGCCCGGGATGCCGTTCCCGATGCCGATGGTCAACACCGGCCCGGACCTCGCCCACGCCCTGGGCGCGAATCCGAACCTCAAGGTCCTGGTGCTCCAGGGCACCTTCGACCTGGCGACGCCGTTCCTCGCCACCGAGTACACCTTCTCGCATCTCGGCATCGAGCCGTCCGAGCGCGACCGCATCGAGATCCGCTACTTCCCCGCCGGCCACATGATGTACATCGAGCCGGGGTCGCTGCCCAACTTCAAGTCCGCCATCGCCGACTTCATGACGCGCTCGATCCACCCCTGACCGCGGCCCGCGATCAGGAGTCGCAGGCGGCAAGAAGCCGGGCGTCGCAAAGAGGCGAAGCAGAAGCCGCAAAGCATCCAAAGAAGGGAAGGACGGGCGCGGATCGGCCGCTCGCGCCTGCCGTCCGGCGAGGAGCGGCCCGCACCGCCCCTCCCGTTTCAGAAGAACGTCTTCGGCTTCTGGCCCTCGTTGCGTCGGACGGGTGATGTGGTGGCCAGGGGCGGAGTTGAACCGCCGACACCGCCAGGGGCGGAGTTGAACCGCCGACACCGTGATTTTCAGTTCGTGCCGGGCGCGTTGCTCAACGTTTCGTGACGTTGACGCGACGGGTAGCTCGATCCCGTCCTATATACCTCTTGCAACGTCTATAGCGGTCTGATACCGTGACTGCATGAGCCAGAAATCGCGGAAATCTGTTGAGCAGACGTTGAGCAGGCCGGAGGGCGTTGAGCAGCCCCGACACCGTGAAAGATCTGTCACTGGACGGGGCGCCCGGGCCGTTGAGCAGCCGTTGAGCAGCCGGTGCGACCTCGGCTCGGACAAGGCGATCCGCGCCCGGATCCCCGCTCGCGGCCGGGTGTACCTGTGGGACGTGAAGCAGCCCGGCCTCGGCCTGCGGCTCTCCCACGACGGGAAGGGCCGCTTCTTCGCCGTCTACCGCATCGGCGGCAAGCAGCGCCGGGCCGACGTCGGCGAGTGGCCCGCCACGCGAGCGACCACGCCGCGCCCGAGGGCCGGCGAACGTCCTGTTCCCGGCGCTCGCGAAGTCGCCGCCGAGATCCGTCGCCGCGCCCGGATCGAAGGGCACGACCCGCTCGCCGAACGCGCCCGCGCCACCGGGGAGGCGACCGTCGCGCAGCTACTCGACCTGTGGCTCGCCGACCACGTAGCGAAGAAACGGCCCGCCACCATCGCGCAGTACAGCCGGATTGCGAACGACCTTCGCAAGCGCTGGGGACGCCGGCCGGTGGACGAGATCGAGCGCGAGGACGTAGCACGACTCCGGACCGCCCTCGGCGCCACGCCCTACTCAGCGAACCGGGCACTCGCCGTCGTCTCGATCCTCTTCGCCTGGGCGATCGAGGCCGGCCTGCGATCGTCCGGACGCGGCAACCCGGCACAAGGGATCAAGCGCTACCAGGAGAAGCAGCGCGAGGCCTACCTGTCCGACGCCCAGGTGCGTGACCTCGACGACGCGATCGGCGAGCACGTCGAGGACCCGATCATGGCCGCCGCCCTCCGCTTCGTGCTGTTCTCCGGCTGGCGCCGCGACGAAGTGCTCAGGCTCAAGTGGGAGAACGTGGACCTCGAGCGCGGCATCGCCACGTTCGAGTCGAAGTCGGGCCCGACCTCGCGCCCGCTGACTGCGCAGGCCCGAGAGATCCTCGAAGCGCTACCGCGCATCGGCGCCGCCGGCTGGTGCTTCCCGTCGCCGCGCACCGGAGGACCGATTCGCGGGATTCATCGGCTGTGGGACGACGTGCGAAAGTCCGTCGGCCTCCCCGATCTCCGACTCCACGACCTCCGCCACAACGTCGGGACCGCATTGACCTCGGAGGGCGTGCCGCTGCCTCTCGTCGCCCGCGCGCTCGGGCATCGCTCGCTCGCGTCCACGGCGCGCTACGCGCACGCGACCGACGAGGCATCGCAGGCAGCCGTCGAGAAGCTCTCGGCCCGCTTCGCCAAGGCGCGCGCCGCGAAGCCGGCGAAGGTGCTCCGGCACCGGCCGCGGGGGTCGAAGTGACGAAGCGCAAGACGGCGAAGCGACCGCGCCAGCGCCAGCCCCGGCGGCGCGAACCGGCGCAGCATCCCGGACCGGTCAACCCGCCGCCCCGGGCGCATGTCGCCCTCGTATTCAAGCGCAACGGCCTCTCCGGGCGCCTGGAGGACGAGGGCCTCTTCCTCTACCTCGATCAGCGAGCGATCGAGAGCGAGCAGCGCGCCAGACGGCAGGACGACACGCAGCAAAGGAGGGAAGGCCCCGAAAAAGGCGAAGGGCATCACGGCGCTCGCCGAGGCCCTCGTCGCGAGGCACCCAGAATTGAACGCGCGCCAGCTCTGGGAGATCCTCCCCAACGCCGCGAGGAGCCAGATCCTCGACGGCTTCGAGCTGTACCGCGATGGCGAGATCCTCGTACAGCTCGAGGAGAGGACCGGCCGCGAGCGGGAGATCAAGTTCGAGACGTTCAGGCGCTACGTTACCCGCGCCCGCAAGGGTCCTGCGCAGTAAGTCAGTTTCGCGCGTAGGTGCTCCTCGATCATGGTCTGCGGAGGACTTGCAGGCCATGCAGAAAGCGATCGACGAGAACTGCTTCTACACCGCCGCCCAGGTTGAGGAAATGGGCCTGTGGCGCGAGCCGACGCTCCGCGCCTATCGGCACGAGACCCGCCGGACCGGCCGCCTGATCGGCCCCCTGTGGGTCGAGATCGGGCGCCGGCGCGTCTATCGCGGCGCTGATCTGCTCGCCGCGCTCAGCGGCCCCGGCGCACGCGCCGCGGGCGGGCGATGATCCATGCCGGCCCACAGAAAGAGAACCGCCGCCCGGGGCAGGGGCGGCGTCGGTAGAGCTGCGCCAAGATCAAGAGCGCAAGAGCAGTATAGCGCTCCACGACGCACACGAGGTCGCTCGGCCGCCAGCCGGGAGCTGATCGACGCCGCTGCCCGGATCCTCGAAGAGATCCGGCCGGCCAGCGTGAGAGCCGTCTGCTATCGCCTCTTCGCCGAGGGGGTGATCCCTCGATGCACAAGAACGAGACGGCCCGCGTCTCGAGGTTGCTGGTCGTCGCCCGCGAGACCGGCATCATCCCCTGGGCGTCGATCGTGGACGAAACCCGCGAGCCGGAGTATCCGGGCACGTGGGCCGACCCCGAGCGATTCGCCGCCGCAGCTCTTCGATCGTTCCGCCGGGATCGGTGGGAGTCGCAGCCGGTGCGCGTCGAAATCTGGAGCGAGAAAGGGACCATCCGAGGCACGCTCGCCCCGGTGCTCCACGAGCTCGGGTTGACGTTCCGAGTGATGCACGGCTTCGGCTCCACCACGGCGGTGCAGGCCGTCGCCGCGGAGCCTCGAGATCGGCCATTGGTGGCGCTGTACGTGGGCGATTACGACCCCAGCGGCCTCTACATGAGTGAGGTTGATCTACCTGGCCGACTCGAGCGGTATCATCGACGACGAGGAGAGCAGCATCGTGGTCCGCCGCATCGCCCTGCTCCGATCCGACCTCGACGGCCTCCCCAGCTTCGACGTGGAGACCAAGCGGGGCGACGCGCGGTTCGACTGGTACAAGCGGACCACCGGGAGCTCGCGGGCCTGGGAGCTGGACGCCATGCCGCCGCCCGTCCTGCGTGACCGGCTCGAGACCGCGATCACCGCCTACATCGATAAGGACGCCTGGCACCGCACCGGCCTGGCCGAGCAGGCGGAGCAGGACTCCCTCAAGCTGGTCATGGGCCGTTGGACCGCTGGCCTGAAGCAGATTCGGACCAGTCCGAGGTTGCCATGACCGGTTACGGCTCGCGGCTCCTCGCGCGGCACGCTGCCATGCTGGCCGCATCCGGCATCCCGCCGGAGCATGCCCGCGAGCGCGGCTATTGCTCGATTGACATCAAGCGGCGTCTCGCCGACTTCAAGGTGGCGCAGACCGGGCGTCGCGTTCCTGGCCTGCTGATCCCACTCCTGCGCGCCGACGGCTCGACTTGGGGCTATCAGTATCGTCCCGACGATCCCCGCATGACGAAGACGGGCCGGGCGGTGAAGTACGAGACGCCCCGTGGGCAGCGCAACGGCCTCGACGTGCCTCCCGGCGTCGGCGGCAAACTCGGCGACCCGTCGATCCCGCTGTGGATTACCGGGGAAGCAAGAAGGCCGACGCAGCGGCCGTGCGCGGCCTGGCCTGCGTCTCTATCCCCGGCGTCTGGTCCTGGCGCGGCACCAACGAAGACGGCGGCCGGACCGCTGTAGCGGACTGGCACGACGTCGCGCTCGACGGCCGACGCGTTGTCCTGGCCTTCGATTCCGACGTCCAGCGAAAGCGGCCCGTTGCGGCGGCACTCCGACAGCTGGCTGACTACCTCGCGAGCAAAGGCGCCTCCCCCGAGTATCTGCACCTCCCAGACGACGGAGGAAAGGTCGGGCTCGACGACTTCCTCGCCGCCGGACACAGCGTCGAAGAACTGACTAGCCTGATTCAGCCGGCGCCACCCGAGATGAGCGAGAAAAGTGACGAGCGCGCGGTCGAGGCGGAACCGAGCAGCGCATACGAGCTCGCGCCGCGCGCGTTCTCCCTGGCGCAAGTCGAGCAGGTTGTGGCGCGCTGGTTGCGGGATCCGGATCCTGTTCCCACCCGCGCAGTAATCGCCGCCTTCGCCGCGAACCGTCACCTCGGCGGTGACCCGGTTTGGCTAATGCTCGTTGGCGGCTCAGGCATCGGCAAAACCGAACGCCTGATCCCGCTCGCCGGCCTGCCACACGTCGTCGTTGCGTCGTCGATCTCTGGCCCCGCCGGCCTGCTGAGCGGATCGAAGCAGAGCGAGCGCAACGCGGCCTCAACCGGCGGCCTGCTTCGCCGGATCGGCCCCGCCGGGGTTCGTGCTCAAGGACTTCACCTCTGTGCTCGACATGCATCGCGATGCCCGCGCGCAAGTCCTCGCGGCGCTGCGCGAGGTCTATGACGGCCGGTGGGACCGAGACGTGGAAAGCGACGGCGGCCGCGTCTTGACGTGGCAAGGGCACCTCGGCCTGCTCGCTGGATGCACCACCGCGATCGACTCGGCCCACGCGGTCATCGCCACCATGGGAACCCGCTTCCTGCTCGTGCGCCTCACCGGCTCCGACACCGACGACTTGACGGCCTCGGCCTTGGATCACGTCGGCCAAGAGACGCAGATGCGCCAGGAGATCGCCGACGCCTTTCGCGGCCTCCTCGATCACCTGCCGGGCCGGCCGCGCGACCTGGGCCCCATCCGTGCGCCGCTGATCGCCTTGGCCGGATTCGTTGCGACCGCTCGCTCACCTGTCGATAGGGACTACCAGGGCGAGATTCGCTCGTTATCGACCGGGAGGCGCCCACGCGGCTCGTGAAGATGCTGGGCCAGCTCTGGCGCGCTGCCGGCCTGCTCGGCCTCGACCCGCGCGGAGCGTGCGGAGATGGTGCGGCGGGCCGGCATGGACTCGATCCCGAAGCTGCGGCGGGCGATCCTCGATCACCTGGCAGGCACCCTGAGACCGTCCACGACCAGCAGTGTCGCCGTCGCCGTCGAGCACCCGTCGCGCACCACCCGCCGAGGCCTGGAAGATCTCGCGGCGCACGGCATGGTCACGCGCGATGCCGGCGGCCAAGGGGCGGCCGACGCCTGGAGTCTGTCCACCCGAGCGGCCGGTTGGCTGGCCCGGGCAACCTTGCCAGAAACGTCGGACACCATGCACGATGCGCCTTCGCCTTTCTACACTCCTAATAACTCTTCACACGTCATCGACGACATTACTGGCAAGGTCGGTGAGGCGGAGGCTAAAGCGGTGCCCGGCTGCCCCGCTTGTCAGCGACTGGCCGAAGAAGTCCCGGGGGCGGTCTGCTCGCGGCACTTCAGGGGTGCGCGATGAGGTCGGGCTCGTGGCCGGGCCCTGGGTTCGACGCACGGCCGGAGCAGCCGCGAGCGGCGTCCCGTGACGGAGAATCACGGTGTCGCAGCCTTGAAAGCCTGCTACCATCGGACTTAATGGCCACTGACTCCGAAGTGCTCAACGCCTGCTCAACCGCGAACCCCAACCTCCGGGCCCCGTCCGGTGATCCTCCGGCCTCTCGGCTCGAGCCTGTGGCGACGCAGGAACCGGCCGAGGCGGCGTCGGCGGCGGTGGCAGAGATCGCCCAGCGTCCGAACCAAGATCCGGCGACTGGCAGGTTCCTGCCCGGCAATGAGTCGGCGCTTCGTCACGGGTTGCGGCGTCGGCCGGAGTCGGCGCTGTGGGAATTGCTCGGTCCAGCTCGGGAGGAGCTGGCGGCCCGGGTGCGCGAGGACGTGCTGCCGGGCACAGATGCCGCGGCGACGCTGGAGGGGCTCGCGGACGGATACGCCGAGGTTCGGCTGCTGCGCGAGTCGCTCTTCGCGCGCATGGTTCAGGCGGGCGGGCCGATCACAGCCAAGGGCTGTATGCGTCCGCTGCTGGCCGCGTTCCTGTCTTGTCTCGATCGCGAGCAACGGCTCGCCGGCCTGCTCGGCCTCGAGCGCCGCGCGAAGTCGCTGCCCGATTTGGCAACGTACCTGCGCGAGCGCGAGGCCGAGGCCGAACGGAGGCGGGCTCGTGACGGCACCGCGTACGCCTTCAGCGGCGGCCCAAGGCGTACGAACCCCTGGGTCCGGGCCTGTGTGTGCTTGTGGTTGCGGCCGCGTCCTGCCGGCCGTGAGTATCGCGGTCAACGGCGCCGCTTCTTCTTGCCCGCGTGTCGGGCTCGGGCACAGCGGGCGCGGCGTCGGGAGGGCGCGTGAGCCGGCTCGACGTCGGCCCGGATCCGACGATCTCGCCGCCCGCCTGCGCCTGGCCGCGCTGCCCGACGGCTCGCGCGTGCGGATCGTCGGCCGTCCCGGGATCTTCACCTGTGTCGTGGGCATGGACGACGGCCTGGCTCAGCCTCGGACGCCGGACGGCACGCGAGCTGCGCGCGGGTTGTCTTGGCCGTCGAGGTGGTGCCGGACGCCGAGGAGGTGCCGAGGTGACGACTCGATCCGAGGGCTGGCATGAAGGGCTCGCGGCGATGCTCGGGCTCTTCGCCGGTGGGCGCTGGACCGCGAGGCGTCCGGCGATGCGGTAGCGGCCGAGGTGGTGCTCGCCTGTTCGAGGACTTGACGGTGGGCTATCAAGCGCTCGCCGCCGAGGTCGAGGAAGAGGTCCGGCAGGCAGCGCGTCCGGACCTGCGGCTGGTGAAGCCGGAGCCCGGCGAATGAACATGCTGGACGCCCTGGCCGATCCGGCCCTGTTCGGCTCCCTGCCGGCGTTCGCCGACTTGTCCACCTGGCGGCCGTGGCTTGCGTTCCTGCGAGCGTTCTACGGCCTGCCGATGGACGATGAGGACCTCGAGCTCTTCCAGCGGCACACAGGCCGGGAGGCGCCGCGCGAGGGTGGGTATCCCGAGGCGGCGGTCGTCGTCGGCCGGCAGTCGGGTAAGACGCGGGTTGCGGCTCTTGGTGGGCACCTACGAAGCGGCCCGGGCTGTCATGGCCGGGCGAGCGCGGGCTGTACGTTCCGCTCGTCGCGCAGGATCTCCGGGCGGCGCAGCGGGCTCTTTTCGGGTACGTCCGCGAGCTGGTGACGGGATCGGAGCTGCTGGCCCGCGAGGTGAGTCGCGAGACGACGACGGAGCTCGAGCTGGCGGGCCGCGTCACCCTGGCCGTCTATCCCTGCCGGCCGGCGGCAGTGCGCGGCATCCGTGCCGCCTGCGCGGTGGTGGACGAGTGGCCTACTTCACCGCGACGGATGGCCGGCCCACGGATGCGGAGACGTTGCGGGCTGCGCGTCCGACACTGGCGACGACGGGCGGCCGGCTGCTGATCTTGTCGTCTCCCTACGCTCAGGCCGGAGCGCTCTACGAGTTGCACCGTCGCCACTTCGGGCGCGAGGACTCGTCGGTGCTGGTCTGGCAGGCGACGGCCCCGGCCATGAATCCCACCTTGCCGGCGGACTACCTGGCCGAATGGAGGCGGACGATCCGGAGGCTTACCGGTGCGAGGTGTTGGGCGAGTTCCGCGCGGGCGTGGCGAGCTTCCTCGATCCGGACGCCCTGGCCGCCGTGGTGGAGTCGGGCGTGCGGGAGCGGGCATCGGCGCCGGGCAAGTCTTACCTGGCGTTCGCCGATGCAGCGAGCGGCAGCGGGAAGGACAGTTTCACCCTGGCCGTAGCGCACCGGGACGGCGAGCGAGCAGTGCTCGATTGCCTCCGGGCCTGGAGGCCGCCCTTCAATCCGTCGGGCGTGATCGCCGAGGCTTGCGATGTGCTGCGCGCCTACCGCTGCGCCGTGGTGTCCGGCGATCAGGTACGCGCCGGGCTTCGTGGACGAAGGCTTCCGGCGCGGCGGGATCACGTACCGCCCAGCGGAGCGCAATCGCTACGAGATGTACCTCGAGACGTTGCCACTCGTGAATCTGGCGCGGTGGTCGCTCCTCGATCGTCCGGAGCTACTGCGCGAGCTTCGCGGACTGGAGCGGCGCCGAGGCACGGCGGGCCGGGACAGGGTAGATCACCGCCCGGGATCGCACGACGACCTGGCGAACGCAGCCGCCGGTGCGCTGGTCCTGGCCGGCCCGCAAGCTGGCGCGCCGTTCGGATTCTTCCTCGACGACGACGAGGCGCGGGCGACGGGCTGCGCATCTCGAACGAGGTATTCGATCGCGCTTCTGCTCTCGATCCGGCCGCGAGCACTCACTCGCCGAGGCTACGCGGATCGTGGCGCGGGCCCGTCGGACAGAGGCCAAGGCGGAGCCGGAGCGCGAGTGGGCGGCTCTCCCGGCGAGTCGCCGGCCTGAGCATCGTGGACGGGCGACTTGCGCGCGACGTTCTCCCCGAAGTGATCGGCAGGGCGGCCGGGTGCGCGTGCGGGACGGAGCCGTAGAGACGCGGGCGATCTCCCCGCGCACCTGATACGAGCTTTGTCCGGGCTGGGTGCGCCGGCGGTCTCGCGATGCGCTCGTCGAGCTGGGAGCGGCGGCGGAACGCTCCGCGCGTGCGAAGGGCGAGCCCGTGGGATCGCGAAGTGTCAGGGCGCTGGTAGCTGGCAACGGAGCCCGC
>CAWAGZ010000014.1:0-11109 GCA_963781755.1 uncultured Acidobacteriota bacterium
ATCATGATGTGGGCGCCCGCGGTGCCGGCGAACATGAGCCAGGGGGCGCCGGGAGCGAGCGGATGCAGCGGCAGCCCGGTGGACTCCTGCGTCGCCCACGGGACGTAGATGAGGAAGCGCAGGTAGCCGTCGCTCACCGTGCCGGTCGCGGCGTCGTAGCCCGAGCCGTCGAGCACGTAGAGGGTCACCGGGTCCTGCGGCATCTGCAGCTTGCCGGTGTTCGCCTCCTGCCAGCGCTGGTGCACGACGTCATCGGGGGCGACTCCCTTGGCGCGCAGCTCGCGTCCGCGCGCCATGAACGGCTCGAGCGACTTGTGGTAGCAGGCGACGCTGAAGGCGTCGTCCTTGGGATCGTCGGCCAGGCAGATCAGCTCGTTGGACCCCTTGCGCAGGACGCGGAGCTTGCCCGCCGCGTCGTAGCCCAACACCTGCGCGGCCTCCCTCAACTCCTCGGGCGCCGCGAGCACCGCGGCGCGGATCTGGTCGGCCGCGCTCGGTTGCGCGCCGGCCGCCGTGCCACCGGCGAGCGCGAGAACACCGAAACCGAGGCCGACCGCAAGCCGGAACCGCTGCGAGTTCGTCATGACCTCTCCCTCCTGGGTGGGGCCATGATCTCACGGGACGAGGGTCCCGTCGCCCTCAGCGGGCGATCTGCTGGAGGTGGTTGTCCTCGACGAGGTTGGCGCCGCCGACGGCCTCCTGGATCGAGAGGTCGAAGTAGGCGATCGTGTTGTCGCGCACGATGTTGCCGGCGCTGCCGTCGCTCAGCGAGAGGCCGCGGCGGAAACGCGAGATGACGTTGCCGGTGACCAGGTCGCCGTCCGGGCCGCCGGTCTCGTTGGGCGCCGGGTTGTAGCAGATCGCCAGCTCGCCGTTGTCGCCCCCGGTGACGACGTTGTCGGCGACCAGGTTGCCGCCGCTCGCTTCGCCGCGCACGAAGATGCCGAGAAAGGTCTGGGTGATCTGGTTGCCGACGATGCGGGCGCCGCGGGTGTTGATCAGCATGACGCCGATCTCGACCGCCGGAGGGGTGCCTCCCAGGTCCTGGCCGTCGATCTGGAGTTGGCTCACGACGACGTTGCGGCTCTCGTTGAGGAAGACTCCGAGCCCGACGTCCTGGATGTGGCCGTTGGTGATCTTCACGTTCTTGGCGCCGTCGACCACGATGCCCATGCCCTGGAGTTGCCCGGGTCCGGTGATCGTGTAGCCGCCGAGGTCGAGCGTGACCCCGTCGGACTGGACCACGAAGGCGGCAGCGTCGCCGACGCTGATGTCCGCCACCAGCCGGTAGGAGCCGGGCTCGGTGATGGTCATGGGGTGGTCGATCGGGATGTAGGGATGGGGTGGCGTCAGCAGGATCGGAACGCGCTGGGCGCCAACGCTCGCGGTGCGGGCGGGCTGGCCCTTCTCGATCTGGGCGTGCGCCGGTGCGACGAGCCCGGCGAGCGTTGCCACCGCGGTGGTGGCGACTAGAAATCTCATCCTGTGCATTGCGTCTCCTCTCGTGAAGTGTTCTCGAAGTGACGCGACCGAAGGAGGTTCCGTCTGCAACCGGTTCCCGAGCAGCGATCGCCCACTGGTCACGGGAACACGCGAGGATCGTCACGAGTTCCATCGGCGGGTCGCGGCGTCCGATCGCGTACAATCGACCGCGATGTCGCAGGACGAGGTCGACTCGGAACGGCGCCGCGCCTTCGAGGCCGAAGCGATGCCCCACCTGGGGCGTCTCTACGCCGCGGCGCGGCGGCTGGCCCGGCCCGGGGCCGACGCCGAGGATCTCGTGCAGGAGACCTTTCTGCGCGCCTACCGCACCTACGACAACTTCACCCGGGGAACCGATTGCCGCGCCTGGCTGTTGACCATCCTGTACTCGGTCTTCGCCAACCGCTGGCGGCGGCTCAAGCGCGAGCCGAAAGCGAAGCCGGACGACGAGCTCGAGCGGGCGGCGGATCGCGACCGGACCGCCGAGGACTGGGAGGCGCCATTGCTGGCAGCCATCGGCGCGGGCACCTGGGGTACGGGCGCCGCGGTGGAGAGGGCTCTGCGCTCCCTGTCCGAGGAGCATCGCCGCGCCGTCCTCCTGGTGGACGTCGAGGAGCTGACCTACGAGGAGGCGGCGGCGGCGCTCGAGTGCCCGATCGGAACCGTGCGCTCGCGCCTGTCGCGCGCGCGACGCCGTCTCGCCGCCGAGCTCGCGGCCTATGCGCGCGAGCTCGGCTACACCGGAGAGGCCCAGTCATGACGACGCCGACGACCCATCCGGAGGAGCTGCTCGACGCCCGTCTGGACGGGCGCCTGAGCGACGCCGAGCGGGCCGATCTCGACCGCCATCTGGCCGGCTGTCCGCGCTGCCGCCGCCGGCTGGAGGCGCTGGCAGAGGCGCGGCGGGTGGTGCGCGAGGGGCTTCCGGACGAGGCTCCTCCGGCGGATCTCGAGGCGCGGATCCTGGCGGCGCTCGACCGCGAGGACGCCGGCGGGCGCGGCGCGGCGCCCGCCTCCGGCCCGGCTCCGGCCCGGCGCAGCGGAGCAGGCTGGATGCTGCCGCTGGCGGCGGTCCTGGTGATCGGCGTGGTCGCCGGGGCGATCTGGCTGGGCCGTTCCCGCCCGTCGCCGCCGGGGATGGTCGACGACGCCTTCACGGCCTACGCCGGGCTCGCCGTGGGCGAGCTGCCGCGGGATCTGCGCGCGACCGAAGCCGACGTGGTCGCCGCGCGTTGGCGCGCCGGCGGCATCGGCTTCCCGGCGCGGGTCTTCGACCTCGGCGGGATGGGGATCGACCTGGCCGGAGGCGATGCCGCCGAGCTGGGCGGGCACCCGGCGGCGCGCACGGTCTACGCCGGCGGTGGCGGCCGCTTCGTCTGCTGGATGCTGGTGGGCTCGCTCGCCGAGCTCCCGCCCCCGGCGGAGATCCGCCACCACGGCGACTTCGAGTTCCACGTCTACCGGCGCGGGACCACGACGCTGGTCTTCTGGCAGGAGGGGCGGATCCTGTGCGCCTTCGCCGGCAGCGGGGACCCGGAGAGCGTGATCGCGCTGGCGTTCGCCAAAGCCATGGCGCCGCCGGCGGGCCGCACCTGACCCGGCGGCGCGACCTCGGCGCCGACCGGGACTCCCGGCGCGCGCTAACCGTACAATCGCCGGGGATCGGTCCGCGGCCAGGCGTCCCGGCGCGCGTCCCGGTCCGACATCGACCCCGACTTCGAGGAGTCCCGTCATGGAACCTCGCCGAACCTCCCCCGTCTCCCGCGTGTCCCGCGTGTCCCGCGTGTCCCGGTTGCTGCGCGGCCTCTGGCGCGCCTTCGACGGCGTCCTGCGCATCACCGTCAACCTGCTCCTCCTCGTTCTCCTGATCGTCGCGCTGGTTTGGCTGATCGCCTCCCGGCGGGGACCGAGCGTCCCCGACCAGGCCGCCCTCGTGCTCGCGCCGTCGGGCACGATCGTCGAGCAGCTGGCCGGCGACCCGACCTCCCGGGCCCTGGACGAGTTGCGCGGCGTCGGCGTCCACCAGACCCTGCTGCGCGACCTGCTGACCGCGATCCGCGCCGCCAAGGACGACCGCCGAATCGCGGCGATCGAGCTCGACCTGTCCGACCTCGACCGGGCGGGGATGACCAAGCTGCGCGACCTCGGCGCCGCGCTGGCGGATTTCCGCGCCAGCGGCAAGAAGGTGGTCGCCGTCGCCGACAGCTACAGCCAGGCCGCCTACTACCTCGCCGCCCAGGCCGACGAGATCCACCTCGACCCGCAGGGCCTGGTCCTGCTCCAGGGGTTCGGCATCTTCCGTCCGTACTACAAGGAAGGCCTGGACAAGTTCGGCGTCGAGGCCCACGTCTTCCGGGTCGGCGAGTTCAAGTCTGCGGTCGAGCCGTACCTGCGCGACGACCTCTCGCCCGAGGCGCGGGAGTCGTACCTGGACGTGCTGGGCGGCCTCTGGTCGGCCTACCTCGAGGGTGTCGGCGAGCGCCGCGGCAAGACCCCGGAACAGCTCACGGCGATCATCGATCACCTCGACCAGGCGATCGACGCCGCCGACGGCGATGCCGCGCAGGCCGAGCTCGACGCCGGTCTGGTCGACCGGCTCTCGACGCGCGACGACGTCCGCCAGCGGATGATCGAGCTGGTCGGCGAGAACACCGACCGCCACGACTTCCACAAGATCGGGATGGAGGACTATCTCGCGGCCGAGGACCTGGCGACGCCGGCCAAGGTCTCCGGCGACGCGGTGGGCGTCGTCGTGGCCGCGGGCGAGATCCTCGACGGTGACCAGGCGCCGGGAACGGTGGGCGGCGATTCGACCTCGGCGCTGATCCGCAAGGCCCGCCTCGACGACCACGTCCGGGCGATCGTTCTGCGCGTGGACAGCCCGGGCGGCAGCGCCTTCGCCTCCGAGCTGATCCGGCGGCAGGCCGCGCTGGCGCGCCGCGACGGCAAGCCCGTGGTGGTGTCGATGGGCACGCTCGCGGCTTCGGGCGGCTACTGGATCTCCACCGCCTCCGACCAGATCTGGGCCGATCCGACGACGATCACCGGCTCGATCGGCATCTTCGGCGTCCTGCCGACTTTCGAGAAGCCGTTGGCCAACTACCTGGGCGTGCACGTGGACGGCGTCGGTACGACCTGGCTCTCGGGCGCGGCGCGCCCCGACCGGGCGCTCGATCCGCGCGTCGGCGACCTGATCCAGACCCTGATCGACCGCGGCTACCAGGAGTTCCTGACCCGGGTCTCGGAGGGGCGGAAGATGAGCCGCGAGGCGGTCGACAAGATCGGCCGCGGGAGGATCTGGACCGGCGCCGAGGGCAAGCAGCTCGGCCTGGTCGACGAGCTGGGAGGTCTCGACCCGGCGATCGCCGCGGCGGGCAAGCTGGCGAAGCTGGGCGACCACCCCAAGGTGAAGTGGATCGAGAAGCAGCGCTCCTGGCGCGACCGCTTCGTCGCCGGCCTGTTCGAGACCGCCGCGCGCTGGGCGCCCGGCCTGGTCCGCGGCTCGAACGGCCCCGACGCCGCGGCCGCGCGCCTGCTCGCGGCGCACGGCCCGCTCTCGCCCGCGGCCCGGGTGCGCAGAGCCCTGGCCGACCTCGAGTCCCTGGCCGACTTCGACGACCCCCAGGGCTTGGTCGCCTACTGCTTCTGCAGCGTGGACGGGTAGGCGCGGCTACGGCGAGCGGTTCCAGCGCGACTCACCCAGGTCGAAGGTGATCAGCGCGACGACGGCGCCGGAGGCGTCGCGCTCGAAGCGGAGCGGAGAGGTGAGGCCGCGACCGCGGAAGCGGCTTCCGGCAACGGGAACCAACTCGATCGGCGCGCCGCCGTCCTCTGCGGCATAGAGCGCGTCGTCGCGGGCGCTGACCTCGATCGCGATCTCGTCCCGACGGTAGGTCCCCACGTAGGCTTCGAGCGGGCCGAGATCGACGGCCGCGCGCTCGATGACCGGCGCGACGTTCTGCTCTCCCAGGCCGTGGTCCTGGTCGCAGACTCGGCAGTGCGTCGGAGCGGCCGCCGACGACACCCAGTGGACGACCGGGGGAAGCCGGCGCAGAGCCCGGTAGATGGCTCGCAGGTCCTGGTCGGTCATGCCGCGATAGGCAGCCCAGGGCATCACCGCGCTCAGCGTGCCGCCGCGGCCGGTGCGCAGCTCGGCCACGAAGTCGTCCTCCGTGAGCGGGCCGAGCCCGGAGGCGTCGGGCGTGAGATTGGCGCTGAAGATCTCGCCGCCGAGCCAGTCGAGGCGGTTGCCGCCGCCGCCCAGGCCCGGGTTCACCGGAGCCTCCCAGGCGGTGTGACAGCCGAAGCAGTCGGCGACCTCGATGAGATAGCGACCTCGATCCAAGGGATCCGTGAGGATTCGTGCCGGGACCGGACCGGGGAGCGGCGAGGCGCCTTCGGCCCGCTCCCGCTCCAGCTCGGGTGCGAGCCGTCGGACCGGCAGGGCCTTGCGCACCGGCGGCAGCGAGCGCAGGAAGACGACGATCGAGGCGAGGTCCTCGTCGGAGAGCGAGCGGAACGCCCACCACCACATCGGACCGCCGATGCCGCGGCCGTCGTGGCCGACCCCCTCGCGAATCGCGCGCGCGAACATGTCGTCCGTCCAATTGCCGGCGCCGGTCTCGGCGTCGGGGGTCAGGTTGGGTGCCACGAGCAGGTAGCCGGGACTCCGTTCGAAGATCGCGCCCGCGAACTCCCGACCGGCGACAGGAGGCCCGCCGGACCGGTTGCGGTCGCGCTCGGAATGGCACAGGACGCACCCGATGGCGGCGGTGGCGAGGTAGCGGCCCCTCTCCACTCGCTCCGGCGTGGATTCGAACCGGACCTCGGTGAGGGGACGGGCGCGGACCGCCCGCATCGGTGTGGGGCCGGAGGGGGTCCGGGCGCGCGAGCACCCGGCCACGACGAGCAGCACCGAGACGCAGACCGCAAGGCGTCCGTTCATGTCGAGCTCCCGGGAAGCGGCCGGGATCCTACGTCACCGGGTGCCACCGGTTGTCGGCGGGGCTGCCGGGGTGTAGCGTCGCGGCGCCTTCCCGACACCGGAGGTCGAAGATGCGCAAGACGATCTGGACGCTCGCGTTCGCCGTGCTGGGTGCCGTCGCCTGGTCCTCCGGCGCTACGGCGCAGAACCTGGTCACCAACGGGGACTTCGACTCCGCGACCACCGGCTGGACGCGGATCCTCGGGACCAACCTCTCCTGGAATGGCCTGGACGAGGCGGGCTGCGCCGGCTCGGGGTCGGCGGACGACACGGCTGCCAACACCGGCGCGACCTTCGACGCGGCGATCAGCCAGTGCGTGGCGATCTCCGGCGGCGGCACGCTCTCGGCCCGGGTGCGCTACGAGCAGCCGGGGACCCTGACCGTGCGCTTCGACTTCACCAGCGCCGCCAACTGCTCGTCCGGGCAGCTGTCCACCGTGACCAACACGGCGGGGGCGAGCCCGTCGAGCTGGAGCGACGCGGTGTTGAACAACGCCGCCGTACCCGGAGGCGCCCACGCCGTGCTGGTCACGATCAGCGCCAGCCACTCCGCCCCGTTCCACCTCCTCGCCGACCAGGTCCGGGTGTCGCGCCGGCCGCCGCTCTTCTTCGACAACTTCCAGGGCGACGTCGCCGGCGAGCCGCACCCCTGCCGCTGGAGCTCGACGACCTTCTAGCCGTCGGCGGGCACGTTGCCTCCGTCCGCGGCGAGCCGCGCCGCCACGGTTTGGAGCACGTCGGGATCCAGGCCCAGGGCCCAGTGGCAGCTGGCCGCTTCGAAGTGCTCGACTCCGGGAGTGCGGCGATCGATCGCGGCGCGCCAGCCGACGATGCCGTCGCGGCGGCTGAAGATCGAGACCACCGGCACCCGGATCGGCGTGCGCTCGACCGCGGCCACCGCCCAGTCGATCTCGTCGAGGTCCCAGCCGTACAGCCGCGCGATCGCCGCCAGCGCCGTGCCGCGCGCGCCGCCGACCACCGGCGTGCCCAGGGTGACCACCCGCGACACCAGATCGGGACGCATCCGCGCCAGCTCGCGCGCGACGATCCCGCCCAGGCTCCAGCCCACCAGCGCGACCCGCCCACCGACCTCCGCCGCGAACCCCTCGAGACGCGGCAACATCCGGGAGAGCGTGTCGGCGACCAGCGGCCGGTGGCGACCCAGCCCCCAGCCCCGGCAGTCGAATCCGCGCCGGCGCAGGAACCGGCGCAGCGCCCCGGTCGACAGGTCGCCGACCCCGAGGCCGGGGAGCACGAGCACCGGCCGGCCGTCGCCCGCCGGGCCGGCGGCCAGCCTGCGCCGGGCCCGCGCCAGCCGAACGGGCTCACGCCAGAAGCGCGCCTGTCGCGGCAACGCCAGCCAAACCGACGGCGCCCGCACTGCTCCCTCCGACGGCTCCGACGCGGGATCGAACCTCGGCAGCACGGAGCGACCCTAGCAATTCCGACTCCCCGCGAACCGCCACGCGGCTCGCTCCGAAGGCGGAAGACGAGAGACCAGAGACCAAAGATCAAAGACGTTCCCGTAGGGGAAGGGGGTGGGGCCGTCGTTGCGGCTGCCGGCAGGCGCGCGCGGCCGGTCGACGCCCGCATTTCCCATCTATGGGAGCTTTTGTCTTTGTCTTGAGCAGAAAGGTCCCTGCTTGTGTTGCGCCTGGCCGAGAACGCCGGCCCCCGCACCCCCCGCCGCCGGGGCTGGACTAGGATGGCCTGGATCGCTCGGAAACGACGCAGGAATTTCTGGGAAGGAGGCCTCCATGACCCGCAGAGGATGGGCCGGCGGTGTTCTCTCGATCGTGCTCGCGCTCGCCTCGATCCCGCCGGCGGCGGCCGGAGAGGGCGCGACCTTCCACACCCCGGACGGCGTCACGATCTGGTACGAAGTGACCGGCGGCGGCGCGGGCCGGCCGCTGGTGCTGGTCAACGGCGGACCCGGCTTCGATCACTCCTATCTGGTCACCGGCGCCTGGGAGCGCCTCGGCCACGACCGGCCGGTCGTCTACTACGACCAGCGCGGCAACGGACGCTCGGGCCCACTGGCCGACGGCGAGGCGTGCGGCCTGGCCGAGCAGATCTCCGACCTCGAGGCACTGCGCGCCCATCTCGGCTACGAGTCGATGGACCTGCTCGGGCACTCCTGGGGCGGCTACCTGGTGATGGCCTACGCCGCCCGTTTCCCGGAGCACATCGCCCACCTCGTCATCGTCGACTCGGCGGCGCCGAAGATCCAGGACACGGCATTCCTGTTCGACAAGATCTACCCCGAGACCACGGAGCGCGAAGCCGATCTCGCCTTCGCCGTCGAGCTGGGCGATCCCGCGGCGATTGCGGCCGACCTGCGCGAGTACGCTTCGATGCTCTTCTACGATCCGGCGCAGCGCGACGCCTTCCTCGCGCGCTGGGACTCGTTCCGGTACTCGCGCCGGGTCAACCAGATGGTGTGGAGCGACCTGCAGCGGTTCGACCTCAACCCCGAGCTGGCCAAGTTCCGCATGCCGACCCTGGTCGTCACCGGCCGCTACGACATCAACGTCGCGCCCTCGGTGGCCTGGTCGATCCACAAGGCGATCCCGGGGTCGGAGTTCGCGGTGTTCGAGAAGAGCGGTCACCTGCCCTTCTACGACCAGGAGGATGCCTTCACCGCGCGGCTCGGAGCATTCCTGGCCGAGCCGGTCGCCGGGCCTCCCGGCCCCGCTGCGCAGTGATTTCGCCGCCGCGGCTGTCCTGTCGCGGCCCGATTCGGCGTGAACAGATCGAGAGCCCGTGGCGGGCTCGCGACGCAGCTCGAAAAGAGGGGAGCACGATGCGCATCTCGGCGGGATGGACGGTGGTTGCCGCGCTGGTCCTGGCGGTCGCGGCGGCGGCACCGGCCGCGGCGGCGGACGGCACGGTGACGGGCAAGTTCCTGGGCAACGGCAAGCAGGGAGCGCTGGCGCACGCCGTCGCGGTTCCGGCGGAGGAGAAGTGGCAGGGCGAGGACGCCTTCACGGTCGTCCTCACCGAGCAGGCGCCCAAGCCCGGCAGCAAGGCCGACTGGGACGCCGGTTTCGGCGAGCTGGGCGCGGCCCTGGTGGTCCACTTGACGAAGAAGGGCGACCTCTACGGCACGGAGATCTACCACCCGGCGCTCGAGCACAAGCCCTTCTCGTCGAGCGGCACCCTCGAGCTGGAGGATTTCAAGCTCGAAGGGGGGAAGATCTCCGGACACCTCTACACGCCGAAGGAGGACGAGTTCTTCGGCGACCACTGGTCGGTGGACGTCACCTTCTCGGCGCCGATCCAGAGCGGCTCGTAGCGCCCGGAGGCGCGACGGGGGCGGAGGCGACGAGGACGGCGAGGGCGGGCGCGAGCGGGCGGCGGGAGCGCGACGGCCGGGGCGTGGGGATGCTCCGTCGCGCACGGTTCCGGAATAGCATCTTGCCCGGGTCTCCGCGCGGGGTCCCGGCCGGCGATCGGCCCCCGACCGTGCCACTCGAGCCTGGAGAGGTGATTCGATGATCCGCGTACCGTTCCGTCTCGCGACGCTCCTGCGCGTCCTTCTGCCGGCGCTGCTCCTCCCGGCCTCGGCCGCCGTCGCGGCCGAGGCCAACCTGCTCTCGCTCGGCGCCGGTGCCCTGCCGGTGGTCGAGCCGCCGAGCTACGGCGGCTGGGAGATCCTCCATCTGATCGACGACGCGCCCGGCACGGGCTGGGCGAGCGTGGAAGGGCAGACGCAGGGCCAGACGATGGTCTTCGAGCTGCCTGCGACCGCGACCCTCGAGCGCTTCGAGTTCGACGACGCGGCCTGCCTCGACGGGGAAGGGCGCGGCACGAAGGGACTCCGCGTCTCGGTCTCGGACACCTCGAAGGATTCCGGCTTCGCGACCGTGCTCGAAGCCAACCTGAGCGCCACCGACGGTCAGGAACTGGCGGCCCAGGCGAAGGTCCCGGGGCGCTTCGTCCGGATCGAGATCCTGGGCAACCAGGGCGCCCCCGATTACGTCGAGCTCTGCTCGGTGCGCGCCTACGGCGCGCCGCCGCCGCCGGTGCCGGCCGGGGACGTCTCGGGCACCTACGAGTCGAGCTATTCGACCTTCCACGTGCGCCAGGAGGGCACCGCGCTGGTCGGCTGCTACGAGTACGACGGTGGACTGCTGTCGGGCAGCGTCGAGGGACGGGTGATGAAGCTCACCTGGCAGGAGAACGGCGGTCCCGACGACAACGGTCCGGCGGTGATGGTGTTCGCGCCCGACGGCAAGTCCTTCACCGGGCACTGGTGGAGCGGAACCGACCGCGGCCGGGCGCCCTCCGGAGCCTGGGACGGGAAGAAAGTGTCCGCGCAGGTCGGCAGCTGCCCGAACTGGTCGGGCTCGGTCGGCGGCGAGGTCGAGCGGGCTCTGGCCCGTTCCGGCCGGGCGCTCCTCTACGGCATCGAGTTCGACGTCGACTCGGCCACGATCCGGACCGAGTCGAGACCGATCCTCGACGACGTCGCCCGGGCGCTCGCCGTCCACGCGGACTGGAAGCTGGCGATCGAGGGCCACACCGACGCGACCGGTTCGGCGGTGCACAACCAGCGGCTCTCCGAAGCGCGGGCCGCGTCCGTGCGCGACTACCTCGCCGCACGGCATCGAGGCCGCGCGCTTGACCTCGGCCGGATTCGG
>CAWAGZ010000015.1:0-81446 GCA_963781755.1 uncultured Acidobacteriota bacterium
TGCGCCCGACAGGATTCGAACCTGTGACCTACAGCTCCGGAGGCTGTCGCTCTATCCAGCTGAGCTACGGGCGCGGTGGGGCGGAATGCGGGGTGGGGTGAGCGATGGGACTCGAACCCACAACGACTGGAGCCACAGTCCAGTGCTCTACCATTGAGCTACGCTCACCACCGGAAAAGACTTCCGAAAAGAACAGCTATCAAGGTCTGGCCTGCCTGGAGGGACTCGAACCCCCGACCCGCGGCTTAGAAGGCCGCCGCTCTATCCAGCTGAGCTACAGGCAGCCTGGTTTCTCCGTCTCGGGTCCCGGGGGCTTCCGCCTCGGGGCGTCGGCCAACGATTCCGGGGACATCGGGGCGCCCAGATTTGAACTGGGGACCCCCTGCGCCCAAGGCAGGTGCGCTACCGGGCTGCGCTACGCCCCGACCGGCCGCCCAGTCTAGGCCGCGCTTCCGGCCACTGTCAACGCAGGCCGGGGCGGCCCGGGGCTCACCAGCGGAAGGTCAGGCTGCCCAGCGCCCGGCGGCCCAGCAGGTCGCCGCCGAACGCCTCCCAGTGCTGCTTGTCGAGCGCGTTGGCGACGTTCAGGCCGAGGCCGACGTGGCGGGTGACGTCGAACTCCGCCTGGAGATCCAGGATGCCGTAGGCGGGCACGTCGCCCTGGAAGGGACCGACCGCCCAGCGGAACGCGTCCGACCAGCGGTAGGAGGCCGAGGCGTCGAAGCGCGTGCCGGTGTAGGAGAGCGCCAGCGAGGCCGTGTTCTCCGGCGAGTTGGGCAGCAGCAGGCCGTCGAGGCCCGGGCTCGAGTCCTTGATGTCGAACTTGAAGTAGGCGTACGAGAAGTCCACCCCCCAGTGCGTGGTCGGCTGCCAGTTCAAGCCCACCTCGAGGCCCTGGGTGTCTACCCGCCCGAAGTTCGTGTACGAGACCGCGGCCAGGATCGGCGTGCCGTCCACGTTGTTCGACAGCAGGGCGAAGCTGGGGCCCAGAGCCTGCTGCAGCAGGGCCAGCAGCTGAGCGTCCACCGCCGCCGGCAGGCACGGCTTCGAGACCCCGTCCGAGCCCTTGCAGCGCGGCGTCTGATAGGGGCCGAACGCCGGGTTGATCCGCCCGAACGCCGTCCCGAGCTGCGGCAGCAGGTCGGTGATGAAGTCCTCGTTGCGGCTGAAGTAGTAGTTCGCCGTCAGCATCGCCTGGCCGCCCAGAACGCCCGTGTAGCCGATCTCGGCGGTCTTGACCTTCTCGAGCTTCAGGTTCTCGTTGCCCAGCGCCAGCACCCGCGTGTCGCCGGTCGCCAGGTTGTTGTCCAGGTTGAAGCCGCAGACCACGCCCTGCTGGAAGCACAGGGTCTCGAACGGCGACAGGTTGATCGGCGCCGCGACGTCGGCCTGGAGGAAGTACTCCGAGTAGTTCGGGACCTGGAACGCCTCGTTGTAGGTCAGCCGCAGCGAGTGGTTGGGCGCGAGCGTGAACACCAGAGCCGCCTTGGGCGAGATCTGGGGGTCGTGCAGCGTGCTCTCGTCGTAGCGGCCCGCGACCACGACCTTGAGCCGATCGGTCGCCGCCCAGTCGAGCTGGCCGTAGACCGCGGTGAAGTTCTCCTGCAGCGGCTCGAAGAGCAGCGTCTGCTGGTTGCCGCGCTTGAGCAGGCTGGGACGGGTCGGACCCGACTTGTCGACGCTGTCGATCCGCTCGTCCTTGTAGGACATGCCCGAGACCAGCCGCAGCTTGTCGCCGAAGAACGACCACCAGCCCTCGATCTCGCCCTTCCAGTTCTTGTCGTCGAGGGCGACGTTGTTGCCGGTCGCGAGCGCGGTCTGCTTCGGCGCGTCCCGGCCGTTCTCGGTCAAGAGGAAGTTCCAGTTCTTCATCGAGTGGTCGAGCCGGAACCAGCTGCGGTCGGCATCGACCACCTGGACCCGGCCGATGCCGGTCTGGAAGACCGGGCCCTGGATCTTGGTCAGCCCGGCCTCGAAGGTCGAGAAGCTGCCGTCGCTCCAGTAGCGGTCGAGGCGCGCGAGGCCGAACTTGACGTCGTCGTCGTTGAGCGGGTCGAGCCCGACCCGCTCCTGCGGCAGGCAGTCGGTCTGGCCGGTGGCCGTGCACGGGACCGAGTACTCGGCCTTGCCGTTGCGCGAGACCGTGAAGTCGCCGCTCTTGCGGATGCCGCCGTCGACCTTGCCCCACCACGAACCGCCCAGGTGGCCGGCCCAGCGCAGGTCGCCGTTGAACGTCGACAGCTCGCCGCCGGTCAGGCGCACCAGCCCGCCCTCGCTGCCGCGCGGCCGCTTGGTGATCAGGTTGAGGACGCCGCTCGACGCGTTGGCCCCGTAGAGCGCGGCCGAGGGGCCGCGCACCAGCTCCGCCTCCTGGAGGTCGTCGAGCGGGAAGGGCATCGACGCCCACTCCTGCGCCCCGAGGAAGGGGACCGAGGGCTCGCGGCCGTCGATCAGCACCGCCACGCGGCGGTTCAACGAGCTGTTGAAGCCCCGGGTGTTGAAGTTGAAGTCGTAGATGCCGCTCTGGGTGACCTCGGCGCCGGGCGTGAACTCGAGGATCTTGGGCACCTGTCCGGTGGCGGCGATCTTCTCGATCTCCTCGGCGGGAACCAGGGTGACCGCGGCCGGCGCCTCGGTGATCCGCTCCGCCCGGCGCGACGCCGAGACCACCGTGATCGTCTCCGCGAACGCCGCGCTCCAGTCCGGGCTGCGGTCGAGGCGGACCTCCTGGCCCGCGCCGACGTCCACGGCGGTCAGGTCGGAGGCGCTGCCGAGCCGGAACTCGACGTCGTGGTGGCCGGCCGGAACCGGCTCGAGGACGTAGCCGCCCGCGGCATCCGTCACCGCCGAGAGCGAGAGCTCGGAGATCGACACCTGGACACCGGCGATCGGCGTGCCGTCGGGCCGGGTGACCCGTCCGACGACCCGTCCGTCCGCGCCCTCCGCGGCCAGGACGACCGCCGCCATCCCGAGCCCAACCAAGATGAAGCCTGCCAGCGAACGCGCGGTCCGACCCATTGCGACCTCCTCCTCTGCGGAACGGATTGCGGCGGCAGTTTGAAACACCCCCGCCGAAGGGTCAAGCGGCAACGCCGGGAGCGGGCTCGGGGACGAACCCGCCGCCGGGCGCCGCGGAGCTAGCCGGCGATGTCCTCGCCGCCGTCGACGTTGACCACGCAGCCGGTGAGCCAGCGGGCGCCCGGCCGGGAGAGCTCGACCAGACAGGTGGCGACGTCCTCGGGCGTGGTCAGGCGACCCGCGGGGTTGCGTGCCCGGGCGCCCGCCACCAGGGCGTCGTTGCCCGGGATCTTGCGCAACGCCGGCGTGTCGGTCACCCCGGCCTTGATCGCGAGCGCCGTGACGCCGCGGGGAGCCAGCTCGTAGGCGAGCTGGCGGACGTGCGACTCGAGCGCGCTCTTGGCCGCCGAGACCGCGCCGTAGGAGCGCCACACGACCCGGTCCCCGGCCGAGGTCATGGCGAAGATCCGCGCACCTTCGCCGAGCAGGCCCGCGCGGCAGACGTCCTGGGTCCAGTAGACGAGCGAGTGCGCCATGACGTCGAGGGTCATGTCCATCTGCTGCGGCGCGATCGCCTCGCGCTCGTCCTCGGCGATGAACGGCTTGAGCGTCCCGAAGGCGAGCGAGTGCAGCAGCACCCCGATCGGCCGGCCGCCGGCCCGTTCGGCCAGGGCGGCGACGGTCTCCCGGCGCCGGTCGTGGTCGGCCGCGTTGACGTTGAAGAAGTGGGCGCTGCGCCCGGCGGCGGCGATCGCGGCCTGGATCTCCGCGACGTGCTCGAGCCCGGCCTTGCGATCCAGGTGGACGCCGAAGATGTCCCACCCGGCGGCGGCGAAGGCGCGCGCCGCGGCTTCGCCGAAGCCGCTCGAAGCGCCCAGGATCAAGGCCCAGCGGCCTGCGTCGTGACTCAAGCTCTCCTCCCTGGCTCCCGTTGATCCCGCCGCTCTCGCTCGCTCGGAGTTCGGCATCTTACGCGAAGGCCGGCGCCCCCCTCGCAAACCCGCCGCTCAGGCGAAGAAGACCGGCGTCTCGGGGGGCGAGATCGAGTCGTCGATCTCGATCAACCGCCCGGAGCCCGTGCGCAGCCGGCCGCGCCCGAGATCGAGCAGCGCCAGGTTGCGGCCCAGCCGCTTGGCGGCGTAGAGGGCGCCGTCGGCCAGCGCCAGCAGCTCGTCGCCGGAGCGCGCCGCCAGCTCCGGGAACGCGGCGACGCCGAAGCTCATCGACAGCGTCACCGGCTCGCCCTCGAGCAGCAGCTCGAGAGCTTCGATGCGTCGCCGCAAGCGCTCGGCGATCTCGAGCGCGGTGTCGCCGGAGGTGTCCTCGAGCAGCAGCACGAACTCTTCGCCACCCCAGCGCGCGCACATCTCGCGGCCGCGGCTGGGGCCGCCCAGCACGCGCGCCACGGCCACCAGCGCGCGGTCGCCGGCGGCGTGTCCCCAGGTGTCGTTGATGCGCTTGAAGTGGTCGAGATCGGCCACGACCAGCGCCAGCTCGCGCCCCTCGTCGCGGCAGTCCGCGTAGCTCGTGACCAGACGCTGCTCGAAGGCGCGCCGCGTCGCGGCTCCGGTGAGCCGGTCGACCCGGGCGCGGTGATCGAGCAGGCCGCTGCGCACGGAGGCCGCCATCGAGGGCACGAGACCGTCGAGCAGCGGCACGGTGCGCGACTCGACGCGGCGCGGGTCGCACCACAGGCGCAGCGTCGCCAGCCGCTCCCCGTCGGCCTCGAGCGCCCGCTCGAGCACCATCCACGGCTCGCGCCGGTGGATGCCCGGCAGCGCCGGCGGCAGCGCCGGCGGTTGCGGCTCGCCTTCGGCCAGCTCGCCGCCGGCCTCGGCGCGGAAGCTCCGGCGCCCGAGGTCGGGGACCTCGAGCTCGAGCTGGAACCAGGCGAAGGGCAGGATCGCCCGGCACTCGCCGAGGATCGACAGCGCGATGCGCTCGAGTCCGGGCGCCCCCGAGGCCAGGGCTGCGCCCGCCCGCGAGAGCCGCTCGGCCTCGGCCAGCCGGCGCGCGTTGGCGGACGCGGCGAGCTCCTGGCGCGCGGCCTCGAAGACCAGCAACGCGGCGACCGCGATCCAGGCGCCGGCCAACGACCAGCCGGCCGTACGCGCCACCGCCACGGCCAGGGCACCGATCGCGAAGCCGGGCAGGTCGAAGGCGAGCGCGGCGAGGGCGTGCGCCATCTCGCGCGCGCCCTCCTCGCGCAGCAGGCGGCGGGTGACGATCTCGAAGCCGAGGGCGGGGATCAGGCTGGCCAGCCCGGCGAGCGCCGCGGCGAGCGCCAGGCCGGCTCCGGGACCCTGGGCCGGCCCCTGGCCCAGACCCAGCCAGACCGCCCCGGCGGCGAGCGCACCGAGGCCCGCGAGCGAGGCCTGTGCGACCACCCGGACCGGGCGGCGGCGCTCGGGCAGCGGCGCCTGGCGGCGGCTCTCGAGCGAGCGCCGGATCCCTTCTGCGACCAGCACGGCGGCCAGGGCGACGATCGCGGCCGGCACCACGCCGAGGCGCTCGAAGGCCGGCAGCACCACCAGCGTGGCCAGACCCGAGGAGCCGCCGCCGGTCGGGGGACGGTGCAGAGCCGCCAGCGCCCCGGCCGCGAGCAGCAGCACCGCCTCCGCGGGCGCCCCGAGCAGCCCGTACGGCGCGAAGCGGTCGAACGGCGCCAGCGCCCCGGCCGCCACGACCAGCAGCACGGTGGGCGCCAGCCAGACGATCTGGTCGCGCGAGAGCCGGATCACCGTCGCGCATCCGGAAGATCGCGCCAGGCGGGCAGCCGGCCGAGGCCGTCGGCTTCCTTCACCGCGACCGTGATCGCGGCGGCGACCGCCTGCTCGGCGAGCACGCCGACCTGGTGCACGTGCGCCGGTCGCCGCCCCAGCGCCAAGGTCGCCACCAGGTCGCCGTCGTAGAGGCCGAGCGCGGGGGCGATGGTGCGGTAGAGGCCGCCGAAGGCCATCTGGCTCACCTTGAGGGCGCCGAGCTTGTCCAGCTCGGCGTCGGTCAGCACGACCGCCAGGGTCGTGTTCGTCTCCCAGGGGTGCCCGGGCGGCGCCGGCCCGGCGGCCAGCACGCGCCGCGCATCGGCCAGCTCGAGACCGTCGGGCTCGGTGCGACAGCCGGCCAGGACGGCGCCGGTCGCCGGGTCGACGACGTCGCCCCAGGCGTTGACCGCCACCGCCGCGGCCACGGTCGGGCCGCCGGCGGCGGTGAGGCTGGCGAAGCCGAAGCCGCCCTTCATCGCCCGCTCGAGGCCGAGGGCCTTGCCCACGGTGGCCCCGGTGCCGACGCCGACGCTGCCGACGCCGACCTCGCCGCGGCCGGCGGCGAAGATCGCCGCCTCGACCAGGTCCGGTCCCGGCCGCGCCGAAGGATCGCCGAAGCCGAGGTCGAACAGGATCGCGGTGGGCACGAGGGGGACCGGCTTGAGGCCGGTGCGGAAGCCGGCGCCGGCGGCCTCCAGCCACGCCACCACCCGGTCGGCCGCGGCCAGGCCGAAGCCGCTGCCGCCGGCGAGCACCAGCGCGTGGGCGCGGTTGGCCAGGTGCAGGGGCGAGACCAGGGAGTCGAACTGCCGCGTGCCGGTGGCCGAGCCCCGGACATCCGCCGCCGCCACGGCGCCCTCGGGGCAGAGGATCACCGTCACCCCGGTGCCCGCTTCCGGGTCGGAAGCGTGCCCGAGGGCGAATCCCTCGAGGTCGAGATGGCGCCCCGGGGACGGGAGCAGCGCGGGTGCGGACAAGCGCGGGGATCTTACGCCGGGTAGCATGCGCCGCGATGCCCGAGATCCCGGAGTCGCCGGAGTCGCCGGAGCCAGTGGAGCCAGCGGAGCCACCGGAGCCACCGGAGCCACCGGAGCCGGCGGACCCGCCCGAGCCCGCCGCGCCGGCGGCGCCCGGCGCGCGCGGCCGGCTCCTGCGCGCCGGGCTCGCCCTCGGCGCGGGCGCGCCCTTGATCGCGGCCGCGCTCGAGGCGCGACGCGAGCTCGCGCCGGAGGGAATCGGCACCGACGACGCGCACATCTTCCTGCGCTACGCCGTGAACCTCGCCCACGGCCTGGGCTGGGTCTGGAATCCGGGCGAGCCCCCGGTCGAGGGCACGACCTCGCCGCTTTGGACCGCGCTCGCGGCGGCCGCCACGAAGTGGCGCTTTCCCCCCTACGACCTGCTCTTCGACCTCTCGTGGCTCCTGGTGGTCGCCGGGCTCGCGCTCTGGCTGACGGCCGCGCTCGACGCCCGCGACGGCTTGCGCCACCCCGCGGCCGACCTGGGCCTCGGCCTGCTCGCCGGACTCGCGGTGGGCGCGTTCGTCTGCGCCCATCCCAGCTTCGCGGTGTGGACCGCGGCCTCCCAGATGGACAGCGGCCTGTGGTGCGCCGCCCTGCTCGCCGCCGCCGCCACCCTGGTGGCACAGGCGCGGCCCGCAGCCGGGCGGAGCGCCGCGCTGGCCGCCGCCGCCGCCCAGGTCGTCCTCGCCCTGGCGCGGCCCGAGGCGATGCTCGTCGGCCCGGTGCTCATCGCCGCCGCGGCGCTCGGCTCCGGGCGGCCGTTGCGCACCTGGCGGGCGCCGCTGGCCGCCGCCGCCGCCACCCAGGTGGCGCTGGTGACCTGGCGCCTGGCGACCTTCGGCTGGCCTCTGCCCAACACCTACTACGCCAAGGTCGGCGACGACCTCGGCCGCCGCTGGTCCGGCGGGCTCGACTACCTCGCGGCCGCGGTCGGTCACGACCCGTGGACCGGGGCCCTGTGGGCTCTGGGCGGCCTCGTGCTGCTCGCGGTCGGGGCCGCCGCCGGCCTCCGGACGCTCCGGCGGCCGAGGCGGCTCCAGTGGCTCCAGGGAGCGGTCGGCGGGCCCGCGGGCGCGGCGCTCGCCGTGGCCGCGGCCGCGACCCTGACCGGCCCCGTGCTCGCCCTCGACGAGGGCGGCGACTACTTCCCCGGCTTCCGCACGCTCGTCGTCTTCCGCCCCTTCGCCGCGACGCTGCTGACCCTGGCCGTGATCCGCCCCCTGCTGCGTTTCGGCCGCCGGCGGGCGTGGCTGGCGGCCGCCCTGGTCGTCGGGGCGGCAGCGGCCTCGTCCTACCTCTCGGATGCGCCGCGCTGGGGGCGCCTGCTGGCCACGGCGCGCCACCAGGTCGATTTCGACGCCGCCCGCTCCGGCTTCGAGACCGCCGCACGGCTCAACCGGATGTTCGCCGCCACGGCCCGTCCGCCGCGGGTCGGGGTGCTCGCGGCGGGCGCCCTGCCGCTGGCCTATCGCGGGCCGAGCCGCGATCTGCTGGGCCTGAACGACGCCGCCATGGCCCACGCCAGCCGGCGCCGGGTCGGGGTCCACGGCCACTCGGCGTTCAACGCCGACGCCTTCTTCGCCGCCCCGCCGGAGATCGTCCTGGTCGGTCCCCCGGACTGCCTCGGCCGCCCCGCCGAGCGCTCCGAGCGGGCGCTGGCCTTCCGGGTCGCCCTGGCCCACCTCGACCGCGATCCGCGCTTCCGGAGCCGCTACCGGCTGGTGCGTCTCGAGGGCCCGGGTCCGGAGCCGGCCTCCCTGTGCACGTACGCCCGCCGCGACTGGCTGGCGGCCGGCGCCGACGGCGCCCGCTGGGAGCCGGTCGCGGACCGCCCGCTGTTCGCCCACCGGCCCGCTCGGGAATCGGCCTTCCGGGGCGGGCGGGCCCCCGAGGCCTTAGAATCGGGACCGTGAGACGCTTCCGCCCCCTCCACGGAGTCCTCCTGGTCGCGCTGTCGATGGCCGCGGTGCTCGGCGCCGAGCGCTGGCTCGCGCCGCATCGCCACGGCTACGTCCAGATCGCGCCCGACGCCGATCACCAGGTGACGCTGGACGTCTCGGATCTCGGGCCGCTCCAGATCCGCTTCTACCGCTTCCTCAACTCCGGCAATCAGGAGGTCAAGTTCTTCGTCGCGCGCGACGACAAGGGCGGCTTGGCGGTCGCCTTCGACGCCTCGGAGAACGAGTTCAAGCTGCGTCGCGGATTCCGGCTCGACGGCGCCTGGATCGTCAACAACAAGTGCGGGATCTCGGTCCGCCTCTCGGAGGTCGACCAGCACCCGAGCGGTTGCTCGCCGGTGCCGCTCGCGCTTCCACGCCGAGGGCGGCCGGGTGGTGCTGGCCGAGAACGACATCCTCGAAGGCTGGCGGTACTTCCGGTAAGTGTCGTACACTTCACATCTTCCCAAGACCGGGAGGCGCCGAGCCGAAGCACGTCGAGGACGTTGACGATGCCATCCGTCGAGTTGGTCCTATACGAGGAGGAGTTTCAACGCCTGGACCAGGCGTTGAAGAAGCTCCGCCAGGAGGCCAACGCCCGGGCGATCTTTCTGATCGATCGCACCGGTCAGCAGATCGCTGCCGCGGGCGAGGTCGAACAGTTCGACACCACCAGCCTGGCTTCGCTCACCGCCGGCAACGTCGCCGCCACCGACGGGCTGGCCAAGCTGATCGGCGAGCGCGAGTTCTCGGTCCTGTTCCACGAGGGACTGCGCGACCACATCCACATCTCGATCGTCGCCAAGCGGGCGATCCTGCTGGTGATCTTCGACGAGCGGTCCTCGCTCGGCCTGGTCCGGCTGCGCGTCAAGCGCTCGAGCCAGGAGATGGAGCAGATCTTCGAAGACATGGCCAGGAAGGGAGAGAGGGCCGCGGGCGTGGCCCCGCCGGTGGCCAGCCCGTTCTCCGAGATCACCGACGAAGACATCGACGCGCTCTTCTCGGAGTAGCTCCTTCGGAGCTCTCTCGCGATGACGTTCATCAACTACGCCACCCGCGAGATCAACTGCAAGATCGTCTACTATGGCCCCGGGCTGGGGGGCAAGACGACCAACCTGCAGTTCATCTACAACAAGACCGCGCCCGAGGCGAAGGGCAAGATGATCTCGTTGGCCACCGAGGCCGACCGCACGCTGTTCTTCGACTTCCTGCCCCTCGACCTCGGCTCGATCCGCGGCTTCACCACCCGCTTCCACCTCTACACCGTCCCCGGCCAGGTCTTCTACGACGCCTCCCGCAAGCTCATCCTCAAGGGCGTCGACGGCGTCGTCTTCGTCGCCGACAGCCAGGAGGAGCGGATGGAGGCCAACATCGAGTCGATCCGGAACCTCGAGGACAACCTCCACGAGCACGGGTTCGACCTCAACACGGTGCCCTACGCCCTGCAGTTCAACAAACGCGACCTGCCGAGCTCGCTCCCGGTCGAGGAGCTCTACCGCATCCTCAACTTCAAGCGTGAACCGACGTTCGAGGCGGTCGCGACGACCGGGGTCGGCGTCTTCGACACGCTCAAGGCGGTCGCCAAGCAGATCCTCGTCGAGCTGCGCAAGAAATAGCAGATCGTTGAACGCGCGAACGGACGGACGACCCGAAGCCGCCCCCGGCGGATCGCCGGGACCGGACGGGGTCGCCCGCCGCGCTTTGCGGGTCGTCGCCATCGGCGGCGGCACCGGTCTGGCCGCCCTGCTCTCGGGGCTCAAGCGCCGGGTCGGCGAAGAGATCTCCGAGCTCGCCGCGATCGTCGCCGTGACCGACGACGGCGGATCGTCGGGGCGCCTGCGCCGCGACTTCGGCGTCCTGCCGCCGGGCGACATCCGCAACAACCTCGCCGCGCTGGGCGACGACTCCGATCTGCTGACGCGTCTCTTCCAGTACCGCTTCGAAGGCGGCGAGGGGCTGTCCGGGCACAGCTTCGGCAATCTCTTCCTGATGGCGCTCACCGAGTTGACCGGGGACTTCCCGCAGGCGATCCTGACCGCCGAGCGGATCCTCTCGGTTCGCGGGCGCATCCTGCCGGCCACGCTCGCTTCGGTCCACCTGCGCGCCCGCGGCGTGTCGGGGCGGACCTACGAGGGCGAGACGCTCGTCGGCCGCTCCGCCGAACGACTGACGCACCTCGAGCTCGTGCCCGCCGGCCGCCCCGCCTACCCGCCCGCGCTCGAAGCCGTCCGCGCCGCCGACCTGGTGCTGCTCGGGCCGGGCTCGCTCTACACTTCGATCCTGCCCAATCTCCTGCTGCCCGACCTCGCGCGCGCGCTCGCCGAGACCGAGGCTCCGGTCGTGCTGGTGCTCAACCTGATGACGCAGCCCGGCGAGACCGACGGCCTGGGTGCGCTCGACCACGTCGAGGCGCTCGAATCCCACGCCGGCCGCGGTCTGGTCGACGCCGTCCTGGTGCACGCCGAGCCGATCCCCGAGGCGCGTCTGGCTCCCTACCGGGCGGAGACCGCGGCACCGGTCGCCGTCGAGCGCGAAGCGCTCGTCGCCCGCGGCGTCGAGGTGGTCGCGGCGGACCTGCTCGCGCCCGACGGCCTGATCCGCCACGACCCCGACCGGCTCGCGGCGGCGAGCGTCGGCTGGCTGGCCCGGCGGCGGGTCCGGGAGACCGCCGCGGGCCGCCGGTGACCGGGCTCACGGTGCTGGCCGAGGAGGCGCGGCTCGTGGCGTTGGCCAAGCCGCCCGGCACGGTCGTGGTGCCCGCCCGCGGGACCGCCGACGGCTCCAGCCTGCGCGACGCGCTCGAGCGCCGGCTGGGATCGCGCGTGTGGGTCGTCCATCGTCTCGATCGCGACACCTCCGGCGTCGTGCTCTTCGCCCGCGACCCGGAGAGCCACCGGTCGCTGTCGCTGGCGTTCGAGCGCCGCGCGGTCGCCAAGACCTACCTCGCCTTCACCGCCGGGGCGCCGGAACCGGAGACGGGCCGGATCGACCTGCCGCTCCACGCCGCGCGGCGCGGCAAGAGCCGGCCCGCGGCGCCCGGCGAGCCGGGCTCCCGCGCCGCCGCGACCCGCTACCGCGTCCTCGAGACCTGGTCGCTGGCCGGCGTCCGCGCCATCGCCAAGGTCGCGCTCGAGCCCGAGACCGGGCGTCACCACCAGCTCCGGGTCCACCTGCGCTGGCTCGGCACCCCGATCCTGTTCGATCCGCTCTACTCGGGCGCAGCCGAGCTCGGCGCCGCGGCGGTCGCCGCCGCGCTGCCCCTGGCGGCGCCGTGGCGACGGCTCGCCCTGCACGCCTGGAAGCTCGTGGTCCCCGATCCCGGGACCGGCCTGCCGCGCAGCTTCGAAGCGCCGATGCCCGACGATCTGGCGGCGCTCGAGGCGTGGCTGCGCGACCCGGCGACGGGCGCCGTGGCGGGCCGCCGGACCCCCGAGGTCCGCTAGACTCCGGGGATGGCGGGGCGGCCCAGAGCAGCGGTGATCCTGGCCGCGGGCAAGGGCACGCGCATGAAGTCGGCGCGCGCCAAGGTGCTCCACGAGGCGGCCGGGCGGCCGCTGCTCGCCTGGGTGCTCGACGCGGCCCGCGCCGCCGGCTGCGAGCGCCTGCTGGTCGTCGTCGGCCACGACTCCGAGGCGGTCCGGCGCACGTTCGCCGATGCCGCCGACGTCGCCTGGATCGAGCAGACCGAGCAGCTCGGCACCGGCCACGCCCTGCTCCAATCCGAGCCGCACGTCGAGCCGGGAGCGCTGCTGCTGGTGCTGTCCGGAGACGTCCCGCTGGTGCGCCCGGAGACGGTCGACCGGGTGGCCGCGGCGGCGGCGGCCGGCTGGGCGGCGATGGCGGTCGCGAGCCTCGCGGAGCCGGGCTCGCTCGGCCGGGTGATCGCCGATCCGGCCGGCGACCTCGAGCGCATCGTCGAGGCCCGCGACGCGACGCCCGACGAGCTCGACGTGCGCCGGGTCAACGCCGGCCTCTACGCCCTGCCGGCGCCGGAGATCTACGGCTTCCTCCGCCGTCTCCGGCCCGACAACGCCCAGGGCGAGCTCTACCTGACCGACGCGGTCAACGCCGCCGCCGCGGCCGGGCACCGGGTCGCGCTGGTCGAGCTCGAAGATCCCGAGGAGGCGCTGGGCGTCAACGACCGGCTCGACCTGGCGCGCGTCCACCGCCTGCTGGGCCGGCGGCACCTGCGCGCGCTGGCGCTCGGCGGGGCCACCTTCCTCGAGCCGGCGACCACCCGCGTCGACGGCGACGTCGCCGTCGCCCCCGATGCGGTGATCGACGGCTCGGTGTCGCTCGCCGGCCACTGCTCGGTGGGCCGCGGCGCCACGATCCACCGCGGCGCCTGGATCCGCGATTCGACGCTCGGCGAGGGCGCCGTGATCGAGCCCTACTCGGTGCTCGACGGCGCCGTCGTCGGGCCGGGATGCCGCGTCGGCCCCTTCGCGCGTCTGCGCCCGGGCAGCGTCCTCGAAGCCGGCGCCAAGGTCGGAAACTTCGTCGAGATCAAGAACTCCACCCTGGGCGCCGGCGCCAAGGCCAACCACCTCGCCTACCTCGGCGACGCCACGGTCGGCGCCGGCGCCAACGTCGGCGCCGGGGTGATCACCTGCAACTACGACGGCGCGGCCAAGCACCCGACGACGATCGGCGAGCGTGCGTTCCTGGGCAGCGACACGATGCTCGTCGCTCCGGTCACCGTCGGCGCGGACGCCGTGACCGCCGCCGGCTCGACGATCACCAAGGACGTTCCCGACGGCGCCCTGGCGATCGAGCGCGCGCCGCAGCGGACCGTCCCCGACTGGACCCGGCGCCGCCCGCGGCGCCGGACCGGAGAGAGCTGAGAACCGGCAGATGTGCGGAATCGTCGGATACGTGGGGCCGCGCGAAGTGGTGCCTCTGCTGGTCGAGGGACTGAAACGGCTCGAGTACCGTGGCTACGACTCGGCCGGCGTCGCGGTGGTGGACGGCGACGCCCTGGTCACCCGGCGCGCCGAGGGCAAGCTCGACCGGCTGGTCGAGAAGCTCGCCCGCCAGCCGATCCACGGCCGCTACGGCATCGCCCACACCCGCTGGGCCACCCACGGCAAGCCGACCGAGCGCAACGCCCATCCCGTCGTCGACGCCCGCGACCGGGTCGCGATCATCCACAACGGCATCATCGAGAACTTCCTGCCGCTCAAGCGCCGTCTGCTGGCCGAGGGCTGGAGCTTCGCCACCGACACCGACACCGAGGTCATCGCCAACCTGGTCTCGTCCAGCTTCGACGGCGACCTCGCCGCGGCGGTACGGCGCGCCGTCCCCCAGCTCGACGGCATGTTCGCCTGCGCCCTGGTGGCGGCCGGCAGCCGCGAGGACGAGCTGGTCGCCGTCCGGGAAGGAACGCCGCTGGTGCTCGGCCTCGGCAGCGGCGAGATGTTCCTGGCTTCGGACCCGGCCGCCCTGCTCGCCTACACCCAGGACGTCGTCTTCCTCGAGAACGGCGACGTCGCGCGCCTGACGCGCGATTCGGTCGTGATCTGGGACCGCTCCGGCGCCGAGGTCTCCCGGCCGGTCACGCGTCTGAACTGGGATCCGATCCAGGCCGAGAAGGGCGGCTTCAAACACTTCATGGCCAAGGAGATCCACGAGCAGCCGCAGGCGCTGCGCGACACCTTCGGCGGACGCGTCGACTTCGAGACCGGCGCCATCGGGTTCGAGCACCTCGAGCTCGAGCCGGAGTTCGTCAAGGCCTGCTCGCGCGTCCAGCTGCTCGCCTGCGGCACCTCCTGGCACGCCGCCCAGGTCGCGAAGTTCCTGATCGAGGACCTGGCGCGGATCCCGGTCGAGGTCGACTACGCCTCCGAGTACCGCTACCGCGACCCGATCGTGGACCCCACCGTGCTGGTCGCGGGGATCTCGCAGTCCGGCGAGACGATCGACACCGTGTGGGCGATGGAGGCCGCGCGCGAGCGGGGCGGCCGTCTGATCGCCGTGTCCAACGTCCTCGGCTCGCAGGCGACGCGCATCAGCTCGGGAGTCCTCTACACCCACGCCGGGCCCGAGATCGGCGTCGCCTCGACCAAGGCGTTCACCACCCAGCTCGTCGCGCTCTACCTGCTCGCCCTCTACCTGCGCCAGCAGCAGGGGCGCGCGGCCGGGGCCGATCTGCTGGCGCCGCTGGCGCACCTGCCGCAGGCGGTCGCCGAGACCCTCGAGCTCGAGGCCGAGCTCGACGAGCTCGCCCGGCAGCTCCAGAACGCGTCGGACTTCCTCTACCTGGGCCGCGGCATCGACTACCCGATCGCGCTCGAGGGCGCCCTCAAGCTCAAGGAGATCTCCTACATCCACGCCGAGGGCTATCCGGCCGGCGAGATGAAGCACGGTCCGATCGCGCTGATCGACGAGAACCTGCCGGTGGTCGCGATCGCGACCGGCCGGCGCGTCTTCGAGAAGGTCAAGAGCAACCTGCAGGAGGTCAAGGCGCGCGACGGCCAGGTCATCGTGGTGACCGACCACGACCCGTCCGAGCTCGACGGCGTCGCCGACCGGGTCGTCCGGGTCCCGAGCCTGCCCGAGCACCTGCAGCCGATCGTCAACGTCGTTCCCCTGCAGCTGCTCGCCTACCTGATCGGCGTGCGGCGCGGCGCGGACGTCGACCAACCGCGCAATCTGGCCAAGAGCGTGACGGTGGAGTGAGCTCCGAACGCCTGCGCACCGGACTGCTGTGGGCCGCTCCGGCGCTCGTCGCCGGCGCTTGCGTCTACCTCGGCGCCGTCCACGGCGCCTTCGTCTACGACGACACCCGGCAGATCGTCCGCAACACGCTGATCCAGGATCCCTCCCACTGGCTGCGCGCGCTGACCTCGGACGTCTGGGCGTTCAAGGGCGGCACCGAGGCCGTGAGCAACTACTGGCGGCCGACGTTCGTCGCCTGGTTGATCGCCAACTTCCGCCTCTTCGGCCTCGCGAGTACGCTCGGCTGGCACCTGGCGACGATCGCGCTCCACGTCGTCTCGGTCGGACTGCTCTACGTCGTGGCGCGGCGTTACGGCACGGCGCAGCCCGTGGCGGGCGCCGTCGCGCTGCTGTTCGCGGTCCACCCGGTCCACGTCGAATCGGTTGCCTGGATCTCCGGCGCCCCCGACCTCCTGCTCGCCGTCGGCCTGCTCGGAGCGCTGGCGCTGCTCGCGCCGCTGCTCGGAGCGGAGGAAGCGCAGGGCCCGACGACCGCACCCGCCGCCCGGCGCGGCCGGAGGCTCGGGCGTTGGGCGGCGGCGCTCGGCGCCTATGCGCTGGCGCTCGGCGCCAAGGAGGTGGCGTTCCTGTTCCCCGCCGTGGTCGCGGCCGCGGCGCTGCGCCCGGCCGAGGCCGACGTCCCGGCGCGCCGGCGCTGGCGGCGCGCCGCTCTGGTCGCCGCGCCTTTCGCGCTGCTCGCGGCCGCGGCGTTCGCCGCCCGCTGGGCGGTGCTGGGCCGGACGATGCGCCCGTGGAGCGGCGGCGCGGATCCGGCGTCTGCCCTGGCCACGGTCCCCGCGGCCTTCGTCTTCTACCTGCGCCAGTCGCTGCTGCCCGCCGGCCTCGGCCCCTCCTACCCGCTGAGAGCGCTGCCTGCCGGCCACCTCACGGCGACCGGGTTCTGGCTGCCGCTGCTCGTCTGCGCCGCCGTCCTCGCCGCGGCGATCGCGCTGGCACGACGCTCGCTCCCGGCGCGGGTCGGACTCGCGCTCTGGCTGGCGCCGCTGGCTCCCGCCTTCGCGTTCACCGCCTTCCAACCCGAGCAGCTCGTCCACGACCGCTACCTCTACCTGCCGCTCGCGGGCCTGCTCCTCGTCGTCGTGCCGGCCGTCGCGACGGGCTTGGAGCGGCTCGGAGCGACTTCGACACGCGCCGGCCTCGCGACCTTCGGCCTGGCGCTCGCCGCCTCCCTGCCGTTGGCCTGGGAGACCGTCGGCTACAGCCTCGCCTGGCGCTCGGACGTCGAGCTCTGGCAGCGCGGGGTGGTCTCCGATCCCACCTCGGCGTTCAATCACCTGCAGCTCGGCGCCGCCCTCGAGACGGACGGGCGCTACGACGAATCCCGCGCCGCGCTCGACCGCTCGATCGAGCTGCAGCCGACGCCGCTCGCCTTCGTCGCACGGGCGCGCGCGGAGCTCGGGCAACGACGCTTCGAGGACGCCGAGCGCGACCTCACGGTCGTGCTCGGCGAGGCGGGCAGCAGCACCGATCCGTACACCCGCTACCAGGCGTGCGAAGCGTTGGCGCTCGCCTACGAGAGGCAGCACGATCTGGGGCGCGCGCAACGGGTCCTGATCGCGGCCCGCCGCGCGCTGCCCCTCTACTCCGCGGCGCTGACCGACAAGCTCGCGGTCGTGCTCCACGAGGCCGGGCGGCGCGGCGAGGCGCTGGCCGAGCTCGAGTCGCAACGGACGAAGGCGCACGCCGAGGCCCTGCCGGAGTCGCGCCTGGTGCTCTTCCACCTCGGCCTTCTCTACGCCGAGCTCGGACGCGACGCCGAGGCGCGCACTGCTTTCACCGAGTACCTCGCCGCGACGACCGGTCTCGACGACCCCGGGACGCGCAAGACGCGCGAAATGGTCACGCGCGCGCTGGCCAAGGCGCGGCGGTAGAGGGATCGCCGGCGAGCCGGTGCGCCGGGCCGTACAATCGCCACCGAGGAGACCGCCATGGCCAAGACCCGTACCGGCAGGAAGAAGAGTCCCGCGAAGAAGATCGCCGCGGCCGAGGAGAAGGTCGGCGCGGCCGCCGGCAAGCTCGCCGACGCGATCGAGAAGATGGCCCGCAGGGCCGCGGCCGGCGAGCCGATCGGCAAGCTGTCGGTCCGTGTGACCCGGCGCAAGACCGGCAAGAAGGCGCCCCGGACCAAGGTCGTCGTGGCCGTCGCGCCGCCCAAGAAAGCGAAGAAGCGATCCTGAGGCCCTTGCCCGCGGCGCGCCCGGTCGGGGAGACTCTCCCGATGGGCCGGGACCCGATCGATTTCGAGCACGAGCTCAATCCCGAGCAGCTCGCCGCCGTCATCCACGGCGACGGCCCGCAGCTCGTCGTCGCGGGGGCCGGCTCGGGCAAGACCCGCGTCATCACCTACCGCGTCGCCTGGCTGATCCGCGAGCGCGGCGTCGATCCGCGCTCGATCGTCGCCGTGACCTTCACCAACAAGGCGGCGGCGGAGATGCGCGACCGCGCCGAGCGGCTGCTCGAGACCTGGCCGTTGGCCGCCTTTCTCGGCACCTTCCACCGCTACTCGCTGCAGCTGCTGCGCGCCTACGGCGACCGCGTCGGCCTGGCGCGAGACTTCGCGATCCTCGACGAGGGCGATCAGAAGGCGATCGTGCGGCAGGCGATGGCCGCCGAGGACGTCTCCGAGTCGGCGTTCCCGCCGCGCGCGCTGCTCTCGGCCATCTCGGGCGCGAAGAACCGCCTGTTGACGCCCGACCTCTACGAGAAGAGCGCCCACGACGTCTTCTCGCAGCGCGTCGCGCGCGTCTACCGGCGCTACGAGGCCCTGCGCCGGCGCGCCTCCGGGGTCGATTTCGACGACCTGCTGATGCTCGCGGTGCGCCTGTTCGACGAAGACGCGGAGTTGGCCGAGCGGCTGCGCGGACGGGTCCGCCATCTGCTCGTCGACGAGTTCCAGGACACGAACCACGCCCAACTGCGGCTGGTGGCCGAGCTGGCCGCGCCTGCCGGCGACCTGACCGCGGTGGGCGACGAGGACCAGGGGATCTACCGCTGGCGGGGCGCGGACCTGTCCAACATCCTCGAATTCGAGCGCCACTTCCCCGGCGCCTCCGTGCGCAAGCTCGAGCGCAACTACCGCTCGACCGCCAACATCCTGGACGCCGCCAACGCCGTCATCGCGCACAACCGGATGCGCCGCGGCAAGCGGCTGTGGACCGACGCGGAGGCCGGCGCGCGAACCCGGCTCTACCGCGCCGGCGACGAGGCCGACGAGGCCCGCTGGGTGACCGGCGAGATCGAGCGCCTGCGCGGCCGGCTGGACCTGACCGGCGTGGCGGTCCTGGTGCGGACGAACGCTCAGACGCGCGCCTTCGAGGACGCCTTCTTCCAGGCCCGGATCCCCTACTCGCTGGTCGGCGGCGTCCGCTTCTACGAGCGCGCCGAGATCAAGGACCTGGTCGCCTACCTCCGGGCCCTGCGCAACCCGCGCGACAACTTCTCGCTCTCGCGCATCCTCAACCAGCCGCCGCGCGGCATCGGCAAGACGACGGTCGCTCTGCTCGAGGAGCGCGCGGCCGCGGAGACCGGCGGCGTCCTCTGGGACGTGCTCGAGCTGGGCCGGCTGGACCGCTTCTCGAGCCGGGCCGCGACCGCCCTGGCCGACTTCCACGCCCTCGTCCGCGGGCTCGCCGAAGCGGCCGCCGAGCTGCCGTTGCCGGCGCTGCTCGACGAGCTGCTCGAGCGCACCGGCTACGCCGACCTCTACCGGCGCGACAACGAGGAGGACCAGGCCAAGCTCGAGAACATCCGCGAGCTGCTCACCGCCGCCCAGGAGTTCACCGACGCGCGCACCGACGGCGGCACCGACGACGACCTGCTGACCGCCTTCCTCGACCACGTCGCGCTGGTCTCGGACCTCGACCGGTGGGACGCCGAGCGCGGGGTCTCGCTGATGACCCTGCACAGCGCCAAGGGCCTCGAGTTCCCGGTCGTCTTCCTGCCCGGGCTCGAGGACGGTCTGCTGCCGCACTTCAACACCCAGGGGCGCCCCGAGGACGTCGAGGAGGAACGGCGGCTCTTCTACGTCGGCATGACGCGCGCGAGAGAGCGCCTGCTGCTGGCGACCTGCCGGCGCCGCCGGATCGCCGGCCGCTACCAGGACCAGGAGGCCTCGCCCTTCCTGGCCGAGGTGCCCGAGGAGCTGCTCGACGTCGAGGAGAGCCCGGCGCTCTACGCCAGCGAGCGCGTGCGCGGCGTCGACCGCTTCTTCGGCCGCGCCGAGCGCGACGAGTACTCCCAGGAGGTTCCGGCGCGCGGTCCGCGGCGCGGCATGCGGGTGCGCCATCCGACGCTGGGCACCGGCGTCGTGCTCGAGGTCGAGGGCGAGGGCGACGATGCCAAGCTCACGGTGTTCTTCGACCGCGCCGGCAAGAAGCGCCTGGTCGCCCGCTACGCCAGCCTCGAGCCGGCGTGACGGCGCCTCAGCGTGCGGCCTGCAGGAAGTCCGAGCGCAGGATGGCGTAGAGGTAGTTGTCGACGCGGCGGCCGCCGAGCTGGAAGTAGCCGCGCAGCAACCCCTCGCGCTCGAAGCCGACCTTGTCGAGGACGCGCTGCGACGCGACGTTGTCCACCGAGCAGCGCGCCTCGAGCCGTTCGACCGCGGTCTGGCCGAACAGCTCCGCGAGCAGCTCGGTCAGCGCCGGGACCATGAGGCCGTGACCCTGGGCGCTCGAGGTCAGCGCGTATCCGATCTCCGCGATGCCCTGCTCCCAGCTCGTGATGGCGAGCGTGATCCAGCCCGACGGCCGGCTCTCCCGGAGCACGATCCACTGGAAACGGTCGCCGCGCGAGCGGTAGAGGTCGGTGGGACGCTGGCGCGCGAGGTCGGCGCGCAGGTCGGCCAGGGTGACCTCCTGCAGCGGTTGGTGGCGGCGCACGGAGGGCTCCGAGCGCCAGGCGAACAGCGAGGGCGCGTCGGCGGCGGTCGCGGGCCGCAGCGAGACGGCCAGCGGACGGGGGTTCGGCAGCAGCGCCATGCGACTCGATCGAAGTGTACAGTGAAGCCACCGTGAAGGTGCGACTGGTGGTCGCCTACGTCGGGACCGACTACGCCGGCTGGCAGCGCCAGCCCAACGCGGTCACCGTGCAGCAGCGGCTCGAGGAGGCGTTGGCCGGCTTGGTCGGCGCCCCCGTGGCCACCGTGGGCGCCGGCCGAACCGACGCCGGCGTGCACGCCCACGGACAGGTCGTCTCGCTCGCCCTCGACCGCGAGCTGCCCGCCTCGGCGCTCGTCCACGGTGTCAACCACCGGCTGCCCCGGGACATCCGGGTGCTGGCCGCGGCGCCCGCCCCGCCCGGATTCGACGCCCGGCGCTCGGCGCGGGCCAAGCTGTACCGCTACCGCCTCCACCGCGCGCCGGTGCCGCCGCCCGACCGCGCCCCGTTCGTGGTGCCGGCGCCGCCGGAGCTCGACGTCGCGGCCATGGTCGCGGCGACCCGCGCCCTGGTCGGCCGCCACGACTTCGCCGCCTTCGCCTCGGCCGGCGGCGTCCCGGGCCCGACCGAGCGCACGATCTTCGCCGCCGCCTGGTCCGAGGAGGGTCCCGAGCTGACGCTTGCCGTCTGCGGCGAAGGGTTCCTCCGGGGCATGGTCCGGGCGCTGGCCGGGACGCTGCTCGAGGTCGGCCTCGGCCGCCGCTCCGGCGAGGAGCTCGCGCGCCTGCTCACCGGCGCGGCGCGGGCCGAGGCCGGTCCCACGGCCCCGGCCCGCGGGCTGACGCTCGAGCGTGTCGACGACTCGGGCGAGACCGCGCGGCCGCCCGCCGGAGCACCCGCCGGCGTGCCCGGGAGCGTGCGGTAAACTCGCCCGTCATGGCCGATCCCGGCTCACTCGCCGAGCCCGGCACACCGGAAGCCGGGTTGCTCTCGCGCATCGACCTCGGCCGTCTCCCCGCCCATGTCGCCGTCATCATGGACGGCAACGGCCGGTGGGCCAAGCAGCGCCACCGGCCCCGGGTCGAGGGGCACCGGGCGGGAGTGGCCTCGGTGCGCGACACGGTCGAGGCCGCCGCGCGCCTGGGCCTCGGCCACCTGACGCTCTACGCCTTCTCGGTCGAGAACTGGAAGCGTCCCCGGGCCGAGGTCTGGACGCTGATGAACCTGCTCAAGGAGTACGTGCGCAAGGACCTCGAGACGCTCCTGCGCAACGACATCCGCTTCCAGCCGATCGGCCGCTGGCGCGAGCTCGATCCCTCGGTGGTCGCGGCGCTCGAGCGCGCCGTGGACGCCACCGCCGAGTGCACGGGCCTGCGCTTCAACATCGCGCTCAACTACTCGGGCCGGTGCGAGATCGTCGACGCCTGCCGCCGCATCGTCGCCGATTGGGCGGCCGGCCGCCGGGTCGAGATCGACGAGGCGACACTCTCCTCCTCGCTCTACACCGCCGGCCAGCCCGACCCCGACCTGCTGATCCGGACTTCGGGCGAGCGGCGGATCTCGAACTTCCTGCTCTGGCAGATCGCCTACACCGAGATCTGGCTGTCGCCGGTGCTGTGGCCGGACTTCCGGCGCCGGCACCTGTTCGAGGCGATCGTCGATTTCCAGGGGCGCGAACGGCGCTTCGGGGGCGTCGACGCCGTCGACCGCGAGCCTCCGGCGCGGCCCGGCGCGGCCGGCGCCTGACGGCCGGCGGCTCCCCGATGAAGCGCCTCCTGACCGCGGCGATCGGGGTGCCGCTCGCGCTCGCCGCGATCTTCGGCCTGCCCGGCTGGGGCTTCTTCCTGGTCGCGGCTCCGCTGCTGACCGGCGCCTCGTGGGAGTTCTCCCGGCTGGCGCGCGCCGCGGCTCCGCGGGCACCCTGGTGGGCGTTGCCCGTGCTCGTGCCGCTGGCGGCCGCGGGCTTGGCCTGGGGGCTCTCTCCCGGGGCGCACGTCGACGGCTTCCACGCCCTGCTGTTCGGCGCCCTGGCGGCGATCGGGGTCGGCAGTCTGGTCCTGCTCAGCCGCACGCCGGTCGAGCAGGCGCTCGCCGCGACCGGCGCCCTGGCGTTCGCCGTGCCCTACTTCGCGGTCCCGATCGCCGCTCTCTACCGGCTGCAGCGGCACGACCCGTGGGTGCTCTTCCTGCTGCTGGCGATCGTCTGGCTGGGCGACACCGCGGCCTACTACGTCGGCAGCCGCTGGGGCCGGCACCGGCTGGCGCCGGTGGTCTCGCCCAAGAAGTCGTGGGAAGGGGCGATCGCCGGCTTCGTGGTCTCGGTCGCGTCCACCGTGGCGTGGAGCCTGTGGCGGCTCGACCGGCTGGACCTCGCCCTGCTCGCGGTGGGCGCCGCGACCGCCGTGGCCGGCCAGCTCGGCGACCTGGTCGAATCGCTGATCAAGCGCGGCGCCCGGGTCAAGGACTCCGGCGACCTGCTGCCCGGCCACGGCGGGCTCTACGATCGTCTCGACGCGATGCTGTTCGCCGCGCCGATGATGCTCGTCCTGCTCTGGCTGTTCGGATTCGAGGTCGGATGAAGCGGCAGCGACTCGCCTTGCTCGGAGCCACCGGTTCGATCGGGAGAAGCTGTGTCGAGGTCTTGCGTCACCATCCGGAGCGCTTCGAGCTGGTGGCGGTCGGCGCCCTGGGCACCCGTCCGGAGGAGCTCGCCGCGCTGGCGCGCGAGTTCCGGCCGCGGCTGGTCGCGGTGGCGGACGAGGCGGCCGCGCGCCGCCTCGCCGGCCAGCTACCCTCCGGCGTCGAGCTGGTCTCGGGCGACGGCGCGCTGCTGCTCGCGGCGACGCATCCGGACGTCGACCGGGTCGTCGCGGCGATCGTCGGCGCCGCCGGGCTGCCGCCGGTCCACGCGGCGCTCGCCGGGGGACGCGACGTCGCGCTGGCCAACAAGGAGTCGCTGGTCGTCGCCGGGAGGCTGTTGACCGCGCTCGCCCAGCGCACCGGCGCCGCGATCCTGCCCATCGACAGCGAGCACGTCGCGCTGCACCAGGCGTTGCGCAGCGGCCGGCCGGAGGAGGTGCGGCGGCTGGTGCTGACGGCCTCGGGCGGACCCTTCCTGCGTCGCGACGTCGCGACGTTCGCCTCGATCCTGCCCCGGGAGGCCCTGCGTCACCCGACGTGGTCGATGGGCGCCAAGATCACCATCGACTCCGCGACGCTGGTCAACAAGGGTCTCGAGCTGATCGAGGCGCGCTGGCTGTTCGGCGTCCCTCCGGAACGCATCGACGTGCTGGTGCACCCCCAGTCACTGGTCCACTCCTTCGTCGAGTGGCGCGACGGCAGTTGGATCGCCCAGCTCTCGGTCAACGACATGATCTTCCCGATCCAGTACGCGCTGGCCTGGCCCGACCGTTGGGAGAACGAGTTCCCGCGACTGCGACTCGAGGAGCTCGAAGGGCTCGAGTTCCTGCCCCTGGACGAGACCAAGTTCCCCGCCGTCGGGCTGGCGCGCGCCTCGCTCGCCGCCGGCGAGAGCGGGCCGGCGGTGTTCAACGCCGCCAACGAGGTCGCGGTGCACGCCTTCCTGGACGGGAGGATCCCCTTCCCCGGCATCGTCGAGACCATCGCCGCGGTCCTCGACCGGCACCGGCCGGGACCGGTCGGCAGCCTCGAGGAGGCCCTGGCGCACGACGCCTGGGCCCGCCGCGAGGCCGCCGGGCGGGTCGCGAGCGGGTAGCACCCGCGATAGCCTAGCCGGCCGGAGAGACCATGCCCCAACTCCTGTCCACCATCCTCGCGACCGTCTTCGCCCTGGGCGTGATCATCTTCGTCCACGAGGGCGGTCACTTCCTCGCCGCCAAGGCCTTCGGCATGCGCGTGCTCGCCTTCTCCCTCGGCTTCGGCTCGCGGGTGTGGGGATTCACCCGCGGCGAGACCGAGTACAAGATCGCGATCCTCCCGCTCGGCGGCTACGTCAAGCTCTCCGGCGAGGACGAGGGCGAAGCGACCGACGACCCGCGCGACTTCACCAACCGGCCGCGTTGGCAGAGGATCGTCGTCTACCTCGCCGGGCCGGCGATGAACGTGGTCCTGTCGATCCTGCTGATCGCGGGACTGTTCATGGTCGGCATCGAGGTGCCCGCGCTGCAGAGCATCCCCTCGGTCGTCGGCACCGTCGAGACCGGGTCTCCGGGTGCCGCGGCGGGCCTCGAGGTCGGCGACCGGATCGTCGCCATCGACGGCCAGGAGGTCGAGCGCTGGCACGACGTCGCGTTCGCGATCATGACCTCGATCGGACGCGCGGTGCCGGTCGTGGTCGAGCGCGGCGGCCGGCGTCTGGAGCTCTCCGTGACCCCCGTCAAGCCGCCGAACTTCGAGTTCGGCGACGCCGGCATCTACCCCAAGATCCTGCCCCGCGTCGGAGTGGTCAATCCGGATTCGCCGGCCGCCGCGGCGGGGCTCCAGTCGGGGGACGAGATCCGCGCCGTCGACGGCCGGCCGCTCGGCAGCCCCGCCGACCTGGTCGAGTACCTGACGCCGCGGGCGGGTCAGACGGTGGTGCTCGACATCCTGCGCCGGGGAGCGCGGCTCGAGCTGCCGGTCGTCCCCGCCGACCAGGACGGCGCCGGCCGCATCGGCATCAGCCTGACCATCGAGCAGCGCTTCCCGCCGCTGCAGGCGCTGGCCGAGAGCGTGCGCTTCAACTGGAGCCTGGCGCGCCAGAGCCTGGCCGTCATCGGCAAGATCTTCAAGCGCGAGGTGGCCGCCAAGAGCGCGCTCGCCGGTCCGATCGAGATTGCCAAGCAGTCGGGCGCGGCCGCGCGCGCGGGCTTCAAGTACCTGCTCTACCTGATGGGCGTCATCTCGATCTCGATCGGGCTGCTCAACCTCTTCCCGATCCCCATCCTGGACGGCGGGCAGATCACGGTCCTGCTGATCGAGAGCGCCCTGCGCAGGGACCTCTCGATCGAGATCAAGGAGCGCATCAGCCAGGTCGGCTTCGCCCTGATCGTTCTCCTGATGGTGACCGTCCTCTGGTTCGACGCTTCGAAGAACTTCTTCGGGGGCTGACGCCGGCGAGCTCGCGCAGCGTCGCGAGATCGCGCGCGTGACCCTGCTCGTCGTCGCCCAGGGGCGTCTCCAGGATCATCGGCACCCGCGCCAGAGCCGGCTCGGCGAGCAGCCGCCGGAAGCCTTCGAGCCCGATCCGTCCGGCGCCGATGTTGGCGTGCCGGTCGCGGTGGGAGCCGCGTTCGCCCGTCGAGTCGTTCAGGTGCACGCACTCCACGAGGTCGAAGCCGAGGCGGTGCTCGACCGCCGCCAGGAACTCCTCGACGGCGGCTGCCGTGCCCAGCTCGTAGCCGGCGGCGAAGGCGTGGCAGGTGTCCAGGCAGTACCCCAACCGGTGCGCCGCCCGCGAGCGCGCCCGCACCGCGGCGAGGTGCTCGAGGCGCGAGCCCAGGACGGTGCCCTGCCCGGCGGTCAGCTCGAGCAGGATCCGCGTCGGGCAGGCCCCCAGCTCCTTCTCGACCGCGTCGAGCGAGGCCGCGATGGCCGCCAGACCCGCCTCCTCTCCGGCCCCGAGGTGCGCTCCGGGGTGGACGACCAGCGCCGGCACCCCGAGGAGCGCCGAGCGGCGGCACTCGTCGGCCAGCGCCTCGCGCGACCGCCCGAGGATCCCGGCGTCGGTCGCGGCGAGGTTGATCAGATAGGCCGCGTGGGCGACCAGCGGCAACGGCCCCGCGGCGGCGTGCGCCGCCCGGAAGGCCTCGGCCTCGCCCGGCGGGATCGGCTTCGCCTGCCACCGGCTGGCGTTCTTGACGAAGATCTGGAGCGACTCGCATCCGATCTGGCGACCGCGCTCGAAGGCCGTCGCGGGGCCTCCGGCGACCGAGACGTGGGCACCGAGCGGTGGGGGGCTCATGGCTCGCCGAGCCTACCCGAAAGGCTCTGCTAGACTCGCCCGTCGTGCTGCGGCGGCTCCTGCGCGCGGCGGGCGTCACCGCCTACGCGATTCTCGTCCTCGTCGTCTTCGGGCTGTCCGGCTACGTCGCGTTCAACCAGTGGGTGCGGCGGGGCGTGACGACGGTGCCGGAGCTGGCGGGCCTGAGCGAGGAGGAGGCGGCGCGCCTGCTCGCCGACATCGGCTTGGCGTACCGCCGGGCGGAGACCGAGCGTTGGAGCGAGAAGGTCGAGGCCGGGAAGATCATCGAATCCCAGCCGCGGGCGGGCAGCCTGGTCAAGCGCGGAGCCGCGATCGAAGCCTTCGTCTCGCTCGGCGCGCGCCGCGTGGTCGTGCCCGAGCTCGCCGGGAAGGCGATGCCGGCCGCCCAGATCATGCTCCGCGGTGAGTCGCTCGAGCCGGGCGCCACGCTCTCGGTGCTGACCGGGTCCGGCACGCCCGGGACGATCGTCGCTCAGGATCCGCCTGCCGGCGCTTCGGTGGCCGCCGGCACGGCGGTGGATCTGCTCGTTGCCACGGAGTCCGCGGGAGCGACCTACGTGATGCCCGACCTCGTCTATCGACGTTACGAACCGATCCGGCGCGCCTTCGAGGCCGGCGGATTCCGCTTCGGGAACATCTCCTTCGAGCCCTACGAAGGGGTCGCCGAAGGGACGATCCTGCGCCAGGAACCGCTGCCCGGCCACCCCCTGCGGCGCTCGGAGCCGATCTCGCTGGTGGTGGCGTCGAGCACTGCCCCGGCCGAGCCGCAAAGCGTCACGGGAGGCCGCCCGTGATCGAGATCGCGCCCTCGATCCTGGCCGCCGATCTGGCCGACCTCGCCGGCGCCCTGCGCGTCGCCGAGCAGGGCGGCGCCGACGTCGTGCACGTCGACGTGATGGACGGACACTTCGTGCCCAACCTGACGATCGGACCGCCGGTCGTCGCCGCCCTCGCGCGGCGGACCCGTCTGCCTCTCGACGTCCACCTGATGGTCGAGCGCCCCGAGCTCCTGCTCGACGCCTATCTCGAAGCCGGAGCCGCGCGGGTCACCGTGCACTGGGAGGCCGCGGTGCATCTCGACCGCCTGCTCGCCGCGATCCGCGCCGGGGGGGCGCGCGCCGGGGTCGCGATCAACCCGGCGACGCCGGTGGAGCTCCTGGTCGACGTCTTGCAGGCCTGCGATTTCGTGCTGCTGATGTCGGTCAACCCCGGCTTCGCCGGACAGAAGTTCCTGCCCCACGTGCTCGACAAGGCGCGGCGCCTCACCGCGGCGATCCGGGAGCGGGGGCTCGCCACCGCGCTCGCTCTGGACGGCGGGGTCTCGACCTCGAACGCCGGCGAGATCGGCCGCGTCGGCGTGACCACCCTGGTCGCCGGCTCCTCGGTCTACGGCGCGCCCGACCCGATCGGCGCGATCGCGGCCCTGAGGCGCGCCGCACTGGAGGTATCGTGACGATCCACCCACGACTCGGAACCGGACGACGGGTCGCGACCGCCGTCGCCGCGGGGCTCGCCCTGCTCATGCTCGCCGCCGGATGCCGGTCCGCGCGCAAGGAGGACCCGATCCTGCGGCTCTCCGCCCAGGAGGCGCTCACCCGGGGCAAGGCCCTGCTGGAGAGGAAGAAGTACGCCGCGGCGCGGCCGTACTTCTCGCACGCCTTCGAGGTCGAGCCCAACTCGGCGGCCGGACGGGAGGCGCTCCTCCTGGTCGCCGACACTTTGTTCGACCAGGGCGACACGACCAACCTCATCGAGGCAGAGGCCAAGTACCGCGACTTCCAGAACCGGTTTCCGACCAGCAACCGGAGCGCCTACGTCCAGTACCAGATCGCGCGCGCGCTGGCGCGCAGGATCGTGCGCGCCGACCGCGATCAGGCGGCGACCCACAAGGCGCTCGACGCCTACCAGGACCTGCTGCGCCTCTACCCCACGAGCGAGTACGCCGACGAGGCGCACAAGGGGATCGACGTCGTGCGCGACCGGCTCGCCGAGCACGAGCTGCTGGTGGGTTACTTCTACTACCGCTACGGACTCCCCAAAGCGGCGGTGAGCCGGTTCCAGGGCCTGATCGACGACTATCCCGAGTATGGCGAGCGCGACCGGGCGATGTACTACCTGGTCCTCGCTTACCGCAAGGAGAAGAAGGCGGACGAGGCGCAGGCGGCGCTGTCGACGCTGCGCCAACAGTTCCCGCAGAGCCGCTGGACCGCCAAACTGGCCCGCAGCAAGTGAGAAGAGGGGGAGCGATGAGACAGGTCACCCTCCCGACGGCAGCGGCAGCGGCCGCCGTCGTCCTGCTCGCCGCGGGCTGCGCCAGCACCCGTTCCCTGTTCGATCCCGCGGCCACCCGGCAGCGCGAGGCCGAGGTCGACCGGCGCGTCGTCGAGCTCGAGAAGCAGGTCACCAAAGCGACGCTCGAGATCGAGCGGCTCCGCCAGCAGGTCGAGCGGCTCGAGGCCAACGCCGGGACGGCGACGGCGCGCGACGGGGCAAGGGCGCCCGCGCCGGCGCCGGACACCGCGCCGGACACCGCAGCCCCGGCGACGCCCGGGGCGGCGGAGCCGATCGAGGAGAGCGACCTCGACCTGGCGCCGGTGGACGCCGCGCCGGCGGGCGGAGAGGTCGGCGAGTACGAGGCCGCCCTGCGGCTCCTTCGAGACGGCCGGCCGGCGGAGGCGGAGGGGGCGCTGACCGCGTTCCTCGCGGCCCACCCCACCTCGAACCTCGACGACAATGCCTGGTTCTGGATCGGCGAGTCGCGCCGGGTGCGCCAGGACGTCGCGGGAGCCCTGGCCGCCTACCGCTCCGGGGTCGAGGGCTTTCCCGAGGGCAACAAGACCCCCGACGCGCTCTACCGGATCGGCAGTTGCCTGCGCCTCCAGGGCGACGCGGCCAAGGCCGACGAGGTCTGGCGGGAGCTCGTCCGGCGCTTTCCCGGAGCGGCGGCCGCCGAGCGCGCTCGCGAGGAGCTCGGCTCCGGCGCGCCCGGCCCTCCCTGAGGTTCCTCAGGGGGACTGTGGCATTCTCCCTAACCTCAAGCAGCGTCAGCGCTTCCGGTGGAGGGTGCCCTTGACACTGTGCAATTCCGCGAGTACCCTTGCGGCCAACGCTCGAGGCAGACGTGCGCAAGAGCTGGAAGGCCTCCGGAGGTCCCGTTATGGCGATTCGCTCCCGCATGACCGCGATTCTCGTCGCCGGCCTGACGGCTACGGCGCTGATGGCTGCGGACCGGCCGCCGACCCAGTTGCATCTGGTCGGCGATCATTGGACCGCCTGGGATCCGCCGTCCACGTTCCCCGACGGAGCCAAGGTCTACACCATCGTCCGCGGCGACACCCTCTGGGACCTCGCGGCCAAGAACCTCGGCAACGCCTACCTGTGGCCGCAGATCTGGGAGAAGAACCAGTACATCAAGGACGCCCACTGGATCTACCCGGGTGATCCGCTCGTGCTCGGCGTCGAGGTGGCGCCGGCCGAAGAGGTCGGAGCCACCACGGCCGCGACCGGGACTCCCGGCGAGGGCGGAGGCGAGGAGACGGGCGACGAGGCGTACGGCACGGCTCCGGCCGGCGGCAAGGGCAACGTCCCGGTTCCGCTCGGCAGCGAGAGCGACATCTACTGCAGCGGCTACGTCGGCGAGCTCGACGAGACGTACGGCTGGACGATCACCGGATCGGAGTACGAATCGCTGACGCCCACCGACAAGATCGGTTGGCGGGGCAAGCGCGGCCTCTTCGGCCAGGCGGACACGGTCAAGTACAAGCTGACCGTCGGCGACATCGTCTACCTGAACGGAGGCCGGGGCGCGGGTCTCTCCCCGGGCATGCTGCTCCAGGCGGTACAGACGGAACGCACGGTGCGTCACCCGCTGACCGGCAAGGTGTTCGGCCGGCTCTATGCGACCACGGGCCGGATCCGGGTCCTGTCCGTCCAGGACGACAGCGCCATCGGCGAGATCGTCCAGAGCTGCGACGGCATCCTCGTGGGGGACCACCTGCGGGCCTTCGAGCCGCAGCCGGTGCCACTCGCCCGGCGCACGCCTCTGCGGCCGGTCAACGAGCCCACGCGGGCCGACCTGTCGAACGCCCCGGTGGTGCTGACCTCTCCAGCGGACCTCGTCTCCCTGGGCCAGGACCACGTGGTCTACCTGGACCGGGGCGCCAACGACAACGTCGAGCCCGGGGACATCTACACGATCTACCGGGCCGCCGCCGGGGGCCGGCCGCCGGTGGTCCTGGGCGAGCTGGCGGTGCTGACGACCCAGGCCCACTCCTCGGTCGCCAAGATCCTCGAGTCGCGCTATCCGATCTATGCGGGGGACCGCCTCGAGCGGAAGTAAGTCCAGGATTTTCAAAGGGTTGAAACATAGGACGAGATCGGATAAAATCTCGCCTTCGAGGTTGGACCGTGGGGAGTAAACAAAACCTCAATGGACGTTTGTCCCAGATCGTCGACGAGCTCGTCGGCCAGGGAGTGACCCTGGAGCAGGCTCGTCAGGAGTTCGAGCGGCAGTTCATCGTGGCGTCCCTGCGGTCCAACGATTGGAACTTCTGCCGCTCGGCCCGCAGCCTCGGCGTCCATCGCAACACGCTGCGCAACAAGGTCTCCCACCTCGGGATCTCCACGTCGGAAGGTCGCTCCCGCGCCGCGGGTGGCCGGCCAGCGATCCGACGGTCGATTCCGAAGGTGTAGAAGCCCCGAACCCGACCCAGGAAACCACATCCACGACTTCGGTGCCCCCCACGCATGGGGACGTGCCGATCGGGCCCCCTCCAGCGAGGGTCGGGGCCCCTCTCCCGACCAGGAGTCGTCATGACCCCCGCCTATCCGAAACGATTCTCTCTGGGCCTGACCTCGACCGTCGTCCTCGCGACTCTGTTTCTGGGGCTCGCGGGTCCGTCGCCGTCCGGCTCCCAGGCGTCGGCCGCACCGCTGGCCATCGCCGCGACCGCCGCCGCCGTCGAGCCGCCGGCGCCCGGCAACTCACCGGCGGACTCGCCCGCGGTCCTCGTGCCCCTGCCGGTGGCCGGGGCTGCGGCGCGGGCCGCCGCGCTTCCGGCCTCCGTCCCGATCGCCGATCCGATCGGCGTCCTGCGCCGCGCCAAGGAGCGCTACATGGACCAGCTGCCGTTCGGCAGCGAGATCCGCAGGGTGGCCCGCGCCCACCGGCTCGACAGCCTCCTGCTCGCCTCGGTGGTCGAGGCCGAATCCAGCTTCCAGCCCGACGCGGTGTCCTCGAAGGGTGCGCTCGGACTGATGCAGCTCATGCCGTTCCACTTCGACGGCACCGAGCAGCCTCTCGACCCGGACGTCAATCTGGAGGCCGGCGCTTCCTATCTCGCCGAGCTCGAGCACCGCTTCGACGGTGACCTGGACCTCGTCCTGGCGGCCTACCACGCCGGACCGGCGGCGGTGGAGCGCTGGGGCGGCGTGCCCCCATACCGCACCACGCGGGCGTACGTCGGCCGCGTCCTGACGCGTTACCGCGAGCACTGGGGAAGCGTGGAACGACGTCTGATCCTGTCGGGGCGGCCGGCGGCCGCCGTGCTTCAGCGAGGCTCCTGAGACCGGTCCGACGGGGGGGCGGCGTCGTCGTCGTTCCCGTTGAGACCCTTCTTGAAGTTGCGGATGCCTTCGCCGAGGCCGCGTCCGAGTTGCGGGATCTTGGATGCGCCGAACAGCACCACCAAGATGACGAGGATTACGAGCAGTTCGGGAAGACCGATGCGGCCCATCGAGGATACCTCCGAGGTGCGCGGATGGCGGGATCCGGGGATCCCGGCGCCGGCACGATCGAAAGTTTAGCAGATCGGCGGCGCCTTCGACGCTCGCCGCAACGGCTCCGCGAGCTCGCGCCAGAGCTCCGCGGTCTCGGGCAGCGCCGCGAGGTGAGGAAACGTCCGCCCGAGCGTCGGGACGACCAGCGGCAGGTGGCGCGGCTCGCCTCTGGCAGCGAAGGCCAGGAAGGTCCCGACCGCCTTCAGCCCGCGTTGGACGACCGCCCGCCGATACTGCAGCCGCGTCTCCGGACCGGGTAGCGCCTGCTCCAGCCAGCGGCGCTCGAGCGGCTCCGGCGCGAACCAACTGTCGTTGAGCAGCGACGCCAGGTCGTAGCTCGCCGGACCGAGACGCAGGTCCTGGAAGTCGAGCACGCCGATCCCGCCGTCGGGTAGCGCCACGAGGTTGCGCACCATGAAGTCCCGGTGGCAAGGGCGGAGCGGCGCCGCCGCGAGCCGATCGCAGAGCCGGTCGAGCGCCACCGCGAGCCCGGCGTGGTCCAGCCCGTGGGGCACGAAGAAGAGCTTCCAAACGGTCTCGAGCTCCCGCCGCAGCAGCGCCCGGTCGAGCGGAGGAGAGCCGAGCCCGGCGACCTCGGCCGGATCGAGCGCCGCGATCCTTGCCGCCGCCTCGGCCGCGGAGTCGAGGTAGCGCACCCGATCCTCATCGCTCAGGTCCCGCAGCTCGTAGAGCGTCGCGGCGCCGAGATCCTCGAGCAGGGAGAAGCCGGACTCGACGTCGTCGACCAGGATCCCGGGAACCCGCACCCCGGCCCGCTCCAGCATCTCTGCCGCTCGGGCGAATCGGCGCTGGGCGGCGGCCAACTCCGGTGGATAGACCGCCGCGACGAGGGTGCCGCCGCGGTGCTCGCGGACCCGGAAGTAGCGGCGGGCGGAAACGTCGCCCGCGAGCGGCGAGATCTCCACCGCGCCATGGCCCGACCTCGCCAGCCAGGCGGCGAGTCGGCGCTCGAGTTCCTGCGCGGGCGACTCCCTCACGCGAACGGAGACCCTATCGCAGAGAGGTCGTTTGACAGCCGTTTCCGGCCGACCCGATAATGGCGGCGGAACCGGGAGAATCGAGTGGACGCGCGCGCCAGGATGGAGGCCAGGAAGCGGACGTTGCTGGCGGACGTCGAGCGAGCCCTGCTCGACGCGCTCGCCGAGTCGTCCGAGGTGCACCGCGCGCTGTGGAAGCTCCAGCGCGAGGGCTGGACGCTGCGCCTCCTGCTCGACTGCCAGCCCGAAGCCGAGGGCGAGCCGGCCTCTTCGAGGACCGAGCCCCGGCCGGCCCGGCGGCCCCCGGGCCGGGAGCCCTCGTTCCGCATCGACGCCGAGGATCTCCGCTTCCTGCGCGACATCGGCATCGACCCGACCCGCCGGCGCGCGCCGCGACGGCCGCGCTAGAGAGATGGACGTCGCCGCGCCCGCCGCGCGGCAGGACCTGCTCGGCCTGCCCCTCGACCGACTCGCCGATGCGCTGGGCGAAGCGGCTGACCGTCCGTACCGCGTCCGCCAGGTCTTCGATGCGATCCACAAGCGAGGTGTCGCCGACTTCGCGGCGATGACCGACCTGCCGGCCACCCTGCGCGCCGAGCTCGACGCCCGCTTCTCCCTCCGTCTTCCGGAGCTCACCGAGCGGCGACCGGCCGACGACGGGACGACCAAGTACCTGCTGCGCTTGGCCGACGGCGCGTCGATCGAGACGGTCGACATCCCGGACCGCGGACGGCGGACGCTCTGCCTGTCGAGCCAGGCCGGCTGCGCCCTGGCTTGCGCCTTCTGCGTCACCGGCTACTGGGGCGCCGGCAGGAACCTGACCGCGGGCGAGATCGTCGGCCAGGTCCATCTGCTGCGCCAGATCGCCGACCTGCCGGAGCGCTTCAACGTCGTCTTCATGGGCATGGGCGAGCCGCTGCGCAACCTCGACGCGGTCCGCGACTCGGTCGAGCTGCTCGCCGAGACCCTGACGACGCGCCGGATCACGGTCTCGACCGCAGGGGTCGTGCCGGGGATCGACGAGCTGGCCACCTGGACGCGACGACCCCGCCTCGCCGTGTCGCTGCACGCTCCCGACGATGCGCGACGGGCCGAGATCATGCCCATCGCGCGCACCTGGCCGCTCGCCGAGCTGCTCGCCGCGCTGCGCCGCTTCCCGCTCGAATCGAGGCGCAGGATCACCATCGAGTACCTCCTCCTGTCGGGATTCAACGACGGGACGCGGGACGCCGACGCGCTGGTGCGCCTGCTCTCCGGCCTGCCCGTCAAGTTCAACCTGATCCCCTTCAACCCCGACCCGGTCCTGCCGGATTGGATGCGGCGCCCGGAGGCGCGGCGGGTGGAGGAGTTCCGCCGCCGCCTCGAGAGCCGGGGCGCCACGGTCACCGTCCGGCGCCAGAGGGGCCACGACGTCGCCGCGGCCTGCGGGCAACTGCGCGCTTTCTCGCGTCCGCCGCGCGGACCGCGCGCGCGCGGAGCCCGTCCGGGACCCGCGCGCGGCCCGGACCGCGCCCAGTGAAGCCCGCCCTTGCGCCCATCCTCCGCCGCGGGCATGCTCGGCGGATGACTCCTTCACCGCGGTGCGCTCGGGTCGCCCTGCTCGTCACCGCGATCGCCGCCTCGCCGGCAGCTCTCCGTGCCGTCGACTGCACCCTGCCGGGGGTCGTCTGCGTGCCGGAGGAGCTGACGCTCGATCAGGCGTTCCGGACGGTCCCCGACGGCGGCACGATCGACATCGCGGCCGGGACCTACGTCGCGCCGGACTCTCTGGGCTTCCGGCTGGGCAACGACAAGAGTCGCTCCTTCACCGTCCGTGCCCGCGACGGGGCGGGAACCGTCGACCTGAGCGGCGGCGGCACCTTCCCGGTCGTCGTCCTGGACCAGATGACAGCAGGCCACTGGATCACCTTCGAGAGCCTGCGCTTCGTCAACGGCCGGACCACCGTCGCCAACTTCGCCGGTGGCGCGACCCTCAAGAACGCCCGCGCGACGTTCGCCGATTGCGATTTCGTCGGCAACCGAGCGGCGACCGGGAGCAACGGCGGCGGCGGCCTCGGACTCTTCGGCGGCGCCGAAGCGATCGTCCTGCGGGCCCGATTCGACGGCAACCGCTCGCTGCCGGACGGCGCGGCGATCTTCGCCCAGCAGGGCCTGGCGCCCTACAACTCGCCGTCCCGGCTCTGGGTGATCGGCTCGACCTTCACCAACAACTGCGAAACCGACAACCTCGCGAACTGCTCGTCGGGCAACGGCGCGGGAGGCGCGGTGCTGGTCCGCAACTCGACGGCCTACTTCGCCGACAGCCTGTTCCAGAACAACATCGCGGGCTACGTGGGCGGCGCCATCTACAGCTTCGGAGCCTACGCGTCGGGGAGCCCCTACTGCCCGGCGCTGGCCTCGGACGTCCTGATCGTGCGCTCGCGGTTCGTCGGCAATCGTGCCGACGGAGCCGCCGCCAATACGGAGGCCGGTGCCGTCTTCGTCGAGAACTGCGGCCGCGTCCGGATCTACCACTCCCTCTTCGAGAACAACTACGCCGACTGGGGGGGCGCGCTCGAGAGCTTCCGCGGTCAGCTCGAGGTCTACGACTCGATCTTCCGCGGCAACCGGGCCACCGCGACCGGAGCCCAGACGCCGGTCGGCGGCTCGATCCTCCTGCTCTCGGGAGACGGCGCCGGCGACCCCGATTACCCGGCCGCGACGCTCCACCTCGCGCGCAGCCTCGTCCAGGGTTCGTCCTCGGCGCCCCAGGAGGCGCAATACGGCGGTTGCCTCACCGCCTACGGCGACGGCACCCACGCCGGGAGCGGCCCTTGCCAGAGCGGCCAGGTCAACCGCTGCGCCCAGGTGACGATCTCCTCTTCGGCCTTCTTCGACTGCACCGTGGCGCGGACGTCCAACGCGGCCTATGTCAACGGCGGCGCCTTCGTTTTCGACCGGGCTTTCGCCGAGCTGACCGACGTCCTGGTGGCCCGCAACCACGCCGCCGGAAACGGCGGCGGAGTCTGCGCCAGCGGTGGCGCCGGGATGATCAGCCACGACTCCACGGTCTCGCTCGACGACCTCCTGTTCTCCGGCAACACATCGGAGTGTCAGAACGACGACCTGTTCGTGACCCAGGCCAACGCCCCGTCAGAGACTCAGGTCCGCTACTACTCCGCGACCTCGGGCAGCCCGGCGGACGGCAAGCTGCTCGGGCTGCCGCCGGGAATCGTGGCCGACGCCGGACAGATCCAGGCCGAGTCGTCGCTCGCCTACGGCTGGTCGGGCGGGACCGCCACCCTCGATGGCGCCACGCTGGGATCGAACCCGAAGAACGGCGTCCCTTCGGCGAGCATCGCCGCGCATACCCTGAGCGTCAACGGCGGCGCTTTCACCGGCAGCGCGAACGTCCAGCAGCTTGCCGACGCCGCCACGTCGATGCTGCCGAACACGATCTGCCCGGCCTCGGGAACCACGACGCTCACCTGGACCACGCCGAGCGGCGCGCTGCTCGCCGCGACGATCGACCAGAACGTCGGCGGCGCGGGCGGGTCGGGATCCGCGCCGGTCTCCCCGCCCGGGACCGTGACCTACCGGAGGGTCGTCCTGACCGACCGCGGCGGTGCGACGTCGCGCGTCCGGGTCTTCGTTGCGGAGTGCGCCGACCTGATCTTCGTCGACGGCTTCGAACGCGGCGACGCCTCCGCCTGGAGCTCGGTCTTCCCCTGAAGCCGCTTCCGCGGAGGCGGAAGCGGCTATCGTCCGTCCCGCCAGACGAAGGCGAGGTTGCGCCCCGCGTCCGCGCCGTCGCGACGGTGACTGCACAACCACTCGCCGTGGCACCGCGTGCAGATCGAGATGCGCACGATCTCCTCGACCCCCGCCGTGCGCAGCTGATCGGCCACCGCCACGGCGAGGTCGAGGTGCGGGCGGGCGCCGGTACCGGCCCGGAGAGCGGCCACGGTGCTCGCGTCGACGACGGCGCGAGCCACCTCCTCGCCCACCTCGTAGCAGCAGGGGCCGATTCCGGGCCCGATCCAGGCCGTCCGGCCGCCGCCGCCGAGCCGGTCGACCGCCGCCGGGACCACGCCGGAGGCCACACCCCGCCAGCCGGCGTGGATCGCCGCGACTCCCGCCTCGCCGGCGACCAGCACGGGCACGCAATCGGCACTCGCCACCAGCGCGGCGAGGCGCCCGGTGCGCACCACCAGCGCGTCGCCCTCGCCCCGGCACCCCGGCGTCGCGCCGGCATCGAGCACGCGCGCGGAGTGGATCTGGCGCAGCCAGGCCCGGCCGACGTCGGCGGGGAGCAGGGCGGCGGCCGGACGCTCCTCGCGCGGCCGGACGCCGCGGCCGACGAAGGTGGCGTGCGCCCCGGCAGCGGCGAAACGCCACGCGGGCGCCCCGCCGACCCGCTCCGGCGGCGCCTCGATCGACGTTCCACGCTCGGCACACGCGCATTCTAAGCATCCGGGACCGGCGCGCTGCGATAGGATCCGCGCCGATGTCCGCTCCGCGTCGTCGGCTCGGGGTGGCCGCTGTCGAGGCGGCCGCCACGGAGCGCCCATGATCCAGCTCTTCCACGTCACCAAGCGCTTTCCGGGCGGCCAGGTGGCGCTCGAGGACATCACCTTCCACATCGAGAAGGGACAGTTCTGCTTCCTCACCGGCGCCTCCGGCGCCGGCAAGACGACGCTGCTCCGGCTCATCTTCCGCGAGGAGACGCCGAGCGACGGCCAGATCCTGGTCAACGGCCGTAACGTCGCCGCCATCCCGCGCTCGAAGATCCCGTTCGTCCGGCGCTCGATCGGCGTGGTCTTCCAGGACTTCCGGCTCATCGATCGCAAGACGATCTTCGAGAACGTCGCCTATCTGCCGCGGATCCTGGGCATGGATGCCTCCCGGCAGAAGCGGGTCGCCTCCGAGGCGCTGCGGCGCGTCGGTCTCGCCCACCGTCTCGGCGCTTTCCCGCGCCAGCTCTCGGGCGGCGAGCAGCAGCGGGTGGCGATCGCCCGCGCGCTGATCGCCGAGCCCGAGATCCTGATCGCCGACGAGCCGACGGGGAACCTCGATCCCGACCTGGCGCGCGACATCGTGGCCCTGTTCGCCGACATCAACCGCCGCGGGACGACGGTCCTGTTCGCCACCCACGACCGCGAACTGATCCGGCGCGTGGGTCAGCGCGTCCTGACGCTGTCCCAGGGCCGGCTGGTCGGCGATCGTCTTCTCGAGCCCGGCGAGCCGCTCCCGCCACCACCTTCGCCCCCGGCCGAGGAGGCCTCGGCGTGACGCTGCTGCAGGCGCTGCGCGACTTCGCCCGCGAGGCCTTCGTCGGCCTGCTGCGCAGCCTCAAGGTCTCGGCCCTGGCCGTGCTGACGATCGGCGTCTCGCTGTTCCTTGCCGGGGTGTTCTTCCTGGTCAGCCAGAACCTGGAGTCGACGGTCCGCCGGTGGCGCGACGAGGCGCGCTTCGTCGTCTACCTCGACCCTTCGGCTCCGCCCGAGCGGCTGGCCGAGCTGGCGGAGAAGGTCGCGGCTGCGCCCTGGGTCGCCGAGGTCACCCGGGTCCCGCGCGAGGAGGCGGAGCGTCGCTTCGACAAGGCGTTCCCCAGCCTCTCCGACCTGGTCCGAGGCGGGGTCAACGCCTCGTTGCCGGCCTCGCTCGAGGCCCGGCTCCGGGCGCTGACGGCCGGCCAGGAAGACCGCTTCCGCAGCTGGGTCCGGGACCTCCAGCGCGAGCCCGGCGTCGAGCTCGTCGACGACGATCGCGACTGGATCGAGCAGGTCGAGGCCGTCCTCGCGGTGGTGCGCGCTCTCGGGCTGGTGCTGACCGCGGTCCTGGTCGGCGCCTCGGTGTTCACCATCGCCTCGGTCGTCCGGTTGACCTCCTACCTCTACCGGGACGAGATCGCGGTGATGCGCCTGGTGGGCGCGACCGAGTTCTACATCCGGGGACCGTTCTACTTCGAGGGGATGTTCCAGGGCCTGCTGGGCTCGCTCGTCGCGCTGGCCGGCCTGGTGACCGTCCACCTCCTGCTGCGCCCGCAACTGGGGCACTCGTTGGTGGCGACGGCGATCGCCCAACGCTTCCTGTCGCCGCTCGAGGTCTTCGGTCTGCTCGCCTTCGGAGCTCTGGCCGGGCTGTCGGGCGCCATCGTCTCGCTCGGCCGCGAGCACGCGACCAGCGACCGCGGAGCCTAGCCTCCCCCACCGCCGCTCCCGCCGCAGGCGGCAGCGCGCGGGTCAGCGCAGCGGAGGCGGGGCCGCGCCCTGCTGCTTGAGCTTCTTCTGGAGCTCTTCCTGGGCCTTCCGGATCTCGTCGATCTTGGCCTGTTCGGCGTCGGCCTGCTTGTTCGACTCGGCGATCTGCTGGTTTTCGCGCGCGTGATTGGCGCCCGCCGAGTCACCGCCGTTCTGATAGGCGGTGATCGCCGCCGCGTAGTTCTTCTGCTTTTCGTAGATGAAGCCGAGCTGCTTCCAGATCCGCGACTTGTCCTGCGACTTGGAGGCGCGGTCGAGCGCGCGCTTCAGCGACGACTCGGCCTCGGTGTACTTGCTCTGGGTGGTCTGGGCCTGGCCGATGTAGAAGTAAGGCAGCCAATCCGAGGAGTTCTTGGCCAGAGCCTGGCCGAAGGTCGCGATGGCGCCGTCGTACTGGTTCGCGCCGAGCTGCGTCTCACCCAGCAGGATCAGGTTGTCGTAGCTGGCGTCGCGGGCGACCATGGCCTTGGCCGGCTCGACGGCGCGGGTGTAGATCGCGTCCTTGGAACCGCCGCCGCCGCCCTCGCGCGCCTGGCGGACGAGCGCCTGGACGAGGAGCTTCAGCTTGGCCGGGTCCTTCGGATCCAGCCGAGTGGCTTTCTCGAGGGCCCCGACGGCGGCCGCGAGATCCCCGGCGTTGAACGCCAGGGCACCGTACTGGTACTGGATGTCCGCGTCGTTGGGGCTCGCCGCCGCCGCCTTGGCGAGCGCCGACGCGGCGCGGTCCGTCTGGCCGCTGTCCGCCAGCGCCTTGCCGTAGAGCTGCTGGTAGAAACCCTGCTGCTCCTTGGGCAGGCTCGCGGAGTTGATCTTGCCCAGCAGCTGCGCGGCCTCGGAAGCCCGCCGGGCCGCCAGGTACGCCTGCGAGAGGTAGAGCTGGAGCTGGACGTCCGACGGGCTCAGGTCGTAGCCCTTGCGCAGCGTCGAGACGGCGTCGTTGGCGCGATCGAGCAGCAGCTGGGTGCGGCCGAGCATCAGATAGCCGCCCGCCCAGTCCGGGCGCCCGCTGACGACACCCTCGAACTCGGTCGCCGCCTGAGAGTAGTTCTTGGCCTTGAATGCGGCGACCCCTTCGTCCCACCCGGCGTAGGCGGGGAGGATTCCGGCGAGGGCGCCGACCAGGCAGAGTGTCGAGAGTCGTCCGTAGCGCATGTCCTTCATCCTCCCGGGCGAATCTTCCTGTTCTCCGCCCTTCGATCTCGCCGACAAAGCTGCTCGTAGCACGATCTGTGCCGTGGATCCCGCAGCCGTCAAGCCGACTGCAGGATCGACGTGACCCGGTCGAGAAAGGCTTTGGCCTGGTTCGGGCCGGCGTGGGCCGAAACCAGTTTCTCTTCGGAACGCACCAGGTCGAGAATCGCGTCGGCGCCGCGACCGGCGTCCGTCTCGGCCCGGAACAAGCGCAGCGAGCCTTCGAGCTCTCCGCTCCACTCGCTGCCCGAGAGGAGCGACTGAGCCAGGCGGTGAATCTGCTCGGCGACTCCCAACAGCTCCGGCGGTCCGAGCCGCTTGATTCGGTCCACCGGGAGGCCTCGGAGGTCGTCGCGCAAGGAGAGCACGCCCGACGTCAGGAGACCGTAGATGATCTTGCAGACCTCGAAGGCCCCCTGACCGAGACCCGCGGCGATCTCCTCGATCGAGCGGCGCTCGTCGACCTTCGTGATCACCGACCACTCGGCCGGCGTGAAGGAGACCGAGACGCGGCTGGCCTGCGGCGCGAACACCGGCACCATGCGCGTCGATTCGATCCTCTTCGACAGGATCTTCCACTCGTCGATCTGCCGCGCCGCCTCCATCAGGAGGTTGGTGTTCGACTTGTCGATCGTCTCGACCTCGGTCTCGGTGCCCGGAGTGAACACGAAGTCGCCCTGGAACCAGCGCGCGAGCTCGTAGACGGCCTGTTCGCCGGCGAGGGTGCCCGCCAAGGCGTGGACGATCTGACCCTTGCGCAGGTAGATCTGGCCGGTGTCGCCGCCGTTCTTGAGGTTGAACACGCCGGTCTTGCCCGAGACCGCCACCAGCTGGATGACGTCCGGAAGCGGAAGCTCCCTGAGCGAGCCCTGGAATGCCACTAGACTTGGACCGCCCGCGACCTCACTGCAGCTTGAAGTTCACCGTCAGGTTGTAATACACGGTGACCGGTCTGCCGTTGAGCGTCGCCGGCTTGAACTTCCATTGCTTGATGGCGTCGACTGCCGCCTCCTCGAGGCCCATCGGAAGGCCCTTGAGAACCTTGACGTTGGTGACGTTGCCTTGCTTGTCGATGATGGCCTGGACGATCACCACGCCCTGGATCCGGGCCTTGCGCGCGATCTCCGTGTATTGCGGCTGCGGCGCCGAGACCTTCTCCGGCGCCTTGACCTCGCCACCGACCATGATCGGCCCTTCGGGCTCGGCGGACGGCGGCCCCTCGGGGATGCCGAACACCGTGTCGTCGTTGGGCACGTCGATCTCGGGCTGCACCTCCTCGACGACTCGGATCGGTTCCGGCTCGTCCGGCGTCGGGTCGGGGATCGGGACCTTGCGCGTCCGGACGTGGATCTGCTGCTGCTCCTGCTGGGGCGGCGGCGGACGGAACCGGATCTGCTGAACGACGTAGACCTTCGGCTTCTGGGCCTTCGCGAGACGCGCCTGCGACACGCTGATGATCGGGGCCAACAGCAGGACGATGTGGAAGATGACGGCGATCGCGATCGCCCAGCGCAGCTTCTTGCGGTCCTCGTCGTACTCGAGGGCGAAGGTCGCGAAAGCGCCTCCGCCCGCGGATCTCTTCGGCCGCTTTGTGCTGGGGCTTCGGGGGGTTGCCGGGCTTCGCTGCCATGATCGCTACCTCGCTCCGTCAGTACCGCGTCGCTACTCGCTCGACAGCCACCGGTCAGTACCAGAACTGGTCGATCTCGCGTTGGGTCGGGATCGAGATGTTGCGCACCTCGACACCTTCCTCTTTGCCTCGTCGCAGGAGGTCGTAGACCCGGACCATGTCGCCGTAGGCCGCGTCCGGATCCGGCCGGATGATCACCGGCTTGGTCTGGTTGCGCTCGAGCTTCGGCCGCAGGTAGTCGAGGATCTGACCGAGCTGCATGGGCTTGCCGTCGACCTCGAGGGCGCCTCCCGGGTGGATGGCGATCAGAACCGCCTCCTCCTTCTCGATCTGGGGCGGGTTCTTGTCCTCCTTCGGGATCGCGAAGTCGAGACCGCGGGTGGCGGCGAAGGTGCTCGTCACCATGAAGAAGATGATGAGCAGGAAGGTGATGTCGGCCATCGAGGCCGTCGGGATCTCGTCGCTGATGACCCTCTTCTCGAACTTCACGTCAGCCCCCTCCGCCGTTCTCGACCGTCTCCTGGTCGGAGAGCAGATAGACGACCGGGACACGCGCCTGCTTCAGGGCGTCGATCACACGGTCCACGTACCGGTAGGGAACGTTGCGGTCGGCCTTGAGCACGAAGTCCTTGTCCGGATTGTTGGTGATCACCGTGGTCGCGAAGGAGAGGACGTCCTCCGGGCTGGTGACGGGCGTGCTCGTCGACTCGCCGTTGCTGACCCTCATCTGCCCCGCTTCGGTGATCGAGACCAGCGCGGCTTTCTTGGGCACTTCGTCACGCAGGACCGACTTCGGCAGCTGCACCGTCGTCTTGTCGACCTCGATGTTGAAGGTCAGGATGAAGAAGATGATCAACAGGAAGACGATGTCCGCCATCGAGGCGGTCGGAATGACCGCGCTGGCGCGATTGCGGGCTCTCAGGCGCATGCAGCCTCAGCTCTTGGCGGCCGATGCCACCGGCTCCGGCGCCCGCTCCGGCGAGATGCCGCTGCGGTCCATTTCGCCGAAGGTCTCGATCAGCATGTTGGTCGCGGTCTCGATGTCGCGGACGAACTTGTTGATCCGGGTCATGAAGTAGTTGTAGACGAGCTGGATCGGAATGGCGATGATCAGGCCGGTGGCGGTCGTGATCAGCGCTTCCGAGATGCCCGACGCGACCGCCGCCGGGTTCGACAGACCGACCTTGGCGAGCTGGTCGAAGGACTTGATCATGCCGGTGACGGTGCCGAGGAAGCCGAGCAGGGGGGCGACGTTGGCCGTGGTGGCGAGCACCGCGAGGCCGCGTTCGAGCCGGCCCATCTCGTAGAGGGCGGCGTTCTCGATCGTCTTCTCGACGTCCTCTTTGGGCTGGCCATACTTGAGCAGGCCGGCCTTCATGATCGACGCCACCGGGCCCTGGTACTGCTCGCAGATCTTGACCGCGTCGCGGATCGAGCGGTTGACCATCAGGGCCTTGCGGATCTTCGACAGGAACTCGTTGACGTTGATCCGGGCCCGGCGCAGCGCGAAGAAGCGCTCGATCGCGAACGCCGCGCCGAGGATCGAGAAGACGAGAAGGGGCCACATGACCGGGCCACCCTTTTCAAAGTACCCCCAGAAAGTCTCCACTGGTTTCCTCCCTGTTCTTAGACCCGCGAAATGCGGATCGTGTTCCTCGATGGCCCGGAGCGCTCCGGGGAGTCGACGCGTCGGCGGCGATCACCACCGGTCGCTCTGTACGCTCAATCGCTCAAAGAGCCCTGCCCACGCGCTCGAAGGGACGCCAGCGTAGCACAGCGAAAAAATCCTGGTCAAGGCACTGTTTGCGACTGTAACGTCCACCGACTCAACCGCTTAGCTCGCCCCGCGGACCCGGCTCTCGAACCCTTCCCGTTGGCTCTGAGCGAGCGCGGCGGCGAGCGCGTCGGCGGCGTCCGCGGAGAGCCGGCCCGCCGGCAGCCCGAGCAGGAGCCGAACCATGCGCGCCACCTGCTCCTTGTCCGCGTTGCCGGAGCCGGTGACCGCGCTCTTGATCTCGCTCGGCGTCAGCTCGACGACCGGCACGGCGAGTCGCCCCAGCTCCGCGAGGACCGCGCCGCGCGCCTCCGCCAGCACGATGAGCGCCCGGGCCGAGGCGCCGTGGAAGACGCGCTCGACGGCGGCGCGCTCCGGCCGGTGCTCGCCGACCACCGCCGCGAGGCCCGCCGCGATCTCGGCCAGCCGCTCGGGCAGAGGCCGCGACGCCGCCGGCGAGACCCGCCCCCAGGCCACCGCGACGACCTCGGAGCCCCGCCGGTCGACGACCCCCCAACCGCAGTGGCGGCTGCCCGGATCGACCCCCAGGAATCGCACCGTCGTCAGTCCCCGGAGTCGAGCGGCTCGGCCGGCGGCTCGAGATTGGTCCAGACGTGTTGGACGTCGTCGTGGTCCTCGAGCGTCTCGATCAGTCGCTGGGCTTGACGCGCCGGCGAGGGGTCGAGGGCGACGGTGCTCCTCGGAATCCACGCCAGCTGCCGGATCTCCACCGCCACGCCACGGCGATCGAGCTCCTCGGCGACGCGGTGGAAGTCGTTGGCGTCGGTCTCGATCTCGAACAGCTCGTCGCCCTCGGTCCGCACGTCCTCGGCACCCACCTCGAGCGCCAGGCGCAGCAGCTCCTCCTCGCCCACCGACGCGCTCGGCACGCCGAAGCAGCCACGAGAGTCGAACATCCAGGCGACGCATCCGTTCTCTCCCAGGTTGCCGCCGTATCGGCTGAAGGCGTGCCGCAGGTCGCCGACGGTGCGGTTGCGGTTGTCGGTCAGGGTCTCGACCAGGACCGCGACGCCGCCGGGGCCGTAGCCTTCGAACGTCGCCTCCTCGTAGGCCTCGCCCGCGAGCTCGCCGGTCCCCTTCTGGATCGCCCGGTCGATGTTGTCCTTGGGCACGCTGCCCGCCTTGGCGTCGGAGATCGCAGAACGCAGCCGTGCGTTGCCCGCGGGATCGCCGCCGCCCAGCCGCGCGGCCACGGTGACCTCCTTGAGCAGCTTGGTGAACAGCTTGCCGCGCCGGGCGTCGGTGACGGCCTTCTTGTGCTTGATCTGGGACCACTTGCTGTGACCGGACATCTCGGACCTCTCGGAGCGGTCCGCCATTGTATCGCTAACCCTCAGCGAAATAAGCGGATCTCGTTGCCGGTCGTTTGACTCTGGGGGACTCCGAGTGCTAGAAACGGTCCGCTTCTCCGGGAGCCGCATCCCATGCCCTGGATTCTGGTCGCCGAGTCGGAAGGCAGATTCGCCGAGCGCATCCGCGACGGACTCGCCGCCGACGGTTGGCAGGTCGAGATCGTCGCGAGCGCCGAAGCGGCCGAGGCCGCCGCGGACAAGCATCCGCCCGAGCTGGTCATCGTCAGCTCCGACCTCGCCGGCTCCGCCGGGTTGGCGCAGCGCTTCTCCCGCCGCGCCGGCGGCAGCGGCGTCCTCGCGTTGCTGCCCGAGATCGGCGGCGGGGACGCGACCCGCGCCGCGGCGGACGATTCGCTGTCCAAGCCCTTCACGGACCAGGATCTGCGCCTGATCGTGCGCCGCCTGTCCACGGCCGGCCGCGCCCCCCGCACGCCAGCGGCGGCGGGCGCCGGAGAGCACCGGATGACCTCGCAGGACCTGTTCGGCGACGTGCTCGCCGAGATGGGCGAGATGGACGCGGCCGGAGAGCGCGGGAAGACCGGCGCGGCACCCCCCCCGCCGGCTCCTGCTCCGCCCGCGCCGACCGCGAAACCCGCGCCCGCCTCGAGCGCTTCGTCGGACGTCGACAAGGTCCTCGAGAAGACGCTCTCCGGACTGCTCCAGAAGGAACCTCGGCCGCGCCCGGCGGCGCGCAAGCGCGACGCCGGAGTCGACGACCTGCTGTCGCGCACGCTCTCGGACCTCGAGCCGACCCGGCGGCCCGCGGCAGCTCGTCCGCCCACGCCCCGTCCGGCGGCGCCGGCCACCGAGGCGCCGTCCGGAGCCGCGACCCCGCCGCCGCCGTTGGCACCGCCGCCGCCGATGGAGCCGTCGCTCCCGGTCGCTGCCGAGGCCGCCGAGCCGCCCTCCGGCGTCCACCGCGATCCGAGAACGCCCGGCGTCGACGAGCTGTTGGAGCGATTCCGCCAGCCCCCGTCCCGCGCCGAGCCGAAGCGGTCGTCGCGCGAGCTCGACCTGTCCGAGCTCGACGTGCTCGCGCATCCGAAGCCGCACGAGCGCGGGCCCGAGCCGCTCGCCACGCAGCGTGTCCCGGTATCGGCAACGCTGTTCGGCGGCCAACCCTCGAATCAGTTCGGGCAGTACACCCTGCTGGACCGCATCGCCGTCGGCGGGATGGCCGAGGTCTGGAAGGCGCGCATGAAGGGCGTCGAGGGCTTCCAGAAGACGGTCGCGATCAAGAAGATCCTGCCGCACCTGACCGACTCCTCGGACTTCGTGACGATGTTCGTCGACGAAGCCAAGCTCGCCGCCCAGCTCAATCACAACAACATCATCCACATCTACGACCTGGGCAAGATCGGCGAGGACTACTACATCGCCATGGAGTTCGTGGACGGGCGCGATCTGCGCACGATCCTGAACCTGGCCCGTGAGCGGGACCAGCCGCTGCCCATGGGTCTCTCCCTGCTGGTCGCGTCCCGGATGGCTTCGGCGCTCGACTATGCGCATCGCAAGCGCGACTTCGAAGGCCGCGAGCTCGGTCTCGTCCACCGCGACGTCTCGCCGCAGAACGTCCTGATCAGCTTCGAGGGCGACATCAAGCTGTGCGACTTCGGCATCGTCAAGGCGGTGACGAAGGCCTCGAAGACCCAGATGGGAGCGCTCAAGGGCAAGCTCCAGTACATGTCCCCGGAGCAGGCCTGGGGGCGCCCGGTCGACGCGCGATCCGACATCTTCTCGCTCGGCTCGCTCCTGTTCGAGATGCTCACCGGCCGCCGGCTGTTCGCCGGCGACAGCGAGATGTCCGTCCTCGACGCCGTGCGGGAGGGGCGCATCCAGGCGCCTCGCGATCTCGACCCCCGGCTGCCGCTGGAGGTCAACAACCTGGTGCTCACGGCGCTGGCCAAGGAGCCCGGGGACCGCTTCGAGAGCGCCGGCGCGATGCAGCGCGAGATCGACTCGATCCTGGCGTCGTTGCAGCCCGCCGCGACGCCGCTCGAGCTCGCCGCCTACATGAAGCGTCTGGTCGGTTCCGAGGCGATCGCCGGGGCTGCGCCGACGGCGGCCGCGCCGCAGGTCGCGACGACGAGCACCGGTTCGACGCCGCCGCCCGCGCCGCTCGCCGCCCCGGTAGCCGCGGTGCCCGCGCTCGAGCGCTCGCGCCCCGCCGCAGGCTTCGACAGCGCGCTCGAGGCGGCGCCCGCGCGCGGACGCAACCTGCTCTGGATGGCCATCGGCGCACTCGTCGTGCTCGCCGTCGCGGGCTACTTCCTGTTCGGCCACAAGCCGGCGCCGCCCGCGGGTCCGGAGGCAGCTCCGGGCGCGGTCTCCGAGACCGCGCCGGAAGCCGCCGCCGGCGAGGCTCCCGCCACCACGGAACCGGCGCCGTCCGCCGCCGCCGCGTCCCCGGCCGACGTCGCGAAGATCGTCGACGACGAAGTCCACAAGCGTCAGCAGGAGCTCAAGCAGCAATACCAGCAGGAGCTCGACCGCAAGCAGAAGGAGCTCGCGGCCGCCGTCGCGAAGCCGTCCGCGGAAGCCACGAAGAGCGCGCCGAGCGCGCCCGCGCCCGCCCGGAGCGAGCCGCCGCAAGCGCAGCCCGCGCCCGCGCCCGCGGCCGCTCCGACGCAACCGCCGCCGACGGCGAGAGCCGCAGCCGAGTCCACGCAGCCGGAGTCGACGGCCGTGCCCGCCGCGAGCGCGACGACGAATCCGCCTCCCGCTGCGACGCCCGCGCCCGCCACGGCACTTCCACCCGCCGCCGCGCCGAAGACGGACGCGGGCGCGCCGGCGAAGCCGCCCGTGACCCAGGCGCCGCCACCGCCGCCGCGGCCGCAGACGAAGGAGGGCGACCTCGTTCAGCCCGGCCCCGGAGTGAGCGTTCCCGTTCTTGTCTCGATCGACAAACCGGAGTATCCTCCGATCGCCCGCCGGATGAAGGTGGAAGGGACGGTCGTCCTGTCCCTGCTCGTCGACGAGAACGGACGAGTCCTCGAGGTCCGGCTCGAGCGCGGGGTCCAGCAGAATGTCGGGATCAACGAGGCGGCACAAGCGGCAGCGCGCTCGGCGAAGTTCCGGCCCGCCACCAAGGACGGCGTACGGGTCAAGATCTGGTATCAGCTGACGATCCCGTTCAAGCTGTGAGGGAGAGCGCATGAGTCTCAACGACCAGCAGAGGAAGTTCTACGAGAACACCCTGACCGTGACCAAGCAGGAGATCGCCGATCTCGACCGTCAGATCGAGGAAGAGCTGGCGAAGGTCAAGGAAAAGCTGGCCCAGCTCCAGAACGCCAAGAAGGCGGCACGCCAGATGTACGACGCGGCCTGCCTCAGGCTCGGCATCCCCAACGATCTCGAAGCCGAGGAGGAGGGCGCGGCGGAGATCTGAGCTCCCGCCGTTCCCGAGGCCTGAAGCTCTACCGCGCAGGCGCCGCTCGCGATCTCAGGATGCGACCGGCGCCTGAGCCGCTTTGAGGAGCGACAGAGCGGGCGGCGCCCACGCCATGGCCTGGTTCAAGAAGGACAAGAAACCGAAGGCGGTCCGGGACGGACGCACGCGCTCGTCCGTACCCGAAGGCCTCTGGGTGCGTTGCGACGGGTGCCGCGAGATCATCTTCTCGAAGGAGCTGGACAAGAACCTGCGCATCTGCCCCAAGTGCGGCTTCCACTTCCGCATCGACGCGCCGGCGCGCATCGCGCTGCTGCTCGACGACAAGTCGCACACGGAGATCCTGGACGGCATCCGACCGGCCGATCCGCTCGGCTTCACCGACAGCAAGCGCTACGTCGATCGCCTCGAGGCCTACCAGAAGGCGCTGGGCGTCGGCGACGCCGTGATGGTCGTCGAGGGCAAGCTGGACGGCATCCCGGTGTTGCTCGCGGCGCTCGACTACCGCTTCATGGGCGGATCGATGGGATCGGTCGTGGGCGAGAAGATCACCCGCGCCGCCGAGCTCGCGGCAGACCGCAGGACACCGTTGCTCGTGGTCTCCGCCTCGGGTGGTGCGCGCATGCAGGAAGGCGTCCTCTCGCTGATGCAGATGGCGAAGATCTCGGCGGCGCTGGCGCGCCTGCGTGCTGCGGGAGTCCCGTACCTCTCGGTGCTGACCGATCCGACCACCGGCGGCGTCACGGCGTCGTTCGCGATGCTCGGCGACCTGAACATCGCCGAGCCGGGGGCCCTGATCGGGTTCGCCGGTCCGCGGGTGATCGAGCAGACCATCCGCCAGAGTCTTCCCGAGGGCTTTCAGCGCTCGGAGTTCCTCCTCGAGCACGGCTTCCTCGACCTCGTGGTTCCGCGCACCGAGCTCAAGGCGACGCTGGCGCGCTGCCTGCGCCACCTCGCCTGAGATCGCGGATGCCTCCGCGGCCGGCCGACGAAGTCCTGGCCGAGCTCGAGAAGCTCGGCGTCCGGCTCGGTCTGGCCCCTTTCCGCGCCCTGCTTCAAGCCCTCGGCCGGCCCGAGCGCGCCACCGCGACGATCCTGGTCGCGGGAACCAACGGCAAGGGTTCCACCGCCGCCCTGCTGGCCTCGATGGCGCGGGCCGCGGGCCGGCGGGTCGGCCTCTACACCTCGCCTCACCTCGAGCGGCCCGAGGAGCGGATCCAGATCGCGGGCCGGGCGGTGGAAAGCGACCGGCTGGCCGAGGCGCTGGACCGGGTCCTCTCGACCACGCGCCGAGCGGGTCTGGTGCTGCCGACCTACTTCGAGGCGGTCACCGCCGCGGCCTTCGTCGTGTTCGCCGACGCCGGGCTCGACCTCGCCGTGCTCGAAGTCGGCATGGGCGGGCGACTGGACGCCACGAACGCTTCCGATCCGGCCCTCTCGGTGATCACGCCGATCGCGCTCGATCACACCGCCGAGCTGGGGCCGACGCTCGCCGCGGTGGCAGGCGAGAAGGCGGGGATCCTGCGCCCGGGCCGGCCGGCGTTGACGTCGGTCCAGGATCCGGACGTCCTGGCCGTGCTCGAGCGCGTCGCCTCCCGGGTGGGCGCGAAGCTGCGCCGCGCGGAAGCGCTGGCCCGGATCGACTCCGTCAAGTCGTCGGGGCTCGCCGGCCACGAGCTGACCGTGTCGCTGGGCGACGCGGCGCTCGACCTCCGGCTGCCGCTCGCCGGCGGACACCAGATCGAGAACCTGCGCACCGCGCTCGCCGCCGCGCGACTGATGCCGGAGGCCGGGCTCGGGGAGCTGCCCGTCGAGACGATCCGCGACGGCGTCGCAGCGACGCGTTGGCCCGGGCGCCTGGAGACGGTCGCGCTGCCGCCGGGGCGAATCCAGGTGCTGCTCGACGCCGCCCACAACGCCCACGGCAGCGCCGCCCTCGCGCGCTTCCTCGACGCGCTCGACGAGCCGTTCACCCTGCTCTTCGGCGCGCTCGCGGACAAGCGGGTCGACCAGATGCTGCCGGCGCTCGCGGCGCGCGCCGCGGCGGTCGTGCTCACCCGCGCGCCGTCGCCCCGCGCCGAGGACCCCGACCGCCTGCGCGCTCTCGTCGGAGCCGGGCGGGCGGACCGGTCGGTCGCGGTCGAGCCCGGCTTCGAGGCGGCGCTCGAGGTGGCGCTCGGGTCGGGAACGGGACGAATCGTCGCCTGCGGCTCGATCTATCTGGTCGGCGCGGTGCGCGCCGAGCTGCGGCGCCGCTTCGGTGTGCCGCGGCCGGCCTGAGAACCCCCGCTCTCAGCGTGCTGCCGGCGCCGTTCCGGCCCGACGCGCGACGAGCAGCGCCATCTCGAGCGCCTGCTCGTAGTTGAGGCGGGGATCCACGGTGCTGCGGTAGTCGCGCTCGAGGTCTCCGTCCGACAGTCCTCGCGCCCCGCCGATGCACTCGGTGACGTCCTCGCCGGTGAGCTCGAAGTGGACCCCGCCCAGGAACGTCCCCGACTCCTCGTGAAGCCGGAAGGAGAGCTCGAGCTCGGACAGGATGTCGTCGAAGCGCCGGGTCTTGCGGCCGGAAGGCGTGACCCGGGTGTTGCCGTGCATCGGATCGCAGCACCAGAGCACGGTGCGGCCGCTACGCCGGACGGTCTCGATCAGCGCCGGCAGCGCGGCCTCGACGTGCCCGGCTCCCAGACGGTGGATCAGCGTCAGCCGGCCGGGCTCGTCGTCCGGATGCAGGATCTCGATCAACCGGGCCAGCTTCTCGGGGCTCGTGTCCGAACCGATCTTGACCGCGATCGGATTCGAGATGCCGCGGAAGTACTCGACGTGCGCGCCGTTCGGGTCCGAGGTGCGCAGGCCGATCCATGGGAAGTGCGTCGTCAGGTCGTACCACCCGTCCCGATGCGGCACGCGGCGGGTCTGCGCCTGCTCGTAGAGCAGATGGAGCCCCTCGTGGCTGGTGTAGAAGTCGACGCGGTTCATCTCGGCCACCGGCTGGCCCGCCAAGGTCTCCATGAAGCGCAGCGACTCCCCGAGGTCCGCCACCATCCGCCGGTAGTCCGCGGCGAGCGGCGAGTGGTCGAGCCACTCGAGGTCCCAGTACTCCGGATGGTGGAGGTCGGCGAAGCCGCCCGCGACCAGCGCCCGGACGAAGTTGATGGTCAGCGCCGCCCGCTCGTAGCCACTGACCAGCAGCTCGGGGTCGGGCTCGCGCTCGGCGGGGGTGGCCCCGATCCGGTTGATGAGGTCGCCGCGGTAGACCGGCAGGCGCACTCCGTCGATCTCCTCGGTGTCGTTCGAACGCGGCTTCGCGTACTGGCCGGCGAAACGGCCGACCCGGATCACCCGGCGCCGGGTGCCGAACACGAGCACCAGGCTCATCTGGAGCAGGATCTTGAGCTTGGCGGTGATCGCCGGCGACGTGCACTCGTCCAGACGCTCGGCGCAGTCGCCGCCCTGGAGCAGAAACGCCTCGCCGCGGGCGGCTTCGGCCAGCCGCAGCTTGAGCGCCTCGATCTCCCACGAAGTCACCAGCGGCGGCAGCCGGCCGAGAGCGGACAGGGCGCGCTCGAGCGCCGCCCGATCGCGATAGACCGGCTGCTGGTCGGCCGGGAAGCGCCGCCAGGAGTCCGGCGACCAGCTCGCGGGCGCTCTCACGCCAGCTCGGAGTAGAGCGGAAAGCGACGGCACAAGGTCCGCACCCGGTCCCGGACCGAGCGCGCGACCTCGGAGCTCTCCGGCGCGGCGAGGCGTTCCGCGATCAGCGCGGCGATCTCGTCCATCTCCTCCGGTCCCATGCCGCGCGTGGTCACCGCCGCGGTACCGATGCGGATCCCGGAGGCGACCAAGGGCGGCTGGGGGTCGAACGGGATCGTGTTCTTGTTCACCGTGATCCCCGCGCTGTCGAGCGCCGTCTCGGCGACCTTGCCCGTCGCGCCCGAGGCGGCCACGTCGGCGAGGAAGAGATGGTTGTCGGTCCCACCCGAGACGATCCGGAAGCCCTTCCCGGCCAGCGCCGCCGCGAGGCGGGCCGTGTTGGCGACGACCGCCCGCTGGTAGTCGGCGAACTCCGGCGACAACGCCTCGCCCAGCGCCACCGCCTTGGCCGCGATCACGTGCATGAGAGGCCCGCCTTGGATACCGGGGAAGACCGCCCGGTCGAGATCCTTGGCGAACTGCGACGTCGTCAACACGAGGCCGCCGCGCGGACCGCGCAGGGTCTTGTGCGTGGTCGAGGTCACGAAGTGACAGTGCGGCACCGGCGACGGGTGGAGACCGGCGGCGACCAGACCGGCGATGTGTGCCATGTCCGCCATCAGCAGAGATCCGGAGCGGTCCGCGATGGCGCGGAACCTCTCGAAGTCGATGACCCGGCTGTACGCCGAGGCGCCGCAGACGATCAGCTTCGGGCGATGCTCGAGCGCGAGCCGCTCGACCTCCTCGTAGTCGATGCGCTCGGTCTCGCGGTCGACACCGTAGGCGACGACGTGGAAGTCGCGTCCCGAATAGGACAGGCGATGGCCGTGCGTCAGGTGGCCGCCGCAGGACAGGTCCATGCCGAGCAGCGTGTCCCCGGGCCGCAGGACGGCGAAGTAGACCGCCATGTTGGCCGACGTCCCGGAGTGGGGCTGCACGTTGACGTGCTCGGCGCCGAACAGCTCCCGCGCGCGTTCGATGGCCAGGGTCTCGACCCGGTCGACGACCTCGCATCCGCCGTAGTAGCGACGGCCCGGGTAGCCCTCGGCGTACTTGTTCGTGAGCACCGAGCCCGCCGCCTCCAGCACCGCCCGGCTGGCGAAGTTCTCGGACGCGATCAGCTCCAGCCCCTCGTCCTGACGCCGTCGCTCGTCGGCAACGGCCCGCGCGACGATCGGATCCGACTCGGCCAGCGGCCGGCGGTTCATGGCGTCCCCGTGTCGATCTTGGCGACACGACGCTGGTGTCGCCCGCCCTCGAACTCGGCGGTCAGGAAGACCTCGAGGATCGCCTCGGCGAGCGGTACGGCGACGACCCGCGCCCCCAGCGCCAGCACGTTGGCGTCGTTGTGTTTCCGCGCCAGGCGGGCCGTGAACAGGTCGTCGCAGGCGGCGGCGCGCACGCCCCGGTGGCGGTTGGCGGCCATTGCCATCCCCACCCCGGTGCCGCATACGAGCAGGCCGCGCTCGGCCGTTCCCGCGGCCACCTCCGCCGCGACCGCGTGCGCGTAGTCGGGATAGTCGGTCGACTCGCGGGACCGCGTGCCGAGGTCGGCGACCTCGTGACCGGCCGCGACGAGGACTCCGCGCAGATGCTCCTTGAGATCGAATCCGGCGTGGTCGGCACCCAGCGCGATGCGCATCGCGGCAACGGCCCCGGCTTCAGTCGCCGGCCGGCTCGCCCTCCGGCTCGGAGGGCTCGGTGTCGGCCTTCTTCTTGCGCGTCGTGGTCTTGCGCGTCGCGGTCTTGCGCGCCGGCTTCTTCGCCGCGGCGGCGCCGTCGCTCTTGCTCTTCGACTTGCGCGCCGGCTTCTTCTCCTCGGCCGCGGACGCGCCTTCGGCCGCGCTCTCGGCAGCCGCGCTCTCCTCCCGGCGTCTCGACGCCTCGGCCCGCGCCCGGCTCTTGGCCATGACCTCCCTGCGCCGTCCCTTCAGCCGCTCCGAACGGCGCTTGCGCTGCCGCCGGAGCTTGCGATCCTTCTCCCGCATCGGGTCTCCTCCGAACGATTCTGGGGTCCGCGCTCGGCGGCCGCTCGGACCGCGAAGCGCCGGAAGTGTACCAGCCGCCGCGTTATCATGCCCGCGTGACGGCGACCGGTTTCCTCCCGCGCGGCCGGACCGAGGGTCCCAGTCGCGGCAGGCTCCTGGCCGGGCTCGTCGCCGCCGTCCTGTTGGCGGCCTGCCAGCGCGCCCCGCGGCCCGACATCGTCTTCGTCCTGGTCGACACCCTGCGTGCGGACCACCTCGGTTGCTACGGCTACGCCCGGCCGACCTCGCCCAACCTCGACGCCCTCGCGGAAGGCAGCGTGGTGTTCGACAGCGCGATCTCGTCGGCGACCTGGACGAAGCCGGCGATCGCCTCGCTGTTCACGGCGCTCTACCCCTCCGAGCACGGCATCGTCAGGCAGCTCGACGAGGCGGATCCGGATCTGGTCGACCAGGTCCTGCCCAGCTCCCTGCCGACGCTCGCCGAGCGCTTCGACGCCGGCGGCTACGCCACGCTGGCAGTCGTGCACCAGCCCAACATCACTCACGCCACCGGCTTCGACCGCGGCTTCCAGGTCTTCGACCATCAGCGAAGAGTGGACGACTTCGGGCTCGTCCAGAGCCTCCTCGCCCACCTCGACCAGCTCCCCGGAGACCGCCCGGTCTTCGCCTACCTCCACCTGCTGGACGTCCACTGGCCCTACACCGAGCGGCTCTCCGACCTCGCGCTCGACGCCTTCGGGCCGATCGATCCCAAGGACCGCGTCCACGCCGAGCGCGCCGCGGTCCGCCACAGCCGTCGCCACCGCTGGCGTCACCTCGACCGGCCCACGGTGGAGGCCTACTACGACCACGGCGTAGCCTGGGACGACCGCGCGATCGGGGAGCTGATCGCAGGCCTCGAGAGGCGGCGACGGTGGCGCAAGACGCTCTTCGTCGTCGCCGCCGACCACGGCGAGGGCTTTCTCGAGCACCGTCGTCTCGAGCACGGATTCGAGCCGTACCGCGAGCTGACGCACATTCCGCTGCTGATGCACTTCCCCGAGGGCTCCCACGTCGCGCCCGGGCGCCGGCGCTCGGTCGTCAGCCTCACCGACGTCGGACCGACCCTGCTCGGGCTCGCCGGGCTGCCAGCCTGGGACGACGTCTCGGGCAGGAGCTTCGTCGAGGTGGTCCACGGGCGCGAAGACGACCGGCGCTCGGCGCTGATCGAGATGGAGAAGGCGCGCGCGGTGCGCACGCTGGGCTCGAAGCTGATCGTCCGCCGCTCGGGAAGGCTCGAGTTCTACGACGTGGCGGCCGACCCCCGGGAGCTCCACAACCTCACTCACCACAGCTGCGAAGGCCCCTGCCGCGAGGCCTTCCAGCTGCTGCGCCGGATCGACGCCGGCCTCAAGCCCCCGCTCAAGGCGGAGGGCTCGGCGGTTCGCTTCGACCCCGAGGATCTGGAAGAGTTGAAGAGTCTCGGGTATCTCTAGGGAGGCGGTCGGTCCGGCGCCCTGCCGTTGCGCTCCTCGGCTTGCGCCTGACGATGGTCGCCCTGCCGCCACCCTCCTCCCCCCACCCACCACCCGAATACAGTTGCGGTTGGGGACTCATCGGTTGGCGTGTACTCGGCGGCCGAGGAGACGCGGGAGTCCAAGTCTTTCCCTTCACTGAAAGCCTCTGGTGCGCCCGCGCGAGGCGCGGCACCGCGAATGCGGCTCGGAGCTACAAAGGCAAGTTGCCGTGCTTCTTGGCGGGGACGCTTTGGCGTTTGCCGGTGAGTTGGCGCAGGCCGCGGATCAAGGCGGGGCGGGTGCGGCGGGGCTCGATCACGGCGTCGACGTACCCGCGCTCGGCCGCCACCCACGGATTCGAGAACTTGCTCCGGTACTCGGCGATCTTCTCGGCGCGCGCTTCGGCCGCCCCCTCGCCGGCATCGGCGAGCTCCCGACGGTAGAGGATGTTGACCGCGCCCTCGGGTCCCATCACGGCGATCTCGGCGGTCGGATAGGCGAGGTTGAGATCCGTGCGCAGGTGCTTCGACGCCATGACGCAGTAAGCGCCGCCGTAGGCCTTGCGCGTGATGACGGTGAGCTTCGGAACCGTCGCCTCGGCGAAGGCGTAGAGGAGCTTGGCGCCGTGCTTGATGATGCCGCCGTACTCCTGCTGCGTCCCGGGGAGGAATCCGGGCACGTCCTCGAAGGTGACGAGCGGGATGTTGAAGGCGTCGCAGAAGCGCACGAAGCGCGCTCCCTTGAGCGAGGCGTCGATGTCGAGCACGCCCGCCAGGTAGGCCGGCTGGTTGGCGACGACGCCGACCGTCCGTTGCCCCAGGTGGGCGAAGCCGACGACGATGTTGCGCGCGTACTGCGCGTGGACCTCGAGGAACTTGCCGTCGTCGACCACCCCGGCGATCAGGCGGGTGATGTCGTAGGGCTTGTTCGGGTCGTCCGGAACCAGATCGTCGAGGCCCGGCTCCTCGCGGTCCGGGTCGTCGTCCGAGCTGCCGGGGGGCGGGTCGTCGAGGTTGTTCGAGGGCAGGTAGGAGAGCAGCTCGCGGACGCCCATCAGGCAGGCGGCGTCGTTGGCGAAGCTGAAGTGGGCGACTCCGCTCCGGGCGGCGTGGGTGTAGGCGCCGCCGAGATCCTCCTTGGTGACCTCCTCGTGCGTCACCGTCCGGATCACGTCGGGACCGGTGACGAACATGTAGCTGGTCTTCTCGACCATCAGGATGAAGTCGGTGATCGCCGGCGAGTAGACCGCGCCGCCGGCGCACGGCCCGAGGATCGCCGAGATCTGGGGCACCACCCCCGACGTCAGCGTGTTGCGCAGGAAGATGTCGGCGTAGCCGCCGAGCGACGCGACACCCTCCTGGATGCGCGCGCCGCCGGAGTCGTTCAGGCCGATGATCGGCGCGCCGCCCTCGACGGCCAGGTCCATGACCTTGCAGATCTTGGCCGCGTTGGTCTCGGAGAGCGAACCGCCGAAGACCGTGAAGTCCTGGGCGAAGACGTAGACCAGACGCCCCTCGATGGTGCCGTAGCCGGTGATCACGCCGTCGCCGGGGATGCGCTGCTCGGCCATCCCGAAATCGACGCAACGGTGGGCCACCAGCGCGTCGAGCTCGACGAACGAGCCGGCGTCGAGCAGCAGCTCGACCCGTTCCCGGGCCGAGAGCTTGCCCTCCCGGTGCTGGCGCTCGACCCGCTCGGCTCCGCCGCCGGCGCGCGCCGCCGCGATCCGGCGAGCCAGCTCCTCGCGATTGGTTCGGACCATCGGTCGAAGGCTCCTTCCGGGCCGCGATCCTATCGTCGCCGGACGGACCCGGGCTCCGGGCTCAGCCGTCGGCGAGCAGGCCGGCCAGCAGGCGGTGGAAGTGATGGACCCCGGTCTCGCGCGCCGGCGAGTAGCGGCCCCGGCCGTAGAGCCGCGATCCGACCCCCAGCTGGACGCTCTCGACCACGGCCTCGTCCTCGCGCTCGACCCGGTCGAGCGCGGCCCCGGCGGAAGTCTCGATCCTGGAAGCGTCCCAGACCCACCGCGTGTAGCGCACCCGCGTCCGGTCGACCGCCAGGGGCTGGACGACGTTGACCGACAGACCCCACGGATAGACGTTGAGCATGAGATTGGGGAAGAGCCAGAACCAGTAAGCCGCGACCGGGCCGCCTCGCCCGCCGCCGTCGGGGTGGTCCGCGGGCAGGTCGAAGGCCTCCTCGCCGCCCGCCGCGACACCGACCTGGAGGCTCGACCAGGGGAACAGCTCGGTGCGGTAGCTACCGTAGTCGATCGCCGCGGCGAGCCCGGCGTGGACGTACGGGACGTGGAAGCCCTCCAGATAGTTGTCGCAGTAGAGGGCCCAGTTGGCGCGCACCAGGTAGTCGCGCGACCCGGCCGGATCGAAGCTCGCGGCGTCGAAGGGCAGGTGGCCGACCCGCTGCTCCACCGGCGCGACGAGCTCGGCGAAGGGGAACGCGGGGTCGAGCGCGGCGAAGAGGAACCCCCGCCACGACGCGAGCTCGACACGGGGCAGGTCGTCGGTCGCCGAGGGGAAGCCCTCGACGCCCTCGAACTCGGGCATCGAGAGGAACTTGCCGTCCAGGCCGAAGCGGCGGCCGTGGTAGCGGCAGCGCAGCACGTTCTCGACGCCGGGCCCCTCGCACACCAGCGCGCCGCGGTGGGTGCAGACGTTCGACAGGCAGTGGAGCCGGTCCTCGCGGTCGCGGGTCAGCAGGATCGGCTCGTCGAGGCTCCCCTCGCCCAGCCGCGCCGGGCACACCTGACCGGGGACCCGCACGTCCGACTCCCGGCCGACCAGGTGCCACGAGCGGGCGAAGACCCGCTCGCGGGCCCGGACGTGGACCTCCGGATCGGCGTACCAGCGGCCCGGGAGCGTCTCGGCCCGGCCGATCTCCGGAGCGATCCGGGGACCGCTGCCGAGGGCGCTCTCGGGTCGGTTCGAGCCGCGGCGCGGGGACATCGCCGGCCGAGCCTATCCCCAACCCCCGGCCGGCCCGTCGCGCCGAAGTCGCGGGGGCGGCGGGTTGAACCGGGACCGGCCGCTTTGGTAGGGTTCGCGGGCGACCGGCGCTGGTTGCGGCATCGGTTCCACAAGCATCGGCTGGGTTCGATCCCAGAGCGGAACGGACGGTTTCGAGCTCCAGAATCGAGGGCTCTTGGTATTCGAGCGCGGTACCTCGCGAGCCTGGATGCGGCTCGTCGGGCTGGGCTCCGAGCTGGCCGCCTCCGTCGCCGGAGGCGCACTGCTCGGCTGGTGGATCGATCGCCAGCTCGGCTCGGCACCGAAGGCGCTGATCACGTTGGCGGCGGTCGGCATCGTCGGCGGCCTCTACAACCTGATCCGGACCGCGCTCTCGGCCTCCCGGGAGGCCGAGAGCGACGGGAGCGGGAAGCGCGGAGACGGCGAGCGATGAGCAGGGTCGACCACGCCGTCCTCCAGTGGCTCGGCGGCTCCGGGGTGGCGATCGGGCTCGCGGTCGCGGTCGGCTGGCTGCCGACCGAGCGCTGGACGGGCGCGGGAGGAGGCAAGGCGATGGCCGCCGGCTGCGGGGTCGCTCTGACCGGGGCGCTCGCCGGCGCCCTCCCGGTGCTGCGGGCCCTGGCCCGACCGGGGACGAAGCGGGCCCACGTCGCGGCCCTCCGGTCGATGGCGTTGCGCTCGGGGGTGACGGTCGTCGGCGCGCTGGTCGTCGTCTTCGGCACGTCGGTCGCGCGCACGCCGTTCGTGCTCTGGGTGGCTTGGGCCTACGCCGCCCTGCTGGTCGCGGAGACGAGATGGACGGTCCGCTGGCTCGGTGCCGGCGACGGTTGAGGGCGGGAGAAACGGAGAGCGGAGTCTCGGGATGGCACCGGAAAACCCATTGGGCCACATCGTTCAGCACCCGATCCGACAGATCGAGGGCAACTTCGGCTTCCTGACCCCGGACCACCGGATCACCCTGCTCTCGGATCAGATCCTGATGATGATCCTGGCCACGCTGCTGCTCGTCGTGGCGGTGCCGGTGCTGGTGCGCCGCCGCGCCGGCGACGACCGCATCGGCCGCCTGGTGCCGACGGGCTGGGGGAACTTCTTCGAGGCGATCTGCCAGTACCTGCGCAAGGAGGCCATCGAGCCGGTGCTCGGCGCGCACACCGACCGCTTCATCCCCTACGTCTGGAGCGCGTTCTTCTTCATCCTGACGCTCAACCTGATCGGGCTGCTGCCGATCCAGCCGCTGGCCGCCTTCGGCGGATGGCACCTGGGCGGCACGGCTACCGGCAACATCTGGGTCACCGGCACCCTGTCGTTGCTGACCCTGATCCTCATGGTCGTCAACGGCTTGCGCTTCGGCGGCATCGACTACATCAAGCATTTCAATCCGGGCCCGCTGTGGCTGGCGGTGCTGCTGGTCCCGGTCGAGGCCATCGGCCTGTTCGCCCGCATCTTCGCCCTGGCCGTCCGACTCTTCGCCAACATGATCGCCGGGCACATCCTGCTCGCGGTCCTGGTCGGGCTCGTCCTCGGCGCCGGGACCACGGCCGGCATCTGGGCCGGGCTCGGCGTCGCCGTACCGGTGATCGCGGGGTCCGTCGCCGTGAGCCTGCTCGAGGTCTTCATCTGCTTCCTGCACGCCTTCATCTTCAGCCTCTTGACGGCCGTGTTCATCGGCATGTCGGTCCACGTCCGCCACGAATCCCACGAATCCCACGAGGGGGCGCAAGCCCACGCTTGAGATCCCTGCAACCGGCGCCGGGTCCGAAGGACCGAGCGCCCTTTCCCGGAGAGGGAGTTCCGTCATGAACCACAAGAAGCTCTCGAAGATCGCGCTCGGGCTGGTCGCCTTCGCCCTGGTCCTGATGTTCGCGCCCGCCGCCTTCGCCCAGGAGGCCGGCACCGCCGCCGGCGCCGCCGCGGTGAAGGGCTTCGGCGCCATGGGCGGCGCGATCGGCGCCGGCCTCGCCGTCATCGGCGCCGGCATCGGCATCGGCCGCGTCGGCGGCTCCGCCGCGGAGTCGATCGCCCGCCAGCCCGAGGTCGTGGGCCAGATCAACAACGCGATGATCATCACCGCCGCGATGATCGAAGGCGTCGCGCTGTTCGCCGTCGTCGTCGGTCTGCTCGCCGTCCTGTGACCGGCAGCGGCAGCGGAGCTCGGATGCGACGCTGGGCCGTCGGTCTGGCAGTGGTCGCGGCGGCGGCTCCTGCCCTGGCCGGCGAGCCGGGCGCCGAGGGCGGGCTCACCCCGTTCGCGGGCGACCTGGGCAACGCCGTCTGGACCCTGCTCACGTTCGGGCTGGTCGTCTTCGTCCTCGGCAAGTACGCCTGGAAGCCGATCCTCAACGGGCTGAGTCAGCGCGAGCAGTTCATCCGTTCCGCGCTCGAGCAGGCCCAGCGCGATCGCGAGGAGGCCGAGGCGCACCTGCGCGACTACAACGAGAAGCTGATCGCCTCTCGCGCCGAGGCCACCGCGATCGTCGAGGAGGCCCGCCGCGACGCCGAGACGGTCAAGCACCGGCTCGAGGAGGAGGCCAACGCCGAGGCGGAGAAGATCATCGAGCGCGCCCGGCGCGAGATCGGCATCGCCCGCCAGACCGCGGTCAAGGACCTGTACGCCGTGGCCGCGCGGCTGACCACCGACCTGGCGGGCCGCATCCTCGAGCGCGAGATCCGGCCGCAGGACCACGAGCGTCTGATCCGCGACTCCATCGCCCGGCTGAGCTCCACCGGGGCCGGCGAGGGCGCCGCCGACACCCGCGGAAAGGGCAACTAGGAGCGCGATGGCCGGCGCCGACCAGGGCAATCCCGTCGCCCGCGTCTACGCGGAGTCTTTGATCCGGCTCGCCGCCGAGCAGGGGCTCGAGGACGAGGTCCGCGACGAGCTCGAGGCGCTGGCCGGAATCGTCGACACCGACGGCGCTCTCGCGAACTTCCTCGACAGCCCGCTGATCGAGGACGAGGCCAAGCGCGCGACTCTCGAGGACGCGCTGCGCGGACGCGCCAGCGACCTGGTCGTCGACGCCCTCCAGGTCATGCGCCGCAAGGGCCGGCTCGGCCTGCTGCGCGCGGTCGCCCATGCCTACCGCGAGCTGTGGACGGCGCGCAGGAATCGGGTCGACGTCCGGGTCGTCTCGGCGGTGGCGCTGAGCGACGAGCTGCGCGGTCTGCTGGAGCGCGCGTTGGCGAAGCGCACCGGCCGCGAGCCGGTGCTGATCGAGAAAGTCGAGCCCGGCCTGCTCGGCGGCCTCGTGATCTCGATCGGCGACGACAAGATCGACAGCAGCGTCGCGACGGGTCTCGAGCGCGTGCACGGTGACCTGCTGGCTCGCGCGTCGCGCGAGCTGCTCGAACAGAAGTCCTACGTCACGAACACCGATTAGCGGCCGCAAGGAAAGGTTGGCGCCATGCGATTCAGGGTCGACGAAATCTCCTCCGTCCTGACCGAGGAGATCCGGCAGTACCGAAGCGAGGTCGATCTCGCCGAGGTCGGCAGGGTGCTCGAGGTGGGCGACGGAATCGCCCGCGTCTATGGGTTGTCCAACGTCATGGCGAGCGAGCTCGTGACCTTCAGCAACGGCTCCTACGGCCAGGCCTTCAACCTCGAGCAGAGCTCGGTCGGCGTCGTCATCCTGGGCGACTACCTGGGCATCAAGGAGGGCGACGAGGTCCGCCGGACCGGCGATCTGGTGTCGGTGCCGTGCGGCCCGGCGCTGATCGGCCGGGTGGTCGATCCGCTCGGCCGGCCGCTCGACGGGCTGGGGTCGATCGAGACGCCGCACCAGCGTCCGCTCGAGTACAAGGCGCCCGGGATCGCCCAGCGCCAGCCGGTCAACGAGCCGCTCCAGACCGGCATCAAGGCGATCGACTCGATGATCCCGATCGGCCGGGGACAGCGCGAGCTGATCATCGGCGACCGCAAGACCGGCAAGACCGCCATTGCCATCGACACCATCTTGAACCAGAAGGGCGCCGGGGTCGTCTGCGTCTACGTCGCCGTCGGCCAGAAGGAGTCGACGGTGGTCGGCCTGGTCGAGAAGCTGCGCGAGCGCGGCGCGATGGACTACACCATCGTGGTCGTCGCATCGTCCTCGGACCCGGCGCCGCTGCAATACATCGCGCCCTACGCCGGAGCTGCGATGGCCGAATTCTTCATGTACACGGAGGGCCAGGCGACGCTGTGCGTCTACGACGACCTGTCGAAGCAGGCCGCCGCCTACCGCCAGCTCTCGCTGCTGCTGCGCCGGCCGCCGGGCCGTGAGGCCTACCCCGGCGACGTCTTCTACCTCCACTCGCGGCTGCTCGAGCGAGCGGTCAAGCTGCGCGACGAGTACGCCGTCGTTCCCCGCGACACGCCGGACAACGCGACCGACCGCGGCCTGGCACGCAAGCACCCGCAGGGCCTCGCGGCGCCCGAGGACGTGCGGCCGGACGACGAGCTCGGCCTCTACCACCGCCCGCACGGCGAGCACCGCGCCGAGGCGTTCCTCGGGAGCCTCGACGACCGCGACAGCTTCCGCGTCCACCACTTCCCGGACTCGGGCGGCTCGATGACCGCGCTGCCGATCATCGAGACCCTGGAGGGCGAGGTCTCGGCCTACATCCCGACCAACGTCATCTCGATCACCGACGGCCAGATCTACCTCGAGCCCGACCTCTTCTTCGCCGGCGTCCGCCCCGCGGTCAACGTCGGCATCTCGGTGTCCCGCGTCGGCGGCAACGCCCAGCGCAAGGCGATGAAGCGGGTCGCGGGCTCGTTGCGGCTCGATCTCGCCGCCTTCCGCTCGCTCGAGGCCTTCTCCCAGCTCGGAACCGACCTCGACGCCGCGACCCAGAAGCAGCTCGACCGTGGCAAGCGCATGGTCGAGCTCCTCAAGCAGCCGCAGTACCGGCCGTACGACACGTACGAGCAGGTGGTCTCGATCTTCGCCGGCACCAAGGGCGTGCTCGACGACCTGCCGCTGTCCGAAGTCCTGAAGTTCGAGTCCGAGATGCTCGAGCACGTCCGCAGCGAGTTCCCCGAGATTCTCGAGGAGCTGCGCGAGAGCGGCGACCTGTCCGAGACGTTGTCGAAGCGCCTGCTGGAGGTCTTGACCAACTTCAAGGCCCAGTTCCTCAAGCGGGCCAGTGAGACCGTCAAGCCCTGAGCCCGGGAACGGACACGAGCGATGGCCAACCGCAGAGTTCTCGTCAAGCGCCGCAAGGCGATCGGCAACATCCGCAAGATCACGCGGACGATGCAGCTGATCGCCACCGCGCGCTTCCAGGCCGCCTTCAACCGGGCGGTCGCGTCGCGGCCCTACACCGAGAAGCTGGCCGAGCTGGCCGGCGACCTCTCGCGCGGTGCCGGTGACGTCGAGCACCCGCTGATGAAGACCGCGAACCCGGAAGCGCCGGTCGCCCTGGTCGTCCTGAGCTCCTCGCGCGGGCTGTGCGGCGGCTACAATGCCCACGTCCTGCGCACCGCCCAGGAGCGCCTCGAGACCTGGCAATCGGCCGGGCGCGCCCACGAGCTGCGGGTCTTCGGCAAGAAGGGCGTCGCCTTCTTCCGCTTCCGCCGCCAGCCGATGGCCGCCCAGGAGGTCTCGATCGACGACGCGCCGCGTTTCGACCAGGTCGAGGCCGTCGCCAACCGCCTGATCGACGACTTCCTCGCCGGTCGCATCTCCGGCGTCGAGGTCGCCTACATGCGCTTCTACTCGGCCGGCCGGCAGCGTCCCGAAGCCGTCCAGCTCCTGCCGCTGGTCGCCGACCGCCCGGCGATCGAGAGCTCGGAACCCAGGGCGCCGATCGGCTACGAGTTCCGCCCGGACCCGCGGACGTTGCTCTCGGCCCTGTTGCCGGCGACCGTGCGCATCCGGCTCTTCCAGGCCTTCCTCGACGCAACGGTCTCCGAGCAGGTGGCGCGCATGACGGCGATGAAGGCCGCGACCGACGCTTCCGAAGACATGATCAAGAACCTGACCCGCAAGTACAACCGGGCGCGCCAGACCCACATCACGATGGAATTGCTCGACATCGTGGGCGGCGCCAACGCCCTGGCCTGAACGAGGTTTCCCGAGATGACGACTCCGAACGTCGGCAAGATCACACAGGTCATCGGCTCGACCCTCGACGCGAAGTTCGCCGAGGATCACCTGCCGGCCCTGTACAACGCCCTCCGGGTGGAGGTCGAGCGCACGGTGCTCACCGAAACCGTCCAGGAGACCCTCTGGTGCGAGGTCGCCCAGCACCTCGGCGGCGGCCAGGTGCGCGCGATCGCGCTCGGCTCGACCGATGGTCTGCGCCGGGGCCAGGGAATCGAGGACTCCGGCTCACCGGTGACGGTTCCGGTCGGCCCGGAGACGCTCGGTCGCGTCTTCAACCTGGTCGGGGACCCGATCGACGACCGCGGCCCGGTGACGACCCAGGAGCGGCGCTCGATCCATCGCGAGCCGCCGGGCTTCGACGAGCTCTCGCCCAAGACCGAGATCTTCGAGACCGGGATCAAGGTCATCGACCTGCTCTGCCCGCTGGTGCGCGGCGGCAAGGCCGGCCTGTTCGGCGGCGCAGGCGTCGGCAAGACGGTCATCATCCAGGAGCTGATCGCCCGTCTCGCGCGCTTCCACTCCGGTTACTCCTGCTTCGCCGGGGTCGGCGAGCGGACGCGCGAGGGCAACGACCTGTGGCTCGAGATGCAGGAGGCCAAGATCGGCGACACCGGCAAGTCGGTGATCGACCAGACCGTCATGGTGTTCGGCCAGATGAACGAGCCGCCGGGAGCCCGGCTGCGCGTCGCGCTCTCGGCGCTGACGATGGCCGAGTTCTTCCGCGACCAGACCGGCGCCGACACCCTGCTGTTCATCGACAACATCTTCCGCTTCACCCAGGCCGGCTCCGAGGTCTCGGCGCTGCTCGGCCGGATGCCTTCGGCGGTCGGCTACCAGCCGACGCTGGCGACCGAGATGGGCGCGCTGCAGGAACGGATCACCTCCACCAAGCTCGGCGCCGTGACCTCGATCCAGGCGATCTACGTCCCCGCGGACGACTACACCGACCCGGCGCCGGCCAACGCCTTCACCCACCTCGACTCGACGGTCAACCTGGAGCGTTCGATCTCGGAGAAGGGCATCTACCCCGCGGTCGATCCGCTCGCCTCGTCGAGCCGCCTGCTCTCCCCCGACGCCCTCGGCGAGCAGCACTACCGCGTGGCGCGTCGGGTACAGCAGATCCTGCAGCGCTACAAGGACCTCCAGGACATCATCGCGATCCTGGGAATCGACGAGCTCGCCGAGGACGACAAGCTGGTGGTGCGCCGCGCGCGCAAGATCGAGCGCTTCCTCTCGCAGCCTTTCTTCGTCGCCGAGCAGTTCACCGGCTTCAAGGGGATCTACGTCAAGCGCGACGAGACCATCCGCAGCTTCGAGGAGCTGTGCGATGGCAAGTGGGACCACCTCCCCGACCAGGCGTTCATGTACATCGGGACGATCGAGGACGCCGAGAAGAACGCCGAGCGGCTGGAGAAGGGCTGAGCGCCGTGGCGGGTACGTTCCGCGTCGTCGTGGTGACGCCCGAGCGCGAGGTCCTCGCCGTCGAGGCGAGGTTCGTCGCCCTGCCGACCTTCGACGGCGAGATGGGGATTCTGCCCCGGCGCGCGGCGCTTCTGGTACAACTCGGCTCGGGCGTGCTCCGGGTCGACGACGCCGCCGGCGCGCGCCACCGTCTGTTCGTCTCCGGCGGATTCGCCCAGATGGTCGAGGACCGGCTGACGGTCCTGACCGAGGAGGCCGTCGCTCCCGACGGGCTCTCCTCCGAGGCTGCGAACGAGAGCCTCGCGGCCGCCCAGGGCCTGCCCTCGGCGAGCGACGAGGCCTGGTCGCGCAAGCAGCAGCAGCAGTCCCGCGCCCGCGCCATCCTCCGCCTCACCCGCTGAGCCCCGGCCGCCCCCCGTGGCCATTTCGGCGTGGCCGCCGCCCGCGGGGGCGCCCGACGGAGGCCAGAACCCCTTCGCTCCAACGAACTCGGGCTTCGGTCCGAGCTGGCACTCCGCCTGCTAGAGCTTCCTCCGTCCAGCACACGCGGAGATGGGCTCCGCGCGCGTCTGAGCAAGAGGAGGTTGAGTCGTGAAGAAGGGATCGGCTTTTCTCTTGGCAGGTGCGTTCCTGCTCGCCGGCGCCGCATTCGCCGCAACGACCGCGAGCACGAGCGCCACGCATTCGGCACCGGCCGTGACGAACCACGAGGTCAACGGCACCGTGAAGGCGGTCGACACGGACGGCAGGTCGTTCGAGGTCAAGGGACCCTGGAGCGCGGTGACCTTCGTACCGGACACGACGATTCACGTCGTGCGCGCCGGCAACGCCGCGAGCTGGAGCGACCTCAAGGTGGGCGAGAAGGTCTCGGTGCTCTACCACCTCCAGGGAAAGTCGCGGATCGCGACCCAGGTCGCGATCCACACCTGACGGGACGTTCCGTCCCGAGTCTCGCGGCGGGCCGGCTCCGCGCCATCCTCCGTTTCACCCGCTGAGCTCCGGCCTCGCCGCCGCGGCGATTCCGGCGCGGGGCCCTGCCGCGGGCGACGCCGCTGCGGACGCCAGCCCTCGACCGTTCCGAGGGACTCGGGACTCGGCCCCAGTTGGCACTCCGCCGACTGTAAGGCTCTTTGTCCAACACCCGCGGAGATGGACTCCGCGCGTGTCCGAACCAGAGGAGGTTGGGTCGTGAAGAAGGGTTCTGCATTTCTCTTGGCAGGTGCGTTCCTGCTCGCGGGCGCCGCGTTCGCCGGCACCGCCGGGAGCGCCGCGGTCACGCATCCGGCGGCGGCCGTGACGAACCAGACGATGACCGGCACCGTGGCGGAGGTCGGCGCGATCGGGAAGACGTTCAAGATCCAGGGAACCCGGGGCGAGGTGACGTTCGACCCGGGCACGGCGATCGAGATGACGCGTACCGACGGCGCCGCGCTCTGGAGCGACCTCAAGGTGGGCGACAAGGTCTCGGTGACCTACCACCTCCGGGGCAGGTCGCGCATCGCGACCAGGATCTCGATCCAAAGCTGACGGGACGCTCGGTCGCGAACCCTGCGGCGGACCGGGCCCACGCCATCCTCCGCCTCACGTTCCGACCTCCGGCCTCGCCGCAGCGGCCATTTCGGCGGCCACCGCCTGCCCCTCGGGCGCAGGCGGCGGCCGCCAACCCGCACCGGATCAACGGGATTCGAATGCGGCCCGGACTTGGCACTCCCCCTGCTTGAAGGCCCTCCATCCAGCACCCGCGGGGATGAACTCCGCGTGCGTCTGAGCAAGAGGAGGTTGGGTCGTGAAGAAGGGTTCCGCTTTTCTCTTGGCAGGGGCGTTCCTGCTCGCCGGCGCCGCGTTCGCCGGCACCACGGCGAGCACTGCGGCCGCGCATTCGGCGGCGACCGTGACGAATCACACGGTGACCGGCACCGTGGCGGCGGTCGACGCGGCCGGAAAGTCGTTCAAGGTCAAGGGAACCAAAGGCGCGGTGGCGTTCGTCTCCGACGCCGCGATCCAGGTGGCGCGCGCCAACGGCGCCGCGAGTTGGACCGACCTCAAGGTGGGAGAGAAGGTCTCGGTGACCTACCACCTGAAGGGAAAGTCGCGGGTCGCGACCAAGGTCTCGATCCGAAGCTGACCGGTCGTTCCGGCACGTTCCGGCGGCGGGCGGGGACCGTGCCCTCCCGCCGCCCCACTTTTCCCCCGAGCGACGATGGCTTTCAGGCCGGCCGCGACGCCGCGGACGAGTCTCCCTCCGCCTCGACCACGACCGCGGTGCCGTAGCACAGCACTTCGGTGACCCCGTCCATCACCTCGGTCGCGTCGTAGCGCACCCCCACCAGAGCGTTGCCTCCGAGCTCGCGGGCGTGCTGCAGCATGAGCGCGAAGGCCTCGCCGCGCGCCTTCTCGCACAGCTCGGTGTAGATCGTGATGTTGCCCCCCGCCAGGGTCTGCAGAGCGCCCCCGATCCGACCCAGGATCGAGCGCGAGCGGACCGTGATGCCGCGCACCACGCCGAGGCTCTGGGTGATCCGGTAGCCGGGAATCTCGAAAGCGGTCGTCGTCCAACGCCAAGTCTCCGTCATGTCGCCTCCTCGGGGCGCAAGCCTACGCCGCCGCGCGCGAGAGTGATCTCCACGCGGTGCTACGCTCGCCCGCCGTGGCGGCGAGCGAGTACGACCCGGCCTTCGGCGGCTCCCTCAGCGGCCGAGGCTCCGAGGAGGACAGCGGCTTCGACGAAGTCCGCAGGATCTTCCGTCGCGCCAGCCGTCCCTATCTGTCCTCCCCCTGGCCGTGGGTCGGCTGGGCGCTGGTGCTGCCCGCGGCGGCGCTCGCCACCGACCGCGCGGCAGCGGGGTTCGGCGCCCCCGGCGTGCTGGTGCTCTGGTGCGGTGCGATCCTGGTCGGAGGCGCCGTCGAGGGAGTGACGCTGCTCGGCGCCCGGCGCCGATACGGCGCCTCGAGGGCCGGCGCCTGGGCGATGCGCATCCAGGGCAACCTCTCGCTGGTCGCGACCGCGCTCTCCGCCGCGCTGGTCTGGGCCGGCCAGCCCCGGCTCCTGCCTGCCCTCTGGTTGCTCCTGCTCGGCCACTCGCTGTTCGTGCTGGGCGGCTTGGCGCTTCCGGCCCAGCGCACCGCCGGCGTCCTCTACCAGCTCGGCGGCGCCGTGGCTCTGATCCCGGGCGTCCCCGCCCTCCCCGTCTTCGCCGCCGCCACCTGCCTCGGCAACCTCTGGATCGCCACCGGCATCCTCCGCGCCCGGGGGCAGGCGGATTGACCGCGGCGGGCCGCGCTGCGCGCCGAGACCGACGGTCTTGGAATCAGATCCCGGTCGAGACCGGGTAGGTGCGGGAGGCGGAGAGGCGGTCGGTCAGGGAGCGGCCGGTCAGGGCGAGCAGGCCGGGCAGGCCGGCCAGGGCCCAGGTCAGCCAGGTCGCGGCCCAGCGGCGGGCGGTCTGGCCGAAGGAGAGCGGCTCGCCGCGCCCGGCGCGGGCGATCAACCCGGCCCAGGCCATCCCCGGGGTCTGGCCCCAGAAGGCCAGGGAGACGACGAAGTAGACGAAGCTCCAGGCGAGCAGGAAGACGCCGACCGCCGGCATTCGGTCGACTTCGACCGGCGCGCCGAGCGATCCGGCGCCGGCGATCGCGGTCACCGCAACCGCAGCGATCACGATCAGGTCGCCGGAGCTGGCGCGCAGCCGCGCGGCCAGCGGCGCGGCTTCCGGCTCCGGCCCGGGCGGCGGCAGCGCGACCGGCCGCGGTCGCTCCGGTCGCTCCGGTCGCTCGAACGGCGAGCGGAATCCCTCCGGACGGATCGGCTCGGGCGTCTGCGCGGGCTCGTCGGTCGGCTCCGCGCCTCCTGCCAGCTCTTCCTCGGTGAACAGCGGCAGCGACTCCGGGCGCTGCCCCGCCGCGCGGTGGACCCGGCGCGCGGGCGACGGCGTCGCCTCGCTGGCGGCGGGCGCCATCGGCAGATCGAACAGCACCGGGTCCTCGTGCGGGGTCTCGCTCATCGCATCGGGATGTACTTGACGAAGATCCGGTACAGCAGATCCTGACCCTTGTTCTCGTAGGCGGCCGAGAAGCGCTCGAGCCGCTGCAGCTGGGTGTCGGTCGTGTCGATTCCGCGCGCCTCGCGGAACTTCTGGCGCGCCGAGCCCGGGTCGCCCCGCTGCAGATCGCGCACGCCCAGGTTGTAGTAGGCGTCCACCAGCATGCGCGCGATGTCGCGGTTCCCCGGCTCGGCCTCGCGCCGCCGCCAGAGCTGGTTGACGAGGAACTCGTAGTCCCCGTCCTTGTACAACTGGAGCTCCTGCGCCAGCGGCTGGAGGTTCTGCTCCGCGGCCGCCGCCATCGCCACCCAGTCGCCGTCGAGTGGCGCCAGCCCGGCGGCCTGGGCGAACAGCCTCCGGGCGCGGAAATTCTCGCCTGCCGATTCGGCCTTCTGCGCCGCCTCGAGCAACGTCCGGCGCCGGTTGGTCAGCTCCGGGTGCGTCGTCTCCTGTTCCGCCGGCGCGCTGATCTTCTCCCACTGCGAGATCAGCGACTGCGCCTCGTCCGAGTGCGTGTCCTGGGGCGGGAGCCGGCGCAGCAGCGCCACCGCGAGCGCGGTCTGCCCCTTCTCGTGGAGCTCCTGGGCGCGCGCGATCGGATCCGCGGCGCCGGAGGTGGTCGGCGCGGTGGCCGGCTCGGCGTTGGGGAAGAGCTGGGCGCGCTGCGAGAAGAGGAACCACCCGCCGAAGCCGAGCAACAGCAGGACCGCGCCGCCGATGAGCAGGAAGCGGGGCGACGGTCCCCCCGAGCTCGTCCGGCGCGCCGTGGCCGCGAAACCGGAGCCGACCGCGCGGCGCGGAGTATCCGGCATCTCGATGTCGTCCGGGGACATCGGAATCTCGAGCGGCGCGCGGCGCGACGCGGCTTCCGTCGCCGCTGCCCCGTCGGCAGGAGGGGCCGCGGCGGGCGGCGGAGCCAGCTCGGGGATCGACATCGAGCCGGAGGTCGTGCCGCCCGCCTCGCGCTCCTCGATCTTGTCCAGGTACTCACGCGCCAGCGCGTAGCCGGGATTGAGCTCGAGCACTCTACGGAACGTCTCGCGCGCCGCGGCGAAGTCGCCCTTGTCGAAGCTGGCGAGGCCTTCGTGGAAGATCTCCTCGGTCTCGCGCTCGCGTTCGGACTTGAGCTGGCGCGCGCGCTCGATCTTGCGCGCCGCCTCCTCGTGGTCGATGTCGATCAGGAAGATCCGGGACCAGGCGTCGATCGCGGACTGGTACTCACCGCGATCGAACGCGGCCTGGCCCTCGTCCAGCAGCTCCACGATGCGCCCGGAGGTCTCCTCGGGGGGACGCTCCAGCGGCTCCTCGGCGGCGGCCGGCGGCTCCTCGAGGCCCGCCTCGGCCGCGTCCGGGAGCTCGTCGAAGGAGAAGTCGAGCTCGGGGAGGTCGAGCGACGGGTCGACGGCTCCCGCTCCGCCCTCCGCCGGCGGCGCCGCGTTGGTCCCGACGAAGCTGGCCGCGACCTCGGCCACGCGCGGGTGGGTGGGGTCGAGCGACCGCGCCTTGTCGAGCAGACGTCGCGCCTCGACCGGGTCTCCGTTGCGCCGCGCCACGTCGGCGGCCTCGGCGAACTTCGACACGTACGGATCGGCCTCGTAACGGGCCTGCGCCTGCTCGACGATCTCGTGCAGCTCGGGGTCGGATTCGATCAGGCGCTTGTCGCGCTCCGCGGCGTTGAGGATCTCGGCGAAGCGCCGCTGCTCGATCATCTCCCGGAACATCTCGTGGTAGCCCTCGCCCGCGTCGAAGTTCCCGCTGTCCAGGGCCGAGATGAGGTCCCGGTAGACCTCCGGCGGCCGCTCGGTCGAGAGCATCTGCTGGAGCTTGCGGGCGGCGGTGAATTCCGGGTCGAGCCGGAGCACGAAGTCGCAGCCGAGCAGCGCCTCGTCGCGGTTGCCGCTCTCGGCGCTGGTCAGCGATTGCCGGTAGGTGGTGAGGATCCGCTGTTGGACCTCCGCGGACAGGGAGGGATTCCCGGGATAGGTCATGGGTCGGCGTGTTTCCTCACCTGGGTGGCCCCGGCGGTCTCCTGTGGCTGGCTCCGATGTCTCCGACGGCTCCAACGGCTGAGAGGACCTTCGGGAGATGCTAGCAGAGCCATTTCCCTGGCCTCAACCGGGCGCTTCCGACCGGGCGGCCCCGCGCCCGGCGAGGGCGTCCACCATGCGCCGCGGCAGGCCCGCGAAGGAGCCGGAGGACATGAAGGCGACGACGTCGCCGGCGCGCGCGAGCTCGAGCGCCCGCCCCAGGACCGCGTCGACCGACGGCAGGGCCTCGACGGGTGTGCCCGCCAGCGCCAGCTCGCGGGCGAGGGCGGCCAGATCGAGGCGCTCGGCCTCGCCCAGCCGGGCGTGGTGGAACACCGGCGCGAGCAGCACCGGGTCGATCCCCGCGAACGCCTCGCGGTAGCGCTCGAGCAGGAAGGAGCGGCCCGCGGTCAGGCTGCGCGGCTCGAAGCAGGTGATCAGGCGGCGCCCCGGGAAGCGGTCGCGGATCGCCTCGCGGGTCCTGGCCACGGCGGTCGGGTGGTGGGCGAAATCGTCGATCACCGTCACGCCGTCCGCCTCGCCGGCGACCTCCTGGCGGCGCCGCACGCCGCGAAACGCCGCGAGCGCCGCCGCGATCCGCTCCGGCTCGAGACCGTCCCGCCGGGCCGCCGCCCAGACCGCGAGCGCGTTCGACGCGTTGTGGCTCCCCCAGACGCCGAGGTTCAGTTCGAACCGGCCGCCCGAGGATTCGGCCACCGTGAAGGTCGTGCCCGCGGCGCTCGGGCGCGGCGGCGAGGCGAAGCGCACGTCGTTGTCCGGCCGCTCGCCGTAGAGCACGACCTCGGAGCGCGCCGCCGCGGCCAGCGCCCGGACCTCGTCCGAGTCGCCGCACGCGACCAGCGCGCCGCCGGCCGGTAGCAGGGAGACGAGCTGGCGATAGGCGGCCAGCAACGCTTCCGGGTCGGGGTAGAGGTCGGCGTGGTCGTACTCGACCGAGGTCAGTACGACGGTCTCCGGACGGTAGTGGAGAAACTTCGCGCCGCGGTCGAAGTACGCCGCGTTGTACTCGTCCCCCTCGACCACGAAGCGGTCGCCGCCGCCGTGGTGGAAGCTCGCGCCGAGGTTCACGGGCAGGCCGCCCACCAGGTAGCCGGGGTCGCGTCCGCAGGCGGTCCAGACCCAGGCCGCGAGCGCCGAGATCGTGGTCTTGCCGTGGGTTCCGGCCACCACCAGCGGGCGGCGGTCGGCGAGGAAGAAACGTGCCAGCGCCTCGGGCATCGACAACCGCGGCAGGCCGAGGCGCTCGGCGGCGACCGCCTCCGGGTTGTCGCGGGGCACCGCGTTGCCGACGATCACGAGATCCGGCCGAGGCTCGAGGTGCCCGGCGTCGTAGCCGGTCGCGGGCACGATCCCTGCGTCCGCGAGCAGGGTCGACATCGGCGGGTAGAGGGGGCCGTCGGAGCCGCGCACCCGGTGGCCGAGGCCGGCGAGCAGGCAGGCGAGCGGCGCCATGCCGGTGCCGCCGATGGCGATCAGGTGGATGTCGAGCGGCTGGACCAAGGAGACGTCGGCTTCGGAAAGCGTCGCGCAGGCCGGCGGAAGGTGGCGCAGTATAGCATCGCGTCTGCGGCCCCACTCGGCCGGTTCCCGTCCCCGCGGGCGGAGCCGGCGCGAGCGGCGGGCCGAACCCGAAGGAGGCTCCGATGCGCCGGCTCACCCTCTGGCTCCCTCTCGTCGCACTCGCGGCGACCCTTCCGCTCGCCGCCCTCCCGGCCCGCGCGCAGGAGGCGCCGCCGAGCGCTCCGCCGGCCACGGACCTGCCCGCCGCGGCGACCGCCCCGGCCACCCCGGCCGCAGCCACCGCTCAGGACGCCCAGACCCCGGCGACGCCCGCGGAACCGGCGAAGGCGCCCAAGATCGTCGCTCCCGAGACGACGCGCGAAGCCGGCAAAGTTTCGCGCGGCGACCAGATCACCCAGGTCTTCGAGCTCCGCAACGAGGGCGACGCCGACCTCACGATCCGCAGCGTGCAGCCGTCCTGCGGCTGCACCGTCGCGGCATTCGACCGCAAGATCGAGCCCGGAAAGAGCGGCCAGGTCAAGGTCGTCATCCACACCGACGGCTTCACCGGCGCGATCGCCAAGGCGGTGACCGTCTACTCCAACGACTCGGTCACGCCACGCCTCGTGCTGACGGTCAAGGCCGAGATCACCGCCCACGTCCTGGCCGAGCCGTCCTACGTGCGCTTCGTCCAGACCCAGACGATGGCGCCTCAGACCACCGACGTCACCGTCTGGTCGCCCGACGATCCGAAGTTCGCGATCACCGGAGCGGATTCGAAGCTGCCCTATGTCTCGGCGAAGGTCCGCCCCGCGACCGACGCCGAGAGGGTCGCCGAGGGCACCGGACCGCAGTGGCGGATCGAGGTGAGCCTGGCCGCCGACGCTCCGGTCGGCCCCTTGAGCGACTTCCTGGTCGTCCGCACCAACCACCCGCAGCAGGAGACGCTGCAGCTCCCGCTGTCCGGGGTGGTCCGCCCCGTCCTCCACCTGTCCCAGGACGCCGCCCGCTTCGGCGACATCTCGCTCGCCGGCCAGGCGCGCGAGGTCGTGCTCACTCTGGTCAACTTCGGCGACCAGCCGGTCGAGGTCAGCTCGGTGCACTCCGACGCCGAAGGGGTCAGCGCTCGCGCGGAGGTGGTCGAGAACGGAAAGCGCTGGAGGATCGTCGTCGCCCTGGCGCCCTCGATGCCCAAAGGGAAGATCGACGCCCAGCTCGAGATCGAGACCACCAGCCCGGTGATCCCCGAGCTCAAGGTCCCCGTCACCGGCCGGATCCTCTAGCCGGAACCTCCCGACGCGGCGTCAGCGACCGGAGGGCGGCCCCCACATTCCGCGCTCGGCGCGCGGCTTGGCGGGTCCGCGGCGGCCTCGGGCGCGGCGCTCCTCGACCGCGGCCAGCCGTTCGGCGACGGCGGCGCTCTGCGCCCGGCCCAGCGCCACGATCCCCGCGAAGGCGAGATCCAGGATCAGGTCGAGCTCGGCGCGCTCGAACATCCGCCGCTCCCCGGTCCCCTGGACCTCGACCAGGCGTCCGTCGGCCGTGCCGACGACGTTGACGTCCACCTCGGCGGCCTGGTCCTCCGGGTAGTCGAGATCGAGCAGGAGCGCGCCGTCCACGCGGCCGGCCGAGACCGCGGCCACCTGCGCCGCCACCGGCCAGTCGGGCAGGTCCCCCGCCAGGTAGAGCTTGGCCAGCGCCAGGACGGTCGCCACCCAGCCACCGGTCACCGCCGCCGTGCGAGTCCCGGCGTCGGCCTGGAGCACGTCGCAGTCGAGCGTCACCGTCCGCTCGCCGAGCGCCTCCGGCACGATCGCCGCGCGCAGGCTGCGGCCGATCAGCCGCTGGATCTCGGCCGTGCGGCCGGAGGGCCGCCCCTGGGTGACCTCGCGCTGGCTACGCGACGCGGTGGCGCGCGGCAGCATCGAGTACTCGGCCGTCAGCCAGCCGCGGCCGCTGCCGGCGAGGAACCCCGGGACGCGGTTCTCCACCGACGCGGTGACCAGGACCCGCGTGTCGCCGGTGGCGATCAGGACCGAACCCTCGGCCCATTTCGAGACGTCGATCTCGATCGACGTCGGGCGCAGCGCGTCGGCGGCGCGGCCGCCGGCGCGTCGGGCGGACGCTGAGGTCATCCTCGGTCTCCTCTCTCCTCGGCCAGGTCGACCAGCTCGAGCCGGACCGGCCGGTGCAGGATCTCCTTCGCCAGACGGGTGAACCGCTCGGCGGCGTCGGTCACGCAGACATGGTCCTCGCCCTGACGGCCCCGGGCCTCGAGCCCGAGCCGCTCGAGCTCCGAGCCGACCTCGAGCGCCACCGCCTCGGCGGAGTCGACGAGACGCACGTCCGGGCCGGCGACCTTCTCGATCACCGGCACCAGCAGAGGATAGTGGGTGCAACCGAGCACCAGCGTGTCGATGCCCGCCTCGAGCACGGGCTCGAGGTAGCGGCGGACGATCTCGGTCGTGACCGGGTCGTCCAGCCAGCCCTCCTCCACCAACGGTACCAGCAGCGGGCAGGCCTGCGAGCGCACGTCGAGCTCCGGCCGCAGGCGGCGCAGCGCCGCCGCGTAGGCGTCCGAGCGGATGGTCGACTCGGTGGCGATGACGCCGACCCGCCCGGCCGAGACCGCCGCCGCCCGTCGCGCTCCGGGGGCGATGACGCCCCAGACCGGCAGCGCCGTGTCCAGGTGGCGCAGGGCCAGAGCCGAGGCGGTGTTGCAGGCGACCACCACGGCCTTGACGCCGCGCCCGGCGAGGAAGTCCACGTTGGTCTGCGTGTAGCGCGCCACGGTCTGCTCGGACTTGGTGCCGTACGGCAGGCGCGCCGTGTCACCCAGGTAGAGGATCGACTCGGCGGGCAGGCGACGGCCGAGCGCGGCGGCGACGGTCAGGCCGCCGACGCCGGAGTCGAAGACGCCGATCGGACGCGAATCGCTCACGAGCCCTCGAGCGAGGCCAGGGGCTTCAGGGCGTGGCCGGTGTCGACGTGCCCCGGGAAGGCGGGCCGCTGGACGCCGTTCCACAGCAGGACGACGCGCTGGACCTCCGGCACGTTGCGCACCAGCGTGTGGACGATCGAGTAGACGCGCATCAGCTCCACCGCCGAACCGGAGGACGGCAGCTCGCCGCCGTCGTCCGGGCGCAGGTCGACGTAGGCCGTGCCGTCGAGCAGCAGCAGCCGACCGAGCCGGACCGCGCGCGGGAAGACCGGCGCCCTCGGCGCTTCCGGCGCGGCCGCGAGCAGGGCGGAGACCACCGCTTCGGCACGCGCACGGGCGTCGCCGGCGCTCTCCACGGTGACCGTCAACGGGGCGAGCCGGTCGGAGGCCGAGGGCAGCCACAGGGTGGCGCTCCAGGTCTCGCGCGGAGCCTCGACCGCCGCCGCCGGCGGCGGGGCCGTTTCCGCCGGCGCGGCCACGGCCCGACGGTGACGCCAGGCGAGCAGGGCGGCCAGGGCGACGACGACGAGCGCCGTCGCCACCAGCGCGGCCGCGGCGCGGCGACTCACGGGGAAGCTCCGCCCGGTGCTGCGGCGGTTCCCTCGTACTCGTTCTTGAACCGCGCCACGGCGCGCACGAGCGTCTCGGCGAGCTCCCCGCGGTACGCCGGGTCGCGCAGCTGCTTCTCCTCGTCGGGGTTCGACAGGAAGCCGAGCTCGACCAGCACGGCGGGCATCGCCGCGCCCATCAGCACGCGGAAAGGCGCCTGCTTGACCCCGCGGTCGGTCAGCTCGAGGGTCTTGTTGAGCTCCTGCTGGATCAGCGTCGCCAGGCGCTGGGAGGCCTCGAGGTGCCGGCTCTGGGCGAGATCCCAGAGCAGCAGCTGGAGGTCGAACTCCTCGCTTCCCGGCGCCGGCGGCCGTCCGCCGGTCAGGTTCTCGCTCGCCGCCAGGCTCGAGGCGCGCTCGTCGCTCGCCTGCAGCGAGAGGAAGTAGGTCTCGGCGCCGTGCGCGCGCCCACCTGCGACGGTCGAGTTGAGGTGGACCGAGATGAACAGGTCCGCCTTCTGCTGGTTGGCCAGAGCGGAGCGGTCGTCGAGCGGCACCGCGACGTCGTCGTCCCGGGTCAGCACGACTTCGAGCCCCAGCTCGGAGCGCAGCTTCTCGGCCAGCGCCCGCGCGATGGCCAGCGTGAGGTCCTTCTCCATCGTTCCGCCCGGTCCGATCGCGCCGGTCTCGTCGCCGCCGTGGCCGGGGTCGATGACGACGGTGTGGACGCCGCGCGGCCGCACGGCCGGCGCGCTCGGACCGGCCGGCTCCGACGCCGACGCCTCGCGCGGCCGGAACAGGTCGACGACGATGCGGAACGGGTCGGAGAGCGTGTAGTCGTCGGCTTCGATCCCGGGAGCGACCTCGAGGCGCACGCGGTCGGCTTCGACGGAGAGCGCTCTCAGATAGGGATCGTCACCGGTCGCCGGGGCCGAGGCGGGCAGGAAGCGGTCGCCGATCGGCACCACCTCGACCGCCGCCGGGGCGTTGATCACGTGATAGCGGACGGGCTCGGGCAGGCGCAGGACGACGGTGGTGACGCCCTGGACGTGCACCCGCGAGATCTCGACCGGGAGCTCGCGCGCCGCCGGCCGCGCGAGGGTCAGCCGGTGGCCCTCCGGGTCCCAGCGCACGGTCGCGCCGAGCACGCTGCCGTAGCACTTCTCGATCAGGTCCACGGGGACGTAGAGCGCGCCCTCGTGGGCGACCAGCGCCCGCGACAGGGCCACGATGTCGGTGCCGCGCGTCATCGCCGCGCTGCCCGGCGCGAGCACGAAGGCGACGTTGCCGACGGTGAGCGTGAAGCTGGCGCCGAGCGCCCCGACCTCGAGGCTCCCGCCCAGCCGCGTGACCACCGGCTCGAGCGCCACGAGCTCGCCCTCGGCCGTCCGGACCCAGGGCAGCGCGACCTCTCCGGCGCCCGGTCCGGCCAGCGTGCCGGTGCCGGACGACTGGACCACGAACTGGGGCTCGGTGGTGACTTCGGTGGCGGTCTCGGCGGGAGTGGTCGCCGCCGCCGCGGAGGACGCGCGAGAGGCGGCCGGAGGGGGGGCTCCTGCGCGATCGTGAGCGCCGCCCCCGCGACGGAGAGCGCCACGAGCGCCCGGGCGAGGGCCTTCGGCTTCACGGCGAGCTACGATACCACCCAGGCGCCCCGAGCCCAGCGGCCTCGACGCTCGCGCCCGGGTCGTGAAAAGATCGCCGCCGATCGGGATCCGCTGATCTTCGCGAGGGAAAAGGAAGCCATGGAAATCCGGCAATTCCGCGTCGTCGTCCGGGCGCACGATTTCGATCGCACCTGCCGCTTTTACGGCGAGACGCTGGCGCTGCCGCGCCTGCACAGCTGGGACCAGGAGAATGGCCGGGGCGCGCTGTTCGCCGCCGGCACGGGCGCGATCGAGGTGCTCGGCCGCCCGCACTCGGCCGACGGCGCGCCGGGCGGACGCGACGAGAACTTCGACTACCAGGGCCCGCAGCACAAGCTGACCGTGGTGATCAACGTCCCCTCGGCCGAGAAGGCCTACGAGGAGCTGATCTTCCGCGACCGCAACATTCCCGGGGGGCTCCACACCGACGTCGACGGCGCGCTGGTCTTCGAGACCCACGATCCGGACGGCGTCCCCATCGTCTTCCGCCAGGTCTGACGACGGCGCCCCGGCGCCGCCCGGGCGACCGCGCGAGCCCCCGGGGCGAGCGCCCGAATCTTGCGCAAACCCCCGTCGAATTCGATAGATTCCGCCCCTCCTGGCGCGTTCGTCTAGGGGTCCAGGACGCCGGCCTCTCACGCCGGTAACACGGGTTCGAATCCCGTACGCGCTACCATCTTCGTCTTCAGCCCTGCCTTCCGAGCCGCGCCAGTTGAGCACTTCGGTTTCCGTCTTCTCTGTTCGCAGAGGAGATGGACCCCTACGTGTCCAAGGCCTGATCTGGGGTCGTTCGGTCCTCGAGCTGGGCGGGCCTCTTGGTGTCGAGCGCTGCGCCGCCGCGGACCCGGGAGGCCTCGCGGTCAGCGTTCGACGTCGGCGATGATCAGGACCGAGAGCGTGACGCGGTAGCTGTCGTCGAAACGGTCCTTGTCCCGGAACGGCAGGGTGCCGGAGACGAAGACGTCCCAGAGCGCGCCGGAGCTGCGAATCGTCGCCGGCGCGAGACTGATTCCGACCTGCTGGACGTGATGATCGTCGTTCAGGAACACGATGTCGAAGGACGCGATCGCGCAGAACGCCTGCCGGATTCTCGTGACCCCGGGGAAGGGGGCGACGATCGCGATCGGCGCCGCCGTCCATTCGTTTCTGCCTCCTTCGAAGATGACCCCGCGCTGCTGGATCTCCCAAGCCATGACGCCGCTCCTTTCTCTCGGGACACGCACGCGGCTCGCGCGGCGGCCCCTGCCGGTGGACTCTACGCCGACTCTGCCGGGAGCGGCCCGCTCCTGCGCGATCCGCGGCCGGCGGGCCTCGAACCCGACAAGCCGAGCTCGGGCTGGCGCTCGGATCAGGGGATCGTCCGCTACGAAGAGGTCCGCGACTCGGGGACGAACTTCCTCGTCCAGACGGTGTGGCGTCCGAGTATGGGGCCAGGACCTGGCTCACGTCCCGAAGCGATGGTTGCCACTCTGGTGACGGCTCGGGACCGCCTCGGATACGGAACGGCGCTCTCCCCGCTGATCAGCGAGATCGTCGACAACGCGGAGAACTACACCCTCAACTTCGGCTGGGGTACCAGCGGAAGCACGCAACAGATCTGCGGCGTGCGTGTCGCCTACTACGCGCCGCTGATCTTCCGCGACGGTTTCGAGTCGGGGGACACCTCCCAGTGGAGCTCGACGAGCCCATAGGTCAAGTGACGCACGGCATCGCCCATGCACTTCCCGGGGGGCGGCACCACGCCGTCCCCCTCGTCTTTCACATGCTTCCGGAGGCGTGCCGATCCTCCCGTCACCCGCCACGATTTCCTGAGGCAAGACCAGAGGGTGTTCGAAGCTCCTGGAGTGTTCGAACTCCGATGCGTAGGGGCTACCACCCCTCCTGACGTCGTCGGGGTACGCACCGATAGGGTGCTTCCAACTCCCCTCGCAGGCGCAATTTCGGGACGGATCAGGCCCGGATCGAGAGCGCCCGCCTGAGATCCTCGACCGAGATCCCGGTGGCCGCAAGTCGCCACCGTGGCGACGCGATCCTCACCGGCCCCTGGCGGCTCGCCGAGAAGCTGGACCCAGGCCTTCTTGATCCACGGGTAGTGCTTCGCCGCCGCGGCGGCGTCCGGACCTGAGCAAGTCGCCACCAGAACGAGCCGGCGTAGCAACTCGGGGTGACCTCGCGCGATTGCGAGTGCGACGGAACCGCCCATGGAATGGCCGACGAGCGCCACCGCCCGGGCGCCGAGCTCGCCCGCCGCTGCCTGCTGGACACTCCGGGGCGGCCGGCGGCACCGACCTGGACGGGCATCGGACTGCCGGGGCGAGCGCGAACCGGGAAGGAGTCCCGAACGCCTGTTGAATCGACTTCGACGCCAGGCTCGGCGTGCCGCCGGG